>NZ_MIEQ01000043.1 GCF_001968815.1 Motiliproteus sp. MSK22-1 | reverse complement strand
GCTGAAGATATCTTTGCCCCAAATCAGCAAAGCGGCCCCGCGTAAGAAGATCGAAGCCCCGATGGTGATAATAATGGTGGCCACCACCGTGGCGCCCCGGGCGGGTTCAATGGCGAACTTGTTCAGTCCCATCCCCACCAGCGTCACGATCAAAGTGGCAACAATCAGGGCCAGCGGATAAGGCACACCGGCGGCCAACAAGCCAACGGCCGACATGGCCCCCAGCATCACGAACTCGCCCTGGGCAAAATTCACCACACCGGAGGCGTTATAAATAATGGCAAACCCCAGCCCCACCAGGGCATAGGTGGAACCGACCGACAGACCGGTTACCAAGAACTGTATTATCTGATCAAACATATGCTTACCTCGCCCCGCCGTTCTCACCGGAGTCTGTCAGACGGATCCTTGGCCACTCATTCATGACCCATGATCCGCAACATCGACACACTCCGGCAATCAACCGCAGGGATCATGCAGGAAAAAAGAAAACCGGTGTTATTTCACCAGCGTCCAGTTTCCGTTGCGGATCTCCAGCATCCGGAAAGCATCCAGGTCGAGGCCCAGGTGATCATTTTTGGTCATATTGAAGATACCGCCGGTGCCGATAAAGTCCTGCGTGGCTTCAATCTCAGCACGAACGATTTTCTTCTTGGTACTGTTGGCACGATCAATCGCTTCTAACGCAATCATCAAGCCATCATAAGCATGCCCACCAAAGGTGGAGACAGGGCCGTGTTTGGCTTCATAGGCGGTTTTATAGGCCATCAGCACCGATTTTTGCTTATCGCCGTCTTCGAGGATATCCGCCACCAGCAGGGCTGCGGCCGGTAAGCGCACCCCTTCAGAGGCTTCACCCGCCAGTTCAATAAAC
>NZ_MIEQ01000042.1 GCF_001968815.1 Motiliproteus sp. MSK22-1 | reverse complement strand
GCTGAAGATATCTTTGCCCCAAATCAGCAAAGCGGCCCCGCGTAAGAAGATCGAAGCCCCGATGGTGATAATAATGGTGGCCACCACCGTGGCGCCCCGGGCGGGTTCAATGGCGAACTTGTTCAGTCCCATCCCCACCAGCGTCACGATCAAAGTGGCGACAATCAGGGCCAGCGGATAAGGCACACCGGCGGCCAACAAGCCAACGGCCGACATGGCCCCCAGCATCACGAACTCGCCCTGGGCAAAATTCACCACACCGGAGGCGTTATAAATAATGGCAAACCCCAGCCCCACCAGGGCATAGGTGGAACCGACCGACAGACCGGTTACCAAGAACTGTATTATCTGATCAAACATATGCTTACCTCGCCCCGCCGTTCTCACCGGAGTCTGTCAGACGGACCCTTGGCCACTCATTCATGACCCATGATCCGCAACATCGACACACTCCGGCAATCAACCGCAGGGATCATGCAGGAAAAAAGAAAACCGGTATTATTTCACCAGCGTCCAGTTTCCGTTGCGGATCTCCAGCATCCGGAAAGCATCCAGGTCGAGGCCCAGGTGATCATTTTTGGTCATATTGAAGATACCGCCGGTGCCGATAAAGTCCTGCGTGGCTTCAATCTCAGCACGGACGATTTTCTTCTTGGTACTGTTGGCACGATCGATCGCTTCTAACGCAATCATCAAGCCATCATAAGCATGCCCCCCAAAGGTGGAGACAGGGCCGTGTTTGGCTTCATAGGCGGTTTTATAGGCCATCAGCACCGATTTTTGCTTATCGCCGTCTTCGAGGATATCCGCCACCAGCAGGGCTGCGGCCGGTAAGCGCACCCCTTCAGAGGCTTCACCCGCCAGTTCAATAAAC
>NZ_MIEQ01000041.1 GCF_001968815.1 Motiliproteus sp. MSK22-1 | reverse complement strand
TGGGACTGGCCACTTTGCTTCCACGTATCAAGATGCTGTTTCCAGGTCTCTCGAAGGGCTTTCAGTTCATTGGCAGTCATTATGATCTCCTTAATTCAGAGATCATGACCTTAGCTGGCGAGCAGCCCTGGTAACAGGTGGGGTTTATTTACCGCTTACACCTCTTACATCGATAGATGGATTTGCTCCTAGGCCAACCCCTGTCTGTTTTTGCTTGCAGCCAGCATAACTCTGGTCAGTGGGGGGATCCATTTGAAAGTTTGGAACAGCCCGTTAGAAGTGTTCTAACTCTCTTCAGACTGGTAGGCGAGCTTACCCCTGGGTGTGTGATCTACTTCCATCTCACTTACAACTGCCAAGTACCTTTTAGGGTTTGCAATAAAGCCAGAATAAGAGGATCTTGCCGCCGTCTGGACTGGTAAATCAATGACAGGTCGATGGTTGTGTTTTCGATATCAACCTGGACAACGGAGCCCTTTTCCAGCTCAGATGCGGCTAGATTTTCATCAACGATTCCAAGACCGACACCTGCTTTAACCAAGTCTATTGTTGCCTGTTCATCATCTGCTGAAGCAGCAACGTTTGTCGGGGAGCATCCAACACCGAATAAATTTTCCAGTAAGTGAATATAAGGGCATACTGTCGATACCCATATCCAAGGGAGTCGCGCTAGTTCTTCAGGTTTGAGATTGTGCAGCTTATATTGCCAGCTTTGCGGGGCGACAACGATTACCCGGGTTTTCTGTAAATGGACCTTTGCAAGGGAATCCTGTGATGTAGCACCATAAACAAAGCCGGCGTCCATTGTTCCATTGGCCACCTGTTCGCAGATCCTGGCGGAAATGCTCGGAAGCAAGCTGACCTCAAGTTGTGGATAGCAGCACTGTAAACCGGCGACTAACGGAGAAGCTTTTAATAATGAAGGACTGGTATTCAACCCTATGCTCAACTTTCCTTCGATCTTTCCCTGCAGCCTTTTGGCATTATCTGAAAATCTATCCAGGTTTTGCAGAAGTTGCTCCGCTTCCGGTTTTAACTGCCGTCCCTCAAAACTGAGTTCCATCCCGGTAGGAGTGCGGATAAACAGTTGATATCCAAGCTCGTCTTCCAACGCCTTGATTCGGGCACTGACCGAGGGAGGCGTAAGAAAAAGCAGAGAGGCTGCCCGGGTCAGGTTGCGTTCATCGGCAACAGTAACAAAGGCTTTTAGTTGTGCGAACTCCATAACTGGAATCTTTCCATACAAGTATTTGTGCAAATAGGTAGAGGGCAATGGTCATAGTTGAATCAGCGATAGTGATAGCAACTCGCTGACTGACTTCATTGTACGTTCTTCGAGAAATAAATGATTCCTTCAAGAACGTGCTATTTAAGATTGCGACAATTCCATACTGTATGGCCGCTCATGCTGACCTTACTCCCGGCCGTTTGTTATTGGTAAATAAATTCGGTTGAGATAGCTGAACGAGAGTACATCTTCAGGTTGTAATCAGAGCGCTGGTGACCGCCTATTAATATCGTTCTGAATGTGGGTTTTATCAGCTCATTAACACAGTTTGAAGGGTGTAGATACCGCTGTTCGGGCTATCCTTTAAGTAGAGCCGGAACCATCAAATGGAGGTCTTGTCATGACAATATTGGTTATTACAGAGCAAGCCGCTGTCCGACAATGGTTTGAGCGGGTCATTGAGCTAATTCGTTGGCTGTTGCGATATCTACGGGATCTGGTGGAACCAACAGTCTTCCTATAATCTTGCTTACTCTCCCTTTAGTAGCAGTAGGTAATGAAACAAAAGATCATAGGTTATCATCTGGATAAAGAATGTTTTTGGGTAGCCAGACTTGTGTGTGGTCATTTTCAGCACGTGCGGCACCAGCCACCCTGGATAAACCGGCCCTGGACCCAGACGGAAAATGGTCGTCGATCTATGTTGGGGACTGCGCTTGGCTGTAAAAAGTGTGATAGGAATGAGCCCAGGGACTGGCCGGTGGAATAGTTTTATAGCCAGGGAGGTATTTCTTTCTGACCAGTCTACAGGTTCTGAGAAAGACAATCGCTGCTGTGGTTATCCGAAGTATTAGGGTTTGTTTTAGTTGGAATATTTTTTATGAGCGTTAATGAATTACTGTCGCTGGTATCTGCTCACAATCATGAAGTGATAGCATTTTTTGTAACTATTCCCTTGATAACATTTATTTTAAGTTACATGGCTAAACCTGCGGGTAGTCCCGGTGTCGCACATTATGCATTGTCCGGAGTCGTTTACCTTGTCAGTTTTCCGGGAATGTTTGCCGCCACCCTGGTTTTCTATGCGCTACTTATTGCTCATCAAAATATGCTGGAAGTAAATGCAGTGGTCTACTTCCTGCCCATTTTATCGATGGGGTTGGTGTTTTATCTGATACGACGAAAAATGGCATTTGAACGCTTACCTGGCTTTGGGCGATTATCGGGTCTAATGCTTTTACTGCTATTGGTTTGCATCGTCATTCTTTTTCTCTATCGTTTACGGTTCGTTATTGGATTTTTCTCGTCCATTGAATCCCTGGGGGTAATTGCCATTGTCTTATTTCTATTGTTCAAATGGGCAACGGCTAAAATGATGGGCCATAAAAAGTAAGTCGGAGTATGGGGTTGGTAGTTGATCAAAGAATAACCCAATAGAGCCGTCAGTGTGTTGTGCGGCCGCAGAGCATTTTCTTCTCACTTTTTTAACAGAGTTGTCCACAGTATTTGTGGGCAACTCTGTGCTATAAGTTAAGATGCTTGGCTTTCTAGCTACTCTTAGGTCTGCTGAGCGAAATGCTTCGACCTGCCAGGGCAGGAAATTCCAGCAGACGTTGGGAGTCCTGTATCCCGTCTATCCGAGCCTGGGTTGCTGGGAGAAAAGGCGCCGCTTTGCGGAGCGCCATATCCATATGCAGTAACAGGGTTTCCATCGCTGCGAGTTCTTCATTTTTGTCATCCTGCAGCATTGTAAAGAATACCCGAAGTTTCTTACTGTCACTCTCCAGCAATTGAACTTCTACCCGCAGCGGTTCTCCTTCACTGACTTCCTGAAGATAGTGCACCATGCTTTGCAGTGTGTATATGGACACTTGACGTTGCTCTCGGAAAGCTTCGTCAAGGCCGATATGAATCATAAACTCGTCAATTGCTTTGCTGAAAACCGTTACGTAGCAAGCATCGTTCATGTGACCGTTATAGTCGATCCACTCAGGAATCACTTTGCCCTTAAATACTATCATTTTGCCTGTCATTGTCTGGTTTTCTCACAGTGATATTGCTGAAACTTAGGTCGCTTAATACTAATACGGAAGGGTTGATAGACTTGCTCATTTTCGTACACAGCATGTGAATATTCGACAAAAGTATACTGATCTTGGCTGATAGGCCTTACCTAATATGCTGTGCTTATTCTTTGTAGAGGATAATCGTAGCCTGGACTCCGGTTAGACTATTTGCTCCTATCAGCCAGTTTCTTTGATAGCTTGCTGGGTATTTTTACCCTGTTTGTGACTTCATCTCCCCCTTTGCGTTTATTGCCTAATGCGTTACGAACTCTGTAAGCCTCTTTTTGCTCGGTGAGATTACGCAGCTTTTTTTGTTTTCGGGACTTTTTAGCGTACGTGTTCCCGTCATCATTTTCCTTGGCGGATTCATTGGAGGAAGTGGACTGGCTGGATGAACGGGAGGCTTTTTTGATTTGATCCTGTTCTGACGGGCTTGCGTACTGTTTTAAATAATTGCTAATACTTTGTCTTGAATTCGCTAGAGAGTTTGGGCGGGTGGCAGCTTTATCAGCATGTCTGATTTGTTCTGCCTCTACTCCCACAGGAGGCTGTTGGCTGTAGTTGACTGTTCCATCTTTATCATACCATTTGTAGATATCCGCGTGGACGGTGGCAGCTACCCCTAAGGTCAGGAGTGTTATGAGTGATAAAGTGCATCTGTGGAAACAATGCATAATAGCTCGGCCTCCTTAGTCATTGACAGAAGCTTCTTAATCCTGCGAGCTGGCCCCTTTACCTCATTATTGTATCAGTAAAAGAGCGTTGCATAACCTCTCTTTAAGCATTGGTGCCTTAGTTCTCTGTATAGCATCAAACTGGCGAAAGCCCGGTCGCTCATAGTGCGCAGACCGGAATAATTCAGGCCTTAATAACTAAGGATCTAATTGGAAAAAGATGCTGTTATTCGTCAATAGAGCTTTCCAGATAGCGCTGATAGAGGCGATAGGCAAGAGCCCAGCCATAAATGCTTAAACTCATCATCACTATCTGGTGCAAGAGTAAAGCAGCCCACTCCAGGCCTTCGGCGCTGTGAACAATTGAAGAGCCGAGCATTGAAGCTGTTACCGCAACGATACCCCAGGCGAGCAAAGGGGGTAGTAATTCGGATGCCAGACCGGTTGTTGCATTGAAGCTGGACTTCAACGCAGTTATTGGGTCCTGTTGTTGAAGTAATAGATAAATTTCTGAGAAGAATAATTTATAGCCAAAGAATATACCCGGAATAACAAGTAACAACAGACCTGTACCGATCACAATGGCCATCAGAATATTCAGTACGAACAGGCCGGCAAAGCGGGCCAGGGCCATACCGATAGCCTTGCTGACTGAAATCGCACGTCCGTGGCTTACATGATCGATATACAGCATTGCGGCACCAAACTGGATCACATTCAGGCACATGGATACGATCATGATACCGATTGCTGTATTGCGATCGGGGTCTCCTTCCGTTGACATCGTAATGATCTCAAGGAAATAGAAGGGGACACCAGAGAGCAGAGCGATAATCAGCAATGGTTGAAATTGGTTACGCGAGAAATACATCGCTTCGCGGAGCGTGGTCATCATTAGGGTTGTATTCCATTATATATATGGCGCTGCATGCTATCGCGACTGAGCCTTTGTGCCAAGTCCAGCGTAGCAAGAATCAGATTTTATAGCAGACAATGGCGTTTTTTGTTTAAAAAAATCCCGAGGACTCCCTTTAGAACCAGCCGAAGGTTCACAGACAGTTGCTTCACAACCACTTTCTCATTTAGTCTGTAACTTATTCTGTAAATTTAGAGAGCCTATGGCTATAGATATAGTGTGCCTAAGATATAGAGTGCCTACGACCATAGAAAGTGTCTAAAGCTATAATCTGTCTAAAACTATGAAGTGTCTATAACTTCGATCAGGCCGTCAACTCGGACTCAGGATCCCATTTATGCGAATCAGTGAACTCTATGTAATGATTGTTGAGCCTTCCAAGGTGCAGCGTCGGATCATCGAAAACCACCTCAATTCAGTGGGGATTAGCAGCATCGTTGGTTGTAGTACGGGTGAAGAAGCATTGCAAGGTGCCCGCGAAGATACCCCCGATCTATTGATTTCAGCTTTATACCTGCAGGATATGTCCGGCGCTGATCTCCTGAGCCAACTCAGAGGCGATTCGCTGTTGAAGGATGTGGCTTTTGTATTGATTTCCAGCGAAACCCAATTTCGTTATCTTGATCCTGTTAAGCAGGCCGGTGCTACAGCCGTCTTACCTAAGCCGTTTACTGAGGAACAGCTGAACACAGCATTGAAGACCACTGTCCATAACATTGAGCCTGAAGGAATGGCACTGCAGGAGCAGGATCTGGAGTTGTTGAATGTTTTGTTGGTGGACGACAGCCCGCTGGCTCGTAAGTTTATTCGAAAAGTGCTTACTGGTCTGGGTATCCGTAATTTCGTCGAAGCCTGTGATGGTCAAGATGCCCTGGAGAAGATGAAAGACAATTTCTTTGATTTGGTGGTGACTGATTACAATATGCCTAACCTTAATGGTAAAGAGTTGACTGAGCAGATTCGTAAGCGAAGTACTCAGCAATCGGTACCGATTCTGATGGTGACCAGCGAAGAAAATCAAGGGCGGCTTTCCGGTGTTCAGCAGGCGGGAGTGTCTGCTATGTGTGATAAGCCGTTTGCAGCTGAGGATGTCCGGCAACTGTTAGCCAGCTTATTACCTGATTCCTAATCCGGGCATCTGCTGAAATTCCCACTTTCTGACGGGTCGGGTTGACAAGCTTTCAATGCAAGTCAGGTTTCTGAATTAGACAGCTAAGGGATCTGGTGGTGTTTTCCTCGCTGTCTAATTTTCCGTCCGAGTGAGGTTTGAATCAATCAGCCATAACTTGCCAGTTGGTCCAAATGAGGCTGAATATCTCCAATATTCTGCTGCAACCAGTCGTGATTGTAATAAGTGTCCAGGTAACGCTCGCCACTATCGCACATCAGCGTGACAATAGAGCCCGTCTGTTGTTTTTCCTTCATTTGTCTGGCTGTTTGCAGGACTCCCCATAAGTTGGTGCCGGTTGATGCTCCTGCTTTACGACCGATAAGACTTTCCAACCAATGAATTGTAGCGATGCTGGCAAGATCGGGAACCTGTATCATATGGTCAATGACATCAGGTTGAAAAGAAGGTTCTACCTGCGGGCGGCCAATGCCTTCGATACGACTACCATGTTCACCAATGAGGTTGCGATCTTTACAAATATAGCTGTCATAAAAAACAGAGTTTTCCGGATCAACTACGATCAGTTGGGTATCGTAGCCTTTATATCGGATATACCGGCCCAGGGTTGCTGACGTGCCGCCGGTGCCTGCGCTCATAACAATCGTATGAGGAACGGGATAGGGTTCCTGTTCCATCTGGCTGAAAATACTCTCTGCAATATTGTTGTTACCCCGCCAGTCAGTAGCTCTTTCAGCGTAAGTAAACTGGTCCATAAAGTATCCGTTTATCGATTCAGCCAAGTGTAAAGATTCGGAGCGCATCTGGGTCGCACAGTCGACAAAGTGACAGTGGCCACCGTAGAGTTCAATCTGCTGGATTTTGCTGCGAGCGGTGCTGCGAGGCATAACTGCTATGAATGGAATGCCAATCATTCGTGCGAAAAAAGCTTCAGATACAGCAGTGCTTCCAGAGGAAGCTTCGACCACAGTTGTGTCACTATTTATCTTTCCATTACATAAAGCATACAAGAAAAGAGACCGAGCAAGCCGGTGTTTAAGACTGCCGGTGGGGTGAGTGCTTTCGTCTTTAAGGTAGATATCGATACCGGCCAGCGCTGGCAGATCCAGCTTGATTAAATGGGTATCGGCAGAGCGTTGATAGTCAGCTGAAATTTTTCTGATCGATTCTTTGACCCAGTTATGCATTATTTCTTCTCTTTGCTGTTGGTCTGGTGGCTAACGACTCACCAGAGATGATCCGTGTAAATCAGCGGACGCCGGTTGGTGACTTTCTATTCAGATTACTCCTTTAATGGTAGGTGAGAAAAAGGGGAAAAAATTTTCAATTAAACAGCAATCATAGAATAATAATAGAAAATTATTCTATGATTGCTGAATTTGTTATTGAGTAAATTCTATGGATTCTATAGATAAGAGGATTTTGCGAATATTACAGCAAGATTCAACGCTGTCGCTGAATGAAATAGCAGAGCAGGTTAACTTATCATCCACGCCTTGCTGGAAGCGAATCAAACGTCTTGAGCAGCAGGGAGTTATAAAGTCTCGGGTTGCGTTGTTGGATGCCGCTAAACTTGAGCTGGGGGTCTCGGTTTTCGTACATATAAAAACCCAATACCATGACAGTGCATGGCTGGAAAACTTTACTGAGACGGTTAATGCTTTGGATGAAGTGGTTGAGAGTTATCGTATGGCCGGTGAATGGGACTACTTGCTGCGAGTTGTGGTCAAAGATATCGCTGCGTTTGATTTGTTCTACAAGAAACTGGTCAACCGGGTCAATGGGCTGACTGATGTCACTTCCAGCTTTTCTATGGAAGAAATCAAATTTACCACCGAGCTTCCCATTTAGTAGAAGCTTAGCGAAGGAAAACCTCAGGTTTTGAGGAATTTGCCTAACCTTCCAGGGTCATATGGCCAGTATAAGGCAGTCGTCTAAGGATGCGAAAATAACTCTTTCAGAGGTCATCTCATGTTGTATGCCATTTTAACATTGGCTTTGATTCTGTTGATTTACGCCCCTCAATTATGGGTACGTCACACAATGAAGAAGTTTGGTGATGACGTTAGTGATATGCCTGGCACTGGTGGTGAATTGGCAGATCACTTGATTCAGCGTTTTAAACTGGTAGGAGTTGTTGTTGAGCAAACCGATGAAGGACGTGATCATTTTGACCCCTCAGGTCCGGCAGTGCGACTCAGTCCCAGTAACTATAACGGTCGATCTTTAAAAGCCGTTGCCGTTGCTGCCCATGAGGTTGGTCATGCAATTCAATATCATCGGCAGGAGCGTATTTTCGAACTTCGACGGAAATATATACCCATAGCGATGGGATTTCGAAAAATGGGAGAATTGCTGCTACTGCTGATCCCCGTTCTCGTCCTGATCGTTAAAGTCCCCGCCCTAATGTTGGTTGTTGTTGTGATCAGTTTGATTCTGCAGTTGATGGGAGCTTCGGCTTATTTGATTATGCTTCCTGAAGAATGGGATGCCAGTTTCAATAAGGCACTACCGATACTCATCGAAGGTGAGTATATACAAGAACAGCAGGTATCAGCAGTTAGAATGGTGCTGAAGGCCGCTGCGTTGACTTATTTTGCTTCGGCATTGGCCAGCATTGTTCATCTTGGCAGATGGGCGTTGTTATTACGACGTTGATTTATAATGTCACTGAAGCCTTGGGAGGATGTATGTTTCTCCCTTTGAGTAGATATGAGTTCCGGGCATGGCTTTTATTTGATTTATTTTTCAATTGGTTATGATCTTTTATACCTGCTTGAAGTGTTCAATATATAGGATAAAAACTCAGATAGTCAGTTATTAATCTACGGGGTAGAAAGTTTTTTCTATATTAGCGTGTCTTTGTGTGAACCCTGTCTATACTTAGGGGTGAAATTGGTGAGCTTATGCTAGACCTTCTGAACCATGCAGTGAAGTACACGCCATGGATGGTGGGAGTAGCGGCAGTGCTAACCGTATTGTTGTTCTTCTTAGAGCAACTCGTTTGAATTGGAGAGGTCAGTGGAATTAACTGGCCTCTCTCTGTATTCTGGTAAGACTATAGACCAGAGTATATTTAGAAATGGCATAGCGTCCGAAAGAACGTTAGTAACGTGCCCTGTCTGTCTCTCCGGTAAAAGTAATGACAAAGCCTGCCCATTTGTTTTAGAATCCCAACAGTATAGTTAGTATATTGAACTAGTTATAGAACTGGCTGGAGAATCAATTTGATAGCGACTTTTGGCGCGATTCGTTGGTTTTGTTGACCAAAGACTCCTGAACTTCCCGCAGCATATTTGTAGCGAGAACAAATATGGGTACAGGAATGTCTACACAAAATTACGGAAGGAAGTCGCAGGATGCAGACCGGAATGTTGTCACATAGAACGCTGAATCTACTGGCCTTAGCAGCTATCGCAGGATTGCTGGCGTCAGGTGCAGTGTTGTTTTGGCAGCTCTTGGGTCATGGCATACTATCCTCTTACACTACCACCGTTCCCCATTCACCTCAGCGAGCAGATTCCGCTGTAGCTGAGCCCGCATATCAGTTGGATAGCCTCATTGGCGAAAACCTCTTTGGTCAAATTGTCGCGCTAAAATCATCGCCCCCACCGCCGAAACCCCGTCCCAATAACGTTCGTAAACGCTTACCTCCTTTAAATGCCAAGGTATTGGGGATCGTCCAGGGTAGTAATGGCGAAGGTGTTGCTATTTTGAGCTACAGAGGGAAGCAACAGGCTTATAAAACCGGAGAGTTTTTAAATATGGATGAGTCGGTTTTATTGGAAAAGGTTGAGGCTGGTAAGGTTTATTTAAAGCGCGGTGAGCATCCGGAAACCCTGGTGCTGGAAGCCAAAAAGAATACTAACCCAATTAATAGCTCTCCTGGCGTTGAAGAGCAGGGTGAGGATTCAGGAAATATTGCAGAGGCTTTAAACAACTTGAAGAAGCGGGCAATTCAGCGCGTACAGGCGAGAACCAAGCCTCTTAATAGCTCCATCAAGGTTCAGCATAATCGTTCCCATCGGGCATCCAAAAATCCGTCTCTTTAAGTTTACCCATGATCCAGCCTCTTACTTTTATGACACTCCTCATTAAAGTTACCTCAATAACCATCACTGGATTATTCTGTTAACGTGATTATACCTATAAGGCAGTTTATGAGCTTGAAACCCCTCTGCACACTATTACTCAGCTGTTTTCTCGTTTGGTCACTTTCCAGTCATGCCGAAGAGTTTACGTTGGATATGCGGGATACGGATATCCGCGAATTCATCGCTACAGTCGGTAAACTAAGTGGCAAAACCATCATTGTAGATCAGCGGGTTAAGGGTCGGGTCAATATACAAAGCCCAAAGCCTGTCAGTGCAGCTGAATTCTACGAAATATTTCTGGTGCAGCTGGGAGTCAGCGGCTATTCGGTGGTGGATCTTGGCAATAATATTCTTAAAGTTATTCCTAAACAGGCGGCAAAACTCGAAGGCATTGGGGTTGAAGGGGAAGATAATAATGTCCCCCCCCCCAGTGAAGAGATAATTACCCGTGTAGTGCAGGTGACCAATGTTGAAGTTAACCAACTGGTTCCTATTCTTCGCCCTTTGGTTGATAACAAGAGCGGTATTATTGCTCCCTACGCCGCTTCCAATGTCATTTTGATTACCGATAAGAAATCAAATGTGCGCCGGTTGTTGGAAATTATCGCCCGGGTGGATAAGGCTGATACTGATTCCATGGAGGTGATCAAGCTGAACAATGCTTCTGCCAAGGAGATGAGTCGGATTCTTACCTCATTGATAAGAGAACAAGCTAAAGGTCAGCAGGTGGCCAGAGCGATACCGGTTATTACAGCGGATGAAAGAACCAATAGCTTACTGATACGAGGGGACAGCCAGAGCCGGGCCTATTTAAAGAAAATTATTCAGAGGCTGGACAGCG
Organism: Motiliproteus sp. MSK22-1; assembly: GCF_001968815.1. Taxonomy (GTDB): domain Bacteria; phylum Pseudomonadota; class Gammaproteobacteria; order Pseudomonadales; family Balneatricaceae; genus Motiliproteus. The sequence goes on along the minus strand of NZ_MIEQ01000041.1, from coordinate 16,371 downwards.
AAGTTAAAACGGCAACTAATACCAAGGTTGTCTATTTGAAGTATGCCAAGGCTGAAGAACTGGCCACGTTGTTGGAAAGTGTCAGTGACTCCATGATTAAGACTGAGCAATCACAGAGTCTTGATCAAAATCCTACAGCCAAGCGGCTTAATGTTCATATAAAAGCTCATGAACAGACGAATGCCATTGTGTTGTCTGGCAGCTCTTTGATAATCGAAGAGCTGGAGGCTGTGGTCAAACAGCTGGATATTCGTCGTGCTCAGGTTCTGGTTGAAGCGATCATCGTTGAAATTACCGAAAATAGAGCGAAAGAGTTGGGAGTTCAGTGGTTGTTTCGAGGAGATCCTGACAGTAGTGGGCTCGTAGGTGGCGCCACTAATTTTAAGAATCTTGGGAATAGTTTACTGGGGGCTGCAAGTTCCACTGATGGGGGGGACTCTGTAGCAGATGCGCTTGCCGGGGTTGAAGGTATCAGTCTGGGACTGGGCCGCATTTCCAGCAGTGGTTTGAGCTTTGCGGCATTGATTAAAGCCTTTTCGGGTGATTCCAATTCTAATGTGCTTTCCACGCCGGTACTAATGACCATGGATAATGAAGAGGCTTCTATTCATGTGGGCCAGAATGTCCCGATACTGACGGGATCGACAGCGAGTGACAACAATGGAAACCCCTTTCAGACCATCGAGCGAGAGGACATTGGTATTAAACTTGGAGTTCAACCGCAGATTAACGAAGGGAATACTGTGCAGTTGAAAATAGAGCAGGAGGTATCCTCTCTGACCGGTTTAACCGCGTCCGATATCATCATTAACAAAAGAGTCATTGATACAACAGTGATGATTGAAAATGGTGCGACCATTGTACTTGGTGGGTTGGTGGATGACGACATTCAGCAAGACAGTGATAAGGTGCCATTGCTGGGAGATTTGCCGGGAATTGGTCGTGCTTTCAAGTCTGATAAGTCAAAGAGGGTTCGCAGAAACCTAATGGTATTTATTCGGCCAACGATTATCCGAGACTCTGAGACCATGATTGAAATCAGTAGCCGTAAATACCTTTATATCAAGGCTCAGCAAATGCTGCAGGAAAACGGCGGTATCAATCTTTTCCCTGAGGACAGTAAGCCATTGGCTCTTCCGGAATGGACTGGTATGGGGCCTGCCAGTGCTCACTTATTTGGGCCTGAATAGTGGTGAGTTCAACGATATTGGAAGACCTCAATGCTAAAAGTCCGTCAGCTTCGACGTTACCTATGACAAAGGGGCTTATGCCTTTTAGCTTTGCCAATAAGTTTCAACTGTTTGCTTCAGCTGAAGATGAGCAGCGGATGCAACTTCATATAACAGAAAACACGCCTCTGACGGCTATCGCTGAGGTACGCCGTTATTATGGTGTGGAATTGGAGCTGAAACTTGTTGATAGTGAGCAGTTTCAGCTGATGCTTGCTGCAGCCTATCAGCAGAATAGCCAGGCTAACATGGTGTTGATGGAGCAAATTGGTGATGAGGTCAATCTGTTTAAACTGGTCGAAGAATTGCCTGAAGATGATGATCTGTTAGAAGGTGAAGATGATGCTCCGATCATCAAACTGATTAATGCATTGATTACCGAAGCCATTAAAGAAGGTGCTTCGGATATTCACATCGAGCCCTATGAAAAATCACTTTCGGTCAGGCTCCGGGTGGACGGTGTGATGAGAGAAGTGATCTCACCCAATCATAAATTGGCTGCTTTGCTGATTTCCCGAATTAAAGTTATGGCTAAACTGGATATCGCTGAAAAGAGAGTGCCTCAGGACGGTCGAATCAGTGTGCGAATTGCAGGGCGGGCGTTGGATATTCGTGTTTCCACACTACCCTCAAGTCATGGTGAGCGGATAGTGATGCGGTTGCTGGATAAGCAAGGCAGTCGCATGGGATTGCCCCAATTAGGAATGCCAGAGATAATCAGTGATCGTCTACAGCAGGCTTTGCTTAAACCTAATGGCATCATTCTTGTTACGGGCCCGACTGGTTCCGGTAAAACAACGACTCTTTACGCCGGACTTGGCCTTCTCAATGAACGATCAAGAAACATTCTGACCATTGAAGATCCTATCGAGTATGCGGTGGAAGGGGTTGGGCAGACGCAGGTCAACAGTAAAACGGGCATGACCTTCGCAAAAGGATTGCGTGCGATGCTGCGTCAGGATCCCGATGTCATGATGGTGGGAGAAATACGGGATTTTGAAACGGCGGAAATAGCTGTTCAGGCCAGTTTAACCGGGCACTTGGTCTTATCAACATTGCATACCAACAATTCACTGGGGGCTATTACCCGGCTGAATGATATTGGCGTGGATAGTTATTTAATAGCGACAACATTGCGAGCAGTATTAGCGCAGCGATTAGTCCGGCGTCTTTGTCAGAGCTGCAGAACGCCTTATAAGCTTGAGACAGATGAAGCTTTGCGTTTGGGTATAGCAGGTGAACGTTATCAGGGGCACAGAATTTTTAAGGCAAGTGAGAATGGATGCGATCAGTGTAATCATAGTGGTTACAAAGGACGGATCGGAGTTTACGAATTGTTGTCAGTGGATGCTGGAATGGCCGAATTGATTCACAATCAGGCAGCGGAAGCAGAGATTCGAGCATATCTGAGTGAACGAATGACAACAATGATAGAAGAGGCGCGTGAGCTGGTGTTTCAGGGAATGACTTCAGCGGAGGAGGTCCTACGGATCATTCATGAGTAGCTCAAAAATGAATCAAGGGTCGATCCGTTGTTTGATGGGACAGAGGGCCTAGATCATGTCCGCATGGGAATATAGCGCTCTGGATGCTCAGGGAGGTAAGCGCAAGGGGGTTATTGAAGCGGATTCGGGCCGCGCAGCACGGCAGCAACTGCGAGAAAAGGGCTTGATGCCTATCGCTGTTGAAAGTGCCCATCGTAAGTCAGGCAGTAACAAAAAATGGCAACTGTCGGCAAAGGTATCCCTCAGGGATGTGACTCTTTTTACCCGTCAACTGGCGACGCTGGTTGAGTCAGGCTTACCCCTCGAAGAGGTGTTGCAGGCTATTGCTCGGCAGACTGATCACAAAGGGTTGAATAGAATTATCATTGCCGTTCGATCTCGGGTACTTGAAGGACATACCCTGGCAGACGCTTTATCAGAATTCCCAAAGACTTTTAATGAACTTTACCGGGCGATGGTCGATGCGGGTGAAAAATCAGGAACACTGGGGACTGTTCTTGTTCGATTGGCAGAACATAGTGAACGACTGCATCAACTGAGAGGAAAGATTCAACTGGCGTTGTTATATCCAACTGCGCTTACCCTGGTCGCCGTTGCTGTGATTACCTTGCTGATGACCTACGTTGTACCTAAAGTCGTCTCGCAGTTTGATCATGTAGGGCAAACGTTACCCTGGCTAACCCGCTGGATGATTTTTATCAGTGATGGACTGGTTGCTTATGGAGTCTTTATTTTACTCGCTCTGGTATGCGTTGTGTTGTTTGTGAAATGGCTGTTAAGTCGTGAATCGCGACGCTTTGTCTGGCACCGAATGCAGTTAAGGCTTCCACTGGTGGCCGGGTTTATTGTTTGTCAGCAAACACTGCAATTTGCCCGGACTTTGGGGATATTGGTCGGGAGTGGTCTGGATTTGTTGCAGAGCTTGAGTATCGCATCAACCCCCGTCACTAATCTTTGTTTGAGAAAAAGCGTACAGCAAGCGAGTGAGCGTGTCCGGGAAGGAGGCAGTCTTGCTCGTTCGTTGGAACAAAGTGGCGGTTTTCCACCGATGCTGATTTATATGATTGCCAGTGGAGAGCAAAGTGGTGAGCTGGAACAGATGCTGATTAGATCGGCCCAGAATCAAGAAGTCGAGTTTGAAAGTCGTTTGGCTTGGCTGATAGGTCTGTTTGAACCCATTATTATTTTGACAATGGGGGTGATCGTTTTAGCCATTGTATTGGCAATACTGTTGCCAATCCTGCAACTAAATAACCTGACAGGGATATAATCACGGGTTGGGATTTTGTCTTGTGAAGCGTTCCTCAGTTTTTATCAATAGTTATTCCTTAAGGAGAATCAGTTAATCAATGGACAAGCGGATGTGTAACACAATCATAGATCGACAGCTTAGCAGTATGATGAAAAGAGAATCCAGGCAGTCGCTTGGTAAATGGCAGTCTGGCAAATATAGTCGTCATCAATCGGGCTTTACCCTTCTTGAAATAATGGTTGTGATCGTGATTCTTGGGTTATTGGTCGCAGTGGTCGCTCCCAATGTCCTGCAGAATCAAGATAAAGCAATGGTGCAGAAGGCTAAGGCAGATATTGCGTTGCTTGAGCAGTCATTGGATTTGTATAAGCTGGATAGTTTTTCTTACCCGACAACAGATCAGGGACTGGAAGCACTGGTAAAAAAACCGGATATCGCCCCAGCCCCTAAAAACTATAGTCAGAATGGTTACATCAAACGTTTACCTTTAGATCCTTGGGGAAATCCTTACCAGTATATTCAGCCAGGTGAGCATGGTCCTTATGATATTTATTCAACGGGTGCAGATGGAGAACCCGGAGGTGAAGGGCTTGCGACGGATATCACGAACTGGTAGCCAGTCAGGTTTTACGCTGCTGGAAATCCTGCTGTGTCTGTTTATTATCGGCTTAATGGTGGGGTTGGTTAGTGTGGCACTACCTGAAAGAAAAGGTCAGGATCTGGAACAAATGGCTGTCAGTATGAAGCGAGCAATCTTGATTGCCCAGGAAGAATCAGTTTTCAGAAGCAAGGATTATGGCTTATTACTTTCATCTGACGGGTACCATTTTTTCAGCTACCAGGGGGAAGAGTGGGTTCCAGAGACGTCTGTCTCCTTATTAAAGGCGCAGAAATTTCCAAAGGATCTCAGAGTGCAGTTGAATATCGAAGGCGAGTCGGTAGATATTGATGATGCCAGCACGCCTCAAATTCTGATTCTAAGCGATGGACAGCTAAGTGAGTTCAGCATCAAATTCGCTCGTACAGATGATAAACGGAGTTGGATGTTGTCTGGGTCTTTCGATGGTGCCTTGACTGTTGAAGCGGAAGGTCCGTCGTGAGGAGCTCGTTGACGTTTAGACTGAGCAGACAGAGTGGGTTCAGTTTGCTGGAGTTAATGGTGGCGGTATTTATTTTCGCCTTGGCTACAGCAGGTTTTTTTCAAGTTCTGGGGCAAAGTGCGAGGCATGCTGACTACCTTGAGACCAAGTATTTTGCAGAACTGCTTGCGCATAATGATCTTGTTGAGCTTTCACTGGTAAGACCGCCTCCTGAAACGGGTCTTTCAAATGGCAAACATATTCTGGCAGAACGTACGTTTTACTGGTTTCAGGCCGTTAATGAAACTGAAAATAGTACCATTCGTAAGGTTAACCTAAGAATAGAAACTGAACAGGGACAGGTGCTTTCTGAGCTTAACCTGTTTGTAGGGATTAACCCGTGATTCGCCAGCAGGGTTTTACACTGTTAGAGCTTCTTGTTTCCGTTGGGCTGTTGGCGCTGCTCGGATTGGCTTCGGCGTTGGCTCTTAATAGCGGTATCCGTAGTGAAGAGATTATCAGTCTTCGGTTGGAGTCGTTGGAACAGTTACAGACCGCTCAGCAATTAATACGACGAGACCTTGAGCAGGCCGTTGCTCGCTATGGACGCGATAGTCTGGGTGACTCCCGTCTACAGGTCTTTACTGTTAACTCTGAGGCGGATTCTGGAGAGAATGGCTTGCTGCTTGCGTTTTATAAGGGGGGGCGCCGGTTAATCGGTCGTAAATTTGAAGGCTCAAGTTTAGAACGAGTTCAATATCGCCTGGAAGATCGGCAGTTGATTCGTGAGATTTCTCCAGTGCTTGATCCCACACCATCAACTCCCATTCATAGCCGCGTGTTGTTAAAGGATGTGGATGCGTTAACACTCAATTTTTACACAGAGGGCCTGTGGCAGTCTCGCTGGCCGATACCCAACCAGAACAGGCCTTTGGATTTTCCTCAAGCGCTCCAGCTCCAGATCACTCTGCAACCGTACGGGAAGATTACCCAGAACGTACTGCTACCGGGGAGCCTCTAATATGAGGCGGACTGTTGCTGATGTTCGCCTTCAACGGGGAATGGCGCTCATTGTGGTTTTATTGGTTGTTGCCGTAATTGCGACTCTGGCAACAGCTGTTTCTTCCCGAGTGCAGTTTAATGTTAAGAAAAGCCAGAATCGTTCCCAGCAAGGACAAGCCTATTGGTATGCGCTGGGTGGAGAGGAACTAGCGCAGCAGTTACTTAAGCAGGCATTATTTCAAGATAATGATGATCAAGTTAATTCTGTGCGAGGTAGCGATGACCAAAGTGGGGCTGGTTCGGCTGGCAGTCGCTCTGATAATTTGATTTATTTGGGACAGAGCTGGTCACAGGGACCTCACCATTTCCCTTTTGAGGGGGGCGGTTTGGCGCTGGCGATTACTGATCAACAAGCATGTTTTAATATCAACGTTCTGACAAAGTTGACAACAGCAGTCAGCCAGGATACCCAGGCCCTTGATTTGAACTTGCGACAGTTTCGTTCTCTTCTTAAACTGCTGGAGTTTGAGAGTGAGGAAATCTCTCGTCTTCAAGCTACCATTCAGGATTGGTTGGATAAGGACGTTATTCCCACTGGCTTGGAAGGTTTCGAAGATCTGCATTATTCAGGAATAACCCCTCCTTATCAATCTGCTAATGGGCCCGTTCAAGTATTGTCTGAGTTGAATCTGATTACAGGTTTTAAATCGGAATACCTGACACGTTTAGAGCCCTTCTTCTGTGCATTGCCCTATCAGGAACAGAGAATCAATATTAATACCATCACGGAAGATCAAGCCCTTTTAATCAGTGGGTTGTTCGACGAAACCTTGAGTGTGGAGGAAGCTCGGATATTGATACAAAACAGACCTGCGGAAGGGTTCAGCGAAGTTGCAGAATTCTGGCAACAACTGCCTCTGGAACAACTTCGTCTGGAGCCGGAGATAGTTCAGCACCTAGGAGCTATAGAACAGCAGCTAACAGTCTCGTCTAAGTTTTTTTTGGCCACAATCGATGTTAATTACTACGATGCCCGTATGCGGTTGCGGAGCCGGTTAGGGATTAATGAAAGCGGTCTTTTGTCTTATTCACGGCAATATGGAGTCAAGCGGTGAACAACCAATTATTGATTTTTTTAGGGCCTGATGCAGAGCAGACAATCTGTTGGGTTGTCAGGGATTCCAGCTCCGGAAAGACTGAGCGTCAAGGACAGATCGAGACTGCCAAACAGCTAAATGAGTTAAAAACACTAGCTGTCGGTATACCCTGTTATGCCGTTGTTCCTGCGACGACTGCTACTCAGTTTCTGGTTAAGCTGCCGACTAATAGTCGTGAAGCCCGTGATGCCATTCCATATCAGCTGGAGGATCAACTCTGTGATGATATAGATGAGTTGCATTTTGCCCGGGGGCCGATGATTGAGGAAAACTGTTACCCTGTTGCGGTTATAGCAAAACAACAGATGCAGGCTTGGGCTGATTGGTTGCAGGAAGCCGGGATACAACCTCTGGCTATGATAATAGAAACACTGGATGCTGAGAAATTACACGAAAAAATTCCCACAGATCAAGTAAAGTCTACAGAAAATCAATACCCTGGGGCTGAAGGTGAGAGGAGTGTTGCCGTAGCTTTGCACTGGAATAACCGGGTTATCGTGCAGGAAAAACCTTACCAAGGCTATGCAATCGACGCTGCATCTTTTCAATGCTGGTTGAAGATTGCCGCGAAGCAATTCAGTACGCCTTTGTCAGTGGTTGTCGGAGATTCTGAATGCCTCCGTGCGGCTGGACAGCAAACAGATTATTTAACGGAGAATTCTTCCTCTGTTGGCAAAGCTGCGAATACTGTTAACCCTGCGGAGTACTTAGCTATTGATCCGGCAATTAATCTGTTGCAAGGTGATTATCAGCTCAATAATCCACTTCAACAGACATTGAGACTATGGTGCTGGCCGGTGGCCATCGCTTTAATATTGATGCTGGCATACCCCGCTGCGGTTTATTGGAAAAATCTACAGCTGCAAAAACAAAAAGAAGATGTGACTGAACAGCTTAATCAACTTTATCGAAAGACATTTCCTGACTCGCAGCGGATTGTCAACGTTCGTACTCAGACTGAGCAGCGTCTGAAACAGTTACGAAAAATTAATCAAGGCAGTCCATTTATAGTGCTTTTGGATCAATTGCTGCCGGCACTAAGTCTGCAACCTGAAGTAAAGTTACAAAGCCTGGACTATATGGCGAGCAAGAGCCAATTACAGCTAAGTCTACGTGCACCGCAAAACGCTTCTATTGATCGTTTCAGTCAGAAGTTGACGGAGCTGGGCATTTTCAATGAAATAAAAACAATGCGCAAAAGAGGCCAGTTTACCGAAGGCTTGTTAACCCTTAGGGAGGTGCGCTAATGTCCCAACCCTCAACCAAGTTCCAGTCTTGGCTACAGAGTCTGACTGTGCGAGAGCGGATTAGCGTTACAGCAGGTACCTTTGCTGTAGTGGCTACACTTATTTATCTATTTGTTTGGCAACCTCAACTGCAACGTCATGATCAGCTCAGTCGTCAAGTCGAAGCCAAGAATAAACTGCTACTCTGGATGGAACGAGCCTCTTCTGAGGTAGAGGTGTTAAGAGCCAAAGGGGGAGCATTAACAACCACAAATAATAATGTCAGCGCACAGCAGAACATTAGTCGATTGGCCAGTACTGCTGGTATTCGAGTTAATCGTTCTGAAAGGACTCAGTCTGATCACATCCGGCTTCGATTTGATTCGATCGAATTTAACCGCCTGCTGGTCTTTCTCGATAGTGCTGCTAAATCAGGTATGGTCTTAAGCAGCATCAATATTCAGCTTACCGATAAATCAGGTTTTGTGACAGCCAGAGTTCTGTTTGAGGACAGCTAGTCATAGCCTGTCATTGTAATCCTGTTATCAGAAACAGAAAAATATCTATTCAGGTGAATCCATTATGAGATTTGCTGCGTAACCCTAATTGTAGCTCCGGCGTGCCACCTGATGCCGCAGGATGTCCAATAATGACAATTAGGAGTTTTAAATGAACACATTTCGTGTAGCACACTTGTTGCTGTGTGGTTTACTGGGGTTATCCATTTCCCAGGCCAATGCAGCCATGATTAAAGTGGAAGTCGAGAATAAGTCTCCCACCGATGGTCTCTTTTTCACCCCTGTCTGGCTAGGTTTCCACAGTGGTGGTTTTGATACTTTCGATGTGGGAGCTGCTGCATCTCCAGCGCTGGAAAGATTGGCTGAAGATGGAAATCCAGCTCCGCTCAATGCGGCACTTAATGCCTCTCAAGCGGACTCTATTGGTTCTGTATTAACAGCTCCGGCAGGTTTTGCGGGTGCACCGATATTTGATCCCGGTGATATCGCATCCGCAACATTCGATCTGGACCCTCTTGCTCACCGTTATCTGAATTATGCGTCCATGCTGATTCCTTCTAATGATGCATTCTTTGGCAATGCTGATCCGCTGGCGTTATTTAATGCCGGTGGTGATTTTGTGGGTGATATTGTGATCAGTATATTGGGTGCTAATATTTATGACGCCGGTACAGAGGACAATACTGAAACGGGAGCGGCTTTTCTGAATCAGTCAAATCCTGATGAAGGGGTTGCTACCACTGCTGGTCTAATCGCTCAACACTCAGGGTTTACGGCGTTTCCTGGTGGTAATGTTTTGGGTGGAACCAATGGAGCTGGCTTCTTTTTCGATCCTGTCTTCGCTGATTTCAGTCGCAACAATGGCTTGGTCGAGATTGCACAAATCAGAATATCCCGGGTGCCAGAACCTGCTTCTGCAGCCTTGCTATTGGCGGGAGTATTTGGTGTAGGAGCTTCTGTTCGTAAGAAAAGAGCTAGCAAGAGATAGAGTTGATAAATGGATGGGTATCTTTGTTTATCAGAGAATTCTGACTTAGCTCAACAAAATAGTTAATAAATATCAATAGCAGCTTTTTGCTGATAAAAGTACTATGCCGCGTTGAAAAAACGCGGCTATTATTTGGCAAATGCTGCGTTAGCTTTTCTTCGCGAAACATCGGTAGCAAACTGGAATACCTCCTTAGATTCTTTATCTGATTAAGGTGACTGCTTATTCCGATGTCCGGTATGCAAACAGCAGTAAAAGGTTGTTTACTAATTAATTGTTGGTGTCTGCACCTGTAAATAACTAGCGGCAATTCAAACAAGCATAGAATGGAAGGCTAAGGAACATGGCAAAGAACTCTGTTGGAAGAATTATCCGCCAATTTTCAATCGCTGTGGTTTTTGGCGCTGGTTGTTGTTCGCCTTATGCCATTGCTGATACAGAGTTGGCAGTAAATGCGTCCTCTCCTATCGGACTTAACATAACAGGAGTCAACTACTGGTCGAGTCAGTGGATGTTGTTAGATCTGATGAAGCAAGGATCTGATGGAAGTGGTCACAGTTGGACCACATCGAGTCCCGCTACATATAATACCTTAGAGCATGACAAGTTAGATCTGGATCAGAATGGTTGGCCGCGAACATTACCTGATACAGATGATACGAGCCAGGAATATCGTTACGTTACAAGTCTGCTGCTTCATGACAACCAGCACTATGAACCCGGCGAATATATCGTTCTGTATGAGGGCGCTGGAGAAATCCGTTACTCAGGCCCAAGGAAGATAGAGGAGCGTTCGAGTCCAGGGCGTGACGTTGTCCAGCTTGATCCGAACAGCTTCTTTCATTTGCAAATCCGTTCTACCGATCCTGATCAAACTGGAAACTATATTCGTAATATAAGGGTTATCGTGCCCGGCGGCATATGTGACGACAATCCTTTCCTATATGGCCGATCCGCAGCCGATTGTGCTACAAGCTTTACCGCTTTCGAAGAAATTTATCAGAGTCAACGCTTCCACCCTCTCTTTCTGGCAGATATGAGCAAGTTTCGCTCGCTACGATTCATGCAATATCAAAGTACTAACGTTAATCAGCAGCGTTTTTGGGACCAGAGAACTCAGATGGAATCAGCAACCTGGGCAGGAGATGGTGGCGGCCCTATTGAATTGGCATTGGAGTTGTCGAACAAGATTAAGGCTGAACCCTGGTTGAATGTTCCTGCCAGAGCGAGTGATGAATATATAAGAGAATTTGCTGATCTTGTCAGGACGAATTTAGCCGAAGATCTTTCTGTTTACGTTGAGTTGGGGAATGAGATATGGAATTCTGCTTACCCATATATCCTTGATGCCCGCTGGATGGAAGAACAGGGCAAATTGTTGTGGCCAGAGGCCGGCGTATCCGACTTCGGCTATCGACTCAATTACTATGGCAAGCGAACTGCGGATATGTGCAGTATCTGGAAAGATGCTTTTGCAGATCAATCTGACAGGGTCAAGTGCGTAATGGGAGGGCAGGGTGGCAATAGCTGGGTTAGCTATCAATCTCTGTCTTGTCCGTTGTGGGTTGCAAGCGGTGGGGATGTTTGTGCCACAGATATGCATTCCCTGGCGATAGGTCCATACTTTGCTGGTTATTTTTATCAGGACCGCTTCTTGTCCTTCTGGTCTCAATGGCTTGAGGAAGGCAGTGCAGTCGACAAAGTGTTTGAAGAAATTAACGATGGCATATTGCGTGATCTGACCTGGGATCCCTCTGAGCAAGAATGGCAGCGTCCTCCAGAAGGAGGGGCGCTTGCTGGTACAGCACGGCATATACAATCCAATGCTCAGGTTGCTGCCGAATTTGGTATTCAACTGACTGCTTACGAGGGTGGGCAGCATATGACATTCGCTGGGAATATGGAGGGAGATCGGGAAGTCGTTAATCAACAGGTTTTCCTGGCTGCCAACAGAGATCCTCGAATGGGTGAGGCTTTCGGTCGACATTTTGATGACTGGCAAAATTCTGGTGGCAATCTCTACATGGTGTTTGAAAGTATTGGTCGCTGGGGCCGTTTTGGAGCCTTCCCTCTTAAGGAGTACCAGACGCAAACTAATGCCGAAGCACCTAAGTTCCAGGCTGTTATTGATTATATCGATAATCATCCCTGCTGGTGGGAAGGCTGTGCAAGAGATGTTTACCTGGATACCAATCCGGGAACCGAGCAACCTGATGATCCCACAGATCCAAACGATCCTGATAATGATACGGGTGAAAACAACGTTTTAACTCTACAATTATCCAGCCTGCCTGATACATGGGGAGTACGATTGACTTGGGATCAACTGGATGGGGAAGTTGCTTACTACGGTGTCTATAAAGATGGTGAATGGGTTGGCCACACTGTCGCAGAAACCTCATTTGATGTTAACTGGTTGCAGCTTGGTCATTCCTATAGTTTCCATGTTGAGGCCTTAAACAGCGCTAAGGAAATTCTGGCGACCTCGACGGTGGAATCTTCCATGGCAGGTGATTCTGAGGCGCCGACACAGCCCCAGGAGTTGGTTGCTGTATCGGATGGTGGTTGGGGCTTTAATTTACGATGGAATGCCTCTATCGATAATACAGGGGTTGCCTACTATAAAATTTCACGTAATGGTCAGCCGTATACTCATACCTCAGCCAGTAGCTTCCATGACCCCTGGCCTCCTCAGGGGGAAGTGATTTACCAAATTACGGCTTACGACAACTATCATAATGCTTCCATTTCTTCGGAGACTGTAACCGCAGTACAGCCGTCAAACTAGGCTTTGATTAGGAGGGGGCTTGAACTTGATTAAAGACCCCCCTGCATTATTAACCCATAAGCAGTGTTTGTGAGAAGCAGCCAATGCTGGTTGTGGGTTGTTTTGACTTGCTCGTGGGCACCTTAGCATTTTGATGATAGTCTAGAGGCTTTCTTTTGGGGGCTCTCTGCGGTGGCAAACGAAGCACTTCCGATTATTTTAAGAGGGGGTGTCAATGGGTATGCTCAGTTTCCCTATCTTGGCATTTTCAGAATGATCAGTTGATATCGGCCTGTTTTTGACCTGCTAACGGGTAGGTATTCTGTAAGTTATTGGCTGGTGAAATGTGTGATGAGAATGTGTTCTAGGTCTATCCCACCAAAACAGAATTATAGAAATTATGACAGGAGTTTTTTGGACATGAGTTTATGTTTGGCTTATTAAGATTATTGCTGGCGGTAATGGTCCTTATTGGCCATTTGTTCTGGATAAGTGACTTTGGGCGATACGCTGTTTTCGGTTTCTATATTTTAAGCGGCTATTTGATGACTTTGGTCATGCACGAATCCTATGGATACAGTAGAGCTGGACAGTATCGATTTGGGGTCAACCGATTTTTGAGGTTGTATCCCGGTTATTGGTTTGCGTGTTTAGTCAGTATTTTACTGATCGTTTCTGTGGGGCAGGAAACCACAAATGTTGTGAGTAAGTCTTTATCGCTTCCTCCGGATATATTCTCGGTACTGGCAAATTTGACGATGGTCTTTCCGTCATTTTTTCCAAATCATATTAGTCCGCGATTGTCTCCAGCTACCTGGGCGTTGACTATAGAGCTGTTTTATTATTTTCTTATAGCGTTAGGTATTTCCAAGACTCGGGGACGAACGGTATTGTGGGTCGTTGTATCGGTAGTCTATGTTGCTTTCACCTACGTTATGGATTTTTATTGGCACTCTCGATACTTTGCTGTTCCAGCGGGTTCTTTGCCTTTTTCAATAGGTGCTTTTCTTTTTTTCCTGGCAAAGGATTACCGGCTTGACAGTCAAGTTTTTAGATCTGTACTAAATACAAAAGTACTTTTTATTTTAGTGCTGGCGAATGCAGTCAGTGGAGCGCTACTAAGCGGAGATGAAGAAAATACACTTGTGGTTGAATTATTGTTTTATGGCAATTTAACGTTTTCATCTCTTTTGATCCTTAGTCTTATAAAGGGGGGCAGGCTTGTTGTCATACCTCGATCACTGGATAAGTTTTTAGGAGACTTTTCCTACCCGATCTATTTGATGCATTGGCAGATAGGCGTTCTGGTCCCTGTAATTCTGTATGGAAAATCGGCATCGATGAAACAAGCGATATCAGGATCTGAACTTATGCTGACGGCTGTTCTTATTCTCTTGATAAGTTTGTTCGTGATTGTATTCGTGGATAAACCGATTGAAAAGGCAAGAGACAGAGTAAGAAGTCATAGCTAAGTATCTTATGAACAGATCCATTCGGTCTCCGGTTTTCAGAGCAGTCAGAGATTGAGGTAACGATTATGGGCATACGGGTTGTCTGTCGAAAATTGTTATTTCTATTTACGTTGATGCGGGGTCAACTAAAGGCTTTCGTATCGACTATTGCTGGTTACCGACTATTGCTGGTGTGAGATTGTCACAACGGTCAGTGTCAGTGTAGTTGCCGAAAATGTGTAAAGATAGCTTTTACATCGGGTAACTATTTAAGGTGATGGGACGGCAATAAATTTTACTCACTGATTATTCTTGATAATCCCCTTGGTGTTTGCCATATTTAATCGCTGTAAGCCGTGAGCTATTTCAAGGAAGAGCACTGGCATCCGTTTTTCTTGTGAAATAGAACTCCAACGGAAAAATATTGAAGGGGATCAATATGTCATTTCCACGGAAATTTTCTGTGGCCCGTTATCTGTGGGTTGCAATGATAAGCCGCTTAAATTCTGATCCGGGCTTGGCTGCCAGTACTGAATGTGTAGTCAAGAGCCAGATCGTATCAACCGCATTAAAAATCTTACCGACGACTATTATTTCTACTTTGCTGTTGTTTTGGGCAGCAACTGTTCAGGCTAACGTATCCTTTTCAGCCGCGCCGATACAGCAACCGAGCAATCCTGTTACTGTGGGGACAGAGGTGGCTTATGGGCTGGAGGCTGTGGCCGATGGAGCCGGGGCCAGCCAGATCGATATTTTTATCAATGTTAATGGTGTTAATCAATCCGCTCAATTTACCAGTCAAACATCTGAATGTACCTTAAACGGCAATTTCTTTACCTGTGGTAGCAGGCTTCCTGGAGAGTCAGGAGGAGCTGTCTTTAGCTGGGATGCGCCTGCAGGTACCTCGAATATTGAATTTGAACTTTTTTGTCTCCACAGTGACCAGACCACATGCAGCGGTGATAGCACCTCTATCTCTACGGAAGCAGCAGAAGCTCAGCCTGGCGAATTGAACATTAGTGAAACTGGCGTAACTGTGAATGAGGAGGATGGAACTGCCACTGTTACTGTGACTCGAAGTGCTGGAACCTCAGGTGCTGCGTCAGTTGAGTTTTCGACAGCAGATGGCTCTGCTGTAGATGGCAGTGATTATGCCGCGACCAGTGGTACTCTTAGCTGGGCGGATGGAGAAACCGGTCCGAAGAGTATTCAGATCACTATAGTTGATGACAGTGTAGACGAGCCGGACGAATCCTTTACTGTGAATCTAAGCAATCCTGTGGGAGCGAGTCTTGGAACCTCAACAACAGCTACAGTGACAATTGATGATAATGATGACGCCGCTGGCACCCTGCAAATCAGCAGTATCCCCGGTAGCGCTGGCGAGGGGGAGGGTTCCTTCACTGTTTCCGTTAGTCGTGAGGGTGGCAGTGAAGGAGCTGCACAGGTTTCGATTACCACTGCCGGTAGCGCAGTAGCCGGATCGGATTACAGTACTGATACAACCTTACTTAGCTGGGCTGATGGTGAATCCGGTGTTAAAAATCTGGTTGTTACGTTAGTTGATGACACCGAGGTTGAAGGGGATGAAACTCTGGAGATTCAACTCAGTAATGTTCAAGGCGCCGATCTCGGATCTCCAGCATCGGGTACTATCACCATTCAGGATAACGAAAATAATCCTGGTTCTGTTCAGTTTGACGCGGCTGCTGTAAGCGTCAACGAAAGCGATGGGACTGCGACTCTATCAGTGAATCGCACCGGCTCTTCGGGGGCTGCTTCGGTAGACGTTTCTGTCACGGGAGGTTCTGCGGCTGGCGGAGAGGATTATGATTTTTCCGGTACAACGCTAAGCTGGGCTAATGGTGAGTCGGGTAGTAAGAGCTTTACGGTTTCACTGACGAATGATGACAGCGCTGAAGAGAATGAAACCCTAACCCTAAACCTGTCGAATCCCAGTGATGGCTTGTCAGTGGGGGCTATCAGCAGTTCAACCCTGACCATACAGGATGATGATTCTGGCTTGAATCCGATTGAAGAAGCGATGAAAGGGATTGCTAATGGTGATCCTCAGCGAGAGGCCGTCGCACAGAGTATTGCGACGATCTGTCCACAGGGTGTTGCTGAAACTCAGCTGCAAAATGACTGTAATGCGTTAGTCGGTAGTGCACTGAGTGATGACGGCAATGTGAATGCC
>NZ_MIEQ01000040.1 GCF_001968815.1 Motiliproteus sp. MSK22-1 | reverse complement strand
TTATAGTTGCCGTTGATGGCATCGGTGATCTGTTCGTTGGTTAAACGGTAGAGATCATCGTAGCTGTAGTCGGTCACACGACCGCTGGACTCGCTGATCTGTTCCCGTCGACCGCTGGCTCCCAGGCTGTAGTCATAGGACTGCATCAAGGCGCCACTGGACTCTAAAGAACAACCTGTCCAGCGGAAAACCCTAGCAGAAACCGGTGGTGCATAAGAATAGATCCCTGAGTTGAAGGGATAAGATCAAGTTTTTAAAGAGCGATGTCGGGTTTAACAGATCTGGCAGTGTCGAGCTGGTAGATTAAGGGACTCAGGTGCAAGCTCCCCCCTAGTTGAACATTACCTTTTTCCATTCTTTTTATAACGACCTAGATAAATTCCGAAGAGCGCTGTACTAAACAACCATAATGAAGAAGGGACAGGGACCTGTACCTTTGAAATATCTGATAGACCTGAACTCACAAAGTAATATTCTTGCAGTGCTAGCCCTCCATTTCCATTGTCAACAGACAGCTCACGGCTATTCCATGAAAAGAGTTGTTGACTGAAGGATGAAACAGCAAAAGAGGTTGGGAAAGTATTATCATCTAAAGCAGTAGCTGTATCATCAGTAAATACTAAATAAACAGTATTATTTTCTGCTCCAACATTAAGATCAGTATCTATCAGATCATCAAATATAAAAGTTATATGGTCACTTACGACACCATTGACCATGGCATTATCGGCTACAACTATTTGAGTTCCAGAAAATACTCCTTGCATGCCTCCTTCAAATACCATTCTAAACTCAAGATCATCTGTATTGTATACAGAGCCACTAGAATCAGAAAAAACTAAAGACATTTCTTCGTTATAATCAAACGAACCTGAAAAATTTGGAGAGCCTGACAAACCGCCAGTATTAAAATTTCTTGATTCAATTACTGTGGCATCAGTCCCTGAAAAATCATACGTTATTATAGATGCATTAGCTGTTAGCGCTGTAAATAGCAGTGTTGTTACAACAGATAATTCTTTTATCATGATAAATAGCCTGAAGCATAGTGAAAGTATAAACGATTTTCATGCAAGCATTGCACAATTAAAACTATTATTTCAAGGATAATTTTTAAAAAAATGAATATTTATTATTGGTATATAAAATAAAACGACAATTGAATATACCATCTCCTTCGCACCTGAACTTAAATTATCAGGTTTTCTGATGTACCTGTAATTTATAAAATATCGACTAGAGTTATAAAAACACATACATTACTATTGCCATGATTATTTCTTAAATAACTACCGCTATTACGTAAAAATTATTTCGAAAACACACTCAGGACGTCTAAAGCCCATAAATGAAAAAGCATAGTTAATACTAATAAAAAAACAAAACCATTGCATTGTTTTTATATTAAATTTCTCACATATAATATACATAGTTTTTATTATCGCCAAAGCTCGATCAAACCAACTCCAATAAATAACAAAACAGTCAAAAACAAAAACCTATCACGCCAGGAAGCAAAAACAAACACCCCTATAGATAATGCTAATATAGCTGATCCTAATTTATTTAACCCATATTGAAAAGAACTTACTGCTCCAATCAAATTAAATACCATAAAAACTATAACAGCAGATAATAAAAAAATTTCTTTTATCAAACTTTTTTTCTTAAAGCCTATTGATTCATATTTATGTTGATGCATTTTTAAAAAAATAATACTCAGTACAACACTAATAGCTCCATAAATCAAAAGAACAATCCCATACAAAATTTCAGCACTTAGCAACATATAGCATCCAATTACAAAAATAACGCCTCCCAAAGCTAGCATTGATAAGTGACGTTCTTTTGAAACTCTGTATACCATTTTTTCTACAATATAAGTTAACATATTCACCAACTAGTACTAATCATGAATTACGGTTGGTCGAGAAAATAAAACGACGCCTGCATATACCGCCATCATTGCACCTACAAACCTAATTAGCAGGCCTGCCGATGCACCAGTCATTGCTCCAATTCCGACTAGAGTTATAAAGAGTGCGTACATTACTATTGCCATAATGATTGCTGAAATAACTGCTGCCATTACTAAAAAAATAGTTTCTTGTGTAGAAAGCCTCTGGTTCACACTATCAATAAATGCTTCAATAGCAGACAAAAATACTGATATTACGTTATCTGAATTGACATCAATACCGACTAATCCTAGCAGCGAATCCAACGCAGTTTCTACCCACCCTCCACTAGCCCCACTACTAATTTTATATGCCCCAACACCAACATCCGGATCTAAAACAATATACCCAGTTCCCTGCCACCCCGCATAGTTTACTTCCATTTCATGCACGGTGACCTCCAGTCCCTGATTTAAGGCACTTTGGATTTCACTCCGAACACCTGTATCCATTTGAAGTGATGACAGTTGATCCGCATTATCGCTGGTTAAGCGAAATATTTTCTGCCCTTCAGCACTCGCCACCGATAAAGCTTTGACAGCACTTACTGCCTCAACTGAATTATCTTCAGTGGAAAATAGCATTTCTGGAATAAGGTGCTCATACGCCGAGCTTTGCATTCCGCTGTTGATGTTAAACGCCAGCCAATCGTCATAGCAGTTATAACGGCTCTCATTATTTGACTGCACACGATCAATATCCATCATCAGACCTGAAAAATGGACGACCTGGGGAATACCCCAAGAGTAACTCACTTGTATGTTTGTTGAAAAACGACCAAACGAGGGCGCACGATAGCTAACGACCTTGGATAACGGTGCTGCTAATTGATCCATGATGTCTAGATTAGCAAAATATCCGTGAATACCGGTTTGCATCACCAAGCCCATGCTATTGTGTTTGGTTAAACTACCAAACTCCTCAGCCTCAAGCTTGGTTGCAGCGTTCTCTAACCCATCTTTGATCCGTTCAAGCTGCTTTTTACTCGCACCCTGTAAATCCAAGCCAATAGCATGGTATTCACCGGCGATAAGAAAGTTCTCACTATATTTCCATTGCTGTTGGGGGGCTTGATAACCCAGTCTTAATGCTACTTCATCACCAAAGGGTATAGCTCCAGTTTGAGCGACCACGACTCCATCGACTGTCAATTCACCCACCACATTGACAAGGTGTGCAGGCAGGCTGCTCGGTAAATCACTGAGTTCATTGACAGGAGCAGGCAGTGAATTATTAAGAATAAGCTCATCTTCTGTGGTCGCCGGTCTAAAAGACAGCGCTATGTTCTTTCCCGCCAATTGAGTGGTATCCGCTTTGTACTGAAAGATTTGGCTACCGTAGGTAGTGTTTGCGTATAGACTGTTAAAAGCAGTACCAAGATCAACTATAAAACGGTATCTCAAATTCTCATTGAAGCTCGGTAGCGGTTGTTGAAATTGAATATCGCTGGAAAGGTCAGATAATTCATTAATGCTTGAGACTTCACTCGGAATAATGTCTTTGTAGCCAGTGAGATCCCCTAGAGTAGTGCCTTCAGGCAGTGACTCCAAGTAGCTCTTTACCTGAATTTGGTACTGATCAATACGCTCTTTTACGACCACTGGATCTAACCCCCGAACCCAGCCCTCAGCTTCATTCTGTTCAGTGCTCGTCTCAATGGCTGCAATAAGCCCTTGGGCATCAAACGGAACTTTATTTTTTAAGTCATCCCCCTCATGAAACACGTATTGTTTAAAACTGGGGTCCAGCGCAGTCCAAGTGTCGCCCTCTAATTTGGCCTCTACCCAAACATGTTCCATCTTAAACTGTTCGATGTCACCACCGCGTGTACTTGCTATATGGGGAATGCCACCTTGGCTTAGTAGGTTCTGAACAGCTGCTGGGTTATCAACACCACCGACCCAATTTTTCATTTCTTCAGCGCTAAAGGTTTTTACACCATAGACGTAACGAGCTGGAATACCTGCATAACGATACAAAGCAATCAGTAGGCTGGCTGTATCAAAGGCGTTGCCCTGCTTGGTACTTAGAACGCTATCTGCTCCCTGTATTGAGCCATAGCTTGGAATCCAATTAATTTCATTATGGATCCAGTTATATAATTCTATCGGGTTGTTCCCAATGCTCTCCACTGTCTGGATGATCTCTGGGGTAAATTGAATCTCTGAGTTCTGTTGAAGGTAGGCGGAGGCGTCCACGGCTGGCTCTCCAACATACCCGACTAACGCTTGAACCTGACTGAGCTGTGTATGGATGTTGCGGGGAGGGGGCGTAATGAAATCGAAACCTGCATCAGAGGATTGGGCACTCCGTTGAAACTGTCCATTGCCGAGTTGTTGGATGGTTTGGATAACTGATGCTTTATATGCCTGTAAAGTTTTTGGTGATTGAAGAGTAGCAATATCCGTCTTGATAAAAGAATTAACTTGGTTTTCTACTTGAGAAAAGCGGGTTATTAACTCCATTCTGTTTTTTTGGAAATGATCTTTTTTACCCTTAGACAAACTGCTTTCAAGATCAGCATACTGTTGATCCAAAGTTTCAAGCCAGTGCCGCTTCATATCGGCTAGAGTATTCAGTTTTGTCTCAATCGCAACCTGCTGTTCCTTAATATCCGTGTCGACCTGAAGTTGTTTAAGAATCTGCTCGAGATCCTTACGGATGCTTATGAGGTGTGCACCCAGAGGATTGTAGTTCTCCAACAGATTAACAGCAGGCACA
Source organism: Motiliproteus sp. MSK22-1 (assembly GCF_001968815.1). Classification (GTDB taxonomy): domain Bacteria; phylum Pseudomonadota; class Gammaproteobacteria; order Pseudomonadales; family Balneatricaceae; genus Motiliproteus. Next base: position 60,354 of record NZ_MIEQ01000040.1, on the reverse strand, counting down.
TTATTTTCCGTTGCTTTTAAATAAACGGCGTGTACTGAAGGTGAGTAGTAAACGAAGGTAAACAGAAACACAACCAAGCGACAGATTATTCGTCTGAATCTTTGGCTAAACAGTTGTACAGTGCTGAAGTCCGTGTACATAAATCTATCTCCCTTCCTAGCGCTCTGGGCAGTTTTCATCACAAAGACGACGATTAAGTTTTAGGCCTCTAAACGCATGGAGACTGTAACTGAGTTGAGTTACTGCTCCTGTATTATCTTCAACTTGCACGATAACTGAGTGTTTACCTACATCACTTTCATTAGGACTCCATATAAGAAACTTCCCATTAGCACCATCTTCAATGGACATTCCCGACGGAGCTTCTAGCAAGGCGATAGATTTAACTCCAACAAAGGCAGGGTCATCGATCCAAAGGTAATTGCTGTAGGTTTGACCGACAAAAGCATCGCCCTTTGGCGTATTGGTAATAGTGACCGATACTAATTCAGTAACCTCAATACTGTAACTGAGTTCTGAGTACAGCTGTCCATCACTGACTCTAAAGACAACCGCATTAGGTCCAAGCTGAGCTAGTGTCGGTGCCCAATCAATCACACCGTCAGCACTGACCGTCATCCCGTCGGGTTTAGTTTGTAATGAATAACTAAGGCTATCCCCTTCGGCATCAGTAGCATTAATTGCATAGCTGTAAAGCTGATTAACCTTGGACGATGCCAGAACACTTCCATTGATGATTGGTGCGGTATTCACGCTACTAGTTCTTACCGTTAGGGTATAACCGGCGTTGATATCTGCTTGACCATCGCTGACCCGGAAAAAAACAGTATGGGAACCCAACTGAGCCAGAGTCGGGGTCCAACTGATCACACCTCCCTCACTGATTATCATACCCTCAGGGTAAGTCAGCAGCATATAGCTCAGTGTATCTCCCTCGGCGTCAGTAGCGTCCACCACAGAGCTGTAGAGTTGACCCACAACGGCAGAAGCAATGGGGGATCCGTTGAGAGTGGGAGGCGTGTTAGTACCCGTACTCGCATTAACGGTAAGGGTATAGTTAAAATCGCTATGTAACTGGCCGTCACTGACCCGGAAAATGACAGTATTAGGCCCCACTTGAGCGAGTGTCGGGGTCCAGCTGATAACCCCCGCTGCACTAATACTCATGCCAGAAGGATGGGGCAGTAAGGTATAGCTGAGGTCATCGCCTTCAGCATCGCTGGCGTCGATGGGGTAGCTGTAAGCATTACCTGCCACTGCAGTTGCGAGTGGAGTGCCGTTGATGACAGGAGCGGTGTTAGCTGCTCCACTAACTGTAATCGAGTAACTGATATCGACATAAGCCAAACCATCACTGATGCGCAACGTTACGGAATGTGTACCCAACTGAGTAGCAGTCGGAGTCCAGTTAATCACCCCACCTGTGTTGATCGTCATACCATTGGGCTGAGCCAGCAGCGCATAAGTCAGGGTATCACCATCAGGATCACTCGCTTGAATAGCATAGCTGTAGAGTTGATCCACTGTCGCAGAAGCAAGCGGCGAGCCGCTAAGCACTGGAGGCACATTTGCGTTAGCCGTAATATTAACCGTTAACAGCATTTGATCAGTGCTGCCTGTAAGATCCGTAACTGTGACCGTCACAGGATAGGAGCCCGTGTCTTCAGTGCCAGTCGCCCAACGGATCAAGCCACTGGTATTAATCGACATGCCCTGAGGAGCACCTGACAGCTCAAAGAGATGGTCATCCCCCAGATCTGGATCGTTTAGTGCAACCTGATATTCAAATGCGGTACCAGCCATAACAGCGTTGGCAGGTGTATTAATGATTGCTACAGGGTCATTAATATCCTTAACGGAAAGCAGGTAGGTTTGTGTATCAAATAGATTACTAGTGTCTTTAACCTTAACCTTGACCAATGCAGCAACCGCTGTGTTGTTATCGGTTAAGCATTCGTCTACTTGGTTGGCCTGATCCACCACTACATAGATATCTTCAGTCAAGCTATCGGCGGTGATACCTGGCAGTACTGCTTCGAGCTGCTGGGCTTTTTCCAGCTTTCCAAGGTCAACAGTTTCAATCAGACTGCCATTGTCCTCAGGATCTCCGAGATAGAATTGAACGACCACGTTGGAAAGGGTCGGTGCCAAACCACGATTGGTAATTGTTGCGGAAAGGTTTTGGTTCTCTTCGTCATATTTAATTTCCCCGACTCGAAGGTCCGGGAGGTCCAGCGGACTGCGATCTGGGAAAGTATTTAGACGATAAGTGTTATGGGTTAACCAGCTTTTTTCCGGTTGGGCGGGAACAGTGCCATCATCATTGATATTGTTGATATTATAGGCATGTTGATTCCAGATAGAGCGGGTGGCTACCCAGTTGTCATTAATGCCTTCAATAACTCGGATACCGACTTGTCCATCGGGCTTGCTGGTAAAATTGTTTGCAACAAAAACGATCTCCGCATGATTATCATTATCGATATCAACGATAACCGGGTTTTCCATTCCTGTTGTTGAAGTATTGGGAAGCTCCAACAAAATACTGCCAGATTGGCCATCATAAACTCTTAGGAATAGTTCATCTGCATAGATTACTTCGACCCGACCATCATTGTTAAAATCAAATACACTGGAACCCGTTATTGAAGAACTTAGATCCTGTATTGGGCTGATCCAAAGAGTCGAACCATCAGTATCTAGAACTGTATAATACTCTCCACTGGCGACTCCTATTTCAGGTTGTCCATCACCGTCCATGTCTGCAATAGTGGGTGAACCGCCATTACCAGACCCATTAAGATTTACTGGCCCCCATACTTTTCGCCCTAGATGATCTAATAGAAATACACGATTACCACTAACGACAACAACTTCAGCAAAATCATCAGTGTTAAAATTGCCAATTGCGACTAACCCATCACCCACCTCCAAATTACTCCACAAGAATCCTCCAGAAGCACTATGCGCAGAAGCGCCAATAAGCACTTCAAGCTCGCCATCTAAATTGATGTCAGCTGCCTGCACAATAGTCATCACGTTGGAAAATCGATGATTCTTTCCTATATTGCTGGTTTGTGCAGTCCACAGCAGATTGCCGGCACCGTCGAAGACGCTATTCCCTGAAAGTATTTCTAGAGAGCCATCACCATCCAAATCATAAATTGACGGAGACCCTGTGATGGTATTTCCGCTTGTAGAGCTACTAATCCATTCAGTATCCCCAGTATTTGAAATTGCCATCAATTTAGAATCTGATCGAAGACCTACAAACTCAACAAGCCCATCTCCATCAATATCTCCTGCAGAGATACTAGTTGCCCAAGGCGCCTGGAGTTCGGTATTGACCCATTTTTCTTGCCCTGAGTCTCCGTCAATCAACCATAAAACGCCGGGCCGACCTCCGGGTATTGAGTGCCCTATAAACGCCACATCGGGGCTATCATTCTGACCAATAACACCATCACCATTGTCGTCATCGGTTTGAACCACAACTGGTGTTGAAAGAACATGATTGTAGCCACTGTGTAAGCCAGCTGAATTCCAATGCCACTTCGTTACCACCTCAAAGGCACCAAGTGCTTCAGACGGTTTACTGCACTGAAGGTTATTCAAGGCATTACTCTGAACATAACTGTCCGTTGGTTGCCACTGAATAGAACCGGTCACGGGATCAATACTCATCCCGGTAGGCGATTCATTTAAGGAATACGTTAAGGCATCACCTGGATTAGGGTCTGTTGCTTCAACCAAATAGGAGTAGTTTTGATTTTCGGTTCCCGTTTCATCGGCAGGACTGGTGATAACCGGCGGCTCATCATTTTCTACCCTCAGAGTTAAAATCTGCACTGCGGTTAATCCAGACAGATCAGTAATCTGTATTTCAACCTGGTGAACACCAGCTTGCTCAGATGTGGGCTGCCAGCGAACAGTGCCGTTTACTGAATTAACGGTCATCCCTTCGGGGGCGGAAAGCAGCTGATAGCTGAGCGAATCTCCCAAATCATTATCTGCTCCATCAACCTGGTAGACAAAGCTTTGGGAAGTCTTGGCTTCTCCCTCTGATATTGCAGTTAACGTAGGTGCGTGATTTACATAACCTACGGAAAGTGCAAATAGCTGGGTATCGTTAAGCCCCTCGGGGTCTGCTACCTTGACCTTAAATAGCGCGGACTGTGTCTGATTATTGTCCTCAATGCACTCTTCGATGGTGTTAGCACCGTCAATGCGAGCGTAAAGGGTATCGGTGAGGTTACTGGCGGGTATTCCACTCAAACGTAACAATGAAGACTGGTCCGATTCCAGGGAGCTGACCTCCAGAACTCCCAACAGAACACCACCATTATCGGGATCACCGTTATAGAATTCGACCGATACAGGGGATTCTGCCGGCGCCATACCACGGTTATAGACTCGTGCCAGAAGATCAACTGAATCGCCCTGCTCTTCCAAAGTCAGATCATAAACCGCCAGATCCGGTTGCCCGTAGGGGTGGCGATCAGCGAAGGTGTTGAGCCGATAGCTGTTATGGGATAACCAGGAAGGTTGTTCATACTGAGGAATGGTTCCGTCATCGTTAACGTTGTTAATATGGTAGGTGTGTTGATTCCAGATGGAGCGGGTGGGTGCCCAGCTGCCAGAGGCGGACTCGAATACGCGAATTCCGGTAGTTCCGGAAAATGCATAGTTATTTGATACCAGAATAATTTCGGCCTGGTGATCATTATCAATATCTACAACCAAAGGGTATTCAAAAAGAGTACCCGACGGATTAGGAATTTCCAACCGCGTATTACCAGTTTCGCCATCATAGATACGGAAGGTTGTTTCATCAGCATAAAGGATTTCAGCTCTGCCATCTGCGTCAAAATCAAAGACGGAAGAACCTGTTGCTCCTGAAGACAAATCTTGTACAGCTGTCTGCCATTTTACAGAACCATCTGTTTCAAATACGGTATAGGACTGAGCCCCTGCTACACCGATTTCAGCCAGCCCGTCGCCGTCGACGTCAGCAACAGTAATCGCGCCTCCACCCCCAGCGGTTATTGGAAACTTGCTCTGAACATTTCCGTCATGAGCTAGAATGTAAAGATAGCTTGAAACGGTCGTACTGACGAAATCAATAGCTACAATTTCTGGATATTCATCCTCATCAAGATTCGCTACTCCAGCTAGAGACAATGTAGATTCGTGACTCCAAAGCACTGCCCCATCGTGACTATAAGCCTTTCCACCTGAGAAAATTTCTAAGTCACCATCTAAGTCCAAATCAACAACTGTTGCAGCTTCGTGACTATCTATCCAGTGATTGTTAACAGATCCAGGATATCCCCATAGCCGATTACCATCCACATCATAGACGGCAGGCCCATAAATAATTTCTACGGTTCCATCATTATTTAGGTCTGCCAGTGCAGGGTGCCCCGAATAACTAACTGCGATCTTCCATTTGAGCTCACCCGTATTTTCATACACATAGAGATCTTTATTAGAAGGACCTCCGACAATGATTTCAACCACCCCATCATCGTCAATATCGCCAACTGCTGGAGTTGTGTAGGCTGTACTAGGAGGAGCCACAGTCCATATATCCCTCCCATCCGCACCACTAACAGCTCTCAAGACACCCTCATAGCTATAACGACCGTTCTCAAACGATGTAAAAATCACATCAGGAATATCATCAGTATTAATCTCGCCATCCCCATTATCATCATTAAGCTGAGCAACAACCGGTGAACTCATCACTTGATTAAAGGTTGGCTTAATGGATGATCCAGACCAATGCCATTTAAGAACTGGATCCAATACTCCAGGTTGAGGCCCTGGCTTACGACATTGGCTGTTGTAGGCTTGTGAGCCGCTGTTATATTCAGCACTAGGGAGCCAGCTTACAAGGCCTGTCTGACTGTCTATTTCACTACCTTCTCCTGTTGAAAGTAGTGAATAAACCAAGTTATCGGAGGGATTCGGGTCTGCGGCTTCAACATCATATTCATAGAGAACCTCACCCGGCGCACTTTGGTTTGCTATGCTGGTGATTTGAGGAGGGTGGTTTTCAGCTACCACGTTAAGGATGAAGCTCTGAGCCGCACTTCCCCCTTGATCATCATGTACACTAACGGTGATATCATGCTCGCCCATGTTGTCTACTGAGGTTGGCCAGGTAATGAGACCGCTTGTCGGATCAATACTCGGGCCACTCATATGCGACATCATGTAAGTGAGCGTATCACTGACATTTGCATCTGTAGCCTCAACATCATAGGTCCAGATTTGACCAGCAACGACGGTTGTTTCTGGGACGCTAGTAATAACCGGGTTGTGATTTTGTTCGACAATCGTAACTTGCCACTGCTGTTGATCCGTTAGGCCAGCCGTGTCCGTTGCGTTAATGGTGACACTGTGACTACCCTGTTGACCCGTCTGTGGCGTCCAAAGCAAGAGTCCACTGCTATCGATGGCCACTCCACTCGGCCCACTGATTAAATGAAACTCAACAATATCACCCAGATCTGGATCAATCGCTCGCGCCTGATATCGATAGGTCATCAGCTCTCTCCCGGTTGCTGCTGGAGTGCTGACTATCTGGGGAGGCTGATTGTTATTGGAGACCTGAACAATAAAGCTTTGCTCATCATACAACCCTTGCGTGTCTGCTGCGCGAACCACAACCTGTTGCTGACCAACCTGAGCATTAATCGGCACCCATGAAATTACCCCTGTACCGCCGTCGATGCTCATTCCCGTAGGTGCGGTTTGCAAAATATACTCAACTACATCACGACGATCCGGATCTTGTGCGACAACCTGATAGTTATATTCCGTATTTTCAACAGCGATTTCTACCGCAGTAGAAGTAATTACCGGTGGTCTGTTACGCGTATTGATGCGTCTGGCTGTAGGCGTTACCGAGATCGTTTTAGAATGGCAAGTCTCCTTATTATGCTCATTGGCTTCACTAATTCCGTAATAGTAGGTTTTGTCGAGTTCCAGTCCGAGGTCGAGATAATGGGCATAAGGGTTATCACTTTCCGCAATTTTAACAAACGGGCCCTGCTCCGAGTCAGCACGATAGATGTTGTAGTGGTGTGTCCCGGTATTTTCCCAATCAAGCCCAACTTTTGTATACTTTGCACGTGCAGAAAAACCCGCCTGACAGCTGCACATTGCGTCCGCTGCATCCCTGATTAATAACGATGTTTCAGCCGTGTCGGTCAGATTAGGTTGACCACTACTTGGATAGGCTGACGCCGTATTATCGGTAACCCTGAGCCGGGCAATGTAGTCTCCCACTCCCATGCTGGACAAGATGCTGGAACCATCCGCCTGCTCCCCCTGCACATCTGTAAAATTAAGATCTCCATTGAGATCCCATTGCCAGCTTACTAATTGATCGGCTGGTCGACCCTCTTCGTGCAATCCATCATCGGGATTACTGGATGCGGAACCATCAAGTACCCAAGGCTTTCGGGCATCGCAAAATAAGTAAGGACCACCCGCATCAGCTGTTGGTTTTAACGGCGGAAGATTGATATTAACAATCAAGCGAGCTTCGGCTGTCTGGGGGGTTGGACTATCATCCACCACCCGCAAGGTTACAGGGTACTCCCCTACGGCAGGAAAGGAGGTTTGAACAATAGGACCGGTGAGATCAAAAACACCGTCGTTATCAATATCCCACTGATAAGAAATGATACTTCTGTCTTCTTCGGGATGTACAGAAGCTGAGCCATCCAAGGTTATCGTCTGACCGGCCACCGCAGGATTAGGATTACCCTGCGCCACAGCCCAACCACCGATACGTTCCAAGGCTACTGGTAAATAGGCCATTACCATACCCGTCGCGCCATGGCGGGTATCAAAATAGGCACCACTCCAGCTGCCATCCTCTGACTGGGTCGACAGCAGATAATTTATCGCATTCTGAACAAAAGGTTCATTGATATCAGGGTTTGTATAATCGAGGGCGATACCCACCCAAGCAGTAACTAAGGGATCACTAGTGCCTGAATAAGTGTATTTCCCCCATCCTCCATCGATACGCTGACGTTCAAGCAAACGCTCGCTTACTTCTTCAATGACCTGAGAGACTTGAGCCTTTAGGGCTTCGTCCAAAATAAAAGGCTTCAGCTCAGCCAGAGCACTTAGATGAAAAGCCTGGATGACATTCTCAGAATTCGTTCCTGCCCGTGACAGGATCCAGCGGGCAATATTCGGAACTTCTGTTCGCAGGGACTGCAGCACATCACGGTTATAAAGTCGATGTTCATATACCTGTATCTCTCCCCAACGGTTGAGCACAAATAGCCGATCATTAGCATAGGCAAAGTCAGCGCGATCAAGCCGCGCATCATTCGCCTTAAAAACCCTCTGAATAACTCGACCTTCAGAAACCCAATCGAATCCAAACTGCCCCCTTACATCTCCGTAATCTATAAAATATTCACCCGCTGGACCTTTACCGAGCTGGTAAGGCGCGAAAGGCAGACCATCGACATAGATTGAGTAATTACCAGACAGATCAATTTTATATAATTGGTTTGTCTGGGGACTGCTGATTATAAAATGGTCGTCCTCCGCAGGCACGATTGAATAGGCATCAGAGAATTCTGAGTCTGCAGACAGAATTGTAATAATTTGACCATCAGGCGTAATTTCAAAAACTTTCGAAGGAGTGGTTGCAATAATACGACCATCTTGATTGATCGCCAGGTCTCCGACACTCCCCAGTTCCCAACCAGGGACAGGGGTTGTTGTTAGATCACCAGAAACGCCAATTCGAATAAGCTGTCGCCTCTGACGATCAACAACCCAGGTTACTCCCGTAGCATCAATGGCAAAAGGTTTTAACTGAGTACTGCTAACCAGATCACCTTGAAGTTCTGCTATCGTTTCAACATCCAAACTCTCTGCATTAATCCGCAGCAACTTATCTGCGGTCAGGGTGTAGATATAACCATCGAATGCAACTAACTTACTGTATTCACGAGGATTTGATAAAACTACCTGACTAGTGGGCTGCCAATTCTTTATATCACCTTCAGCTATAATCAAATCATCAGCCAACAGCCCACCAATCCCTTGGGACACAATTGCGGTTATTGCGTCAGAACTTGTTATCCAGCCGGTCCAGTCATCTTTGGTCCAATATGCGTGATTACCGTTTTTACTAATTACACTAAGAAAATATGACGCCATGTCAACTCGAGCAGGAAAACTCTGGACACGATTCGGCCACTGATTAAACGCCCAAAAACTTAAACTAGTTTGGTTCTTTGATAGCTCTGGAAGAGCTAAATAGGTGGCTCCATTGACTTTCTGGCTACCAGCAATCGCATTATACAAAAACCGGGCATTATCAACATCAACGGTCGCTTTATCCATTGCAGCAGAAAGTCCAAGAAGACTTTGAGTTTGAGTATGACATCCCAGACATCTGTGCCTATTATGCCAAGCAACGGCCCCGTTACCGGTATAATTCCCACCTTTTGTCACGGCTTCTTTTACACGATCAAAAATAGAAGCGGCAGGACCCACAACAGTTTGACCCTGAGCACCAACACTGACAGTCAATATCAAGAAAGATAATGTTAAGGCTAAACTAAAGCGAACACCGCTGAAATCCATTTAATCCTACCTTATTTTAACTATTACTTATTTAAGCTAAACGACTGAAGAGATTCAATAAACTCTTCATCCAGCCTAATCCATTTCCATGTATTAATCGTTACTGAAATATTTCTTGGCTACTACAAAATTATTGGTATGATTTTCTGAAAAATAAGACAACTAAATTTAAATCTGAAAATTAACTATAAATATTCTCAAATAGTTAAATCAGTCAAAGTCAATCTTGAGCGAGCGAAACGCTGGCGAAAAAATAATACAATAAACCCAGATAACATCAGCAACAGACTGGAAGTCTCCGGAACTGAAACCTGGGGCGGCTGATTATTTAACACCTCTACACGGCCGTTATAAAAATAGCTGTCATTGGAGTCAGGATCTATATGCTCTATACCAGAAATATCAGCCCAGCTTATCGAAAACACAGCCTCAAACCAGGCCCCATCTCGCAAATCATCTAGCTCAAATCCCAATGCAAACGAAACATCATCCACAAAGCCACCAGAAAAAGAGTTTGTATTATCCAATTGGCCTGCCAGAAGGTTGTCGTAGATATCACCAAAAATAAATCCCGGCTCATCAATTTCATAGCTGTCAGTCTCTGAACCATGATATTCAGCTGTTTCTTGCCAAAAGCCATTGATAAACTGATCAATATCGGCATCAAGAAAAGCGAGAACGGAAACACTTTCTAGTGTAGAGCCAGTATTATTAGTCACTTTCCACGCGACATCACCTGTATTGTCCAAGTTCAGGTCATTGGTGAATTCAACACTTAGCCCCTGCGCTTCGAAATCATTAAAACCCAAACCGATTTGTGTATCTTCAATTGTTGAAATCAGATGATTATCAGCAACAAGAAAAAGACTGAGCTGATTAATATCAATGGCAGTTGCTTGAACGTGAGGAAGGGAGGTTAGAAAAAAACTGCCGAGCAGACCTGCCAGCGTCCTTGCATTGAAAATCATAATACGTCAACTCCATTATCGACAATGAAAATTCAAGTCCATCCGTTATTAATGGTCGCAGAGGATATATTAAACGATTGTATGAGACAAGTTTTTTTGGTTCGTTAAAGTTCTCCTCTTACCAGGGCGAATAATCTGATCCTATAGCAATGATAAAACATGAACATAATCTAATTTAATAACTTTCAGAAAATTACAGACTGGAGCCAAAACACATCAGGGCTTTAAAAGCCTTACTCATTTAGTCAGATATACAGTTTTTATATTGGCATCCGCAAAAACCGAATCACTCCCTGGGAATCCTGTTGACGTTGAATTAATCCATCTTCAACTAAATGGTGTAAATGAGCGACAGCTTCTCCCATGGCAAAAAACAATTCATGAGGTCCAAAAGTTCGGTTGAACAGCACACTCAAAACATCTGCTGCACACTTGGGCTTCTCGCAGGCATCGAGTAAAAGATTGAGGCGATCCTGATGGTGTTCGGCTAGAGCCGCCACTCGTTGGTGCAACCCGTAAAATACCAATCCATGGGCAGGTAGAACTTTTACCGATGAAGGTAATTTCGCCAGATCCTTTAGCGAAGCCAGATAGTCACTCAAAGGGTCACTATCAGGGTTCATAAAAGTAACGCTTATGTTGGGTGAGATTGTTGGCAACATCTGGTCTCCCGCAATCAACACATCCAATTCAGGGCAGTAAAGACACATATGTTCCGGTGAATGACCTCGCCCGACGATGACCTGCCAGCAATTGCTTCCGATTCTGATCTGATCTTGATCTTTCAGCTGCTGGTAGCCTCTGGGAAGTTCGGGTACGCGACTACGGTAGACATTAATACTGGAGCTTTGCTCTTCTACTTCTGTCTGCCCTAGCCCATGGCTTGAAAAAAAACGTTGCTGTTGTTCTGTGCGGGAATTACCTGAGGTGTCATGAAGCCTAACTGCCTGTTCATATTCCAGCTGTGTCATCAACACTGGCGCATCAAAGCGACGACTTAACCACCCTGCCAGTCCCAGATGATCAGGATGAAAATGGGTGACTATAATACGCTTGATTGGCTGGCCGCTCAGTGGCCCAGCAATCAGAGTTTCCCATATACCCTTCACTTCTTCGGTTCCAATACCGGTATCGACTAGCGTCCAGCCATCCGCATCCTCCAGCAACCAAAGGTTGATATGATTCAAGGCGAAGGGCAGCGGCATACGCAGCCAGTGAATACCGGGAGCCACCTCAATAAGAGAGCCCGGGTCCGGAGCGTCAGAAAAAGGATATTGCAGTGAATCAGGCATGATGCAGGCCCTTGGGGTTAATTTAAATCAGTAGTTTGCTGGCAACCACCCGGTTGCCAGTACTCAAGAACAGGGCTCAACGTTTGCTAAGCTGCATTGGCGCACTTATCTACCAATTCCCTGGCACAATCCTCAACAGAGCGACCGGAGGTATCCAGCATGTCATCGGCAGCTCTGTAGTAGGGCTCTCGTTCAGTGAGAATAAGCTTAAGGTCATCCATCGCTTTTTGGCTTGCGGCCATGGGCCTTAAATCTCCCTGAGCCATAACCCTGTTCATGTGTTCTTCCGGCTGCGCTTTTAGCCATACGGTATAAAAATGATTTCTTACATAGCTATAGGTTTCTTTTTCAGAAACCAGGCTACCGCCGATTTCCAATACCACTCTGTCATAATTTTCCCGGACGTAGTCAATAGCCTCCCGCTCTAACTTGCGATAGGCTTTTTGACCAAAAAGCGTTAACAGCTCATGAAGATCAAGCCCCCCCAGCTGTTCAATCACATCACTCAAACGAACAAAGGGAATTCCGGAATCATCCGCCAGCATACGTCCAAGCGTACTTTTCCCTGCACCTCTTAATCCAATCAATGCCACGCCTTTGTATTGATCCTGATCCCTGACTATCTGCCCTTCTGCCAGTTCTTGCTGAAGCAATTGATAAGCCCTTGCTTCCTGCTCCGGCGTAAAACCTTCAATCAGCTTTTGTAGCGGCCCCTGCTCTGTTGCTGAATGGGTATCCACCGGCAGAATATCGTTGAGTCCGACGTTCATCGCATCAGCAAGCCGCCAAAGCAGAGATATGGACATATTGGCTTTGCCGGTTTCCACCTGGGCCAGGTAACGTTCGGAAATCCCTGAGTGTTGAGACAACACTTTTCGAGTCATACCCCGTTGTGCCCGCATACCTCGCACAAGCTTGGCGATTCGATTGATATAAGCTGTCAGCGCTTCTTTACTCTGCTCACTGACCTCTGAGGGTAAAATAGACTCTTTCTGTGTCATGACAAATTTCCAATGAAGTGACAAATCACAGTTTACCCATTGCTCGTAAGATGATCTATAGTTCAGTTTTATTATTCAACCGGGCTCAAGATCAGCGACTCCATATTTACATGGCTTTAATAACATCAACCGCGACAACATCGAATTTAGATCTCTAACGGGCCTTAAAACTAAAAAGCCTGTTCAAGACTGCGCTCAGAGACGCTCCAGTATCATTGCAATTCCCTGTCCGACACCAATACACATGGTGCATAGTGCATATTTACCCCCACTACGTTGTAGTTGATAGGAGGCAGTGGTGGCTAACCTCGCTCCACTCATTCCCAACGGATGACCCAGCGCGATAGCTCCCCCTTGTGGATTAACATGCGCTGCATCGTCCTCAAGACCAAGCTCCCTGGTAACAGCCAACGCCTGTGCCGCAAAGGCTTCATTAAGCTCTATCAAATCCATCTGAGACAATTTGAGCCCGCTTACAGACAGAACCTTACGCACAGCGGGAGCCGGTCCAAACCCCATAATTCGCGGATCAACACCGGCGCAGGCACTCGCCACGACCCGGGCACGAGGTGTTAGCTGCCACTGCTCAACAGCAGTTTTTGAAGCCAGCAATAATGCACAGGCACCATCGTTAACACCGGAAGCGTTACCCGCCGTGACTGAACCGGAAGCTGAGACTACGCCTTTAAGCCTGGCCAGTGACTCCAAAGTCACTTCCGGCCGCGGGTGCTCATCAGCGTCTATCAACAGAGGGTCACCCCTTCGCTGAGGAATAGACACGGGAATGATTTCTTCAGCAAATAATCCCGCTGTTTGTGCCTTGGCCGCCCTTTGCTGACTGCGCAGCGCAAAGGCATCCTGGTCTTCTCTCAGGATAGAGAACTCTTTTACCAGATTCTCAGCGGTCTCGGGCATCGAATCCACCCCGTATTGAGCCTTCATCAGAGGATTAATAAATCGCCAGCCGATGGTGGTGTCATGGATTTCTGCCTGTCGGGAAAATGCCCCCTGGGCTTTGGGCATTACAAAGGGAGCGCGAGACATGGACTCGACGCCACCCGCTATCACAAGATTTGCTTCTCCCGATTTGATGGCACGTGCCGCAACAGCGATGGCATCCAGTCCCGAGCCGCATAATCGATTGAGCGTCACTCCCGGTACCGCAGTCGGTAGTCCGGCCAACAGTCCGGCCATGCGACCGACATTGCGGTTGTCCTCTCCTGCCTGATTCGCGCAACCATAAATCAGGTCATCTGTCGCCTGCCAATCCACTGCTGGGTTTCGTTCCATCAAAGCCTTGATGGGGATAGCGCCCAGATCATCAGTCCTCACTGACGACAAGCCACCCCCGTAGCGGCCTACAGGGGTTCGAATCGCGTCACAGATATAGGCATCTTGCATGGTTTTCTCCCGGGTTAAGACTCAATGATCTTCTACCTTATAACCAGTGACCTTATGACCACTCACCTTACGAATAAGAGTCTTGTCAGCAGGCTCAACAATCGTACGCCGCAAGAAAAAACAGCTCTGCTATTTATACGATTGAGGGTTTTCATCATAGGTTAAGCACTGAATCAGCTCAACAACAAACGCATTATAGTTCAACACCCCGTCGCAATAGACAAAACCTATAAACCTGAAACAAGGCTCGTTCGTATTGGTAAAAACAACGCTACATCCCTTTAATAACCAGCGTATAGCTTCGTAATCCTCCAGCAATCTCTAATCCAGCCAGCGTTCCACTCTAAGGAACACTTACAGCCCTAAGAATATATAACCCTGCTAAAAATGTTGACGTTAGCGTTAAGTTTAATCTAACATGCACTAAAGTTCATGTTTATACCATGACAAAGCACAACCAGAGAACAACCGAGGCTTCTATCAATCCTTCCTGATTGAACAGCCTCCCAAAATAACAAACTCAATAAGAACAAAAGAGGCAACCAGGATGAGCACAGCCTACCGATGGGTAATGACAGAGGTCGGACAGCCCTTTGAAAAGGTCTTTTTTGAACTCCAAGACCCTGCTCCTGGAGAGGTTTGCGTTGAAGTCGCAGGCTGTGGCGTTTGCCATACCGATCTGGGATTTCTTTATGACGGTGTCCGAACGAACAGTCCACTGCCATTAGCACTGGGTCATGAGATCAGTGGCAGAGTCATATCAGCAGGCCAGGGCTGCGAAGACTCAATAGGAAAAGCCGTTATTATTCCAGCCGTCCTCCCCTGCTATGAATGCGACCTTTGCCAGCGAGGTTTACACAACATCTGTCGTAGTCAGAAGATGCCTGGGAATGATATCCAAGGCGGATTCGCCAGCCATATTACGGTACCAGGACACTGCCTCTGTGAAGTTGACGAAGGCAAACTGGCACAAGCAGGGCTGGAACTGGCAGATGTATCGGTGGTTGCCGATGCCGTCACAACTCCATTTCAAGCAGCCGCTCAAGCGGATATCAGTCCGGGAGATCTGGCCATTGTTATCGGTGTTGGTGGGGTTGGAGGTTATGCAGTGCAGATCGCCAGCGCCATGGGAGCGACCGTCATCACCATTGATGTGGATGACAACAAGCTCGAAAGCTATAAGCAGTATGGCGCGTCGCTAACACTGAATGCCACCGAGTACGATACTCGCTCGCTAAAGAAAGCGGTTCAGTCCTTCGTCAAAGAAAACAATCTCCGTGCCACCGAATGGAAAATCTTTGAATGCTCCGGATCAGCTCCTGGTCAGGCGACAGCATTCAGCTTACTGACCTTCGGAGCAACCATCGCAGTGGTTGGCTTCACCATGGCAAAGCAGGAGTTTCGCCTCTCCAATCTGATGGCATTCCATGCCAAAGCACAAGGGAACTGGGGCTGTGCCCCCTCTTATTACCCAGACACACTGGCCATGGTGCTTGAAGGCAAGATAGCTATGAAGCCTTTCACCAAACAATACCCACTCAGTGACATCAACCAAATTTTCGCCGATGCGCATGATCACAAGCTCAGCGCCCGCGCCATTCTTGTACCTTGAGGGAATAATAATGAAAGCAAGCACCCAAGCCATCGTCCAGGAAACTGCACCGGAGCAGCTGAACGATCACAATTTGATCTCAGTAGAATCAACCATAGAACAAATTGTTCCTGGTGTTCTCTATCAAAAACGCCCCGCCAGAAAACTGGACGGAAGCGTTGCAGAAGGAATTTATAACGTTTGGATTACCCTTGATAATCCTAAGCAGTACAACTCCTATACAACAGATATGACCAAAGGCTTGATTCTGGCTTTTAGAGCAGCGTCCAACGCTCGTGATGTTAACGCTGTTGTCTTTACCGGCACCGGTGACAAAGCCTTCTGTACTGGCGGTAATACCAAGGAGTACGCTGAGTACTATGCTGGCAACCCACAGGAATACCGCCAGTATATGCGGCTGTTCAATGACATGGTTTCGGCTATTCTGGGTTGTGACAAACCCGTTATCTCCCGTGTCAATGGCATGCGCATTGGCGGTGGCCAGGAAATCGGCATGGCTTGTGATTTCACCGTTGCTCAGGATCTGGCGAACTTTGGCCAGGCGGGTCCAAAGCACGGATCCGCTGCAATCGGTGGCGCTACTGACTTTTTACCGGTAATGATCGGCTGTGAACAAGCCATGGTCTCCGGCACTCTGTGTGAACCCTTTTCTGCGCTTAAGGCCAATCGCCTGGGCATCTGCTGTGAGGTTGTACCGGCCCTTAAAATTGACGGAAAGTTTGTAGCCAACCCAACGGTTATCACGGATACCTATCTGGACGAGTATGGTCGGATCGTCCACGGTGAGTTTAAAACCGGTGATGCATTTAAAGCAGGTAAAGCCCTGCTGAAACAGGGCGAAATAGACCTGTCGATGCTTGATGAGCGGGTTGAAGCACTGTGCAGCAAGTTACTTGAAACCTTCCCAGAATGCATGACCAAATCCCTTGAGGAACTGCGTAAACCAAAACTTGAAGCCTGGAACCGAAACAAAGAAAATTCCCGCGCCTGGCTGGCACTCAATATGATGAACGAAGCTCGCACCGGATTCCGTGCTTTCAACGAAGGTAACCGTGAAGTGGGTCGCGAAATCGACTTTGTTGCTCTACGCCAGGCCCTGGCCCAGGGTGCTCCATGGACACCAGAACTGATCGAAGACCTGATGCCGAAGGCGGAGGGCTAAGCAATGAGTTCCTCTTCCACTGCAACAGCGCCATCATCTGGCCCATTAAAGGTATGGCTGGAAAAAGACGATCGCCTGCTGCGACTTCGTCTGGCCCGTCCCAAAGCCAATATCGTCGATGCCCAGATGATCGAAGCTCTGAGCGCCGCATTCGACAAACACCTGGGCAGCGCCAAATTAAGCGCCGTTTTAGTTGACGCCGAAGGACCACACTTCAGTTTTGGTGCCAGTGTCGCAGAACATATGCCCGATCAGTGTGAAGCAATGCTGAAAAGCCTGCATTCTCTGATTATCCAGATGCTTGATTGTCCGGTACCAATCCTGGTGGCAATTCAAGGACAATGCCTGGGTGGTGGTCTGGAAGTCGCGCTGGCGGGTAATCTACTGTTCTGTCAGCCAGATGCAAACCTGGGCCAACCTGAAATAAAGCTGGCAGTGTTTGCACCAGCAGCCTCTTGCCTGTTGCCTGAGCGTATCGGCCAGAGCCAGGCAGAGGATCTACTTTTCTCAGGTCGTAGCATTAATGGAAACGAAGCCCTGGCTATCGGCTTGGTTAACGAAGTTAACGATGACCCATCGGCAGCGGCAGAAGCCTATTTCGATAACCACCTATCACAAGGCAGCGCCAGCTCTCTGCGCTTCGCAGTTAAAGCGGTCAGAGCCGATCCAGTCGAACGAATCAAAAATAAACTCGCACAAGTAGAAGCCCTTTACCTCCAAGAACTGATGGCGACCCACGATGCTGTAGAAGGTTTGCAGGCTTTCGTCGAAAAACGCGCCGCTAATTGGGAGCACCGATAGTTATGAGTACTGTAGAGATCATTAAACGCTGTGAAGAGCTGTACGAAGATACGTACTTCACCGCAGCCCGAGAGTGGAAAGCAGCCGATCCTTCCCGTCGAGTCATCGGTTACATGCCAGTCTATGTACCTCGCGAGATAATGCATGCCGGTGGCATGATGTCCCTGGGAATACTGGGAGGGGGCGACAAACTGGAAGTTATCCACGGCGATGCTTACTACCAGAGCTACATATGCCGAATCCCCCGTTCAACAATCGAGCTGGGCAAAACCGGGCGTCTGGATTTTGTCGACGGCATGCTGTTCCCCAGTATCTGCGACGTCATTCGTAATCTATCGGGAATGTGGAAGCTGATGTTCCCGGATAACTATGTCCGCTACTTCGATGTTCCCCAAAACTACAAGGATGATATCGGGGGAAACTACTATATCGCCGAACTGCAAGAGCTTCGCGAAGGGCTGGAAAAGCTGTCTGGCAACAAGATCACCGACGAGGCCATTCGTAATTCAATCAAAGTTTACAACCTCAATCGTAAGTTAATTCGTGAGCTTTATGATTTGCGAGCAGAAATGCCGCAAAACGTTCCCAGTAACGATGTTTATCTGCTTAACCGTGCAGGTATGGTCATCCCGGTGGAAGACCACAACAGCATGTTGCGCAAGTATATGGATGCCGCCAAAGCCCTTGATAATCCGATCCGCGATAACTGTCGGATCATCATCAACGGCTCTTTCTGTGAACAACCACCATTGAACCTGATCCGCTCCATAGAGTTGGCCGGTTGTTACATCGTTGATGACGACTACATGCTGGTTAACCGCTGGTTACTCGGTGAAGTTCCCACATCAGGCGATCCGTTGGTCAATCTGGCGAATGCCTTCCTGCATGAGTCTGCCGACTCCGCAGCCAAGTACTGTGATCATCATGAAGACGTGGGTATGTACCTGCTGAGTACGGTTAAGGAGCGTCAGGCTGAAGGCGTCATCTTCGCAGCTCCGAGCTTCTGCGACCCGGCGCTGCTGGAACGACCCATGCTGACCGACCGGATGAGGGAGCATGATATCCCGCACATCTCCTTCAAGTACGCCGAGAACTCCGGTCAGATGCAACCGATCCGTGAGCAAGCAGGTACCTTCGCCGATTCTATCAAGCTTTGGAGCTAGTCATGAGCACTAAGATTGAAACCCCCACTGATAGCCATGGCTCTTCTGAAATTCAAGAGCCGCAAAAAGACTCCTCAATGCTGATGCAGAAGGAGATGATCAACTCTAACTACGATGCCCTGACAAACACGGCCAACAATGGCAAAAAAGTATGCTCGACCTTTGTACCCGGTAACCTTAATGAGCTGATCCAAAGCTTCGGTCTACTCAATAATTTGCCGGAAACCAACGCCATTCAAAACGCTATGCGGCAACAAAGCGGCGGCATGATCCAGACCGCAGAGCGTCAGGGTCACTCAGAGGATGTCTGTACTTACGTTAAGGCTGACATCGGCATGATGAGCAAGGGCAATATCGCTCCCAACGGCAAGCCGATGCCCAACCCGGATTTGCTACTGCTGTCTTACACCGGCTGCTTTACCTTTATGAAGTGGTTCGAGCTACTCCGTCAGGAATACAAGTGTGAAACCGTAATGTTGCAGGTGCCCTATCAGGGTGATGGGGAAATCACCCAGAACATGCGCGACTTTGTGGTTAAACAGCTTAAGGAAGAAGTCATTCCGGCACTGGAGCGAGTCAGCGGCAATGCCTTTGACATCGATAAGTTGCGTGAGAATATGCGCCGCTCCGCTCAGGCTGAAGATGATCTGGTCTGGGTACTGGAAAGCGCCAAAAACAAACCTACTCCTATTGATGCCTATTTCGGGGCCATCTACTACCTCGGACCCATTTTTACAGCCTTCCGCGGTACGCAGCAAGCGGTTGATTATTACCGGGTTCTACGTCAGGAAATCGAACAGCGGGTTAAGAACGGTCAAGGCCCCATAACTCCCGGCGGTGAAATGACCAAAGAGCGCTACCGTCTGGTGATGGAAGGACCACCTAACTGGACCAACTTCCGCGAGTTCTGGAAGATGTTCTACGAAGAAGGAGCCGTCGTTGTCGCCAGTACCTACACCAAGGTGGGTGGTGTTTATGATCAGGGCTTCCGTCATGACGCGGACAACCCGCTGGAATCACTGGCCGATTACTGCCTGGGTTGTTACACCAATCGTAACCTGCCCAAGCGTGTCGACATGCTGGAAAAGTATGTTAAAGACTACGAGGCTGACGGCCTGCTGATCAACTCCATCAAGAGCTGCAACAGCTTCTCTGCCGGTCAGTTGATGATGATGCAGGAGATCGAAAAGCGTACAGGCGCTCCCGGTGCCTTTGTGGAAACTGACTTGGTTGACCCTCGTTACTTCTCTGCTGCCAACGTCAAGAACCGTCTGGAGAGTTACTTCCAGATGATCGAGCAACGCCGTCAGGGCAACATGATCGCCAGTGCGCGCTAACAGGAGCCAGTTATGAAATGTTTTATTGGAATTGACCTGGGATCGACAACGACAAAATCCGTTGTGATGGATGATACCGGCACGCCCCTCGGGCACGGCATCACCAACTCCCGTTCTAACTATGACACAGCAGCACTGGTAGCCAAAACCGAAGCATTGATCAGTGCCCGGTTGGTTCTTTTGCGCCAGTCTCTGGACAAGGCACCTGGATTGACTCTGAGCACAGATGATGTGCTCTATATGCTGGAACGCCACTTTCGTCTGGCTCAGTTTCTGGTTCAGCTCGACAACTTGAAGCGACTTTGTGGTGAAAAGGCTGTCCAGGGCAACTACAAAGAGGATCCTGCGACACTCACCACTGCCCTTGAGCGAACGTTTTCCGCCCTGAAAATCGAACTGTCAAAACTGTTTGAGCCCGGTGCCGAACGTAAGTCCGACTTCTTCCGGGATCTGGCCGGTACGGTATACATGGAGGTAGCCGAAAGTCAGGCTGCAGAGCTGAAAATCAGTTCGGATACACTGATCAACATTTACGACAAGTCAATCATCGAAGTAGAGAACATTCCACCTCAGGTGGATATGAGCGAAACCTTCCTTGTCGCATTGGACAGTGCTCTTAATGCTGGAGAGATTCAAACTGAGGACTTTGGCAAGGTTCAGGCAGCCCTCAAAGAGGTGCTTGCCGTTGAACTGGAAGAGACCTACGTTGTTGGTACCGGTTATGGCCGAGCCCGTCTACCGTTCCCGAAAGAACATATTCGCTCTGAAATTCTCTGCCATGGTCTGGGTGCGCACCTTATGTATCCAAAAACTCGTACGGTTTTGGATATCGGCGGTCAGGACACCAAGGGTATTCAGGTTGATGAGAGCGGAATCGTCGTCAACTTCCAGATGAACGACCGTTGTGCCGCTGGTTGTGGCCGCTATCTGGGCTACATCGCGGATGAGATGCAATTAGGCCTGCACGAGCTTGGCCCACTGGCCATGAAATCCACCAAAAAGGTTTCAATCAACTCAACCTGTACCGTATTTGCTGGCGCCGAGCTTCGTGACCGACTGTCACTGGGTGAAAAGCGTGAGGATATTATCGCCGGCCTGCACCGGGCCATAATCCTGCGTTCAATGTCGATATTATCCCGATCCGGTGGAGTTGAAGACGAATTGACCTTCACCGGAGGCGTCGCCAAGAACGAGGCAGCGGTTAAAGAGCTGCGCATTCTAGTCCAGGAAAACTACGGCGATCTGAAAATCAACATCGATCCCGATTCCATCTATACCGGCGCATTAGGGGCAGCAGAATTTGCCCGCCGCGCAGTGGAGGCATAATCATGATTACTGCAGGTATTGATTTAGGTACAGGAGCAGTCAAAACAGTACTGTTCAAGCACGAGAATGGCAAAACTGAGTGGCTGGCCAAACGTAATGACCGAATTCGCACCCGTGATCCTCTGGAGTTATCGGCCCATGCCTATGACCAACTACTCAAGGAAAACGGCCTGACCCGCGACGATATAACCTACTGTGCCACCACCGGCGATGGCGAAAATATCGACTTCCGCACAGGTCACTTTTATTCCATGACCACCCACTCCCGAGGGGCAATTTACCTGGACCCTGAAGCCACTGGAGTACTGGACATGGGGGCCCTGCACGGACGGGCAATGAAAATCGACAATCAGGGTAAAGTCCTTAATTATCGAATGACCAGTCAATGTGCGTCAGGCTCAGGTCAGTTTCTGGAAAATATCTCCCGCTATCTCGGTATCGCCCAGGACGAAATAGGCACCCTCTCACGTCAGGCGGACGATCCTGAAATCGTATCCAGTATCTGTGCGGTATTGGCAGAAACTGACGTTATCAACATGGTATCCCGTGGTATTTCAGCGCCCAATATTCTCAAGGGAATCCACCTGTCTATGGCGGGTCGTTTAGCCAAGCTATTGCGAGTGATCAAGGCAACTGAAGGGGTGGTTCTCTGCACCGGTGGATTGGCACTGGACAGTGGCATGATTGATGGCCTCAACGAATCAATGCAGAAAATGAAACTGAAAGCCGAAGCAAGAAGCCACGAGGATTCTGCCTACGCCGGAGCCATCGGTGCTGCACTTTGGGGAGCCTTCAGACACGAAAAACTAAGAAAACTGGAGGAACTCGCCAAAGCGTCCTGATAGATGACTTCTTTTAATTAAGAGATGTTTTATCAGAGAAGGCTTAGGAAAGGAATTTTATAAGACTCCTTTCCTAATTAATAAAGGGCACTAGCTAAAAGTGCACCAATTATAAAAACGAAATTCGATAGGACAGGAGAAACACCATGGCCCTAATCATTAATGACGATTGCACTGCCTGTGATGTCTGTGTTCTGGAGTGCCCAAACGATGCGATTTCTGAAGGCGACGGAATTCTTTATGTAATCGATCCTGATAACTGTACTGAATGTGTTGGTGCCCACGACGAACCTCAATGCCAGTTGGTATGTCCGGCAGAATGCATCGTCAACGATCCTAATCACCCGGAAACTCAGGAACAGCTGCAAGCCAAATATGAAGCACTGCACGGCTAAACCGCTGCTAAATAGGACAGTTAATCATGACCGAGAATCACATTAAAGTTCGGGCTCTTGGCTCGAATGACCTTGAAGCTGTCGTAACGCTGGACCAGCAGTTCAGCGGCTCACCTCGGCTGGACTTTTTTAGTAAACGACTTAAAGCTCAACAGGACTCCCCTGGCACCTTTATATCCCTGAGTGCAGAAATAGAAGGGAAAGTCGCCGGTTTTGTTTCCTGTCAGATGCTGGAAGGGGAATTTGGTGGCGACAAGCCTGTTGCCGTCCTGGACGCTATTGGAGTCGACCGGGAATTCCAGCGCCGTGGTGTTGGCCATCAGTTGTTTGATAGCCTGATCGATAGTATACGCACGCAGGGAGGACGCGAGCTTCACTCTGTTGTTAAATGGGATCAACCAGACTTGCTACGCTTCTTTTCCGACGCTGGATTCCAGTTGGCAGACCGCTATGTATTGGAATTATCAACCGATGCGATAAACGAAGGTGAATTTGATGGAACCGATCTATCCCGGGATCGCATCCCGATGCGCAGCCTGACTGCTGATGATTTAAACCAGATTATCCGTATTGATCGCCATATTACCGAAACAGATCGTAGTGCCTATTATCAGCGTACGGTTAATCAAGCGCTCAATGAATCGGGCATTCGTATCTCACTGGTCGCAGAAAAAGATGACCCTATCGGTGATAACCTCGCCGCAATCAGGGGATTCATTATGGCCCGGGTAGATTACGGAGAATTTGGCCAGACCGGCTCAGAAGCGGTTATCGATACCATCGGTGTTGATCCCGCAGCTCAGGATCAAAATATCGGTCAGGCGCTGGTCTCACAGCTGGTTACCAACTTAAAGGGCTTGCGGGTTGAGTCTGTGCGGACCGAGGTACCCTGGGATAACTTTAACCTCAATGGCTTTCTTCAGCAGTGCGGATTCAGACCGGCTCAACGATTAGCCCTGACCCGGCAGATAAGCTAAGGAACCTGAAAATAAGTCCCTGGCGCTCAGAGCCAGTTCTAACGATGCGGTTCGCTCTTCGATAGTTGCGTTCCGCATAGTCAGGGTATTCGAGTGACGCGGAAGTGTTACTGAACCAGCAACCTCAATTCAACAGATAACGGAAAAACCATGTCATTTGAACAGCTTTATGATCTCAGCGGCAAAGCAGCAGTGGTTACCGGAGGTACACGTGGGATTGGCCGTGCGATTGCCGAAACCCTACTGGAACAAGGGGCCGAGGTACATCTATTTGATGTCTCTGATCAGAAGCCCGAGGAGCTGAAACCATTTATTTACCATCAGGTGGATATCAGCAACTCCGATGCCGTCAATCAGGCAGTGGCGCAACTTCCGGCTAACACCACCATTCTGGTCAATAACGCAGGTATTACCCGGGATCGCAGCTTAGCCAAGATGGCAGATGAAGAATGGCAATCGGTTATTAATATTAACCTGGGAGGGGCTTTTCATATGATTCGCGCCATGGCTCCACGGATGCGTGAAGCCGGACACGGACGTATCGTTAACATCACCTCAATCAACGGAATCAGAGGCAAATTTGGCCAGGCCAATTACTCAGCAGCGAAAGCTGGATTAATAGGACTGACGAAAACCACAGCGCGGGAATTAGGTTCAAAAGGAGTCACCGTCAATGCCATTGCTCCGGGAATGGTTATGACGGAAATGGCAAAACAGCTACCGCCGGAGTACATCGACAAAGCCCAGAGTGAAGCCTTGATCAGCGAACTGGCATTGCCGGAAGATATCGCCAATGCGGTATTATTTCTGGTCTCTGATGCTGCCCGGATGATTACCGGTGAGGTAATAAGAGTGGATGCTGGTCAATATCTCTAATCGATTATTTTACACCTGGTTTCACCCCTTAAGCGCATAACTGTTACTCAAAAAGGAAACTTGACGTAAACTATAGGTTTATCGACTCACTCGGCGATATTGCTGGGTGGCTGTCATTGGAACCTTTGTCCGACTAAATTTTGTTCTGACCGAATTTGTTCTGGCTAAATACAGTGTGGATTAGTAAAACGTGAGTAACAGTAAGCAGCAAACGGATTTACCAGGAGACAATCAAGAGGTGAGCGCCCCTGATGGAACCACCTATTCCATTACTCAATTGTCTCAAGAGTTTGATATTTCGCCCCGTACCATTCGCTTCTATGAAGCCAAGGGATTGCTTAATCCGGATCGCAGCAAGTACCGGCGTGCCTACAGCAAGCGGGACAGAGTTCGACTGATGTTGATCCTTCGCGGTAAACGAGTGGGCTTCTCGCTCGATGAGTCACGCGAACTATTTGATATTTATGATTCAGGCACCGGTGAAGAAACTCAACTGAGGCATTGGTTTAAATTGCTGGAGGAGCACGAACGCAGACTGCAACAAAACAAGCAGGATATTGAAGAACTTTTAGCTGAGGTTAATAACGCCAAGACCCATTGCCAGCAAATATTAAAAAGCCATCAGCAATCCCAAGGGTAAACCATCCTCTTCAGCCTGAGTGGAGTATCCACGTTAATGGTTGATAATTCAGTTGAGTTTCCCTTCGCACTCAATGCAACGCATCAGGGAAAAACATCCAATGACTGAAACACCGACCAGTTCGCCTGCAGATTCAGCAGTCTCTACAGCACCCTGCGCATCAGAAACACCGATGCTGATAAAGAATACGATATGTATCAAAACTGAACTGGCCGAGTGCTATCTGGAATTAGCCGAACAGCTTGAGCATTGCAATAACCCCGAAGCAGCACAAACCTTTCTGCAACTGTCGGAAAAATATCAGCAGCATATCCAGCGATTATCGACGATTTCAGCGACTTCAGACGCACAGCATACAACTGCAGGTGCAACCGTGCTTTGCACCAACAGAGCCTCCCCCACCGATGATCTTTATGCTGAAGTTCATTATCTGATGACTCCCTATCATGTGATTAAGCTCGCTCTGGAAACGGAGCAACAGACTCAGCTTGAATGGCAAAACCAGGCCGATAAAGAGATACCTTCGGACGCGGAAGCAACAAATAACAATCGCCAGCAAGGTATGCTGCTTCAGCAGATTGTTCAGGAGCAGAAAGAGTACCTGCAGATGTTAAAACAGTGGCTGAGCAAGTTGCCTTGCCCGGAGACTCACTGGGATGAAGACCCTGATCCACCTAACCTGGATGATTAAGACCACTAAAATCAGAAACTGATCAGCCGAATAGCCCAAACCGGAATTCGAAATTGCCTGTCAGTCGCTAATCATTGGGACGAGAGTCTCCAGGGGGAATAGAATAGGTACAGGTCACATGAGCAACCGGCATTTCTTCACCCTCAGAGTAGATAGTCACCTCCCCTACGGCTAGTCTTTTGCCCAGTTTGAGCAGTTTAGCTTCAGCCAATAAGTCCATGTCCGGTGCTGGACGCTGCAGGAAGTTTATATTCAGATTAGTGGTCACGGCCAGCGGGACTGGACCGATCTCACCCAACAGTGCGACATACATCGCAACATCAGCCAGAGCCATCATTGCAGGTCCGGAAACCGTACCACCGGGACGCAAATGGGCATCAGCAGGGTTTAGCCTGAGCATGGCGCTATGATGCCCTATGGATTCAACACGCCCGTAGTCTTTCCCTTGAGGAAAGTGCTCTGCAAGAAAAACCTCCATCGCCTCGATCGACATTTGAGCCATAGTTTTAACCACTCTCCCGGTCAATGAACCGACGATAAGATCCATTGTGTCTTTGTGAAACGAATCTGCTCATACAGTTCGGTTTATTAGGGTACAAAGCCTGAGCTTTATACCTGAACCTTTAAACCTTTAAACTCTTAATCCTTAACGCTTAACACGGCGTATCTTCTGCCAGCGTTCTCACCCTAGAGCGCCTGGTAGCAATAAGGTGAGAATCTACAAAAAACAGCTAGGAACTGGTTTCTTCCTCTGCCTGCTTACGCAGGATAAATCGCTGAATTTTTCCACTTGGTGTTTTAGGAAGCTCTTCAACAAACTCAATTTCCCGGGGAAATGCATGGGTAGACAATCGCTTACGAACGTATTGTTTAAGTTCATCAGCCAGAGAATCTTCAGCCTCATAACCCTGTTTTAATACCACAAAGGCTTTGACGACAGAGCCGCGCTGAAGGTCTGGCTTAGCGACCACACCACTCTCTGCGACGCTTTCATGTTCAATCAGCGTACTTTCCACATCGGCCGGGCCAATCCGGTATCCGGCAGAGGTTATGATGTCATCATCACGACCATCGAAGGAAAATGCGCCATCACCATGACTCATTACCACATCACCCGTAAGGTAATATTTTCCCTGAAATGGATTTTTTTCGTTCCAGGTATATCCCTGGAAAAAGAAGAACGGAGACTGCTCAGTATCCACAGCCAGCTGTCCCGTTTCCCCTTCAGACACTTCTTCAAAGTTGGCATTTAATGCAACAACCCGATGACCCGGCATGGAATACCCCATGGAACCGATTCGCAATGTATGCTCCAGCTCATGGTGATTACAGGCGGTCATTCCCGTTTCAGTTTGTCCGTAGTGATCCATAACCGGTCCACCCAGTCGGCGTCCGACCCAGTTAATCACTTCCGGGTTCAGGGGTTCTCCCGCACTGCTGGCAACCCGAAGATCAAAGCTCTTATCCTCCGCCAGCAAATGATCATTAGCCATCAGCATTCGGTAAGCTGTTGGTGCTGCGGCCAAATTAGTAATTTTGTGATGCTTAAGAAACTCAAACGTATTCTCTGCGCTAAAACCATGCTCGTTAAAATGCGTCGTATTCCCCAGCAACAACGGACCCACTACGGCGTAATAAAGACCATATGCCCAGCCCGGATCTGCAACATTCCAGAAGGTATCTTCAGGGCGCAGGCCAATGGCGTACTTCATGTAAACGTAAAAAGACAGTAACGCTCTCGCAGGTACCGCGACCCCCTTAGACTTCCCTTGAGTACCAGAGGTAAACATCTGTAAGAAAGGCTCGTCCGCAGCAATAATAACGGGCTCAAACTCAGTACTCTGGCTATAGATAGAGGTAACAAACTGCTCCCCGACCGTAACCACCGGAGGACAGTTTTTAACATCATCTAATTTTGGCCGATTAGTCTCGTCAGTAACGATTAACTTTGTTTTGGCTTTTTCAGTCCGGTATTCAATCGCCCCGGATCCAAATGCGGTAAATAGTGGCTGGTAAACGGCGCCAGCCTTCAAGGTACCTAAAATAACGATCATTAATTCCGGTGTGCGGGGCAGTAACGCGGAAACCCGGTCCCCCTTTCCGATTCCCTGGGCAACAAGATAATTTGCAAACTGAGCTGACTTCTCTTTAAGTTCGGCAAAGCTGTGCTCACTGGTTGTCCCGTCAACTCCTTGATAACGCAGACCGATACGACCACCTTCGGCATGGCGGTCACAAATTTCCTGACACACATTGAAACCTGTGCTCAAATCACCAATCAGCTGCTGTTCAATCGCGGAGACAGAAAACTGCTCCATGTAGGCCTGGTAGTTAAGGGTCATAGGGGGTTCCTCTACATTCTTATCTTTTTTCAGTCTTATCGTTATTACGGCTCTTACTTAATTCATCTGTTTAATTACATTCTGTTTTAACTCGATTCGGTTGTTACGCAGGCAATCAGGGAATCCCCATTCAAAAGAGTAGCGATTTAAAAGTGTATTTATTTAGATGAGCGCTTATCTCAAACAGCACTTACCTTAAAAGTGTACCTATTTGAAAACACCCTGTTGCTCCAACTGTATTAAATCTGTATCGCTATAGCCCAGATCACGGAGAACTTCCTGGGTGTGCTGTCCACTTGCCGGTGCTAATGTTCGAGGCTGAGGCCGTACTCCAGAGAACCGAACAGGACAGGCAATTTGGTCATGACCACTATTGCCGCCAACACGGGTTACCATCTGCCGTTGTTGCATAAGATCAGATTCAGCAGCTTCATTTAGAGTCAGTACAGGCTCGACACAGGCATCAGAAGATTCAAAGACAGATTGCCAATGGTGCAGTGATTTAGTCAGAAACAATTTCGTCAAACGCGTTTTCAAATCCTCATCTGACAGTGCTGACCAATCGGGTTGGCCAACCGCCTGACAAAGCCGTTGCCGAAACTGAGGCTCCAGACTTCCGACAGAAAGATAACGCTGATCCGATGTCCGGTAGTAATCGTAAATACCAGCCCCGGTTAAAAAGTTATCCTGAGGAGCAGGACTACGTTCTTGTTGTAATGCTCCCGGACCAAACAGTGCATTCATGGCAAAACAGCTATCAGTCATACTGATGTCAATATGCTGTCCCTGATCACTATGCTGTCGTTCAAACAGTGCCGCCAGTATGGCAGTTACCGCATTCATACTGCCCCCGGAAATATCAGCGACCTGAATGGGCAACGGCACGGGCCCTGCGTCAGAGCGCCCCAGGTAGCTGCTGATTCCTGAGCGCGACAAATAATTAATATCATGCCCCGCCGATTGTGCCATCGGCCCGTCCTGACCGTAGCCGGTTATCGAGCAATAGATAATTCCGGGGTTAACGGCTTTCACCTGAGCGTAGCCCAGTCCCAGTCGGTCCATTACACCGGGACGAAACTGCTCCACCAACACATCGTAGCTCTTAATTAGTTGTTCAACGATAACCTTTGATGCTTCATTCTTTAAATCCAGCGCAAGGGACTTCTTACCCCGATTCAGGTAGTGAAAAGCCGCAGATTGCCCATCCAGCTGTGGTTTCATCTCGCGAACAATGTCAGCTCTGGAAGGTGATTCAACCCTTAGCACTTCTGCCCCCATATCTGCCAGCATCTGGGTCGCATAAGGTCCAGGCAGTAAAGTGCTGAAATCAAGAACTTTAAGCCCCTCTAATGGTGCAGGTGTCCGGGTAGAAGAGCTTAACGGTGAAGACATCTCTGGCTCCTGTTATCGATTTTGATCGCTGAGAATATCGCGAGCGATAATAAGTCGCTGAATTTCGCTGGTTCCCTCATAGATGGATGTGATTCGAACATCACGAGTGAAGCGCTCTAGCGGGTATTCCTGCATATAGCCATAACCACCTAAAAGCTGTAATGCGGTATAACAGGCATCATTCGCTTTCTCTGAGGCAAACAGCTTGGCCATCGATGCCTGTTTTGCGTAAGGTAGCCCTTGCTCTTTTTGGTAAGCTGCGCTCATCAATAACAACCGGGCAGCTTCCAGTTCAGTCATACGGTCTGCAATCATCCACTGTAGACCCTGAAAGTCAGCCAAAGGCTTACCAAACTGCTTTCGCTCTTTTACGTAGTCAACAGCGTATTGCATCGCAGCCTGACCGATACCCAGCGCAAGAGAGCCTATTCCTATACGCCCACCCGCCAACTCTGTAACAGCCAGTTTAAATCCCTGGTTCAGTTCACCCAGAATCGCAGAATCAGGTACACGGCACTGAGTAAAAACCACCTCATTGGTAGCAGAGCCATGCTGCCCCATCTTTTTCTCTGCTTTATTGACCTTCACACCGGGGTTATCTGCATTGACAAGAAAGCAAGTGATTCCCTTCCCTTTGGGTGCATCCTTATCTGTCACGGCCCAAACAACAAAAACACCGGCAAATTCAGCACTGGTTATCCACTGCTTGACTCCATCAATAACCCACTCCCCCCCTTCTGAACGAGCCTGTGCCCGCATACCCGCAGGATCGGAGCCTGCTCCCGCCTCAGTCAGGCAGAAGCTACCAGCCAGGTAAGTACCATCGCAGAGCTTTGACAGGTGTTCTTGCTTTTGTTGCTCAGTCCCCATGACCTGGATAACTTCAGCAACCATATTGGTAACAGATACAGTTACAGCTGTAGAAGCACAAGCCTTGGCCAGCTCAGTGACAGCCAGACTAAAAGCAATCGAGCCCGCTTCAGTACCACCGTATTCAGAGGACACGTTCAGACCCATAAATCCTAATTCTGCCAACTGCCGACAATGAGATTTAATAATTTCCCGGTCTTTTGTCTGATCCAGTTCCTCTGCCCGAGGAGCAAGCTCAGATTCTGCAAAGCGCTTTGCAGTGTCTTGAATCAACGATTGTTCTTCTGTCAGTGATAGATCCATGATTATGTCTTCTTGTCTGTTAACAGAACCATACCGACCCCTTACGTAAACGTAAAGTTACGAATTGTAACTGAGATCGTCAGGTCTCCTGTTTAAGTTAAAAAGGGTGAATTAGACTGATTATAGGCAGAATTGCGGACAAACAAAAAAGCCCGGCGAAAAGGCCGGGCACTCTTGATAGCGATTGGCTGTAAGGAAATACAGCCCGGGGGAGACTTAACCCAAACAGAACGTTCCGGGTAAGCTCACCCCCTGAACAACACATAAACAAATACTTAAGTCTTGCTCAGGGTAAGTAACCATTTATCAGAGTTTTTGTTCAAGCTCAGGAATAACATCAAAGAGATCAGCAACCAGGCCATAGTCTGCCACCTGGAAAATAGGCGCTTCTTCATCTTTATTGATAGCAACAATGAACTTGCTGTCCTTCATACCCGCCAAATGCTGGATAGCACCGGAGATACCAACAGCAATATAGAGGTCTGGAGCTACGATTTTGCCTGTTTGACCGACCTGCATGTCGTTAGGAACAAAACCTGCGTCAACCGCTGCACGAGAAGCTCCCACCGCTGCACCCAGCTTGTCAGCAACTCGCTCCAGCATCGCAAAGTTCTCACCATTGCCCATACCACGACCACCAGAGATAATCACTCCGGCGCTGGTCAATTCAGGACGGTCGGACTTAGCAAGCTCTTCTTTAACAAATGAAGATACTCCTGCATCATGAACCGCAGAGAGAGTTTCGACTGAAGCACTGCCATCCGTATCAACAGGCTCAAAACCGGTGCTACGTACAGTGACGACTTTAACACTGTCTGAAGACTGAACCGTGGCAATTGCATTGCCCGCATAGATAGGACGCTTGAACGTGTCTGCACTCTCAACGGCTACAATATCGGAAATCTGTGCTACATCCAGAACTGCTGCAACACGGGGCATAAAGTTCTTACCCGTTGTGGTCGCCGCCGCCAAAATATGGCTATAACCTGAAGCCAGCTCAGCCACCAATTGCGCCATATTTTCTGCCAGCTGGTGATTGTAGCAATCGGCATCAGCAAGCAGGACCTTGGCAACGCCATTGACCTTAGCAGCTTCTTCTGCAACAGCTCCGCATCCGGAACCAGCAACCAGCAGGTCGATATCACCGCCAATCTGCTGCGCAGCAGCGACGGTGTTGAGAGTAGCTCCCTTTAGAGAACCGTTTTCATGTTCAGCAATAACTAGAATACTCATCTCAGATCACCTTCGCCTCATTCTTCAGTTTTTCGACCAGCTCATCAACGCTGTTTACCAGAATACCGGCCTCACGAGCCGCTGGAGCTTCAACTTTCAACGTTTTCAATCGTGGAGTTATATCAACACCAAAATCAGCAGGCGTTTTAACATCTAACGGCTTACGCTTGGCTTTCATAATGTTAGGAAGCGACGCATAACGAGGCTCGTTTAATCGCAGATCAGTCGTTACGATGGCAGGAAGCTTCAGAGTCAAGGTTTCCAAACCACCATCTACTTCACGAGTAACATCGACGGTTTCTTCTGCAATGTTAATTTCTGATGCAAAAGTACCCTGCGCCATCCCGGTCAGCGCTGCTAACATTTGCCCTGTCTGGTTATTGTCAGAATCTATTGACTGTTTGCCCAGAATAACCAGACCTGGCTGTTCAGCTTCAACAACTTTAGCCAGCAATTTAGCCACTGCCAGAGACTCCAGAGTCTCATCAGTTTCAACTTGAATACCTCGGTCAGCGCCTAATGCCATCGCTGTACGAATTTGCTCCTGACAGGCTTTTGGCCCCATGGACACAACAACCACTTCATCAGCAACGCCCTTCTCTTTCAGACGAACAGCTTCTTCAACAGCAATCTCGCAAAATGGATTCATGGCCATTTTTACGTTAGCTAGATCCACATCACTTTCATCACTCTTGACACGAATCTTGACGTTATAGTCAACCACTCGCTTAACAGCTACTAGAACCTTCATAGGGCCCCCATAATATTTATTAAATAGACTGTCGAGACAATACGCTGCTGCCCTGACTGATTACCGACTTCAAATTTTGGCAATAACCGCTTACCAACACCTTCCATTTCATTTATCCAGCAATTACCACCAGCTGACTCATCCAGCAGTGACCGTTACCCTGTCTATATCCACAAGCACGACCTGATTCTATCATCGAGCTGAGGTGAATATAGGTAATTTCCCGTAGAATTTACCATTATGATTATTTGGTTGCAAACCGTTCTTGATAAAACATAGGGTATTCCCCTATACTGCGTCAAAATCACATTCTTGTATCCCGGAGCAGTAGAGGCAACCTGATGGTTGCCTCAGGTCATTAACAGAAAAAGAATGACCATTCGAATAAGAATGACCACTAGAAGAAATAGGAGATAGGCTGTGGAACGTGAAGCGATGGAGTTTGATGTAGTCATTGTCGGTGCAGGCCCTGCGGGTCTTTCCGCGGCTTGCCGATTAATGCAGAAAGCCCAGGATAACAATCAGGAATTGATGGTTTGTGTCGTTGAAAAAGGCTCTGAAGTCGGTGCTCACATTCTTTCAGGAGCAGTTCTGGAACCACGTGCCCTGAATGAACTCTTCCCAGACTGGAAAAATATGGGAGCGCCATTAAATACTCCTGTGGATGGTGATCAAATCTACCTATTTAAAAATGAAGATAAAGCGACAAAAGTTCCTAACAGCTTCGTTCCTCACACCATGCATAACGAAGGTAATTATGTCGTTAGCGTAGGCAATTTATGCCGTTGGCTAGCCGAACAGGCTGAGTCCTTAGGTGTTGAAATTTTTCCTGGCTTTGCTGCTGCCGAAATTCTCTACAATGAAGATGGTTCAGTCAAAGGAGTGGCTACCGGAGATATGGGTGTAGGCCGTGACGGAAACCCTAAAGACAGCTATATGCCTGGAATGGAGTTACACGCTAAATACACTCTGTTCGCAGAAGGCTGTCGTGGTCACCTAGGCAAACAGTTAATAGAAAAATTCGAACTTGATAAGGATTCTGATCCACAGCATTACGGGATAGGCATCAAGGAACTCTGGGATATCGACCCGGCGAAGCACAAGCCAGGCCTTGTGATCCATGGTGCTGGCTGGCCTTTGGATAATAAAACCGGTGGTGGTTCATTCCTTTACCATGCGGAAAACAATCAAGTCGTACTTGGTCTGATTATTGACCTGGCCTATAGCAATCCGCACCTGAGTCCTTTTGACGAATTCCAGCGGATGAAGCACCATCCGGTATTCAAAGAATACCTGGAGGGAGGAAAACGTGTAGCCTACGGTGCTCGTGCAATTGCCAAAGGCGGACTTAATGCATTAGCAAAAATGACCTTTCCGGGCGGCCTTTTAATAGGCTGTGACGCGGGTACATTGAATTTCGCCAAAATTAAAGGCACCCACACTGCAATGAAGAGCGGCATGGTCGCAGCAGAAATACTGGTTGATGCCATCGCTGCCGGAGATGAAGGCGGGAAAGAACATTCAGCATACACCGAGGCCTTCCAGGCTTGTTGGGCCTATGACGAACTCTACCGTTCTCGAAACTTCGGACCAGCCATGCACAAATTTGGAACCTTCATGGGCGGAGCCTTCAACTATATCGATCAAAACTGGTTTAAGGGAAAACTCCCCTTTACTCTTCACGATACAACCGAAGACTATGCTCAATTAAAGCCTGCAGCTGAGTGTCCCAAGATTGATTATCCGAAGCCCGATGGAGTCATCAGCTTCGACAAACCTTCGTCGGTATTCCTCTCGAATACCAACCATGAAGAAGAACAGCCCTGCCACCTGGTACTGAAGAACCCCAATATTCCTTTAGAAAGAAATATGCCTCTCTATGATGAGCCCGCTCAGCGTTATTGCCCGGCAGGCGTCTATGAAATCGTCGAGGATGAGAGTGGTGAAAAAAGCTTTCAGATTAATTCACAGAACTGTGTGCATTGTAAAACCTGCGATATTAAAGACCCTTCTCAAAACATCACCTGGGTGACACCTGAAGGCGCTGGAGGCCCTAATTACCCAAATATGTAGTTGGGTAAAGTGGCCTGCTAATACCTGATTTATAGTGAAGGGGCCTGGTTAACGAGGGAAGAATGAACTTCCCTTGTTAGCTTATCTGCCAACCGCTGATAAGCCAATCACTGGTCTTTATACCGATCGCGAATTTCAAGAAATTGTTCTTTATTTTCAAAGAACAACCTCACCAGCGTGGGATCAAAGTGGCGACCGCTCTCTGTTTCCAGAAGCTCAAGAATTTTCTCCAGAGGCCAGGGTTTCTTATAACACCGCCAGCTTCCGACTGCGTCAAAAACATCCGCCAAAGCAACGATTCGGCCGCTGATGGGTATACTTTCTCCCTGTAGACTTCTTGGGTAACCACTGCCGTCCCATTTTTCATGATGAGTCAGCGCGATTTCTGCCGCCATGTCGAGTAAAGGATTCCCTGATCCATAAAGAATATCATGCCCCATCTGCGCATGAGTCTTCATCACTTCCCACTCATCAGGATCTAACTTGGCTGGTTTATTAAGTACTGAATCAGGTACGCCCACTTTACCAATATCATGCAGTGGGGAGGCCTGCTTGATAATCTCGGCCTGCTCAGCAGAGAGTCCGTACAACAGCCCCAACAACTCACTATAGAATGCTACACGCTTGACATGAAAGCCAGTTTCTTCAGAGCGGGTTTCGATCACCTCGCCAAGGCGATAAATAACCTCCCTGTTACTGTCACGAAGCATATTGTTGAGGCGAATATTCTCCAATGCCACAACGATATTTTCTGTGAACAAACTAAGCAAATTACGATCAATGTCGGAAAGATTACGTACGCCTTCAACAAAAAACAGTGTTGTCAGCGTACTGTTACAACAATAGATAACCAAACTGCATTCATGATACACATTGGCTCGGGAATCTACTGCTTCAGTAATGATCCCCTTCATTTTGTCGGGAAGCTGTGAAATTTTGATAGTCTCGACGCCAATTTCATTGTCGTGAGAGGCAGCTAGAACCTTCAGCTCCGTCTCCATCAACTGTAGCGCAAGAGAGTCATACGTATAGATAGAAGAGCCATCCAGCCGCAGCAACAGCAGCAACTGTTCCATAGCACCACTGACAAAAGAGCCAAAGGCACGCTGTTCAAACACTCCTTTGGAGGCATTAATAACCTTTTCCAGGCCTTTTTTACTCTTCTCCAGCGTCATAATGTCGCGGTAGGAGCGCAGACAAGCATGCATCAAAGTAAATAATTTCTGAGAAGTCAGCTCTGTTTTAGCCTTGTAGTCGTTAATGTCATATTCTCGAATAACTTCCCGCTCAGGAGCTTGACCGGGTTGACCGGTACGCAGCACGATGCGACTGGTTTCGTTACCCATCTCTTTGCGGATAAAGCGCACCAGCTCAAGACCGGCATCTTCCGTCTCCATCACCACATCAAGTAGAATCACAGCCACGTCGCTGAGGGTTTTAAGTAAGGTTCGCGCTTCGCGCCCAGAGTAAGCGCTGATAAATTCAAGAGGGCGCCCGTCAAAGACGAAACGCTTAAGAGCCAGCCGGGTAACTTTGTGAACTTCGCTTTCATCATCAATGATCAACACCTTCCATGGTTCGCCCACGAACTCATCAGAAAGATTCTTCTCATCAAAAAAAAGTAATTCATTTTCCATCCAGCTCACTCCACAATCTGCACGGTTTTTTTGCTATAAATACATTATGGTGCAAATACAGCGTGCTAAAGCAAACACAAGCCTATGCTACAACCAAAATAGAAGAAAAAGACGTTTATTGAGCTATTCTAGATAATGTTAATAGTAATAGATTGGTGCCACTTCTGCCCAACGTGATGAGAACAATTTTCAATAAATATCAAACACCCCTGTGCAGGCCTTGGCAATTGATCCATAACTCTGCTAATTTGCCGGGCTATCGATACAACTTTAGTGTTATTAGTCATAGACTAACTGTAAGCAAGCTCATTTTTTGACAAATTAAGTTGGATCTGTAAACCGCCAATGCCAAACCCGGACACTGCCAATGCAAAAACTGCTGACTAACCTGCGATTACATAGGAAGCAGAATTTACTATCCTATCGTTTGTTGGTCTATATTCTGATGTGCAGCACACTGCTAGCCGTGCTGAGTACTGCGGTTCAATTATTCTGGGATTACAGAAACGATATCAGCAATATTGAGAAAGGTATCAATTCTATCGAGGCAGGCTATCTCGATTCATTGGCGTCCAGTCTTTGGAAGCTGGACCAGGATCAGATAGGCATTCAGCTTGATGGCATCATGAAACTGCCAGATATTGGTTTTGCGGCTATCACTGAAATTGTCGCGAATAAAGAGGAAGCCATTTTCTATCGAGGCGATAAGCGCGAAGAATTCCCTATTTCCCGGGACTTTGATCTATCCTACAATAAAACACTGGTCGGTAAACTCCAGGTCGGAGCAACGCTCGAAAACGTATACGACCGATTGTTAAAGAAATTTATGGTCATACTTGGTAGCCAGGCGGTAAAAACCTTCCTGGTTTCTATTTGTATCCTTTTCATCGTGCACTTTCTGGTGGTCCGCCACCTCAATACGTTATCCCGCTTTACTCAACGGCTCGATCTAGACAATCTGGACGAAACTCTTAAACTGAAGAAAGGCGTATTTGACCAGGATGAGGCAGACTCCATCGATCAGTTGGCGAACACCTTAAACGCAATGCGGGACAATATACGCAAACAGTTAAACGAGAAGAAAAAGGTACAGCGTCAACTGGAACAGCTGAATGAAGAATTGGAGCAACGGGTTCAATACCGAACGGCAACACTGAAGCATACGAATGACCGCTTGGCGACGGCCCTGGAAGAACTGACACAGACAAAGGATAAACTGGTAGAATCAGAGAAGATGGCCGCCTTGGGTGAACTGGTTGCCGGAGTTGCTCATGAGATAAATACTCCTGTAGGCAATAGTCTGACCTCTGCGAGCTTTCTTCAGGATTTAAGCAAGGATCTCTCTGCACGATTAGAAAAGGGCCAGGCTGCTCCTGAACAAATCCGCAGCTACAGTGACGACATAACGGAAGCTACCGGAATGATCACTACAAACTTAAATCGCGCATCCAAGCTGATCAACAGCTTTAAACAGATAGCGGTGGACCAGAGCAACGAACTAACACAGCATTTCAATATTCGGGAAAACCTGGAAGAAACCTTACGCACGCTTGAAACCGATATACGTGATGCCAAATGCCAGATCCTGATTGATTGCGATAAGAACCTGGAAATCGTCAGCTATCCTGCCGGTTTTGTGCAGATCTATAACAACTTAATCATGAATTCGATCATCCATGGCTTTGAAGGCAAAAGTGATGGAACAATTAAGATCGATATCAAGAAGAAAGATGAACACCTGTTAATTACTTACAGCGATGATGGTCGTGGTATTCCTGAACAAATCAAACACCGGATCTTTAATCCGTTTGTTACCAGCAAACGCGGATCTGGCGGCAGCGGGTTGGGTACCCACTTAATTTACAACCTGATTACACAATTACTCAAAGGTTCCATCTCCTGCACCAGTGAGCGAGGCCAGGGTGCCCGCTTCGATATTCGAGTTCCCGTCAGAATTCAGAACTTACCCGATGATGAAGATGATGACCTATGGTAGGTTTTCTACGCTGCCCGCTCTAAAACAGCCATCTGTAAATTAACGGCCGCTTGATAACAACAGACCAGAGGCTAGTCTATCCAGACCTACAAGGGTTCCAGATAGTCCACCAGAAACTGAACACTTGTGCGCCCCCGAAACTCGTTGATATCCAGTTTATACGCCACCTTTGCTTGCGAAGAGTCGCTTGGCCAAAGACCCAAATCAACATTAAATGCGATAGCGTCCACACAAAACCCACTACGAGGCTCAGCTAACACCAATTTCAAATGGCGCTGACCCACGATTCTCTGTTGAATCAAATCAAAAACCCCGTCAAAAATGGGTTCTGGAAAATTCTGCCCCCAAGGACCAGCATCTCTTAGCAACTGAGCCATCTCCAAATTCATCTCGTCAGAGTCCAGCTCACCGTCACTATCAATTCGCGCCTGTAGATCCTCCTCAAGTAACAGACGTCTGGCCTCTTCATCAAATGCTTTACTAAAGGCTTCAAAGTGCTCCTGTTTGAGGCTCATTCCTGCTGCCATAGCATGGCCACCAAACTTACTCAGCAATCGAGGATCTCGAGCTGCAACCGCATCAAGGGCATCACGAATATGAAGCTTTGGAATGGAGCGAGCGGAGCCTTTTATCATTCCGTTTTCAGCCGGAGCAAACGCAATAACAGGGCGATGAAATCGCTCCTTTATACGGGACGCCAGTATGCCAATCACCCCTTCATGCCAACTTTCATCAAACAGGCACAACCCAACAGGAAAGTTGCCATTCGTATCCAATTCCATGCTATCAAGAATAGTTAATGCCTGATCTTGCATGGACTGCTCAATACTCTTTCGATCCTGATTCAGTTCATCCAGTTGAAAAGCCAATGCCCTGGCCTGATCATGATCTTCAGCCAACAGGCAATCTATTCCTATAGACATATCCTCCAGACGGCCAGCGGCATTAAGCCTTGGACCTACGGCAAAACCGAGATCAGAAGCGACGATCTTTGCAGGAGTCCTTCCCGCTACCTCCAGTAACGCCAGAATTCCGGGTCGGGCAACACCTGCACGAATACGTCTCAGCCCCTGATCAACCAAAATCCGATTGTTCTGATCAAGGGTCACCACATCCGCGACCGTGCCTAAAGCGACCAAATCCAGAAAAGACGCCATATTAGGAACAGGGATATGCTGTCGCTGGAACCATTCATCTTCCTGCAACGTCCTGCGTAACGCACTCATAACATAGAAAATGACACCAACACCACACAGATTCTTACTTGGAAAGCCACAACCATGCTGATTAGGGTTGATAAGAGCATCAGCCTCGGGCAATTCTGCTCCAGGCAGGTGATGGTCCGTCACGACTACATCAATACCAAGAGACTTAGCCGCTCTGACACCCTCAACGCTGGAAATACCATTATCGACGGTTATTAATAGATCTGGAGACTGCTGCGCAGCAACGGCAACGATTTCAGGACTCAGACCGTAGCCATACTCAAACCGGTTTGGCACCAGAAAATCTACTTGAGAGGCTCCCATTTTGCGCAACGCCAGTACAGCCAGCGCACTACTGGTAGCACCATCACAATCAAAGTCCCCGACAATAAGAATACGCTTTTGCCGCTGAACTGCTTCAGCAATTAACAGCACTCCTCGTTCAATACCCTTCATTGACGAGTAAGGGAGTAATACTTTTAGAGAGCGTTCAAGCTCCACAGGGTTCTGAATACCACGAGCACCATAAATCCGCTGTAGCAAAGGTGTCAGGGAGTTATCATTCAGTTCTGTAAAAGAATTGCGCCGTACAATCAGCTTATTCATCAGTTACGCCCATAAGCGGGTCATCGGTTGTATTGACGGGTGGTATTTTTTGCCACCCGTTGTGTGATGCTTTATTCGACGACTCAGGAGTCGTAGCTTGCAGCAATTCACTAGGGAAAAAGCTGACAGTTTTTCCAGTCAACCAGTAAGCGAACAGGCCAATCCATTCTCGCAATGCCAATTTAAGTCCACTCAGATTACCGGCTAAGTCAAAATGAATCCCCTGCCTCTCTGGAGGAATCGATCGGTGATCAACAGGAAATGCCTTTACATTAATCCCTTGCCGCTGAAAAACCCCCACTGAACGAGGCATATGGAATGCTGAGGTCACCAACAACCAAGGCCTGGTCTGTTGCTCTCCGATCAACTTGGCACTAAAAACAGCGTTTTCGTAGGTATTTCGAGATTCGCGCTCATAAACGACTCGATCATGCAGCCCCAATGGTTTCAGAAACTGAGCGATGATATCAGCCCCTTTCAGCTGCTGATTCGTTACCAGCCCTGAACCGCTGGAATAGATAAATGGCAGATCAGGATATTGCCTGAGCAAGGCAAGCATTCCAATGATTCGCTCCCCTGATTCGTTGACTTCCAACTCATCCCATTGGCTACTAAACCAAACTCTTTCTGCCCCGCCCAAAACGATAACACCCGCCAGCTCAGACTGCAGTGGAGGCTGCAGGCGAGTATATTGTTTCTCTAAAGGATAAATCAGGATATTTCCGACCGGGTAGGCTGCAATTATCCAGCAAAGGCAGAGTGACAACCAGAGTAACTTGCGGCCTCCAGGCCTGGCGCGTCTATCTCCATCAGAAGAGAGTACTCTCTTCACTGGACGACTTCTGAATACACCCAAAGTCAGAAATAAAAGCAGCAGGTGGTCAGGGCTGCTCAGGGTCCAGAATATTTTTGAGGAATAAAAAAACAGATCGTCCATGGGCAGGCCAGTTAACTATTGAGAGTAATGTAGTCATCCTGATCAACGAGTCGTAGCCAGGTAGCTACAACTGACTCAGCCCACATATGCCCTTAGTGTTAACAAAGACATAGAGTGGGCTGTTTAGCAATTAATGCTCAGGCCATTAATCAATATTCTTACTGATAAATGCCTGCACTGCCGTTAAATCGTTGGGCAGAACCTGAAAGGCTTCTTCTCGATCAAACAGATCTTCGAGATGGTGAGGCAATGATGGAGCCTTACAGCCGGCTTTTACAACGGGTTCAGGGAACTTGACAGGATGGGCTGTCGCTAAGGCAATCATCGGCGTCTCTGCGTCACGACGACACTCCTGCCCCGCTTTGACGCCAATGGCGCTATGAGGATCTAACAACTCTTCGGTCTGATTGTAGCTATCAGCGATCACCTGACAACAGACATCATCATCAACTGAATAACTATCAAAAAGCTCTCTTGCCTTCTCCAGCCGCTTGGGATCAAGAGCAACGGCTTCCTTATTTAAGCTGCTCATCAGACTATCAATTGCCGTCCCATCACGATCATAGAGATCGAACAGCAGTCGCTCAAAGTTACTGGAAACCATAATGTCCATACTAGGAGAAAGTGTGTGAACCAGCTCTTTCTTGGAAAAATCGTTGCTGCTGATACAACGGTGTAAAATATCGTTGCTGTTCGTTGCCACAACCAGCTGTTTTACCGGTAGTCCCATCCCACGAGCAAGATAACCAGCAAAAATATCACCAAAGTTACCGGTAGGAACCGAGAAGGAAACCTCGCGATGAGGCCCACCCAATGATAGAGAGGCATGGAAGTAATAGACAATCTGGGCCATGATTCGAGCCCAGTTGATGGAGTTTACAGCCACCAACTTACGGCCTTTCAGGAAGGACTGATCAGCAAAGCTTTGCTTAACCATTTGCTGACAATCATCAAAATTACCCTCAACGGCAATATTGTGTATATTGTCGCCGATAATAGTTGTCATCTGCTTGCGCTGGACGTCAGACACCCGATTGTGGGGATGAAGAATAAATATATCGACATTATCACAGCGACGACAACCCTCAATGGCTGCTGAGCCAGTATCGCCTGAAGTGGCCCCAACGATAACTACCTTTTCCTTACGCTTTTCTAAAACATAGTCCAGCAAACGTCCCAGCAACTGCAGAGCAAAGTCCTTGAACGCCAGAGTTGGCCCATGGAACAGCTCTAACAACCACAGATTGGAATCCAGCTGTTTCAACGGAGCAACGGCGTTATGAGAAAAAACGCTGTTGTCTCCGCCTACACCGTAGGTTTCATCGATAATGGCATTTAAGTCTTCTGTGGGTATAGTACCCGCCACAAAGGGTGCAATTATCTTTTTTGCAAGTTCCGCGTAGGACAGCCCAGCCCAGGAGGCGATCTCTTCTTTTGAGAATTGAGGCAGGGACTCTGGTACAAACAGGCCGCCATCAGAGGCCAACCCCGTTAACAGAACCTCTTCAAAGTTCATAGCGGGGGCCTGACCCCGAGTAGAGATATACTTCATGCCGTTCTCCTAGTTCGCATCCAGTTGTTCAACACGAATCCGAGTTACATCACCACTGATATCACTTAACGCTTCAATCTGCTGAATCGCACTATTCATCTGTTTTTCCTGTACCTGATGAGTCAGGATGATCACTGGTACCAGGTTTTTATGTGTGCTCTTCTGCAGGATCGAATCAATGCTGACGCCCTGGTCCGCCAGAATACGAGTCACTTCAGCGAGTACACCTGGATGATCAACCGCACTCATACGCAGATAATACGCAGTTTTCACCTGTTCCATTGGAAGGATAGGAGTATCGGACAGACGGGTCGGTTGAAAGGCCAGGTGTGGAACACGATTATCCCGATCAGCGGTCATAGTACGAACGACATCAACCAAATCAGCGATTACAGCGGAGGCCGTTGGCTCACTTCCAGCTCCAGCACCATAGTACAGAGTAGGCCCAACCGCATCGGCATCAACGACAACAGCATTCATAACACCATCAACATTAGCGATCAGACGCTTTTCCGGTATCAGGGTGGGATGAACACGCAGTTCTATTCCCTCTTCGGTTCGACGACTGATGCCCAGATGTTTGATGCGGTACCCCAGCTCTTCAGCATAATTGACATCGTCCGTTGTAATTTTGCTGATAC
Source organism: Motiliproteus sp. MSK22-1 (assembly GCF_001968815.1). Lineage (GTDB taxonomy): Bacteria > Pseudomonadota > Gammaproteobacteria > Pseudomonadales > Balneatricaceae > Motiliproteus. Next base: position 16,702 of record NZ_MIEQ01000040.1, on the reverse strand, counting down.
CTTCGGTATAAGCCTTGCTAAATTGTAGTGGTACCCCATAAGCCAAAGAAGCCAGTATCGTTAACTTGTGAGCGGCATCAATACCTTCGACATCAAAGGTTGGGTCTGCTTCGGCATAGCCCAGTTCCTGAGCTTCTGCTAACACCTCATCAAAGGAACGGCCTTTATCACGCATTTCGGTCAGAATGAAGTTCCCTGTACCGTTGATAATACCCGCCAGCCAATTAATGCTGTTTGCCGCCAAGCCTTCACGTATGGCCTTAACAATAGGAATACCCCCAGCCACTGAAGCTTCGAACGCAACCATGACATTTTTGCGCTGGGCTGCTTCGAAGATTTCATTACCATGCTCAGCAATCAAAGCTTTGTTCGCAGTGACTACATGCTTACCATGCTCAATCGCCGTCAGAACCAGTTCCAGCGCCTTCTCATATCCGCCGATTAACTCAACGACAATATCAATCTCAGGATTCATGGCAACTGCAAGAATATCACTGGTCGTCTGAATTCCTTTGGTATCGCAGTTCGAGTTTTCACGGCGCGCACCAATCTCTTCTACGCGAATAACCCGGCCTGCACGACGAGAAATTTCTTTTTCGTTACGTTTCAGAACGTTAAAAGTACCGCTGCCAACGGTACCTAAACCACAGATGCCAACTTTTACTGGTTTCAAACCCATTCCCACAGCCCTTTGCTGATCGCTTGCTGAAAACGCAACCAGGGAGGGTCCCCTTAGCTACGCCAAAATGGCGGACATTGTAACAAATAAACGGCGGCGGGAGTGAGTCGATTACAGGCAAAAAAAAACTTCCGCTCCAGTTCCTCGAGTAAGGATCGGAGCGGAAGTTTTATTTGGCAGTTAAAACTTTAAAAATCAAACCGTTGCAGTATCACCACCCTCTTCTTCAACAGTTTCAGTACGGTGATTCGTGATCTCACCACTGTTGATACGCGCCAGGTAACTGGAAAGTTCGCGTTTAACGACAGGGGCCAGCATATAAAGACCGGCTATGTTGGCAATACTCATGGCAAAAATCATCGAGTCAGAGAAATCAATAACAGGCCCCAAGCTCATAGATGCACCAACTACAACAAAACCACAGAAGATAAACTTAAAGGTCAAATCGGAAGCCTTACTCTCACCAAATAGATAGGTCCAGGCTTTAGTGCCATAATAAGACCAGGAAAGCATGGTTGAGAAGGCAAACAGAACAACAGCAACAGCCAGAACATATGGGAACCAGGATATGGCACTTTCAAAAGCACTGGAAGTCAGAGCAACCCCGCCCAGACCAGCATTATTTGCGTAAGCACCTGTAATAACAATAACCAGAGCAGTCATTGTACAAATCACTACGGTATCGATAAACGGCTCTAATAAGGACACAAAGCCTTCACTCAAAGGTTCATTGGTTTTCACCGCTGAATGAGCAATTGCAGCGGAACCAATACCCGCTTCGTTGGAGAAAGAAGCTCTCTTAAAGCCCTGAATCATACAACCAATAACACCACCGGTTACGCCCGCAGCACTGAAGGCACCGGCAAAAATCAGACCAAAGGCTTCAGGTATTTTCTCCATGTTCATAAACAAAATTACCAATGCAGCCGCTACATAAATACCTGCCATAAAGGGTACAATTCTTTCTGTAACCCGTCCGATTGACTTAATGCCACCGATAATTACGATACCAACGAGCACGGCCATCACCAGACCGAGAACCCAAGCCTGACCTGCGAAAAAGCTGGCATCACCACCGGTAACGCTAATCACTTGCTGGACAGCCTGGTTAGCCTGAAACATGTTACCGGCACCAAAAGCACCACCAATACAGCAAATTGCAAAAAATACTGCCAGGAATTTACCCAACCCTGCTTTACCCTGCTCAGCCAGACCTTTACTAAGGTAATACATAGGCCCACCAGAAACACTGCCGTCAGGATTAATATTACGGTATTTAACACCCAGGGTGCATTCCACAAACTTTGAGGACATTCCCAGCAGACCACCGACAATCATCCAAAAAGTAGCACCGGGCCCGCCAATAGACACAGCAATAGCGACACCTGCAATATTTCCCAGACCAACAGTCCCCGAAAGAGCAGCAGTCAGCGCTTGAAAATGACTGACTTCCCCTTTATCCCGAGGGTTTGTGAAGTCGCCACGCACCACTTTAATGGAATGACTAAAACCACGAACATTTATAAAACCGAAATAAACTGTAAAGAAAATTGCTGCGACAACAAGCCAGACAACAATTAAAGGTAGTGATGCATCACCCACAGGAACGGAGTAGAAGACAATACCGGCGATAACATTTGAGATGGGAGCGATTGCTTCATTTATTGCTTGATCCACACCGTCTGAAGCTGAAGCGAGTGGACTGATAAATAGAGAAAGAAGAGCACAAATCCATGCTTTCATTATGAGGGCCTCTTATATTTATAGTTCTAGTTATGGGTAATAACTTTGAACCTCTCAGCAGATTTCCGACTTGTAACCGGCCTGCTAAAAGGACAGGGATAATCAACAAACTTATGACAGAAACACTGTCTCCAATCCGCATATACGGGGAAGCACAAAGACTCCGAAGTAGTTCTGAATGTCCCGTAGTGACTGGAATTAGGTTGAATTAACCCGCGGAAATCATACCTTAGAGGGCATAAAAATATTCACCAATATGTTGAATATTTTCGATGATTTTTCTAGAAAGGCTTCTATCTCTGGTTATTATTACTGTCTATAAAAATAGTGGCACGGCTAAATCAATGACTCTTGAAATAATCCGTTTTATTTGAATAACTTTAAATCAATACATGAAAAACATCTAATTGTTATATATCAATTTCTGATGAAAACCAAGAGCATTAAGTGAATACCACCTGAGATTACAAAACTATTCGATCACCAGGAACCGAAGCTAAGAAACCTATGAACAAGGTGGCTTTCAGAGCGATTGGAGATCAAGGCAACGATTACAGACATACTGGCTGTCTGTCGAAAATCGTTAACGCTGAGATCTAGTTGTTCTGAAAGCCCCGAAGGATGGACTCTAGAATACAATAGACTTATTCACAGGCTTCCTAATCAGGTTCTATTTCGAGGTATGATATGAAGGCAACCGAAGGTCAAATAAAATAGCCGCACTGCGTAATGCAAAAGCTGTTGAAAAGCCACCCAAAACAGCAATGTACTGAGGTAATGACAACCATTGCAGTAACAAATATACCGAAGCCCCCAGAACAGTGGTTGTCACATACAGCTCTCGCTGTCCCAGCATAAGAGACTCTCTACAAAGAACATCGCGGGTAATTCCACCAAAAGTAGCTGTCATGACTCCCATACAAACTGAAATGAGCGGAGACACCCCTAAGCCATGGGCAATTTGTGTTCCTGTTACACAGAACAATGAAATACCAAGTGCATCCATCCAGACCAGCGCCCGTGTTCTTGACGCTATATATGGAACGACAAAATAGGTAATAGTGGTAACCACCAAACAGATACCCACATAGATTGGCTCTTCAACCCAATAAACGGGAGAACGTCCGAGCAACAGATCCCTGGCCGTTCCCCCTCCTAGCCCTGTAACAGTGCCAATTAACATAAAGCCGAGAATATCCATCTCATTTCGAGCAGCGTCCAAGGCCCCCGAAACAGCAAAAACTGCGATACCAGCTAACCCCAACCAGTTAACCAATAGAGTCAAATCCAGAAATTCCATATTTTTTACAGCCTCATCTCTATTTTTTCTGGACCTTCTTATCAAGGATAAGCAACAATGAACGCTAGACGATCTTCTTTTGCTAGCTTTTCTTTAATCAGCATTTCAGGGAACGACTATGACAGTAGAACGCCGCCAACATACACGCTACGATAAAGCACTACCGGCACTACTTGTACTTCCTGACGGACACCGCATGGAGGCCAGTACTGAAAATCTGTCCAGTGGTGGTGCTCGTCTGGTAACCAATAAGCGACTCCCAGCGGGAGTTCACATACTCATGGAACTCACACCACCCAGCCCTCCTGAACGCAGTGTGTTCAAACTATGGGCCAACACGCTCCACAGCACAGCCCTGGAAGGCAGAAATGGCTTTGGGCTTGGGATACAGTTTGAGAACATCCCCACTCATTACAAAGGGTTGATCCTCTCTTTGGACCCTGGAGCCAGATTTAACTGACCCCAGGGAAACACAACATTCATATGAGTCGGATGTTAGTTTAAGCCAAGAGCCTGAGCCAATCTTGGAGCAGGCACGTAGCCAGGCATCAATTCGCCATCCACCGTCATTAAAGCGGGCGTCCCTCTAACCCCGACCCTATTACCGAGTGCATATTGGTCAGATACAGGGTTTTCACAGCTTTTCATTGCAATTGAACGCCCAGCCTTCGAGTCGGTCATAGCACTTTGTCTGTCTTCCGCACACCAAATAGCAACCATTTTATCGTAAGAATGAGAGTTTGTACCCGCACGAGGAAATGCCAGATAACGTACTTCAATCCCCAAATCATTATACGCCTGCATTTCACTATGCAGTTTTCTGCAATATCCGCAGTCAACATCAGTAAAGGCATATACAGTTGCCTTAACCTCGCCGGCGGGTGAAAAGACAACCATATCTTCTGTATCCAAACTGGAAATCATTTCCTTACGGACTGGCTGTAGCTCTGCTTCAATTCTCTGTCCGCGAATATCAACTACACCTTGATCTGTTAGCTTAAATAGAGTGCCGTCAAGGATATACTCACCATCAGAACTGGCATAAACAGCCTTCCCGTTATCAAATTCAACTTCCATCAACCCCGGCACGGCAGTTGGCTTTATTCCTATAATTTGAGAGCTGGAGGCAACAGCCTGAATCTTGCTGCGAATCTGGTCATAGGCTTCTGCCGCAGAGAGCAGAGAGCTTTGGAACAAAGCTGCTGAAGTAGCAACACAATAAACAAAAAATAACCCGGAAATTCTCATAAGTACCTCAATAATCTTGGCTTGATCCGCCTTTAGAGCCCAAGAGCTGGCTAGAGTTCAGCTATCCTCTTGGGTGGTGTTGCTGATGCAGTGATTGTAAGCGTTGTTGCGCAATATGTGTATATATCTGGGTGGTTGACAGGTCACTATGGCCTAACAATAACTGAACAACTCTCAAATCTGCCCCATGATTCAGCAAATGTGTCGCAAATGCATGTCGAAGAGTATGTGGTGAAATGGGCTTATCAATTCCCGCCAACTGAGCATAATATTTAACTCGATACCAAAAAGTCTGCCGAGTCATCATCCTTCCCCGCTTACTGGGGAAAAGGACCTCACTATTCATATCTTTAAGCAGCAATGTGCGCCCCTGCCTTAAATACCTCATCAGCCAGTCGAGTGCTACTTCACCAATAGGAACCAACCTATCTTTACTCCCCTTCCCCGTGACTCTTACCACACCTTGCCGCATATTAAGCTGTGACAACTCCAGCGTCACCAGTTCGCTGACACGCAGCCCGCTGGCATAAATAAGTTCTAGCATGACTTTGTCACGGAATCCGACCAAGTCCTGGGGGTCTGGAGCAGCCAGCAACTCCTCCACATCCTCTTCAGTCAAGACTTTCGGCAATGGCCGTCCTAACTTGGGATTGTCTATTTCCTGCGTTGGATCCTTGGCAACAACTCCCTCGCTGATAAGATAACGGTAAAACCCACGCAAGCAGGAAAGCATACGCGCCGATGACGGAGCACTGATACGATTTTTGTTTTGATAACTGAGATAGCCAAGTAATTCTTTTCGCTGACCATGCTCTAATCTGCTCCCTTGCAGTTTCAGCCACTCGGCGTAAGCCCTGATATCCCGCCTATATGCAGCCAGAGTGTTATCGCTAAGACCTTTTTCCAACCATAAGAATTGTAAATAAGCCTCAGTGAGGACCTTTCCGGGATATTCTTTAGATTTAGCCAAATTTGAACTCATTAAGACTTTGTATCAAAAATATCTGTGACAGGAAACGGTGAACATATTGCGAGCAACAAAAAAGGCAGCCGAAGCTGCCTTTTTACTAAATTAACCAAATTACTTTTTGGCCAATTTCTCTTTGATACGTGCAGAACGACCGGAAAGGTCGCGCAAGTAGTACAACTTAGCTTGACGAACGTCACCACGACGCTTAACAGCAAGACTATCAACTGCCTTACTATATGTCTGGAAAGTACGCTCTACACCAACACCGTGAGAAATTTTACGGACGGTGAAAGCAGAGTTCAGGCCACGGTTACGCTTGCCAATAACTACGCCTTCAAACGCCTGTAGACGCTCACGAGTACCTTCAACTACTTTTACCTGAACGACCACGGTGTCACCGGGTCCAAACTCAGGTACCTGCTTTTCCATCTGTTCGTTTTCAATCTGCTGAATGATCAGGTTCTTGCTGCTCATCACTTGCTCCTAAACTATCAGCCGCTCAACTCTGCTATTTGGTTTCGCGGATAAATTCTTCTAGCAAACACTGCTGCTCGCTATTCAGTTCCCGACCGTCCAATAATTCGGGTCTTCTTTGCCAGGTGCGCCCAAGCTGTTGTTTTAGTCTCCAGCGCTTAATCTCTTTATGGTTGCCACTGAGCAACACTTCAGGTACTTGCCGTTCGTCAATCGACTCTGGTCGTGTGTAATGAGGGCAGTCTAAAAGCCCGTCCTCAAAGGAGTCTTCACTAGCAGAATCCTCATGCCCTAACACACCCGGTACCAACCGAGAAACAGCATCGACAATGGTCATGGCTGGCAGCTCGCCACCACTTAGGACAAAGTCCCCTATTGACCATTCCTCATCTATTTCAGTTTCCAAAAGTCGCTCATCAATTCCCTCGTAGCGACCGGCGACCAGCACCATCTTTTCCCGACTGACCAGCTCGCGAACCCCGGACTGATCTAGTTTCCGCCCTTGCGGTGAAAGATAGATTACTCTAACCCCCTCACCCGCTGCAGCTTTAGCTGCCTGGATTGCATCCCGAAGAGGCTGGACTTTCATCAGCATCCCAGGTCCGCCGCCATAAGGCCGGTCATCGACAGTACGGTGTTTGTCGGTTGCAAATTCTCGTGGATTCCAATAATTGAGACTGATCAGACCCTTACTGACTGCTCTTCCAGTAACCCCATAGTCTGAGATTGCCTGAAACATCTCTGGAAACAACGTAACTACACCAACCCACACGAACTAAAACTCCGGATCCCAATCGACCCGAATAATACCTGATTCAAGATTAATTTCTTTGATCACCTGATCTGGCAAGTAGGGGATTAGTCTCTCCCTCTTGTCCAGACTTTCCTTTGTACCCTTAACTACAAGCACATCATTGGAACCTGTCGGAATCAAGTGATCTACCCGGCCCAAAATCACATCGGACTCGGTTACTACATTTAAGTTTTCTAGTTGATGCCAGTAATAATCGTCACCCTCTAACGCGGGTAACTGATCCTGTTCTATACCGATTTCAGCACCGCAAAAATTGCTGGCCTGATCTCGATCATCGCACCCAACTAGTTTGGCGACCAAACCCTTACCATGACGTTTCCCCTGATCTAACTCAACTTTTTGCCAACGGCCATCGAGTCTAAGATACCAAGGTTTATAGCTAAGAATATTCTCCATCGGCTCGGTATGGGAATAGATTTTTACCCAACCCCTTACACCGTAGAGCGAAGTCACTTTTCCCATGGTCACCAGCGAACTGGCCCTCCCGGGTAAAGTCTGCTTCTTTTCTCCTCGCTTCATCATTTGGAATTGATCGTCCGGTCCACCAAATTATTCAGCGGCTTTAGCTGCTTCTTTCAACAGCGTTGCAACGCGACCGCTAGGCTGCGCGCCTTTGCTTTGCCAGTGAGCAACACGTTCCAGATCTACGCGTAAACGCTCTTCCTGTCCACGAGCAACCGGATTAAAGAACCCTAAACGCTCAATAAAGCGACCGTCACGAGAATTGCGCTGGTCGGCTACTGTAATGTGATAAAAAGGACGCTTCTTAGAGCCTCCACGTGCTAATCGAATAACTACCATTGGCATCGATCCCTTTATTGCTGAGTGGGTTTTAATATCGCCCACAGTTAGTGTCGCCCAGAGGCACGCTCACCCTTAAACTGTCCCAATCAATGATTAATCATGAGAAAGGCTGCAGGTACGCACAACTGAGATGAATACACGAAGGGCGGTAATTCTACGCGAATAAACCACCCTTTGAAAGAACTATGTGCCTATTTTTCAGACACCAGTAAGAGAAACCAGCAAGCAATCATTTTAGCGGCGAGGAAATCCGCCAGGGCCTCCAGGAAAACCACCGCCCATGCTACCGCCAGCGCCGGGAGGTAACATACCTTTCATACCGCGCATCATCTTAGCCATCCCCTTACCAGCGAATTTTTTCATCATCTTTTGCATCTGCTTATGCTGCTTAAGTACTCGATTCACATCTTGAATCTGGGTACCTGAACCAGCAGCAATACGCTTCTTACGCGGACCATTGATAACATCAGGAAAACGGCGTTCATGCGGCGTCATTGAGTTAATGATAGCTTCCATCTGCATCATCCCCTTTTCAGCGCCTGCTTCCTCTGCTGCCTGGGCCATTTTTCCCATCCCGGGCAACTTGCCCATCATGGAAGCCATGCCGCCCATATTTTTCATCTGCTGTAACTGCTCACGAAAATCTTCCAGATCAAAGCCCTTACCCTTTTTAATCTTTCCGGCAAGTTTTTCGGCTTTTTTCTTGTCGACTTTATGCTCGACCTCTTCGATCAGAGAAAGCACATCTCCCATTCCGAGAATACGAGAAGCTACCCGGTCAGGATGAAAAGGCTCCAGGGCATCTGTTTTTTCCCCAATACCAAGGAACTTAATCGGCTTACCTGTAATATGTCGAACAGATAACGCCGCTCCACCACGGGCATCACCATCAGTCTTGGTCAAGACGACACCGGTCAGGGGAAGCACATCGTTAAATGCCTTAGCAGTATTGGCGGCATCCTGCCCCGTCATTGAATCAACGGTGAAGAGAGTTTCAACAGGATTGATTGCACCGTGCAACTGCTTGATCTCGTCCATCATGTCGCTATCAACATGAAGTCGACCAGCGGTATCCACGATGACCACATCATAATGCTTAATTTTAGCGTGCTGAATAGCACCCTCTGCTATATCAACCGGACGCTGATCTGCTGTCGACGGAAAAAAATGAACACCAACCTCAGAAGCAAGAGTTTCTAACTGCTTTATCGCCGCAGGACGATAGATATCAGCAGAAACGACCAATACCGTTTTTTTCTTTCGTTCTTTTAGCCAACGAGCCAGCTTGGCGACAGAGGTCGTTTTACCAGCCCCCTGCAAGCCAGCCATCATGACAACGGCGGGAGGCTGTGCAGCAAGATTTAACTCCTCACTCGCCGAGCCCATAACATTAACGAGCTCTTCACGAACAATTTTGACGAAGACCTGCCCCGGTGTAAGACTCTTTGTTACTTCTTGTCCTACAGCGCGATCCTTTACTCCGGCAATAAATTCTTTGACCACCGGCAGCGCGACATCCGCTTCCAATAAAGCCATCCGCACCTCACGCAAGGTGCCCTTTATATTATCTTCTGTAAGCTTGGCCTGACCCGTCACTGATTTCAGCGCATGCGTCAAGCGATCCGTTAAGTTATCAAACATGGGAAATTTATTGGCTCCTAACCTTCGGCCGGGCACTCCGACTGACAAAACTGCTGCTGATTATACCCTATGCAGTCTATCCTCTCTACGGGCATGCGCAATGCACTTCAAAACTAAAATTAAATGAATAAGTAACCTGATCAGAAAACCCCTCTATTCAATCTTCTAAGGATTTATGACACACTTAGAGCCCATTTACGTTTCGTGAAAGTCAGAGACAATGAGCTTGATTTTTATCAGTTTTATCTGTGCAATCCTGTACCTGGTTTCCAGCGCAGTGCAAGCGACCGCCTTGACCGGCAGTCGTACTGATCATAATAAACTGGTTATGGGTACCGGTGTTGCGGCCGTTGTACTCCATACACTGGCAGTCTATATCGTGCTGCATCCCGGCGACGGAATTCAACTTGGTTTTTTTCCCGTATCCTCATTGATTGCATGGCTGATCGCAGGTTTAGTACTGATTAGCAGCCTGACTAAGCCTCTAAAAAACCTGTTTGTTGCGCTATTCCCATTGGCCGCTATTACCGTAGTACTTGCAGCCCTGGCCCCTCAGACAGCAGCACCAAAACCTTACAGCCCGGGAATTATCAGTCATATTCTAAGCTCTATACTGGCCTACAGCGTTTTCACCATAGCAGCAGTCCAGGCAATACTGATTTCATTACAAGACAGACAACTTCGCCAGCATCATACAAAGGGGATTGTAGCCGCTTTACCTCCGTTGATGATGATGGAAAAACTGATGTTTGAGATGCTCTGGACGGGAGAAGCCCTACTAACCGTTTCACTGATCACCGGCATGCTTTTTTTGGATGATATTTTCGCCCAGCATTTAGTTCACAAAACACTGTTATCGATTGTTGCCTGGATAGTTTATGCCATTATGCTTTGGGGCCGTCAGCAGAGGGGCTGGCGTGGAATTGCCGCTATTCGCTGGACCCTGGGAGGCTTTAGCGCACTGATGCTGGCCTATTTTGGTAGCAAGTTTGCGCTTGAATTAATGATCTAGCCATAAGAAGATAACTTCTTCTTTTTTTAGAAATTAAGCAATTATTAACAAACTCCACCTTGACAGAACTCCGTCAAGACAGGACAATTTCCATCCTTATCGAAACTAAAGGTTACCCCCGTCTTGGACGACGCATCAATTGGCCTGTTATCGGGAATTCTGACCCTTCTCATACTCTGCTCAGCTTTTTTTTCCAGTTCTGAAACAGGGATGATGTCACTTAACCGCTATCGACTGCGGCATTTGGTGAAAAACAGGCACAGAGGCGCCGTGCGCGCTAACAAACTTTTATCCCGGCCTGATCGCTTAATAGGCATTATTCTCATTGGCAACAATCTGGTGAACATCGCCGCAGCTTCCATTGCGACGGTTATTGCCGTCAGGCTATGGGGGGACGCAGGCCCTCTGGTGGCAACCTTCGGACTTACTCTCATTATCCTGATCTTTGCTGAGGTCACACCAAAAACACTGGCGGCCTTGCATCCGGAAAAAGTAGCCTTCCCAGCGGCCCTTGTTCTCAAGCCACTGCTGACTTTAATGTATCCTGCTGTCTGGCTGGTTAATGGAATCACAAACGGATTATTGAGAGTCCTTGGAGTCAGATCAGATCCACAAAACCATGATCACCTAAGCACTGAAGAACTGAGAACGATTGTAAATGAAGCTGGGGCTCTGATTCCTCAGCGAAACCAATCAATGCTTTTGGGCATTCTGGAACTGGAGGAAGTAACGGTCCAGGACATTATGATCCCTCGAAATGAGGTGAAAGGAATTGACCTTGAAGACGACCTTGAAGATATCTTAGATTTTATTTCCAGTAGCGACCATACCCGGCTGCCTGTTTACAATGGCGATATTAATCAGGTAGTAGGTATTCTCCACCTGCGCAATATGGCACGGGTTCTCAAATCAGGAGATCCCAGCAAGGCTGCGCTATTGCAGGAAACCAAAGAACCTTACTTTATACCTGAAAGCACTCCGCTCCAGACTCAACTGCTTAACTTCCAAAAAGAGGGCAAGCGTATTGGACTGGTAGTTGACGAATATGGAGACATCCAGGGAATCTGCACACTAGAGGACATACTCGAGGAAATCGTTGGAGAATTATCAGAAAACCGAAAAATTGAGAATCAGGACATCCATCCTCAGGATGATGGTACGTTCTTCATCGATGGCTCCGCAACAATACGGGATATCAACAAGGCAATGGACTGGGATTTCCCAATTGATGGACCTAAAACACTCAATGGCTTAATTACTGAAACACTCGAGTTTATCCCTGACAGCAATATTTGCCTGGATATCAACGGCTATCACATTGAAACGATTCAAATTCAAGACAATTTGGTCAAAATGGCCAGAGTCTCGGATATTGCATTAAAAAACAGTAAGCCATAATCAGCTCAGCCCTGCTTCGGGCGCAGCTGATTACTCAACTTGAACCAGGCTTTGACGATATCTGCGCATGTTGGATACATAATGCTCAGCGCTGGCTCGTAAACCGTCAATCTCTTGTTCGCTAAGAGTGCGGCGTATTCTGCCTGGTGTTCCAACGACTAAAGAACCATCAGGAACCTCCATACCTTCCGATATAAGGGTATTCGCACCTATTAAGCAGTTCTTACCTATCTTGGCGCCATTAAGTACCACCGCATTAATTCCGATAAGTGAGTTATCACCAATCGTACAGCCATGCAGCATCACCTTATGGCCCACCGTTACACCCTCACCAATATCCAGGGGGTAGCCAGGATCAGCATGCAATACTGCAGCATCCTGAATATTTGAGTTGTCACCAACGTTGATAGGGTCACTGTCTCCACGTATTACCGCATTAAACCAAACACTGACGTTGTTACCGATAACAACACTTCCCACCACAGTCGCATTGTTAGCAACAAAGTACCTACCACTTTTGAACTCTACACTCCGGTTATCCACGTGGTATATCATGACCAATCCTCTCCTCATTAGTTTCAGGTTGGTAACGAAACAGAATTCTAGCTGTAAATTACAAATTTAGCCGCTCGACAAAAGGATAAGCTTCCAATTTCTAATGCCGCTCTTTAGACCAGGATTTTACCAAACACTGAAATAAGGCAGATTGATCCTTTTTAGTGACCCTTTGAACTTGATCACACTAATAGATATCGTACATCATAGCTTGGGTAAGCAATAAAGTAGAGCCCAACAGCAGCCCAAGTAACCAGACTGATCAATGTGACATCGTATGAATTTCTGTTGCCAATGCGGATCGAAAGTTTGTATAAAGGTGCCCGACGGAGACAACCTCCCTCGCCATGTATGCGTTAACTGCAATTATATTCACTACCAGAATCCAAAAGTCGTTGCTGGTTGTCTTGCCTCTTATGAAGACAAAGTACTACTTTGCAAGAGAGCAATTGAGCCGCAACGAGGACTATGGACCCTTCCTGCCGGGTTTATGGAAAATGGAGAATCAACTCGTCAAGCGGCCTTGAGAGAAACCCAGGAAGAGGCTTGCGCAGAAGTCGAAATTCATGATCTTTATACGCTCACCAGCATTAAACATATCAGCCAGATTCAGATGATTTACAGAGCAACTCTCAACCATCCTATCTATGGCGCAGGCGAAGAAACTCTGGAAACCAGGTTATTTGCAGAACAGGACATTCCCTGGCAGCAACTGGCATTCCAAACGATTGAACAAGCACTGAAATTCTTCTTCGAAGACAGAAAAACAGGAGACTATCCAATACGACATGTCGATCTAGACAGATCAACATCACAGCGAACCCATCTGAACAACAAGCTCAAATAACCTCAAGCTTAATCACATCATAGGCCACCTCTTCATAGGGGTGAGCTTTTTTCATTGCAGCTACAGCCTGCTCAATCAAATGATCCTCGCAGACGATTTCAACTTTCCATTCAGACAGCTTATGGAGCTGCCCTTGCAGACCGGTAAATGGCTGACTGCCCTGCAAAGCCCGAAACTGTCCAGTCCCCATCACTTGCCAGCAGCATTGATCATAGTTTCCTATGTATCCAGCGCCAGTCAAAAAAACAGCATTTTTTACTGTTTCCACGTGAGACTCAGGAACAAAAAAACATAACTTATACATATTATTGCGTTATAAGCTCCAACTCATTGGCCTACTCGTCGTCTCACTAAGGTTTTATAAGCCGCTTTTGTCGAGCATTCAGGAATGATATATCCAAAGTAGCTTCCAATTCCCCTGACTTAGGATTCATCACGGTCATATACTGATGCTTGCCACAGGTAAACACAAAATAGGCGTGACCTGAATCCGTACCAAACTCGTTTTGATATTCCAGCCATATCGCTTTATCCTCAGCACTCAACTCCAATTGGCGACTAAGATCCCACTCATCCTCTAACACCATCGGAAGGGTAGCTGGATTGTATTCAACAAGAGATTCTCCATAAACAAATGCAGGATGTTTGGGATACCCTTCAGGGAGTAAAGCTTGACGGGCATGCCATTCTTTAGACTGCTGCTCCGAAAGTTTTGGCAATATGGCAATGGGGACAACAAACCGTCCATCATCAAAGCGATCAAGCTTGACACCAGAATAATCAACCTGAGACTGATCCAAGCAAATATAAAAACCATCATGAAAAACGGTCAGCACCGGCTTCTGGGAATAAAGCACCCAAACACCATAGCATAAGGCAATCACCTGCACACAGGCTACAACACTAAGATCAAACTTGAGCCCTGGTTTATTCTTCCTAAAAAGAATGAGTGTCATCAGTGGCCCGAGGCCCACATCAACCAAAGCGACCATCCGTAATGCCATCCAGACTCCCGAAGCCTCCAGATAAATCGATGGATACCAGGCAAAGGCGACTAGCAATATCACACTAACAAAAATTGTAGTACTGAGGAGGAAGTGAACTAAAAAAGCTCTAAACTTTGTCATCGACTATCCTTACTCTATCTGCTTATTGTTTAACAGCTTTTAAATGTTACATATGATAACCAACGAAAAATATCCCTAGCAACTATTAAACGGGACCAGTCAAAGATTTGTAACTTTCTCCCCCGTATCGGCCAAACAGTATTCATTATATTACGGCTTTAATGACAATAGACAAAAACAGCGATACTTCAGGATTGCAGAAGCGAACAGCCGAAGGATAGAATCAAGCTACTTTTTTATTTGGCCATCTGGTAACCGGTAGCTTTCATTTCCTGCCCCAGAAAATGTGCCTGTTAAGGCCACTACAGTTTAAGCAAAGACCAATACTAGCAATCATTAAGTTGCTGACTCGTGACAAACCACCAGTGGTCGTAAAGGCGACTCTTTGGTCTAAGGAGATTGACCTAACATGGCAAAAGCAATATCAGCCAGAGAAATAGCATCCAGTTTTTCAATCCCACCACGCCCTGATGCTTTAATAGCAATCAGCAATGAGATGAAAAAAAGCACACCTGATGCTAAAAAAATTGCCCAAAGTTTAAAAACTGATGTAACCCTCTATGCAACAGTCCTAAAAATGATTAACTCACCACTATTTGGTCTTAGAAACAGGGTAACCTCCGTAGACCATGCAACCATGCTACTGGGTACCACCAAAGTATTCAGTCTAGTGAAAGTAACTGCATTAAGGACGGCTCTGGACTCTTATCCCGGCCTTGATCGATTTTGGGATACTGCCAAAGAAGTCGCCCATTTATCGACCAGCTTAGCAAGTCGTTTAACGGAAATAGAATCCGAAGACGCCTACACAGTTGGAATGTTCCATGATTGCGGCATCCCGTTGATGATGCAAAAATACCCAGATTTTAAAGAACTTTTATATCAGGTTAACGCAAACCCCAACTTAACATTCAGCAACGAGCAGAATTCTCAATATCGAGTTAACCACTATGAAGTAGGTCATCAACTTATTAATACATGGCTTCTTCCTGAACATATTTGCGAGGCAATTAGATTACAACCACTGTATACAGATGCATTTTCTCGCCGCTTAGATGTAGACGAAAAAGTACTGACACTCCTCGCTATTCTGATAATCGCCAAGCATATAAGCAACGCCTTCCGACGAATGTGGCGAATAGAAGACAACAGACTAAAACCTCTCCCTCCAACTGCAGTCTTTGATCACCTGGGGCTGAGTGAAATGGATTTTCTCGACATCAAAGACAAATGCCTGGAAGAACTTGAAACTCAGGAGTAGCAACAACAATCAGGGTTGAGCTTATCTTTTCAAAAACCATTCGATAAGTTATTTCTGAAATAAAAAGCCCCGTCCGTCAGGACGAGGCTTTCTCTGTTAGGCGCTTGGCGATGGAAGTCCTACAGGCGTACAGGCTGTAGTCGCAAAATCGGGCCAGAGCATGTTCTGGACATTTCCGTTTTTGCCCTACTCTCGAGCAGGTCATTTCAACACACACCAGATATAAAAAAAGGGCCACCCTAACGGATAGCCCTTTTTTCATAATAGGCGCTTGGCGATGGAAGTCCTGGGGACGTACACGCCCCAGTCGCCCTGGCGGAGCGAAACCTGTTTCGCTAATTCCCGCCACGGCCCTACTCTCACGTAGCTCATCGCCACTAACAAAAAACCCCAATACAACGTACCGGGGATTTCTTTATTAGATTCTTGGCGATGAACAGCTCACATCTGGGGAAACCCCACACTCCCCACAGCGCTGATCCGTTTCACTGCTGGTTTTTCGGAGATTGAGCGCGGATGGGTTCAGGGGAGTTAAATCGCAGCCATAAAAAAAGCCCCGTCTGTCAGGACGAGGCTTTCTCGGTTAGGCGCTTGGCGATGGAAGTCCTGGGGACGTACACGCCCCAGTCGCCCTGGCGGAGCGAAACCTGTTTCGCTAATTCCCGCCACGGCCCTACTCTCACGTAGCTCATCGCCACTAACAAAAAACCCCAACACACTGTGCTGGGGTTTTCGGTGTTAGGCGCTTGGCGATGACCTACTCTCACATGGGGAAACCCCACACTACCATCGGCGCTGATCCGTTTCACTGCTGAGTTCGGGATGGGTT
>NZ_MIEQ01000039.1 GCF_001968815.1 Motiliproteus sp. MSK22-1 | reverse complement strand
ACCCTGGAACGATCAGCCCTCCTGATCAAAAGCTGTTGTTGGGTTACGTTGCGCTAACCCAACTTACCCTTGGCTTTAGCTGAGTCCTAGTTTACAGAAAACCGACTACCCTAGAATAACAAACCCACCCAATGCAAGGTGGGTTCCTCAATCGCTTACTAAGAGGTAGTCATGAAAACAAAACATAACTCTGGTGGCGTCCTGGATATGCTTATCGCCATGATACTGTCAGGTACCCTCGGTGTATTCGTCGTTGAATCAGACCAGAGTTCGTTCAATGTCGTGTTCTACCGTTGTTTGTTTGGAACCTTAGCTCTGGGCGCTTTTTGTTATTATCGCGGGCTGTTTAAGCCAGCATATTTTACCAAAAGAAATGTGCTGATTACCCTTTTGGGTGGCGCTTGCTTAGTCTTTAACTGGGTGTTCCTATTTAAATCCTTTGCATTAACATCCATCACTATCGCTACCGTGGTTTACCATACACAGCCATTCTTTGTACTGCTGTTAAGTGCTTTAATATTCAGAACCACCATCAATCGGCATCAGCTACTCTGGGTCATTACGGCGTTTATAGGATTGGTTCTGGTTACTGATCTGGATGTCGCAACGCTGGTGGATGTTAATGCATACATCGCAGGTGTTGGATTTGCACTGGCTGCTGCAGTTCTCTATGCCGTCCTGACCTTGGCAACAAAACAAATACAGGAGCAACCACCCCACCTCACTGCGCTAATGCAAGTTGCGCTGGGTATTATTTTGCTTTGGCCATTTGCTACGCTAAGTGATGTGCCTACAATCGGTAATCATTGGTATTACCTGATAGGTCTGGGTGTGATCCACACCTGTGTTATGTATATCTATCTCTATGCGGCGTTTCAGAGATTGCCAGTAACTTCTATTGCAGCCATGTCTTTTATTTATCCAGTAGTTGCTATGATCTGCGATTACCTGATCTACGGCACTCATATAAACCTGTCCCAGATTCTGGGAATCCTATTGGTATTTATCAGCAGCCTGGCAGTGAATCTGAAATGGAGATTTTTGCCGGTAAGGCCTCGAATCGTATCGAACTGACAGGAAGCCTGTGGTGACCAACGATCAGTTTGCCTGGTTCAATACTGTACTTGCAGCTGGACGGGTATAACCAAGCTGCGAAGAGATGGCTTCACCGGCCTCCAGAATATCATTCACCCAAGCATCTTTTCGCCGCTCTATTGGAGCCGACACGGACAGGCCTGCAGTAACATTATTCGAACTATCGAATAGCAGGACACCTATACAACCGACTCCAATTTCAGCTTCTTCATTGTCCAGGGCATAGCCTTGTTCAATGCTCTTCATGCATTCCTCTTCCAGTGAAGATAATGACGATAAAGTGTTACGGGTGTAGGCAGGAAGATTTGTACGCTGCGCATAGCTACGAATTTCGTCCATCCCAGCCATCCCTAACATCAGCTTGCCAACAGCTGTTACGTGCAATGGCGCACGGCTGCCAACAACCTGATGGACATGCATCATTCTGTTCGGTGCAACCCTCTCAAAATAGATCACTACATCTCCTTCACGAATCGTTAGATTAACGGTCTCACCCAGTTTATCGCGCAGCTTTTCCATATGAGGTAACGACAACGCACGTAGATCGATGTCGGTATGCAGGCGATTACTTAACTGCAATAGCCGCTGCCCTAATCGATAGTCACCACTGGCATCGCGATCAACAAACCGATTGGCGATTAAAGAATGGAGAATTCGATGTGCCGTAGATGGGTGTAATCCGGTATCGGCACTCAGTACTTTTAGTCTGACAGGTTTCGAGTAGCGAGAAATAGCATCCAGCAAAAGGGCCGCTCGATCAATGACCTGAATACGGGATTCCGGCTTTGGTGACGCCATCGACAGGGTCCTCACTTAACAATGTATACAATTAAAACCATAAAAATTATTCCACATAATAAGATAAATTATATATTTTTTACAATACGAAAACGCAAACCATTTACGGAAAATTATTTAATTAATATATATCAAATAGATAGTATATATCTTTGGTAAAAATCGCCATTTTTCACATTATGAAAACTATCGCATATTGCGAAATTGTATACAAACATTTATGGTATTTGAAACATCGTTTACAAGCCACTGGCTCAAAGCGAAGGATATTCACCATTATTAAACTTTACGGAGCAGATCCTTATGTCTGATCAAAATCCGGTTTTTATACCTGGCCCAACTAACATCCCAGATCGTTTGCGCAATGCTATGCAGGTCCAAACCCGTGACCACCGCGCACCGGATTTTGTCGAAACTTTTGCCCCGGTACTGCGTGATTGTAAACGAGTATTTGGTACTGAAACCGGCCAGGTCATCATGTTCCCGTCTACCGGTACAGGTGGCTGGGAAGCAACTATCAGCAATACACTTTCTCCGGGAGACAAGGTACTTATCGCGCGTTATGGTATGTTCTCACACCGCTGGATCGACCTCTGCCAGCGCCATGGCCTGGACGTTCAGATAATCGAATGCCCGTGGGGCAATGGGGCACCAGCCGATCAGTTCGAAGCTATTCTTCGGGAAGACAACGAGCAACAAATCAAAGCTGTTTTGACGACTCACAACGAGACGGCCACCGGTGTACGCAGTGATATTGGCGCAATTCGCAAAGCGATGGATGCTTCAAATCACCCCGCTCTATTGTTTGTCGACTGTGTTAGTTCATTGGCATCGATGCCTTTTGAGATGGATACCTGGGGGGTTGATATCGCGGTATCAGGATCACAAAAGGGCTTTATGCTAAGTACAGGCCTGGCAATCCTGGGAGTGAGCCAAAAGGCGCAGGCAGCCATGGAAACAGCCCAACTGCCCCGCACTTTCTTTGATTTTCGCGACATGATGGCAGCCAATTCCAGCGGTGGTTTTCCCTATACACCACCTCTACAGCTGATTTACGGACTCAAAGAAAGCTTAAAAATGCTGTTTGAAGAAGGTCTCGATAATGTCTATGCCCGGCATCACAGACTGGCTGAAGGCGTCAGAAAAGCGGTTGACGCCTGGGGAATGAAACTATGCGCCAGCTCTCCCGAGCTTTATTCCGATACCGTAAGTGCTATTTATGTTCCTGAAGGTTTTGACAGTAACGAACTGACCGAACATGCATTCAATACTTACGGCGTATCCTTCGGTATTGGTCTTGGTGAAATGAACGGCAAGGCATTCCGGATTGGTCATCTGGGTTCTCTGACAGACGTTATGGTTTTGTCTGGATTGGCAACCATTGAAATGGCAATGGCCGATCTTAATTACCCGATAGAACTGGGCTCCGGGGTTCGTGCTGCGCAAGAACACTTCCGCAGTACCGCTCGCTACCTAAAAGACTGAAACTCCAATAAGAGCATAAAAAAGAAGTAGTTATTCATCTATCATTTTATTTCGTGAGGCACAACATGAGCAGTTCAACCGAACAGACCATGAGGATTCCGACTTACGATGACGTACTGGTCGCCCATGAGCGCATTAAGCCCTATATCCATGAAACACCGGTACTGACATCTCGATTTTTAAACGAATTGACTGGCGCTGAATTGTTTTTCAAGTGCGAGAACTTCCAAAAAGCAGGTGCCTTCAAAGTACGTGGGGCCTGCAATGCTGTTTTTGGACTCGACGAAGCAACGGCCTCTATCGGCGTGGCCACCCACTCTTCCGGTAACCATGCCCTGTCACTGTCCTATGCAGCAGGACAACGAGGCATTCCTGTTACAGTGGTAATGCCAAAAACAGCACCGCAGGCTAAGAAAGATGCAGTGCGTGGCTATGGCGGTACTATCGTAGAATGTGAGCCGTCAACCAGCTCCAGAGAAGCAGTATTTGCCGAAGTCGTCGCTGAATCCGGAGCGGAGTTTGTCCATCCTTACAACGATCCCCGGGTTATTGCCGGCCAGGGAACCTGTTCAAAAGAACTCCTCAGTCAGGTGGATGATCTGGATGCGGTCGTTGCACCTATCGGTGGTGGTGGAATGATCTCAGGCACCTGCCTGACATTATCCAACATCGCTCCCGAAGTAAAAATTTATGCCGCAGAGCCATTGAATGCCGACGATGCCGCCCGCTCTTTTCGCGCTGGCCATATTATTGCCGATGATGCGCCTGAGACTATAGCTGATGGTCTTAAAGTACCACTCAAAGACCTGACCTGGCATTTTGTCAGCAACCATGTCACCGATATCCTCACAGCAACCGAGGAAGAAATCGTAGATGCCATGAAACTGATCTGGAAGCGCATGAAGATAGTAATGGAGCCCAGCAGCGCTGTCCCCTTAGCAACAATCCTGAAAAACCCTGAAGTGTTTAAAGGAAAGCGCGTCGGAGTAATTATCACCGGTGGCAATGTTGATCTCGACAAACTGCCATGGCTGAGCAACTAAGAAAGGCCCCATGGCTTAACAACTGATATAAGTTTCCACAGGAGAATACCAATGACTTCATTGACCCCCACCACGTTGACCCCCACAGAACAGGAAGTTGGCTACGATGTACCTGCAGTTGTAGGTATGGACGAAGCGGATATCCAGACTCCTTGCCTGATTGTGGACCTGGATGCACTCGAAAAGAACATCCGCACCATGGGTCAGTACGCCAAAGAAATGGGCGTTCGTCACCGTGTTCACGGCAAAATGCACAAATCCGTAGATATTGCGCTACTTCAGGAAAAACTGGGAAATAGCTGTGGTGTTTGCTGCCAGAAAGTTTCAGAAGCTGAAGTCTTTGCTCGTGGCGGCATAAAGGATGTGTTGGTATCAAACCAGGTTCGTGATCCAGCAAAAATCGACCGTCTTGCACGCATGCCAAAGCTTGGAGCGCGCACTATCTGCTGCGTTGATGACATAGAAAACGTCGCGGAATTATCAGCAGCTGTTCAAAGGCATGACACACAAATCGAATGCCTGGTGGAAATCGATTGTGGCGCAGGCCGTTGTGGTGTTGAAGCAGGTCAGCCAGTTGTCGATATTGCCAAAGCGGTCGAAGCAGCGCCAGGCTTAAAGTTTGCCGGCATTCAGGCATATCAGGGTGCAATGCAGCACATGCAAAATTATACCGACCGTAAAGAAAAAATAGATATCGCGGTTGAAATGGTTGCCCGCACCATTGAAATGCTCAAAAGTGAAGGACTGGAGTGCGACATTGTGGGTGGCGGAGGAACGGGCTCCTACTACTTTGAAGGCAACTCAGGTGTATTCAACGAGCTTCAGTGCGGTTCTTATGCATTCATGGATGCTGACTACCAGACCATCCACGATGAAAACGGTAAGCGAATTTCCGAATTTGAAAACTCACTTTTCATCCTGACCAGCATCATGAGCCACTCTAAAGCCGACAAAGCAATCTGTGATGCAGGCCTTAAAGCTCAATCAGTAGACAGCGGTCTACCCTACATCTTCGGCCGCGACGATGTGGAATACATCAAGTGTTCAGATGAGCACGGTGTTATTACTGATCCAAACGGTGCATTAAAAGTTAACGACAAGCTGAAGCTGGTTCCTGGTCACTGTGATCCAACCTGTAATGTGCATGACTATTACGTTGGCGTTCGCAATGGCAAAGTAGAAACCCTTTGGCCGGTATCGGCACGCGGTAAAGCGTTCTAATCCATTCTGATCAGACCATCCCGAACGATTCTTTGTTCGGGGTGATTTCAGTCCAATTCAAAGGAGAAAGTCGATGGCGCCTTCTATAAGTGCCGCTACCAGCGCAGTATCTAACCAACCTTCGGTTGATAAAGGCATTTCCATTGTCTCCGAAGCTACTTGTGAAGCAGTCGTTGGCAGGGCTGATGCATTTACTGCGGTTGAAAACGTATTTGCTGCTATGGCGAGGGGAGATGCCTATAATTTTCCCGTTGTTCGTGAAGCCATAGGTCATGCAGATGCACTTTACGGGTTTAAATCCGGATTTGATCGTGCAGGTATGACACTGGGTGTCAAATCTGGAGGTTACTGGCCGGGGAATGTAGTTAAAAACCTCACAAACCATCAGTCAACAGTCATTTTGTTCGATCCGGATACTGGAAAACTGAAGTCCATTGTCGGTGGTAATTACCTGACCGCAGTTCGCACAGCAGCATCTTCAGCCGTTTCTATCGCCCACCTGGCTAGAAAAGACGCAAAAGTATTAGCAATGGTCGGAGCTGGACACCAGTCAACCTTTCAGCTACGTGCTGCAGTCGAGCAACGAAACTTTGAAAAAGTGATTGCCTGGAATCCACACCCAGAATACCTACCAAGACTGGCCAAGGTCTGCGAAGAGTTAGGACTGCCTTTCAAGAGTGTAGAACGAGAACAACTGGGGGCTGAAGCCGATGTTATTATTACCATCACTTCTGCTTTTGAACCGCTGATAATGAAGGAATGGATCAAGCCAGGAACTCATATTGCCTGTATGGGAACAGACACTAAGGGTAAACAGGAAGTAGACCCGGCATTGCTAGCAGCGGCAACCCTGTTTACCGATGAAGTGGAACAATCCATCACCATTGGAGAGGCCCAGCATGCCGTTACTTCTGGGGCGATTAAGGCTGAAGACATTACCCCTATTGGGGAGGTGATCAACGGTACTCATTCCGGGCGAACCTCCGATGAGGAGATTACCCTGTTTGATGGCACCGGTGTTGGCCTTCAGGACCTGGCTGTAGCTTCAGCGGCGGCCAGACTGGCTGACGAAAAGGGATTATCCAACCAGATCAACCTGTAGATTGTCAGCCCGGTCTGATTTGACTCGTACGAGTCCACACATTTGATTTGGCGGGAGACGATGACAGCTTTCAATGAACATTGTCATCTGATCCCTGCGACGCGAAATCCGTTCTTGCCGAGCTTTGCTCGGCTTTTTTTCGCCAGTTTCACCGGAATTAAATCCGTAAAGCACTTTTCCGGGACACATAAATTCTGGACAATAATGAGCATGGAAGCGATCAAGCCTAAAGCTGATGCTATTAAACCCAGGCAGATTTAGATCCCAAAATGGCGATATCCAAGCACAATCACAGCTAAGTGCTGCTGAATCGACATACGACTATATCCAGGTATTATCAAAACTGAGTACAGTTAAGCTTGAATGCGCTCAAATTTGAGCACGATAAACTTAAGTACAAACAAACCTGCATCAGGAGAAAAAACATGAGCTACAGAGTCTATCTTTCCGGGGAAATTCACTCTAACTGGAGAGAGGAAATAAAACAGGGGTCAGAAACTCTGGGACTCAATATCGAGTTTTTATCTCCAGTAACTGATCATGACTCCAGTGACGCTGCCGGTGACCAGCTAGGTCAGGAAACAGATAGCTACTGGAGGGATCATAAATCCTCCAAGGTCAATTTAATTCGAACCAAAGGACAGATCGAAAAAGCCGACCTGGTCGTCGTACGCTTTGGGGACAAATACAAGCAATGGAACGCAGCCTTCGACGCTGGCTATTGTGCAGCATTAGGGAAGCCATACATCACGCTTCATTCCGAGGACATCATCCACCCTCTGAAAGAAGTAGACGCATCAGCAATGGCTTGGGCACAGTCAACAGAACAGGTTGTTAAAATACTTCAATATGTACTCCAACCCTAATGAACCTGATACCACTGTATTAGGACCATTGAACTTCACAATTTTCAATAACTAAGTTATCCCCTTGGCAATATGCCGTTTGGCCGGATTTATCCGGCCTTTTTTCTCTGGGTATAACCCTTCTTACTCGTCGTTGGCGGCAAGAGGAGCTGTAAGAGAACCTCTGAACAACGGGCTTCAAACATTCGCCAAAACACCTTCTGATTTCCATTTCATTGTTTTTAGGCTAAATATTAATTGCGCTGCTTAGCCTGCCCCAGCTATTGTTAGGAAACAGTGACAAAGGCATCGATGGCCACAGGGAGCATAGGAAATGTTTATCTGGATTCTGGTTGTGGTAATACTGGTAGCATTTTGTGTCTTTAACTGGGCGGAACTGGGACAACGTATGCATGGACGTAATCTTTGGATGGTCCTTGCCTGGTCTGCTGCAGCTTTGACCACCTGGCAGATATCATTAGAAATACTTGGACTCAACCAAATATTGTCCTTTTTCATACTATTGCTGACGCTAGTCCTGGGCTACTACCACCTACACAAAATCAACCCCAAAGCCAAACGCTCAGTAAAACGAACGAAATCCCGTTCGAAAAAACATCGATATAAAAAACATCACTGAATATCAGCCTACCGCTAGCCGTCTGTGTCCAGCCACACTAATTACCACACCTGAATAGAAGTCTATCCATGCCAGAACAGACCAACCATTATTTGCAGCGACTTACCGAACTCAACGATACCCAGGAAGTCACCGCCAGCGAAGATATTTTCAATCAATTCGGTGTGCTGTTAATCGCCAAAGGTAGTCGGATCAACAGTAAGGCACAAGCCCAGCTTCAGCGACACCAGTTAAAAAAAGATATTGACGATCAGGTTTCACTTGAAACCACCTTTAGTGACAAACAGATCTATCAAAAAACGCTGGCAATATTGGATCAGTCCCCCGAACTGAACAATTTACAGCAGCAAAATCAGTTTGAAGACCCATTTCGACACATCTGTCTATCTGGCAATCTACCACTGCAAATGCGCCAGAAACTAACGGTTATGTCACACCAGCTACCGGAACAGTTCCAACACAGCCTATTCAACGGCTGGGCATCTTCATTGATCGCGAAGGAAATGGGGCTAGCTCCTGAAGATTGCCGTGAAGCATATATTTGCGGCCTGCTACACGATGTCGGATTACTGCACCTATCACCAGATGTACAAACTCAAACTCCTCTGAGTGAAGAGAACTGGAGAGCCTTACAAAGCCACGTTATCATCGGCCAACGCTGTGCGGACACTTCAGGTTTACCCTCGACAATAGGACGTGGCATTCTTGAGCACCATGAACGGCTCGATCAAACAGGCTACCCGACTCGTAAAGCTGCAACAATGCTGGGCCCACTGGGTCAAATAGTGGCCAGCTCCGATTTACTCCACAACCTATGTACCAATGAACTAAGCTACTCAAAAGGATCAATTCACGAAGCTTTACCCTACTTCAAGATTCATCGCAGCAGTTTTAACGAGTCCATTCACTCTGCGCTGATGCGGATACTGTCTCGATCTGAACTTGACCAAATTGATAACAAACAATCAGTCCAACCCGTCAATCTGGAACGGGTACGAGCAATAAACTCCCAACTACTGTCTTTGCTGGCTCCGCTGGCTGACTTGAGCAGTGAAATAGTTGCATCTAAACGAACGGAAAGCCTGAGCGTTGCCACCATGATGCAATCAATTATTTCATTGCGTGATAATTCAGGGATCAGTGATGGCCAGCTAAACGATTGGTTGATGAGCGAACTTGACCCTACTGATTCAGATAACTACAGCTGTCTGAAAGAAATCGATGCAATGCAATACGAATTGTTGTGGCTGGTTAAACGGCTCGGCTGGAATTTGAAGAATTTACTCGAATCATCAGCCTCGAAATCTGAACCAGCCACGGCAGAGCTAAACAGTTACTACGAACGGCTGAAAGAGCAGCTAACACTGGCGTTTGGGCTCTATAACCCAGAGATCAAACCAAGCGATCATCAAGACGCATAAGCGCTATTTCTCCCTATATTCATCTGCTCGAACCAACAAGTCTATTGTTCATAGAGTCCGATGAACAGTCTACGACTTGAAAAGGCATCAACCTGTGCTGTTTTTTTCTATCCCTTACGGGGATCAGTGTTCTCCACACCATCCCGCTTAAGACACTGATGACGAAAACGCAGTAGATCAGGGTAAACACTGAAGTCGCACAATTCCCGTAACATCACCCAATCAATCATGCAAAACAGACAAATCGCTGGATAATCCCACTGTTTAAATTTACCGGCCCCGACCTGCTCATCAAGCAGTGTTAAAGTTCGTTTAATCCGCTCCTGTTGTAAGGTGAAGAAAATCCCATCCTGATCAGTCGGCACACCACTACGAGATAACAACAACAAAGAAACAAAAGAATCATTAGCAGCATCAATGACTGTAAGAGAATTCTCTTCATCCCAGGAAAGCGAAGGTTTCTCAAATTTTTGGCTCAGATAACGAAAAATTACTCGCGAATCGTATATCTCCTGCTCACCGTCAATCAGCGCAGGCACCTTCTGGACAGGATTATAGGTTTTCAGAGCTTCTCGGCCCTCTCCTTCGAATATATTCAATGCAACAAACTCGTAATCTACACCCTGTAGCCACAAGCGCAGTCTGCGAACAAATGGTGACGTTGTAGAACCGATCAGTTTAATGGACATTCGTTCTTCTCCAGTCATTTAAACGGTGATGAATTAATTCAGATCCAATCTGATGCCAAGTGGTATGAATCTGCAAGTGATCATGCAACAACGCTGCACAGAATAGTCCAGAAATCGATTACCCATATGATCAAAATCACCAAAGCCAACCCTTAGCCCTTAGCGCTACCTATAGGAGATGCCAATACTTCCATAAGAAATAAGTATTCGATTTAGTCAATCCAACGAAATATTCTGAAATCACATAACCACAAAGAGTCCGTACAGAAATATAAAGAAAAATAACCACCCGGTTGATTCACAATACCTGTCATGAAGGACAATACAATGAATACCTTCCGAAAAGCAGCAGTACAGACAATAGCGTTCTCTCTTCTACTCCAAACGGGGAACATTCTGGCAGACACGGCTTCCTTTTCCCCCTACGTCGATAAAGATGGAAACATCAGCTTACCTGATGATTTTCGCACTAACATGGTTCACCTGGGTTCCTGGTTTGTTCCGACAGGAGGCGCAAGTGGATTTCATGATGTCTACACTGAGCGCCGCAGTGTTGAATCCTTCCGTAAAACAGGAGCATTTCCAGACGGTGCCACGCTGGTCAAGGAGCTTCGTGCATCTCACTCCGGAGATTTCACAACAGGAAAAGGGGTGAGTTATGCGACTTCTTCAGTCAAACAATGGTTCATTATGATCAAGGACAAAAAAGGACGTTTCTCCGATAACAACTCCTGGGGGGACGGCTGGGGCTGGGCACTAATCAAACCTGGTGCAGAAAACAGCAATGTCTCTGCTAACTACCAGCAGGATTGCCTTGGTTGTCATACTCCAGCGAAATCCCAGGACTGGGTTTATCTTGAAGGTTATCCTACGCTGAACAAACAGCGGTAAAAACTTGTCCTGGTCTTTCCCTGCCTGGAGGAGTTATGCCGGTCAATCAATGTAAAAGGGCTACCCAGCCCTTTGGTTTACCATAAGCTGCCCACAGTACTCCCTGGTAATAGCCATAAACTCTTCTGTCACCTGATTTATATACCGATCAGGCTTCTTGATCAGGATAATCTCCCGCTTGGCTTCATCGGTATCGAGGCTAAAATAACTTATATTCTTGTCATAATTCTCATCCCTCACAAGTCCCGGCAGTATAGTCACCCCATAATTTGTCATCAAAAGCTGTTTAACCGTAATAACATGGCTAGCCTGAAACAGTATTTTTGGAATAAATTCCTGATCAAAGCAAAAATGCTCTATCTGCCTGGCCAGGCAGTGAATATCATCCAGCAGTATGAATGGTTCAGTCGCCAAATCAGCCAGGACTACGGTGTCTTTTGAGGCAAGAGGATGGTCACTGTTTATGGCTATATAAAACCGGTCTTCCATCAATACTTCAGATTCAAGACTCGCTTCGATCTTGGGACTTGCCGTTATAACAATATCTAACTCATCTCTTGCACAGGCAGATTGCAGTACCTCAGAAACCCCTTCACGAACTTCTATCATTGCAGCAGGGTATCTGTCCGATAGTCTCAGCAGGAGTGTCGGGAGTACACAAGGCCCGATAGTGGGATTGATTCCGATGGAGATCTTTCCATGAGCTGAGTCCCTGACATCACTCATTAATTTCTTCGTCGAATCAACCGACTCAATAATTTGCCTGGCCTGCTGATACATCAGTTTGCCAGCTTCCGTCAGCTCCTGTTTTCTGCCTGCACGATTAAAAAACTTATGCCCGACACTGTCTTCCAGCTTAGCCATTTGCTGACTGATGGACGGCTGCGACACATAGCACTTTTGCGCAGCCTTAGTAACACTCCCCGTTTCAACAATTGCAACAAAGTATCTGAGTTGATGAAGATGCATGAATTTCGCCTCCTGGTCGGAAATTCAATTAAACGCGAGCAAACGGTAAAAGCAAGCAAAGCCTTAGGTGAAAAGTTAAATCAGAGTATTGCGAAGATCAGTCGAGTCTCAGAAGAGTCTGCCGTCAGTGCAAAGAAAATAGACACTGCTACCGCAGACTTAGCCCAACGTGTAATGAGCCAGCAAAACCAAGTTGCCCAATTCAATCGCTGATGCGACTGTACTGTCTGGGGCTGTTTGTAGTCAAAACACAGTACACAATTAAAGCGCTGTATATTAAGCAAAACAGGCCGACTGTCAGAATGACACCCCTGTTTTGAAGACAAGCTCACTCATATTTCACAGAGTACTTGCTTTCCTCGGACCAAGTACTCTGTAACAATCGAAAAAACCCGACTAGTCTGCGGCAAAACAATAGAACTTCCCCGCCCCGCCAGTTTTTTTAAGGGCTTCCTGGCTGCAGCCCCGAGAGGCATGAGCTGAATTCCAGGAAGTATTACCACCGCCGTGACGATCATGATGCCCTAGCTGGGCGCTACCCTCATTACTGCTCGTCCAATTGTTGCAGGTATGGTCCTTATCATCAGGAAAATAAGGCGTTCCATCTTCCTGGGTGCCGGTAAGAATATCGTGTTCGTTTGGTTTGTCACCACGGCCCTTAATTCTATTACCCGCCTCATCAAGCGCGGTCTCAAGCGTTATCGTCTTGTTATAAAGATGAAGATCTGTGGCATTAGTTGCGATAAGAACACCATGGGCATTGTACCAAGGACCGTTACCGATCCTTTGGCGAGCAAAAACGCCTCTTTTCTTTGGTGCTTCAGTACTGAGATAGGCACGCCAATCCCGATTCCCTGCTCCGACTGCTGTCGCCAGTTTTTTACAGTGTGCATCCGCGCCTTCCAGACCTCCCAGATCGCCACCATTTCCCATCCCCACACTTGTCACAAAAAAACCCATCGGCCGATCTTCAGCACTAACTGAAAATGAACCAAACATCACTCCCATACCCAATAAGGCCGCACACAGTTTATTATTCATAAAATCGACTCCATACAAATATACCCTCAATGCCTACCCCAACAGGCCAACGTCATGTACAGCGGTAACTGTTGTCCCTATATTCGGATAACCTTGACAATTTAGGTTCTGAAAACAAATAATTCCAACGTTCAACAGTATGGACCCGATTCCCTCGACCCGCTCATTAAATAAGTTACAAATAGCGAAGGAAGCAGCCATTGTTCATTTTGACAAAGACCATTAAGGTCTTTTCCAAAAACACAAAAACAAATTATCACATTGATAAATAAATGTTTTTAGGATATAAATTTCAATTTTGACGGATCGTTAAGGACTTGATACTTGATTGTTCCGCTTGCAACTCAACTCACTATTCTACTCTCCGTAAACGCAGTAAAGTTCGAAGAAGATGTGTACGCACTGATAAACTACTTAGGTTTCTTTACTGAAGTATTCATCTTTCGAGTTTATTTCAAGCATTTCATAAAATATTAGTATCATTTAATTTAACTAACTCTAATTAAAATAAATACTATAAGCCTGATAATAAATGATTCAGATCATTCTTTATTTAATCAGGATTTCCGTTGATTTAACGGCTATGTTATTTCTAATTATCATAGATAAATTAATAAAACCTTATTGTAACAATTATTCAAAAACGGTGACTATCAACACCCAATCACAGCAGCCATTATTAAGAGGAAAGGGATAATGGAAGATCTAATATCCAGGGAATCAACATGTTCAGAGCCCATATTCAAGTTCCAGCGAATTATCAGAAACATTCCAGGATTAACACTCATTTTCTGTTTAACCATAACCCATCTTTTCCCTGCTGCCGTTATGGCGCTGGGTGCAGACTTAATTGAAAATGGAGATATCGAAGCCGACCCGATACAGTTCTGGGAGCCCTATGGCGCAAGTATATCGATCACCACAGAGGATATGCATAAGGGTCTCCAGGCTCTTCAGATCAGTAACAGAACCAAAAAACATCATGGAACATTGCAGGACATCACTGATCGAATATCTCTTGATTCTCTGTATATGGGCGGAGCCTGGATTAAGCTGTCATCCCCCTCTGACCAGGTGAAAATGACGATCAAGTATTACCTTGCAAATGGAAGTCGTGAATATCAACGAGTGGCCGTTATAAACAACCCCGTTGCCAACCAGTGGTACCATATTTCAGGAGGATTTACCGCCTCATGGTCAGGAACTCTTGATCGAGCTGTTGTATATTTTGAAGTCGATGATGATCAAAACAACGGTATTTATTCCAATTACCTGATTGATGATATTAATCTTGAATTAACGCCTCAGGAACCCATCGGCGATAAAAGCATCGTGCCGACGTTTGAATCACTGGGTTTATACTGGAGCCCAACGGACGGCTCAAATGAAAACACCGCAAAAGTCAGGTATCGACAACAACATGAAACTGAATGGCAAGATGGACTTGATTTATGGTTCGATGAACGAAACGCGGAATATAGAGGGAGCCTGGTTCATCTAACTCCCGATACTACTTACGAGATAGAGCTGAAGCTTGACCAGAGTGGTACTACTAAACTATTAACCGGCACCACCTGGAGCGAAGACTTTCCGATAGGAGAAGTCATTGAATTGCCAGCCTTATCAGATCAAACACTGCGTATTACTGAATCAGGGACTCCGGATAGCTATCGTTTATATACCGTTGGTTCAACCGGAGAGGCCACTATAGATGTTGCAAAAAACGCCGACCACAACATTGAAATTAATGCCTCTTACGTCATTGTCAGGGGATTAACACTGAAAGGAGCAAATAAGTCAGCAATCAGTATTGAGCCCACTTCAGAAGAATACACTCAAAAGAAAGTCATTATCGAAGATAACGATATCAGCGACTGGGGTAGCAATGGCATCTGTGGCTCGGGTCCTTGCCCGTTTGGTATCAATCAACAGGCGGGGGTTTATGTGGTTGGTTCCGCCAACACCGAAAACATTCAGCAGATAATCATCCAGCGGAACCAAATTCACCATCCAAGTACGGATTCCAATAGTTGGGATGAAATCAATCCGGAAACCAATGATGACCACCCTAACGGCCCCCATGGCGTTACCCTGTATCAAACCCAGGGTAATCATGTTATTCGCTACAACCATTTTTACTCCGATAATGATCACCGCTTCAACGATATAGTTGGCGGCAAGCACAACTTTTCCTACGGTGGCTTCGCTAAAGCGGACATGGATATCTATGGAAATATTTTTTCGTACAACTGGGATGATGCAGTCGAGTCAGAAGGCGCCGGAAAAAATATAAGAATCTGGGGAAATTACTTCAGTCACACTTACACCGATGTTGCTACTGCAACCGTGTCTGTTGGCCCTACTTATATCTGGCGCAATATCACCACGATTACTGATTGTTCAGATAACTCCCACAACGGCGTATTTGTTAAAGCTGGTGGAGATGATGGTGGAACAGGGGATCACGGTATCTACTGGGGCGGCAGAATCTATGTGTTCCACAATAGCATTCTTCAACCACAGGATACCAACGGAGAATATATCGGTAACCACTCAGGTATCACCGATCACGGTACTGGAATGGATAATCTGATTGCACGAAATAATATTCTCCATATGTATAAAAGCAGCGCGGCAGCGATAAAAGACAGAGGACTCGATACCAGCAATAGCTTTGACTTTGATCTCTACCATGGCCAAATCACAGCTTACGAAGGGAGTGAACCTAACGGAATCAACGACCGTCCCTATTATGCTCTCAACTACGGACAGGGGAATTGGGAACTGGATCAGGAAGGAACCGGAAACTTTCAGCTTGACTCCAGCTCTGCAGGCTATGATGCCGGCATACCCCTTGCTAATTTTAATGATAACGCCAATGGATTACCCGATATTGGAGCCCACGAATCCGGACAGTCCCGAATGCGGTTTGGCCCGGATGCCGCAACCTCTCTGGACATTATTAAGAATGGAAAATTCAGCAAAGGCACGATTGACTGGAACGAGTACAACGCAACCCTGACACCCGATACGCTTGATTTTCATTCTAAACCTCAATCAATGCTGATATCTGATCGAACAGCACGTTACTACGGATTAGACCAGACGATCATAGATCGGGTAACCAATGGCTCGACTTATGTGGGAAGCGCATGGCTCAAAATCGAGTCGCCTTCTGACCGGGTCAAAATGTCTCTTGATTATACGGATGATACCGGTCGGCACTGGAACAATATTGTCAATCAAAGTAATCCAACGATAGGCGAATGGTTCCAGATTTCCGGCAGTGTCGATATGTCCTGGATAGGAACACTACAGAAGGCAAGGGTTTACTTCGAAGTCTATGACAGTAATGGAAACGGGAACTATTCTGATTATCGGATTGATGATGTGTTTATGGAACGTCAGTTCCCTGGCAACCAGCCACCTCAATTTACTGCAAATCCGGTTTCTCTGGCTGAAGCAATTGAGAGCGAAAATTACACCCAATCAATCGTTAGTGCTGTTATTGATCCAGAGGGCGATCCATTGGCGTTTCAAAAACTCAGCGGACCGGAATGGCTCGCTCTGAGCATTGACGGAGATGTCAGCGGAACTCCAGAAAATGCTGACGTAGGAATTAATCAATTTCTTGTTCAAGTAATTGATGGAAACGGCGGAAGCGATGAAGCCGTCATTGAGATTTCCGTTGCGGATGTGAACCATCCTCCAGTCTTTATGGCAAACCCCATTGATAAGAATCAGGTTAATATAGGTAGTGTATTCAATAGCTCTTTAATCGAAGACGCTGAAGATGCTGATGGAGATCAGCTCACATTTTCAAAGCTTAGTGGTCCTGCCTGGTTAACTGTCGAAGCAAGCGGAGTATTAACTGGCCTCCCCACCACTGATGACCTAGGTCTGAATACATTTACTATCAATGTTTCTGATGGCCACGGAGCTGATGCTCAATCCACACTACTCATCGAAGTTCGTCATACCGGCGCAGTAATCATAAATGGAGGGTTTGAAAACAGCACAGTCTCCTGGTCAGCAAACAGCGCGACCATTACTCAGTCTGCGGCTGATGCACACTCGGGCGGATATTCCTTATCGGTCACAGGCCGTAATAAGCGATATCACGGAACAGAGCAATTTGTTACCGACTATCTGCAAGCTGACACTCTCTACTCGGGCAGCGCCTGGCTCAAGATATCCGGCGATTCCGACAGAGTTAAAATGACTATTGATTACACTGATGATAGTGGCCGCCACTGGATTAAGATAGCCAATCTGAGTAACCCTCCTTCAAACGAATGGTTTAAGCTCAGCGGCAGCGCCACGTTTACCCCCACAGGCACGCTTCAACGGGCACGTGTTTACTTTGAAGTCTATGATCATGACAACAATAGTATCTATCCGGATTACCTGTTGGATGACGTCAGGCTAGACGCTCAATAAAGCAACGGCCAAATCAGCACAACCGAGCTCTAGAGACGCAAAAAGCACTGCCACCGCAGTGCTTTTTTATTGGTTGTTTTATAACGCCCTGAAATTCATTCGGGCTCCTGATAAGGCTATATTTTGCCGCATCAGATGCAATTAACTGCCAGACCCGAAGAATAGGGTTCAAACATTCCCCACAATCAGGGAGTTTTTTACATTTAAACAGTGGCACATATCTTGTATATGCCTATTAACGAAATTAAATAATCAAGACACTTAATCAGGTTACCGACCCGGGTACCCTCACTATAGGACCAAAAGGAATGTCCAGTATCAGTTCAATCCGTTACGAAGCTCCCAGCGTGCAAAACAACGATATAGAAACGGCTTCGGCTTCCGCTGCCAATAATGTCGCAGAGAATAAATCAGCTGATACACAAGAAGGTAATCGCTCCAATGTTGATCTTTCAACCAGAGCGCAGAAAATCCAAAAACTCAACGAAGAGTTTTTTAGCGGCGGGCCTCATACGCTAAAAATTACGCCTGCATTTATTGAACGTTTAAAAGAATACGGGTTTCTCAGCTCAGAGGAAGCAAACAGACTAAGCCCAGCCTCCACCACTTCAGACAACCAAGAACTTACCGGTGCTCTCGGTGATCTAACCCAGTTTATTGATCGTTTTAGCAAGCAGTTGAAGGAGGTAGACGCCAGCGACAACCTGATAAGCACCTTACAAAAAGCTAAATCCATCATCAACAATTTTGATGGTTCAACCCCCTCTTCCATGGCCACGGATATAAAAACAGTCACCGCTGAATTAAGCCAGTACAGGCACTCTGAAACAGCTGCTTCACTCACTGACAACGATCAGAACTCGCTAAAACAATTGGAACTGGTGCTCAAAATTGCAGATAAACTTAACCCTGAAAACCTCTCTTCTCAGAAGGTTAATCATTACCTGTCAGTACTTGGACAGACTTTTTGATCAGCAATGCCTAAAAGACCCAGGCTCCATGAGCTGAATGCTGCTCCTGTTCGCCTTATAGGCCAAGGCCCTTATAGGTGTAATAACCGGTAATGATTTTACGCTCCCCCTCTTCCAGTACCGTGGACCGATGCAGGGCACGAGAATCGAAGATAAACAGAGTACCTGCTTTACCGGTGATCGCTTTTTCACGATAGTTCCATCTCTTTCGAATCGTCTCAACCTCATGAGGCCAGAACATTCCGGAATAATCTGTTAAGGGCGTAAATTGATTATTTTCATCGGTACGAAAATGAAGGTAATAGTTGTATTCATGCCAGAACCGCCACCAATGATCTTTTTGACTACCGAGCATGATCCTGGTGGGCGCCTGTTTCTCTGTCACATCCGTCAGATAAACCCAGACCTTGACCCGGTGGCGCCAGTCGTCAAAATGAGTATGATTCGATTGTGAAGAGACTCCGAGTTCTTTTTTTTCCTCGTAGAAACTTCTAAGTAACCGGCAATCTCGTGAGCAATAACCTTTAATGATATCCAGCACCATTGGATCTTCAAAAATGATGTTAGTAGAGGGTGCAACCTCTGTCAGATCAAAAACACGGGAAATACCGGTATCAATATGGCCATACTTTATCCTGTCGGCAGATGCATTACGTTTAGCCTGTTCAATATCTGCTTGAAATTCTGCCACCTGCTGAAGAGTAAAGTATTCAGGAAAAACCACACACCCATCTCTACGCAGGGTCTCTAATGCCTTTTGATGAATTGTCGGAACCCTGTGTTTTGAAAGCGCACAACGAAGCTTGTAATCAAGCTTTTTAACTATGAATTCGATGATAGAGTCTCTGGCATACAGGTTTATCATCGCAAGCTCCCTATGAAAGTCGGTTCTGCACGGAAGTGGGTTCTGCGCGGCAACCGGTTCTGGACAGTATCCATTTCTTTACAATCAGATTAGTCGAAGATGAGGAATTACACCTTAAGATTTGTTCTTATTTTTAGCATTAGCAAACAGCACCACTTAACCTTTAAACGCAGTACAGGTTTAGAAGTACAGCGACCAAAATCACGGCTAGTCTATTAAAGAGCTCCCCTGATAGAATGCTATGCCGATATCGAATACATTTCTCGATTAAGTTTTATCAATTTAATCAATGACAAGAGCCGGACAGCGATGAAACTATACGTACAGATTGATCATACAGATGGCATTGATGCTCTGCCAAAAACGGATATTAGCTCGGCAATAAATGCCTGGTTGGAATCATCCACCAGCAACGCCAGCCATGCCCAGCAGGAATCCAGTCCATCTCAGCAGATTTCCGAGCGACTGGGCATTCATATTGAAGTACAAAAGCGGATGGAGTTAAAAGAGCCGCTTAATTTTCTCTACTCACTGGCCAGGCAGCATAAGACCGAGTTCGTCATCGGAATTATTGATGAAAAAACAGGGAATCAGGAAGACGTATGTTACTTCGGATTCGAGGAAGGCAAGCCCGATATCTATGAAATATCCAACTACCTGGGGCTATAGAAAGCGCTCTTATTAAGAGGGTGCTACCAATTAGAACATAGAATCATTTATCGTATTTCAGCAGCAGAATTAGATAATCAGCCTCTTTACTTATGGGCTTTCTCCAGTGTCTCTTACCGCCATTACCGTCACTTCTATCAACGTGTCCCCCTCAAGATTCACCCCCAGGCAAGCTCTCTGGGGCCAATCTTCTGGATAGTCACCAATCCAACTCTTCCAGATGTTATCCATAATCGGTTTATCAGCCATCCTGGCAATATAAACCTGTGCCGAAATAATTCTGTTCTTACCAGAACCAAGCTCGATCAGATTCTTTTCAATCGTATCCAGGGTATCTTTCACTTGACCCGACATATCGAGACGGGTATCCGAAGATGTAGCAACGGTGCAGACCAGGTCATTATAGGCAGAAGATTTGTTCCGACCAATATAGTTACCACGAACTCGTTCAATCATACTATTACCACTACTCGATCAAGAAACTCATTAATCAATCAACCCTCAGTAGTTATCTATAATCTGTGCTCCCACAAGCTCTTCAGTGGTTGGAGCTTCAAAAAAAGCTTCCATCATGTCAAACATTTCAGGCGTTACTTTCAAGGAGAATGTTTTACTCTTTTCAGCATTTCTTTCAATAATTCGTTGACGCCTGGTTTCAACTTCAGCAGTCACATAATGAAGCTGAAAATCCACATCATATTGCTTTGCTTTCTTTCTGATCAGATCACGTTGCTCTTTATTGGCTGCAGCGCCATCCAATACTACTGACAATCTCTGTTCCAACAGCTGGTCACAGATTTTCCAGATTTGTCCTCGACAGCGGTGGTATTTTTCTGCCGCCCATGCTGTAACATCCTCTACCGGCTCATTCAACAATCCTTCAGGAGCATCGGCTACAAAAAGACGATCAAGCCATTCATCTTCAGAAAAACGAATAGCACCGCATTTTTCAGAAACGATATGAGCAACAGTTGTTTTCCCGGCCCCTATTGGCCCACATATAAGATGAATCATTTACAACTCCTATCGTCGTTTCCCAACTACGCAATAGAACTGCTATACCGAATTGCGTAACATATTTTCTAGACTGTATAACGTTTTTATCCCATTTGGTGTACTGATTTTCGCTGCCAGATAAGGAACCTGATCACTCGCCAGCGCATGAACTCCGATAAGTTTTTCAGCCCCGATAGATTCCAGAACCGATAACAGCCAAGCAGGATGAGGATGGTAAATCTCCAATCCCTGCAGTCGGCAGCCAAGATCAGCCATCTGATTAGACGGATGCATTTCCGTTAGCCATTGCATGGCATAGGGAAGCATACCTCCGGCCAGCAATCGTCCATCATCAGGGACACCAAAATACCAGTCTAAATTATTGCGACTCACGGACTCAACCGTACCGAATGAGATATTTGCCTGCCTCATCAGGGCACTGATATCCTGGGTATTAACCACCCAGGTCAGCAATGCAGGTTGCAGTCTGAGTTGTTGTCTGACAAACGGATCATCCAAACCATACCACCGTGGCCTTTCAGGTGATTCAAGCTCGGGGTTAAGCGAAATCACCTCGAGAAAAGTATCATCCCCAAGTTGCATCAGATGATTATGGGTTCCCATCTTCACATGTACACCACCAGCAGGTATATCGACCCCCAGGCTTTTTCGCACGTAGCTGACGCCCTGAGCAAGAGTCTCAGCACCAATGACAAGATGATCAATTTGTGTATTCATCATTTCCTTACCGAGTATCACTGACCGGGATTATCATCGATCAGGTAACGTCCCTACAACAGGACCAAGAGAGTTTGAACAAACATACCAGATAAAATTTGCACAATAACTTTACCCAATAAATCCATCGGGAGTCATCAGCAGGCTTTAATCCCCCCCCAGTACCAAATAGTTGGAAGCATTTACCGATTCAGATTATTCAGAGACTCATCCAAGTAAGCTGGAACTGAAACCGCGACCAAAGTAGTATTATAACAATTGACTTTTATTCTAAATGCCCATTGTTACTTCCAATTAGCGGTGCTGCCAAATAACCGAACTACCCGTTAACGGGGCCCCATTGAAAGCCAATCAGAGGAGTTGATATGAGCAGGTCTAGGTCACTAGAGTTGAGACGCCAAACTTGATTCCTCTTTCATCGCTAAGAAAAGGCATCGGCCTTCGATTACTTGCGCTGATTATTCTTTTCAGTTCCGCTGTGACTCTAATATCCACTGCAATACAACTGTACTTTGACTACAGACAAGATGTGAGCGCCATCGAACAGCGCCTTGATGAAATTGAAGAAAGTTACCTGGCAAGTATTGCAGCCGGGCTCTGGAATGTGGATATCACCCAGCTCAAGCTGCAACTGGAAGGTATCCTGCGTTTACCGGATATGAAAGCAGCTATCGTACAAGAGGACGGCTTAGCCGTTTCCGAGCCGATATCTGTATCCTTTGGTCAAAAATCAGAAAATGCAGCATTGTCTCGTGTATTTACAATCACTTATAGAGAAGGTGATGTAGTTCGGGATATAGGATCTCTGTATGTTGAAGCGTCTTTCACAGGCGTTTATAACCGTCTTTTCAACAAAGCAATTGTCATTTTACTGACTCAGGGTGTAAAAACATTCCTAGTATCAATGTTCATTTTGTACATCTTCAATTGGCTGGTAACTCAGCATTTATCCACTATCGCTAACTATGTTCGATCCTATAATTTTAATTCTGCATTACCAACGCTCAGTCTCAACAGGCGTAAACCCCATAAAGATGATGAACTCGACGCCATGGTCAGAGCGTACAATGCCATGTGTCAAAACCTGTTAAAGGCATACGATGAGCTGAAAGATGTCAACGCCAAACTTGAAGATGATATAGCGGCACAACGGGAGTACGAAGAAAGGTTGTTATATCAGGCCCATTACGATTTGCTGACCGGGTTAGCCAATCGTGTGCTCATGTTTGACCGGCTTGATCATGCGATTAGCACCGCTCAACGCAATCAATGCTATACCGCCCTGCTTTGTATTGATCTGGACCAATTTAAAAATGTTAACGATACGATGGGCCACGGGGTCGGCGACCAGCTGCTGGTTCAAGCAGCGCAGCGGCTTACAGCCTGCGTGAGAGAGTGTGACACCCTGGCCCGAATTGGCGGTGATGAATTTGTTATTATTTTGCCGGAAATCAGTGAAAAATCACTGGCCTTACAGGTTGCAGAACGAATCATCAATGCGTTCACAGAAAACTTTCACATTGCAGATCAAGACCACTTTGTAACTGCCAGTGTAGGAATATCGCTATACCCTCTCGATGGAAAGGATCATCAGATACTGTTACGTAATGCAGATCTGGCTATGTACAAAGCGAAGGAAGCAGGTCGTAATTGCTTTCACTTTTTTACTGAGGAAATTAACCAGGCACTCAGTAAGCGCCTTGAGCTAGAACGAGAATTACGGGGAGCAGTAGAACACGGAGAACTGGTTCTTCATTATCAGCCTGTTTTTGATCTCAAAAGTGGTATTCCGATTGCTTTGGAAGCTCTGATTCGTTGGCAGCAACCCAATGGGAGTCTGCGTGCACCGGACCAGTTTATTCCAATCGCTGAAGATATGGGACTGCTCCAGGAAATCGGTGACTGGGTGCTTGAAAGAGCCTGCGCCGAGATTGCAGCCTTAAATAAAAGTTTAGATTATCAACTTCGAGTAGCAATCAATGTATCTCCAAAACAACTGCAAGAGGCTGGATTCGGAGATTCGGTCAAACGACATCTAGACTTGAGCGGACTCTGTACAGACAATCTTGAACTGGAAATTACAGAGCGGGTATTGATGGATGACAGCCCGGAAACAGATACTAATCTTAAAAAAATCAATGATATGGGGATACGGCTATCAATTGATGATTTTGGAACCGGATACTCCTCGCTGGGTTATCTTCAGAAGTATATATTTCACACATTAAAAATAGACCGCTCTTTTGTTGGAGCAGCCATTATAGATACCAACACCAGAAAGTTAGTTGAAACGATCATTACTATGGCACACGGACTCGGTTTAGAAGTGATCGCTGAGGGCGTTGAGAACCTGGAGCAAGCCCAGCTCCTTAAACAAAAAAACTGCAATATGGTACAAGGGTTTTATTACGCACGCCCAGCACCTATTACAGAAATTTCACGTTATTTCGCATCCTTGCCTAACATAGCCAGAGCCCCGCTCGGGTAATTGTTGAAGCTAGGGTAATTGTTGAAGCTAGGGTAATTGCTGAAAGTGTTCATAGCCGAAGTAGCCACCTATACCCAGACCAACAACGACTAATACCGCAAGGGTTATTTTGACCCAACTCCAGGGCCTTTCTCCCTGAACCTCACCGGTTCTGGCATTAACCATAAAACGATAGACTTTTTTCTGGAACCGGTACGCACTTAACCAGACGGGTAATAGAATATGTTTAAAAGTAACATTGCTATGCTGTGTTTTTACCGAGGAAATCCGCTGTTCATCACCACCAATATGCCGCCTAATCGTCTCTCGAATAGTATCGCTCATAATCACTTTGGCGTTCTCAAACCCTTTAGCTAAATCAATATGATAGCTTTCGGCTTTAAAACCACTGAGATAATCATCTTTATAGCTGACCAAATTATGCAGATCCCAGGGCTCCAATTCTTCTGCATATTTTTTGGGGAGCGATTCACTGGCCAGAACAAGAACATCATCAAATTCATTGGTGACGGTACCAGAAACAGAATACCAGCGAGTTTTCCTGACCTGGGTGGTATAGGTTTCCCTATCACCATCAGAGTTGGTGCGGGTTCTCGTTTCCGTCACATAGTAATAGATCCCTCGCTGTCCGGTGTAAAAACTCAGTGTATCCGAATCATAAGTCCAGTAGGGCACGTAAATACCGTTAACAGCTACATCTAATCGGGCTTTTCGTTTAAGACTACTGGGCGCAAACCATAAATCTTTTAGCCAGTCTGTATACTTCTGCTTTGCCGTTTGACGGGTGATAGCAAAGGGCAGCAATGAACGGGGTTTCAATACTTTGACCGATTGCGCTGTAGTCACGATTTCCGTGTCACAAAACAAACAGTTTTGAGAAACAATATTGGCTTCTGATGTCGCTTCCGCCCCGCAATTACCGCATTTAACCACCAGCCTTTCTTCTGTCGATTCCTGCTGCAGCACATCCTTTAAATAGCTATTGAAATCAAGTTCTTCAATATCATCTTCAGTGCGGGGAATATCATTTCTGTGGTCACAATACTCACAGATCAGAGATTCGGTTCCTGGGCTATAGGTCAGTTTGGCACCACATTGCCGACACTTAAATTCGCTGGAACTAACCGTCTCAACTGATGCCGACAGTTCACCCTGGTTATCTTGCGGAGACAGTTCAGGTGGAAGAGGAGGTATCGGTGGCATACTAGAGGCTTCCAGGAAAAATACTGTGAACCCAGCCACTCTATGCAGTGGCTAGGGATAAGACTTTGATCAACCTGAGGGTTAAGTAGCAAGCGAAACCATAATGACTT
Source organism: Motiliproteus sp. MSK22-1 (assembly GCF_001968815.1). Lineage (GTDB taxonomy): Bacteria > Pseudomonadota > Gammaproteobacteria > Pseudomonadales > Balneatricaceae > Motiliproteus. The sequence goes on along the minus strand of NZ_MIEQ01000039.1, from coordinate 34,325 downwards.
CAACTTTCTGCTGTCACCCCACATAAGGCCCATCTGAATATTAGCCAGATTCAAAGCATCAAAACAAAAGGCATCAGAACCAAGCCTCTTCAGGCTATTGCGGAGGTAAAGGCGGCGGCATTGAGGCAAATAACGACTTCACCTCGTCCACTTCTGTTGCTTTCGCCCAATTGCTCATACCCTCGCACCATACTAGAGATTCCCGGGTTAGTGAGCCTTTGCTTACCAGCGATTTCATTTCACTTAGAGCCATCGGCCCCTGCGATTGGCCATTAACAGCAACATGAAACATTTTCTGCTGAGGGAACGGTGGTGGTGATGGTGCGGTTGTTTGATTGGACTGAGACTCACCTGATCGGGATTGCTGATACTGGGATTCATTTGGTTGAGACTGATTTTGCATACTTTGTCCCATCTGATTCGCCATAGCGAATCCCATCCCCATACCCATTCCACCGCCGGCCATCCCCGATGGATTTTCCGCGGCCTTTTCCATGGCGTTGGCAGTCTGGAACTGGGTATATTGGTGAAGATTGCCAATAATTCCCATACTCGTTCTTTTGTCCAGAACCTCTTCTACTGCAGGCGGCAAAGAAATGTTTTCCACCAGCATTTTAGTAACATCCAAACCATAGGCCAGGAAATCAGGGTGGATCTGCTTACCAATATATTCGCCAAGTTCATCATAGTTGGCAGCCATATCCAACACCGGTATCTTGGATTCACCAATAATGTCTGCAAAACGGGAAACAATCAGATTTCTTAGCTGATCAGTTATTTCATCAGTAGTGAAATGGCCGTCAGTACCCACTATTTCTTTAATAAAAGTCTCGGCGCTGTTCACCTTTATGGCGTAGGTGCCGAATGCGCGAATTCTTAGGGGCCCAAACTCGGGATCTCTTAAAGTAACAGGATTCTTGGTACCCCATTTCAGATTGGTAAAATTTCGGGTATTTACAAAATAGACTTCTGCCTTAAAGGGACTGTGAAAGCCATATTTCCAGCCTTTTAAAGTCGATAAAACAGGAAGATTACTGGTTTCCAACTCATAGTTACCGGGCTCAAAAATATCTGCAATTTGACCCTTATCGATAAAAACTGCGATCTGAGACTCGCGAACGATGAGCTTTGCTCCCATCTTTATCTCATTTTCATACCGCTCAAAACGATAGACCATAGTATCGCGGCTATCATCAGTCCATTCGACGATATCAATAAATTCGCCGCCTAACTTGTCAAAAAAGCTCACTATTCTATCCCTCTACTGTAAATACCGGTTTGACCTCAGAGCCCGCTGAAAACCTGCCCCCCCCCCATCTGTAGATTCTACAATACCCTAAAACCTAAGCAATAAGCCCTATTTTCCCTATCCTTGACTACAGAAACCCTTATCTAAAGGACCTTTATACAGAGGCATTTTTTTATAGGTTTTAAAATTAAGAGCCCTGAGATCACTCAGCCTCAGAAAGCTAAGATCATACTCACTTAATTACGCCCTGGTTCAAATCCGTCATACCTTGGTATGTCTGCATCGAGGTCATCCCAGCCAGCTTTTGAGGAAACAAAGTTGTGAGAAAGAGGTTTCTCATCAATTTCTGAGTCCAGAATACCAAGCCGTATGCGGATACGGCGGGGATCACTCTCATTGGAACTATAAACCGGAGAACCGCAAGCTGAACAAAAATGCCGAAAGCGTCCAGGCTTAAAAGTGAAAGTACTCAGCCGCTCAGCGCCTTGCACAATCTCAAAATGAGCGGTTTGCACAAAACCGTTAGTCGCATAAGCCGTTCCACTGGACTTTCGACAAAGAGAACAGTGGCAATGAATGATGTCACTGATAGGGCCGTTTATGTCGATAGACACGGCACCACACAAACACTTTCCACTATACATAGGGTAATCTGTCCTTCTGATATCATCGGGCTACTGATTGTATTTAGCCGCTGTTGTTGTAAAAAATCAGATGTAAAAGATCAGTTGTAAGTGATCGGTTTTAAGCAATCACTGTTTTAAACAACCGGATCTTATTCTGCTTGCCGTTAATCTAGGTAGACTTATAGATTGATTAACGCTTGCGCTTAGCCGGTTTCTTACCCAAGGCTCGATCTCTTGCTCTCTGCTTTTGAGCTGCGCGACTATTTTTTCGTGAAGGTTTCACCTCTTTGGTAAAATCAGGCTCATAGCCAGGTAGCCATTGTTGAGGAAGACTGGTGTCGAGTATCGCTTCCACTTCTTCTAACAGGTAGTTTTCATCAGCACTTAGCAATGAGACCGCTAACCCGGAACCACCAGCCCGACCAGTACGACCAATACGATGGATATAGTCTTCGGCATTGAACGGCAATTCATAGTTGATTACATATTTGAGCTGATCAATATCCAGTCCCCTTGCCGCAACGTCAGTCGCAACAAGCGCTCTAATATGGCCTTGCCTGAAGTCTTCCAGTGCCCTTTCCCGTGCTCCCTGAGATTTATCACCGTGGATCGATTGAGTTTTCAGCCCATCCTTGCACATCTCGCTGGCCAGATTATCGGCCCCCTGTTTCGTTCGGGTAAAAATCAATACCTGATGCCAGTTACGTGCACCAATCATATGAGAAACCAGTTCACGCTTTCGATCAGCATCCACAGCATAGACTATCTGCTCTACCTGAATCGCTGCTGTGTTACGCGCATCCACCTCAATCAAAACTGGCGACCTTAACAAGGTCTTACTCAGATCGAACACTTGCTGATCAAAGGTCGCGGAGAACAGCAGCGTCTGACGTTCAGAGGGAACTGATTTTAGAATCCGCTTGATCTCAATGATAAAGCCCATATCCAGCATACGGTCTGCTTCATCGAACACCAAATGCTCAATCTGACTTAAATTGACCGCCCCCCTGCTGATTAAATCCAGCAACCGCCCCGGTGTCGCCACCAGAATATCAACCCCTTCGCCAAGCTCCTTGATCTGAGTATTGACACTGGCACCACCGTATACCAGAGCTGATCGCAAGAGGCTGTACTTGCCATAATGGACAAAGCTCCTATATACCTGTTGCGCCAGTTCACGAGTGGGAGTAAGCACCAAAGCACGGACAGGATGATCTGAGACAGTTGACCTATTAACATTGATGTCAGCATCTGCACTTTCCGTCGCCATTTTTTCGGCATTAACAGGCAAACAACTCAGCTGCTGCAAAACAGGCAGGGCAAACGCGGCCGTTTTACCGGTACCGGTCTGAGCCCCGGCCATAATGTCTTTCTGCTCCAATATTGTCGGTATAGTAGCCGCTTGAATCGGGGTCGGTTCAGTGTAACCTTTCTCCGACAGGGCTTTTAATAACTGCGGATTAAGACCTAACTCGGAAAAATCCATATTAATGTGTTATCCCCTATCGCCATTGATGCTCAACGCAATAGCTTCAGCGATTTTAATACCATCAATAGCGGCCGACATAATACCACCTGCATAACCAGCTCCTTCACCTGCTGGATATAACCCTTGAGTATTGACACTCTGTAAGTCACCGCCCCGCTTGATAACAACAGGTGACGAGGTTCGAGTTTCAACCCCCGTAAGCAAAGCATCATCTTTGGCAAAACCTTTAATTTTCTTATTGAAGGCAGGGATTGCTTCGCGAATCGCTTCAATACAAAAGTCCGGCAATGCATCAGAAAGATTGGTCAATTTAATGCCCGGCTTAAATGATGGAATAACGGAACCCAATTTTTCCGAACGATCCCCTTTCAGGAAATCTCCTACTTTCTGGGCCGGGGCATCATAGTTTTCTCCCCCCATCAGATAGGCTTTACTTTCAAGTTGACGCTGAAATTCAACACCAGCCAAAGGGTTTCCAGGGTAATCCGAAGGGTCAATTCCAACCACTATAGCGCTATTGGCGTTACGCTCCTGTCGTGAGTACTGACTCATTCCATTAGTAACGACACGCTGTTCCTCGGAAGTAGCTGCTACGACAGTCCCCCCCGGGCACATACAAAAACTGTAAACAGAGCGTCCATTTTTGCAATGATGTACCAGTTTGTAATCAGCAGATCCCAAAATGGGATGACCAGCATTTTTGCCAAACTGGGCTTTGTCGATTAAAGATTGTTCATGCTCAATTCGAAACCCTACCGAAAAAGGTTTAGCTTCCATATGGACATTTTTGTCATATAACATTTGAAAGGTATCACGGGCGCTATGACCAATCGCCAGAACAATATGCCGTGAACGGATCGTCTCACCATTTGCCAGGCTGATGCCGGTCACCTGCCCCTCTTCAACATGAATGTCGTCAACGCGAGAACCAAACCGAACTTCCCCCCCCAGGGCGATAATTTTTGCCCGCATTTTTTCCACCATCGACACCAATCGAAAGGTTCCAATATGGGGTTTACTGACATACATGATTTCTTCTGGCGCACCGGCTTCAACAAATTCCGATAAGACCTTACGGCCGTACAATTTAGGATCTTTTATCTGGGTTGATAATTTGCCATCGGAGAAAGTGCCGGCACCACCTTCACCGAACTGAACATTGGATTCAGTGTTGAGTTTTTTTTCACGCCAGAATCCGAATGTGTCCTTGGTCCGCTGCCGCACTTCTTTCCCGCGTTCAAGGATAAGCGGTTTGTAACCCATTTGCGCCAACACCAGTCCAGCCAGTAAACCACAGGGGCCAAAACCTATGATGACAGGACGCTGCTGTAGATCAGCAGGAGCCTGCGCAACAAATTTATACTCCATATCAGGCGCGACCCGAATAGATTGGCTACCGGAAAACTTTTCCAGCAGCTGATCATTAATCCGGGTTTCTATATCGAGAGTGTAAATCAGTGTGATGCTGTTTTTTTTACGAGCATCGTATCCACGTCGACGTATTTCATAAGCTATCAGTTGCTCAGAGGTTATTTCTAAACAGGTTAAAATAGCGCTGACCAACGCTTGCTCATCATGGTCAAGCGGCAACTTAATATTTGAAACACGTATCATTTAATAAAAACCCGAAAAATAACTGAAAATAGCGCAGACGGACCATTTTACTGCATTTCTTCAACCGATGTTATAAGGGGACCAGTTATCTCCAACGCATCCACACAGTTAAAAAAAAACGATGAAGCAGTTGAGCAAAAAACCTCAGAAAAAGTCGAGCGCTATGGATATCTGCCGTGAAATCCTGAACCGGTTTCAGTCAGCCCCTCGCATCACAGACTGTCTATACTTAGCAATACGTTTCTACAGTTTCAAACAGGCCGACGTACTCCGCCTATCAACATATCAAATGCTTATTCAGGGTATAAGCGATGACTGCTAACCCAAACTTGCTTAGAGAATCAGACAGGAGAGAGTATTTATCTGGATAAATAACAACCCTGAGACTTAAAAGGAGAAACTGATGCCTTCTACATTACGCAGACTCGATGCTGATCAACAGGTCGTTCATTTACAACATCTACTGTCATCCCACGGATACTTCGAGGGGAAACTTCCCTCCCATGGAATTTTTGAAGATACCACCCATGATAATGTCGTCCTTTTCCAGTTACAGCATATCGATAAAGAGAAACGCCCATTGAAGCCAGATGGTGTTGTCGGTAACAAAACCTGGTGGGCTCTGAACAACCCAAGCGGAAGTGCCCAGAAGAACAGCTTCCTCCCGAGTATCCCAGAAAACTTAACAGCAAAACGGCGGCAATTGCTGGACTTAATATTTGAAGAACATGCAAAGCCTGTATTTGAAGTTCCCGATGGATCTAACCGTAGTGTAGATATTGATGAGTATTGGGGAGACACCGGTGTTATCGGAAAAGCCTGGTGTTGTGCATTTGTTTCATGGTCATTAAAGGAGATAATGGGGGAATACCCTATCGGTGATAAACACCACTTAGGGGTGCAAGCCGTGTGGAAAATAGCCCGTCAGGCTGGTATGGAGACAAGGACTCCCAAACCAGGGGACATCTTTATCCAGATAAAATCAGGAGGAAAAGGACACACAGGATTTGTAGTGGGTATATCAGATGATGATAAATCAATTTACACAGGTGAGGGAAATTGCGGCAACCGGCTGAAAATTGGTTTACGAAAAAAGTCCACCATTAATCACTTTGTAGACTGTATCGCAGATGGCCAGTCACAAAATTTCAGCCGAAGCAGATTCGATGTTGAGTCAGTCAATCAGCATGGAACACGATAAGAAAGCGATAGCGGTTGAAAAACTATCGTCGTCAATGCACTGGTCCGACCATTTCTTACACCGTATCGACTTTTAACCGGGTTAGCTGCACATTATCATCCATTTTTATCAAACAGACTGACCCCACTAATTAAACTTCCTTAAGGAACTGCTTATTCCTTATCAAAACTATCAACAATAATCGCCCCCATAGAGGCTGGCATGGTTATGACAATCAACCGCTTTAATGCGATACCAGGTTCTGTAAGGAGAGGAAATTTATTAAGTGAAAATAACACAAGTGCTACCACTAATACTGCTATCATATATGCAATGATTATTCGGATAACAAAAGCTGAAACTCTATACTTTATATTTGCCTGAAACACACTTTCATATGCAAAAAAACTTAGAAAAAGAACAGAAAGAACAAAGATAAAGAGAAGGTTTGTTAAAGGCAGAGTTTCCCCTAGTTTCCAAGCCTCTTCAGAAAACGAAATAGGTACAGCTAGAGCAAACGCCCCAATAGTGACTTGACTTGCATCTTCCAGGTTAAAGCTCAGATTCATACTTGTCTACCGGCACCTGTATTACAATGAATTTGTAGCGAGAATCATACGACTTCTTACAAGCGACAGACCCTTTCCCTGGCTGCCATTGAACGATAACAGTTTGCCGAAGGCAAGTGCCAGGATGACAGACGACTATTCCGGGAGTCATGAAACATCTGCTTATCAAGGATACAAACTTCTGTATTTAGCAGCATCATCGTCGCCCATTTCAATCGTCCCTTACGCATAAAACTGGCAAAATATGACCAACGATCACGATAAAAATACGATGGACGTGATACCGAGATCAAAACTGCTATTTGCGCAGCTTCATCAAGCACAACATAACCTGGGGACTTGCAGCACAAGAGTATCGTACAAATAAAAAATATATTCTACTGACTATTCCTGCACTTTTGCGTTTTTAACCAAAAAACCTCTTGGCACTGACTAATAAACGACTTCCGTATCGGGGTTATTTTTACAGTCGATGAATCCATCACCTCATAGCTGATCCAACACTCTGGACATACTTCAGATAATTGGAGTGTTTCATCAAACTCCACACAGTATTTCAAAGTAACACCATTGGAAAAATAAAACAGAACTTCAGTACTATTTACAGTCATGCCCTGGTCGCAGTAGGACAGATCTTTTTCTACTTTATCAATAATACGCAATTTTTCATTATTACTTTTTATAGCTTCTATATAGGTAAATAAATTATTCATTATTGGTACTTTGCAGACGTAATAAACTCACCAAAAGTTTCACACCATATAATAATGGTATTATAACGGGATGGATCAATGTCAGGAGGTACTGCTACAACAAAGTTATTAAAGGTCTTAACCTCTCCGACATGAGCCATAGTTGTCTTCAATCGTTTAAAGTCAGCTTCGGTCTCGACGAATTCAGTTGATAGGTAAAGCTTGTAATCTGGACCTGGGGCAACTTCACCCATTAAAGTGATGTACGTTGAACCGATTGTAACTTTACCTTCTCCCCAATGAAGTGCATCGCTATCCATCAGATCTTTTCTGAAATTGGCAGAATACTGAGCTTGCGAGGACATTTCCTTGATTTCAGATTCACTGGGAGCAGGCGGCGCGATAAGAATGGGCAGAGCGTAGATCCCTGCTCCAAATCCAACAACACCCACCAGCAGGTGTGTCACGACAAGTAATATTAAGAATCGCTTTTTCACAATATTTCCAATGTAGGTTCGTCTGACGCCTCAAACATAATCTCAGCTTTTCTGCATTTGAATGCTCCAACCAACCTAAATCAGCTTAAAGCATAAGATCTCTGCAATACCACCAGTATTGTTAAGGAAACCGTTGAATAAATCCTATTCAGCTAAGGAGCCTTCGCATTAAATCCATTATTTTTTAAGCAAACTCCAGAATGGCTAAATGCGCGAAAGACAGCGTAGCGGAATGATGAGTCCTTTCCAAGCGATAAGACCAGGCAGCTAGCCTAAGCCCTGCCGTGGGCTCCCTCTCCCGTATGCTCATCAAAATCGTAAATAACTTTTAGAATATCCGGACAACTTAAAATACCCACCAGTTTGCCGTTATCCATCACCGGTATCGAACGGCGCCAGCCCTTTTTGGTAATATTATCCGCCACATCGACGATATCATCATTGGGGCTGATGGTTAGTACCTCCGTTTGCATGTAATCTCCCACGGTACCACCAACCTCTTCATAATAACTACCATGAAGAATTCGTTTCAGACAATCCCACTCCGACAGAATGCCGATGACGTTACCTTCTTTATCGAGTACGGGTGCGCCTGAGATCTTACGCTCTAACATCGTACCAATGGCTTGAAACAAATCGGTATCTGCTGTAAATGTCATTACATAGTCTGTCATATAGTCGCTGACTTTTACGGATCTCATGTCCTTTCCCCTTTACTTACCGGCGGCTCTCCTCATTTATTTATTGCGAAAACCGACTCTGTTTTAAATGGATCGTTGTACATCAGACTAAGTCATTATAAGCGTAGACCCTGATATCCAGCCACTGCAACTAACTATGTGTTTTTTCGATAAAAGTAGATTAGTAGGGTTGATTTCTTTTCATTTTGAAATCTTCGCCTAGACTTTCTTGGTGTGAGCACTGAAGTGGCCGTGTTTACCGTCGCAGTCGATCTTGGAGCCAATAAGAAGGGATCCCGGTCTGAAGGTGAACGATAGAGGGGATGGTCTTGAACGAATTAAGCACACAACTTACTGATGTCTGGCCATTAGCCGCCTATTTTATGGTGGTACTGTTGTTGGTACTGTTTATTCTCACCCTCTCTCATCTGTTGGGGCAAAAACACAAAGAGCCAGCAACGGGTGAACCCTTTGAGTCAGGAGTCGTACATATTGGCAGTGCTCAGATTCGTTTCTCGGCACCCTATTTTCTGATTGCCATTCTGTTCGTTATCTTCGATCTCGAAGCTGCTTTTATTTATGCGTGGGCAGTTGCATTTCGGGAAACGGGCTGGCCCGGTTATTTAGAAGTTCTGGTATTTATTATTATCCTTGGTTTGGCTTTGGTCTATCTGTGGAAACTGGGGGTTCTTGATTGGGGACCACAGGGACGCTCCAATCGCAGAGAGGCACCGTTACAGGGAAGAAGCGGTATTCTCGAAGGACGCCCGGCCCCTGTTCGCGGAGCAGGAGATGGAATAACAGCAGCCAGTTCAACTTTTACAGTTTCTAAATCAAATACTGATACCTCCTTGTCATCTGCTTCTGTTGCATCCCCCCCATCTGAGAACAAGGATTAGAACCGCTATGGACTGGAAACTGCAATCACCTGATGAATCAATAATTGCCTCAAGCGGGTCGGTGGAGGAAGAGGTCCGTCGCAATACGATTCTAACTGGCTTAGAGGATATGGTGGCCTGGGGCCGGAAGAACTCGGTCTGGCCATTCAATTTCGGGCTTTCATGCTGCTACGTTGAAATGGCTACAGCCTTTACCAGTCGTCATGATATTGCGCGTTTTGGTTCTGAGGTAATTCGTGGAACCCCCCGAGAAGCAGACTTGATTGTTATTTCAGGAACCGTATTCAGAAAGATGGCTCCCGTGGTTCAGAGGCTCTACGAACAGTTGATGGAACCCCGATGGGTTATATCCATGGGTTCCTGCGCTAACTCGGGGGGCATGTACGATATCTATTCCGTAGTGCAGGGTGTCGACAAATTTTTGCCGGTCGATGTTTATGTTCCCGGCTGCCCTCCCAGACCGGAAGCACTGCTTCAGGGGTTAACCCTGTTACAGGAATCAATCGGAACCGAACGTCGTCCACTCAGCTGGGTGGTCGGTGATCAAGGGGTTTACAAGATGGAAAAGCCAGCTCAACGGGACCTTAAACAGCCTGAACGAAGTCAGGCTACGGGACTAAAAACACCAGATCAGGTTTAACACGGAATAGAAGTTGACCATCGTTACTGAGCCAGTTGAATATGACGTATTACCCGGCCCTTAGGACCCATTAGCATATACCAGGTATCAAACCGATATAGGCAGACGAAATTCAATGGACCAGATAGTCGCCAACCAAGTCTCCGGTATACAGGCTGAATTGCTGCAACAGTTCGGCGATAACTGTCTGCAGCCGCAATACACTGCCGATGAGATATCTACGCTCTGGGTCGATAGAACGAGACTGTTACAGGTCTTACACTATCTCAAGCTTGAGGTTGAAGGTCCCTTTCTTTGTCTGTACGACCTCTGCGGGATTGATGAACGAGTACGAACCCATCGAACCGATCAGCCCGAATCAGATTTTACCGTTGTATATCATTTACTTTCCTATGATCGTAACGATGATGTCCGACTAAAGGTTGCGCTGATGGAAAATGATCTGGACATCAGCACCATCACTTCTCTTTGGCCTGCTGCTAACTGGTATGAATGTGAAGTCTGGGATATGTTCGGTATTAATTTTCACGGACACCCTAACCAGCGCCGAATACTCACCCCTCCCACATGGACAGGTCATCCCCTGCGTAAAGAGCATCCTGCCCGGGCAACAGAGATGGAACCCTTCAGTCTCCCCAGCGAAAAACAAGAAAAAGAACAGGAAGCCCTGAAATTTAAACCTGAGTACTGGGGTATGAAACGCCAGGGTGAGGACACAGACTTTATGTTCCTCAATCTGGGACCCAATCATCCCAGTGTTCACGGGGTTTTTCGAATTATATTACAGCTGGACGGTGAACATATTATCGACGCAGTGCCAGAGATTGGCTACCACCACCGAGCGGCAGAGAAAATGGGAGAACGCCAGTCCTGGCATAGTTTCATTCCCTATACCGATCGAATCGATTATCTCGGAGGGGTGATGAACAACCTGCCCTACGTGCTAGCGGTAGAAAAGCTCGCAGGTATCCAGGTACCCGATAGGGTTAAAACTATCCGGGTGATGATGGCTGAACTTTTCCGTATCGCCAGTCACTTGGTTTTCTACGGCACCTTTGCCCAGGACGTAGGTCAGCTCTCTCCTGTTTTTTATATGTTTATCGATCGGGAAAAACTGTTCGGCATTATCGAAGCCTTTACCGGAGCACGAATGCATCCAAGCTGGTTTCGAATTGGCGGTGTCGCGCAGGATCTCCCTAAGGGTTGGGATCAGAAGATTCGGGAGTTTATTGACTATTTGCCTGCTCGTCTGGACGAATATGAGCGCATGGTCATGGATAACAGCCTACTTAAGCGCAGAACCGTTGGCGTTGGTGATTACACAACAGCAGAAGCCATTGAATGGGGTGTTACCGGCCCCGGTCTGAGAGCCACCGGTCTTAATTGGGATTGGCGTAAGCATCGCCCTTATTCCGGCTACGAAAATTTTGAATTTGAAATCCCAACCGGTAATCGAGGCGATTGTTACGACCGCTGCCGGGTAAGAGTGGACGAAATGCGCCAGAGCCTCAGAATTATCAGACAGTGTCTGAACAATATGCCCGAAGGCCCTTACAAAGCAGATCACCCTCTGACAACCCCTCCACCCAAAGCCCGGACTATGAAAGATATTGAAACGCTGATCGACCACTTTTTAGGGGTTAGCTGGGGACCGGTAATTCCTGCCGGGGAAGCCAGTATCGGCGTCGAAGCGACCAAGGGTAATAACAGCTATTATCTGATTAGCGACGGCAGCACCATGTCATACCGCACCCGAATTCGCACCCCTTCATTTGCGCATCTTCAAATGATTCCGCTAATCAGTAGGGGTCTGATGATTGCAGATCTGATTGCAATTATCGCCAGTATCGATTTTGTAATGGCAGACGTAGATAGGTGAACAATGTGCAAACATACCAGTTGTGCATTTTTGGCACTGATAAGCAGCTGTTAACACTAAAGGTTTAGATTATGGAGGCCTTGGCTAATGTCCGCTAGCAGTGTTCAAACCTTGCATGTTAACGAGCTAAGCACTGAGGAACGTCGCGAGATTGAGGCTGAATGTGCTCACTATCCTCAGCGCCGTGCTGCGGCTATTGAAGGACTAAAGGTTGTACAAAAATACCGAGGTTGGGTTTCCGACAGCAGTATTGAGGCGCTTGCCCGATTTCTGCAAATGCCTGCGGGAGAATTAGAAGGAGTTGCAACTTTTTACAATCTGATCTTCCGTCAACCGGTGGGTAAACACGTAATAATGCTTTGCGACAGTGTCTGCTGCTGGATTAAAGGTAGCGACAAAATGAGGCAGCACCTTACCCACACCCTTGGTATTCAACCTGGAGAAACCACCCCCGACGGATTGATAACCCTGTTGCCTATTGTCTGCCTGGGCGACTGTGATCGTGCACCAACCCTGATGATCGATGACCAGCAACACGGAAACCTGACGACTGAAAAAGTTGACGAACTCATTGCGGCTATTCAAAACACGTCATCCGCTAAAAAAAATCCACCAAAGTCAAAGGAGACGAAGCATGACTAATTTGGTGGATAGCTTTTCAGGTCTTTGTTGCTTGACTTTTAAACGACCGACCCCGGTGACAGGAGCTAGTCATGGATAAGCCCCTGACAGCAGACATTCGCCCGGATCGCCGTCCTCTGTCCCTAAAAGAGTATCGGGCGACTGGCGGCTACAGAGGGCTGGAGAAAGCCCTGAAAAACTTAACTCCTGATCAAGTCATAGCAGAGGTCAAGGCCTCCAACCTCAGAGGACGCGGCGGGGCAGGATTTCCAGCGGGCCTTAAATGGAGTTTTATGCCTCGGGGCGAAGATGCACCGCAGCCGCGATACTTGGTCTGTAACGCAGATGAAATGGAACCTGGTACCTTTAAAGACCGGCTATTAATGGAAGGAAACCCTCACCAGCTAATAGAAGGTATGGCAGTCACTGCCTACGCTCTGGGCGCTAAAATAGCCTTTATATTCCTGCGGGCAGAGTACAGCACAGCTGCCAGAAATATTGAAAAAGCCCTCCATGAGGCCTATGACTCAGGCTATCTGGGCAGCAATGTACTGGGATCTGAATTTGGACTGGAACTTTACCTGCATACCAGCGCCGGACGCTATATCTGTGGAGAAGAAACAGCCCTGATCAACTCTCTCGAAGGCAAACGAGCCAATCCAAGAGCCAAACCTCCCTTCCCTCAGGTCAGCGGCCTGTTCGGCCAGCCTACCGTCGTCAATAACTGTGAAACACTCTGCAACATCAGCCATATCATTGATAAAGGCGCCGACTGGTTTAAAGGTCTGGGACGTGGTGAGGACAGCGGCACCAAGATATTTGGCGCTACCGGAAACGTCAAACGGACAGGCTTGTGGGAGCTTCCTATGGGAACACCCATCCGTGAGATATTTGAAGACTGTGCTGGCGGCATGGAAGAAGGTTATCAGATGCGAGGATTCCTGCCCGGCGGCGCATCCACCGATTTCCTGTTACCCGAACATCTGGATCTGGCGTTTGACTACGATGTTATCGGTAAGGCGGGCAGCCGCATGGGTACAGGGTCGTTGATCATTCTCGACAACAAAACCTGCCCCGTTGCCATGGTTAAAAATCTCACCCACTTTTTTGCTCAGGAATCCTGTGGCTGGTGTACACCCTGCCGTGATGGTCTTCCCTGGGCGGAACAACTGCTGGACAAAATAGAACAGGGCAAAGGGACGATGGAAGATCTGGAAACACTGGCCTGGCAATGCACGTTTATGGGACCCGGAAATACCTTCTGTGCCCTGGCCCCAGGAGCTGCTGAACCGATTCAGAGTGCGTTGAGGTATTTCCGCGAAGATTTTGAACGTCATATTCATGAAGGTCAGTGCCCCTGGCACTGATGAGGCCCAAAAAAGAATACTGGATTAACACTGATTACAGGCTGTAACTGATCGAAAACAAAAGCTCTACCAAAGCGAGAACGAGTGATGGCAACAATCACCATTGATGGCAAAAGCTACGAAGTTGGAGAGGGACAAAACCTGCTTCAGGCTTGCCTGGGCCTGGGTCTGAATCTGCCTTACTTTTGCTGGCACCCAGCCCTGGGTTCGGTCGGGGCCTGTCGTCAATGTGCATTAATTCAGTATCAGGATGAAAACGATCAACGGGGGCGTCTGGTGATGGGTTGCATGACACCCGTTACCGATGGCCAGTTGCTTTCAATCAACGCAGATAATGCCGTTAATTTCAGAGCCGGTGTCATTGAGGCACTGATGACTAACCACCCCCATGATTGCCCTGTCTGTGAAGAAGGCGGGGAGTGTCACCTGCAAGACATGACTGTCATGAGTGGTCATCACAGCCGTCGCTATGAAGGTTTAAAACGTACCTTCAGCAACCAGCAACTGGGTCCTTTTATTAATCATGAAATGAATCGCTGCATCACCTGCTATCGCTGTATACGCTATTACCGGGATTATGCAGGAGGGGAAGATCTGCATGCGATGGCTTCACGCAACAAAACCTACTTCGGCCGCTTTGAAGACGGGACTCTGGAAAGCGAGTTCAGCGGTAATCTGGTCGAAGTCTGCCCCACAGGGGTGTTTACCGATAAACCCCTGAGTAAACATTACAGCCGTAAATGGGATCTACAATGTGCTCCATCAGTTTGCGTACATTGCAGCCTCGGCTGCAACATCAGCCCCGGTGAGCGCTATGGTGTTCTAAAACGAATTCAGAACCGTTACAACTCAGAGGTGAATGGCTATTTTCTCTGTGATCGAGGCCGATTTGGCTACGATTTTGTCAACCACACTGATCGCCCCCGAGCCCCAATGATAAGGGACACCCGCAGTCAACCCTTAGAAACGGAGAGCCTTCCACCCTGGAGGGAAATTACCCCGGCAGAAGGAATAGGCCAGCTCGGCACACTGCTGGCAGATGAGCGAATTAAATGGATCGGTATTGGTTCGCCCCGGGCAACGCTGGAGTCTAATCTGGCATTAATGCATATGGTCGGTAGCGATCACTTCTTCTCTGGACTGAACCGACAAGAAGAAGACCTCAATCAGTTAATGCTGAAACTCTTGCGTAGCGGTCACGGAGACGTCATTTCCATGGCTCAGGTGGAACAAGCCGACGCGATATTTATTCTCGGCGAAGATATCACTCAATCCGCACCTCGACTGGCATTGAGCGTCCGTCAGGCAATACGAAGCGCAGGCCGGGCAAAGGCGGCAGCCATAGGAATCCCCCCGTGGCAGGATCAAGCCGTACAGATCGCCGGTCAGAATAACCTCTATCCGTTGTATTTAAGCTGTAGTGGTTCCACCAAACTGGATACTCTTGCGAAGGCCACCTATCGAAGTTATCCACTGGAACAGGCCAGGCTGGGTTTTGCAGTGGCCCAGGCTATTTGCGATGAAGCCCCCAGAGTAACCGGATTAACCAAAGAACAATCCGGCCTGGCCGAACAGATCGCCACCGCGCTGGTCCAGGCAAAACATCCATTGGTCATTTCCGGTTCAGGGTCAAAATGCCCGGAACTGATAGAGGCTGTTGAACAAATTCTCTTTGCTCTCAGTAAAGTTAAGGAACAGGTCACACCTTGGGTCAATCTGGTATTCAGCGAATGCAACAGTCTGGGACTTGCCCTGCTCAATCATCGAGGTCATGAAAACTGTCTGGATGATGCCTTCAGTATCGCAGCTATCGATCATCAAGACAGTGACCCAACAAATAATCAGACGATCAACTCCACTGAAAATACAAACAGAGCCAAGCATCCATCGACTCAGATTGGCGTCATTATTCTGGAGAATGATCTTTATCAACGCGCCTCTGAGCCCTCTGTTAATGCCTTCTTTAATCATCTGGACTACCGCGTCCTCATTGATTATTTACCCAGCAAGACCCTCTCCCGGGCTGATCTGGTATTACCTTCAACAACATTTGCTGAGACCCAGGGGATAATCGTTAATAACGAAGGACGCGGTCAGTCACTGTTCCCTGTTTACCCGGTTCCTGACAAATTGAGGATGGGGTGGCAATGGCTTCAACAGGCGGATAAATCTGCTGACTCTCCTCTGGCGGAGCTTGATAGCCCTGAGAAGATGTTACGAAGCTGCATCGAAACCGAACCCATGCTGGCAAATTTGAAAATCGTTCTCGCTGATGAAAATATGCGCTTTGCAGGCATGAAAATGGCCCGAATGACTCACAGAGCCAGCGGCCGCACGGCTATGCGCGCACAGATCAGTGTGCATGAACCTAAGCAACCGAAGGATTCTGCATCAGCCTTAGCCTATACCATGGAAGGGGTACCATCGATGGTCATGGCGTCAGCCACACAAATGGCCAAGACCAGAGACGATCAAGCTCCCGGCAGCGGTTTAATGCCTTTTAGCTGGTTTCCTGGCTGGAATTCCAATCAATCAAATCATAAGTTTCAGCAGGAAATCACTGCCTCAGCCAGCGAAAAGTCCGCTGCCAAATCATCCTCAACCGGTATAAAACTCGCACTTCATACCCATACCGAATACCACGAAGACTGGAACAGCCCCCCTAAAAAAACCCGAGGTAAAGCAGACAGCCTACAACTGATAGCCATGGCAAAAATTTTTGGTAGTGACGAGCTCAGCATGAAAGCTGATGCCGTCATCGAGAGGAGCCTCCCTCCGGTTGTATCTCTTCACCCGGAGGATGCCAGAACGCACAATATTGAGCCCGGCGATCTGGTGCAAATTAATATTGACGGTAGCCACATACAGCTACCCGTCTCTATTTGCAGGGATCAAGCAAAGCGGACGGCCTTGATTGATGACAGTCATCCAGCTTTACAGGGACTTTTCAGTGATGGAGCAAGTATCTGGGTCAGCGTTCGATCTCTTGGTCCAAACCCAGTGATAGCCAGCGACAGGAGAGGAACCGATGTTTGATGTCATCCTGACCTTATTTGGCATTATTTTCACCATTTTAACGCTGATGGTGTTGGCAGCCATGCTAATTTGGGGTGAGCGAAGGTTGCTGGGTATTTGGCAAGACCGCCTGGGGCCTAATCGGGTGGGACCATTTGGTATTCTGCAAACCGCTGCAGATATGATTAAGATCTTCTTTAAAGAAGACTGGATTCCCCCCTTTGCTGAAAAAGCCGTATTTTTCTTCGCCCCTTGCGTGGTAGTTATCACCATGTTGATGGCCTTTGCCGTCGTCCCCTTCAGTCCATCTCTGGGGATTATCGATCTGAACATTGGCATTTTATTCTTTTTGGCCATGAGTGCTTTGGCGGGATACAGCACAATTCTCGCGGGTTGGTCCTCCAACAATAAATACGCCTTATTAGGAGGAATGCGTTCGGCTGCCCAGATGATCAGCTATGACGTATTCATGGGATTGTCGTTGATGGGCGTCGTAATGTTAAGTGGCTCCTTTAACCTGCGGGAAATCGTCGAAGCCCAGCGGGATGTCTGGTACATCATTCCACAGTTTGTCGGTTTCTGTATTTTTATGGTGGCAGGAATCGCTGAAAGTCATCGTTTACCTTTTGACCTGCCAGAAGCAGAGCATGAAATCATTGCGGGATTTCATACCGAATATTCTGGCATGAAATTCGGGCTGTTTTTTGTGGGAGAGTATCTGGGGGTCATTCTGATTTCTGCATTAACAGTGGTGCTGTTTCTCGGTGGTTGGCTGGGTCCGGTATTACCACCCTTTATCTGGTTCTGTCTGAAAACACTTCTGGTCATATTGTTCATTATTCTGTTACGAGCAGCGCTGCCGCGCCCTCGCTTTGACCAATTGATGGCCTTCGGCTGGAAATACATGTTGCCACTGGCATTGATAAATCTGGTCCTGACCGGGGCTATCGGGCTCGCCTTAGGCTAAGCGAAGCTCGGGAAAGTTTGAAAAATCAGTTTTGGAATACTGCTATACGAATAAATTGTGATGAGAGCAGACCTGGAAAATGTCGGAGACAAGAACGGATCCAAGCCAGGTAAACAAGGATGCCAATTCATAAGCATCATTTGAGACACAGGGGGTACAACCTATGTTGAGCCAGCTACGGACACTTTGGGAGGTGTTGAAACACACCACCACCAAAATAGACACCGTGGAATACCCTGATGAGCAGCCATATCTGGCTCCCCGCTATCGGGGCCGCATCGTCCTGACCCGTGACCCGGATGGGGAAGAGCGCTGTGTTGCCTGTAACCTTTGTGCTGCGGTCTGCCCGGTGGATTGCATAGCCCTGCAAAAAACAGAGGATGAGAATGGTCGATGGCGTGCCGAATTCTTTCGTATTAACTTTTCCCGCTGCATTTTTTGCGGCCTATGTGAAGAAGCTTGCCCTACTTACGCCATCCAACTTACGCCGGATTTCGAGATCTGTGAGTATCAGCGCCCGAACCTTATTTATGAGAAAGAAAATCTACTGATCAGCGGCACCGGAAAATATCCGAATTACAATTTCTACCGCAATGCCGGTAAAGATGTTGGCGTTAAAGAAAAAGGGGCGGGAGAGAACGAGGAGCAACCAGTGAATATTAAGGGTCTTCTGCCATGATAACGATCCTCTTTTACAGCGCTGCTATTATCGCTTTGTTCTGCACAATAATGGTAATCACCCGAACCCATGCTGTCCATGCTCTGCTCTATTTGATTGTCGCGCAGCTCGCCGTAGCACTCATTTTCTTTCTGCTGGGAGCCCCCTTTGCGGCAGCACTGGAAATTCTTGTTTACGCCGGGGCAATAATGGTGATGTTTGTTTTTGTAATCATGATGCTGAATCTTGGCCGAACAACCATCGAGCGAGAACGCCTCTGGTTACCTAATTCAGTCTGGTTAATTCCGACGGTACTGTGTGGCACCCTGTTATTAGAGTTACTTTTTGCGCTGGAAAACAATACAGCTCTGACGGCCCACTGGGTTAGTCCCAAAGAGGTAGGAATCACCCTCTTTGGTCCCTATTTGTTAGCAGTTGAATTAGCCTCAATGCTACTTTTGGCAGGGTTAGTCGGTGCTTACCATCTGGCACGCCCCTACCTGGAAAAACCGGATCGGGGAGAAAATGAATCCCCTCAGGGGATAGCTCTTTCAGCTCCTGACCCGATTGGCACCTCATCAGCAGAAAATAATCAACACCCCCCTCAACTATCCCCCTCAACAACAAGGAGGCAGTGATGAGCGAAGAACTGCTTAATCCAGGATTGGTGCTCGCAGCAATGCTGTTTTGCCTCGGGCTACTCGGTATCCTCGTTCGTCGAAACCTGGTCTTTATGTTGATGAGCCTGGAAATCATGCTAAATGCCGCCGCCCTGGCATTTGTCGTAGCAGGATCGGTCTGGCAGGAAGCTGATGGACAGGTCATGTTTTTGCTGGTGCTGGCCTTAGCGGGCTCTGAAGTCGCGGTGGGTCTGGCACTGGTTGTACAACTGCAACGCCGTACCAAAACCGTCGATATTGATACCCTGAACCGGATGAGGGGGTAGCATGCTGAAACTACTCTGGCTAATACCTGCATTACCGTTATTCAGCAGTATTATCCTGATTCTTACCCAGGGAAAACTGAGTAAAAATCGAGTAGCCTTTTTCGGGGTTGGCTCGGTCGGGCTGTCAGCGCTGATCACCATTTCATGCGCAATCAGTTTTAGTCTCGCCCCCGAGGGCAGTGTATACAGCCAAACTCTTTGGCAATGGATTGATGTTGTTGGTCTGCAACCCGCTGTGACACTCTACCTTGACGGGCTCTCGCTGGTAATGGCTCTGGTGGTCACCTGCATCGGTTTTTTGATCCATCTCTACGCTTCTGGCTATATGTACCCCGATAAAGATTACAGTCGTTTTTTTGCCTGTATGAATCTGTTCCTTGCATCCATGTTGATTCTGGTGCTGGCCGATAATCTGTTACTGCTGTACATGGGCTGGGAAGGCGTAGGACTGTGCAGCTATCTGTTAATTGGTTTCTGGTATCAGGACCCGGCCAATGGTCAGGCTGCTCGTAAAGCCTTTATTATCACCCGTGTCGGTGATACCGCTATGGCCATTGGGCTATTCCTGATCTTTCGGGAACTGGGAACCCTCAATATCCAGGAAGCAATGAATGAAGCCAGCAGACAATGGCCCCTTGGATCGATTTACGCCTCTCTTGCCGCTTTACTCCTGTTGGCTGGTGCTGTGGGTAAATCAGCTCAACTGCCGCTTCAAAGCTGGTTACCGGATGCAATGGCCGGCCCCACGCCAGTCAGTGCCCTGATCCACGCCGCAACAATGGTAACCGCAGGCGTTTACCTTATTGCCCGTACCCACGAGTTGTTCCTGCTAGCTCCTGATATCCAGATGCTGGTCGCGATAGTGGGTACCCTGACATTGCTATTGGCAGGTTTTAGTGCATTAACTCAAACCGATATCAAGCGTATTCTGGCCTATTCAACCATCAGTCAGATTGGCTACATGTTTTTAGCTCTGGGCGTAGGGGCTTGGTCTGCCGGTATATTTCACCTGGTCACCCATGCGTTCTTTAAAGCGTTGTTATTCCTGTCTGCCGGCTCAGTCATACTCGCATTACATCATAAGCAGGACATCCATGAGATGGGCGGACTCTATAAGCGCTTACCGTTTATTTTCTGCGGTTTCCTGATTGGGTCGGCCTGTCTGGCAGCACTTCCATTTACTTCTGGCTTTTTCAGCAAGGAGCCGATTCTGGCCCAGGCATGGCATCAGGCACCTTTACTTTGGCTGGGGGGATTGGTCGGCGCATTTCTTACGGCTTTGTATAGTTTTCGCTTAATCTTCATTGTGTTCTTTGGACCGGTTCGAACCGAACCTCAACCGCTGCATATGCCAGATAGGATAAAAATGAGGATGTCGGTATCTCTCCTGACATTGACAGCCTTAGCCTTATTTGGCGGACTCTTTTCACTGCCGCTGGAACGAGTCCTACCCGAATCTGATCCCCATGCGCCCGCCGGTATTGAAACGCTGAATATTTTGTTACCTCTGTTCGGAATCTATCTCGCCTATCATTTATTCCATCGTGATCCTGACAGGTTGCAACAACTGAAATCCAGGCCTGGATCAGAGAAAATACGCTTATTCTGGCTTGATGGCTGGGGATTTGATGGACTATACGATCGACTACTACGGTTCCCGTTTCTTCGCTTAGCTCATAGCTTACGAAACGATTTTGCAGATGCATTAAGCCACAGCACTGAAAAAGTCAGCAGTTACTTTCACGGATTGTTGTCCGAAACTCAAACCGGCCAGGTCCGCTGGTATGCCAGTATCATGGTGGCAGGCATCCTGGTGTTGATGGGTATAGGGGTGCTGAACTGATGAAAGCATTTGTTCAAACATCAGTATTTGCTGCGCATCACAGTGAGCGGCTTTTTCTTCCCGGAAAGATTTTCTCTGTGAAGCCATTCATACGGTTACCTCCAATAAAGGAGCTGTCACTATGTTGAGTGCTCTGATCCTTCTACTCTTAATTTCAGGAGCCCTGGCTTGGTATACCGGTCAAAAGAATCCTCAGTTATGCCGCTGGATCGCAACAGGATCTCTGGGAATGTTGCTGCTAATTACTCTGCCTTTTTTGCCTGAGGCACTATCTAGCCCAATTCAGTCGAACACTCTCAATCCAGGTATTCTTAACGGCCCGGATCATCGTATGAACTGGCTTGCATTCCAGCAAATTGATTGGATTCCCCGTTTTGGTATCAGTTTCTTACTTGCTTTGGATGGCTTGAGTTTATTACTGGTGATTCTCACCCTCGTGCTCGGCTTAGTAGCCGTCGCTGCATCCTGGAACGAAATCACCGAAAGAGTCGGGTTCTTTTACTTCAACCTGCTTTGGAGCCTGGCAGGAGTGCTCGGGGTGTTTATGGCCTTGGACCTGTTCCTTTTCTTCTTCTTCTGGGAAATCATGCTGGTTCCAATGTATTTCCTGATCGGTATCTGGGGACATGAAAACCGGCGCTACGCTGCAATCAAATTCTTTATCTTTACCCAGGCAAGCAGCTTACTGATGTTGATTTCTATTCTGGCCTTAGCTTTTCAGCATCAACAACAAATGGGAGTCTACAGCTTTAATTATTTCGATTTGCTAGGTAGCGGCGATCATTCCCTGTATGGGTTCTGGCTGATGCTGGGGTTCTTCATCGCCTTTGTGGTAAAGCTTCCGGCGTTTCCCCTCCATACCTGGCTACCAGATGCACATACCCAGGCGCCGACCGGCGGAAGTATTATTCTGGCCGGAGTACTGCTCAAAACCGGAGCCTATGGCCTGATCCGTTTTTTGATCCCCTTATTCCCCGGTAGCCTTGACTATTTTGCTCCCTACGCCATGGCCATCGGCGTGATAGGAATTCTCTATGCCGCTATCCTGGCTTTTACCCAGACTGATCTGAAGCGGCTAATCGCCTACACCAGTATCAGCCATATGGGATTTGTACTGCTTGGCGTCTATGCCTGGAACACCCTGGCACTGCAAGGAGCCGCCATGCAAATGTTAACTCACGGGCTCAGCGCTGCTGCACTTTTTATGATCGCAGGATCAATTCAGCACCGCATTCATACTCGTGACTTAGATAAAATGGGAGGATTCTGGAGTTCTGTTCCCAAGATCGGCTGTATCACCTTGTTTTTCGCCATGGCTTCGCTGGGCATGCCCGGGCTGGGTAATTTTGTCGGCGAATTCCTGGTGCTGATAGGCAGCTTCCAGGTCAATATCCCTATGACGTTAATCGCAACTCTCGGATTGGTTGCCGCTGCTGTCTACTCACTGATTATCATTCAAAAGGCATTTCACGGGCCTCCGAATACGGATGATATTACTCTGGACTTAAATAACCTGAAAGATTTTGATCGACGGGAAATGGCCGCAATGGGTGTTATGATTGTTGGCTTAATCTGGATGGGTCTTTACCCCCAACCATTACTGGATACGCTATCACCAGTCTTTTCTCAGCTGGAAGCATTTGTTTCGCTGTCAGCTACAGTAGACAAGGCTCACTGGGCGCTGCATTCTATTTCACAACAATCCCCTAATGAGTTGCTACCGTTAGAACAGTTGCCACCAGCCCCCTTCCCCCTGCAAGAAGCATCTTTACACCAGGTATTACCAGACCGGGGACAAGCAGTCATAGGAAGGCTCCCATGAATACCACGACCCTCTTCAGTTTATTACCACTGATAATCATCAGTATTGCACTGCTTACACTCATGATGATTATTGCCTTCAAACGTAATTCGACGTTGAGCTTTCAGGTTACGCTTAGCGGCCTGGCTGTAACCTTTGTCAGTTTGTTTATCGTCAGCGATATCTTGCCCCAGCAAGCCACCCCACTATTGATAATCGATGGCTACGGATTGTTTTTTATGGGTTTGATATTAGTCACGGCTATGCTGCTGGTACCCCTTTGCCATGATTATTGGAGCCGCTACGCACAGGTTAGCGATGAGTTTTATCTGCTTTTTTTGATCTCTATTTTAGGCGCCATGGTACTTGTCTGCAGCAGTCACTTTGCCTCCCTCTTTCTGGGGTTAGAATTGCTGACACTGCCGTTAATCGTAATGGTGGGCTATCCATTTTTCAGCCAATACCATGCATCACTGGAGTCTGCGATCAAATACCTGATCCTCTCTGCTGCCGCATCAGCTACATTGTTGTTTGGTATGGCACTTATTTACTCTCAACTGGGGTCCATGGATTTTATGCCAGTGACGTACTCAGTCATCAATACTACCGGGCCTCATCAGGTCCTGGTTAAAGCCGGTGCAATGATGATCATTGTCGGTATCGCGTTTAAACTATCACTGGTCCCATTTCACCTCTGGACGCCCGACGTCTATCAAGGAGCACCACTACCCGCTACCGCATTTCTGGCGACCATATCCAAAGGAGCTGTCTTTGCAGTGTTATTACGCTATTACCTTACTGCTGAGATTTTTCTTACTAACTCACTGGTTTGGTCAATAGCTACTGTCGCAATCGCATCCATGCTGATCGGTAATCTACTGGCGCTGTTCCAGGAAAGTCTTAAACGTCTGCTGGCCTATTCATCGATTGCTCACTTCGGATACCTGCTCGTAGCTCTACTTGCAATCAGTCAGTCAGCAGGAGCGGGTATCGCCATAGAATCCGTCAGCTATTATCTGGTGGCTTATCTACTTTCAACTCTGGCGGCATTTGCCGTATTAATTCGGTTTCCAGAGTCACAAGACTCCACCGACCAACCGAAACTGGAGAATCTGCGAGGTTTGTTCTGGCGGCACCCGCTACTGGCAGCAATCATGTCCCTTGCCATGCTATCGCTGGCAGGCATTCCTCTAACCGTCGGCTTTATCGGAAAATTCTATATTTTTGTTGCAGCAGTAGAAGAATCGCTCTGGAAACTGCTACTGGTCGCAGTTCTCGGTAGCGCTATAGGACTGTTTTATTATCTCCGGGTCATCTTGGTAATGACCTATAAAGAAAGTGATCAAGCCGCGATTAAAGAACAGCCCACACAAGGGCAGATTCAACAAAACAGCTTACCAACGACTCAGGCTAGTCAATTTGCGTTGCTAGCCGTTGCATTTATAACGCTGATTCTTGGCGTGTTTCCGGCACCTTTGATTGATCTGATCAGGGATATGACCCGGAGTCTTTTCTAGAAAGCTTCTCTGGTCAATATAAAAACCTTAATCTTGAAAAGCCACTTTACATCATCCCTAATAATATCTACTATACGCGCCTCTCGACGTCCGGCAGTTCAAGGACAATGTCCTCTGGTGAGGTTCCCGAGTGGCCAAAGGGATCAGACTGTAAATCTGACGCGCAAGCTTCGGTGGTTCGAATCCACCCCTCACCACCATTCATTTGCTTTTTTCAATATTTAGTAGCTTCTTTTCAGTATTAGTAGTTCTTACGGCATCTCGAACCAACCCTTAGTCGTTAACCCCTATCAAACAAGGCCCTTCGGCCTCAGGCCTTCAGTGCGATTGGAGATCAAACCAACATCCGCTTTCAATCAAGGAGTGACGAAATCCTGTAAAAAGACTACTATTTGACTGTTATGCGTATAACTTTAACTCTTTTTGCAGTCTCAGCTTTTCTACTGGCTACATTTGTGCAGGCGGGAGATCCTGTACGTAAAATTATCCACCCTGACGGTGTTGTCGAATACACTAATCTTCCTGGCGGAAATGATACAAAAATTGTATACACCCAAAAAAAGCCTACCCACGGAGCCATCTACAAATATCGTCAATCAGATGGGGTACTCACCTACACAAACTTTAAACCCAATGAGGGGATAGAGTTTCAGGTTCTTAGATTTGATTGCTTTGCCTGTAATCCGACTTCAACTATAGATTGGTATAAAACGCGGCTGAACCTTAAAGCTTATCGCATTCAAATAAACAAGATGGCAGAAAAATATACTGTAGATCCTGCGCTAATTCGTGCAGTAATTCACGCCGAGTCATCGTTTAATCCTGTTGCAAAGTCCAGCCAAGGGGCACAAGGGTTAATGCAACTAATGCCAGCTACAGCAAAAGAGCTGGGGGTTGAAAACCCGTTAAACAGCGCAGAAAACATACAAGGAGGTACTAAATATCTTTCTAAATTGCTCAACTTGTACAATGGCGACATTCAACTCGCTACAGCGGCATACAACGCAGGACCCGGTGCTGTAAAGAAGTATGGAGGTATACCGCCTTATGTCGAGACCCAAACCTATGTAAAACGAGTCGCAATTCTTCACCAACGCTACCAAAAATCCCACTGATAACCGTAGCCGTCAGTTGTATTAAATGACCCTCGACTAAATTAAAAACTTACCGGCTGTATTTAAATTACCGACTAAACTTAAATAAAAATAAGATTCTGATAATTGAATTGAATTCATTGCTATTCATATTCTTGTGAGAAATTTACCTCTTCAGGTTTATAAAGAAGTCAACATGTTCTGCCGATAACCCATATATCGGTGATTCAAGGAAGGGAGAATTGAACGTTGATTACTCGGGAGCAATATATATCCCACCCTTATCAAATCCCCATTTGCCTGGAGAGCGCTGAAGCTTTCGTCTCTGAAACTCACGAGCCATTGAGCTATGGCGGGTTACGCTGCTGCTGGAAAGATAAAATAACTGTCGGTCGATTCTTACAGATATCTCTTCCTGAACTAGATCCTGATTTCTTTGCCGAGAGCCAGGTCATCTGGAGACGAGCACTGGATAATGGTTATGAACTTGGCTTGGTTTTTCTTGATCCTAACCAGGCTTATCAGATGAGAATGCTGGAGCAGGTTTGTTATATCAGCTGCTATCGACAGTGGATTTATCAACAAGAAGGCAGGAATTTGGATAAGGAGGAAGCCGCATTGGAATGGATCAATAAGTTTGCGGGACGATTCCCGAAAATAATTAGCTAAGACCCCCGCGAACATATCCATTGAATATCAGAACTCATTATTCCTGCAATTTTCTTTCTAGATTAATATAATGATCGTCCTATCCAAACGAATACCAGCTTTGGAAGAACGAGATTTCGAGATGCAAAAAACTGTTAAAGTTTCTGATTTGGAAATATCCAACGAACTACCCTTTGTCCTATTTGGAGGGATGAATGTTCTGGAATCCAGAGACATGGCCCTGACGATCGCCGAACAATACGTTGAGGTGACCCAGAGTCTTAAAATCCCTTATGTATTCAAGGCTTCTTTTGATAAAGCTAACCGATCATCCATCACTTCGTTTCGCGGACCCGGCCTGGAAGAAGGCCTGAAACTTTTAGAAGAAATCAAAACACAATTCAAAGTCCCTGTTATCACCGATGTGCATGAGCCCTGTCAGGCTGCCCCGACCGCAGAAGTTGCAGACATCATCCAGTTGCCTGCTTTTCTGTCACGACAGACTGATTTGGTGGTGGCTATGGCAAAAACCGGAGCGGTAATCAATATTAAGAAGGCGCAGTTTCTGGCCCCACAAGAAATGATGCATATACTAAAGAAATGTGAAGATTCGGGAAACAGTCGACTGATTCTCTGTGAGCGGGGCAGCAGCTTTGGTTATAACAATTTAGTGGTCGACATGCTGGGATTTTCAATCATGAAAAACATGGAATATCCGGTCATGTTTGACGCCACACACGCTCTTCAGATGCCAGGGGGAAGAACTGATTCTGCTGACGGGCGGCGGGCTCTTGTCGCACAGCTTTCTCGAGCAGGATTATCTCAGGGAATTGCCGGGCTATTTCTGGAAGCCCATCCAAATCCGAGTGAAGCCAAATGCGATGGTCCCTGCGCCCTTCCATTGGATAAATTGAGACCCTATTTGGAGCAGATGAAAGCAATAGATGATTTGGTTAAATCGTTCCCAGCTTTAACAACAGACTGAGATCAGGGCTACAGGATTAAGTAATAAGGAGAATCGATGGCAGACCCACGCCCCTTGGATTTCAGCTCATTGCGTAAAGGCATGGTGCTGGGACCGGAACACCACCAGTTCAAGCTTATAAAGCCAGTAAGCAATAGTCCTATTGGGCAGGTTTGGCACGCTCAGGATCTTTCCACGGCAGCCAAAGACAAAGAACCGGATAAGGTCGCTCTGGAAGTCATCAATCCATTATTGTTAAAAAGCAATGCTCTCGAAACCTTCAAAACTCAGGTAACGCTCTGCAAGCAATTGGATAATATCCATATCGCTAAAACCTATGGTTATTTTATGAGCAGGGAGGGATGGCTATTTACAGCAATGGAACCGATAAGTACTCGAAGCCTTGCCAAAATACTGATGGAAGATGGCTACCAGCACTTAAGTACAGAAAAAGCCCGAATAATCCTTATCCAG
This sequence comes from Motiliproteus sp. MSK22-1, assembly GCF_001968815.1. Classification (GTDB taxonomy): domain Bacteria; phylum Pseudomonadota; class Gammaproteobacteria; order Pseudomonadales; family Balneatricaceae; genus Motiliproteus. The sequence continues at coordinate 6,396 of NZ_MIEQ01000039.1, read as the reverse complement.
GTGGCCAAAGCCTTGGGTTACGCCCATAACAAACGTATCAGCCATGGAGACCTGACTCCCTGGAATATAATCATAACGCCTAAAACAGGCGCTAAGTTGGTTAATTTTGCATTCCGACAACCACTGCTTCAACAGATACAACAACAAGGAATGCGTATACTTAATACCGAATTTCATGCTCCGGAAGCCTTCGATCACGTACCATTGGCCAACAGTGCGGATATCTATTCATTTGCTTGTCTGACCTACCAGCTATTCACCGGTCATCCTCCATTCAGCCCTGAAGACCCCATAGATAGCCGGGATATTGAATCTCTGGAGCCACCTAAGCAACTTTCAGCTGAGCAATGGTCCGTTCTGAAACCCGCTCTCTCAGACAATCCCGGTGACAGGCCTGCCACCGCAGCAAAGCTAATGCAGGAGCTTTTCCCGCCGAAGACAGTCCAGTCCCCAGAGTCAGAAAGCCCTGCAGAATCTGGCAAAGGTATCTCAGATAAACTGAAAGGCAGTAAAAGCTCAGCTCGCTCGGCATTACCCCATATCTCATTTGCCCGTCTCGGAATTGCTGCCCTTATTTTTACTGCGGGTTTGATATCAGGCTATCTATTGGCAAGCTATTATCTTGATAAGCAAAACGAAGAACTTCTGGCTAAGTTTGCCGAAGTACAGAAAATACTGACCCTGACTCCCAGCTTGGAAAATAAAACACTCCTCAATCAAAAATTTGCAGAACTCAGAATATTGAATACTGATCCCGCTTTAATCTCTGCTATAGGTGCGCAAGTCGAAGGTTATAAGGTTCGTCTCCAAAACAAGAACGCTGAACGAAACAGACCCAAAAGCATTATCGTCTCAGACAGCGCAATAAAGCCGACGACTTCAAAACCTGAAGAAACAGAGCCAGGCTCAGCATTTACCAACGGTTCGGTATTTAAAGATGAAATTTTACCAAACATTTTTGGCCCTAACATGGTGGTTATACCCAGCGGCAAGTTTAAGATGGGAGACAGAAACCGGCGGGGAGATGATAATGAATTACCTATCCATCAAGTAACCATCCGTCGTCCATTTGCCCTATCACAGCATGAGATCACATTTGCCGAATATGACTTGTTTGCTATAAATACCGGTCGTCCCCTACCTGACGACGAAGGTTGGGGACGAGCAAACAGACCTGTTATCAACGTATCCTGGAACGATGCCAACGCCTATGCCGATTGGGTGCGCCGACAAACAGGTCTTGCTTATCGTCTCCCAACAGAAGCCGAATGGGAGTACTCTGCCCGAGCGGGTAGCTCAACAGCATTCTGGTGGGGAAACGACAAAGGCATTAATAATGCGGCCTGTGATGATTGCGGCAGCCAATTTGATGGGATTCAAACGGCTCCTGTCGGTTCCTTTAAAGCTAACCCCTATGGCCTCTATGATATGACCGGCAACATCTACGAGTGGGTATCGGATTGCTACAACGATAATTATGAAGATGCTCCCAATGATGGCTCAAGCTGGAACGTCGGACAATGTAACTATCGCGTTATGAGGGGAGGCTCCTGGTACGATATATCACGGCTGATTCGCTCAGCCAGCCGCTATCGCCATCCGGCAAATTCAAGTCGCAATAGCTGGGGATTTCGTTTGGCGCTTGATCTGGAAAATTAGCTGCTAACAGAAGCGCTCTACAAATGACATTTGCCATTTATAAGGTTACAAATTGATCCACTAATAACAGCGGTAATTAATTACAGTTTCGTTTTAGTAGATCATTGGTCTTATCCGCCTTTATGTGCATGGCAAAAAAACTCTTAATACTGCTATAATCCGCCCACTCTTTAAGAACCCGAGTTTAATTTCGGATTCTCTCATTCACCAAATTAAGGGGTTACTCCATGAAACAACCAGTTCGCGTTGCAGTCACCGGCGCTGCGGGTCAGATCAGTTACTCTCTACTGATTCGTATCGCTTCAGGCCAAATGTTAGGCGATGACCAGCCCGTTATTCTGCAATTGCTGGAGATCACTCCCGCACTGGACGCCCTCAAAGGCGTCGCGATGGAACTTGAAGACTGTGCCTTCCCATTGTTGAACGGTGTTGTTCAGACAGACGATCCTAATGTCGCCTTTAAAGATGCGGACTATGCACTGCTAGTAGGTGCTCGCCCACGTGGACCTGGCATGGAGCGTAAAGACCTTCTGGAAGCTAACGCAGCAATCTTCTCTGTACAGGGTAAGGCTTTGAACGATCACGCCAGCCGTGACGTCAAAGTATTGGTTGTAGGTAACCCTGCTAACACCAATGCTCTTATCGCTCAACAGAATGCCCCTGACCTGAACCCTGGTCAGTTCACTGCAATGACTCGCCTGGACCACAACAGAGCAGCGGCTCAGCTGGCTAATAAGACCGGCAAGCACGTCACAGATGTTAAAAAAGTAACCATCTGGGGTAACCACTCCGCGACTCAGTATCCAGATATCAGCACAGCGACTATTGATGGAAAGGCAGCCACTGAACTGGTTGAAGACAGCTGGTACAAAGAGGAATTCATTCCTGTCGTTCAGCAGCGTGGTGCTGCAATAATCCAGGCACGTGGACTATCCAGTGCCGCTTCTGCTGCTAATGCAGCCGTTGATCACATGCGCAGCTGGGCTCTGGGAACAGCTGAAGGAGACTGGGTCTCTATGGGTATTCCAAGTGACGGCAGCTATGACATCGCTGAAGGTTTGATTTATTCATTCCCTTGCACTTGTAGAGACGGTCAGTACGAAATCGTTCAGGGCCTTGAAATCAGTGATTTCAGCCGTGAGAAAATGTCTGCTACAGAGCAGGAGCTTTCAGAAGAGCGTGACGCCGTTAAGCACCTGTTCCCCTAAGCACACACTTAACTGGTAGTTTAAAAAGCCGCACCCGAGAGGGCTGCGGTTTTTTTTGTATCAATACTTAATGACTCCCTTTATCTGTTGATTATTAAGAGAAAGTGCACATAATTACTGTTAGTTATCGCAATGGCTAAGTAAATGTCCAAAGAATTAGAGCGTCATTATCGGAAAGAATCCTTCCTGCTATATGGTGGTGGTTTCTTATTAGTCCTTTTCGGATTTATTCTAGCTTATCAATTCGTTGAACCTGCACCACCTGATACCATCCGGATAGCTACTGGAAACATACAAAATGCCTATTATCGTTTCGGAACGGAGTATCGACAGGAACTGGCCAAGCAGGGTATCGAATTGGAAGTACTCGAAAGTGCCGGTTCTGTCGAAAACCTGGAGCTGTTAACCAGTGGTCAGGTAGATATAGCTTTTGTTCAGGGAGGTATAGAAGCCCCCAGCATCGAAAACTTGCAAACGGACCAGCATCCCAATTTGCAGTCCCTTGGAAGCCTCTATTTTGAACCCCTTTGGATATTTCATCGAAAAGGCATGGACCTTTCACTTCTTTCAGACCTAAAAAATAAGCGAATAGCAATTGGTTCTGGTGGCAGCGGTACCCGGCCGGTAGCCTTGCAATTACTTAAAGAAAATGGTGTCAATGAAGATAATGCTCAGCTGCTTCCCATTGGTGGTAACGATGCAGCCACAGCACTAACAAATAACACTGTCGACGTTATAATGATGGTAACCAGCCCCAGATCTCCTCTAATCCGACAGCTAATTGACAACAGTTCATTCAAGCTTTTCAGCTTCCAGCGAGCAGAAGCCTACAAACGCCGTCACCGATACTTATCCAGTGTCACCTTACCAATGGGTGTGGCAAACTTAGAACAGAATATTCCCGCTACCGATGTAACTTTGTTAGCGCCTACAGCAACATTGGTCGTACGAGACGACTTTCACCCTGCACTCTCAGCATTAATACTCCAGGCAGCGACAAAAAGTCATGGGAATGGAGGATTATTTGAGCAAACAGGAGAATTTCCATCGCGCCAGTTTGTCGACTATCCACTCAACGAAGATGCCGAGCGGTTCATTCGTTCAGGGCCTCCTTTCTTGCAGCGCTTCCTTCCCTTCTGGGCTGCGAATTTAGTTGATCGGCTAATCGTTATGTTGGTCCCTTTAGTTACACTGATGATACCTTTATCAAAAATTCTTCCCCCCACCTATCGCTGGCGAGTGCGCTCCAGAATTTACCGCTGGTACGATCAACTGCGCTCTTTGGACTTCAAAGCTGAAGAAATAGAAAACAGGCAGCAAGCTATACAACTCCTGGAGGAGTTGATAGAAATTGAGAAAGATGTGATGCGAGTAGTCGTCCCCAAATCCTATGCCGATACTCAGTATAATCTCCGCATACACTTACGACTGATACGTGAGCGCCTTGAACGAAAAATAGCGCAAACGAAATCGTGACACAGGCGCACCTCTAAAATGCATTCGATACGAAACTTCCTGAGACTGATTTTTGCCCCACTACTGCTTAGCACTCTATCAGGCCATGCATTGGCCATCGACAGCTGTGAAAAAGATGGCGAGGTCATCTTCACACGTGAATGTATTCAAGCCATGCTTGATCAGGAAGAAAAACCCAGCCAGACCGATACCCCTACATCCCAAACAAATATTGAAAGCAACCTTCCAACACCGCAGCCACAGCCACAGCCACAGCCACAGCCACAGCCACAGCCACAGCAAATTAAGGATCAGCTTCCCGTTGCAGAATTGCAACCTGAACCCAGAGCAGCAGAACTAACAGTCCCTGACAACAAGCCTGATCCGGAGACGACGCAAGCTCCGAAAACCCGGAGGATCATTGCCCCCCAATCTCTGGAACCGATAACAATCAACTCGATATGCAAGGCAATGGAGTTCTTAGAGGCGGCGCAATCAGGCAATCTTAATGCGCTTAAACGTTGTGGGACAGATCGGGATTTAGTAGAAACAACAGATAGCAGACCGAAAACAACGGGAAGAACAGCTCTGCACTGGGCAGTTAAAAACAATCACGCCAAAGTAGTCCAGTATCTTCTGGACATCCAGGCACCTCTAAATACTCGCTCCCGCTCAGACTTTGGTGGCTACCCCATCCACATTGCCGCTGATAACGGCAATATTGAAATGATTAATCTGCTGTTAGAAAGGGGGGCTTCAATTGCAGCCAGCGACCTGCTAAAGCAAACACCATTGCATCGAGCAGCCAGAGCCGGAAAACTCGAAGCGGTAGAATTATTTCTAAATAAGGGTGCTTCCATTGACGCCCAGGACCGTATAAGAAGAACTGCTATCATCGCAGCAAGCCAATCAAACAATCTGGCACTACTCAAATTGTTAATTAAACGTGACGCTGATGTAAACGCTCAAACATCCGGCGGAATGACTGCTCTCCATTATGCTTCTCAAAAATCCGCCTCAATGACACAACAGTTACTGAATGCAGGAGCGCAGATTAACGCTGAAAACGGTGAAGGCGACACACCACTATCTCAACTAATCACCACAAACATAGGGCATCATTGGCCCAGAATCCGTCTACTGGTTCAACGTGGTGCCAATCTTAATAACCGTAATCTAAATGGTCAGACAATCATAGATCTGAGCCTTTCCGAAAATCATCTACCGCTGTTTAAGCTACTGCTGGATAAAGGAGCAGAAACCAGTCAGATTCAACTTCATCAACTTAAAGGTAAACCGAAGTTTATTAAGGCTTTACAAGAAAAAGGGATCCTCTAAGAATCAATCACCTGTCCAACTGAGCGAGCGTTTTTGGTTACTCGTTGACATCATGGTGATCACCTTTGATTAAAGATCATGACCTTACCGGGCCAGCCACCCCTGCTACAAATGGAGTAAATTATCGCTGACGAAACGCACTAGCGCCAGTCTTCACAGCCTGAGAGAAACCTATGGGTATCCAGCCAACCTACTGTGAAATAAGCTGAGGCCATCGAAAAGCTTCTACCCTGGAATCAACATCCCGCCTGACCAAGGTGGGCTCCTTGATCGCCTACCTACAGCGATTTTTCCAGTAGGTCATCTGATGAGATTTCAGTCCATGCACACGGCAGTAATCGACTTGAGACTGACCGCTTTGCTTCCAGGCTTCAAGGTGCTGCTTCCAGGTATTACACAGGATTTCCAGTTCACTGGAAGTCATTATGATCTCCTTAATTCAAAGATCATGACCTTAGCTGGACGGTCATTGCTGTTAAAGGTGGGTTCCTCAATCCAGGGGATTTTAAATCGCAGCCATAAAAAAAGCCCCGTCCGTCAGGACGAGGCTTTCTCTGTTAGGCGCTTGGCGATGGAAGGTAAGCGATTGAGGAACCCACCTTGATTGGGTGGGTTTGTTATTCTAGGGTAGTCGGTTTTCTGTAAACTAGGACTCAGCTAAAGCCAAGGGTAAGTTGGGTTAGCGCAACGTAACCCAACAACAGCTTTTGATCAGGAGGGCTGATCGTTCCAGGGT
>NZ_MIEQ01000038.1 GCF_001968815.1 Motiliproteus sp. MSK22-1 | reverse complement strand
TGGGACTGGCCACTTTGCTTCCACGTATCAAGATGCTGTTTCCAGGTCTCTCGAAGGGCTTTCAGTTCATTGGCAGTCATTATGATCTCCTTAATTCAGAGATCATGACCTTAGCTGGCGAGCAGCCCTGGTAACAGGTGGGGTTTATTTACCGCTTACGACCAGTGGGCAGTGAGACCGCCTGAGGTCGCTCCTGTAGTTTGCTTACCTTAGCAACCACCCAATCCTCAAACTCCTCAGAGAAGTCCAGCAATCGCGTTAAAAGCCTTGGAAGTAACTTAGGGTCGACACAACGTTGCAACAGCTTGATCAACTGTAACTTCTGGGAGATCAGAGGTAAGCGATTGAGGAACCCACCTTGATTGGGTGGGTTTGTTATTCTAGGGTAGTCGGTTTTCTGTAAACTAGGACTCAGCTAAAGCCAAGGGTAAGTTGGGTTAGCGCAACGTAACCCAACAACAGCTTTTGATCAGGAGGGCTGATCGTTCCAGGGT
>NZ_MIEQ01000037.1 GCF_001968815.1 Motiliproteus sp. MSK22-1 | reverse complement strand
GTCTACGGCAAGCGGCCAAGTTAATCCGGCCTGTTGGGCGCGATTGAGGTAATTAACGGCACTGCCGTAACTGATATTAAGCGCTTGAGCGACGCCGCGTCGGCTCAGGCCTGCCTCGTAATGCAATCGCAGCACGTCTTTGATTTTACGCATTGATAACCTCTTGGAACCCTCCGGCCACACTCCTCGCAGACAAAATGCGAGAGGTTAGCCGGGAAGGTCTATTAATCAATGCGTTACATAGGATTCTGGAAATACTTGATCATTGATTCCGGTATTTGATCACCGATTCTGGAAATCCAGAAAAAGTGATCAAATAAAACCAGAATGACCGATCAAGTAAAATCAGTACGGCTGATCAACTAAGACCAGAATGGGTGATCAAAGTCGGCCGGAATATGCAATTTTTCATTTCGTTTCAAACGGATTTCCACTTCATACCAAAATAAGCCAAAAACTGGTTTTAATAATAACAACCACCGAAGCAGTTTTCTCAGATATTAACGGCACACAAATAACAGAATATAAAACTCATCACCAAGTACTCCCTTCAAATAATTGTTCCATATTCGACCATCTGGTTTAAGAAGGACTATGATAAGCTCTATGCTGCCTCCCAATTGAGCAACTACCGTTCTTTTTCAGTGATCCTGCTTTTTTGATCAGCAATGATAATTCACCTCTGTGTGACTTCCAGAGCCCTTGTAAACACGATCTACCAAGCAGACTTGAAGTTTCTGATTGGTTAAAAAATCGACTTGCTGCTGTTGATCATTCAGAATATGCCTATCTTAGGAATTTCTAGGATAACTGCACTGACCAACAATACAGGCTTCTTTGGTCATCGTCGCAATACTCACTTTAGCGCCAAACTCGTATCGTTTATGCGTTTGCCCTTTCTAGCTACAACCATCATTCGGCTCGTAGATGCCGAAAGACATGCTCTTGCTTTTGGTCTTTACGCTAGCAAGCTGTCAGATTGAGTCAGCTAACCGTTCAATATCTAGTTCTGCAACTGGCACTTCAGGTCTCTCAACATGCACCCTAGGTATCCCCTAATTATCTTTATCGATTTGCGCATTCGCTTGTACTGCCAGGAGTTGCCATAAAATCCTATCTTGGGAAACCATCGATAGCGGGCTTTACCATACATTTGCCTCAAGGTAATGTTATGCCTGTAGGCAATTTCGATCAAATATCGACGTATCCTGCCAGATAACTTGCTATCGACTGGAAAGCGTATGTTTTTTTCTGAACATTGGTATCCGCTGCTACTCACTTAAGACTAGACGGTTGGATCACCTTCAGATTAAATCCAACATCAATAGTCACCGTCAGCAGCCATCCACAACCGGTTTCTCCGATCCTTTGACGCTAGCATGTCAAGCTGATGGGCAAAGCACTAATTGCGAAGTTTCATGCTGGCCCAACTCACGGTCCTGCAGCCTCCAATCGATTGTATGTACTATGGAACCGTTTGATAACCAAAATTAACTAAATCATCAAATCGATATTTAAACAAATCATCCTTATGTAGAGCTTCAGTTTATCTCGGTTTCATGTCATTCTATAGCTTTTGTCCGATTACAGCAGAAAATGGCCAGTTTCAGATAAGCTTACCCCCTTATTTTACATGAATATTCCGAGAGTCAAATATTATTCAGGAGCGAATGGGTAGTACAGCAGTGAGAACGACGTCGATACCATATAAGCTTCTAAACTGGCGGAACTTCATTAGTAATCAAGTAATTACCCATACCACATCTATTTCTTATCACAATAAGCCATCAAAAACGAAACCTATCCAAAAATTATAATTTAAACTTCAAAAAACTCTTAAATAATTTCATTACAGAAAAACTTAATCTGTAATATTTTTTCGCTCCAAAAGCCTAGACAGAGTTTTTTTACACCTAAGGATAACTGCTCTATATACAAATTGAGCTTGATAGGGCGATAAGACAACCGAAGTTATTAGATACAACGCAGCAGTAAAGTAACTATTTCTATGCCTATTCCGCATTGACCTGGAGTAATATATTTGAGAATAATAGAAGCATTTATGACTAAAACTACCTGTTTTTCTCAAATTTTCAACCTCCTTACGACAATAGCCTCTATCATTTTTAGAAATTTTCTTGGCGTAGTTGAACATTTTTCTCTGAACTAAACCGTTTATAAGGGCTGTCCCCCCATTCTTCAACTGGGTTCGAAACTTTACCAAAGGTATATCAATCATTCCAATACGAATATCAGCATTAGCCGCTCTTAGCAAAAAATCGTAATCTTCCGCAGGAGCTAAATCTCGATATCCATCATTAAGATCGTATACATATTTATAGAGTAGCCAAGTTGGGTGGCCCAGTGTTGATTTGTAGCACAAAAATTCGATCAATTCTTTCCGGTTATAGTAAGAGCTTTTCCCAAACGCTACTCCTGATTCAGTAATATAAGTAACTGGAGAGCCGACAAACTCCAAATCATTGTCTATGAGGTACTGAACCTGTTTTTCAATTCTATCAGGGAGCGAAATATCGTCTGCATCCATCCTTGCAATAAATTCACCTCTTGCAGACTTCACAGCCTTATTCAAGGAATATACAATTCCACAATTATTCTCATTATTTATCAGAATAATTCGCTTATCTTGACGACAAGCGTCCCTAAGAATAATTTCTGTCGAGTCTGTAGATCCATCATTTATACAAATTATTTCCAAATTCTTATATGTTTGACAACAGATGCTATTAAGGGCATAAATAAGGTATTTTTCCGCATTAAAGACAGGAATGATAACTGATACTAAGCCACTATATATCACAGAACTTTCTCTAACGCTTGTTCAATTTCAAGATCAGTGGCTTCTATTGGTATATTAATTTCATAAATTTCTTCTGTATTTAAAAAAGCATTTTCTATCAAATCTTCTGTTATCTTTAACTGTAACGCCGTACTCCGATTAGTAAATGCGTTGTAGGCCAAAATAGATCTATAGTAGTCAGCCCATTCATGATGAACAATTGATGAAACATATTTTGCTGAACATTTTTTTTCTTCTTCCCTAAAAATTTTATTAATAATCACACTAGGTATTTTCTTTCTCTTTATAACGATAATTTTGTCGAGAGCCGCTCCCTCGGTTGGAATTTGATTTTTACTAAGGATACTTCTAACCTTCGTAGTAATATATCCCTTTGAATGCGTTATATTTTCAACATTTCCAATTTTCCACCCAAATTTATCTAACAGCTCCATCCTTATTCTTAATACTATCCGCCAAAGCAATGATGGATAAAAATAATACAGTTTATCAGGAAGCCTAGACTTCAAATATTTATCATAGTGATACTTATACAAACACATTGGTCTATGATATGGATAAATTTTGACATCCTTATCCAATAAAACAAGATCATCACCATAAATAGATACATCTTTATTTTCAGAGTATTTCGAAACTAAAAATGTCTTTCCAATACCACCAAATGCAGGTATTAAAATATTCATTCCACCAATTTTAAAAGCAGCAGCATGAACTAACGTTTTTTCACTCAGGGTTAAGCACAAAAAATACAAATAATGAATTGAAAGTCCAAAAATGGAATCAAGTCCAAAATATATTGCTTTATCTGTTATCCTTAAACTATTTTTATTCTTCAAAATGAACATTTTTTCATTATCAGATGTATACTTATACGTTCCTGGAACAAATTCATAATTTTCTAGATTGCTACAAACGTAAGGTTCCAAATATATTTTATTATATTTCATCCCACACACTTTTACGTTAACGAACCCTTTTAATTGTGTATTCAAAACCTCGCTGATAGACTTAGATTGGCTAGAACGAAATTTCGAAGATACAAAAACATCAACTCCATTTATCGAGGCAACCTTATTTCTCTCAAATTCATTCATATAGTCATACGCTCTGATACAATCTAGGTACTATCAACCCGATGGTCAAATACATTAACGTAGCACAATGGATAGACGGGTGCTTGAAGTACTTAGCAACCCTCTCCGGTCTCTTTTGCAGCATCCGCATATGGCTCTGTACCTTGCCCGCCAAGTCAGCTTGATTTCTAGCCGGTGCCGCACCGCGTATCTCTGCCTTTAAATCAGCGTTCAAGTACTCATCTGGATTCAAGTCCGGAGAGTATGCGGGTAAATAAAAAACTTCTATTTTCTCTACATGCCGTGCCAGCTTGGCATGATGAACTCGAAGGTTGTCCAAAACGAGAAATACTTTTTTCCCCGCATCTTTTATCAGCCGCTTCATAAAACGCAGCAGCACTTTCGCGGTCATGTTCTCCCTATACATCATGAAACGCACGACACCTCGATTGTTCACCGCCGAGATAACATTCATTGAGAACCGTTTGTCATTAATTTCAACGATTGCCGTTTTCCCTTTTGGTGCATAACCACGTCTGTGTTGGCAGTCGTTGCGCCCCCCTGTTTCATCGCCCCAATAGATCTCAGAACCTTCCTCGGAAGCTCGGCGCTTTAGCTTTGGATAGGTGTTGTTCAGCCACTCTTTGACTGCTTTGGGCTTACGTTCATACGCTCTTTTCGCAGGCTTTTGAGGTGTGTATCCCCAGCGCTTTAAGTAGTCGCCGTGCTCTACTAATCGGCGCCCACACTGCTCCAATTTTATAGTTTCCTCACCTCCTTGTTTCCAAACTTTAATCCAGCGGCAGGCAACCGCATAGTGAACTCCGACGATTTCTGCTATTTGCTTTCGTGTCTGCCCTTGCAGGAACAGGCAAACCGTGAGATCACAATTGCGTTGTTGTACTTCAGTAGATAGTTTGCTGGCATCAGTTTTTTTCATAACCGACATTATAATTAAATCGCCTATTTGTCCGCCAGGTTGATATTTAAGAACACTTTTAACAATGTAACCACACATAGCTGCTATTATCCCGGCGGATATTTCTGTTGGGATGATCATCAGTATTTATAGGACTTTCAGGTGTTATCGGTAAATGTATTTATCTACCAGGTTAATAATACAAATTCCTACTGCCAACACCAATCTCTCACAAACATAGCCAGCATCCACTCGAAGAGTTCTATAGATCGATTTTTCCGATGCTTCAGCGCAAACATAACATGTCATTCAATCGAATGTTTAACCTGCAGCCTATTTTGCTAGCCTCTCACAACGACTATGCCATTTTGGCTGAGAGAAAAATAAATATAAGCCAATAGTACCATGCAACTAGGTATAGATATTTGATCGTAGAAGTTAGATTAAGGATTAGCAGTAGTTATTGCTTGTACGCAAAGTGATTGTACAACAATCAACCAGCTCCTCTGTGAATGCTATTAACCCGGCGTACAAATAGACGAATTATGATACACTGCCGGGTATGAATAAAACTGATGCCCGCAAACTATCTTCTGAAATACAACAACACAATCGAGACTTGGCTATTCGGCTCTTTAGACAGGGCCAGACGCGAAAGCAAATAGCTGAAATTGTAGGTGTTCACTATGCGGTTGTTTGCCGCTGGATTTGTGCATGGAAACAAGGCGGTGATCAAGCAATCAAGCTAGGCAAGCGTGGCAGAAGGTCAGCAGAACAAAGACTGCTAACAGAAGCTCAAGAGTCCGTCTTAAAGAAGCTGATTTGCAACAAAAATCCAGACCAGATGAAGCTACCCTTTGCGCTCTGGAATCGAAAAGCGATTCAAGCTGTAGTTAAGCAGATGTGGAGTGTTCACATTGCGATTCGAACAGTCGGCGACTATTTGAAACGCTGGGGATACACCCCTCAAAAGCCGGCGAAAAGGGCTTATGAGCGTAAACCGAAGGCCGTCAAAGAGTGGTTGGACAACACCTACCCGCAGATCAAAAGGCGAGCTTTTGAGGAAGGAGCGGAGATCTACTGGGGCGATGAAACGGGAATACGTAACGACTGCCAGCACAGTCGGGGTTACGCACCAAAGGGGCAAACGCCGGTAGTTGAAATCAATGCCAAACGGTTCTCAACGAATATGATCTCAGCGGTTAACAACCAAGGT
>NZ_MIEQ01000036.1 GCF_001968815.1 Motiliproteus sp. MSK22-1 | reverse complement strand
ACAATTTCAGCTATTTGCTTTCGCGTCTGGCCCTGTCCAAAGAGCCGAATAGCCAAGTCTCGATTGTGTTGTTGTATTTCAGAAGATAGCTTGCGGGCATCAGTTTTATTCATACCCGGCAGTGTACCATAATTCGTCTATTTGTACGCCGGGTTAATAGTCTGAAACTTCTCTGGCCTATGACCAGAGTGGGCGTTCTCCAACTCAATCACTAATTGTTCCCATTAGGGAACCTACGAATAAGTCCATTGTGTTCTCTGTGGGCTATAGAACAGTCAGAGGCCGAAGGGAATTATTCATAGATTCCTTTGCTTAATGGCTGGTCTCGCTATCCTCTGTTACATTATGCCGTAATTCAATATCCGATAAATCGGATTGTTCCGCTATAAAGTTCCATATTTTCGAGGCTTGACTATAGCTGGTAAAGCTTTCGCCTATAGTGATGATATTATTGTCAATGGTTGTACATTTTAAAGAATAGTAAATAATCGCTGTTTCTCTGTACTGGATAGAGGATGTTTTTTCAATCAAGACATGGCTAATATCTTTCTTTTTTATTTCAGTATCATTTAGTACGAGGTTAAATATTTTTCTTCTTTTTTTTATGATGTGATGTTGTAGAGAGACTGATAGTTTTCTGTTGAACAGGTATATGCCGATAGCTCCGAACAAAATTGCAGGTACTAAGAATATTGGAAAAATGCTGAGGACACACAATAAAATAGATATTGAAATGAAAATTATTGATATTGTTTTCATTCGTTTATTTGAATATAAAATATTTGTGCTGTTTTTGGTTTTCTTTATTTTTATAAATGACATTAAGTCTTGGAGTTGTGATTCCTTTTGTTTATGCAGGACAGCATCGGATATTTCTTGTGATTCTTTTCCTGTAGCATATACTGGTATATCGTAAATCCGTATAAAATCCATATTGTCATGAATAGATTTTATTTCAAGTATCCATCGATGGTGGTCGCCGCTTTTTGACTCAGAATCAGGTAATCCTGAGGGAACTTTAAATCGGAACTTAATGCGAGTTCCAGCGGGTCCTGGCTCTGTGCTTCCATGCCCCTGGTCACTCCATATTGTGTTTTTTACTGTGTCGTTTTCATTACCTCTTCTATCTGTATATTCGTAGATTGACTGAAGCTTTATTTCGAAATTATGGTTTTTTGAGTAAGGCAACGTAATATCGACTGAACCCCCAACATCTCCTCCGATGGAACCCGGGAAAGGATCTAGCCGTAATGGTGATTTTCCATACTTTCGATATTTTATTGTTTTTTTAATACTGCTAAATATATATATAAATCCAAAAATAATAATTGAAAAAAAGATTGCCAATACAAAATATTTTTCAGAATGAAATGCTTTTGGAATACTAAAAGAAATAGATACTGAAATAAGAGTTACTATAAAACACATTACCCATTGGCGAGCACATTGATCATATTCGTCTGAGTAAATTAGATTATCACGCCACTCTTTTTGAGCAAGCCAAGGTTCATCAACTGGACAGTTTTTAGAGCTTTGGTCAGTTCTTAGCCAATAGCTTCCAATCATTAGTCCAAATCCTACGAAGCCAAATAGAACCACTGCTATTGTTTTTGGGCCTAAATTAGACCAGTTGATCTGAGCGATTCGTGGAATGTCGTTGATTATGCCAAATAGAAGAAAAATGCTTAGCGATGCGAAGGGTAAGCCAAGTAGAAATATCAATAGTTTATCTTTCACCAAAAATCTCCGTGTTCTGGTTTACAGCATTTTCGTTTCGGCTCTGGCCTGTAGAAGGTAATGCCTGATACCTCGCTTTTCAAAGGGTTGATATTGGAGTAATTTCTTCTCAAGATCCAGGGTAGGGTGGGAATAGCTCTGTATCAGTCGTAACCTGGGCTTATTGTTGATCGGAAGAAGTGTTGGTCTCAGTGTCTGGGCGACTACAGTTCGTATCACGACTGGTTTGTGACAGCTGAACTTTGAATTTCTCAGGAGCCCACCAGTGGGTGTCTATTGGTGGCGTGCAGGGTGGGTTTACGGGGTTTTTTAGAACAATGAGTTTACGGGAACCAAGCTGTGCTTTTTGTATTAAGTCCTTGTATTCTGAGTCGAATAACTGTTTGTAGGAGCCGTCTGTAAGCGCTATCTTGAAGCCCTTTTCAATCTGCTTTGCCAGCTCTGGTTTAGATTTGGTAACAAAGAAATATACCGGGTGCGGGTAAAATAAAAATACGTTGTCAGCGATTGTCAGGTCAGCTTCGTGCTGGGATAGCTCTCCCCATATTTCGCTGATTCCCCGGTGAAAATAATTGAATCTGCGCCCCTTCAGCATTTTAAACAAGGTGTCATATGTCGCTGATGTTTGAACGGGTAAGTGGTTGGCGGCATATACGGGAAGATCTCCCCAGTGGAGGCCGTGACCACCGACAAAACTCCGAAGTTCTTCTATGTTTCGGACATGAGAAAAAGCCTTCTTATCCGATTTATTGACTAATAAAAGCCGGGCTCCCAGCAGACCACTATAAATGGGAATTTTTACCGCGATCATATACTTCTCCCGCTCAGGGGTCGTCGACATGAATTCCAAATCAAGATTACCCAGGATAACAAGCCGTTCTCCGCGACCTTCATTTATGCCGGAATCTGGAGCTGTTAGTTGGTAGGCAACTCCTGACCTGTTCAACACTAAGCCTAAAACCGCGAGTCCAAACTTATATCTGGAGTGGTCCTGATAGTGCTTAATCGTTAGCACTGGGTCTGATCTTGAGTGAAGGGAAACTGTGATCAGAGAGGTAGCAATCACTACATTAATGACCAGCGAAACAGCGCATCGAAAATTATGCATGATGATCATCCGCATGGAATCTGACTTGAATAATAAAAAGGATAGCAGTCAATTTGAATTATCGGTATGCATGAAGCCTGTGGTTACCTTGGGAATCTATCATCAAGTCTATTCGGTCTTAGCGGAATGAGGTCCAGTTTCTGCACTGTTGACATAAGTGTTTATAGCGGTTGAAATGATTGACTATACGGTATCGTATGTTTTGGGGGTGATTATGTTGTGGATGACTTGTTTTTGCCGAACGGTCTCCGGGTTGGCTGCCAATGTCGCACTGACCGTTTATCAGACTATATGGGCGACTGATTCTTATCGTTATGTCATTCAATTTGTTAGAAGAGTAGGGCAATGAATAATCAATCGACAAGCTTAACTAACCCCAGAGATCTGTGGGTGGAACATCGACAGGGACGAATCTTTGCTCGGGTCTGGGGCTCTGTTGATGACAGTATTAATATGGATGGGGTAAGTCCTATCGTCATGTTTCACGATTCGTTGGGTTGTGTTGATTTATGGCGTGATTTTCCTGCCTTGCTGAGCGCTGGTACCGGGAGGGTCGTGATTGCTTATGACAGGCTGGGGTTTGGGAGATCTGATCCCCGGCCAGGTAGGTTGGAGCTGGATTTTATTGCCGATGAAGCCCGGTCATATTTTCCGGTTGTTCGTGAACAGTTAGGTTTTGATCGTTTTGTCGCTTTTGGTCATAGCGTTGGTGGTGGAATGGCTGTTAATTGCGCAGCTGATTATGCTCATGTGTGTGAAGCGCTGATTACTGAATCTGCCCAAGTGTTCCCGGAAGGTAAGACTCTTCAAAGTATCTCGGAAGCAAAAGAACAGTTTCAGGACAGCGGGCAGCTCCAGCGGCTTGAAAAATATCACGGAGAGAAGGCCAAGTGGGTTCTTGATGCGTGGACAGAAAGCTGGCTGCACCCGAAGTTTACCCAATGGTCGTTGAAAGGTGTTTTGCCTGCTGTTACTTGTCCTGTACTCGCTATCCATGGTGTTCATGATGAATACGGCTCCAAGTGTCATCCTGAAATGATTGCAGAGTTATCCAGTGGTTTATCCCGGTGTGAAATTCTGGACGACACCTATCACGTTCCTCATAGGGAGCGGGCTGAGCTTGTCGTTGAACTGGTTAGAAACTTTATAATCCAGGAATAGTTTAAGGTCTGAGCTTCAAAAAAGCCGGTCAGAATATGTATCATGTCAGCTGCGGATGGCTAATCTATTTTAATGATTCTATTGGCATTTTTTGTTGATGCGGTGGTGATCAGTTCGGCATTTGGACTGTCGTTCTGCTCAACCCGAAACCGAGCCTGATTTTCCGTTAGTCCCGTTGTCAGATGCCGTTGGTAGACTCGTCGATGACTTTCAGCATGAGGCACATACAATAACCAGGTTTCGTCAAATACCTGCTCTTTGAGTAGGCACCAGGGAGAGTCATCCAATAACAGGTAATTACCTTCGACCAGGACGATCTGAGGTGTTTTGGTGGTGAGGGTAATCGCTCCTTCGATCGGGTCGCCAACATTATGATCAAAATCAGGAAAGGTCCCTGTACCGAGTTTTTTAGCTTCTGTTAAATCGGCTACAAAGCGCTTGGCGTTGAATGTAAAAGGGGCTCCACGACGAGCATGGGCAAGCTTTGGATCATCCATTTGATCCAGCTCGTGTCGATAATAATGGTAGCCATCCATCGGAATGATGGTGAGCAGGGATTCCAGTCTGTGCTTTAATTCAGCTGCGATGGTGCTCTTCCCGCTGCCTGGAACACCTGCCAGCCCTATCCAGTATTGGGAGTTGTCTTCCAGCTGATCAATTTTTTTCATTAACTCTGTAGCGAGTTGATCGTATATTTTGCTCTGTTCCATTAGAGGGGGATCGCTTTTTTGGTCGGATTAAAATCAATGATATGCTGATCGTTGATTGAATCGAAGATTCCATTTGCCAGCATTTTCCTTCTTGCAGGCTTCTTCGGTGTCAAAACGAATATGTTTGTTAATATCTTTAATTTCTATTCCTTGAGCACTCAGTGTCTGTTTTATCAGTTGTGCCATGCTGCCTGCGTTGTCAGAATGTCTCAGATTATCCAGTTGCCGGTTGGTATCAAAGATGCAAACAACCGATAGGCTATCAGGAAAATGTGAGTAGTTTACGAAATGTGTCAACCAGACAAACCCATCAAAGCGTTCCAATGACGCTTCGCAGGCTTCAGTCAGTGCTTTTAGAAGTTGATTATTGATTTTCTTTTCAGATTTTTTCATGAATGGAATATTAGTACGATATTGTCTATGGCTCTAGAAAGAATACGATCATGGCTGGCGGCGTCTGAAATGGCTATATCGGTAAATATAACGGTCATCTGGCATCACTGCTCCGATGGTGACATATTCTCAGATCCCATTTTGACAAATTCAGAGAAACTTACACCGGTATGTCGGGTGTAAATCTGATCAACGGTTCCGTCTTCATGCATCTCTCCCAGTGCCTGGTCTATTCGGTCTCGTTTTTTTGTCATACTCACATTGAAAGAGGGGTATAGGGGCTGAATACTGAAGACTGGCAGCATCGGCTTCAGAGGTAATTGAAACTTGTTGATGACTTGTTGCATTACAACTGCGTCAGCAAAAGCCAGGTCCAGGCGATTGATTGCCACCATCTTGGCAGCTACGGATTCGCTCGGTAACCATTCAATGACAGGGAAGCCTGCATCCAGAATTTTTTCAGAATATTGAAAGCCCTGCAAAAGTCCCAGCCGCTTGTCCAGCAGTTTGCCCATATACTCAAACTGGCCATAATCTTCGCTTTTTCGTATCCAAAAACCAAGAATATAAAGAGCACTCGGATGCTTTCCGTGAATAAAGCCGGGACGGTCCACGGCGTCCATAGCAAAGTCCATCTCGCCCCGCTGAACCATGGCGAGACATCGCTTCCAGGGTAACCCCTTAAAGGTTAAATCAAATTTGGCACGTTTGGCTGCCTCTTTCAGTAAGTCGACTGTAATTCCTTCAGGCTTTCCGTCCTCTAGTTGGGTGTAGGGAATCCAGGTCACAAAGCAGGCTCTTAAAGGGTCTGCCGCTAAGACCGCGCCCGGCAGAAAGAGAAGTAAAGGTAAAATAAGATGATATAGCCAACTGAACAGTTTTTGCACAATCTTCCCCCTGTTCTTGGTCAACGGAAGTTGTTGCTGAAATGATATCCACTGCATCTATATTATAGAGCAACATCAACGGAGAGGCGGTTGGTCAATTAAAGCGATTAACACGGAAGGGGCTGATGTCAATGTCAAGGGGGTTGTTGCTGATAAGGTCTGCAATAATTTTTCCGGTTATACCTGACAGAGTCATGCCGATATGTCCGTGGCCGAAGGCATAAAAGACATCTTTATCGTTTGCTGAAGGGCCAATAACCGGCATGGAGTCGGGCATTGATGGCCGAAATCCCGTCCATTCACTGCTATGATCATTCAGCTGGGGTAGTAGCGTTTTGACTGTCTCAGCAATCAGATTAATTCTTGTTGGATTGGATGGATTATCTACACCTCCCATTTCCACGGTACCGGCAGCTCGTAAAGCGGTATCCATTGGTGTCATGTAAAAACCAACGTCGGCCCAGCCAACGGGACGATTAAGTAAATCCTGAGCTCCGGTGTACATAAGGTGATACCCCTGCTCCGTATCCAGTGGCACCCTGTCTTTGAATTGGGCGGCAAACGGGCGCGACCAAGCTCCGGCTGCGACAACGACTTTGTCCGCGCTGATTGAGCTGCCTTCCGTGACAATACTGAGTTTCGTCGGGGTTAATCGCTTGATTGTCATCGCTTTATTCTTAACAATCAATCCTCCCTGACGTTCCACTGCCTGGCCCATTTTGTTGAGCAGTTTTAATGGATTACGTATGTGATATGCATCGTTGAACAGTAATCCGCTGTGATAAATCCGATTCAGAGCGGGCTCCAAATCAGCTATTTCACTCTGGCTAAGCTCCTGTACTGATATACCGTTTTGTCGTCTGAGATCAATTTCAGGACGAGCGTTGTTAATGCGCTTCTGGCTGCTGTAAAGATACATTGTGCCGTTGGACTCAAGGAGTTCATGGGCATTGGAAACCTTAAACAGGGGCTCAAAACCACGGTTCACCATGGATAGCAATACTGCCAGTTTCTGAGCGATAGATTCCACTTTACCGGGGGGGCTGGCACAAAGAAAGCGGACCAGCCAAGGCATCAACTGTGGAAGATAGGACCATCGGATCGACAGAGGGCTTTTAGGGTTAAACAACAGGCTGGGGATTTGTTTTATAACCTGAGGTGTAGCCACTGGAATATTGGCATAAGTTGCTATGGTGCAGGCATTGCCATAGTAGGCTCCTTCTGCAAAGGGGTCCTGATCAATCAAAGTTACCCGGTGGCCTTGGCGCTGTAGCCAGAGGGCTGTTGCAACTCCGACGAATCCAGCACCGATGATCGCCACTTCATAAGTACTGGAGGACGGGGACATTTCAGCAGGTTCCATCGACCACAATCTCTACCATCAGGCGACTATTACTCAGCGGGTTCAGGCTCTGTTGGTGTTTCAATGACATGAGCTGTTTTAAGCCGGCACTTGAGATCCATGTCGTTGCCACTGTCGAGCATGTACATGATGCAACTGTATGCTGTGTTGGAACGTGGAGTGAACTCATAAAGCTCGGAGTTTTCGACCCAGGTGTCCAGTTCATACATATAGTCAGGATCTAGCAGAGACTGTTTTTTGCCTATGTTTCCCTTGGGAAAACAATCCATTGCCATGGCATTACCACCATCAAGCATTAGCATAATACAGGCTTGATCTGGACTTGCCTTGGGAGTGAACTCATAGATTTCGGAGTTTTCGATCCAGGTATCCAGTTCATAAGCAAAGTCCGGGTCCTGAGTTGAAAGCTTCTGTGTGTCGCCGTCGCAACCTGCCAGCAATAGAGTGGTCAGGGCGGCTAAGGTGATTTTTAGATAGGTCTGCATATTTTTACCAAACTCTTTATGTCGCACAAGAATACTCTTCTGTGATTCTGCTTTCCATTAATCTGTATTAGGCATTTGTTATTTATCTTGATTACTGTACACTAATCAAATTAATGCTCTCAATCCGATGATACGAATCTGTCAGCATTGAATCATAGTCTTTAACAAACCTTTAGCTACTTTCACTTCTATTTAAGTGGTCATCATGTCTCCCAAAACACCTGGCCTGAAAACAGGCTGCTGCGATCACGGTGGAAAGCGCCCTGGTTGTGGACGCAAGCCCGGAATAAAAACACAGCCGATTCGGCTGCCAAGATGGTTACTGGAACAGTTGCACGAAAAGGGAGATGCCCGTCAACTGATTATTGAAGCCTGTATCAGCCAATACCAACTTTGCAGTGATAAGACGCAGGGGACAGATGACTAAATCACAGTTCGTTTTACATTATTTGCTGCTTAACAAGTATTCCTATCTATTCGCTGTGGTATGCATATTTAGCGTTAACTGGCTGCAGGTTGAAATTCCCCGCTACATTCAGATTGCTATTGATCTTCTCAATCAGACAACGGTCGAAGCTCAGGGCCGTCTGGTTGAATCTGTCCAGGTAGTGATCTTGTTTTCAGTGGTTATGGTCTTTATTCGCATTCTGTCCCGAATGTATGCCTTGAATCCAGGCCGTATTACCGAAGCCCAGTTGAAGAATGATCTATTCTACAAGCTCAATCGACTGCCTTCATCGTTTCATGAAAAGTATCCGTCCGGGAAGTTAATATCTATAATTAACAATGATTTAAACGGTATTCGGTTATTTTATGGTATCGGCTTTCTGCAGTTGTTTAATATCGTCTTTTCGCTTTCACTGACACCCATATGGATGTGGGACATATCTCCCGGCCTGACTCTTTATTCAGTTATCCCCATTATTGTTTCATTCGTGTTTTTCCGTCTAGGATTCAAGCGATTGCGGGCTTTGCATGCTGATCGAATGAAACGCCTGCAAGACCTGTCTGAACAGCTAATGAACTACCTGTCGGGTATTGATTTAATCAAGAATCAACAAATGGATTCCTGGGTCGCCAGAGAGGTGGAGCAAGTCAATGAGCGTCTGTTTGACTGCACTATGAAAATTACCAGAATTCAGACCTTTGTTATGCCAATTCTGGATTATGCCAACCATTTTATGAAAGTACTTATTCTTGGTTTGGGAGGTTATTACCTGTTACAGCAACAGCTGACGATTGGTGAAATTACCGCATTTCTTTCCTACTCGGTTTTGTTAGCGCTTCCGCTTATGCACCTGGGACGCATCGTGACAGTCTTTCAAATGGGCATGGTTAGCATAGATAGTGTCCAGGCGATATTAGGCGCTGAAATTCCTGAAGCAGATCTGGCTCATCTGGACGAATCCACAAAGAAGTCTTTGAAGCGGGCAGATTTAGTTGTCAAAAACCTCAGTTATAGCTATCCGGTGGGTGACGATAATCAAGCTGTTCTGAAAAACATCAGTTTTACCGTTTCTGCCGGCCAAAAGTTGGGGGTTCTGGGAAGTGTTGGTTCTGGTAAAAGCACATTAGTTAACTGTCTGAATCATTATCTTGACGTTGAACCGGGTCATATCTTCTGGGGTGGTGTAGATATTACTCAACTGTCTCGCCAGGACTGGCGGACTTATATCAGAACCATAACTCAGGAGCCTTATCTGTTTTCTGACACAATTACCGAAAACGTGCAGTTTGGTGCAGTCAAAAGCAGTGCGGCCCGTCGTGCCGGTGATATACGTCATGTATTGAAATTAAGTGCTCTGAGTGACGATATCGACAGGTTTGGTGATGGTGAGCAAACCGTTGTGGGCGAAAGGGGAATCATGCTCTCTGGCGGGCAGAAGCAGCGTCTCAGTATTGCCCGGGCGCTACTGACCCCTTGTGACCTGATCATTATGGATAACGTCCTGTCCGCTGTTGATTATGAAACCGAAAGGAAGATCCTCAAGGGGGTGTTTAACCGGGTAACCGATCAGAGCTTATTAGTTGTTTCCCACCGTATCAGTGCACTGGAGATGATGGACCAGATTCTGGTGCTTGAGCACGGGAAAATCATTGCCACCGGCACCCACAAGGAGCTGCTGCAGTCGTCAACGTACTACCGGGAGACCTGGGAATTGCAACAGCACGAATCCGAGAACGCCGCATGATCAAATCACTGGATATCCAATACCTGAAACACTTCTACCGGTATGCGTCGGCTTATAAAAAGACAGCCCTCATCGGTATTGCCATGATGCCGATATCGGTGGCCGCTAACCTGCTTTTCCCCTGGCTGATTATCGTGGTTATCGATGATTACCTGACTGCGGGTCAATTTGATGGATTGATCAGTATTGCTGTTGCAATGATCGCTGTTTTAATCGTCAATTATCTGGCTGATGCGGTGTACTCATTCTGTCTGAAGAAAACCGGCCATCGTACTGTTTTTGATATTCGTGCTGCGCTATTTAAGCGCATCGTAAATTTGCCCAGGAGCTATTTTGATAAAACACCGACAGGTGTGACGCTTTCCCGCCTGACCAGTGATCTTGAAGTGATTGGTGAATCCTTTGTGTTGGGGGTACTGGGGCTGATTAAGGATACCATTAACACACTGGCTATCCTGATTTTCATGTTCTTTATCAACTGGCAGCTGGCATTGGTGGTATTGGTGGTGTTTCCACCGGTGTTATACATCACTCAGTTGGTACGGAATAAACTTCGAGCGATGTACGCGATCACTCGCTCTTCGCTGGCCAAAGGAACGGGATATTTGCAGGAATGCTTGTTGGGCGTTAAGACTGTACAGCTGTACGGTGCTGAAGAAGAGGTAGAGAGCAAATACCGGGGCTACACTTCTGAGTTTATGAAAGCCCAGCTAAAAACCAATAAATATGATGCCGCGCTGTTCTCCATTATCACCGGTATTACCTCCGTCACCATCGGTCTGATTATTTGGTATGGTTCTGGGGAAGTAGCGGCAGGTGCTGTGACTCTGGGAGTACTTATTGCTTTTATTAATACCCTGGAAAAAGTCTTTGTTCCGTTGAGGGATTTCAGTTCTCAGATTGCGTCTATTCAGCGCTCGTTTGCTGCCTTCGAACACATAGAAGAACTCTTTAGGGAGCCAATGGAAGAAGAGGGCAAGAGACTATTGGCTGTCGAGGATGTTGAAAAACCATTAGAGACGTTTGAAACCCTTGAATTCAGAAATGTGAGGTTTCGTTATAACGCAGACAGTCCCTACGTTTTGGATGATGTCTCTTTTATCCTGAAACAAGGTGATCAGCTAGCCCTGGTCGGAACGACAGGATCGGGAAAATCCACGATCATGCGACTCATCAATAAGGTTTACACGGACTACGAGGGCAGTATTTTACTTAATGGCATCGAGCTGTCTCAAATTCCCAAAGCATCTGTACTGAAATTGTTTTCTCTGATGCAGCAGGATGTCTTTCTGTTTGAGGAGAATATTCATTTTAATATCTCACTGGGTAACGAAGATATCAGTGATGATGCCGTCGTAGATGCCGCAGAGTTTGTTTACGCCCACGACTTTATTATGGATCTACCCAGTCAATATGAGTTCCGGCTAAAAAACAGCGGCGGCAATCTGTCAGGAGGGCAGACCCAGCTGATTTCCTTTGCTAGAGCTATTGCACAGGGAGGGCAGGTGATGATGCTTGATGAGGCAACCAGCTCGGTGGATTCTATAACCGAAGACCTTATTCAAAAAGCCATAGGGCGCTTATTTGAGGAAAAAACGGTAATTGCCATTGCTCACCGACTCAGCACCATTAGAAACTCCGACCTTATTCTGGTATTAGATAAAGGGAAGATTATTGAACGTGGCAATCATCAGATGCTATTGGACAGACAAGGAGTCTATGCAATGCTGTTAAACGATAGTGCTGACATCGACAACGATATAGTGTTAGCCTCCTGACAGGGTCAACCGCTGATAACATTGACCGCAGATTAAATTGAAAAACAAGGATGAATTAAATTATGTTTGAAGCTCTGAACGCATTGTCCGTAGAGTTTTTACTGACAGCATTAGTGGTAGTGTTACTTCCAGGAACGGGGGTTATCTATACACTTTCCAACGCCATTTTCCATGGTGGACGCGCTAGCATCGCCGCTGCACTGGGTTGTACGCTGGGTATTGTTCCGCATTTGCTGGCGACTTTGTTGGGTCTTGCCGCTTTATTGCATACCAGCGCCGTTGCTTTTCAGGTTGTCAAAATTCTGGGTATCGCTTATCTGCTTTATCTGGCGTGGGGAATGTGGCGTGAAACCGGTGCACTTGCGATTGATGGTTCAGAGCAGAACAGCGATTCAGAACAGAACAGTAATCAAGAGGTATCCGCCCATCGGGGGATGGGGCAACTGGCGGCTATTACTGTGCGCGGTGCTCTGATTAATATCCTGAACCCCAAGTTATCAGTCTTCTTTTTGGCTTTTCTTCCCCAGTTTGTACCGGCAACGGCTCCCGATGTATTAATGCGCATGAGCCTGCTTAGCGCTACATTTATGTTGATGACATTTGTTGTGTTTGTGGGGTACGGTCTTGCTGCAAATGCAGTAAGGCGTCGGGTTCTCTCATCTGCACGAGTGATGCAATTTATGCAGCGAACTTTTGCCGGTGCTTTTGCAGGTTTTGCCGTTAAATTAGCAATGACTGAGCGTTAGTCTGATCTTGCCCTGGCTTGGTGCACGGTGAGTGCCGAATGATCTCCCTGATTCATCGGAAGATCATTCGATATATGCATGAACGGCTTACTAATCGGCATTGGACGATGATTGCTGTAATGGCCTACCCTGTTGCATTCCCGTCTTGTTGGAGTAATCAGCTAAATGGTTCAAGGTCATTCTCAGAAAGAAAAGGTCGTTGGTGTGATCGGTGGGATGGGGCCGGAGGCAACGGTAGACCTGATGAGCCGGGTCATCAGAGAAACTCCGGTCAATGATGATGCGGATCATATTCGCATGATTGTCGATAATAATTCCAAGATACCCTCACGAATTAAAGCGCTGATCGACGGCAATGGTGAAGATCCTGGCCCCTGTATGGCTGATATGGGCCTAAGGCTTCAGCGATACGGTGCCGACTTTTTAGTTATTCCCTGTAATACCGCTCATCACTATTACCAGGACGTTGTTGATGCCGTTGATATCCCAGTAGTGAATATGATTGAGATGACGGTTGACAGCGCTATTCAGGGACATAAACGGTTACGGAAAGCTGGGGTGCTGGCATCAACGGCTGTTCTTAATATCGGGCTTTATCATGAATACTTTGCTCAGCGAAAAGTTGAGGCTGTATTTCCAGAAAGCCGAGAACAGGATAAGCTGATGGCTTTGATTCGCAGAGTGAAAGCGGGCTCCCATGACGCCGAGGTTATCGGTAGCTTCAAAGCCGCCGCTGACAACCTTCAGGCTCAGGGAGCAGAATGCTTGATAGTTGCCTGTACAGAACTTTCAGTTCTGGCTGATGAATTGCAGACAAGCTTGCCGGTTTATGATGCTTCTCAGGTGCTTGCAGAAGTGATTGTCAGAACAGCGAAGGGATGCTGATCCTCTTTTATCTATGTTTTACCTATTGGTAATGGATATCATTACCAATCAGTTGATATCATGTACTTCTGATTTTGACTTGGCCGAAGAGGCTATCCTTTGAAGAAGCTATCCTTTAAAGCCAGGATTAAAAACAGCCAGGCAGAGACAGGAGTATTTTTAGACTCTTTTGTCCTGTTCCAGGGTATTAACGTGGTCGAAACTTTAATGAAAATCGGAGATTTTCGGCAAATTTTCAAGACGTGGAGCGCGTAATGTCTTATTATCCCGTCCACGGAAAAAACCGCACTGAAAAGTGTTTTAAAAATTGAAATTCGTTGAATAAATTTGACAAATTATCGAATCTATTCAAAGAAAATTTTATTAAAAGAATCGCAGAAAGCGATCAGGAAACATTGGGCGCGATCTAGGAATTCATTTTCTTAAAGTAGATTACACCAAATCCACAAGATCGTGGATCAATGCGGAAATATCCGTGTCCCCATATTTGTTAGCCATGCGACGTGAGAGCTCATGTCTCTCCGGAGGAAGAAATGTCAACAGTGAAGCCCGACCTGGACCTCTCAAAATACGGTATCCAAAACTCTCAGGAGATCGTTTATAACCCCTCCTATGAACTACTTTTCGAAGAAGAAACAAAGCTGAGTGTCAGTGGTTATGAGAAAGGTGTTGTAACTGAGTCAGGTGCGGTTTCCGTGGACACCGGTATCTTTACCGGCCGCTCCCCAAAAGATAAGTATATCGTTAAAGATGACACGACTCGTGACACCGTTTGGTGGTCTGACGAAGGTAAAAACGATAATAAGCCTATCTCTACCGAAACCTGGAATCAGCTTAAAGACGTAATCACCGAACAACTGTCCGGCAAGCGTTTGTTTGTTGTCGATGCGTACTGCGGTGCCAATGACAACACTCGTCTCAAAGTGCGTTTTCTAACAGAAGTTGCCTGGCAGGCCCACTTTGTAAAGAACATGTTCATTCGTCCCAGTGACGAAGAACTCGCAACTTTTGAGCCCGACTTTGTGGTGATGAACGGTGCCAAGACGACCAACCCTAACTGGAAGAAGCAGGGCCTCAATTCTGAGAATTTTGTTGCCTTTAACCTGACCGAAAAAATGCAGCTGATTGGCGGCACCTGGTATGGCGGTGAGATGAAGAAAGGTATGTTCTCGATGATGAACTACTTTTTACCATTGCGTAATATCGCTTCAATGCATTGCTCCGCCAATAAAGGCGAAGACGGTGATGTGGCAATCTTTTTTGGTCTGTCCGGTACCGGTAAGACAACTCTCTCCACGGATCCAAAGCGAGAGCTTATCGGTGATGATGAGCACGGTTGGGATGACAATGGTGTCTTTAACTTTGAAGGCGGCTGTTATGCCAAGACCATCAACCTGAGCAAGGAAAGTGAGCCCGATATCTACAATGCTATCCGTCGTGATGCGCTTCTGGAAAACGTCACGGTTGATGAAAATGGTAAAATCGATTACGACGATGGGTCTAAAACCGAGAACACTCGCGTTTCCTATCCGATCTACCATATCGATAACATTGTTAAGCCCGTCTCAAAAGCTGGTCATGCCTCTAAGGTTATCTTCCTGACCGCTGACGCCTTTGGTGTTCTGCCACCTGTTTCCAAGCTGACACCGGAGCAGACAGAGTATTACTTCCTGTCAGGTTTCACCGCTAAGCTGGCTGGAACGGAGCGCGGTATCACCGAGCCCACACCAACGTTCTCTTCCTGCTTTGGAGCGGCTTTCCTAAGTCTGCATCCAACGACCTACGCAGAAGTACTGACTAAGCGTATGAAGGCAGCTGGCGCAGAAGCCTACCTGGTTAACACGGGTTGGAATGGCACTGGCAAGCGAATTAGTATTAAAGCCACTCGCGCGATTATCGACGCTATCCTCGATGGTTCTATCGAGCGTGGTGAGTTTGATAACGTTCCTTACTTCAATCTGGCTGTGCCTACGGCAATTGAAGGTGTTGATGCGACTATTCTGAATCCTCAGAACACCTATGCCAATATTAGTGAGTGGGATGAAAAAGCCCGTGATCTGGCTCAGCGCTTTATTTCTAACTTCCATCAGTTTACTGATACAGCGGAAGGTGAAGCCCTGGTTAAGGCTGGACCTGAGCTTTAAGACTGCTATTGCTGGTCTGCTGATGAAGTGTGCTTAGCAGGCCCGTAGCGCAAGCTTTTATCACGAGGCTCCAATAATTTGCCTTGCTGATGTGCAGTAGAAAATCTGAAAAGGAGAACGGTGAGAATCTGTTCTCCTTTTTTGTTTGTGCAGTTGTATATTTATTCAGATACCGTCTTTATTTGATCACATAAAACTGATCACCGTCTTCTGCGTGTTTCATGTTATCGCTGTTGTGACTTGGTAGCACTCATTTAAGCGCTATGACAAAAAGCGCAAAAATGATCAGGTACTTACAAACATAAAGCTGCAACATATCTCCCAACGGAGCACATTGATGAAGCAGAAAACAGCACACTTTTATAAGCAAAAAATGTTAAAGGTCCTTAACTATATTCAGGAAAACCTGGATGAGCCTCTACAGCTGAATACACTAGCCGAGGTCGCATGCTTTTCTCCCTATCATTTTCATCGCCTGTTCAAGGGGATGACCGGGGAGTCATTGCAACAACATATCCGAAGGCTGCGTATGGAAAGGGCTGCCTGGCGGTTACGATTGGGTGATCAGTCTATTATTCGCATTGCCCATGATGCCGGTTATGCAAGCGATGTTGCTTTTTCGCGGGCTTTTAAGAGCCTTTGCGGGCTATCACCTGCTGTATTTCGTGCCAATCAACGTGCTCCGTTTCCCCTGTTGTCTCCGATAGCAATCCGCTATTCGGAGACAGAGCGATTGAAGGAAGTGGAGTTTTTCCACTCTAAGGAGATGAGTATGAAAGTTGTGATTAAGGAAATGCCAGAGGTAAAAGTAGCCTACGTCCGCCATGTCGGGCCTTATGCCGAGTGTGGAAAAGCCTGGGAGAAGCTTTTTTGTTTCTTAGGTCCACAGGGAGTCTTGGGAGGGCAGGCGAAAATACTTGGCTTAAGCCATGATGATCCGGAAGTAACACCTGCACAGGAGATCCGCTACGATGCCTGCGTTACATTAGAGGATGGTATTGAGTTAAAGGAAGAGGGCCGGAAGGAGGCGGGTGTTGGAGTAAAGATGGTTGACGGTGGGGAGTATGCCGTAACTACTCACTTTGGCCCCTACGATACCCTGGCCGTTACCTATGCCAAGTTCTTCGGTGAATGGTTGTCCAGCAGTGATCGCAGTCCAGCAGATAGACCCTGTTTTGAAATTTATCTAAATGATCCGGAGAGTACGGCTCCTGAAGACTTGGTGACGGATATATATATGCCATTGGAAGAGGTGAAACAGTGAATATGAAGCTGGATCTATTTAAGGAAAACAAGGCAGATTATGTGGCTCCAAAACAGCCGAAGTTGGTCTCTATAAAGGAATGTTGCTACCTGGCCATTAATGGTCAGGGCGCACCAGGAAGTGCTGGCTTTCAGGAAGCAATAGAAGCTCTTTACGCCATGGCCTACACCATCAAAATGACACGCAAAGCGGCTGGTAAGGGAGACTATACCATCTGTAAGCTGGAAGCTCAGTGGTGGTATGAGGGAAATGAAGATGTGGCAGAGGTGTCCCAGGATCAATGGTCATGGCAGCTGCTGATTCGTACACCTGATACGGTAGAACAGGCTGATTTACAGGCGGCGTCGGAAGTGTTGATTAAGAAAGGTAAATCCACACTAACCGGCAATGTTCAACTTATCCACCTGGAAGAAGGACGCTGCTTGCAGGTGCTCCATGTGGGACCTTATGAGGACGAATGCCGGAGTATCGAGCTCTTAAAGGATCATGCCAAAGAGCTTGGATTGGTATTTTCCGGCAATCATCATGAAATCTATATCTCGGATCCCAGACGAACCCCTGCCGAGCGTCTGAAAACTATATTGAGATACCCTGTGTCTGAACTTGAGGAGGGACTGCCGTCCTAGAACAAGTCTGCATCAGAGTCGCGGATCGGTTGGGTCCGCTTCTCTAACTTGCCTGGAGGAAGTACTTCGAATTTTTGTTTCCAGTTCTGTGAAATGACTGCAAACTGCCATGTAAAAAATACATTAAAGAGTACGGTTCCTGTTTTCGTTATTTTCTAACCTGTTGAAATTTAATTTATTGTTTGTCTTGGCATGGTTTCTGATTGGGTTGTTTTAAAACTAAACAACGATGGAGGTTGGTATGGATACCAAAAAGACAGTATTAGCCAGGTTAACACTATCTGTACTTACATCAGTACCGGTAATGGCCAATGACTGGAAAGGTGAAGCCAAGGGCGCATGGTTGGATGGTGAAGTTGAAACGGCCAACGGGTACGAGCATATCGTATCAGTAGAGGATTATCTGAACCTGGTGAAATAACCCGGGAGGCAGCGATGTCCAGAACTTATGACCACCACTTTCTAGAACGCCTTATCGATTTATGTGAGGAAGGTCAGGTGTTTTATAGCGAAATGTCAGAGAAGGTACAAAGCTTGGCATTATCGTCATTGTTTCGTGAAATGTCCCGTATTCGTGCTTTCATCGCGACTGATCTAAGAGTACTTCAGACTGAAGTAAAAAGTAGTCATAACTGCTTTGATGCACCGGTGGATAGTGTAAAGCGTATTCACGACGAGTTAAGTACAGCATCATTTTATGATTCTAATGACTATTATTTTATTGAGCCTCTGGAATCTGCCGAAGCGCAAGCATTAGAGGTTTTTCGAACAGGAGTACAGACAGTCTCTGATTCTGTTTTAAAGGAAAAGCTTGCGATTCATTTGGCAACTATGCAGCTTGTTCATGATCGGCTTAAGGCCAGCAAGTTTGATCTGGAAAGGCATGTGACCAGAAGCACTCCTTAGATCTGCAAAAGCTTTGTCCGGAGCACAAAGTCGACTTATTGATCGATCTCTCAACCAAAGACTGTGCTTGGGCGGCGTCTTTTGGCTTTATTTCTTTTCTCTCTTCCTTCTTGATGCCCGACCCGATATTTTCATATACAGGCTGCGTTGATTCTGAGACTATTCTTTTTTCATCAGTAGCTTATGGAAATTCTAGAGAGTAGAGGTCCACTGTCAGAACAATAAAACGCAAGTGCGGTGCGGACTATTTATAAAGGGACCTTTGGAGTTTTCAGGTCTCTAAAGCTCTTTGCCCATAAAATGATAGCCGATACTGCCGACAAGTATGTGGGTGGTCTGAACCACAGGAGAAAAACTTGCCGAGTTTAACCTTAATTACGCGGCAGACTGTTCTAACAGAAATGCTAATGCCCCTTATCCAAGCCTCCGGCTTTGAGGTTTGCTGTATCAGTAATCTGAGTGAACTGGAACAGACAGACTTGGTTATTTATGCGCCGGAAACTTTCAGCAAAGAAGATCTGGATGATTTCCAGAAGCATCCAATGTGTGATGACGCTGAATGGCTGTTGATTAGTGATGGCGAGCCAAATCAATATCTGGATAAACTGATGACAATGGGTGTCAGCTACCACTTCAGAACACCCTTGGATGCAAAGCATGTCAACGAAGTCATCAAGGAGTTTTTTAAAGAGTTTCGGCAGGAGCAGGCCGATAAGTCATCGAACGTAATGACGTCTACATTGGATCAGTTTGGTTTGCTGCTGGGCTCTTCTCCTGTTATGCGCAGACTCTACCGACTTGTTCGTCGAGTCAGCCAGACAGATGCCAACGTAATGATTATTGGTGAAAGTGGCAGCGGTAAAGAGCTGGCGGCGCGAACGATTCACGAGCAAAGTCTCAGAGCTGATCAGCCTTTTATTGCAATTAATAGCGCAGCACTAACTCCTGAGTTGGTTGAAAGTGAGCTTTTTGGGCATGTTAAAGGGGCATTTACCGGGGCCGTTAGTGACCGTGAAGGTTGTTTCGAACAAGGCAATGGCGGCACCTTGTTTCTTGATGAAATTACTGAAATGCCGCTGGAGCTGCAAAGCAAACTTTTACGGGTGCTGGAAAGTGGTGAATTCAGGCGGGTCGGGAGTGATCAGGTCAAGAAAACCAATGTGCGTGTGATCGCTGCAACCAACCGACAGCCACTGTTGGCAATAGAAGATGGCTTTTTGCGAGAGGATATTTACTTTCGAATAGCGCACTTTCCGATACAGCTGCCACCGCTACGAAAGCGTGGGCAGGATATTATTGAGCTTGCTAAGCATTTTTTGGCTTACAGAAACCAGATGACAGGTAGTCATAAAGTGCTGTCAGCGGATGCCTGTACAATGCTGATGGAATATTCCTGGCCGGGTAATGTACGGGAATTGAAGCATTGCGTTGAAAAAGCTCATATCCTTGCTGCAGAGTGTATTGGGCCGGAAGAGCTTGCATCGCTGAAAAACCAAGGGGAAGCGGAGCTTTCCGTGGATAAAATAGGCCCTGGCACACCTTTAAAAGAAGCGGAGAGAGTGTTGATTCTGGCAACACTCGAAGCCTGCGATGGCAATAAAACTCAGGCGGCTGAACAGCTTGGCATCAGTATTAAAACCCTATATAACAAGTTGGACCAGTACGAAGATACCTGATGCAGAAATGGACGGATACATTATCCCTTAGTCCTATCAACGCTTTGAGATTACCGATAAAGTCCTGTACCAGTTGCTCTGCGGGCTTTCGGGAGAAGGGGTTGATGTAAAAATACCGGTAACAAGCCACGGAATAATAACTTGTCGCCGGTGTTTTTAAGTCAAAAAAAAATAAGAAAAACATATGCTTATATTAGCTTTGTTTGGTCTTTGGTCCGGGCTTTGTGCATAGAATAATTAGACGGGAATTTTGTATAACTAAATTCGTTGCCATCCTGCTTTTTCATCTATAACCACAGAGGATCTTACTGTTGAAAAACTTCATATTATTTCTACTTATTGGAATACCAAGTGTTTGCCATAGTAAACCAGTTGACTACTGGTCTCTTGAAGTGCCCGTACCTAAAGAAGCAACGGATGTGCGACATGATAAAAGCCAACACTTTTACACAATAACCACGCAGTATGAGATTAGAATAGTCGATACCGATGAAATTTATGAGCTATATCAACGCTATTTTTCTGCCATTGGCTGGAAAGATCCTATGGCTGATTTCCCTAAAAACGGTAGTAGATCACAAGGATCTTGGAGCTCATATCGAGCCAATTTTGGCTCAGATGGGCTCCCTGAAGCAGCTTATGCAAGCATGTGGAAGGCTGAAAAAATGCCGGCATATGGAAGCGTACTGGTTACCCTAACATCCTATGAGAATGAGGTTTTCACTGCTACAGTAAAAGTGGTTCTGACTCCAGAGGTAGATACCTCGGCGTTGATAGAAATGCAGCAATTAATTGTAAGTGATCCCAAAATACTATTTGCTCTTCATAAAATCATCGGAGCAAACCCGTTCGAGGTGGAGGAAGTTGTAGAAACAATGAAAAATGTAGACAAATCAAGCCCATAGCAAAGGAATATTTTCAAATAGTGGATAAGTTTATGTCTGGTTTTAAACAATTTGGTGACAAATACATATCTGGCGGGTAAAAAATCAACTTCACTTTTGATACATATTCGGTCATGTGATCTTTCTTGGATATAAATAAAGTTACAGCTCTTTTACCTGAAAACCTGTATTTCACCTGCTGTTACACAGAATCATTTGGAGTCTTTATGGGGATACCACAGGCTCTAACCCCAATTTTTCAGTTTTTACCTCGACCCCCAAATATGAAGTAACTCTATAATTTCAGGGTTGTCTGAATTTCTAGAAAGATCTTCTGCTGTATCACCACAATCAGTTTTAATATCGATCTTAGCTCCATTCTCAAGAAGCAGTTTAACCATTACAACATCATTCTCTGAAATAGCTTCATATAGAGGTGTTACTCCGAATTCACATTTCTTATTAACATTCGCACCAAGATCTAATAATTTTTTCGCGATCATCGGTTCTTTCCACAAAACCGCATAGTATAAAGGTGTATCACCACATGAATCAGAGTCGTGGATATCTTTGAAATGAAATTTGTTTAGAAACTCCTGAATCATAGCACTAACCTTACTATTTAAATGCAGGGCAAGTCTGACACTCTGGCTTGGTGTCAATTATTGCAGCACAATCCTCTTTTAGCCCAATTGCACTTATAGTTTCGTCTGCATGGCCATCACTAGGATCTTCAATTCTATCAAAAAAGCATGTGTGTGACAGAACCCCTCTTGCAACAGCACAAGCTTGCCATCGACTTTCTTTTTCAAAAAGGATCTCACACGAATTATGATACTCACATCTTCTTAACGGATTTCCCGTTGACAAAGGCCGCTTACATGCATCTTTGACTGCTTCTCGCAGAGGTCTCCACACTTGAGGCGTACAACTACCCATATCTGCCGCCTTACCATACTTATCAGTATAGTTCAGAGGGTTCCCTAAAACGTACCCATAAATATTTTCCCCTCCGTCCAGCCCAATCGGGTCACTCTGTACATACCGTCCCAGACTCGGATCATAATCCCGCATATAGTTATAGTATAAGCCCGTCTCTTGATCAAAATACTGGCCCGGAAAACCCGCCTGTTGATCAATATCTGAGACCACTTCCTGCGTTTCCCCAAAAGGCCTGCGCTGTGCTTCCCAGACCACGGTCTGATTCTGGTCGGTCACCACCTGCGGGGTGCCCAGATGGTCGTTGTGGATAAATAATAGCTCTTTTGCAGCCTGGGCCTGACTGGTAAGCAGCAGGCTGATCAATAAACCTAAGCCCACTTGGATGAGGCGGTTCAGGCGGTTGCGGTTACGATTGTCCATGGTGTTTCTCTCCCGTACCTGGGGTTATTGTTCATACACGCGAACGTTACTGAAGACACTTTCCCCGGTGGGGTTGCTGATGTCATGGTCGGCGACGAAGTAGAGGTATTGCACGTTACCGGTGTAATGCTCGCCCACCACGATGCGGTAGTGCTGGGTTCCACTGCTGTAGTTACGATAATCCTGAAGGCCCCAGTGTTGTGTGCCGTAGAGTTGGAAGGTGTGGTTGGTGGTGTGGGTATGATCGTTATCAAAACCGATGGCGTGGATCTCCCCTTGGACGCTGCTGCTGAAATCAAATTCCAGTACGGTATTGGCGGTCAGGGTATAGGGGAAGGCGATTTGCTGCCAACGGTTGCCCACCAGATGCAGGCTATGACCGCCGTCTTCTATAGTGACAGTGCCGGCCAGGTCCTGGCTGGTGGTGTAGCTGCCGAGGGTTTCGTTGTTGAAGTTTAATGGGGCAACGGCGGCTGTAACGGTGATGCTGTAGCTCTGGCTGTCACTGCCGTAACTGTTGTCGGCCTGGATGGTTACGCTGTGGTTACCCAGTTGGGCCGCTGTCGGGGTCCAGCTAAGCGTCCCATCGCTGCTGACTGTCATACCTGTAGGTCCTGAGGTTAAGCTGTAGCTGATCGGGCTGGCGCCGCTGGATTCCAACTGATCGTTGGCGTCGTAGTGGTAGGCTTGATCGATGGCAGCGGAGGTGTTGGCGCTGGAGGTGATGCTTGGCGGGCTGTTGTCCGCTTCTTCATAGACACGTATCCACCGGCGCTGATTTAAATCTCCCATCCCATAAACCACCGGTACGGCGATAACGATGATTGAAATATTGCACGTAAAAACGCCCAATCATCTGCATTAATTTACTTAAACTGTCTTCTTTCTCCGGTGTTACCAACAAATGCACATGATTAGTCATCAATACATAAGAATGAACTGCACACATGTGCTTATCACAACTTTCAATCAACTTATCCAGATAAAACCGATAATCCTCATCAGCAATAAAAACAGCCTGTCGATTATTCCCACGAATTATCACATGATGCGGCTGTCCCGGTAACACCAACCTTTTTAATCTCGCTATATCCTTATGGCCTCCTTATTTCAATTCCTTTTTTACTTTTTTAATGGGGTCTGAGGTTCCCCCAATAAAACGGACTTATTTATAAAGAAACTCTTTTCTCTTCATACTCAATCGGGCTTATGTAACCAATATATGAGTGGCGTCGATTACGATTGTAAAAGACTTCTATATATTCAAACAGGCTTTGTTTCGCTTCACTGTGCGTATGGTAGTCTTCGTGCTCAACAAGCTCTGTTTTAAGTGTTCCGAAGAAACTTTCAGCCACAGCATTGTCCAAACACTCACCCTTACGGCTCATGCTGCACACCAGACCATTATCTTCGAGCAAAGCCTGATAGCTACCTGATGCATAGGTGCTTCCCTGATCTGAGTGGACAATTACCGAATCTGTTTTCCCTCGACGCCATACGGCCATCGTTAAAGCATCTCGTACTAACTTAGCATCGTTCTTGTTACTCATAGCCCAACCGATAATGAGCCGAGAGTACAGGTCTAGTACGACTGCTAGGTATAACCAGCCCTTGCGTGTTTCGATGAAGGTGGTATCAGTTACCCAAGCTTTATTGGGCGACGACGCTTTAAAGTCCCTTTTGAGAAGATCAGGTGCTGGGGCCATAGTCTTTCTTGAATCCGTTGTAATCACAAACTTTCGTGCCATCTTCGACTGAATGTTGTGTCCATTCATTAGTCTAGTCACTTTGTTCAAACTCACCTTCTCGCCCGATGCCAACAAATCCTGGTGGATACGCGGAGAACCATAGGTTCCACGACTATCTTCATGAGATTGTTCAATCAGCTTCATTAGCTGGCGGTCTCGCTTTGATCTATTGCTCTCTGGACGATCTTTCCAATCGTAATAACCACTGATTGATACGCCTAAAACATCACACATTTTGGACATCTTATGTTCATGGCTGTGATCCTTGATGAATGCGTACTTCACTTGAGTTCCCTGGCAAAGTACGCCGCTGTAGATTCAAGCAATCATTGCAACACTCTTCTCAATCATGTATGAAGGACTTTTAAATTTCAACGTCTTTCTGGGACGTTCATTCAATTGGGTTGCCACCTCATTTAGCCGCTCTTGCGTATGCGGTGACAAGTTAGTTTTCTTGGGGAAATATTG
>NZ_MIEQ01000035.1 GCF_001968815.1 Motiliproteus sp. MSK22-1 | reverse complement strand
TGAAACTTCAGCTATCGATGCATCTGGTTGAAGCGCTAATGAAACGGCTTCGCGCTTGTACTCTTCGGAATATTTTCTTCGTGTATTAGACATGTAAAAACCTCGTTAAAGTAGATTATCTACTCTTAACTAGGTGTCCGACAAATCGGGGTAAAACCAAGCCATGCAAAGTTCCTTTTAAGTAGATTCCAATAAGCGGCGTGATGCTACAGGATGTTGCGCTGAGTGTCTTGTGCTTTTTATGCCTCTCTTGACCTGGAAATTATTCGCTCGGTTCAAACCCTCCCCAACATTTTCACTGCCCTGAAACGACGAAGCCCCGCTTAAATATAAGCAGGGCTTCTGTATTCGTGGCGGTGTGGGAAGGATTCGAACCCCGATGACGCAGTTTTATTCATCGTTCGTTTTTACCCTACCATACCGCCTGATGCCTTTAAATATCATGGGTCCAGCTGGTTTACAATCATTACTCGGCTCTACTGTAATGGCATAGCAAGGCGCATAACGGCATCTGTTTTGCCCCAAATTTATACCACATAGAGCACTACCTTGACATGGTAGAGGTCAGCAGTTCGAATCTGCCTAGTCCTACCAGATAACGCGGCTATTTCAGTCAGTCTGTACTAACTGGGACAAAGACGGACAAAACATACTTTGTTCAGTTGTAAAATAAACGGATACGCATATTGTGTATCCGTTTTTTTGTGACTCGAATAAAGTAGCAGATCAAAAAGCAGTACCTAGCACTAACACATCAGATTAAGACTCTAGCTACAATGCAGTCATTAAGCTAAAGACATGTGTAGCAGACTCTCTGATAATTGTCTTCGTTATCGCTAACATTAAATCTAGTTTGTCCGACTTCTGTCCATCCAGAAGGGCAAGCAGGGAAGCTACTAGTCCGATGCGTTAAATACACTACGCTACACTGGAGAGAACTCTGATAGCAGACTCTCTGATAATTGTCTTCGCGATCGCTAACATTAAGTCTAGTTAGTCCGGCTTCTGTCCATCCAGAGGGGCAAGCAGGCAAGCTACTAGTCCGATGAGTTAAATACATTACACTAGGCGTACCAGGACCTGCAGGGCCAGTCAATCCAATAGGTCCCTGAGGACCTTCTGGCCCTGTTAGCCCAATACCTGTTGCGCCCGTCGGTCCTTGGGGTCCCTGAGGGCCAGTTAATCCGATAGGACCTTGTGGACCGATTGCTCCATCAGCGCCGGCGGGACCGGTCAATCCAATAGGTCCCTGAGGACCAGTTTCACCTTTTTCCCCATCATCGCCTTTCAAACTGCCCCAACCTTTGTTATCACAGACCAGAACCTCATCTTCGATAGCATCATAATATAAGGCACCCGGTTCACGTTCAGGGCAAGTAACAGGGGGAGCCGATTTAGGCTCTAGCCGTAACGCACCATTAATCGTAGTGTCTCCATTGTAGTGAACATACTGATTAGGATAATCATCAGGATCAGACGGATCGGTATTTTTAGTGAATTCTTCACGGTTGGTAGAACCGTCACCATCTAAATCCTGGTTGGAATCTGAGGGATCAGTAGGATCCAATCCGTAGGTTGTTTCCCAGCCATCATTCATCCCATCATTATCTGAATCATCGCTGGGATCTGACATTACAACCGATACGTTGTCCACGGCAGTCTCACCGTTGCTATTTAGGGATTTTAATACCAGCTCAATATTCATGCCTGAAGCAATCATTGCCGCGTGTATAGGATCGGCGTTATCAGCAGTTATTGAAGCGGTAAATCGATCAAAGTATCCATAGTTAAAGGTGGAGGAATTGGTTGGAAAATTCAGTTGAATGCTATTATCACCAGCACGCAGAAAAGCGTGAAAACCAGCATAGCTGTAATCCATTCTTTTTCCTAGATCAATAGCAATCCTGTAGGTATTTCCGTCGATAAATGGAGCATTAAGAGTCTGAGACATAGTTGATGTTCTTCGCAGAAAACCAGCATTGCCATGTTCAGCAGCATCATAAAACTGATGGCTTAGGGTTTCCCAGGCTCCCGCATCAGTACTTTCCGATACCCAGTGGTCATAGCCTGGTATGTCATGAAAAAACGTACCGCTACCTGCATACTGAGCATATATTGAGGGAACTGCTTCAAACCCACCATCCTGCACTAATTCCTGCGCGAAAACATGGGACGCGGTAGCTCCAAGCGCCATTACCAATGGCAGATGTTTAAGGCAAAAGCGGGTCTTATTTTGACTAATTGAAATCACGCAATATTCCTTTTAATCAGATCGATTTTTTATTCAGAAAAGAAAAGCTACTAACTAGAGCCCTGTTTTGTCAGCAAGGAACTTGGTGCTCAAAAGAGAGGTAAGGTACAGACAATATACTTGGACATGTAAAGTTCCTTTTATCTTCCGCATATTAGAAGCCCATGACGAGTTGGCGCAGGGGCAGATGCGTGAAGAAAGACTCGTATAATGCTAAACAGCCGTTTAGCGAAAGGACTTTATATGACACTTAACAACTTATAACAAGTTGTAAATACGAAAATATATTGATTAAAATCAAATATATAGCAATCTTTACTACTACATCAACGGTAGTACTAAAACCACTTTATTGAAATAACGGATTAATATTTGTCGTGAAAAACGGACGCACTAAACTAAAGAACCTTCTTTTCTGAAAAACAAGAGAAACACATAATCAGCCACCTCGGAGCTATTAATAGGCCAATTGATTTCAAAACGCAGCCCCACCAAAATAAACCACGGCTTTATAATACTTCAACGCTCTTCGCCGCCTTAACAGTGCCAGGAACCCTCCCCGGTTATTGATCAGTCTCAGCATGTTGTTCAGAAAGGTTCTGTCTGCTTCTGCTTTATCTTCTGCCGTTTTTCCTATGTGATACATATAGTTGTGTATGTTGCCTGCTTCCTCCACATCCAGGCCATACATGATGTTGGGTATCCATCGAGAAATCAGAGAGCTGGCCGCTCCCATGCCATTGCAGATCTCTGATTTATCCAGCGGTGTAAGCCCCAGGTATCCAGGAGGCGCGGTAGCGAGCTCAGGGGATTCTGGGGCTGGGAGCTGCTGTGTTGAATTATCATCATTACGAACTGGATGGGGTCACCCATTGAGTTTTCAAGTAAACACCCAGCTGCATGCGGGGCCATTTTTGATTTTGGTCAAATCACACAGAGACAACTTGGTTAACGTACTCTCGGCATGTTGCTAAATTTGATCGGTAAGCACTTGTTTTAGAAAGGATGTCTTCACTGTTTTGGTCATGGATAGGCAGTTATTGTCTCTTCCTCAGAGGGCAATGAGTTAGCAAATGACCTGGCTAATCGTGAGGCTGATGGTCAGAGTGGTAAGGAGGACTTTGAGGGGCAGGAGTTTACCTATAGTATCCACTGTCTCATAAAGTAATCGATTAGAGATTATGGCTAAGAGTGGCTTTGAGTCAGACATTAAGCTCTGCACTGTAATGGATTATTATGACCACTCCAGACAGCAGCGTGACATGAAGTAGAGCAGCGTGCAATCCTGCATACACGCCGTGATAGAGGGAGCATATAGCCTTAGTAGAAAACACCCAGTGTATTCAAAATGAGCATTGCTATCAGAGATGCTACTGTAAAGACATAAAGCCAGAAAAATATAGCAGCTAGTACCCGATCAAAGGTGCTTGTGTGTTCTCGTAGCAAGTCGGTATTCGCAAACATTGCTGACAAGGGGCTTTCCTTGAATCTGTCAGTCAGTGCTTTAGGTAAAGCTACTGCTTGAGCCGTATTCAGAATATCCCAGCCACTGGCAAATTCCACGCCCAAGTTGCCCTTAGTAGCTGGATTCTTTCTTAGCCTCCTAACAGTTATCTGACCGAAGGCGACAAAAAGTATACCGACGATGACAAGACATCCGATCAAGGCTAAAACTATAATCCCATCTATCGTCATAGAGAGTTAATCCATTGCATCAGCGGCCCATAGTTCTCTTCAGCCGTATCTTTTACAAAGCCGTCCGTTGCCATAGCTCCTAATGCTGCTGCAGTACCAGCGCTAATGAGAAAGACCCAACCAACTGGAGTCGCGAGAGCAAGCAAGGCTAAGCCGCCATTGACAATAGCAGTACCAGCAGCAAAACCACTAGCCTCAACAAACATCTTCTTCTCCCAGTTGCCTCCTGCCTTATAGGTATTATGAATTCCACCCACGCGACTAGTAAAGTCTATGACGGCAAGTCCATTACCTAGGACTTTAGTGTACTTGGAGAACTTAACGAGGTTGTGCGCTTCGATCTGGCTAGTGAAATTTAGCTTAAACTGCGCGCCCACTCTCTGCTATACGTTGAGCACGAGTCATGTTTGCCAGTGGGTGTACCATTGCACTGGATAGCTCAACATGTGGGGCATACGAATATAGAAATGATTCAGAAGCGGTATGGAAAATGGATCAAACAAGATGGTGCTGATATGAACAGCCTAATAGAGAGAATATTACAACCTGTAATACCGTGTGCGGCACTCGCTGCACACTTCGACATTCCCAGAACATTCCCACAGACGTTCCCTAAGCAATAAATTCAAACAGAATAAATATCTAACTATTTGATTTTACTGGGAAAAGATATGGCGGTGAGGGAGGGATTCGAACCCTCGATGCCTTTCGACATACACACTTTCC
Organism: Motiliproteus sp. MSK22-1; assembly: GCF_001968815.1. Classification (GTDB taxonomy): domain Bacteria; phylum Pseudomonadota; class Gammaproteobacteria; order Pseudomonadales; family Balneatricaceae; genus Motiliproteus. Next base: position 83,403 of record NZ_MIEQ01000035.1, on the reverse strand, counting down.
AGGCGTGCTCCTTCGGCCACTCGGACACCTCACCGTGTTTCCTCTCAATCGAGGAGCGCGTAATTTATACTAATTTTTTTGGAATGGCAATTAGTAATAACGACTTTATGAGATGACTTGTACAAAGTCTCTTACAGTAGGAAAATTACTGTTTATCTATCAGCTATCGGACTGGGGTTGCCCAAACGACTACTCGTCCCTTAGACGCCTCCAACGCGCTTAGCTCGCTTTTATTAACTATGCTCAAGGGATACTATGCTTCACGATCAAAAAAACACAGCGCTTTCCTGCCCTTGCGGTTCCCGGAAAAGCTATAACCGATGTTGTGAACCTGCTATAGAAGGCAGCTCGCCGGCTAAGACTGCTGAGCAACTGATGCGTTCTCGTTACACCGCATTTGCTTTGGGGATGAGCGATTATATTGTCGATACGACCCACCCAGATTATCGAAAGGATCTTAATACGGAAATACTGGACCAGCAAAATAGTGACACAACCTGGCTACAATTGACTATCCTTACAGTGGAATCTGGATCAGAGCAGGACGACTACGGCAGGGTTTCATTTGTTGCGGAATTCAGCGCAGATGGGCAGAAAGCTCAACTCCATGAAAATTCAAGATTTTCTCGAATTAATGGACTCTGGTACTACCTGGATGGTGAGGTTAAGGTTCAGCCCTTTTAAGCAGTATTCTCATTGCGGTGGTGCTTTACCAACATAAATTCATGGGCGCTACCTGAAGCAAACACCTTTCAGAATTGGTTCAAAAGCCGTAGAATACGTCACCGCGAAGACGGGGCTCCTTTCTTTTACATCGTTTCTCTACCGACTATGGAAGACTATTCCAGGTACGATACCTTTTCGCTAACACCTTAAAGGTATTGGAGATTCGTATCCCGGCTATATGTAGTATTTCGATTGGAAACAGCATGCAGTTGACCTTTACACACTTTTTCCGTCCGAGATGGCAGCACCCGAAGCCTGGTATCCGCAGAAAAGCGATTGACAGGCTAAAGTCAGATCTACCTTCTGACCAAGAGATACTTCAAAAACTGGCGAAACTGGATCAGGACGTTGAGGTCAGGTGCTCTGCTCTTGAAAAACTGGTCCATCCCGATCTGTTACGCGAGATAGCCAATACTGATCCGACTCCTCAGGTACGGCGTGAAGCCACTAACCGGCTCTGCCTTTTGCTCTGCCAGCCAGGCCCCGAGAATCTTTCTGCGGAAACCCGCGCCAGCTATATTGATGATTTAAATGATCCTGACATTCTGACGCACATAACACTGAATGCTGATCACTCCGTCGTCCAGTTTGCGGCAGTCAAAAGAATTACTCTGGAGACCAGCCTCCAGCAGATCATTATTGACTCTGACAATTTCCAGATTCGCCAGCATGCGGCCTCTAGCATTCATACACCGGAGCTGCTTGAGCAATTGATCAAACATTGCCGTCAGGGGGATAAAGGTGTTTACCGGATTCTTAGGGAACGGAGAGATCAACAAAAACAACAAGCCAAACTTTTGGCAGAGCAACAAGCCACCTGTAAATCCCTCTGCCAGGCAATAGAAAAGCTGGCAAAGGAGGCACCTAACAATTTCTATAGCGCACGCTTCAATGCACTTCTTAATAGTTGGAGTGAATATGACGCTGTCGCTAAAGAGTCACTGGAAAAGCGCTTTGAGCTGTCTCAGGCACAATGCCAATCACAACTGGATATTTTTGAGCAGACCCAAGCCGAAGAACAACTCCGTCAGCAAAATAGAGAGCAGTTACAGCGGCTAATCGATAATGGATATGAGCAGGTACAGATATATCAGACACAACTGCCGGATATCCCTGAACTGCAATCAAAAATCCAGGAGCTTGATCAGCAATGGGCTGTTCTAATCCAGAAAGAGCCTGCTGAGAAAAAGCAGTTAAACCGCTTCAATAAATTAAAGGCAGAGTTCAATCAGCTACTGGATGGCTTGAACCGACTGGAACAACAGCGTTCTGATCTTGAAGCACGGCTTTCACAGAGTCGATCTATTAAGGCCCTGCTGTCAATACGCTCAAATATCGACTGGCCCGATGCTTACCCACAACCCGATATACTTCAGCAGCTTGACAGAAAAGTAGCAGAACAGCGACTTAAACAAGAGCAACGAGCAGCAACTCTTTCCCAGAAAAAGCAGGACCTTGACGGTTTGCTGGCTCAGCTGGAGAAAACGCTTGATGAAGGGCAGTTGCAACAGTCAACAGACTATCTGAATCGCATCAGAAATCTGTCTGATAATCTCGGAAAAGAGTTCAGAGGCGCTCAAAAACAGCGTTATCAAGCACTCCTTGCCCGTCATCAGGAACTGAATAACTGGCAAAAGTTTGCAACCCACCCCAAGCTGGAACGGCTATGTGAAGAAATGGAACAACTGGTCACATCTGACATAGAGGTTTCTGAACGGGCTTCGCAGATCAAGGCACTACAGCAGCAATGGAAAAACCTGGAGTCCCGCTCCATACCATCAGCACTGCGTAACAGATTTCAACAGGCCAACAAAGCCGCCTATACTCCCTGCCAGCTCCACAATGATCAACAAAGGGAGCTTCGACAGCATAATTTACAGCAGCGTCAACAACTCTTTGATCGATTGAAGGAAGCGCTTAGCAGCACCGACCAACAAACGAATGGTCAGCACAGCACAGACAGTATTCAGAGCACCAAGACGCTTGCACAACTAAACAGGGAAGCGCGGCAGTTATGGAGAACTTTTACCCCTGTCGACAGAGCCCCTGGAAAAAGATTACAACAACAGTTCAATCAACTACTGGCAGAAGTTGAGACCAAACTCAATGCAGGCAAAGAAGGCAACGCCGCAGCCAAAGCAGCACTGCTAGAACAGGCAAAAATGCTGCTCGATCAGATCGACAAGACTGAACTGAAAGTACTCCTTAACAACGCTAAAGATTTACAAAAACAATGGCGAAACATCGGGCCCGCTCAGCGTAAGCAAGAACAGACTCTTTGGCAGGAATTCCGGGGAGTTTGTAATCAACTCTTTGAACACCGCTCCCAGTCAGCGGAGGCCGGACAAAATAAAGCCACGGACAACGAGCAAAAAAGAGCTACAGAGAATTCAACGGAAACCCAGCATTTCTCTGAATCTTCTCAACATTCTGCATCCGCTTCCAAACCAGTACACCGGGAAGATACTGACTGGCTGACAATTGAATTGCAGCATCAGGTTTGCGAAAAGCTAGAAGCACAATTGCTGACAGAAGGTTCGTTAAAGCTGAGCGAAGAGCAAATAGAGAGCTGGAACCAGATGAATCCCCCCCGTTCCCCTTTTGCTGAAAAGATGCAAGAACGCTTCGACTCTTTACATGAACTTTCAAAGACACCTGAAGCCATTGATGAATGTCTTATACAATCAGATAAACAGTTGCGACTGCTCTGTATACGACTCGAAATAATGGGCGGGCAATCTTCACCCGCAGACGATCAGTTTATGCGGATGGAATACCAGATCAATCACTTGTCCAAAGCTTTGAAACAACAGCAAAACGGCCCTAGTGACAAAGAGTTGAACACGGTCAAGAAACTATGGTTTTGTACACCGTTCAATCAATGCCATAGTGAATTGATTGAGCGTTTCACTGGTTTGCTGGACACTCTAGAAGAACACTGAAGAAAAGGTCTTCTTGGAACCTGTGCCAAATAAGGCTCCATTCCCGAAAGCAGACAAAGTAATCTGAGATCTTATTTCAAACACTAAAAAGCCCCATCACCGAATGGGGCTTTTTTTATCCATAAACAGACAGTTGCCGCAGAGCCCTTGATCATCATGGCAAAGAGGCAACACTATGGATGTCATTACGACATGTGCTGCCCACCATTAATAGACAGGTTGGAGCCGGTAATGTAGCCAGCGTTATCATCGGCTAAGAAAGCAACTGTGCGACCAATTTCCTCAGGCGCTCCCATACGTCCTACTGGGATCTGAGCAACGATTTTTTCCTGAATTTCAGGAGCGATCTTAGCAACCATTGGGGTCAAAATGTAACCTGGAGAAATCGTATTAACCGTTACTCCCTTACGTGCTGTTTCCTGAGCCAAAGCCTTAGTAAAGCCATGCAGGCCAGCTTTAGCAGCTGAATAGTTAGTTTGGCCAAATTGACCTTTTTCTCCGTTGACCGAAGATATGTTGATAATACGACCAAATCCCTTTTCCAGCATGTCATCGACAACTGGGCGAGTCATATTAAAGGCACTATCCAAGTTGGTAGTAAGAACAGAGTTCCACTGATCCCAATCCATTTTCTTGAATACACCGTCCCGAGTAATGCCGGCATTGTTGACCAATACATCGATCGAACCACCCGCTTTTTCTTTTACTTCTGCTACAGCCTGCTGGCAAGACTCCAAGCTTGTAACATCGACATGCTGAATCAGGATATCGTACCCTGCTTCTTTTTGCTCCTGTTGCCATGCTTTCGCTTTTGCTTCGTTACTGTATCCAGCAACGACCTTCATGCCCTGGTCGGCGAGTGATAAGCAGATAGCAGACCCGATACCACCTGTTCCACCGGTTACCAATGCGATCCTTTGTGTCATTAAGCGTCTCCTGAAACGTGTTATCTGAAACAGTTTGAACTATCCAATCAACCCAAACCGTCGTACTCTGCGCTTATTTGTCAGTGTTTTTATAATCACGCCAAACTATGATATGCAATGATCATTACAGATGCACTCCTTGAAAACCCCTATTTTCTAGTTTAATAGTCTAAAATCCTCCTTAATGTAGATTTTGATGTGGAAATGACAAACACCCCATGACCTTGGTCACTGACTGCTTAGGAAAAGCAGCTCTTTGCTGGTATCTTCCGAGACTAGTGATTTGGATCAACGTAAAAAATCCACAGAGATATATTCTGAACACTGCCCCATCGCATTTTAAATGAAGAGCCAACTATGGATTTTGCGTCACTTATAGGATTTTTATCCGGCTTAGCATTGATCATCTCAGCTATTTTTTTAGGTGGTAGCGGAGATGTTTTTGTCAATATCCCAGGCATGATGATCGTTATTGGGGGAACCATTGCAGCAACGCTGCTGACAGTCCGCTTTCGAGATGTTATTGCGGCCTTTCGCGCAGCCTGGATAGTCTTCACTCGAGATAACACAGATCCCCAGCAAATGATCGACAATATGCTGGAGATAAGCAAAATCAGCCATCGAAAAGGGCTGTTGGCACTGGGGGAGATAGAAAGCAGTTCTAATTTTTTAAAACGCGCCTGCCTGATGATCTCAGATGCAGCCAGCGAGAAGATAGTCCAGAAAACGCTACAAACCGAAATTGACTCATTACTGGCTCGCCATTATCAGGTCCAGGACGTATTTAAAAAAATGGCCATGTATGCCCCTGCATTTGGCATGCTTGGCACTCTGATAGGTTTGATTCAGATGCTCAGCACTCTGGATGATCCGAGTAGTATTGGACCCGCCATGTCCGTGGCATTGCTGACAACGTTCTACGGCTCTTTACTGTCTTCAATGATTTTTCTCCCCATTGGCGGCAAGTTAAAGTCGCGCACACTCATGGAAGTCACCAATCTTGAGATTATTCGGGAAGGTACTCTGAGCATCCTTTCAAACGATCATTACTCCAATGTCTATGAACGGCTTTCTTCTTATATACCAGAAGCCAAGCGCAAACCTCTGGTGGTTGGCACCAAGGCTAATGCCGGCAATATTCAATGAATAAACAGATCTTTGAAGAATCAACCTCGGACAGCGCCGGCTGGATCACCACCTTCGCAGACTTGATGACCCTTCTTCTGGTGTTTTTTATCCTGATGTTTTCCATGTCCAGCGTAAAGTCTGAACGCTTTGTCCAGGCAATGGAATCCATTCAGTTAAGCCTGCAAAATGCGGGCAGTTTGTTAGATCTTGGTGCCCGAAATAATAAAATCAGTGTTCAGGTGTTTCCTTCCGTTAACCCAGAGAAGCAAGTTGACAGCGGAGTAGAGTCAGAAGATGAACCGAGTAAACAGATTCAGACTCAGCCCTCTGTTGGTCAGGGTGGAGACCAATGGACACAAATGGCAAATACCTTACAGAGCAGACTAAACACTAATTCAGCAGAACAAATGGTGAAAGTTTCGCTTCCAAAGGATGGGGTCATTTCGATCCAGATACAGGGCTCGGTTATTTTTGACTCAGGTTCAACCTATCTTAATTCCGAAGTTGATCCGATTATGGATACTCTGCTTGAACTATTCGATCAATACCGAGGCTATAGCATAAATATCAAAGGTCACACGGATAACATCCCTATCTCAACAGATCAATACGAATCCAACTGGGAGCTTTCGGCTATTCGTGCAACCACCGTGCTGCGCTATTTTGCCTCACGAGGAATAAACCCCAGACGTTTCACGGCTACAGGTTATGGAGACTCAGTTCCCTTGGCCTCAAACTCCAGTGCTGAAGGTCGTAGCGAAAACCGGAGAATCGAATTTGTACTTGAGCGACAAGAAAACTTTTTTATTCGCTGAATTAAAAGACGATGAGCAACGCTCAGCCTATCGGATAGAGCCAGATTCGGAACACCCTCTGGAGTTATTGATCGGAGAGCAGAGCATTCCTGTGGTCAACCTGTCTTCTAACGGACTGGCCTTTTACCTTGGCGAGCTGATCGACCATGAGAAGGAATTACTCCTGCAACCTGACCAGCAATTGGAAATACAGATTCTTTTGGGAGCCAGCACTAACGATACGATTGTTGCTACTATCGAAATATTGCAACGGCAACAGGATTTCTACCGCTGCAGATTGATAACCAACCACCAGGCCCATAAAAAGCTCTGCCAGTATATTGTTGATCAACAAAAGCAGCTAATTCGGGAACGGAAAGACCAATCACGTAAAAACAGATCCGATCTTGACAACAATGAAAACGATAATTAGAAAAATAAGTTCACTGCGCTATAGACAACCCCCTAAAGCCCCCCTATAATTCGCCCTCGTTGATGCGGGGTGGAGCAGCCTGGTAGCTCGTCGGGCTCATAACCCGAAGGTCGTAAGTTCAAATCTTGCCCCCGCTACCAAATTCAGGAAAATCCAGATTAATCTTTAGTCTGGATTTTTTGCTGGATTTTTTGGTTTCCAGGGTACAGAAAAGCTCGTCGGGCTCAGCTCTTCATACGTGCGCGAAGGTCGTAAGTTCAAATCTTGCCCCCGCTACCAAATTCAGAAAAATCCAGATTAATCTTTAGTCTGGATTTTTTGGTTTCCAGGGTACAGAAAAGCTTGTCGGGCTCAGCTCTTCATACGGGCGCGAAGGTCGTAAGTTCAAATCTTGCCCTCGCTACCAAATTCAGAAAAAGCTGAAATTCAGAAATGGATCTCAGCTTTTTTCGTTTGAAAAGCAAGAAAGTCTCGTCGGGCTCAGCTCTTTTCTCTTCTTTAAGCTTAGTTTTCTGTGCTTAATACGAGGTCCAACAAGGCTACGCAGTCCTGCGCTTGGTGCAGATTTGTAACAGCGTTTTCTATTGCGTCAATCTGCTGCACAGAAAGTCCAGCTCCAGCTAGTCGCCTGTATTTCTCTCGGAATTCTGTTGTCGAAATGGGTTTCTCTGGATCGCCTTTTGCGGCAGTTATCGGTGTTTCCAATAAGCGACCATCTTTTAGCCTGATACGCAGCCGGGAAAGAATTTCCTCAGGGAAGCGTGCAGAAAGATCTGGCGCGTCAATAAGTGTAATACGACGACTGATGGCTAGAATGGATTCATCATAAATGGCATCGCCAGTTACTTCCTGGGCGCCAACCTGGCCTCTGACCACTAGAGCGGCAAGAGGGAAGGCCAGCGCATATTGCGCTTCATCTGGGTCTGAAGGCTCATGCCCCTGAAGGCGCATTGATTCGTGAAAGGTATCTACCTCTATCGATTCTATACTTCCAGCATCCAAAGGCTGTTGTTCCAACAGGTTTGTCATGGCGGTAAGCGCAGGTTGTGCCCATCTGCATACTGGCCAGGGCTTAAAGTACTGGGCATCAATTTCCCACCGCTTGCCCAAATCAATCCAGTGCTCTGAAACCGCATCCTGTTCAACCGTGACTGCCGGGGCTCCAGTAATACCTTCCATTGCCATAAACAATCCATTAAGGCCAGCGTAAGCTCCAGCTCCATGGGCATCTCGCAGCATACTGGGATAGTCCACCAGCCGCATCATTGGACAACGAGGACCGAAATACTCAGCAATTCCCAGGGCATGTCGAGCGGTTTCATCATCCAGTTGCATTAGGCGAATCCCCATAGCAACGACCCCTAGTCCAGAAAAAGCTCCTGATGCATGGTATTCAGGCGCTGTCGCCATCAAAGAAACACCCGCTCGCAGGCCCAGCTCATATCCCAACGCTAAGCAAGTTAAAAACTCCTGTCCACTGATATCCCGTCCCTGATTACGACAGGCATCGGCAAGCGATAAAAGTGCAGGAACAACGGTAGCACCGGCATGTCCCTTGGAAGTGAAGTGTCCCTCGTGGGCATCCAGACTATCAACGGTAAACCCACCTACCCAACCAGCCCCTAACGGGTGTACTGGACGACTATCAAAAAGCATGCGACTTGTCAGCTCTCCCGCGGGACAGTGCTTAACGGCATAACTACGTACTCGTGAGGCGGTGTCTGCACGATATGCACCAGCTGCTACACCAACAATATCCAACAATGAAGTTGAAACCAGCTCCCGTGTTTTTTCAGGAATCTGCTCGTACTCAAGGTTTCGTATAAAATCCAGGTATTTACTCATCGTTTCGCTTCTCTACAGCAGCACACCACTAGAAAGGTAAAGGTAACTTTGCGGTACGCCCACCATCAACGACGATGATCTGTCCGGTCAGGAACCCTGCCTGATCGCCGGCCAGATGCACGGCAATATCGCCAATATCCCTGGGGGTTCCAACACGCCCGATGGGATGCATTTGATGCAATCCCTTCCATGCGTTTTCAGCATCCTCTTGAGCATTGATATAGTCATCACTCAGATCTGATTTGATCCACCCCGGCGCGATACCGTTACAGCGAATCCCGTGTTTTCCCAAGTCCACCGCGAGTGCCCGTGTTAGGCCATGAACTCCAGCTTTAGAAGCACAGTAAGCCGCATGGTCTGGATTGGACCCTTCTCCTTCAATAGAACCAATGTTAACAATACTTCCACCGCCTCGCTGTTGCATTAGAGGCAGAGCAGCCTTTGCCAGAAAAGCAGGCGCTCGCAAATTGACGGCCATCATCAGATCCCATTCTTCGACCCCCATTTCAGATAAGGGCTTTTCAAACATGATCCCGGCATTATTGACCAGGATATCAAGACCGTCGAAGCATTCTTTTGCTGTATTAACGATTAGCTCAAAGCTTGAGCTATCACTAAGGTCGGCCGGCACGTATACAACCTTGGGATCGGCACTGAGTTTGCCTTCGAGAGGCTGACGCTGAGCAATAACCACCTTGGCCCCTTCTTCCAGAAACCGTTCGCTGATCCCCCGTCCTATACCACGCCCCCCTCCCGTCACTATTGCTACTTTATCTTTCAACTGCATGATTCTGTATCCACTACATAAACCTGGATTTTCGCTGCATTCCTTGATCCTTCAACCACATTCTTTGATCTTTAAAATGCATCCCTTACTTTTTCAACTTCAGAGTAGTGATCTCCAGATTGATAGCTGGAGTCGTTCTTTTTGAATAAGCAGATCAACCTGAAACAGGTTTGGCACCTGTCACTTCGACCGTTTCACCAGCAATATAGCGAGCCTCTTCGGAAGCCAGAAATGCAATCACATCAGCGATATCTTCTGGCTCAGCTATACGTCCGAGAGGAACCGTTTTATTAAGTTCTTCTACTGCTTTGTCCGGGTCCAGCCCACGACGCTCGAAACCCGTTCTGATCATAGGAGTATTGATTTCATGAGGGCAGACAGCATTGACCCGAATGCCATCGGGTGCATGGTCCCGTCCAAGGTTCTTTGTCAGTGCAGCGACTGCACCTTTACTGGTGCAATACGCCACATGTCCAGGCCCAGGATGTGTACCCCAGACTGATGAGGTATTAACAATGGCCCCTCCTCCGTTAGCTTTCATATGGGGAATAGCTGCCCGGCAGAGATAGAATACGGCAGTTAAATTGACATCCAAAGCCTGGTGCCACATCTCATCTGTCGTTTCCAAGGCATTACCACGGGGAATAATGCCAGCATTATTGAGCAAGATATCCACTCCCCCATGGGCTTTTACTGCTGCTGCAACAACGCTTTCACAGTATGTTTTTTCCCGAAGATCTCCTGCTAAGAAATGAATCTGGTGCCCTGCTTGATTCATTTCTGACTGAATAGCCCTACAACCTTTTTCAGAGAGATCACTGATAAAAACATGTGCTCCTTGCTGACAGAACTTTCTGACCAGTGCCTGACCGACACCTCCAGCGCCACCGGTGATCACCACTGACTTATTCTGGAATCGGCCAGGTATTTGAGTGTCATCGGTTAAGATCGGAGAATCACCAAATCCCATGTTTTTAGATACCATTACAATTACCTCCTAATCTCCAACCCCAGTGCATCATCAGACGTAAGCACATCGCTCAACATATGCGCATCACTGGACGTAAGTGCAGGATGAGAATCCTGCACTTATCTGTTGCTGTTTCTGTACAAAGGTTTTGAAAAGCGGTCTAGTCTGGTCGCTTATTTAGCTGCTGCGCGAGCTTTATTTAACCAGTCATCAAAAACAGTACGATTTGCTTTTACCCACTCTGCGGCGTGACGGTTGATATCCTTTGAGGATTTTTCACCTTTTTCCATCTTAAGGTTTTGGGCACTTTCATCGTTGGCGGGAATTTTCACCGATGCAATAAATGCGGTTGCGGCAGGATTCTCTTCAGCAAACTCCTTATTAACCACTGAACGAATCTGATCAACGGCAAAGCCGACATTTATTCCATCAACAATAGTATTAACGTCATTATTACCATCAGGCATATCGGTATGAGGAACACTCAGATAAACCACATCTTTACCAGGGACCAGAACTCCGGCAATCCACTGGGGTGTCCACGTGTAATATAAAACAGGTTCCCCCTGATTAAAGCGGGCAATGGTGTCAGCCATTAAAGCAAAATAGGAACCTTGGTTATGTGTCACTGTATCGGTAAGACCGTAGGCCTTCAGGTGATGCTCAATCATCAGCTCACAACCCCAGCCGGGGTTACAGCCGGTAAGGTCGGCTTTGCCATTGCCGTTACTGTCAAATAGTTTGGCAATTTCCGGCTTCTTTAAATCAGCCATTGAGGTGATGTTGTATTTGTCGGCAGTTTTTTTGTCGATCAGGTATCCCTGAGCCACATCAGCAATGGTGGTTCCGACCTTGGTCATGTTAGCGTCGCCTCCTACTTTCTGATAGAAGGTATCGTGTAACTTATCCCATAAATGAACCGTGTAATCCGCATCCCCATAGCTCAGTGCAACCATCATGGTGGCATATTCAGTTTCTTTAAACTGCTCAACCTCGTAACCCAATTCGCGCAAGCCAATGTTAACGACTTCACCACGAAAATGTTCTGCTGAAATCGTGGGGAAAATTGGTGTCACTTCCACACCTTCTCCAGGCTTATCACCGGAAGCTATTGCAGGACTGGCGAACATACCCAGGGAAAGTCCAAAGCCAACAGCCATTGAAACAGAGCTTTTATTAAGTTTTTTTAGTGTCTTTTTCATTATCAGAGTCCAGTTTTATGGTTATTTTCTGGTGATCACCTCAGGCGACCGATTTCTTTGCGTATTTTGTTTTTTTGGATTTACCCAATACTCGAAGGAGCAGCCCAACAGGTCCTTTTTCATACCAGTGACCTTCATGCCCCTTTTCTGTTGAGCTGTTATCGCCCATTGCCTGAGTCAAGCGGTCAAGGAAAATAGCCAGCAAGACCAGGCCAACACCACCGACCGTTGCCAGCCCCATATCCAATCGCCCGATACCTCTGAGTACCATCTGACCCAGTCCACCAACAGAGATCATCGACGCGATAACCACCATCGACAGTGAGAGCATCAGGGTCTGATTGACACCGGCCATAATGGTTGGTGCTGCCAGGGGTAATTGAACTTTCATTAACAACTGACGATTGGTACAGCCAAAGGCTAACGCCGCTTCCACTTTATCCTCAGGTACCTGACGAATACCCAGATTGGTCAGACGAACCAGAGGCGGCAGAGCAAATACGATGGTAACCAACACCCCCGGCACGTTACCGATTCCAAACAACATCACGACTGGCACCAGATAGACAAATGCCGGCAATGTCTGCATAGCATCCAGAACGGGGCGTACCGTTCGCTCTACCCGATCACTTCGGGATGACCAGATACCCAGCGGAATACCCATTACCGCGCAAAAGAACAGTGCTGTCAGTACCAGGGATAAGGTGGTCATGGATTCGCTCCATACGCCGAGAAAGCCCAGCGACAGAAGAATACAGGCGCAGAATAATCCCATCCGCTTACCCGCCATTTGCCAGCCAAATAATGACATCAAAATAATGCCTATCATTGGCGGAACCGACTGCAGGCAGTACTCAATTCCATTAAGCACCTGATCTATCGGCCAACGGATCGCACGAAAAAAATCACGGAAATTCTGAACAAGATAGGTCAAGGCGCTTTCGACCCACTCTCCCAGAGGAATAGTCAACGTTTGAAAGGGGTCCAAGAGACTCAGTTCGGACATGTTACAACTCCCGTCTAGGCATTATGTAAGGTTTGTAAAAGCTGCTGTTTTGAGATATTTCCCTGATAGCATCCCGCCTGATCCAATACCGGCACGGCATAGTCAGACCGGGCCACACTATCGAGCACCTCATTCACCAAGCTCTCGGCATTAATGCTCCGGAAATCTGAAACTAGCTCATCAGGGGCCTCTCGCGTATTGACCAGCCCCAGAAAGGTTCCGGCTTCATCAACCACATACTGATAGTCCTGATCTGTGTCTGTTGCTCCGCTGAACACTCCGATGATTTCCTCTTGCGGTTTACGCTCAGCAACATCTCCAGCCTTTAACACCTTCCCGGGATCAACACCTTTAAAGAACATCTCCACATAATCATCAGCAGGGTTACGAAGAATTTCCTGCGGTGTTCCCACCTGCACAACCCGCCCCCCTTCCATAATGGCAATACGGTCCCCGATTCGAATCGCCTCATCCAGATCATGGGAGATAAAAACAATGGTCCGCTCCTGTTCTCGCTGTAATCGGACCAGCTCATCCTGCATCTCTGTACGAATCAGTGGGTCCAGTGCTGAGAACGCCTCATCCATCAATAAAATTGTCGGGTCATTAGCCAGCGCCCTCGCCAGCCCAACGCGCTGCTGCATCCCTCCGGATAACTGATGAGGATAACTATCTTCATAACCGGAAAGTCCTACCTGAGACAGAGAATCCTTAGCCCTGCGCTCACGTTCCTGCTGATCAACGCCTGATATTTCCAATCCAAATGCAGTATTATCCTGAACGGTCATATGGGGCATCAGAGCAAAAGACTGGAAGACCATAGACATCTCTTTACGGCGAACCTGCAACAGCTCCTCGGAACTTAACTGGGTTACATTCTTGCCATTTAATTCGATACTGCCTGAGGTAGGTTCTATCAGACGATTCAAGAGACGAACCATGGTGGATTTGCCGGAGCCGGACAGCCCCATTACGACAAAAATCTCACCTTTGTTGACGGAGAAACTGGCATCCATGACACCGACTGTCTGGCCGGTTTTATCGAAGATAGAGTCTTTATCATGACCCTCATCCAGCATCTTCATCGCTTGTTCGGGGTCGTCACCAAAAACTTTGTATACGTTCTTGATCGATAACAACGGTTGTTCAGTACTCATAGCGCAACCTTTTTATATTTGTAGTGCTAACGCTTTACTGCATAGAAGTTTCCATAAAGGTTCGGAAATCATCTCCATCTGCAGTACTACCTTAAAAATAATACCCCTTCGGGTCTAACGACATTTGCTACCAGAAAACCATAACTCTGAGTTATCAGTCCGTTCATAACTCACTTCCAGCAAGCCACTCCTTCCAACGCATAGTCGCGTTTGCACCGACTGAGAGGAAAGGTTCGGGCGGCAAGCGGGAGGGGGGGTCATAAGCCATGTATTCCCGCAAAATGGCGGAATCAACATTGGCAGCCAAATCCGCAGCCATCATCCCGGAGAGGGTTCCCTTAACAGTACCCAGTCCATTCTGACAGGCAGCGGAATAAACCCGTTCTTCGAGCTCGCCAAAGGCAGGCACCGAGTTCAAAGACAGGCACAGTCGCCCTCCCCAGCGGTATTCCATCGGTACCGTATCGAGCATCGGGAATCGGGCCCGAAATGCCTTATCATGACTTTTGGCTGCACTCTGTATCTGCGCCTGGGACACTTCCAGAGATTGATTCAGAGTAAAATGATTACGGACTGTCAAACGATCTCCACTGCCCATCAGGTTTGATACTCGCCGAACGGTAGTCCCCATCGGATCTGCCGGCAACACTCCCCAATTGGCTTCACCACCCAGTCGTTCGACTTCTTCAGGTGTCAATGGACGGGTCATGGAGGCGTAGGTAAAGGCGTGTAATAGCTTTTTATTAAAATAACCAAAGGACTGAATGTGTCCATTCACCGCCAGGATTATGTTCTTCGTCCTGACTTTCCCCTTAGGCGTTTTCAGCAGGTGATCAGCTCCCAGCTGCATCTCAATAACCGGGCTATTTTCATAAATAGAGACGGTCTTGCTTAGCCCTCTGGCGGCCTGACGAATAAAGGCTGCGGGCTGTATCATTGCGGCTCCGGGCGTATAAAGTCCCTGAGTATAAAAATCAATTCCGGTCAGCGCTTTCATTTCGGCGCCATCCAGCAGTCGGTAATCCTCTTGCAGCGCCTTAATATGCTGCAGATAGCTCTGAATGTGTTTTTCACCACGAGACGAAGCCGCACCTGTGACTTTGCCACAGCCCATAAAGACCTGCTGTGACATGCCAAAATCCTTGGCCAGCTGAGCTGTAAAATCGATTGCCGCTCGATTCAATCGAATCTGTTTCAGGTCCTCATCAGCCGCTCCCGCATAGGTTTCTGAATTCAGATCATGAGGGAGATCAATCATGAATCCACTATTGCGACCAGCTGGCCCTTCGGCCAGTCCACAGGCTTCCAAGACAATAATTTTATCCCCGGATGCAATCTGGCTGAGACGGCGAGCCGCGGCCAATCCCGTAAAGCCACCACCAACAATCACCCAGTCGGCGGTAATATCACCGTCCAACTGCGGGTAGGGAGTCGCAGCTTCCAAAATCGCATTCCAGGCAGCAGGCCCTGTGTCTTTAGGTACACGGGTGACCTGAATCACTTTAGTCATAGCTCTGCTCTATTATTTTAAAGATTGACCCTGTTGAAGATTGGCAGCACAAAAAAGCCACAGCTCTAACTGTCAGTGATTTCACTCTTCAATATTGATTGATAAGAAACGCCAGTGAACACTGAAGTCAGCAGTCATATTTAACACTGCCGACTTCAGAACAATGACTAAGCTAATCGCAGCAAGATCAGCTTACGTAGATCTCATCAGCACTGTCGCCCAGGTCAATCCAGATAGTTTTGAGCTCGGTATATTGATCATGCGCATGAATAGAGTTGTCTCGACCACCAAAACCGGACTGTTTATACCCCCCGAAAGGAGTGGTGATATCCCCTTCACCAAAGCAATTAATCGTTACCGTTCCGGCACGGATACTTTGAGCTGCGCGGATAGCACGCTTTCCATTCGCCGTGAATACAGAAGCAGCCAAACCATAATCGGTATCATTGGCTACACGGATTGCATCTTCATAGCTGGAGACAGTGATCACAGACAGCACCGGCCCAAAGATTTCTTCTTGAGCCAATCGATCATCACGATGGACACCGTCAAATACGGTAGGCTGTACGTACACGCCATCCATGGTTTCCCCCCCCAGCAGGACAGTTTTATTTTCTTCCTTACCCAGGTCCAAATAGCCAGAGACTTTGTTGAAATGGTTCTTATCGATCAGGGCACCCAGGTGATTAGCAGGATTGAGAGGATCACCGGTACGCCAGTCGCGGGCATGATTCTTTATTCGCTCCAACAACTCATCTTTAACCTTTTCATGGACAATCAGGCGGGAACCCGCCGAACAATTCTCCCCCATATTCCAGAACGCTGCATTAACAACCTGAGCGGCTACCAGATCCAGATCTTCGGCATCTTCCAACACCACACAGGGGTTCTTTCCACCGCATTCCAGAACCACTTTTTTCAGGTTCGAATCCGCCGCATACCGAAGAAAACGCCGACCGGTTAAGGTTGAGCCGGTAAAGCTCACCATATCCACATCCATATGTAACCCCAGGGGTTCTCCGACTTCGGCCCCGGTTCCGGTGACAATATTCAGAACCCCACGGGGCAGCCCGGCTTCCATCGCAAGTTCTGCGATTTTTAATGCAGTAAGTGACGTTTGTTCGGCAGGTTTAACGACCATCGAACAGCCTGCCGCAAGTGCGGGTGCTATTTTCCAGGCCAGCATTAATAACGGGAAGTTCCACGGTAATACCGCTCCGACCACACCGATCGGTTCACGCACAATCATAGATACCGCATTGGGTCCCACCGGTGCAGTCTGATCATAAATTTTGTCAATCGCTTCTGCATGCCACTTGATGGTATGAATCAACTCAGGGATGTCGATGGTTTCACAGTCAAGAATTGGCTTACCGGAGTCCAGACTCTCCAAAACAGCCAACTCCCGGCTGTTCTGAGAAATCAGTTTACACAGTTTGATTAACACGGATTTTCTGTCATCGGGATGACGGCGACTCCAACGCCCATCTTCAAAAGCTTCACGCGCTTTTTCAACAGCCGAATCCACATCTTCTTTATCGCATGCGGCAATCTTCGCCAGAACCTCTCCAGTAGCAGGATTGATAGTGGGCAGCGTTTTGCCCGACAGGGCAGGACGAAAGCGACCATCAATGAAACTCATGCTCGGTGGATTTAGATCAGCAGCAATAGCCTGGTATTCTTCATGAGTCAGCAAATTAGACATGACTTAGTTCCCCCTTTTTCGCACTGGCACCAGCAGCTACTGAACTTACAGCACTTGTTTGGGTATTTTTTCCCGTTTGTTCAGCACTTTTAAGATGTTTACCTGTTCCATCGATGAGCTTTTCGGAAGGTTCAGCAACAATACGGGCAATCGTCGTTTTGACTGTACGGATCACCTGTTCCAGAGAGCGCTTTTCATCCCGGTTCAGTCCATACAGTGGTTTCCGTGTGGGCCCTGCATAAAGCCCTTCCAGGGTGACACCGTATTTGACACACTGGATAAATTTCCCCCCCTGCTCCAGTACTCTCATCAGGGGCATCATCGCCGACATGATTCTTCTACCTTTGTCAAAATCACCTTCAACAGCACAAGCCTGATACATCGCTATATGTTCTTCAGGCAAAAAGTTGGAACCTGCACAGACCCAGCTCCTGGCCCCCCAGGCAAAATATTCCAATGCCTGGTCATCCATGCCACAAGAAAGCTGAATATGCGGATAATCCCGAGCCAGTAAATGCAGTCGATTAATATCTCCAGAGCTTTCTTTAATGGCCTGAAAATTGGCAGAGCGACCAATTCTGTCAAGGAATTCCTCCCCCATCATGACGCCCATCCGATCCGGATAGTTGTACAACATCACCGGTAAATTCGCGGCCTGGTCTACGGCCAGGGCATGCATTGCCACTTCACGTTCTGTCGGCAGCGAGTAAGGTGGAGTAGCCACAAGAATAGCGTCAGCATTGTGCTCTGCAGCAGCTTCAGCCAGCGCAATAGAATCATCAGGATTCAGCGAGCCAGTACCAAAAACCACGGGAATCTTTCCCTCGGTATGATCCTTGGCAATCTGCAATAAACGTACACGCTCTTCGTGAGTTTCAACGTAATACTCACCCGTAGTTCCGCCAACAATGACACCCTGCACCCCTGCATTTAGCAAGTGCTTAATCATCAGGGCAAAGGCGTCATAGTCTATTGAGTAATCCTCACCAAAAGGTGTGATCACCGGTGTGTAAATCCCATCAAAGCGCATTTAACTCACCTGCTGTAGTTTGGATTTTTATTCTCGAAAACACTCGAAACAACATAACCAGCATGACTACTTCAAAAGAAGTTTCAGACTAGCCCTGCGACAGTTTGGGCTTTCAATGTGGTTACAGATTTCTGTGTTTTGAATACTGTTTTGAATAGCTTTTCAGTTGCCTTCAACCGCCAATACAGACTAACGAAGAATTCAAAATCGCCACAGCAACATTTCTTTCGCAATAAACATAACGATGAGTTATTGATCACAGGCAGTAATGGACTAAAAAATGGAGTAAAACAAAGCCCGCATTGAAGCGGGCTCGTCTTTATCAGGAGAGGTTTTACGACCTTAAACTGTATGTCGATTGTGGAACTTGACCCTTATCAGGCGTCATCTCTATTGAAATAACCCTCAATCAAAATAAAGGAGATCAAACTGCCAGCCAAGATCAGGCAGGTTATTGAGCAGTCATTAGTAATTCATGACCCACCACCTGATCAATCATGCTGTAGGGTACTTTGTATTGAGTCCCTTCGTATTTGATAACAGCATAGTCAAAACACATTTTGATAATCGTGCAGTTGACTATCTTTTTTCCGTCGGTAACACGAACAATGTTGTAGTTATAAAGTGAAAGTGCCATCAAAAACCTCCCGAAATCACTGTTACCGCCCCACTTAAAACCGGTCTACCCGAAAAGGCCCACGGTCAATGGCTGATTGCTTTCGATCATTAGCTGAAGGCTCTAGATCATTAGCTGAAGGCTCTCCAGCCATCAAATTCACCACCATCTCAGCGCTGATTGCCGCCTGAGTCAACCCCAGGTGCTGATTACCAAAAGCAAATAGCAACTGAGGATAGTCTGGATGGCGATCAATAACGGGTAATGAGTCCGGTAACGTAGGGCGATGCCCCATCCATTCACTGATTTCCAGAGACGGGTCATTCAGTGAGGTGATAAGCTTCCGACAATGATAACGAAGTGAATCAAAACGGCGTTTGATCGGCTTTAGCTTCAGCCCACCCAATTCAGTCATTCCAACCACCCGAATTCCAGAGTCAAGGGGACTCATCACAAAGCGTCTCTCCGCTGAGCCAATCGGCCTGTTTAGCTTGATATGCTGAGCTTTAATGGTCAGGTGATAGCCTCGTTCGGCTTCTAATGGCACCTCCAGGCCGGTACTTTGCAATAACTGTTTACTCCATGCCCCGGCACAGACAATAGCCTGATCGAACCTTAATGCTGTTGAAGGGGTTTGAAGCCTTACAGCATTCTCTATCGGCAACAAGGCATTAACGGATTGCTGTACAAACTGCCCGCCACGAGCCTGAAATGCGGAAAACAACTGCATACAAAGTTGATAAGGATCCCGGACCTGATAAGCCTCAGGAAAATACAACGCATGACTTACTCGACCGGCCAGTTCTGGCTCCATCTCAGCCAGTTCTTCACCACGGATCAGTCTGGTTGTAATGCCCCATTCCCTTAAATAACGGGCATGCTGCCTGGCATCTTCCAGCTTATCTGCAGACTCCCACACCAGCAGATAACCGGACTGTATTAATTGACCATCGGCTTCGATATCTTTCAGGCACCGCCGCCAAGCGGGAACCGAAGCCTGATTGAGCTGATGAATAGTCCTACGTCCATGATCTGCAACCTTCGGATATGCCGCAAAAACGAAGCGGAGCAGCCAGGGTAATATGCGATGAATATATGAGAGCGGCAGCGCTAACGGCCCATGGGGGTTAAGCCACATGGATAGAGCTGAGAGCAGGGTTTTGCCGGTAGATAACGGATCAATCAATTCAGTCGCCAGGTAACCCGCATTGCCAAAAGATGCCCCCAAACCAGGCGCATCTCGATCAATCAGAGTCACCTGATATCCATTCCGTTGTGCTTCCAACGCAGTACATAAACCAACAACCCCGGCTCCAACGACAGCAACAGAGCCGGTTGTATTATTAGCGTCAGGGGAATACATCAGATAACTCCTTTACCCGCTTGCCGGCTATCCACTTGCCGACCATCGCTAACAAGATCGACGCCCTCTTTGTACTCATTATCATCATGACCTGCATCAGCGCGCAGGGAGAACCAGCCGGTTTGTGCATAAAGAATTCCTATTACCGGTGACAACCAGCAAGCAAATGCCAGCGGCGCATACAACAAGGCACTGTAATCGCCGGAAGTCACCGTCAGACCCAGCGTCCCCATAACAAATGCTCCTCCGGCATTCCATGGAATCAAGGGGGACACAAGCGTTCCACCTTCTTCGATGGCGCGGGACAAATTGAGACGACTGTACCCCTGCTTGTCGTATTCCGGGCCGTACATTCGACCCGGAAGAGCAATCGAAAGATAAACGTCACCGGAAACCGCATTAGTGGCTATCGATGTACAGATAGCGCTACTCTGCAACCCTCTGAAACCTTTTGTCATATGCATAATCGATTGCACCACAGATTCCAGACAACGGGTACGCTCCAGCGCGCCACCAAAAGCCAGGGCAAACATCATCAGGGTGACAACCCAGGTCATGGACGACACTCCACCACGGTTTAAAAGACTGTCCAGTGATGGAGATTCGGTGCTGATCTTAAATCCACTGTGGGCAAAGGTCAGAACCTCATTCAGGTTGTACCCGTAATTATAAACAGCGACAAATGCTCCCAGAACAAAACCGGTGAATAGTGCAGGAATCGGTGAAACCTTAAAAAATGCCAACCCCATGACAACCAGGAGCGGTATCAACGGCAGCACACCCAAATCAAAATGATTGCTCAGCCCTTCTTTGAATAAGGCTATCTGTTCAAGTTGTGAGGCATCTGCAGCCGTTTGCCCGCCCACAATCAGATAGATCAAAAAAGCAATTGCCATCGCAGGGATAGTTGTCGGCATCATATTGCGAATATGATCGAACACATTGGTTTCAGTAACGGCGGCGGCCAAATTGGTAGTATCCGACAGAGGAGATATTTTGTCGCCAAAGAACGCTCCCGATACAACAGCACCAGCGGTCCAATATACCGGAATATCAAAGGCAGTGCCTATTCCCACCAGAGCCAACCCCACTGTGCCGACAGTCGTCCAGCTAGTACCGATGGAGAGCGAAACTACCGAACATAGCAGCATGGCAGCCGCAAGGAACCAGGCAGGATCTATTAGCTCCAGTCCGTAATAGATCAGCAATGGTACCGTTCCACTGGAAATCCAGGTACTGACCAACATCCCAACCACAATTAATGTGGCAATTGAGGGCATCGCAACATGCAATACGTGAAAAGCCCCTGATTCAATATCCTTCCACCGATACCCCTGCGACCACCCGACCAGAGCGGTAATAGCAAACCCGATGGCCAATGCAATATGGGGTGTAAAATCATCATAATAAAAAATCTGGACTGCTAATAAAGCTATCGTCAAAACGATAGGAATCAACGCAACCCCCAGACTGGGCGCTGCTATCTTGACTGAACTTTTCTGTTTCATGATGTAGACTCCTGAGGATGGGTAGAGCACTTCCCCACGGCTGTATTTGTTTAGGAGTGAGAACTCTGTTGGTATGCCAGAATGGCTGCCGCAAGATCTTCCATAGAATCCCCCACAGATTTAAAAACTGTTACGGCGTTCTCAGCATCTTCCAAACCAGATCGTCCTGGGTGCTTACCACTGCACAGCTCATGAAATTCAGCAACAATTTTGTCTTTTGTAATTGCACCTTCAGAAATGGGAATAATAAGGTCGCCGGTTTCACTGAGAGCCCCCTTGCGGGTATCAACAAATACCAGGCCACGTTGCATGGCAGTATTATCAGTTTCACGCATAGTTGGGGTAAAGCTGCCGACCAGATCGAGGTGAGCCCCCGGTTTTAGCCAATCTCCCAGTATCAAAGGAGCAGTGGCCATAGTGGCACAACTGATAATATCCGCTTGTTGTGCAGCCACTTCCAGCTGATCGGCAGCACAAATCCGAGCGTTAACACCAGCAGCCTGTAACTCCGCGACCAAACTAGCCGAGGCCTCTTCATTTCTGTTCCAGACTTGCACAGTTTGGATGGAACGAACACTCATGTGTGCCGGTATCAGTCTGCACGCCATACGGCCCGCACCCACCATCAGCATATTACTGGCATCTTCGCGGGACAAAAAACGCGAAGCCAAAGCGGAGGCAGCAGCAGTACGTCGGGCTGTCAGCTCATTTCCATCCAGTAACATTAAAGGACGACCGGTCTTGCCGCAGCTCAACGTATAATGACTGGAAAGCGCAGGCATGTTTTGACGACTGTTGCCGGGAAAGACATTAACCTGCTTAACCCCCAGATATTCACCACTCAGCCATGCCGGCATCAGCAGTAAAGTAGCCTCAGGCTCTCCGGGTACCTGGATACTGTGATGATGACGAATCGGTGAGCAGACATCATCGCGCGCAAACATCTCACTCAACGCGGTAATCAAGGCGTCCCATGGCAGGGCACTCTGAACTTCATCAGCATTCAATTGCATAACGGATTCTCTTATTGTTAATCTGTACCCCATGGTATCTAAAACAAAATTTGTATCTTTGATTCAAACTCTGAAGTTATATACTGAGACTATGAACCTGCTTTAATTCACTCGCAACTAACCCAGTAACTCTATGAATAGCAGCCAGACACGTCGGAATTTAATTGCTCGACAGCGGGGCGAACACTGCCACAGCTATGCGCAGGTACTGATAGGCTGGCGTGGCCAGATGGACTGTGAGTTTCAGCGTGATGCTCACCGGTTAAGCAAAGGTACGGTTGCGCTTATACCGAGCTCTGTTGAGCATTTGTTTGAAGGGCTGACTGACGACAGCGAACTTCTGGTAGTCGACCTGTCCGACCGAGATCCATATATTCAGGCTCTGGAAAAGGCATGCCAGATGCCCTTCAGTGAAACCCTGTTCCAACGGCCGGAATTTATATCCCTGAGTTCAGAAATCATACCCATGCTGGATTTTGCCGCCGGTCAACTGCAACGAGGAAAAAACCAAACCAATCCCTTGGTCAGCTGCCAGTTAGTTTCTTTGTTTATGACTCAGTTGTGCCAGATGTATTCATCCCGGCAAACGGTTCCGACAGGAAATAAGCGATTATGCAGAACAGAGTTGGATAACTTTATTGACAGGCGCCTGGCTTCCCCACCAGACAATGCTGAACTGGCACAGTCTGTCAATATCAGTGAGAGTCATTTTTATCATCTCTGTCAGCGTCAGTTCGGCATAACCCCCCAGCAATACCTGATGCAACGTCGTATGCTACGGGCACAGTTTCTTGTGCTTAACAGTCAGATGCCACTGATGGAGTTGGCCGCGGAAGTAGGCTTTTCAGACGCTTCCAGTTTTTCTCGTGCCTATAAACATTTTTTCCACGAAACTCCTGGCAGGGCTCGACGTATACAACAGCAATAACCCCCTGAACCTTCCGGCTGATTAACAGGACGGATCAACACAGGATAGTAACCAATCTCTAAAACGGCTAAATTCTTCGTTATCCACTTTGCTTTCAGCATAAGTAAGATAATGAAATTTTTTCTCAAACACTAACTCCTGCCCAACGGGCTTTACCAACAGCTCCTGCTCCATTAATGGCTCTACCAGATGATGCCACCCTAACGAAACTCCCTGATGATTTAATACCATCTGTATCAACATATTGTAATCATTTGCATTGAACACATGACTGCCGTCCCGCGGGCGCTCATCAAACTGTATTTCATGAAAACCGAACCATACTCCCCAGTCGACATGCTCAGCAATCTGGGCACGACCATAGGGGCTCAAGTTGAGCAGTACCGTATCCCGCAGTCCCTCCAGGCTATTAATCATCGGATTTTCCGCAACAAACTGCGGCGTGCAGACAGGATAAATCACATCATGAAACAAAGGGATAGAATGATAGCCTTTACGGGGGTCCGTTACTTTATTAATGAACACATCAGGATATACCCCCGGTTCCATTTTCAGAAAGTTTTCCGTCGCCACAACATTGATGTCTATATCAGGATTTGCTGCAAAGAATCCCGGTAAACGACGAGAGAGCCAAAGGGCCGAAAATGCAGGTGAACAACATATCGTCAACACCTGCTTATTGGTATGAGTGGACTTTATTCGATCTGCGGTCTGGGCAATATTGACGAACGAAAGATAGGCAGCATCATAAAGAATGGTCCCGGCCTCTGTCAGTTCAACAGCCCGCCCTGCCCGCTTAAAAAGAGCCACTCCCAAAGATGCTTCCAGTTCTCGGATCTGACGACTGATAGCAGCCTGTGTAACACAAAGAGCTTCTGCTGCACGGGTAAAATTCTGGTACTTGGCCGCCGCTACAAAAGATTTAACAGCCCTCAGGGAAGGCATTTTTACCAGGGTTTTATCAGGTTCTACATGTTTAACCATAACTACGTGTTTTCAATTTTCAGTATAAAAAGTCGTTTTGCGCCGCTACGCTGCACTTCTACACTACAACGCACAGTGATGATTTGAGCCTGAAGCTCCACATATCAGACTGCCACAATAAAAAAGAAAAAAATATGAAAATAAAAACCAGCAACAACAGATGCTGACTCTGGAGCGACAAGAATGACAGACCAAGTTACTGATCAAACAACGCTGGCCCTTATCAACCAACGTAAACCCGGCCATGCCTTAGGTCGCGATCTTTACCTGAGCGCAGATGTGTACCGGGACGATCTAGAGCAAATCTGGCACAAAGAATGGATTTTCGCAGGTCACTCCTTCGAAATAGAACAGCCCGGTGAGTACCTGACTTTGCAGATCGGCGACTTTCCGGTCGTGATCGTAAGGGATAGCCAGGGGCACATCCGTGCGTTTCATAATGCCTGTCGCCATCGGGGCTCTCGCCTCTGTGCGGAGAACAAAGGAAAGGTGGCCAAACTGGTCTGCCCCTATCACCGCTGGACCTATGATCTGGACGGTAAACTGATGTTTGCAGCCAACATGGGTGAGCACTTCAATAATGATGATCACGGCCTGATGCCAGTACACTGTGAAGTTGTTAATTCCTATATTTACGTCTGCACCGCTGAGCAAGCACCGGATTTTGCTGAATTCCGCCAGGCTCTGTCCAAATTTATCACGCCCCATAATCTGGATAACTGTAAAGTTGCCTTCGAATCCAATCTGATTGAAAAAGGTAACTGGAAACTGGTGTTCGAAAATAATCGAGAGTGCTACCACTGTGACAGCAATCATCCCGAGCTGCTGAAGTCATTTATGGAGAACCCGGCCGTGGCAGGGGTTGGTGGCAATGAAGATCCAGAACTCATTGAGCTCTGGGAGCGTTGTGAAGCTGCCGGTCTGCCCAGTCGCATGCATATGGATGAAAACGGCCAATACCGTATGACGCGAATTCCACTGTTCAACAATTCAGTCAGTTATACCATGGATGGCAAACCAGCCGTTAATAGCCGCTTAGATAACACTGACGAGCAAAATATCGGCGCCCTGCTGTACTTTAACTACCCATCCACGTGGAATCACTTTCTTGGTGATCATGCCCTGAGCTTTAGGATACTGCCATTAGGACCTGGAGAAACCCTGGTCACAACCAAATGGCTGGTACACAAAGATTCACAGGTGGATCGGGACTATGACCTTGATACTCTGACAAAGGTCTGGCTGGCCACTAATGATCAGGATCGCCAATTGGTGGAAGAAACCTTCCGTGGCCTCAGATCCCCTTCCTATGTTCCTGGTCCTTTCTCTGAAATCGCCGAAAACGGTGTCTGCCAATTTGTTGACTGGTACTGTGACACCATGAAAAGCAAACTGTCCAGATAAACGTGCATTACCAAAAAACGGCCTCTGGCTCCAAGTCAGAGGCCGTTTTCTGTTTATCAGTAAGGTCATCCCAGGCAGACCTGTTTCAGCATTATTTCCATTACATCTGGATGCCTATAACAACCAATTACCAGAGCGATTACCGGAACCACCCTATGCAAACGAGCTATATTCCCAGCCATCAGCAAGAATACACCCGGGGTTTTATCCTGGTTCTGCTGGCTGCATTCAGTTACGGCCTCCAGCCTTTCTTTGCCTATTTCGCCTACCAGGCAGGCGCAGATCCTATTGGCCTGCTGTTCGCACGCTTTTCTTTGGCTGCTATCCTGCTATTGCTGTGGCTGAAAAAACGTAAGATCAGCCTTCCAACTCCTAAGCTATTTGCTCAGACACTGTTGATTGGTATCGGATACGCCGGTGCGGCACTTGGCTACTACAGTGCCAGTCACAGCGCCTCAGTCAGTCTGGCCGTCATATTGATGTTCTCGTTTCCTGCCTTTGTGACACTTTATTCCATTCTCTTTCTGGCTGAAAAATCAAGCTGGAGTAAAATATTCAGCCTGGTACTAGCCAGTAGTGGCGTGCTATTGGCGACAGGGATGGATTTTCACGGGGATATGGCCGGAATTTTCTGGGCTCTGTTTGCCGCCCTCAGCTACGGATCCGCCATTCTCTATGGCACCCATAAGGTTCCACCACAGAACCCTATGGCCTCAGCTGGAGTCATTCTTGTTGGCGGTGCGGTTACTTTTTCTGTTGCTCTGATGCTTCAAGGTGCAGATTGGCCACAGTCTGCCAGCGGCTGGTTTGCTATCCTGGGACTCGCCCTGTTCGCCACGATTCTGCCAATAGCTACTTTTATTAGCGGCTCTCCTCGAATAGGGGCATCTGATGCAGCCACCTTATCGACACTGGAACCCATTGTTGCAGTGGCTATTGCCGTGATACTCATCGAAGAAAGTCTTAGCCTGACGATGTTAACCGGGGGCACGATGGTGATTATTGCTGCTGTTATATTATCGAAAGGCAAAAGGCCTGTGAAAAGGTGATCCAATGAGTCTTTCATCACTCTTATTGAGAAAGCCGGCACAATTGAGAAAGCCGGCACAACATATTTTTTGAATACCCAGTGAGTCTTTGAATTTTAAAGACTCACTGGGTTTAAAGAGCCGGTTCGCCGTTGCAGCTAAATTAATGGGATTCGTTTAACGCATCCACCGCAGGAATTTCCTGTTCGCGTCGAGCGACAAAATCTAACAGCTCATCATTTTTGGCGTCATCCAGTTTGGGCTCCTGATACTCGCTCAACAGGGTTTTAGCATAAGCCAGCGCTCGTTCTGTTATTTCTTTTGACCCTTCAGCTTGCCACTGCTCAATGGAGTTATTATCAAACAGCTTAGGCATATAGAATGCCCGCTGAAAGTTCTCCATGGTATGAGAGTGCCCGAGATAATGGCCTGCCGGACCGACATCTCGAACGGCTGCAAGGGCTTCATCGAAGTCATCCCATCGCGGCCCTTCTGCCATTCGATAACCCATTCCACACATATCTGCATCCACCACAAATTTGGCCATGGAACAATGCATTCCGGCCTCATTCCAGCCAGCAGAATGCCAGATATAGTTGGCTCCAGACATTAATACCGCATTCATGGTCATGGCACTTTCATAACCTGCCTGAGCATCAAAGGTTTTAGCTCCTCCCAGTGTGTTAGAAGTGCGCCAGGGTACATCATAAAAACGAGCCATCTGACCAATCATAAAGTTCATCAGACTGATTTCAGGTGTACCCGCCATGGGGGCGCCTGACGCCATGGAGACGGTAGACAGGTAGTGGCCGTAAATGGCAGGCGTTCCTTTGCGAACCAGCTGAGTATAGGCCAGTCCAGACAGGGCTTCCGCATTAAGTTGCACGACAGCAGGCACAACGGACGCCGGCGTATTGGCCCCCCCAAGAACAAAAGGAGAACAGAGTACCGGCTGATTATATTCCGCAAAGGCACGCATCGCCCCAAGCATGGTTTCATCCCAGACCAGCGGCGAATTGCCGTTGATATTACCGGTAGTGACCGGGTGAGTTTGCATAAACTCTTCACCAAAAAGAATGGCGCACATCTTCATCACATCCTGGGCATTTTTACCGGAAGAAGTCATACCCATAAAAGTTTTATCAGAATGCTTCATAGATGAATAAGTAATACGTAAATGCCGGTGGGCAACCGGATGATCCATCGGCTCAACGATATGGTGGGCTGTCGAGTGCAGTGCTGGCAGCATGTGAGCCAACTTATGGAAGTCACCCAAATCGTTCAGCGTTGGCCAACGGCGCTTATCCTCCAGATCCCGCATAAACGGAGCCCCCGTCATTGGAACAAAGATAGAGTGGCGGCCTCCCAGCTCTACATTATTCTGAGGATTCCGGGCATGGTAGGTCAATTCAGTCGGGATCGAAGAGATCAGCTCTTTTATCAAGCCTCGATCAATTTTAACCAGCTCTCCCTCAACCTCAGCGCCTGCTTCGCGCCATTGATTGAGAGCGATAGGATCACGAAACATCACCCCCACCTCTTCGAGAATCCGCATCGATTCATTATCGATTCTCTTGATCTGATCTTCGTCCATGGGCTCTGTCAACGGAAGCCCCCGGGTCAGTCCAGGTAGCATTTTCTCAACATGTTTTGAACGGATTTCCCGGAGTGAGCTACGACCACCGCGACGGCGTGTTCTTGTTGTTGTAGATGTAGTAGTTGTGCTCATGTCTGCATACCCTCTGTGGCTATATTTCAGATCGGCTAATGTTTCAGCTCGGATTAGTCATTAGCCTCAATAAACTTTACAATTCAGTTGGCTGCCAGTAAATTGACTAATTCCGCTGATAGCTATGAGGAATTCCAATGGCCAGTGTTGTAAATATGGATATTGCTGCGCTACGTAGCTTTGTTCTTGCAGAAAACCTGGGGTCTTTTTCGGCAGCAGCCCTGGCGTTGCACTGTTCCCAGTCGGCCTTATCCCTAAGGATTAAAAAACTCGAAGAACAATTAGGTGCCAGCCTGTTCCACCGCAACTACCACAACCTGAGATTGACCCCAAACGGAAACCTGCTGTTACCGGAAGCCATTTCGGTGCTGGATGCTCACGACAAGATGGTGGGTACGGCACTGCAGAAAGATAAAAAAGAGATTATTCGCCTTGGCTTACCGGAAGATTTGACGGTGGGTTTTTTTCAGAACTTTCTGGCAAATCAAATTCAATTTGTTAATCAGATTGAACTGACCATGCATCTATGCAGAGACCTGGTACAACTTATCTGTGATGACAAATTGGATATTGCCGTTGTCAACGCCATGCCTGACTACCAAGGTGGGGAGACCTTAACTTCCCGAGAGCTAAAGTGGGTCTGCTCCCCTGAATTTAACTATCAACCAGACCAGCCCATACCTCTGGCCCTCCACCCGCAAGGCTGTATTTACCGGGAGCATACCTTCAAGGTATTAAATGCTCTGGGAATCCCTTATCGTATCGTATTCTCTGCACAGGGAGCGGTAAGTGTACAGGCCGCTGTCATTGCAGGAATGGGACTGTCAGTCATTGCAGAGGGAAGTATTCCCAATGAACTCCAGATTGTGCCGGACGAATGGAACCTTCCGGCACTGGGACAGACTGACATACGGATTTTTCAGAAGGACAGGGGGT
This sequence comes from Motiliproteus sp. MSK22-1, assembly GCF_001968815.1. Classification (GTDB taxonomy): domain Bacteria; phylum Pseudomonadota; class Gammaproteobacteria; order Pseudomonadales; family Balneatricaceae; genus Motiliproteus. The sequence goes on along the minus strand of NZ_MIEQ01000035.1, from coordinate 53,733 downwards.
CTCCCACCCTGGCCAACTTTGCTCAGATATTACGACAACAGCTACCGAAGGTTATGTAATCACCAATTCAACGTGCCGATAGATAACCGGCCGTTAAACCCTGTCAGCACCGGTTAAACCCAGCAGGTTTTGATTTATCGGTTATTGATTCTGCAAATGAATATAGCTGTCGACAAAGCGCTTATACTTATGCTCTCCACTGGTATAGGGCGCATATTTTTCTGCAGCCCCGGCACGGCTGCAAGTTGGAACAACCTGTACAACAGCCTCATAGTCCAAATCGATGAAAAATGGGATAGAGTATCGCTCCCGACCACTTTTGTTGATAACCCGGTGTACGGTGGATATATAGCGATCATTCGTAAATGTCTGTACCAGATCACCAATATTAACAATAAATGTATCCTCTACCGGAGGAGCTTCAATCCAGTCTCCCTGACGATTCTGCACCTGTAAACCACCGCTGGAATCCTGCGACAGAATTGTCAGAAAACCATAATCGGTGTGAGCGCCAATACCCATCTCATCCAGAGCAATCTCTCCTTCTTGTGGAGGGTAATGTAACAAGCGCTGAATGGTTATCGGGTTCTTCTGCAGGTCTTCAAAATAGTCTTGCGGCAAATCAAGACTTAAGGCAATAGCACCAATAAGCTTTCGAGACAGATTTAGCATAGCGGCATGATATTGTTCAAAAACCTCCTTAAAACGCAAAGGAGTCTCTGGCATCAGATTGGGACCATGAAACGGAGACACCTCGTCCTGATGCAGACCAAAATCAAAACATTCTTTGAAATCACGGGTAAAGCCAGGGTCCACATTTTCACGGTACATCGGGATATAGCCCCGTAATGTAGGACCGGATAGTTTAATATCAAGCTTATTTTTCTCTTCAACAGGAAGGGAAAAAAAGGCTTCAGCCAGAGTATAAGCTTCATTAATCAGCTCTTTGCTGATGCCGTGGTTCTTAATGTAGAGAAAGCCAATATTTTCACAAACGTAACCGATCTTATCAGCTACTTTTATCGGCTCACTGTTATCCAGTAAAGGTCCGATATCAACGATAGGGATCTCATTAAAAGACGTTGTTTTACTTTCGAGGCTGCGGTTAATCGCAATATTCACTGTTCCCACCTATTCCCGGAGAAAATAAAGAGGAACACAGTGTCTACTTAAACGAAGTACGCTGAATATAACAAATCCGAAAACTGTTATAACCAGACTCAACTATAATGCTGAAGGCGTAATTGCCGTGGCTGAATAGCATAGGTTTCCTTGAAGCGTTTGGTAAAATAACTCTGTGAACCAAATCCGGTAGCCTGAGCAATGGTCGCAATCGGCAGGTTAGTTTCTTCAACCATTCTCTTCGCTCTGTCTAAACGAAGAAAAAGATAATAACGACCCGGAGTCATGCTCTCATAGCGCTGAAATACATGTTCCAGTGTTCGTGTAGTCGATCCTGTTTTCCTGGCCAGCTCTTCTATGGAACAGGGTTGTTCAATGTTGTTCTCCATTATTTCGATAGCCGCAGCTAAACAGGCCGATTTCATCTTAAGGTGGAAGTAACGCTGCGAGCTTTGGATCTCTTCCTGAGATCGGATTCTTTCCTGCAAAAATTTCTGCGATACCCGATTGGCAAGTTCGCTGCCATAATCCTGAGCAATGACGTAATGCAGCATATCGAGAGTGGTTACACCACCAGCACAAGTCAGAATATTTCCACTGACTGTATATAGATTTTCACGGACCGATATCTTCGGGTATAACTCATGAAACGTATTGGTTTCTTCACTAAGCAAACTACAACTGTGGCCCTCCAGAATCCCTGCCTTAGCAAGGATAAAACTACCGCTGGACAAAGCCACAAAACGGCATCCTTTCCTGGACAGTTTTTTCAGCAGGGAAAACAGCAAACTGCAATCATATTTTGCAGCCAGCTTATAGGCGCAGATACAAACGATATCAGGCAAAGAACACTCGCTGACATGAGTGTCTACCTGAACAGGAACTCCATTAGAACTAAAAACGGTTTTAACTGAGACATCAGGGTCAGCAGCGTAAAGTTTACAGTCATAGACAGTCTTGGCACTAAGCAGGTTTGCGACGCTAAGAGCTTCTATCGCAAGGGAAAAGGAAGTCAAAGCAAAACCAGGCACTAAAACAAATCCAACCCGCACCGCAACAGATGCCGTTTGATAAGGTGCAGTCATGACTGGTAGCCTCTGGCTTCATCTCAAAAAAACAACAGCTCAGGAGTGCTGATTACCGCGGTATCCTCTTTGTAAACACAGGGATCTTGGAGAGCATCCAAACTGTTCCTTAACGCTTTTACTGAAATGAGAAGCTGTAGTGAAACCACATGCAATGGATACCTCAACAATGCTTTTATTGGTTTGCTGCAGTAGTTGCCTGGCACGATTCAGCCTCAGCTCCATGTAATACCGGGATGGCTTGCTGTTAAGATACTTTCGAAAAAGTCGTTCCAGCTGGCGCCGTGAAATATCCAGTAACTCAGCCAGCTCCTGTAAGCGTAGCGGCTCTTCAATATTAGACTCCATCAGCAGAATAGCTTCCTGCAGTCTTGGAGGTGCATAACCTAACGAGGATCGGCGACAAGCACCTTTCTGAGGTTCACCGGGAAGTCGCATTCCACACACCAGCACTTCAGAAACGGCTAAAGCCAACTCTCCACTGGTTTCGGTACCTATCATATGCAGCATCAAGTCCTGTACTGCGCTTCCACCTGAGCAGCTAAACCGATCCCGATCAATGACGAACAACTGTGAACTGAGTTCGAGCTGAGGGTATTCCTCCTGCAAACTGGCCAGATATTCCCAATGAATCGTACAACGGTAACCATCCAGCAATCCAGCACGGGCGAGTGGATAACTTCCCTGCCCCAGAGCTCCAATGCAAAGCTCTTTTGCACCCGCTCGATTTAGCCAGCGCAATACAGTTTGCTCCTTATATTGCTGACCTCCACAGACTATTAGTTTGTCCAAAGAAGCAGGGTCGACAGTTGTAATCGCAGAATGAACACCGATCTCGAACCCTTCTTCAGTTAATACCGGCAACCCATCGGCGCTCAGAAGATGCCACCGATAAAGTAATTCTCCTGCCTGTTGATTAGCATGACGCAACACATTGATAGCTAAACTCAGACAACTAAGCCCAGAGCCGGGTAACAGCAGGAAGGCCACTTCCTGCACAGCTTTCTGGGAGTTCGCTGATGCAGCTAACTCTTTACCAGGCGCCTGTCTCTGAAAAGAAAATTGAGTATTCTGCTTAACTGCAACTTCAGTGTCAGAGCGAAGCCCTTTAATCGGCGAGTTAATTGCTGAATCCATCAGCACTCCAGGAATACCGATGTTGATGGTTTCAGAGTGTATTTCCGTAGGCTGATACATCAGGTTCATTGCATTCCCCTTAACCAGGTTCTTACGAGCGACCCAGCTAACCCGAAGATGACCGGTCTATTATTATTTGAGGGTAACTGGTGATATAACCTGTTTGACTAAATCACCGTTTTATCAACCCTGAGGTCTCTTTCAACCAGAGGGTCTTGCGAATTTTACTGTTTAGCACATCACTATCTTAGGTCCGAACTTACCTCCAGTAAATTTAATAATTCAGGCTCCAGCTATGAGAAATTCTGGAAACCAAAAAAGTGTGGTCGATGGCGTTTCGCGATCGCCGATGTCTTGAGCACTGTTAACAGGTCGTATAATTTTTAATTCGATTGATAAGCTCAGCAGTCACCCAGACCCCTTCCTTATTACCTTCCAAAGCACTGCTGCGTTGGCTACCAGGAATTCGTCCCCCGTAGTCATGAACAAAACGACTCATATATTTGGATATCCGCGCTTCAAACCCGTCCCCAAAAACAATAGCTGGATCGATTACAATGATGAACAAACCAACGTCAGGGCATTGAGTTTCACCAATAAAAGAAGGGGCATCACAAGACCAGTTTGCTCCAGTTAATCCTGCTGACAGGATTTCCACTAACAACGCAATATTGGTTCCCTTATATCCGCCTCCCATTGCCAGCAGAGCCCCTTGCAGTGCGGCATTTGGATCCGTCGTCGGTTGCCCCTGTAAATCCACTGCCCAACCTTGTGGAAGTTGTTCACCACTCTGGGCCGCAGCGCGTATATTGACTAGCGCCGAAGCACTGGATGACTGATCTATCAATAAAGCAGCTCCATTTAACCCAGGAACCGCAAAAGCCAGCGGGTTCGTGCCAAAGACCGGTTTATTCCCACCTGGAACAACGATGGAGGGAGGGCCCGCATTTGCGCTCGCTTGTGCAACCAACCCGGCGCGGGCCAGTCTATCCACAAAATACCCAAGAGCACCGCAGGTATAGCCATTCTTTTGGGAGAAAACAGCCACTCCAAACTGCTTTGCAGTTAATACTAGATCGTCATAAACCTTATCGAATCCCGAATGGGCTAAACCGGAATGAGCATCAATCTGAAATACCATTGGCGTTGGTTTAACCACAGTGGGGGCAGCATTTCCGTCAATACATCCTGAGCGCAAACCGTCGCAGTAGTCGGGTAAATGTGCCAGACCAACATTCGTTAAACCCTGTGCTTCAGCCGCCTCAATAGAAGCAGCCAGAGCATTGGCGTTATCAATATTTGCCCCACTTGCTTTCGCAGCACTGCATGCCAGGTCCCGAATATCATCCAACGTCAGGAAAGTATCTGCCATTTCTGTTTCTCCCTTTATAAGCACCTTTTACGCTAGAGAATCCCTTAGAGAGCCAAGCCAAACTTTCGACCTTCATAAAAAGCGTAGGGAGCCTGTCTCGAAGCAACACAGTCCCCTATAGAGTGAATTTCCAGATCAGAATCCATCTCCGACAATTCACGATATACACTGTCTTCCGCCTGATTGGTCGTCGCCAGAACCAGAGTATCTGCTTCAACAAGCTGAACTGACCCATCCAGAAGAGAGAGCACCTTCGCTCCACTCCCCGTCCATTCAGTTATTGCTGATTCAACCATAAATCTCACACCTGCAGCCTTTAGCTTTTTACGAAGAGGAAAGTCTGCTGCAGTGCGAGCTAATTCTTTACCCACCACAGGATCTGGAGTCACTATCGTTAATTGATATCGCTGCTCAAGCAGATACAGCGCTGTGCCACATCCTCGCCAATTCCCCCCTTCATCTAACAGAAGAACGTGCTTCCCCAGTCGTGCAGACTTGGACATAACCTCTTCAACGGACCAGACATTAGTTTTATCAATGCCTGCCAGCGTCTCAAATTGTGGCAAAGCCTTCTGATAACCTGTACCGGCAGGCTGAGAACCGGTAGCCAACACCACCACTTCAGATTTAAATACCTGAATATCATCTACATCGACCGGACTGTAATATCGTAAGTCAACCTGCAGCTTCTCCAGCTGAACGGCATACCATTCCATCAGCTCCAGAATCTGAGCTCTTCTGGGCTGTTTTCCCGCTAACCGGAATTGCCCTCCCAGCTCACCCGAGGCTTCACACAAGGTTACCTGATGCCCTCGTTCAGCGGCCACGCGGGCACATTCCAAACCAGCGGGGCCTGCACCAACAACCAGAATGTTCCGCACCTTATCAGTCGGAATAAAACGATCTCCACCCCATTCAAACTCACGTCCGGCGGAGGGATTAATAAGACAGGAAATCCAGTAGTCTCTCGAGCGCCGTCCCCAGCACATCTGATTACATGACAGACAACCACGAATATCTTCAGATCGTCCCTCCCTGGCTTTGTTTACTAAATGGGGGTCAGCGATCTGCCCCCTGACAATTGAAACCAGATCGGCTTGTCCTGAGCCAATAACGTAATCAGCATTATCTGGTGTACGAATATGGCTTTCTGCCTGTATTCGAGCGAAGCTGACCGAAGATTTCAAAATCTCAGAAAGCTCCACCCCCAGATTATCCGGATAAAACACCGTCGGCATTAACTTGTAAAAATCCAGATAGCTTCCGGTACCACAGGTAACATAATCCACCAGCTCATCCTGATCATGCCGGGCAATCACCTCAGCCAACGCCTCTCGCCCCAGAGTGACATCAAAGTCTGGCTCATCATTCACAGCCATTCCGATGATAAAGTCCTCACCACAGGCTTTTCGAATTCCCGCACATATTTCTCTAGACAGACGAGTTCGGTTTTCTAATGATCCTCCCCATTTGTCATCCCGCCTGTTTGACCAGGGCGTCCAAAACTGATCCAGCAACGCATGGTAGGCAGCCCATAGCTCAACTCCATCAAAACCAGCTTTTTGACAGCGCACTGCTGCCTGAATAAAACCGCTGATAAGCTCCTCAATTTCCCTCCCTGTCATAGCATGACTACCATCAGAGTCATGGTAAGAAGGCATACCCGAAGCTGACCAATTCGGCGAATAGGAATTATCCGCATCTCCATGCTGACCAACATGGTAAAGTTGCTGAATCATGACAGTGCCCTGCTCATGACAGGCATCTGTTATACGTCGAAAATAGGGAATAACAGCATCATCGCTATGTCGGAAGTTACCGCGGGTCAAGACTCCGGTCTGATGAACAGGCATAGGCTCGACAACAATCATCGCCGCTCCACCCATGGCCCGTTCCAGGTAATACCCTAAATGCCTGTCTCCCGGAAGCCCATTTTCCGCCATATTGGCTGTATGGGCACCAAAGGTAATGCGATTACGCAGCACCTTATGCCTCAGAGTCATAGGCTTAAAAAGATGTAAATACCTGCTGTCCATTCTGCTCACCTCTAAGAGTCCGGTTTTGTCTGAAACTGAAGTCTCTAATCCTAAAGCAGTCTATGCATAGTATTCTCGTAACCAGTTCTAACTCATATTGAGTACCCATTGACCTCTTTCCGGTAACACAACAGACCTCCGGGAGGGGTAACGACAGAACCGATCATCAAGGATGTCTTTGCACAGTAACAAAAACGACACATGTGTCAATTAAAATAACATTAATGTCTATTTTAAGATTTAGGTAAAATGCAGATGGAGCTAATTCGGTGGCTTATATATCCACAACCCAGCTTCCAATTGACAAATAACAGAAGCGGTATGCATGGATCTTCCATGGGCCTGAAGCAAAAACAAAAATAGTTCAGTTAAGTGTGGACACTAAGCAGATAACTCCCTATAGTACGCCCCACGTTGATGCGGGGTGGAGCAGCCTGGTAGCTCGTCGGGCTCATAACCCGAAGGTCGTAAGTTCAAATCTTGCCCCCGCTACCAAATTCAGAAAAATCCAGACTATTTTTAGTCTGGATTTTTTTGGTTTCTGGGTACAGAAAAGCTCGTCGGACTCAGCTCTCTACGGGCGCGAAGGTCGTAAGTTCAACTCTTGCCCCCGCTACCAAATTCAGGAAAAGCTGAAATTCAGAAATGGATCTCAGCTTTTTCGTTTGGAAAACAAGAAAGTCTCGTCGGGCTCAGCTCTCTATACGGGCGCGAAGGTCGTAAGTTCAAATCTTGCCCCCGCTACCAAATTCAGGAAAAGCTGAAATTCAGAAATGGATCTCAGCTTTTTTCGTTTGAAAAGCAAGAAAGTCTCGTCGGGCTCAGCTCTCTATACGGGCGCGAAGATCGTAAGTTCAACTCCTGCTCCCTCTACCAAATTCAGGAAAAGCTGAAATTCAGAAATGGGGTTGCTTTTTTAGAGGCAGGAAAACTAATAGCTCTGAGACAAATTAATTGATGGGTTGAGCGAAAGATCAAACATATTGAATCTGCTCTGACCCTTAAATGGTACAGAGCAGCACAAAGGGGATATTAAATTAGAATCAGATCCCAAACTCCTGGGCTGGTTTCTTGTAGTCCACTAAGAAGTTCTTCTGAATTATTGCGATTCTCTGGCGATTGAGCAAATGAAACCAGTACATCCGCCCTCTCTAACCCACCTGTTAAGCGCCCAGTCCAATAGTCAAAACCTTCGGCATCCGGCGTACGATCCAGTACGTTGTCATACAGTTCCGTAATGTAAGCGTTGTTATCAAGGTCTCCGTAGGTATTCAGGAACTCTTGAGAAAGCAAAAACTCGTCAGCCATCTGGTTAATAGAAATAAGAGATAACTCCCACTGCCCAATCCAGAAGTTAAGCCCGCCGACATCCGGAGCGCGATCAAATGCCGCGGTGTATAACCGTGCGATGTCTTCAACAACACTTAGATCTGCTTCCCGAAAAGGTTCATGCGCCAAAGAGGAGTTTAATGCACCGGCAACGCTTTCAGTTAGCTCGTACCAGGTTGGAGCGCTAATAGCCAAGCTTTCTGAAGAAAGGCTTCCAAACCAAGTGCTATCGGTCTTAATCAGACTGATAAATTCATCATATTTATATTCTTCGTTGACTCCATCTTTATTCCAATCAATCCAGAAGTTTTCTATTCGCGCCTCGGGAACCGTGTAGTTCCATATAACCAGCACATCAGACTGACTGGAATTGGCCATGATTAAATGGCGTCCTTCAATATCACCCACAAAACCAATATCGTTTACATTGAAAATAAGGGTATCGTCAGAATCGTTACCATATTCAAGGAATTCAGCGGAACTTCCACCTTCAAAAAAGTAGGTATCATTGCCAGTACCACCCGCTAAAAATGGAATGTATTCGGGATGTAATGAATAGAGCACATCATCCCCAGCCATACCAAACATGGCACCAGTAATACTTCGATTTGTTTCACCGTCAGGAAAGAAAAATGTAGGGTTTCTGACATGATCCATTTCATTAGTGCCAACAACTGTCAAAAACAAATCATCAGTGGAACTCTCGTCATCATCACCAAAAACCACTTGCTGGCCGGTTTGACGCCAATTGATCCCACTCCAGTTAATCTGGTTACTATTAAACAGTTCGACCAGGTTTTGACGAAGAACTGTGATATCAAAAGTTTCTTCAGTATCAGTACTGGTATCGCGTCCAACAGAAGAGGCCATGGTCTTATCCCTAAAGCGGTTTAGTCGCATATGATTATAGGTAGGAGAGATATCTCCTGCAAGTACAAGGGATTGTATCTGTCAAGTGACATATGGTCCGTTGATCTGGCGCAACAGCCAGGACCTACTAAATCTGGTTTTCAGCTTAAACTGAAATTGAAATAAAGCACTCCTGACAACTCAAGGCCACTAATTGCCAAAATATATTCATCGAAGTCAAATCAACAACTATTCTTCTTCCCATTGTTGAACGGTTCCCATTACAATCAAAAAACTGATTCAACCATCGGAGAAAAGTAATGCAGCCAGAGCTTTCCCCACCCGATAATCTAAGAGTTTCTCCTTGGCACTACGTTACCTTGCTGCCGACACTAGTTGGAATGGTTGCTGTGTCTCTTTCTGTTCTGGCCTGGTTCGGGGAATGGGGAGGCGGCACCAAGGTAGCTACGGTGATAGCTGTTTTCTTCAGTGAGTTTATGATGGTGGTCAGTGCAGCCGGATTGCTTGGCTATCTGCGACAGGAGGCCCGTGGTCGGCGTCGCAAGGTGATTGCTCTCTGGAATCTGTTTTTACTACTGCTGTCAGCCCTTTGTGGGCTCTATCTGTTTTTTAGCCAATAGCCATTCTTTTGAATGGCTATCAACGCTGTTTTTGGTGAAGATCAGAATCGACTTCTCATCATCTAATGACTCGTTCCTGACTCATAACGGGTCTTATTGAAAACATTGTACTTTCCAGAAGGTTTAGCCATTGGCAGTCGTTTTATTTCTTCCAACGACTCTGCGTCATAGACCACCAGGGCTCCATCGGTATCCCAGATACTGAGTAAGGCATAGCGACCATCTTTAGTAAATTCCACATGTGCTGCGTTCTTTCCTGGAGCAGGTATCAAGGTTTTGACGATTTCCAGACTCGCCTTATCAATCACGTGGACCTGATCCTTGTTGGGACCGAAAAAAACATCGACCCAGGCATAAGGAGAATTTTTATGACTACGCATAAAGAAACCCGGCCCATTTGTCTTGATTTTCTTGATTGTTTCCCAGCTTTCCATATCAATAATACTGACGGCCCCTTCTTTAAGATTGGGCGTCGCCATCACCGTTTTTCCCTGATATTGCCAGGTGATACCTGAACCCAAATGAGGCATTCCAGGGATATCCAGCTCGTTAACCATACGACCGGCATCCAGTGATAAAACAATTCCTTCCCCCTGACGTGATGCTCCCAGGAGTAAGCTATAGCTCTGATCAAAAAAGAAGTCATCCAGATAGGATTTCACTTTGATACTACGCACTGGAAAAGGCTCTATCTCGCGGTTCTCACCCGAATCTTTGCGATAATCATGGACCCATCCTGAAAAATCTGAAGAAGGTTCGTCCTCGTAACTGATTTCCCAAACCTCCTTAAGATCCTTCATTGCAGCCACAAAACTATTTCTGGGCGGCGCATTATAAACGGCACTGACACGGGATGTTTCACCGTTACGGCCACGGGTTTCAATTACCTTCAGTGGTTTTAACGTCTCGGTATCAAGAACAACTAAATTGTGGGGCAGGTAATTGGCAACAATTGCATATCGACCATCACTGGAGACGGCTAGATTACGGGTATTGATACCGGCACGGACTTCCGCCACGGTTTTAAGATTGTAGATATCAAACTTACTGATCCAGCCATCCCGGGATGCAAAATAGACGTAACGGCCATCGGGAGAGTACTTGGGGCCACCGTGGAGAGCAAAACGGGTTTTAAAACGATGGATCGGTTCGAAACTATCACCATTAAGCAAGGTGGCAGAATGATCTCCTAACTCAACCACAATAAACAGGTTCATCAGATCTGCGTCAAAAACCGGCTTGTTGCTCAGAGAGTCTGAGCTTTGATTAACCATCCGGCTAGCCAGGATTTGCAGCATATCCCAGGTTGGGATTGTGGGTAATTCAGTATAAATATAACTGACCAGAGACTGAATCTCCTTTCCGCTCAGTTTTTCCCCAAAAGCGGGCATCTGAGTAGCCGCCCGGCCTTTCGATATGACCTCAACAGCACTTTTTTTACGCAAGCGCTTCAAATTTTGCGGAAGTAACGCCGGTCCCATGCTTCCCAGTCTCTCAATTCCATGACAGGAAGCACAGTTATCCTGGTAGAGCTTAATCACAGATTCGGCAGTAGCTACAGCCGGTTGAATCACAGCAGGGCTGGAAGCCTTTGTATCAGCCGTGATAAGCATCTGTAATGTCATAGCCAGACATAATCCACCTACAGCAGAGGACAGGGTCGAACGCTTCATATATTCTGCACCGCGATTGATTCTGCCAAACCTGTCCCTTTCGCGACGGACCCGTTTTGACTTTTAGATTTATGCACATAAGGTGTTGTCTGAAGCCGCTCTACATCTGTATCAATGCCAATTTCCTGATCAGTCAGATAACAGGCAGGATCTTCAGCCCAGGGATCATCAGTCAACTGATAAGCGCGAACACGTGTATTTCCGCCACAAATTTTCAGATATTGGCATGCACCACAACGCCCTGTTACCGGCCGGGGTTGTTGACGGAAGCCTTGCATCAAAGGATCATCGGATTCTGACCAAATTTGAGAGAATGGTTTCTGCCGGACATTACCAAGATCATAATTCCACCAGAAGGTGTCTGGATGGACAGTTCCCAGATTATCAATATTCGCGATATGCAAACCCGAAGCATTCCCTCCCCAGGCCTCCAGATACTCTCGAATATGCTCCGCCTGCTCCGGGAAGTTCTGAAGAGCCCATTTATAAAGATAGACTCCATCAGCATCATTATTGCCTGTCACGAATTCCCGTGCCCGGCCCTCTTTTACATCATCAAGCGCCTCTTTCAACAGCAAATCCAGAGCGTCTCGGGTGGTGCGGTGAAAGGCATCATCTCCGCGGTTTTTGTTTCCTCGGCCGGCATAATTAAGGTGGGAAAGGTAAAACTTTTCGATGTCGTATTCCTTACTGATATCAAGCAGTTCAGCCAGCTCACTGGCATTGTCTTCCGTCAACGTAAAACGTAGTCCAACCTTGATACCCGCCTCTTTACAGAGTTCAACCGCTTTAAAAGAAGCGGCAAAAGCCCCTTCCTTGCGTCGAAACTCATCATGGGTTTTCTCTAACCCATCAAGGCTAATTCCCACGTAATCGAATCCAACCTGCTTTAACTTCTTAATTTCCTGTTCATCAATCAGAGTTCCGTTAGTGGACAGCCCGGTATACAAGCCAAGTTCTTTTGCTCGCTCACCAATTTGGTAAATATCGGGTCGCAAAAGAGGTTCACCACCGGAAAGAATCAAGGCAGGAACCTTAAATCCTTTCAGATCTTCCAATACGGCGAACGCCTCATCTGTATTCAGTTCTCCTTTGAAATCTGTATCAGCGGAAATGGAATAACAGTGCTTACATAATAAGTTACAACGCCGAATAAGGTTCCAGATCACGACGGGACCAGGTGGAGTACCCGGTTTACGCTGACTGCCGGGGCTAACCAGCTCACGAACATAATGGGTCAAACGGAACATAGGATCTCCTCAAAATGAGTCTTCTCGATGGGTTTAACCACCATCGCAGTCAGCCCTGATTGGTGCACTGTTACAATTGCTTTTCTCAATTGCTTTTTTTCAATCGAAGCCCGGTTTTTTTCAGAATTCTTTTACTGTTAAGCAGGCGAAAGTCCCTGCAATGTGAACCCAGCATTTCCTGGATGACACTGACTTTCTGCTCAACTTCACTTTCACTGCGACCATGAACCATGGCAAACAGATTGTAGTGCCATAAAGGTAAATGCCGCGGTCGTTCATAACTGTGGCTGACAAAATCCAACGCCCCCACCGACTCCCCCAGAGAAGTAACCTTCTCATCAGGAACATCCCAAACCGTCATCAGATTGTAGCGGTATCCAAGCTTGTAATGATTAGGGACTACTCCGATTCGGCGAACGACGCCTTGCTCCATCATTCTTTCAAGCCTTGAGATAACCTCTTTTTCATCACAGTTGAGGCGCTCGGCAATGGTCTGATAAGGTTTTGCCGTCAAAGGCAGTCCTTGCTGCGTTTCTTCAATGAGTTGACGGTCAAGCGCATCTAAGGAACAGGCTGTTTTTTCAGAGGAACTCATGCGTCAAACCTCAAGCCGATAAAAAATTCCTGAGTTTTAGGAAACGGGTAAGCCTTCAGACCTGTGGCCTGCTCCAGCTGCCCCAGAACCTCTGCGGTTTCCTGAACAGACTCACAAGCGAGCACAAACCACATATTCAGGGTATGTTCCCTTTCGTAATTATGCGCGACTTCAGAAAATCCATTAACTATTTCATTAACTTCTTCAAACCGCTCTTCAGGCACTTCCATAGCAGTCAATGTAAATTGCCCACCAAAAGCTTCGATATTGAAAAGAGGACCAAAGCGAGTAAGAACCCCTGATTCCAACAATCTCGATATTCGTGAAATAACCTCTGCTTCTTCAATACCTAAATGACGACCAACCTCTGCGTAGGGTTCTGAACATAACGGAAAGCCACTCTGGTATTCGTTAATCAGGGCACGATCAGTGGTGTCCAGCTCAGCTACTGTTATTTTTTTATCGACACCAGCCGGATCGGCCACACGGGAGGAACAGTTTCCGGTTGGCAAACCACTGACGGTAGCAGCGCTTTCAGACATGGGCTCCCCCCATCGCTACGCTTTTACTGTTGATATCAGCGATGTCCATGCTTGAAACCTCAACCTTAGACGCTTCACTCTTAATCACTCCTATATCAGCAGTTCCATTCTTTGGAGTACGAAAGTAGCGACCACCACATTGCTTAAAACAGCGAGTACTAAACAGTGGCTGATGGGCATATTGTTGTAAGCTCAGGTTCTCGACCAACTGATCCAGACGTCCCAGGACCTGATCGCGCTCTTGCCCATGAATCATGCAGAAGAGGTTGTATGGCCACTGAGGTAACCGACGAGGTCGTTGATAGCAAAGAGTAACGCAGTTATCTTCAGCCATGCGCTCTGCTACAGCGTCCACCTCATCATCGGGAATATCCCAAACCACCATGGCGTTGGCCGTAAAACCCAAGGCACGGTGTTTAACAATAATTCCCATACGTCGAACCCGGTCTGACTTGGAAAGACTTTCCAGTTCATCGATAACCCGCTGCTCAGTCCAACCCAATTGATCGGCTATCTTTGCGTAGGGACGCTCAACAATAGGTAGACCTTCCTGGAGGGCTTGAAGCAGGATTCCTGAAGCATCAGTAGGATCTATATCAACTTTAGCGGTATGGATACTTCCACCATTGAAACTCATTCGCCTGAATCCTCTGCTGTTGGTGCCGATGTTGTTTATATTTAATAAATCAGCATTAGTGCTATTTGCCATCAGCGTGGTTGCGTTTACCTCTGCTGAATGCACGCTTTTATAATTCATAGCGCAAACCCCAAATCCAGATGATGTGCTTTCACCATGGGCAAATTAAGCAACGGCAAACCAGTTGTTAATTCAATTTCTTCCAGAACTTCATCAATTCGTTGTTGAGAAGGAGCTGCAAGAACGAACCACAGATTAAAGAAATGCTCTCGCTCATAGTTGTGATTGACCTCGGCAAAGCCATTAACCTGTTCAGCCACCGCCTGAATTTCATCTTCAGGTACCGCTAAGGCAGCTAAGGTGCTGGCACCCACTTTCTGGTGGTTAACCACGGCTCCGATTCGACTGATTACTCCACTTTCTTGCCAGCGACTAAGGCAATCAATCACCTCGGACTCACTCATACCACAAGCCTCGGCCATCGTGGCGTAGGGCCGTTCCTGTATCGGCAACTGACGCTGATAGAGATTCAACAGCTGGCGTTCCTGCTCATTAAGCTGATACATACACGCTCCTTTTCAAAAACCGATTACCAAGGCCGTATTCACAGGACATTTTAAAGACCTATCCGATGCGCTCTGGCCGTGAAGAAAATACCGCTTGGGCTATCAATAGACAGTGTTGCCAACTTGCTGAAATCCTGTGTATCAAAAACCTGAACTTCGTTATTGTTACGGACCGAAACCCAAACAGCCTCTCCTCTGGGGGTAAACTCCATATGCAGTACCCCTTCTCCTGGCTCCAGATGCTGAATATGCCGATGATTATCCGAGTCTATGACCTGTAAATGCTTGTTCTCAGGAAAAGCAAAATTAACCCAGATCTGCCGCCCATCCGGGCTGGACATCACGAATACCGGCTGGCTGTGGACTTTGATACGATCAATCTCTGTCCAAGTGTTTGTATCCACCACCAGCACTTCGTGCCGTCCCACCGCAGGGATGAAGGCTTTATTACCAGCAATGGCCCAGCCTTCAAGATGCGGCATTTTGTACACAGGTAAACGCTGTTGGCCACGACCATAACCTGGCAGAATACGACGAACACCTTTTTCGGGATGCCAGAGATCGAGAAGCGCCAATCCGTCTTCTCCAAACAACCCGGCTATATAGTAACGGCCATCTGGCGTTATCAACGCATCATAGGGTTGTTTGCCAATATCCTGGTAACGAGTAACTTTTGGCTCTGCAGCGCTAAAATCCACCAGCCAGATTTCCCCAGAATCAAATAGACTGAAAACAAAACGCTGTCCTGGCGCATCAACCAAGCCCACTGTTTTTGAGGCCTGGCCATCTTTTCCAACAGCAGGTAGATCCAGCACTGGCGCCAGCGTTTCACTGTCAAAAACCTGCACGCCACCCGGTGTATAGTTTGAAACAGCAACCAGCTTTCCGTCCTGGGAAATCGCTCCACCGATGCTGTTGCCGGATTGAACAACTCGACGGTCAATAGATCGAGTAATCAGGTCAACTTTGGTCAATCCACCGTCTCGGCCAAAAACGTAGGCAAAACGTTCATTGCGGGAAAACACCGCTGATGCATGGGAGAGATCCCCCAACCCCTCTATTTCAGCCAATTTCTCACGGCTGCTTGTATTAACCAGAGCGACCTTGCCGTCGGCTCTTTCGATGACGATCCCTAAGTCTCCAGTGGGCATCCAATACTCTTGCTTTGCTGGTTGGCTTGCCAGAGAGTTACAGCCCTGCACAGAAAGCAATGCCGCCGAGGCCAGCGTTGATTTCAGGAAAATACGTCTATTCATTTGATACCTCTTCCGGGCTTGCTGAAATCCAATCAGTTTGTCTCAAGTAATTGTGTTGCAATCCAGCGGATATCTTCTTCCGCTAAAACGGGCCCCCAGGGAGGCATTGCCGTACCCGGTTTTCCATAACGAATAATGAGGCTCAAGCTTTCAATGTTATGCCCTTTACTCGATAGAGTATTCGGCAATAGAGACGGGCCCAGCCCTCCTTTCAGCGTCATGCCATGACAGGAACCGCAATCATGCTTCAGCATATAGGTCAGCTCCTGTTGACGTTTTACATCAAGAGAACTCTCAGCCATACAGGCAGTGCTTGACGCCAGCAACAGTGCAAGCCCCAGGCCCTGTTTTATTCTCCTGGCAGGGCAACCACGAGTAAATCGTACCTGGCTGATCAATGACCTCTTCACGACAAAACCTCAGTTCAAATATCACTGGCTACCAGAATACGCCTGGCAGCGGGTCACTCCTTGATATAAGACAAATTCTATCGGCCATACCAAGGCAGTTGACCCAGCTCAAGTTGCTCTTTTGATATCTTGACATTGGACAAGTTGCCACCGCCGAGCAGAGATTATGATCCAGAAAAATAGCCAAACTGGGATCTTTCGCAATGATCAAAACTGCCGGACCCCTGAGGCCGTCTTTCGCTTTAAAGGATGAGATTATGGACACTCTGCCGATTCTACTTCGTTCAAATTCAACCCAGGCCCTGTTAATAGGGAGTGGATCTGAAGCCGCAGCCACAGCGCAAGTTTTAGTACAGGCAAAAGTTCGGGTTACCGTGATCAGTTATGATCCTAGCGAGCCCCTCAAGCGACTCATCGATCAAGCCGAAGTCACTCATTTGGAAAAGGATTTTGAAGACAGTGACCTTGAAGAACGAGATCTCGTAGTGGTGGCAGATTTACCAGAGGAAGAAACCGAAAATATTGTTGCCAGAGTTCATAGAAGACATATTCCAATCAATGTGATAGAACATCCGGAATTGAGCAGTTTTTACTTTTCCGATTAAACTCAAAGCCTGGTGACCACGGCAGCCCGTCATTAAATACTGGCCGACGATAAATCACTATGGACGGCCAGTGAATATTTTCATTCCGATTACTGTCATTCAGTCCCTTTAAAACCAGGAATAACGGCTCATCCTCCCAACAGTTTCTACCGCCCCTTTCCACACGCCGAGCAGTTAATCTGCAGTTCACATTGCTGTCTAACGACTTCTGCAACACTTACCTACTTCAGCGGGACTCTACAAAGCTCCCAGCACGTTAAAGAATTCAGAGACGGGGAGCAAAGACGAACGATTCTGCAATCCACTATTCGGCCACATGAATAACACCCGTCATTTTGGGATGGGGCCCACAACGGTAGGGAAAGCGACCCGGTTGTTCAAAAGTCCGGCTATAGGAATCCCCTGGGAATATATAGTCAATAGGTTCCGGTTCACCAAGCGACTCAAACCAGACACTATGATATTGGCGATATTCAATGTTTTTCCAAATCACTGTATCTCCGGCTTTTATACTCAACTCCGGTGTACGAAACTTCATTCTTTTGATTTCAATCTCATGAGTGTCAGCAATCGCAACCAAGCTGAATGGCATGGACAACAGCAAAAGGGTGACTATTAGCCACCCTTTAGTTGCCCGAGTAAGGCAATTGAACATTCAACGCTCCTCGGCTTTACCCTGAACAATGTACGCCTTCAATCATAACTATCTAGCAATAGCATTGATCTCTGCATCAACATTATCAAACCCTAGCTTATACCCAAGGGAAACGTGGTGGTAACGGGCTTGAGTATAGTCATCGTGAATAGCAAACCCAAAATTGTAAACCTGATCAGTAGCCAGCGGAACATCCCCTTCTTTGCCAGTATTTAATTTCCGGACCACCTCGACCACCCACTGATCACCTTCTTTGTTAGCTACAAATTCAGTCGGATTAGCCTCGGTCATTTCACGGCTAGCCAGGATATGACCATCTTCCACTAATTTAGAACCACTCTTGTAGCGAATGATGTCCATATAGTGTCCAGCTTTAAACTCACTGGCAATCTCATCTTCAGATTTCAGCTTATCCCAGCCACCCAGTGCTTTACCTCTGCGACCCTTAAGCTCAATTTTAGTACGACTCTCAGTCAGATACTTAGTGACCTGTTGACCTTCAGGTGCAAACGGCATGCTATCCAGATCTGCATGACAAGTACCCCAGCATCCGGCTTGCCCTGCATATTTGATATCATCTGTCGCCAGCATAAAGGCCAGTTTCATCTGATTCTCTGGATCCATCTTGCCACCTTCGACAAAGGGAACCGGTGTGTGCTCAGCATCAGCCCACTGGAATCGGAGGTACAGATTAGTGGCATCGTAACTGGCCTGAACCTGAACAGGTATACTTCCTCGCTTACCCGGAATCAACGTTGGCTCTACTTTCTTCTTCTCTCCAGTAACAATCTTCTGCCCCATGTCCGCTGTTTCTGCATCATGACAATCGACACAGCGATCACCAGCCTTGACCGGACGAGCACCACCGTGGTCTTTTCCACGAAGAACCCATTCCATTGAGGTTTGACCCGGATAGAAAATGGTCACTTCACGACTGGGCACCAGACTCCAGTCAACACCATTTCCGGCACTTGCAGCGCTCGGAGCCTGTGTGGATGCAGTAGCGACAGCACCCGCCTCTGCTTGCTGCTTAGCTAACTCAGCTGCTTCCGCCTTAGCTTTTTCACGAGCTAACCTGGCCGCTTCCGCTGCTGCCTCTGCTTGTTCTTTCTTCAGACGCTTCTCTTCTTCCTCTTTAGCGATAAACTCTTCCCACTGGGGTGGCAGATTGATCGCAATAGAGGGATCGGGCTTAGTCAGCGATTCAATTTCTTCATCAGAAAGTTGATCGTGAACCGGCTTGTGGGCAATACCTTTGTGGCAATCGATACAGGTATTACCAGCAGTCATTGCATTCATATGTTGCTTGCGAGCACGGGGTTTTTGATTTTCCGGCTGCATGGTTTTGAAATCATGACAGTTACGACACTCTCTAGAATCTGTCGACTTCATAGCTTTCCAAACATTGTTGGCCAGCTCTAATCGTTTGTTATCAAACTTCTCAGGCGTATCGATGGAGCCTAAGACTTTGTGTAGCACTTCGTTAGATGCCTGGATTTTCCGTACAACTTTATGCCCCCAAGGTCTGGGTACATGGCAATCTGAGCAGGTCGCCTGAACTCCTGCACGGTTATTGTAATGAATAGACTTCTTGTATTCCTGGTAGACGTTCTCCTCCATCTCATGACAGCTGATACAGAACTCCATGGTGTTGGTAACTTCCATTGCGGTATTGAATCCGCCCCAGAAAATCACCCCCGCCAGCATAAATATAAGCGCAACGCCAACGGATGTTCCCAGAATAAGCTTGCGCGACATGAGCGTCTTGAGCGCTTGTGGGATAGCCATTACCAACTCTCCTGGCCGAAAATAAATTAATGAGATGTTTGAGAAAAACAGGAGAGGTGAGAACCACCTCTCCTGTTAGCACTTCTTAACAGCACTGCCAGTAACAGTACTTCAAGCAGTACAACGAGAACCGATTAATTAAGTCACGTGATTAATGCGGTTATGAACGTTGAACTTACCAGTCGGAGTAGTCAGCCCCTTGATGCGAGTGATCTCTTTCAGAGTTTTGGCATCATAAACAACGATCTCACCCGTTGGATTACCGTTGTCCGCACGGTTCCATACAGAAACCCAGACTTCAGTACCGTCGGCGTTGTACTCCATGTGTACCGCTGCTTTACCTTCTTCCTCAGTCACACGAATAGTCTTGACGATTTCGTGGGTTTTCTTGTCGAAGACCTGTACTGACTGCTGAACTTCAGGTTCAGGATGCTTGGTCTGGTCAGCCCATACGTAAGGTGAATCAGGATGGGTACGGATGAAGACACCGGCACCATCAGTCTCAACTTCGTAGCATAGCTTCCAGGCATTGTCTGGATTATTGGCAGGATCGTTACCCCAAACAGATACCAGACCGACACCCAAGTGAGTAGTACCTGCTACAGGACCGCATTCAGGATCTATCCAGTTTGCACCAGGGCCAGGGTGTGGCTTGGCGTCTGTATCGATCATCGCTTCCAGCTTACGAGTCTTGGTATCTACGATAACCATTTTATCGGAAGCGTTAGCAGCGATTTGGAAGTAACGACCCGAAGGATCGAAGAAACCATCATGCAGGAACTTAGCAGAGTTGATTTGCTCGATACGCAGGTTGTCCAGATCGGTGTAATCCACCTGCCACATCTGACCCAGCTCTTTAACCGCTACCAGGAAAGTTGGCTCGTTAGGAGTGGTGTAGATTGCAGCTACTCGCGCTTCGTTGACGTAATTACCATCAACGTCGATACCACGGGTAGAAACCACCTTCAGCGGCTCCATGTTTTCTGCATCGAGGATTACAAAGTGTGGTGGCCAGTAACCGCCACCGATAACGTACTTACCATCACCGGAGACAGCAACGTCACGTGCGTCGTATGCCATCTGGGTTTCAGCCACCAGCATGTTGCCAGGCTTCTGCCACAGATCGATCTTGGTCATTTTACCGTCACGACCCTGAGTGTACCAGAAACGACCAGTTTCATACTTTTCATCGTGCTGAGTTTTGTGATGCTCAGTACCCTTGATTACGTGGATCGCATAACCAGTATCGATGTGGTCGATAACTTCTTTAGTATCGCCGTCGATAATGGCTACTTTACCAGCATCACGCTCGATAACGACGAAGAAGTTTTTCCAGTTACGACCGTGCAGAGGCTTCGTTGGATAGTCCTTAGGCTCAATGAAAACCTTATGACGCTCTTTCATCAGAGCAAGAGACATTTCTGGTGGAACTGGTGGTTCCATCTGAATGTACTTGGCCAACAGGTCGATTTCTTCTTTGGAGAAGATATCGTTGAAGTTGTTCATTCCCCCTTCAGTGCCCAGCTCGATGATCCGGGACAGACGATCAGTCCCCTTCTTCAGCATGTTCACGGGTTCCAGGTTCTTACCGGTAGCACCCTTACGTAGCACACCGTGACAACCAGCACAGCGCTGGAAATACATAGACTTGGCTTTATCAAACTCTTCTGGAGTCAGAGTCGGTGCAGCATTCGCTGCAAATGCACTCCCCCCAGCGCTCAAACCCATTGCCAAGGTTAAAGCGGATAATCCTAATGTAGCTCGTTTCATGGATGGTGACCTCCTACAGGACTTTTATCACCCAGTTAAAAAAAGGCGAGAACTATGGCCCAATCACGATTGTCTTTCCTAATCATCAGTTGTTCACTAGCCATGAACAGAAGGGTTATCTGATGAGCCGGAATTTATATTAAACCTATAGGAAATAGACGAATTGATCCGTATCAAATTGTTCCTGAAGCTCTTACTGATTTGATCCTGATCAAGTTAGCAGTTATTGAATAAAATCAAGAAAAAACAACGATGTTACGGACAGAAAAAGCGATTTCGGTAACGACTGAAAGTTGAAAATTTTTAACAAAAAAAAGTCACCGCCAACTTTATCTTATTGTTAAATAAGGATTATAAATGATAAGAATACAGATTATGACTGACCACCCAAATATGACATTGATCACCATCTGACATTTAACCCTATATTTCATATTCAATATAAAAATTTGTAATCCAGGAGAGAGTATTTTTTATAAATTAGCAATGAATGCGATAGGAATGATTTTAGTCACAAAAACTTAATACAAAGAGATTAAACGATATTACAACTCAAGATAAAATTGACAATAAACACCATCAGGTTATATTCATTGAAAACCTTGACTGAAATCTCAGTTTCAAAAAAAGCGGGCCATAAAAGCCCGTCTGTTTCAACTAAACTCTAAAACTCAGGTTTATCCCAACACTTTATCGATAGCAGCCTGGGCACAAGCCTGGTCCAGGTGACCACCCGGAGCACCACCCACCCCGATGCCACCGACTTTCTGATCATTTACTTTAATAGGCAATCCTCCTCCCAAGATCAGGATATTTGGATCCATATCCCGTAACCCTGCAACTTCTGGCATCTTTTTGATCAGATTCGCAAAGTCAGCAGTAGGACGCCCCATGCTTGCAGCGGTGTATGCTTTCTTACGACTGCTTTCTAAAGTGTGAGGTCCTGCCTTATCAGACCTGATCAACGCTCGGGTCAGACCTGCGGCATCCACCACCGCAACACTGACGTTATATCCACCCTCAAGACAGTTGATCAGAGCTTCATTAGCTAACTTCTGAGCAGTTTCCAGATTCAGAAAAGTTTGCTGAGGTAATTCAGCGGCCTGGACACTCATGGCAGTAGTCAATGCCAGAGCAGTAGTAAAACCCATCAGATTAGATTTCATAGATAATCTCCATTGTTTCAGGTCATTTGTTTGCTGAGATATCAGGCAAAACAAAAAACTCAGTTGTAGTAGAAACAGCCATACAAGCTGATGGAACTACTGTATAAATAGGAGGATTACCTGAAGATTGCGACAACATTACAATGTTGAAAGGTTCAGAGTAATCAGGTGCCAGTCTGTACTGACAGTGTTAACGTTGTTTTATTATCTGCGCTTACAAAAAACCTTCTGTAGCCAATAAAGGATACAGAAGTGGATGCTTCATCGATGAAACTATTACTGATAGAAGATGATCAAAAAATCTCTGCTTATATAGCCCAGGGGTTCCAGGAATCCGGCGATGTCATCGATACCCTGTTTGACGGCAATGATGGCTTGGCAATGGCGCTGGAGGGTGACTATGACCTGTTGATCATCGATGTGATGCTGCCTGGCAAGGATGGTCTATCGGTCATAGAAGAATTGCGGGCCCGTGGCTTGTCTACACCGGTTATAATTCTCAGCGCCAAGCGATCTGTCGAAGATCGGGTCAGAGGTCTTGAAACGGGGAGTGATGACTACCTTACCAAACCATTCTCCTTTACTGAACTGCAAGCCAGGGCCCAGGCATTATTACGAAGGTCGCAACTATTATCAGGCAGTGATGCTCGCCTGACAAAACTGCAATTAGCCGATTTAGAACTGGATCCCTACCGAAAAACAGTTACCCGAAACAATCAGCCTATCCACCTGCAACCTCGCGAGTTCCAGTTACTGGAATACCTGTTACGCCATCCGGGTCGAGTACTCTCAAAAACGCTCATTCTCGAACATGTCTGGGAGTTTAACTTTGACCCTCAAACCAATGTAGTGGATGTACTGGTGTGTCGCTTGCGCAGCAAAATCGACAAGGGCTTCAGGATGAAGTTGCTGCATACGTTAAGAGGCGTTGGCTATGTTCTCAAAGCTGACTGATTTACTTCATCGCAATACCGCAGTTGATCTGACTCTTAGATTTGCGCTGTTATTTCTCCTCTGTGCTTCAGTTTTATTTATAACGGTTGACTATTTACTGAGCCGCAGCCAGCTTGAAAAAGATCAACAGCTCATCAACTCTTTTCTGGAAAGCTATCAACGGCTAGAAGTCCAGGCAGGAATACACAAACTGGAACTGGTGATTGAGCGAGACGCTCCCTACTTCCAACGAAGCGCCATGCGGGTAGAACTGATTGACAGGGAACGCCAGACTCAGCTACTAGTCCAGCCAGCAGGTTGGAATCAAATCTTAGAGTCAGACCAACGGCAGGAGAACGATGAATGGCAACAGGCTCAACTGGCAGACTCCAAAATTCAACTGTTATTCAAAGAAGTTGATTTACAGTCTGGAAACAGCCTTCGCATTGGACAGTCCGTCGCCGCCCGCAAAATTCAGATAGGCCAATATCGCAGTTTAGTATTACAGGTCATGGTCCCCTTATTTATTCTGGGTCTGATGTTGACTGCATGGATGAACTGGCATGCTCTGCGCCCGGTGTACGATCTGATTGAAACAGTACAAAGCCTTCGCGCTCGGGACTTAAAAGCACGAGTCACGGTACGTAATCCCCGATCAGAGCTGGGTAAACTGGCACAGTTATTTAACAACATGCTCGCTCAAATAGAAGGATTAATTAATGGAATGCAACAATCTCTGGACTCCGTCGCTCATGATCTGCGTACACCACTGGCCAGAATGCGCCTGAGCCTTGAGTCAGCACTTTCACAGCCAGAACAAAGCCGATTGAAGGAAGCTCTGATGGATTGCGCTGAGGAAAGCGAGCGTATTGAGTCCATGTTAAAAAGCCTGATGGATATATCCGAAGCCGAAAGCGGCATACTGAAACTCCATCTGAAGCCTATAGATCTCGGCGTACTGGCTCATAAGACAGTGGAACTGTATCGTTATGTCGCTGAAGAAAAAAAAATCCACTTAACACTGAAAACAGAAGCCCATTGCTCACTGACTGCCGATAGCATGCGAATGCAGCAAGTACTGGGAAACCTGCTGGATAATGCTATTAAATATACCCCGCCCGGTGGCTTGGTCTCGGTCTGCCTGAAACGCAGAAAAGATCAGATAATATTAGAGGTTCAAGATAACGGCATAGGTATCGCACTGGCTGATCAGCCTCATGTCTTCAAGCGTCTGTATCGCGCCGACCAAAGCCGCAATGAACCCGGTATGGGATTGGGACTGTGCCTGGTCAACGCCGTGGTATCCGCTCATCAGGGATCTATTTATCTCAACAGCATACCAGGTCAAGAAAGCTGCTTTCGAGTCGAATTACCTATAGGCTACGAACAATAACATTCAGCCAAACCTATTGTTTCTACAAAAACTATTGTGCAGAACCTGCAAATAAGCCCATTATGGATGTAGCTTCGTCAGTCAACTATTGTACTCAACGTACAGGACTCACTACCCATAGTTATTATTGAGCGATTAAGGAAACAATCATGAAAATCTGGGTCGACGCCGACGCCTGCCCAAAGGTCATCAAAGAAATTTTGTATCGCGCTGCCGAGCGAGTGCAAATTGAACTGGTACTTGTGGCAAATCAGACTCTCCAGACACCACCTTCACAGTTTATAAGCTCTGTTCGTGTCCCCCCCGGGTTTGATGTCGCTGATAACCATATCGTCCAGCAGTGCAACGAAGGCGACCTGGTCATCACCGCAGACATCCCTTTAGCCTCAGAAATTATCGATAAAGGGGCTAATGCACTCAACCCCAGGGGCGAGTTTTACACCGTTGAAAACATACGCCAACGACTGAATATGAGAGATTTTATGGAAACCCTTAGAAGCAGCGGGGTTGAAACGGGAGGCCCGTCCTCATTCAGTCACGCAGATCGTCAGGCTTTTGCCAATCAACTGGACCAGTATTTAGCACGAACGGCAAAGCAATAACTTTGTTAATCTTCAATTATAAGATAACACCGGGGCAAAACTAACGTCTCTGGAATATCAGGGTAATGAAAGACAATGATCATGCAGTTAAGTAGTAGATGGATTCGATGGTTTGGCAGACTTTCTCTGGTCATAGCCATAGTCGCAGCCCTGAGCACCTTGTTAGGGATGTACCCTCAGGAAAAATCCCTTGATGGCTATTTGTTCGCCCTTGGATTAATGGCCTTGGTTTCCGGAGCATTAATTGTCGCAGCGCAGCTTAAAGATAAAAGCGACCCTCTTGCTGAGAAGGTCGTTCCGTCAAGCTTTGTCGCTTACCTGCTGTTTATAGTCATGACCATTCACTGGCTAAGCAACTGAATGGCAACTGTTAATGACTCAGTCAAGCATATCTGTTTCTGTAACAGGACGGCATATCTACAACCAGTAAATACGCCTATAGTTAAAAGCTAGTGAACATCCCTAAAGATTGAATCAACACCTCAGGCCTGATCACTGTAAAAACGCTTCAGTACTCGATAAAGGCTCTCGGAATCATCCCGACCAGCTAACTCCCGAACAGAATGCATAGCAAATGTAGGCACACCAACATCCAGAGTAGGTACCCCTATCTTCGCAGCAGTCATCGGGCCGATAGTACTGCCGCATCCCATATCAGAACGAACGGTAAAGGCCTGTACCTGCACTTCTTCCTGTTCCGCCAAGAATCGAAACACCGCACTGGTTTCACTATTTGTAGCGTAACGTTGATTGGCATTTATCTTGATTACAGGCCCTGCATTCAGTTTGGGTCCATGATTGCTATCATGCTTATCGGCATAGTTGGGGTGTATACCATGAGCATTGTCCGCAGAAATCATCATGGAGCTGGCCAGCATTCGATTCCTTAATTCCACATCAGGAGCAATCCGCTCTATAATAGATTGCAGGAAAGGACCGTCAGCACCAGCCGCCGAGACACTACCGACTTCTTCATGATCATTGCAAACCAGTATGGCACCACGGCTTCGGTCTGAATCCAAAAGGCTCTTTAATCCGACAAAGCAGCTGAGTAAATTATCCAGGCGTGCTGAGGCAAGAAAATCCTGATTTAAACCGATCATCGCCGGGGCCTGAGTATCATAGAACAGCAGTTCGTAATCCAGTACTTTTGCAGCCTCAATGCCTTGTCTCTTCAATTGATCCAGCAACAGGGTTCTGAAATCAGTTTGTTGATTTTCACTCTGGAACAAAATAACCGGTAAGTGTTTCTGGGCATTGATGCTACGACTTTCATTGGCCTCACGATCCAGATGTATCGCCAGACTCGGAATAACGGCGATAGGGTCCTGATAATCAATCAGCCCCTGAGCAAGCTCACCACTGTCATCAACATAGTTCACTCGACCAGCCAACGACAAGTCCCGGTCAAACCAGGGATTTAGCAGTGCACCACCATAAACTTCAACACCCAACTGAAAATAGCCATCACGATTCAGCTCAGGATTTGGTTTTACTTTCAAACAAGGGCTATCCGTATGAGCACCAACCATCCTGAATCCCTGGTCGATCATCTGCTCATTGCCAGGCATCACAAAAGCGATTAACGCAGAATCATTACGCGTAACCAGGTAACACCCGCCTTGTTCTAATGACCAGGCCTCACGCTCATTCAGAACTCTGAAGCCGGCTTCACACAGCTGATGCTTCATCGTTTCAACAGCATGGAATGGTGTTGGTGACAAGCTTAGGTAATCCAGCAATTGTTGATTAAAAGTCGAGATAGACATCTACATGTTCCTAGCAACAGCTTTATAAATAACGTACCGATAAGAGTATTCCTTAGGGAACCTGCGAACAAGTCCCTTGGAGCGCTGACTTTCATCTCGGGAGAAATACGAGGCAGGTCCGGACAAACAACAAATCACTGTTCGATGGAAATCAATTCAAGTTCAAAGATCAAAGTAGAGTTGGTAGGAATCGCCGTCGATGGACTTTTCTTACCATAAGCGAGTGAAGCGGGTATATACAGCTGCCAGTAACTGCCTTCCTTCATCAGCTGCAACGCTTCAGTCCAACCAGGAATCAATCGGCTAACCGGAAAAACAGCAGCTTCGCCCCGATCATAGGAGCTATCAAATTGGGTCCCATCTATTAAAGTCCCTCGGTAATGAACTTTAACAACGTCATCGGCTCCAGGCTTATTACCGCCACCCTCCTTCAAAATCTTATACTGCAATCCACTCTCTGTACGATGAACCCCATCTTTCATCAGGTTGCTTTTCAGAAAAGCCTGACCAGCCTTATCATTAGCTGCAGCTTCCAATCGAAGCTTTTCCAGACGATCATCCAGATCGAAACTACAGCCCTGTATTAGCAACCCCGAAAGGAACAGCAGTACACCCACAACAGGGCCACGGACCCGGTCTATTTTTTTCCCAAAGTAAGCAATCAAAAAAAACACTCCACGTTTAAACAGGCCGACTCTGCAAATAAACAGGCCGACCATGCAAATCAGGCTTCCAGATCCAATCACACTCAAGCACCATCTGGACCAAGTACCAACTGACTCCAGCTGTACCATCCCATCCGATACCTTCCTTTTATAAGAGACAGGGATCCAGCATATAGCCACACAAATATATTAAGGCCGAAAACTCACCAATAGAACATCAAATTCAAAGGCATACAAATAATAACCTTACAGCTATACTAATGCATTATGAGATAAGGCCAACATTGGCTTCTCAATGGAACTGATATATCCATATACTTGTCTGATGGACGTTGACTCGATAAATGAAGCGCGAAGTACTAATGCCTATGCTGCCAATCAAATTGATTAAAAGTGTCACCCTGACTGTCTCGCTATTAGCGATCTGTTCACCTAACTTACTGGCTTCCACTGATCTCCCTCTGTCTAAGCTGGAACCAGAAGCCACGCATACGAAAACCTTACGCAGCCTGGCTAAAACCTTACGATTAGGGCATTACCGTAAACTTATTGTTGACGACCAATTCTCCTCCCAACTATTTGATGCTTATCTTGAAAGACTGGACAAAAATAAACTTTATTTCCTTGCCTCCGACATAGAAGAGTTTGAGAGTCATCGATACAAACTTGATGACGGAATCGCCCAGTCCGACCTGGACTTTGCCTTCAAGGTTTTTCACCGATACCAGCAAAGAACCAAAGAACGCCTGGAGTATCTGTTAACGCGAATAGAAGCAGGACTTGACGATCTTGATTTCGAGCTCAATGAACAACTGGAAGCAGATCGCTCTGAAGCTCCCTGGTCAACCAACAGATCTCAACTGGATGACCTTTGGCGTAAGCGTCTGAAAAGCACAGTCCTGAATTTCAGACTTTCAGACAAAAACACCAGCGACACCGAAAAGTTATTACGAAAGCGCTACCAGAATCAGATTAACCGATTGAATCAGGTCAATAGCGACGATGTATTTCAATCTTACGCAAACGCTCTGGCCAGCCTTTATGGACCCCATACACAGTATTTCTCACCTCGCCGATCAGAAAACTTCGACATTGACATGCGCTTGTCGCTAGAAGGTATTGGCGCAGTACTACAAACTGAATATGAAAATACCAAGATCGTTCGCTTGATACCGGCAGGTCCCGCAGACAAAACAGGCCAAATAGGCCCGGGGGATCTGGTTGTCGGTGTTGGACAGGATGAAAATGAAGAGATGGTTGATGTCGTAGGCTGGCGCCTGGATGAAGTCGTAGACCTGATCCGTGGTCCAAAAGGCAGCACCGTGCGGCTACAGATTATTCCAGCAGGCAGCGATGACAAGCTCACTAAAGAAGTAGTGATTGTACGTAACAAAGTAAAACTGGAAGAACAGGCTGCACAGAAAAAAGTACTGGAAATCGAACGCAATGGGAAAACTCACAAGCTGGGTTTGATTAGCATCCCCACATTCTATATTGATTTCAATGCGCTGAGAGACGGTGACCCCAACTACAGAAGCACCACTCGAGATGTTGAGCGGTTACTACAGGAACTGATGGAAGAAGACATTGAGGGACTTATTGTCGATCTTCGTAACAATGGTGGAGGCTCACTTCGAGAGGCCGTGGACCTTGCCGGTCTGTTCATACCTCAAGGCCCGGTTGTGCAAATCAAAGATTCCTGGGGACAGGTCAGAGTTGAATTTGATCAGGACCCGAAACACTATGAAATTCCTTTAGCCGTCATGGTTAATCGACTCAGTGCTTCAGCTTCAGAAATTTTCGCAGGCGCCATAAAGGACTACAACCGAGGGATCCTGGTTGGTAGTCAGACCTTTGGCAAAGGAACGGTTCAGGTCATGCACCCATTGAATGCAGGACAGCTAAAACTGACTCGCGCCAAATTCTATCGAATATCTGGCGACAGCACACAAAATAAGGGAGTAATGCCCCATATCACCCAACCCTCTCTCTATGATCCGGATGAAATAGGTGAAAGCAACGCCAAGGGCGCTTTACCCTGGGATCAGGTGAAACCTCTGCCTCACCTGAACTTTCCTGATTTCAATCACTTACTCACATCTTTGGATATAGCCCATCAGCAGCGCATTGAAGACGAACCCGATTTCCTGGCGATGTTTGAACAGATTGACTATATGAAGCAGCGTCGGCAGGAGAACGACCTGCTCCTTAATGAAGTTGCGTTGAAACAACGCCGGGAAAGAGACCAGCAATGGCGTTTGGATTTGGAAAATCGTCGTCGACATGCTAAGAATCAGCCACCCATAGAATCTTATGCGGAATTGGAGCAGCTTGCAGAAAACCAGCATAATACTGATCCTGAAAAAGACGCTCTCCTTAAGGAAAGTGGTCAGGTGTTACTGGATTTTCTTAACCCGAAAACTCTCCAGGCAAGCAATAATTAGCATCCGGTCAACAGTACCTGGCGATAACAAGACATAACACATATAGCTGGCAGAACTAACAAAGATGAATTCTAAAAAACTCATTCTAGGTGCCGTAGGTTTTATCCTGTTGATAGCACTCGGCATCGGCGGCTATTTTTTAGCAGTCAAAGTTGGTCAAGTACACGATGAAAATGTTGACGCCCTGGCAGGCTTTGGTAGTGCCGTCACCCCTATCAGTCGGGGAGCTGATGATACCAGAAGCGTAACCACTGGCGTTGACGGCCAACTACAGATCCCTTCGAGTATCGGCGAAGAAAACCTGGCGGCCACTGACAAAATCATTATATCTCTGAGCAAAGAAAAGGAGGCATTGGTATCAGAGCTTGCGGGCTATCGGAAGAAAGTCGCCAAGCTCGAACAGGAAGTGGCACTGCTGCAAAATTATAAAGATAATAATGAGCGCTTTGCCCCGCGACTACTCAAAGATGAGCGGGAAAGAGCGATTAAAAATTTGGCCTCATTCCTTGAGCAATCAAAAGATGCCGATCGATTTACTGAATTTCAGAAAGAAGCGATGGCACTGGAATCTGCCAATGTTTACCTTGATGTACTAAAACAATACCAATTAAGCCTTAAAGAAGAACAAAAAGATCTGTTGTTATCCCAGCACCTCCCTCCTTTTGCATTTTGTATCGGAGATAGTATTGGTATTGTTGCCAATGACCGTCGAGAGGAAGCCATGTTGTTGAAGTATTTCCGCACCAATGATCCCTCCCCGTTGAGCCCTTCTCTCAAAGAAGACATAGATACAATCAAATCTCCCTGCATCAAGGACCTTAACAGCCGTATCAATAGCCTTTTATAAGATTACCTGCGACCACTTTCTTGCCCGAAGAAAGAACTTTAATCAGAGTAGCGCTTTAATCAGCAAAGCGTTGTTATCAACACCAGCACTGAAAACAACTCAATACTTGCTTGGTGGCTCAGGAGCTTCACCCATAAATATCGGCACATTAAGCTGTCTCCAGATAGCCGGCATAGCGCTTTCTTTAGATTAAAGCTCCACATCCAGTACATCGTGCTATGCTTATTGGTGGGTTGTAAAATATAGTCTATTGCATTTTGTTAATTTGCTGTATAATTTGCGCTCCCTTAGTCTGCGCTCGTTCACTTATTAACCAGCTTGTGAGAGGCGCTAATACTTAACTGACCTGTATCTGCTGGTGCTACAGGCTTAGAAACGGTGATCGGACAATCGTCCGAATCCCATAGGATTAAAAATGAGCGAAAGCTTTGCTGATCTTTTTGAAGAATCCCTAAAAGATATCGATATGAAACCCGGTTCACTTGTGACTGGTACTGTTATCGATATCGATGACGACTGGGTTACTGTTAACGCCGGTCTGAAGTCTGAAGCTGTTATTCCCCGCAACCAATTCATCAACGCAACTTCCGAGTTGGAAATCGCTATCGGTGATGAAGTCTGTGTTGCTCTGGAAGCAGTTGAAGATGGCTTCGGTGAGACAAAACTGTCTCGCGAAAAAGCTAAGCGCGCTGAAACCTGGCAGGAACTGCAGAAAGCATTTGATGCTGAAGAGACTGTTACCGGCGTTATCAACGGCAAAGTCAAAGGTGGCTTTACTGTTGCGATCAACAACATTCAAGGCTTCTTGCCTGGTTCTCTGGTAGACGTTCGCCCTGTTCGCGATGTTGACCACCTGGAAGGCAAAGAGCTGGAATTCAAGCTGATTAAGCTGGATCCAAAGCGCAATAACATCGTGGTTTCCCGACGTGCAGTTCTTCAAGAAGCGAACAGCGCTCAGCGCGATGAGCTTCTGGCTACAATCCAGGAAGGCATGGAAGTTAAAGGTTTCGTTAAGAACCTGACCAACTACGGTGCATTCGTAGACCTGGGCGGCGTTGACGGCCTGCTACACATCACTGACATGGCTTGGAAGCGTATCTCTCATCCAAGCGACATGCTGACTCCGGGCGATGAGATCACCGTAAAGGTCATCAAGTTCGACCAAGAGTCTGGTCGTTTGTCTCTGGGTCTGAAGCAACTTCAGGAAGATCCATGGGCCGACATCAAGCAGCGCTACCCTTCTGACACCAAGATCAAGGCTCGCGTTACCAACCTGACTGACTACGGCTGCTTCGCTTCACTGGAAGACGGTGTTGAAGGTCTTGTACACGTATCCGAAATGTCCTGGACTAACAAGAACATCCATCCTTCCAAAGTTGTACAGGTGGGTGACGAAATCGAAGTTATGGTTCTGGATGTTGACGAAGAGCGTCGTCGTATTTCTCTGGGTATCAAGCAGTGCGCTGGCAACCCATGGGTTAACTTCTCCGAGAAATTCAGCACCAATGATCGCGTAACAGGCACCATCAAGACCATCACCGACTTCGGTATCTTCGTTGGTCTGGAAGGCGACCTGGACGGATTGGTGCACATGTCTGACATCTCTTGGGATGCCGACAACGAAGCTGCTCTGCGCAACTTCAAGAAAGGCGAAGAAGTGGAAGCTGTTATCTTGTCTATCGATGCAGAAAAAGAGCGTATCTCTTTAGGCATCAAGCAACTGGACGGCGACCCATTCAACGATTATGTTTCTGCTCATGCTAAAGGCACTATCGTAAACGGTACTGTTAAAGCCGTAGAAGCGCGTGCTGCTACCGTTGAGCTGGCTGAAGGTGTAGAAGCGTTCATCAAGGTATCTGAGCTGAGTGTAGAGCGTATTGAAAGCGCTGCCGATGTTCTGAAAGAAGGTGATCCTATCGAAGCCAAGATCATCAACGTTGATCGTAAGAACCGCTCAATCAGCCTTTCCATCAAAGCTAAGGACGTTGCTGAAGAGAAGACTGCTATGCAGAACCTCAATAAGCAACAGACTTCTGTTGACGGTCCTACCACTATCGGTGACCTGATCAAGCAGCAAATGGAAAACCGTTAAGCGACAGCCTAACAGCTAGGTACTAGCCCGGTAACTAGCCAAAAAAGGAGCACATCAGTGCTCCTTTTTTTATATCTCAGTTCGTTATTTCCCTTCTCGTTGCTTCCCCTTCTCTTTGCATTCCTCACTGCCAATATAGCTGTCTGAAAAAGAACAACAGAAACCATTACAATCAGAATAAAACCTCAACCTTTCAGGTAGCAGCAAGCCTAAAGCTCCACCCCCTCCAAAACATGATCAAACCACTCTTGTTCCGATACCTCTGACTCAGAAACGGCCCATGCCCTGACTGACACGCCCGCGCGGTGCACAGAATCTGGATCTCCACTGATCAGGGGATGCCAGGACTCGAGCTTCTTACCTTCAGCGATCAAGCGATAAGCACATGTTTTTGGCAACCAATGAAACTCAGCTACATCCTCCGGCTTCAACCGAAGACACTCGGGAACCTTCTTTATCCGATTGGTGTAATCCTGACACCGACAGCTGTCAATATCGAGCAACGTACAAGCGATGCGAGTATAGAACAGCTCATCAGTATCTTCGTCTTCAATTTTATGAAGACAGCATTTTCCGCAACCATCACACAAAGACTCCCACTGGGACTGATCCATCTGAGCCAGCGCTGTTGTTTCCCAGAAGGGCTGAGCAGCCATAAATAGTACCCTCGGATATCAGTACTTTGCTTCTGTCGGAGTCTTATAGAGATCCAGCATATACTCTTCTTTTGCTGGCGGCATCTGCAAATAAAAACCCTGCTTTTCAATCTCCTCCAGAACTTTATCAGCATCAACTCTAGCTAGTTTTTTTCCAGGAGTAATAAGCAATGTCATCACCTCTACAGGTTTTCCAAAGCTGGATAGCAAGACCTCAGGTACTCGCGAAAGAGCCTCACGTTTATCAACGTAAAGATACATTTCATCTTTTTTAGCGCTTTTATAGATACAACAGATTCGTTTCATTGGGTTACCGTTTTACTTCTGTACCAATGGAGTTAATCAACTGAACCAGCTATTCTGCTTTATCAATCGACTGTAATTGTTCCAGCAGTTGCTGGCCAACAACCTCTTCACGCCAGCCTTTCAATTCGACAGGCAACGCAAATTCCTGGCCGTCGAGACCGCTACGAACAAGCTCTTCCAGGTCTTTTCTTCTGACCAGCATCTCGGGAGCCAGCTCAAGTTGATCGGCTACTTGCCTGATGGTTTCTTTCAAAGGTTTCAAACGTTTTGCCCAACTGCTGGGCAAAGGTCGAGGTGGTGACTCCAGGTTAGGATCCAGAGGAGCATCCAGGGCGTCTTGTACTAACGTTAATAACTGCTTACCATCGGTGGATACTGTGCGACCGCGCATTTTCTCAACGGCAGCTAAAGCCCTCATGTTACCAGGAGGCCGTATTGCCATTTCCATAATAGAGTTGTTATGCAGCAGAAAATTTCTTGGCATATCTCTTTTTCGAGCCTCATCCTCGCGCCAGGCAGACAGCTCTTTTAATACCGCCAACTGTTTAGGCTGTAATTTCCAGGCCTGCTTAAAACGCTGCAGGTAACTGCGGCCATGATCAGCGGGCTGTGCCGCCGAATCCACCAGACGCTGACACTCCTCCATAACCCAGGCCAACTTACCCTGTTGACGCAGCCTGTCCGATAATATCTGATGAATTGGACTTAAATAGGTAACATCGATTGCTGCATAAAGCTTCTGAGCATCAGTGAGGGGGCGCTGTAACCAGTCTGAACGCGTTTCTTCTTTACCAACCTCTACTTGAAACAGGGTATCCAGCAAGCGTTGGTAGCCAATCGACAAGCCTAAGCCAAGAAAAGCACCAGCGACCTGACTATCAAAAATCGGTTGCGGTGCTGCGCCGAAACATTCAACAAACAGTTCAAGATCCTCTGAACAGGCATGAAGAATCTTCAACACCGAAGGGTCTGTCAAAACTCTGATAAATTCATCGAATTCAGTAATTTTCAACGGATCCAATAAGTAGCACTGGCCACAACAAGCCACCTGAATGAGCCCCGGTTTTGGGTAAAATGTATCGGTTCTTAAAAATTCAGTATCCAGCCCCAGCAATGGCTGTTTACGCCATTCAAGACA
Organism: Motiliproteus sp. MSK22-1; assembly: GCF_001968815.1. GTDB lineage: Bacteria > Pseudomonadota > Gammaproteobacteria > Pseudomonadales > Balneatricaceae > Motiliproteus. The sequence goes on along the minus strand of NZ_MIEQ01000035.1, from coordinate 18,404 downwards.
AAGAGCTGCGAGGCGCTCATTGCTATCAACCCATTCATAGTCTTCTGCGGCCTTATGAATAGCAACAAGATCTAAAGACTCAGTATTTACCTCACCTGACTTGGTCTCAACCATAATCGACTCTGGATTAGTCACAACTGTTTACGTCCTGCAAATGCATGAGCCAGCGTGCCACCGTCTACATACTCCAACTCGCCTCCAAGAGGCACCCCATGTGCAATACGGCTGACCTTCACGCCCAACGGCTTTAGCTGCTCAGAAATATAATGAGCTGTAGCCTCTCCTTCCACCGTTGGGTTTGTTGCCACAACGACTTCAACGATCTCAGACTGAGTAATATGCTCCAGCAACTGCGGCATGCCGATGTCCTCTGGCCCAAGACCATCAATCGGAGAAAGATGCCCGTGAAGTACAAAGTAACGACCACTATAGGTCCCCGATTGCTCTACCGCCAAGACATCGGCAGGCGTTTCAACAACGCACAATATCGAGCCATCACGGCGTTGATTGGAGCAAAGCAAACAAGTTTTCTCCTCCGTGTAGGTCCGGCATGTCTGACAATGCCCAACTTGTTGCATAGCATCACCCAGTGCTGCTGCCAATACCAGCGCTCCCTTTCGATCACGTTCCAACAGCTGAAACGCCATTCTCTGTGCGGACTTGGCCCCAACTCCAGGTAAACAACGCAAAGCACTGATCAATTCGTCTATCAGCGGACTAAATGCCATAGGTCACGATTACTCTTCTAACGACTTAGGAAGGAGCTGTACCGACAAGAGCTGTATCCATCATTGCTCATGAGAGTCACTAACTACGAATAACAGGTGGACATTGACCGTACAACACCCAAAACAAACAACCTGACGATGAAAGGACGTTAGAACGGCATTTTAAACCCAGGAGGCATTCCCATCCCACCGGTCAATCCTGACATTTTTTCCTGAGTCGAAGTCTCAATTTTACGAACTGCATCATTGATAGCCGCAGCGACCAAGTCTTCCAGAATATCTTTGTCCTCCCCCATTAAACTGGCATCAATATTCACCCGTTTAACATCATGACGACCATTCATCTGAATTTTGACCATGCCAGCACCTGACTCACCGGTAACCTCGGCATTGGCAATTTCTTCTTGGGCTTCCTGCATTTTCTCCTGCATTTGCTGAGCCTGTTTCATCAGGTTGCCCATTCCACCTTTTAACATCTTCTTTTACCTCTTTATTAAACAAATATAGAACCTGTATAGGATCATGGATTAATCGGCTCTACCGAATTCACATCAACGACTGCCCCAAACCGTTCTATCATCGCCTGAACGTTAGGATCTTCCTGAATTGCTGCTATAGCACCTGCCAAGCGTTCTTTACGCCGACGCTCTTTATGCTGAGCAGGTGTCTCAGAGGCGCTATCACCTTCATTAAAGACCACCCGGACATTGCCATTAAAGTAGCTGGAAAGTGAAGCCTCTATTCTTTGTTGATGCGTATCGTTATAGAGATGCATCTGACGGCCGGGTAGTAAAAAACGAACAATCCCATCGTTATCGACAGGATCTCCGGCAGCTAAAGCTTCAACTCCGTCTACTGCGGCATTTGCAGCAATATTATACGTCATTCCTGACAAACCGATAACAGCCAGTAATCTGATCCAGTTTTCCCCATTAAGCTCAGACAAGCTGATATTGAGTTCTTCTTGCTCCTGTTCCCCTGAAGTGCCGACAATACTTCCCTCAGGGGTATCAATCTTTTTTACAGGAGGACTGACTGTTGTTGGTTGCAGGCCAGTCGGGTGTTCTTGATTTGCGGTTTGCTGTGGGCTAATAACCGCTTGAGGGTTATCTAAGGAAACTGAGCTGACTGCAGAATCGCCCCAGGGAGGAGCTTCGTCCAGGTCAGGAATACCCTCAGAATGCGAAGCTCCTGAATCAGGCGCTACTGCAACAGGATCATTGGGAACAAACTCTGTTGTTGAAGCCAAAGCTTTGTCTTCATATTGAGAGCCGGTGTCTTCGATAACGGGAGCACTGTTATCTGAACGACCTACCGTCGCAGACTCCTGTAACGCAGAAACCTGAGGTATCGTAACAGACGCCTCAAGACTCCCCGGAACGGCTTCCTGTAGTGGCCTTGATGGCTTTTGTTGACGATCCGGTTCTGGAGTCAGCTCAGCGGAGTTTTGAGTTGAGTTCTGTCCTGTGCCCACAGCTATGGCAGAAGTATCAACACTATTGGAATCAAAAAAAGCCCCCTCTGAGTGATCTGCTGAAGACGATGGGGACGACATCCTGTCCAAGTTATTGATATCTGGAGGACCATCAGCCGTATCGGGACTGCCCGGCTTGGGTAAGGCGACTTCCCCGGAAGAAACGGGTCGAAATGCCAACATACGTAGCAGCGTCATTTCAAACCCGTCTCGAGGTACAGGAACCAATGGTAAGTCCTTGCGTCCACAAAGTGCAATCTGATAGAACAGCTGAACATCTTCAGCCCGAATTGAACGAGCCAGAGAGAGCACCGCCTCCTGGTCTCCGAGGCTATTATCTATACTATCGGGAAGTATCTGAGCCAAAGCGACCCGATGCAAAAGCCCCAGCAGCTCAGCCAGTACATCAGAAAAATCAGCACCAAATTCCGCCATGCTGGCCACCGCATCCATCACCTTAGCCGCTGACCCTTCAGCTAACACAGCTAGCAGTTTAAGTACCTGCTGCTGATCAACACTGCCAAGCATGGCCCGAACATCCTCTTCCAGCAGCTGTCCGCTGCCAAAAGATATGGCCTGATCTGTCAGACTTAAAGCATCACGCATACTGCCATTAGCAGCCCGGCTCAGAAGCCATAAAGCGGGATCTTCAAAGTCTATTTGCTCTGCGTTCAATATATGTTTCAGATGATCAACGACTCGCTCTGGAGACATGTTCTTCAAATTAAACTGCAGGCAACGAGATAAGATGGTAACCGGCAATTTTTGAGGATCAGTGGTAGCAAGCAAAAACTTGATATGGGGAGGAGGCTCTTCCAGGGTTTTTAACAATGCGTTAAAACTGTGAGTCGAAAGCATGTGAACTTCGTCTATCAGATAGACCTTAAAACGCCCTTGAGTCGGTGCATACTGAACATTCTCCAGCAGTTCCCGAGTATCCTCTACCTTGGTTCTGGATGCCGCATCAACCTCGATAAGGTCAACAAATCGCCCTTCTTTGATTTCCCTGCATGGAGAACACTCACCACAAGGAGAAGCACTGACACCATTCTCACAGTTCAGCGATTTGGCAAAGAGCCGCGCAATGGATGTCTTTCCCACCCCGCGAGTGCCAGTAAACAAATAGGCATGATGAAGACGCCCTCCGTTCAGTGCGTTAACCAGCGCCTTAAGCACATGATCTTGCCCCACCATCTGATCGAAAGTTGAAGGCCGCCACTTTCGGGCGAGTACCTGATAACTCATGCAGTAATAGCCATCGCTGAAAAAGGTTGTTTATTCATTGTTGAAGATAAAGCCCTATGCTAGCGATAAGCGCCTTGGATAGCCAGCATATGGAAGCCTATCAGCTAATTTCAGTGATCAATTCAACTATTGACTCAGCTATTGATTCAGCTATTGCAAGAACAGTATTCAATCAATTTCTCTTGATCTGAATCTATGGCCTAAACTCTCTATTAGCCATACAGTTAAAGTGACTTAAGCAAGCCCATCAAAGCGTTGTCAGGACAGTCTCACTTATGGCCCCTTTAGATTTTGCAAACAGCCCAATACTGCATCAAAAACGTAAAGGTATCGTTATGACCCCAGAAGAGGTTTTTCAGAAACTGGATAAGGTAATCCGACCTAAATACGCCGATATCGTATTTAACCCTTCGGGAATTTGCAGCCGAACCTTACAGGTACCTTTTAAAGACAAGTCAGGGCTGCACTATACGCTGACACTGTTTATTGAGGTCGTAATGGCACCAACCACCGGTGTTGCTACTGGGGTCAGAGTCACTTACCCACCACAACACAGCTGGGAAGCAAGCACCGAAGAGCTTGAAAATTCAAGCAAAAGCTGCGAGTTGCTGTTTGATCTAATCAGTGACCTGGGACATGAGGCGCTGACCCGCGAACGTCAGACCCTGAAAGTTCTTAATAACCGCGACCTGGGAATCCAGCTAGCTCGACTTTGCCATGCCAATGGCAACACCGAGGTATCAGAAACCAGTGATCGCTTCTCTCTTAAAAACGGCCCCTTGCAACTTAATGTGCAGATTACTGAAAACAGCTCCCCCAATCCTCACGCCTCTGTGCAGATAAGTGTCGCTGGAGTGGAAAACAAGCAGTTACTTAATTCACTTAAGATGTTGTTACAGCAAGCATAATCAGCCGAAGTAGAAAAGCCCCTGGTTACTCACAAGGTTGAGTTGCAACGCCCTTCATCCAGAGCATCACTGTGGACAGATCCCCCATAGGAAAAACATGCAGGCGCACATCACCCAGATCACGATCCTGAACACCTTCCCGAAACGCCTCGAGAAAATCTGCTGGACCAACATTCCCCAATAACGAAGTGACCTGCCAGCCATACTGACGTAAAAGTCGCAGGGATGTACCCACGCGACACTGACCGGCAAACTTAAGCAGTCCCTTTACTGTGGACGGACTTGGAATACCAATACGGATTGGCACATGAATCCCCTCACTCCTGATCTGCTCAACCCAAAAGATAACCCGTTCAGCGTCAAAAGACAGCTGCGTCGTAATCTCTACAGAGAATCCCCTGGAACTAAGCTCATCAACTTTACGCTTTAGACAGGCCCACAAAACCTCAGTATGAATTCGAGGATGCCCCTCTGGATAACCAGCAATTCCGACAGTCTTTATATCAAACCTGTCTAAAATATTACTGTTTATCACGTCCAACGAGTCGGCAAATACCCCCTGAGGAGTTGATGGATCTCCACCAACCAGAAAAATACTCTCGATCTGGCCGACCTGCTTCGCTTGCGTTAGATAAGAGTCAAGTACCCAGGCTGACTCCAGCCTGCGGGCGGAAATAATGGGCATAGGACAAACTCGGCTGGCACAAAGCACTTCGATAGCTGACAGTCGCTGGTCAAAGGTTTCATTACCTAAGAACGCAACTTTTACCTGGGTGCCTTCCGGAACATCAGACAGCATCTGAAAATGCTCAGCGCCTTGAGCCGTCGTTTCCAGAGAAAAGTCAGAAAGCATGCTGGAGTAAGCATCATCCATTTAATGACCCCTCATTACTATCAACCACTAAACAAAACTATCAACCACTAAACAAAATCTCGTTTAGGCTCTGACGCAATACTCCAGCGGTTATGTACCAGGGTATAACAGCCACTCAACACAATAATCACCCCACCTAGCAGCATCGCCATATCCAACTGTTCATCAAATACGACTGCACCTATGAATACTGCAAATAACAGTCGGACATAACGAAATGGAGCCACAACGGAAACATCTCCGGTGCGCATCGCAATAGTTAAACATTGGTAGGCTATAACACCAAAGACAATGGCCCCCGTCATTAGGCCGCTTGCTACCAAATCAATCCTCACTACCGACCCCGTATACATTTGCATAGCCAGTCCGGTGGGTATCATTATAAAAAACCCGTAAATACCTAATTGCATATTGGACAATACAGAAGGTGCCGCCCGGGTAGCCAGGTCCCGCCCTGCAAATCCAATCATCCCTATTACCGCAAGCAGAGATGCCGGCTCAAAACTTCCCGCCCCGGGGCGAATAACAATGAGTACCCCCACGAAACCGACGAGAACCGCACACCAGCGTCGAAACCCGACCTTCTCTCCAAAAAACAAAGCCGCGCCTGCTACAACAACCAGAGGAGTTGCCTGCAAGATAGTTGAAGCACTTGATAAAGGTGTCAGGGTAATCGCTAATATAAAAAACAATCGCCCTGTTACTTCACAGGCTGCACGCAACAATATGGGGCGCGACAAGATTGCAGGATGAATGATTGCTTCTTTTCTTCTCCATGTGAGCAGCATAAATATCAACATACCGCCCAATCCAAAAATGGCTAACACGACCCCAGTAGGAACAGTGTTTGCGACGGCTTTTATCAACATGTCCTCAATAGCAAAAGCCCACATTGCAAGCACCATGAAAATGCTTCCACGGGTATTGGACGAATATAATCTCATTCAGTACTCATTATGCTCTGCGTGACTCAGATCTGATATTGGGCTCCATCCCACAAAATCTACCCCACATAATTTTTAAAGAAACCCCGTTAACAACAAAGCATTGGTTTTATCGCAACAGAACAAGAGTATGTGATAACAGACACAGGGCACAGATTCAGATTAATCCATATTCACAGTGCCAAACCAGAAGAAAGCAAATCTGCACACTATGATTTTTGCCAATCTGTACCCCAGTCCTATGGAAGATCTGCACGATCCGAGGGATAAGCCAATTCCCGAATTTATCAGCAAATTAAGAAAACAGCCATTTTATGGCGGTTGAATCAGGGGCCATCCCTGTTAAAACGGCTATGGTAAACTCAGTATCTCTATCCATTCAGCCACTTCTTGCCCGCTGCTCATTTCTGTCGAAATAATGCCGTCCACCATAAATGTCGGTGTGAGATGAATTCCATTCTGCCTTGCATACTTCGCATGCAGCTTCATCTCTGAATGAAGACTGCTTTCCTGAAATGCCTTGCCCACATCGATCCCACTGTAGCAGGAAATAAGTTCGATCACCTCCGCTGGGGTTTTATTGAGATTTGGACCTTTACAATGATCGGTAAATTCAAATTCCTCTCGATGTGAAAATACCGCCATCATCACCGCCTTGGCATTATCTCTTCCTGCTGCACCTGTTTCTATGGTCGACGCAGCAAAAATGGACCGCGTCACAATACTTGAAAAAAGGTGCCAGGGTTGAGAGAGCAACCATATCTTTACGGTCAATGATTCTTCTTTTGCCTGTAAAAGTAATGGATCAATTTTTTTAAACGCTTTAGCCGAAAATGGACAAGTTGGTTCCAGAAAAACTTCAAGCACAGGTGAACCTCGACCCCAAACCAAGGGATCCGGCTTACCAAACAGATTTAGGTTATTCATTCACATCTCCCAGAATCAACCTCAATTCAAATAAACTATTTTATTATCCTGTTAATTTTTATATGACTCCCTCCCCTAACCATATATAACCTCTGGCAACCAAGTAACAATACTGGGGAACAGAGTCAGAACAATCATTGCAATTAGCTGAACAAATATAAAAGGTATTACTCCCTTATAAATACCTACGGTAGTAATTTCTGGTGGAGCAACTCCTCGAAGATAAAAGAGAGCAAAACCAAATGGAGGTGTTAAAAAAGATGTCTGCAAGTTCATGGCAATCATCACACCCAGCCACACTGGATCCAATCCCTGCATCAGTAACGTGGGTGCGACCACCGGAACAACAACAAAGGTAATTTCAATGAAATCCAGAAAGAATCCCATCAAAAACATAATCACCATGACTACCAGAAATGCGCCGTAAACGCCTCCAGGGAGATCATGCAACCAACCATGAACCAGCTCATCTCCTCCCAGCCCCCTGAATATCAGGGAAAACAGGGTCGCTCCGAGAAGAATTGAAAAGATCATGGCAGCCAGATTCATCGTTGATCGACAAACATTCACCAAGGTATTACCTCGGTAAATGGTTATCAGAGAAACAGAAAAACCAGCCAGGAAAAATAACGTAAGTGCTACGGCCAGAATCATACTGAAAAGTTCAACGCTGCTTCTTACCTCTCGTGCGAAAGAAAGATTCACCTGCCCGGAAAGCACAAATATAACCAGCAATGAAATCAGGCTTGCGTACAGCCAGGGTCGAAGAGAGGAGTTTTGCTTGATTGCGGCTAAAAAACAGGCTCCTGTTGCCCCAACAGCTGCTGCTTCCGTCGGTGTTGCCAAACCTGCCAGGATTGACCCCAGCACTGCAATCACTAACCCCAAAGGAGGAACCAGCGCCTGAAGCGTTTCAACAATCGTTGGCACATCCGAAAGATCAGAACCTTCAGCGGAGGCTTTTGAAGGGGCAAGATGAGGATTACGAATAGCAAATATAATCTGGTAGACAATATAGAGAGCCACTAACAATATGCCCGGCAGCAGGGCCCCGGCAAACAGATCTCCAACGGACACCGTATCAGGCGCAAAAATCCCCTGATCCATTTGAGCACGCTGGTATGCAGATGAAATAACATCGCCCAGCAATACCAGAACAATTGATGGTGGAATGATCTGACCCAGCGTACCCGATGCACATATACTGCCAGCGGCTAATTTTGGGTCATAGCCCCAACGCAGCATCACTGGAAGAGAGAGCAGTCCCATCGTTGCGACTGTCGCTCCCACAATGCCCGTTGAAGCAGCTAAAAGCGCCCCTACAACGGTTACAGCAACAGCCAGCCCACCCGGTAAATGCCTTAACAGCCGGCCCATGGTATCCAGCAGATCTTCAGCAATTTTTGCCCGCTCCAACATGATCCCCATAAAGACAAACAGTGGAATTGACAATAAAATTTCATTGATCATGATGCTGAAGACCCGTTGCGGTAAAGCCGTCAGCAGTGAAATATCGAAATACCCGGAATACTCAGCCACCAAGGCAACAATGAGTGAAGACCCCGCTAATGTAAAAGCGACGGGAAATCCAAGCATTAAACTGAACGCAAGTGCAGTAAACAATAAAATTAACAGAACGACTTCCTGGCTCATGACCGGGGCTCCAGATATAGCCTGTGAAACGACTTAAGAAAAAGAGATAAACCCTGTAACGCCAGGAGTGTGATATAGAACAGCATCAATGTTTTCAGTAAAAATACGGCAGGTATTCCAGTTGTCTCTCGGGATCCCTCAAGCACCTCCCAAGATGCCCAGACATAGGGCCAGCTATAAACACTCAACACTCCAACAAACGAACCGATAAAAATCAGGCTACCAAGCATGTTTATTTGATCCTTTGTTCGCTGTCTAAATCTGTGATAAAAAGCATCTACCCGAACATGAGCATCTTTTGATAAGGTATATCCAACCCCACATAGAAAAACGCTAGCATGCAGATAGATAATACTTTCCTGAAGAAAAACAGATCCAAATCCAAAAACATAACGCAGTAGCACGACCATAAACTGGATAACCACCATGCCAATGGTAAGCCACGCAACCGAATTTCCGATAGAAACATTAATCCAGTCAATATAACTGCATATACGGAGTATAAGAGGCATTGGTGAGTTCATTTTATTTTACCTGATTGGTCAGAGTAATAATTTGAGTTATTTCTTAACCACGTTATTTTCGCATCACCTGAAGTTATTTTATTCATGCAGTAAAGACAGATTATTTCCATCACTGCAGCACTCTCCGGGCCTAATTTATTAAATAGTCAATATTGAAAAAACTAATCTTATTCAAGCTGACTCAGTAAATCTAGTTTCAAATCAGAGTTCAACACGCTGAGGAATATGGTCGTAACAAAACCACACCTTGGAGACTCCGGGACCTTCAGAGCAATTGGAAACAGAGGTAACGATTACTGGCAAGCTGATGGCCAGTCGAAATATAATGCCCTCTGCCGATGCTTTGAAAGCCCCAAAAGACTTGCTGAGAACCTGATGAACCCATTCACTGGTTCTTTCAGATTGATATTATTTCCGAATTGCCAGGTAGGGGATATCTGCTGTTTCTGCCCATTGTTTCTGACTGTCCAGGAAGCTTTTCCAGCTTTCATATACCTTCTTCGCAAACGGATCTCGCGCTGCATCGTCGGCAATAACATCATCAACGATAGCTGCTAAACGCGACAGAATATCTTCAGGCCACTTGTGTGTTTGAACCTCATGCTCCTTAATCAATTGCTCCAGAGATGACTGATTATGAGCATTGTATTCACCAAGCATCGCAGAGTTTTCAACCTCGGCCGCCGCTGCAATAATCGCTTGCTCTTCTTTAGAAAAGGAATTCCATAATTCCAGATTAATATACAGAGCAAATCCATGACCAGGTTCGTGGAAACCAGGATAATAATAGTGCTTGCAAACCCGCTGGAGACCAAACGCAAGATCATTCCAGGGAGATATCCACTCCACACCATCAACCGTCCCGGATTGTAAAGCGGTAAATAGCTCCCCACCGGGGATATTAACCGGCGTGGCGCCTAGATGACGTAACAACTCCCCCCCAAGACCGGGGTAGCGTAAGCGAAGTCCCTGGAGATCCTCAGCATCATCTATTTTCTTCACAAACCATCCCCCCATCTGCGGGCCGGTATTGCCTGCCAGTAGGGGCTTGACCCCAAACTCAGCTCCCAACTCATCCCATAGCTGCTGCCCTCCTCCATAGCGAATCCAGGCATAGTGCTCGTTCGCAGTCATACCGAAAGGAATAGTTGCGAAGAAATTGAACGCAGGATTCTTGCCGATAGCATAGTAAGAAGAGGTATGTCCCATATGGGCGCTGCCCGCCGACACGGCATCCATAACTTCCAGAGATGGAACTAACTCTCCGGCAGCATAAACCTGAACATTAATCGTCCCGTTGCTGAGAACCTTAATTCTTTCTGCAATCCTTTCTACACCGGTTCCAATACCTGGAAAATTTTTTGGCCATGAACTGGCCAGACGTAATTTTCGTGGCGTATTTGCCAACAAGGAAGTTGAAGCCAAAGCTGCTGTTGCTGCAGCGCCTGCTTTAAAAAAAGTACGACGTTTCATTTTTATTATCCTTCTAGATATACCAACATTTATTCCTATTACTTCTTATCTTTAAAGAATTAATAAGCTTTAATAAATCTATCCAAGACAGTTATTGTTATTTTAAATTAGTTAAAATTTTAAATAACAAATTATTATTTTAAAAAATATTAAAATAGGTCTTACTCATCAATCACCAGGTCTATATATTTACTAAAAAAACAGCGTTGCCTTAGCGACTATCAGGTGTATTCGAGAATAAACAGACCACCGTTATAGTCATTGCTGTAAACAAGACCTTCCTTTGATACCCACACGTCACAGGATTGAATAACCTTTGGTCTGTTTGGACGATGGTCAACCAAGCGACTTGGAGCTGGAGGCACAAATGCAGCGATCTCTTCTGGCCGGTAGGCATCTGAAATATCAGTCACCCGGATGCCGGCATTTTGGTAGGTCGAGAAAATAATCTGGTCGCTGACCAGCCCATCCGGACGGTTTTCATAAACATTATGAGGACCAAAATGGGCACCTTTACTACAATAATCAGCCTCAGAGGGAACCGGGAAAGTAGAAATACTGATAGGGTTTAAAGGCTCACGGATATCGAACACCCAGACATGCTTGATACCGTCTGCACAGTTATCCAGCACCGCCTCATCCAGAACAATCAGCAATTCCCGACCAGGCAAAGGCAGGCAGTTATGAGTTCCACCCCCAAATGGTGGTGACCAGTTTTTATGAGTGATCAGTGTAGGATCTGAGCGATCAGTCACATCAATCATAACCAAGCCAGCGTCACGCCAGGCACCATAAGCAGTATCGCCATGAACAATGGCATGATGCAACCCTGCTCGTGCCTCCCCTTCCTTCGGATACTCACCGGCAGCAGCATTCATGCCGGGTAGCCAATACCGTCCCGCCTCTTTAGGATTGGTTGGATCGGCCATATCAATAGTAATGAAGATATAATCGATAAACCCATCCAGCAGGACCGATGCATAGGCCCAGCGACCACCGGTATACCAGAGACGGTGAATTCCCCCTCCCTCGACCGGCATGAAAGAAATTTGTCGTGGATTGGCAGGGTTGGAAATATCGTAAACCGTCATACCCGCTGTCCAGTCACGCTTACGGGACAAGTCAGCGGTACCAACCTTCTTTCCGAGCGCACCTTTGTAATATTCAGATTCATCCTGAAATTCAGCGGCGGCAAACATATCTTTCGCATTGATCACCAGAAGCAGATCACCATGGGTTTGAAGGTGAATATTCCAGGTATTTGGAGGTGCTGACACGTATTTAACCGGCTTGGGATTTCTTGGATCCCTCACATCAATAATACTGAACCCTTTCGAGAACATGTGACCGGTGAAGGCAAAACCCTTATTAACCATCAACTGTACACCATCTGGACGCCCCCCCTGATCAGAGTGACCGATTAGCTTCATGTTCTTAGCGTATTCAGGCTTCGGAAGAATCGGGTGACCCATGTATACATCCCCCATTGTCAGGTTCAATGATTTCTATATTCAACAGCTCTGCGTCTGATTCACTGATGATGACACTGTCAATCATCGCTTTAGTACTACTCTAATCCACCTCAATAAAATTATCAAACGATAAATTTATCATTTGATAATTTTTTGCTGATATTCTCCCTATAGGCGAAAAGAACAGAAAGAGAAACCCCCACGCCCCTCGGATTGATTACCAGTTTTTCCGGGTCTTGTTGTAGTCATGCTTAGCGTTATAGCCAAAACATGACCTATAGGTATCTTGCTGGCGGTTTCGTAGATCAAAGAAAAAAGACAATAAAAACAAGCTAATAAATACACCCACCAACGCAATCGCAATACCTGGCATCCAGTAATTCATTAACCCTGTAGCGACCGCAGCGACAGCACAAAAAATCGTAAAATAACCCGCATTCTTGTGATATGCCTCGAAGACTCGCCGACGCAAGGTCATATCAAAATGGTCACCTCGCCACGTTGATGGGTCATTTGAATCAGCTCGACCATCATACATTCCTCCATGAGTGCCTCTGAACCAGGACGATACTATTTGGAGGCATCCCAACCCGACAGTCATCAGGCCAAACACAGAGTGAACTGAACCGCTAATACCGCCACTCACCAGCATCGCAACTGCCGTACCTGCCAGAGAGAGCGCCGCTGCCAGATATAACCCATATACATGAATGCTAAACCATCGCCATTTGGGAGAGAATTTTGACTGAGCGCTAATCCCGTTCAGTGTCGGTTTAGGTTTGAAATAGCGTAACGATATAATACAAATGGGAACCAATATGAACCACACGGAAAACATTAGAATCGCATGATAATTCCAATGAATATCAATCGTTTTTCCCAGAAAATCCAAATAAACTTCAGTAGGAATATTATTATTCATTTTAACTATCCGTTACTTATAAAAATAAGCACCCTACACATCAGTCAGAAACAATCCCTGTTAATTGATGAACACCTAGACTACTGAATAAAATCCTATATTTTTAATTAAACCCAGAACCCCAAGGTAACCAAAGTATTCAGGATGAACCCCCTCAGCCAACAGGTACCGGCAGAGTCAGAGTATTCAATCATCCTGATAGCTATAAAAAGGACATAACTTACAGCAAGCGTCCTTTTCAGATTAAATACGGCTGGAGAAAAATCGACTGTTAACCAGATCTGGGACCAGCCTTTACAGTAAAAGACGCTTTATCAATGGTATGTTGATATATAAAGAATCCCGCTAGCGCCCCGGTATGAACATCAGGAATATCAAGCTGCTCTACATCCAGAGCATGCACAGTAAATGTATACCTATGCTCGCGCCCCACCGGCGGACAAGGCCCAAAATAACCTGGAACACCGAAATCAGAGTTTGCCTCCAAGGCCCCCTCAGGTAAGTCACCTGATGGCAATAAAACGGTATCAGCAGGCAAGTTATAGACAACCCAGTGCCAGAATCCGCTGCCTGTGGGTGCATCCTCATCATAAAATGTCACGGCAAAGCTCTTAACCCCATTGGGTGGATTACTGATTTTCAGAGTAGGTCTCTCATTCTCTCCGGTACAGCCGAAGTCATTAAGATACTGTTCAGCAGCTATCCCGGCATAGGCTTCCAAAGTCGGACATGACAAACAAAAACCATCTGACAAATTTGAATCAGTCAACGCTCTTCTCCTTATCAAAATAGACATACGGACTAGAAGAATCCATCGGGATCTCCAACTAACTCCGATGTGAATTGATGATAATCTCATCACCAGAATTTATCAAACGATAAATTTATCAATAGATAATTTACCGCCTAAAAGATGAAAATAATTCATCAAAAAAATAGAAGAAAAAAGCTTGGACTAATTTTGTTCGCTAGCATTGATAGGGCATTGAGCGAACAACCCTCTCTTGATCCCCAACCGAAAACTCTAAAATAAATCTTGTATATCAAACATATACAAACAATCAATAATTATTTATTCAGAAAATATTTTCAAAATATTCTAAAGAATTATTCAAAAGCGGAACTGCGCAAAGCAACATAGTAGCGTTGAAAATATTGATTCTTAAGAGTGGTTTCTAACCCAATAGAAAATTGTTCAGACCTGCAATAACCTCAACACAACTTGTCCCACAACCTCTTTAGATATACAGTGTGGAGGCTTCCTATTGCCTGAATGGAATAGATACTCAACCCATTTCTACCAGAAGAAATAACCTCGTCTCACTGAAAATCAGAAAGAATTAATACCCCATGACAAATTCAAAGCCAGCTGATAAAGAAAAGAAATACCTAAGCGCTGATGAAAGAGAAAAGCTGATTGTTGATACGGCTATAATGTTTGTCTCAAAGAAGGGGTTCAAGTTTACAACCCGAGAGCTTGCAGAAAGCATAGGAATGACTCAACCTTTGCTTTACCGATATTTCAAAAACAAACAGAAACTTATTGATAGAATATTCGATGAAGTATTCCTGCGACGATGGAATCCGGACTGGGAGGTCTTAATACGTAATCGTGAGATTCCACTCAGAGAAAGACTAAAGAGATACTTGACTGATTATACAAAATCCATATTAGATGAAGAATGGATCAGGGTCTTTCTAGTGTCAGCTTTTGATGATCCCATAATCAGCCAGAAATACATTGCCATTCTTCACGAAAAGATTTTTAGTGTCCTGATTGAAGAAATTGCTACGGAGAATGGACTGAAGCTCTCACAGCACCCGGACAAAAAAAACCTGGCCACTGAACTTATATGGGGATTTCACTCCAGCTTCTTCTATTTAGGGGTACGCAAGTATATTTACCGACTTCCAATTCCAAAAAACATCGAAGCCATTGTTGATATGCGAGTTGATGTGTTCCTTGATGGAGCTATAGCAAACATCCATCACCTTACCGATCAGTAAAGACGGGAGTATTAAGGTTCTCTGTATAAGACCTTCAGAATAAGGCTTTCTAAACAGTACTCAACCTGAGAGAACCTATCTTTTGAACTGAGCAACCGGATATATCACCGGGATATCCCCGGGGATATATCGCAGCCATAACAAATAAACTCAGAGTTAATAACTATCTTGGAAAACACCGGAAGAATGACACCTGTGTCAATGTTTCTCAGCAGTTGTCATTCGACTTCAGCATATATATAGATAAGTGAAGTGCAATCGAGTGGCATAGCAGAGTTGCTATTCACCATACGTGAGTGACGTCCTTGTTCACCAAAAACCGCATTGATCAAATCTGAAGCGCCATCCAAAGCTTTAGGCTGACCCGTCCAGCGAGAATCACACTTAACGTTCAACACCCCTTCTACCCGGACAATTTGCTTTACGCGGCTAAGCTCACCAAGGTGTTTTTTCAATTGAGCGACGGCATTTAACGCAGATAAGCGACAAGCCTGATAACCATCCTCGTCACTGCGCTCCCCTCCCTGCCCTAACTGACCTCCGTACTTTAGCTCACCATCAATCCACGGAAGTTGTCCGGAGGTATAAACAATACTTCCTGACTGGACCAGCGGGGCGTAGTTTGAAACAGCATCAGGAGCATCCGGAAGCTCAAAACCCAAGGAAGTTAATCGAGATTCCGGGGTGATAACCGGCTTATAGATCGACATAATACTGACCTCTTGTTCTTATCGTTTGATGGTAGTGAAGGCAACGATATAACTTGTTATATCGCCGCTCCGCTATTGGAATTAACTTTTTTGCATCACCTGTATTTCTATGATCAGGCCTTCCGGCGCACGAACGAAAACCTGCCTGACCGATGAATCAGGTACAGTGCTGACAGAATAATTCAGCTTTAATTTAGCGAGTCTCTTCATAACCTCACCGTAATCATCACTATAAAAACTGACATGGTGAACAATGCCTTGCTCTGGCCTACCTGTCTTTTCCAAACGGCTTTGATCAATAGTAGTTACCGGATACTCAAAAATATGAATAACCTCTTTACCATCAGCACATAGAAAATACCCATCAAAAGGAAAGCTGGGTCTAAAACCAACTTCGAGCCCGAGCAGATCACAAAGAAAGTTCTTCATCCCTTCAGGATTTTTAGCACTCAAAGCCAGATGATCGAACCTTACTTTCATCTTCAGCTCCCTATCAGGCGTCCCAAAACTGAAATCAGCTTTCTTTTGAACCCTGTGATTGCAACCACTGAAAAGTGACCTCATCCAGGGGGCGGTTTTCTCGAGACACTTGATAATCAAGCTCAGCAATAATGTCATTCGAAAAGCGTAAAGCATCCAAAATATTCAGCTGCGCTTGGCTAAACAGTGTTTTTTTATCCTCTCTAAGCAACAAAACGGCTCTATCAACAGTACCCAACAGCCCTTTTGGTTCTTTTATTTCGCGAATATCATATTTGTAGTGCAGAAACTGCGGCTTCCACAGAGGAACGACAATCCATTCCTGACTGGCAACAGCTCTTTCAAAGGCGTTGAAGCAATCCTCTTCCGTACCGGTATGGAACCTGTAACCGGCCTTACTCAGCTGATATCTATCCATCATTTCAATCGAGAAACGAGTAATTCCCGCGCCAGGATTTATGCCTTGGATATCAGGTTTCATTTTCGCTAAAACATCCGGCTTTAGTAAATCGGCTACCCCAGCGACCATCTCAACAGGTACATAAGCGGGCACCCCCCACAGCGCATAGGGCTCATAGTGCAAACCCAACTCAATAAGAGGTACTGATTCTTCAACATCGCTCTTGTACACCCCGTGACTGGACGGCAACCAGGCAGAGCTCAATAGATCAACTTCAGCCGTTTTCAGCTTTTTAAAGTTATCCTGGTGTGGCGAGTAAATTCTATTTACCTCAAAACCCATACTCTTTAGGGTATGAACAACCAAAGAGGCCGTAACGCGGTGAAAAGACAGATCAGTAACGCCAATAGTGATAGTTTTCGACATAATTCGGCCCATTGTGGTGGTGTAGTCCGGACAACGGCTGTTGATTGACCCGATAGCCAAAAAACGCCCACGAAGCCTTCAGCACTTTGAGAGCAACTAGCAACCAGGCATACTCGGTGTAGCCCGCTTTCTGTGGAAACTAGCACGTCGACTGGATTTAGGTTTTCCAGAGAACCCTTCTTAACGGAAATAACATTAAGCAGGCAGCTCAATATCCGCTAAGACTGCAGATTATCTGATAGATAAAGACTTGGTATCGCCGATGGCTTTCACGCTATCTCCCGGCCCGTTCATTGTTGGAGAAATAGTAGCTCCTGATTACCACAGCTTAAACAGCAGAATAATTGAAACATTATCAAAAAATATTGGAGAGTAATGCTAATAGAAGATAGTCAGTAAGCGGTTGAAGTAACAAAATTTCGCCACATAAACGGCCAGTCGCTAATTTGCTCAAGACTTCGTCGATACACAGCCCAGCCACTTGTTCCCTACGCGACTGCAGAAAGGCAAACCATGCTGATTTACAGAGAATATTATGGATATAAGCAATTGGAGGCGGCTCCGCCAGCCTAGGGCCAACACACTCCAAAGCCTGATGACCAGGGCCTTTGGGGGATACAAGAATACCACATGTACCAAAGAAATGTACCGGAACTTAAGGCAGTTACTATACCCTCTTGCTCCGATTTCTAGCCAGTGTCCATCGTATTATAGGGATCACACACCTTTAGGCTATTAACGGCTCATCGCGGTCTGCGGTGATTGAAGTAAGCGGTGTGCTTAGTAAAGACCCAGCCTTGCAAGTAGTCTTTGCTTAGTACATCCCAATACCTGACTTCTATCCAGTTCCTTTTCTTGGAAATGACGGTAACAACTTGCCCTTGGTCAAACTCAGAGAGAATCTCGGTCTTTCTTGAAGGTCCTTTCCTTAGCCTCACGTATGTGTCAGGGATAAAACGTAAGTCACTGAAATCAAACTCTGGTAGCTGAGTAGGTAAGCTCTTTACCTGTTTGACTAACTCCCTCTTAGGGGCATCTTTAAATCTAACCAGGATGTCATGGACGTAGGGTTTGACCAAGTGTAAGCGATTGAGGAACCCACCTTGATTGGGTGGGTTTGTTATTCTAGGGTAGTCGGTTTTCTGTAAACTAGGACTCAGCTAAAGCCAAGGGTAAGTTGGGTTAGCGCAACGTAACCCAACAACAGCTTTTGATCAGGAGGGCTGATCGTTCCAGG
>NZ_MIEQ01000034.1 GCF_001968815.1 Motiliproteus sp. MSK22-1 | reverse complement strand
TTTGTTAAACGCCGAACTTGTTGCTTAAATCTCGACAACGTTTTCGGGTGCCATTGAATGCGTCCTGCCCGGAAGGTAAATCCCAGAAATTTGCTTTCAGTGGTTTTAACAACGCGACTTTTGGCCGTGTTAACGACCAGTTTCAAGCGGTTTTGCAGGCAGTTGCTGATGCTGCGAAGCACACGTTCGCCAGCTCGTCGACTTTTCACCAAGATCGTAAAATCATCGGCATAGCGGGCGAACTTATGTCCTCGTTTTTCAAGTTCCTTGTCCAGGGGGTCGAGAATGGTGTTAGCCAGAAGTGGGGATAATGGTCCCCCCTGAGGCACACCTTCACGACTTTCACTAAAGAACTGGTTATCGATAAACCCAGCTCGAAGATAGTGTTTAATCAGCTTAAGTAGACGTTTATCCTTCACTTTGTAGCCAAGGTGGGTCATTAGTAAGTCATGATTAACTCGGTTAAAGAACTTTGATAGATCCACATCAACGGCAAAGCGCCGTCCTTCCTTGATGATGCTTTGTACCTGCTTAACCGCTTGCTGCCCATTTCGTCCGGGTCGGAAGCCGAAGCTGTTGTTCGAGAATCCAGGGTCGAAGATGGGCGTGAGTACTTGGGCAATAGCCTGTTGGATCACGCGGTCTGTGATAGCACAGGGTCAGACCCTGTGGTATCCCCATAAATTTGCAATATATAACAATTAGTTAGCTTAACCAGGGAACGTTCATGGCCCTTGGTGATCAACTATTTCGCCAAAAACAAACAACCACTAGAGCCATGAACGCTACCGATATAGTGAAGAAAATAATCCCGCTTGTCAGCCCTTCTATGCACAAAGCACGACGTAATGCCTTATCTGCTTGTGTATTAAGCATCGCACAAGGCAATGCTTGTACGGTGACATCAATCGGACGCGGCATTGAATCTTCGGCCTATGAAAAACATCGGATCAAGCGCTCTGATCGATTACTTTCAAACCCCTATACTCATCTCATCACTGCCACTCGATAAGCTCTTTGCAACTAAGAGCGTCACGGTTTACCAAACACGTATGCAGATTGAGGAAAGCTTTAGAGATCTGAAAAGTAGTCGATTTGGCCTAGGTTTTGAACAACACTATACAGCAACGATAGCAAGGCTAAAGGTACTGGTATTGCTGACCACATTAACTGCGATGGTGCTGATACTTATTGGAAAAGTGACGGAGCAGGCAGGACTCGCTTCTCGTTTTCAATGTAATAGTCTCCGTCGGCGAGTACTCTCTTACTTCTATCTTGGAAAGCGTGTGTTTTCATCCTGTTTAAAAATACTTAGGAGTCAGTGGCGTGATGGTATTAAAAGCTTTACTGAACAACTTCTGAAAGCATCACAACTTGAGTGATCGGGTTGTTAATTCGTGGGGATACCACAGGGTCAGACCCCATTAGATTTCATCAATCACAATATTGCCATCACTTTTTAATGTGATCGATGAACCACCGGATTTAAAGACGATCTCACTGCCCGACTCCAGCTCGATGCGATTTCCCGCATTGATCTGTTTTTGGGTACCGACTTTTTCTATTGAAGCAAGACCAACAGACTCGTTCTTTTCGGCCCCCACTTTCACTTGATAATCTGAACCGATGGACAGCGTTTTCGCCGCACCGATGGTCTCCGCACTGGCCGAAGCCACCGTTTCCGTTTTATTGGCACCAACACTGACGCTCTGATTACTGTCAACCGCAGCTTCATCATTACTGCCAACAGTGACCGAACGGTTATATTTGGTACGGTAGGCTTTACCAGAGTCATTCTGTATTGAATACTCAATACGACTACAAATATTGATAACTGTGGTGACTAAAGAGTATCTCTGTTGGTTTATAAGACTTACTAACCGTCAACAGAAATATTGTTTCTTTGCGTTGTTGTATCTGACCCCAGTTGTTCCACAGTTGTTCCAGTTGTTCCCAACCCCAGTTGTTCCAGTTGTTCCCGACCCCAGTTGTTCCCAGGTGTAACCCTACTTGTCGCATCAACCCTGTTTGGAACAACCTACAATTCGATAATCACCTCAGAGTTAAATGATTCCGGCATATGAAGAAACTTTCTCCACGCAGCAACTACAGCCTTAAATTCGGTAAGTGAAAATCTACCTTCTGGCTGTCCAACCCACTTATCGTTTACATTTATGTCAACCTGAATTCCATCTAGCGAAATTAGGACATCGACATCATTACCTTCTATTTCAGACTTACTTTCGCGCCCTTCCTCAATCATTGCAACTTCAGCCAGTACTCGATCACAATCATCAACGGACTGAGCAATGCAACTTAAAATATTGGCGAGATATCGTTGGTATCTCGCCACATCCCTACCATCTATAAATTCTTGGCACTGATGATAAACTTGCCCTAACACAGGATGGTTACCACCATCAGCATAATAAAGCTTTAACTTCACATAGCACCTCTAAGGTTTCTTTGGTGATTGATATACTGGATAAACTGTTGTTCTTGGTGAAATCCAGCCCTCAACTTTTACACCGGAAGGCGTAACTGAAATCCATTTATCACCTTGTACAATCTTATTCGGGTCATTCCAAGCTGCATCAACTTCGGTTTTAACACGAATTTCATCCCACTCTTTGGGAAACATCGTATTAGTAGAATTATTGCTAGTCTTGGTAATCCACTGGCCCGGATTCGCCGGATCGGGAACTTGGATCGTAGCCTTATATACACCTGCCACATCAGGCACTGATTCAGTTCCAGGGACAATTCGCACATCACCGTAGAGCAAAGTATGGCCGCCAGTCGGTTTACCTTTTTTCGTGTAATCAGCCTTCAATACGTGATCAAAATCTACCGGTGATTGTTGAACGTATTTGTTTGGAACAACAGAGCTAGCGCAGATTGCTAGCTCATTGCACGTATGTCCTTAACTATTTCAAACTCTTCATTCGTAAAATGGCCGTGAGCCTCAATACCTGCTAAAGCATGCTTGAGCTTTTCAGAAAGATTTTCAACTTCATCCTGTGAAGACGCTTCTCCGATTTTCTTTATAGCTCCTTCATACACTCTAATACCTTGACTGGTATCTCTAGCCCTTGCCAGTTCCAGTAACCGAGCCACATAAGCCAACAGAGCATTTTTATCAATCATTGCTTAAACCCCTCCGGTAATTTATCCGTTCTTATCCATGAGGACTTCGGTAAATTATTGATATCTAAGAGACCCTGATAACCACCGCCGGGGCGGAATTCGTCAGTAAAGTCTCCGACTTGTTTAGCTGCCGTACCTTCACTCACCCAAGTGCCTTTGGGTGGTCTGAATGTGGTGACTCGATCAATTTCGATGCCCCATTCATCAAGTATTGCTAGATCATTTCTCAGCTCTACTTCGCTGGTATATTGCTTTTGAGTGACGTAGTTATGAGTCTTCCCTAATCTATTGTCCTTCCCGTGATACTTATAGAAAATCTCATCGCCTGAAACCTGCCTATTAACTGCAGTACCACCGGTGTAGTTACCCAAGTGATATTTGGGAACAGCGGGCCCCGGTAAGGTTTTGCTGTTTGGAACAACACCTTCTCCACGCATCGTACCACTTTCAACTTCCCGAGGTGCCCCTATATCCTGTTGAGTCGGGCGCTCAACGACTATTGTCTGTTTGGTATCTCCTGTTTTTGCAACCTTGCTTTGCTTTAATCTTGTTGCTTTAAGTTTTTTACCCAATTCAACCAGTTTGCGTCCCAGTTGACTCATTTTTCCGGCGGCCCTGCCGCCAGCTACCACCGCCCCTGCACCGGCGGTCAATGCCGTTAGGATGGCTGATAGCACAACTTCGATGGCGACTGGCGCGCTGGACTCAGCCAACTCAATGCTGTCTTGTGCACTGACGTACTCTTTCGCAAACTGCGCCAGATTGGACTGTGTTGCTTCGTCATCCATGATAAAGCAGGTGATTTCGTAGGCTTCGGCCAGCTTTTCCATGGAGATGGCCGTTGGATCAAACCCCAGCGCTTCGGTTAACTCCCGTAGCTCCGCCTGCTGATAGTGCTGATCAAACTGACTTATCCAAGGCTGATCCGGGGAATTCGTATGGGCCTTGTAACCTGCTTGTAAGGCATTGTTTAGCTTTACAAACGGATTGACTACATCCGTCAGCTCTTTCACCGCGATAGCGCTGTCCTTGCCCCAGTTCCAAAGCCCCCAGATAAAGGCTCCGGTATGAACCATGGCATTTTCAGCTGTACTCAACTGATCCTGTATTCGTTGATGTTGATGTTGCTGTGCCTGTAGTTTTTCCTGCTGAATCACATCCGATAGCAGCGTTTTTATTTCGACCCGCAACTGGCTGATCTGTTGTTCTTCAGACTGGGGATTCAGCTCAACCTTGTATCCAACGGTGGGGATAGGCTCCATCCACACTTGTCCGAGTCTGTTGGTGGTTAGCGCTTGCTGACTGCCATCATCAAAATGGATAACCAGGGGCTGATTAGCTATCGCTTCGCCATTGTCCCAGGTCAGATCCAGATCTAAATAATGCTGAGCCTCTTTCTCGGACGGTTTAAGCTCCTCAACCAACATCCCGGTATCGCGCAGTAAAGGCTTTTGCCGGGTTGGTTTTGTATTTTTTAGTGCCGCTGGCACGATGGTGGGCGGTTGCTGTCTTGCAGGTGCGATGGCACTGGGGGTCTGTGCGGGACCGGCGTAGGTGTTGGTGCCTTCGGGTGGTTTTTCCCCCGAAAGCAGACCGGAGCCTCCCTCGCTGTCACTGCCTGCGCTATTGACGTATCGACTGATGTACGCTTGTTCAACCAGTTCTTCCAGTGCTGATTGAAGAAAAAGCTCTCCTATCTGAGGCACTATTATCCAGGAGCCATATTTAAGCTCTTCCGTTGGTGGGCACCAGTGAATAAGTGGAGAAAAAGGCTTGTCAGTTTGATAAACAACGAAGATATCACCGTTGTCCAGCAGTTTTCGCAGCAGTACCAGCCCTTGGGGGTTACGGCGGTTGCCATAGCCTTTATGAAAGTCCCGACCGAGAATGTCATCAATGCCCTGCACCACACGAGGATGGATGTGTTCGTTAAAGTAACAGTTTTCGATATCAGCATAAGCAAATATCGGGGTCTCCAGATATGCCAGGTCGTCCCATTCGATATCCCTATGGTGTTTCAGCCGCACTCCCTACTCCTTAACTCTACTTCCTTTAACGCTTGTAAAAGCATCCAACCCGGCTATAAGCCTGGGCTTCCTGATGATTGGAAATGTTGAACAGAATTATTCCGCCAGAACAAAGCAGCCCTGATTAACGCCAGGCTCGCGAAGAAAAAGACCAAAAGTATGTGTCAGATAGAGGTGTAGACCGATTGATCTTTTGTAAGGAACTGCAAGCATCTGAGGCTAAATCCTTCTATATTCAACATTGTCCATGATTAAACGCTGAAGGATAGTAGCAAAAATGTTCTAGAGCACAAACGTCTATTCTATCAAGAAACAAAAAAATAAGGATAAAACGATGAGCTTCCCCCGAATTCCGGTCTACCTCGAATCGAGTGCAGTCTGCTTTAGCTGTGGTTCATGTATAAAACCTGAATCAGTGACTTTGTTTGTAAAATGTTGATATAAAAGGAAATAATTTTCCGCTTGGGTGAACGTATCAATTGAGCTAGAGTTTCGTTATTATCCATGAAAAACAATATGTTACGTCGCAACCATGCAAGCTTAAGTCACTCATTCAGGTCTAGGATTTGATATTTTCTTTCGTTTTTTATACTACTGGTGCATTGATACTTAGGGTCATTACATTTGGATCACTAAGAAAGCCGATATTTGGTATTGGGGTTTTTAATGCAGAGAAGCGGCTGGGGAATGAACAGTTCGGCACGGCATATCTTACAGGGATGATTTTTTATATGTTACTAATTGCTCTAGTGGCTTGGTTGAACTAGAAATTGGTATAGGTGAATGAGGAAAAAACCGAGGGCAGGCCACGTATTATCAAAGAGAGCTGCCGGTATTTACAAACCTAATACCTAATTTGGTCACCCCTGTTCTTAACGAAACTAAAGAGAATTCGAATTATGGATGATGCTAGCAGAAAGAAATATTACGAAGAGGGTGCGAGTAGCTACTACGACAACGAAGGTGAGCTTATCAACCCCTACCCTCAAGACACAGATGCTCATTTGGAGTTTGAGCGGGGCTGGTCGCAGACTCTCAGGCGGCAATCTGCCAGCTCTTTTAGAAAGGGTAAACAGAGTTCTCCAGTCTCGTTCCAAGATAAGTACGCAGATATGTGGGGTTCTCATAGTGAAGTGGGTGAACAGGCAAGTAACTCTTACGCCGAAATTAAGGGCTGACCATTTAAGAAGAAAGGATTAACGGTAGTAAAGACAAGCGGAGTTGTTGGTAAACACTCTTCCTATTCGAGCAATATTTGGCCTTAACTTAAGGTCAAAATATCCAAAAAAGTGTGTTTAATTTGGACTTAATGCGGACTTAAGTTGGCTTTTTGAAGTTGTATAAAAGTCAATAAATCCTATAACCTATTGATTCAATGGTCGGCGTGAAAGGATTTGAACCTTCGACCCCATCCTCCCGAAGGATGTGCGCTACCAGGCTGCGCTACACGCCGATATACCATGAAAATCATTACCATCAGCTACGATCAAACAGTCATAAATAATTATCTTAGCAGCTTTTTTTCTTAGCGCCTTTCCAGTGCAGCGCATATAATCCGGCTCTGTTTTTGTTGTGTTTCTTCCCTTATAGCTGCGTTTTGTCGGGTGTCTTCTGTTGATTGAGTCCATTTCTTCTGCTGGTGTGGCGTTTTTATTAATCTTTCTTGCTGAATTTGGGGATAAGAGTCAATTGGTGTGTATGACGCTGGCGGCTCGTCATCGGCCCTGGCCGGTGCTGATGGGAGCGGTGTTGGCCTTTGCTGTACTGAATTTGCTGGCTGTTTCTTTTGGAGCGGCTGTGGCCCATTGGCTGCCTGAGCATTGGATTGCTTTGGCGGTGGCGTTGTTGTTTGGTTTTTTTGGTATTCAGTCGTTACGAATGGAAGATGATGAAGAGGAGGCTGTTGCAAACCCGTTGTCGGCCAGAGGTTTATTCATCACTGCTTTTATGATGATTTTTATGGCTGAGTTTGGTGATAAAACTCAGCTGGCGGTGGCTGGGTTGGGGACGACTTCCTTTCCTGTGGCTGTCTGGATTGGGGCGACTCTGGCGTTGGTGGCTACTTCTGCGTTGGGTGTTGTGGCGGGGCGGACTCTGTTGCAGCGTTTGCCGGTGCTGTGGTTGCACCGGGGTGGTGGTGTGTTGTTTTTGTTGATGGCTGTTTTCGCGTTGTACCAGGGATTAAGTGGGTTTTTTTCGTTGGCCTGATTTTCAAACTCAGTTAACTCAGTTCCATGGGTGTTTAGCCCAGCAAGCTGACGGAAAGGGGTAACAATACTGCCGTAAATACCCCGGTCAGGCCCATGGCCAGGCTGGAGAATGCGCCGGCTTTGGGACTGATTTCAAAGGCTCGGGCGGTGGCGATGCCGTGGCCGTTCATTCCCATGATAAATCCCAGCACTCGCTGATCTTTATAGTTTATCCAGCGACAGAATATCGGTGTGAACACTGAACCAATAACTCCTGCAATTGAGACGATTCCCACCACCAGGCCGGTCATACCACCAAGCAATTCTTCCAGAGATACGGCAATGGGAGCAGTGACGGACTTGGGCGCCAGGGATAAGAGTACCGGTACTTCTGCTCCCATCAACCAGGCAATACTGACGGCGAGCCCTGCTGCTAAGGGGGCACCGAGACAAAGAGTTAGCGCGATAGGCAGGAATAGCTGACGGATATGGTGAAACTGTAGAAACAGTGGGATTGCCAGGGCAACGGTAGCTGGCCCCAGCAGAAAGCTGATCCATTTGGCGCCTTGATAATATTGCTGGTAATCGATAGGTAGCAGGGTAATGATTGCGGCGAGGCTTAATCCTCCTGAAACGATGGGTGGTAACCAGGATGGATGATTCAGCTTATTGTAAATCCAGATACCCAGTTGGTAGCAGGCAAGTGTGAGAGCCACCGGGAGTAGCGGCGTGTTGCTCAGATGGATAATCAGGCCATTGAAGGTTGCCAGTAGCTCTGTCACTTATGGCTCCCGGCGCTGTACTAACCAGCGCATTAATAGCAGGCTGGCGATAATGCTGAGAATGGAGCCAATAACAATCGCGCTTAACAGTGGCATCCACTGGTTTTGCATACGCTCGCCCAGAAAGAATAATCCAACCCCTCCGGGAAGCAGTAATAAAGAGAGTTGAGAGATCAGTGTCTGGCTGGTGCGTTCCAGTTGTTTGCTGAGGGTGCCTCTGATAAGCAGATAGGCGAATAGCATTATCATACCAAGTACACTGCCACTGACGGGTATATTGGTTAAATAGTGCAGACTTTCGCCCAGTATCCAAAAGACTAGTATCTGTGTAAAACCCTGAATCATCTCCATGCCTTCATCGTTACCCGCTAGAGACTGGATGCTAGGGGAGAGGCGGTGGGAAAACAACAGTTACTTGGGCCTGGTTTCTTGGAAATGTATGCATTTTGGCCGATGAAGGGTTGTTTGGATTGTGTCTGGAGCGGAGTGTTTTTTTATTGGTGGTGAAGGGCTTAGTGCTGGTCTTTAATACGGTTACTCGTTAAGGGTTATTATTAAGGCCAATTGCCAACGGTGGTGTCAAGCGGTAAAGTGGCGACGATTTTCCGGGATCTTTGCCTGTTGTTGTACGTTCTCATGCTGGACGCATTTCAAGATCTTACTAAATGTTAGCTGTGTGTGAGACGGCCAGAGAATTCCGGTTTTTTTGGTTCTTTATCTGAAGAACGTAATTAGAATGAAAGCTATTATTTGCATAAGCAGTTGCCCTAAATTATGACTCCCATTGAACGCTACCGTGAAGATCTTAAACGGGATGACTTTCAGTACGATGCCTCTCAAGAAGAGGCCGTTAAGCATCTTCAGCGTCTTTATGATGATTTACTCGCTCGTCGCAATCGTCCTGAGCCCAAGTTTATTGAACGGATTGGTCTGCGCTTTAAAAAGCCGCCAGAAGAGCCGGTTCAGGGCTTGTATTTCTGGGGTGGGGTTGGTCGCGGTAAGACCTACCTGATGGATACGTTCTATGACAGTTTGCCATTTTCGCGTAAGACAAGGACTCATTTTCATCGGTTTATGCAAAGAGTCCACGCAGAGTTAACCGGTCTTGATGGACAGAAAAACCCGCTGGACATTATTGCCGGTCGTTTTGCAGCAGAGGCTGAAGTCATCTGCTTTGATGAGTTTTTTGTTTCCGATATTACCGATGCGATGATTCTGGGCGGTTTAATGGAAAAGCTGTTTGGTCATGGTGTAGCGTTGGTGGCTACTTCCAATATCGTACCGGATCGCCTCTATGAAAATGGTCTTCAGCGTCAGCGCTTTTTGCCAGCCATTGAGTTGCTGAATAAATGCACAGATGTGATTAATGTAGACGGGGGGGTTGATTACCGTCTGCGCGCATTGGAGCAGGCTGAGCTGTATCATTGCCCCCTGGATGACAAGGCCGATTCCAGTCTTAACAGTAGTTTTGAAAGCCTGGCCCCTGATCTGAAAGAATCTATTAGTGGTCAGGTGATTGATATTAATGGCCGACCGATTCATACGCGCCGTTGTTGTGAAGATGTGGTCTGGTTTGATTTTCCCGAGCTTTGTGATGGTCCTCGCAGTCAGAATGATTATATAGAAATTGGTAAGCTCTTTCATGCGGTGCTGATTTCCAATGTTCCAGTCTTGGGGGGAGAGCGGGATGACCAGGCCCGTCGTTTTATCAATCTGGTGGATGAATTTTATGACTGCGGTGTTAAGTTGATTTTGTCCGCAGAGCCTGAGCTGAGAAACCTTTATAAAGGTGGTCGTTTGGATTTTGAGTTTGAGCGTACAATCAGTCGTTTGCTGGAAATGCAGTCGCAAGAGTATCTGGCCTGCGAGCATAAAGCCTGAAGAGCTGTCGCTGCTAGCCTTATTGGGTGATCACTGGTTGTCGCCTGTGTCTGGAAATTGAGTAGCAAGGCTTTTGGTTTTTAAGGATTTATTGCGGTGCTAAGTGAATCTTTGAATGTCTCATTTCGCACTTGCAAAAGAAAGTTTCAGAAAGAGCTTAACAATCAGTTAAACAGTACCTATAATACGCCGTCCTTTTCGGGAGGGTCGCGCCATTTTGTGTGTAGTGCTCTGAAGTCTCGAACAGGAATGTACGTTGTCCTTTTGTTTGTTTTTACGGGGCAACCAATAATTATAGGAAACGCCGAATCAATAAGATTCGGGGAAGATAAAGGCTAATCCAATGAAAACTGTAAGCACTAAGCCTGCTGACGTAAAGCGCGAGTGGTTTGTCGTTGACGCAGAGGGTAAGACCCTGGGTCGTCTGGCAACTGAAATCGCCCGTCGTCTGCGTGGCAAGCATAAGCCAGAATACACTCCTCACGTTGACACCGGTGATTACATCGTTGTAGTTAACGTTGAGAAAGTCCGCGTTACCGGCAACAAGGCCAAAGACAAGCAGTACTACCGTCACACAGGTTACCCTGGTGGTCTGCGTTCCATGTCTTTCGAGAAGATGATCGACCACGCTCCTGAGCGCACTCTGCAGTCCGCTGTTAAAGGCATGCTGCCTAAGGGACCACTGGGTCGCACAATGTTCTCCAAGCTGAAAATCTACGCAGGCGCTGCGCATCCTCATGCCGCTCAGCAGCCTCAAGAACTGAACATTTAAAGGAAGGCGGATATGTCTACTACTCAATACTACGGTACAGGTCGTCGTAAGACTTCCACTGCTCGTGTCTTCCTGCAAGCTGGCACTGGTAACATCACTATCAACAAGCGTTCCATCGAAGCTTACTTCGGTCGTGAAGTGGCTCGTATGATCGTTCGTCAGCCTCTTGAGTTGACTGAGCTGGCTGAAAAATTTGACCTGAATATCACTGTTGCTGGTGGTGGTAGCTTCGGTCAGGCGGGTGCAATCCGTCACGGTATTACTCGTGCGTTGATGGAATATGACGAGACTTTACGTCCTGCTCTGCGTAAAGCGGGTTACGTTACTCGTGATGCTCGTCAGGTTGAACGTAAGAAAGTTGGTCTGCGTAAAGCACGTAAGAAGCCACAGTTCTCCAAGCGTTAATTCGAACGCTTTCAGAATTTCAAAAAGCGCCGCTCCTTCGGGGTCGGCGTTTTTTTGTGTCCCGAAAAAGCTGAGTCAAAGATAAATTACCTTCAGTCGTCTATTCGGCAATGTCGTTTTGTGTGATTGCTGTTGCGGTCTGTTAAAGAAGCACTTCTAACGGATTTATGCCGGTGTTTTTTTAGAACCTTTTGGCAGGGGGAATACTACTTAATGCGTATTGCTTGTGCTGGAATTGGATCACTTTGTGATTCTTGGCGCGACGCACCGCAAAAAAGCAGCAATTACCTTGTATGAATGGGGGATAGGCTTTAAAATTCTCCGCAATTTTTTGGCTCAGAATTCTATATTTTGAATTCATTTCGGTGTTACTGGTAGTTTTTTGCTGCGCAGGTCATCGGTATGTGGGAGAAACTTAATGAGTAATGAAGGCGTAGATAAAGGGCGCCGGCGTTTTCTGGTGGCGTCTACCTCCGTTGTTGGAGCTGTAGGGGCTGTTGGAGCGGCTGTTCCCTTTGTGGCTTCGTGGAATCCCAGTGCGAAAGCAAAGGCAGCAGGGGCGCCTGTTAAAGCTGATATCAGCAAGCTGGAGCCGGGTGCACAGATGATAGTAGAGTGGCGTGGAAAACCAGTCTGGATTGTTCGTCGTACCCCCGAAGCCCTGGCTAGTCTGGAAAAGTTGAATGATAGCCTGGCTGATCCTGATTCTGCCAAGCCTCAGCAGCCTAGCTATGTTCCGAATACCGCCGCTCGTGCACTTAAGCCTGAGTATGCGGTTATGACAGGTATTTGTACCCATTTAGGTTGTTCGCCAACCTATCGTCCTGAGGTGGCGCCTGAGGATCTTGGTCCAGAATGGCAAGGTGGTTTCTTCTGTCCTTGTCACGGTTCCCGTTTTGACCTGTCTGGTCGAGTTTATAAAGGGGTTCCTGCTCCGACCAATCTGGTTATTCCTCCACACTCATATATCAGCGATACCGTTATCCTCGTTGGTGTAGATCAGGAGACTGCGTAATGGGAAATCCGAATAGAAGCAAAGCTGAAAAAGGCTTGATGCGCTGGATTGATGATCGCATGGCTGTCACTCAGGCCTGGGAAGATCACCTGAGCAAATACTACGCGCCAAAGAACTTCAACTTCTGGTACTTCTTTGGCTCACTGGCGATGTTGGTCCTGGTTAACCAGATCCTGACCGGTATCTGGCTGACTATGAGTTATAACCCTTCAGCGGAAGGCGCCTTTGCTTCCGTTGAGTACATTATGCGTGATGTGGAATATGGCTGGCTGCTGCGGTATCTACATTCCACCGGGGCATCCGCATTTTTTGTGGTGGTTTATCTGCACATGTTCCGTGGCCTGATGTACGGCTCCTACCGCCAGCCTCGCGAGTTGATCTGGCTGTTTGGTATGGCCATCTATCTGGCTCTGATGGCTGAGGCGTTTATGGGTTATCTGCTGCCCTGGGGACAAATGTCTTACTGGGGGGCGCAGGTCATTATTTCCCTGTTTGGTGCCATTCCTTATATCGGTGAAGGCCTGCAGGAGTGGATTCGTGGTGACTACCTGATCTCAGGTATTACTCTGAACCGCTTCTTCTCTTTGCATGTTATAGCGCTTCCGATTGTATTGCTGGCCTTGGTTGTTCTGCATATCCTGGCATTGCATGAAGTGGGCTCCAACAACCCTGACGGGATCGAAATTAAGAAGCATAAGGATGAAAAGGGTATTCCGCTGGACGGTATTCCTTTCCACCCTTACTACTCAGTTAAAGATATTGTGGGTGTTGTCGTATTCCTGTTTGTCTTCTTGTTGGTTGTATTCTTCTTCCCTGAAGGAGGCGGCTACTTTATTGAGAAGCCGAACTTTGAGCCGGCAAACTCCCTGAAGACGCCTGAGCATATTGCTCCGGTATGGTACTTCACGCCGTTCTACGCCATGTTACGTGCTGTTACCTACCCATTGTTCGGTATGGATGCTAAGTTCTGGGGTGTGGTTGTCATGGGTGGTGCAATCGCCATTCTGTTTGTCCTTCCGTGGCTTGATCGCAGTCCGGTTAAGTCCATGCGTTACAAGGGTATCCTGAGTAAAGTCTGGTTGGCTATTTTTGCCGTATGTTTTGTTGTTCTGGGGGTGTTGGGAGCAATTCCAGCCACTGAGGGCCGTACGACAATTGCGCAAATTGCTACGTTACTGTACTTCGTTTTCTTCCTGGCGATGCCTTTCTATACGCGAATGGAAAAAACCAAACCAGTTCCAGAGAGGGTTACAGGCTAATGAAAAAGCAACTGATGGCATTATTTTTTGCTGCACTTTTGCCTGTGACAGCGCTGGCCGCTGGTGGCGGCAATGTTCACCTTGAGGATTTTGAGGCGGATCTGTCCAACAAGGAGTCTTTGCAAAACGGTATGAGACTCTTTGTAGAAAACTGCATGGGTTGTCACTCTGCACAGTATCAGCGCTACGAGCGGGCAGCGGATGATCTGGCAATCGACGGTTCTGACGAGTTCAGAACAGTTGTTGAGCAAGAGCTGATTCGAGGTGGTAAGAAGATTGGTGAGCAGATGACCATAGCAATGGATCCTAAGGATGCTTCTGCCTGGTTTGGTGCGCCACCACCTGATCTGACACTGGAGACCCGTCTGCGCGGTTCTGCTTGGGTTTATACATATCTGAAGAGCTTCTATGTCGATGAAAATCGACCATGGGGGGTTAACAATGCGGTATTCCCTGATGTGGGTATGCCTAACGTGTTAGCTGCTATGCAAGGTGTTCAGGTTTGTAAAGATGAACACTGTAAAGAGCTTGAGTTGAAGGCTCAGGGATCAATGTCTCCTGAACAGTTCGACAAGGCAATGTACGATCTGACCAACTTTATGACCTATATGGGAGAGCCATCTAAGATGGTTAGTGGTAAGATTGGTACTTACGTGCTGATATTCCTGGCTATTCTGTTCGTTTTTGCTTACGCATTAAAGAAAGAATACTGGAAAGACGTATACAGTGACTCTTGGCGTAAAGATCACTAAAAGCCGGGTCGGTATAAGTGCTGACCTTTTGTACACTGCAACGCGGCCCTTCGGCCGCGTCTGCATTTTCAATACATAAGTAATTTTCCAAGGGGATACCCATGGGCGTAATGGCAAAACGTTCTTCAATGACCTTCTTTTCTGACGGCATGGATCAGTACAGTCATCGTGTTCGTATCGTACTGGCTGAGAAAGGTGTGGCTGTTGAGATTCAAGATGCCGATCCAGATAACAAGCCTGCTGAATTGGCTGACTTGAATCCCTACAACAGTCTTCCGACACTGATTGACCGTGATTTGGTTCTTTATGAGCCAAATGTAATGATGGAATATCTGGACGAGCGTTTCCCGCATCCGCCATTGCTTCCGGTTTATCCGGTAGCTCGGGCGGAAAGTCGCTTGTTTATCCATCGTATCGAGAATGATTGGTGTACTCTGATCGCGACTATTCTGAAAGCTGATGACGAAGCTGCTGTTGAGCAGGCTCGTAAAGAGCTGCGTGAAAGTCTGGTAGCTATTTCACCAATTTTTTCTGAAAAACCTTACTTCATGAGTGAGGAGTTTACATTGGTGGATTGCTGTATGGCTCCGATCTTGTGGCGGTTGCCAATGTTGGGGGTTGAGTTGCCAGAAGCGCAGATAAAGCCTCTAATGGATTATATGGATCGTCTGTTCGAGCGTGAAGCTTTCCAGGTAAGTCTCTCCGAGATTGAGAAAGAAATGCGCTAATCTCTTTTTTAGAGATAAAAAAGGGGTGCGTTGTCATCCCTTTTTTTATATAACTTCAGAACAAGTCGACTCTGGTCTACAGTGCTAATATGCTGTAGTTGAAATTTGCCTGAATAAAAGATTCTTATGACTCCGAGCCGTCCATACCTTATTCGCGCACTTAATGACTGGATAAATGATAACCAGTGTACGCCTTATATCGTCGTTGATGTCGGTATCCAGGGGGTACAGGTTCCAGAAGATTATGTAAGCGATGGTCAAATTGTGCTGAATATCGCCCCTAGTGCGGTGAAAAGCTTGCTGGTAACCGATGAGGCCGTAGAGTTCAGCGCCCGTTTTGGTGGCGTTCCTATGCTGGTCTATGTGCCGATTATTGCGGTTGTTGCGATCTATGCAAAGGAAACCGGGCAAGGGATGAGCTTCGGCAGGGAGCCTGGAGCTCCTGAGCCGCCAGACAAGACATCATTAGCACCCGTCAAAGAAAAGGGTAAAGGGGGTAAAGGCCGACCTTCTCTTAAGGTTGTTAAATAGGTCCCTGAACGATAAAAAGGGTGGACAGCGTTCACCCTTTTTATGTTTTTTCTGGCTCTGTTCGATGTGAATGCGGCCAGAAGCAATGTACTCTGACGGGATTAGTCTACGTATTCAAACATCTTGACTATTTTTTGTACGCCATGGCTTTCTCTGACAAGGCCAACAGCTCGATCAGCCTCTTGTCGCGATACCAGTCCGAGCAAATAAACAATACCGTTTTCGGTGACTACCTTAACATCGGCTGCGTTGACCTTGTCGCTACCTAGCATACTGGCTTTAACCTTAGTTGTGATCCAGGCGTCATTTGTGCGCACGATATGAGAGGTAGGGCCAGAGATTGTCAGTTCGTTATGAACCTTTCTGACCTTTCGTGTTTGTTTTGCAACAGACTCAGCCAGTGCCCGGGATTCTTCACTAGGGACTTGCCCTGTTAGTAATACAATGCCGTTGTAGCTGGTGACTGAGATATGGGCGTTGCTTAGCGCCTTAGAGGCTTTGCCTATATTTACCAGTGTTTTTATTTCCACCAGTTCGTCATCAATGAAGTTGCCGGTTGTGCGGCTTTTAGGGTCGTCCTGAATGGGACCTTCAGAGGTTGCCTTGATTATATCGGAGCATCCCGTCAGGGCCAGGGCTGTTGCGAGAGACAGGCTGAGTAATATTGCACGGGTAATCATTTATTCCATTCCGCCAAATAATTGATGCTCTACCAGGTCGCAGAGCGTGTGGATAATCAGCAAATGTACCTCATGGACCAGGGCTGTGGAAGAGGAACGAATACAGATTTCTACTTCTTCAGGCATTAAAAGGGCTGTCATATCGCCCCCTTCGTCACCCGTTAGGGCGATGACCTGCATTTCCCTGTCATGGGCTGCTTGTATGGCTTGTATCAGGTTGTTTGAGCGACCCGTTGGCGACAGGGCAAGCAGTATGTCGCCGGGCTGTCCCAGTGCTCTGATCTGCTTGGAGTAGATGTCGCTAAAGCTTGCGTCGCTGGCTATAGCGCTCATTGTTGCGCTGTCGGCTGTTAGCGCAAATGCCGGCAGTCCCGGGCGCTCCTGATGGTAGCGATTAAGCATCAAGGCGCAGAAATGCTGTGCCAGTGCAGCTGAGCCGCCATTGCCGCAGCAAAGAATTTTTCCTTCTGAGACAAGGCAATGGAACAGTTGCTCTCCGGCGAGTTCAATCAGTGGGCCGCACTCTTCAATGGTATGGGCCTTAAGATCCAGGCTTTCGTGAAAATGGTGAATGATGCGATCTTGCAATTCCATCTGAGTTTCCCAAGTTAAAGAGCCGTTTTAGGGCTGAAAAGCGTTTTTTATCCAGTTTATGTCAGCTGTATTTTTACCGGGGCTACAAGCAATGACATCAAATCGACATGGATAGTTCTGCATCTGGCTGTTGCGCTGAAGAAAAAATTCAGCTGTCAGTGTCAGTTTTTTTTGTTTACGCCAGGTTACAGATTCTGCTGAATTGCCAAATAGTGGGCTTTTTCGGTAACGAACCTCGACAAACACCAGTGTTTTGCCGTCCTGCATAATCAGGTCTATCTCCCCCATCTTGGTATTAAAGTTACGTGTGACTAGCTTTAAGCCCTGTCTTGATAAATAGTCCAGGGCTTGCTGCTCAATGGCGTTTCCGTGCTGGCGGCTCATAAGTATCGTTCATCCTTGTTGATAGCTTTGGTCGTTAGTCTATGGTTGATTTTTGCGCTGAATGTTTTTTTGCTTAGTTCTACTCTGTGTTGATTGGGTCTGTTTTACTGTTATTTGCTTAAGCGCTCAGGTAAGCCATTTCGAAACTGTGCCCAATCCAGGCTGCGGACGACTCTGCCATCCGGGTTGATGCTTAGGCGCCCGCTTTCTCCATTCAGGTAGCTGCCTTCCATGGTCTGGAGTTGGTTTAGATAAGCGGAGATGCGATAAACATCGGCCCCCAGGGCGTACAGTTTTCCAAAGCGACTCTGGGTATTGTTGCGGTGGAGTTCAAGCCCGGAGCGCAAGGAATCATCAGCATTGAGAATCCAGGGGATATCGCAGAACAGAATATCATTCAGATCCTGGTCTATCTCTGGTGCTGGTGCACCGGTATAGACATGAGATGTGGCATAGACTGGAAGTTTGGCAGCGTAATGAAAAGCCAGCGTGGGTTTTATCTGTCGTGCGTCTTTTGCCAGAGCGCTCAGGAAAAGGAAGTCCACATCCTGGCGGCGGCGAGTTTCAAATTCGACCTTGCCTTTTACGTAGCGTCTGAGTTCCTGGTATCGTGCTTCACTTTGTTCTACAGAAAGTACGCGGCTTATCTTTTCAGAAAAATCATTTTCTCCGGTAAAACTCTGGTGGGCAAGCACAGTGCCTCCCAGGTTTTTCCATTCGTCAGCAAACGCTTGGTGATTGCGTTGTCCCCAGCTTGTATCTGCGGTCAGGCTGAGTGCGGTGCGGTGTCCATCCTTCCAGGCTTTTTGAGCTGCTTGTCGAGCTTCATCCTCACCTCTGAGTCCGAACTGAAAGAGATTCAGGGTGGTGCTGTTCTCTTGTGAATAGTTTAGCGCCAGGGTTGGAATGCTGACACTTTCGAGCCGTGTCAGATCGGTTAATTTGTTTTTATCCAATGGACCGATAACCAGCTCAACGCCCTGTGCTTCTGCAGTGGGGTAAAACTCAGAAAGATTGGTAAACCTTTCACTGTCATAAAAGCTCAAGCGGGGTGTCGGGTGTCCCAATCTTTGATTTTGATAATAGGCGGCCAGAAAGCCTTCTATAATGGCTTTTGAAGGTTTTTCCAGTTTCCCGGACTGTGGCAATAATACGGCGATATGGCCTGCTGGCTGAGCTTGCTGCTGAAGAATTTGCATAAGCTCTGTGGGTAAAGCTGTGGCGGCCGGATGCAAGGTCCAGAGCTGTTGCCAGTCCAGCAGTGCTTGGCTGCTTTGCAGAATATCGGTGCCAGCTGTGCGTGACTCCACCGCTAAATCGTACCAGCCTTGTTGCAGATAACTGTTGTCTGGATTGTTCTGCAAACTGGCCAGTGTTTCGGTACCAATGCTTTTTAGCAGTCTCCAGATCGTTTCATTGAGCTGTGGGCGCTGTTCGTCCGATGCCATTGCGCTTTGTTCGATCAGCAGATTAAGAGCGTTGCTGCTGTCTCCCAGTAGGTTACGATTGGTGACTTCAAGCTCGGTTCTGATAATTTGCTGTTCCAGAGGCAGAATATCTGTCTGGGTGAGCTTGGACAGCCAGTCCAGGCTGAGTTGAGGCTGAAACTGGGCGTTGGCTATCCGGGCCCGAAGAAGCCATAGTTGCTGCTCTCGTAGTACTGAAAGCATGAGTGGATTGATATTGTCCAGCAGGATGTTGGCCTGTTCGTACTCTTTTTCTTCGAACAGCCGTTCAGCTGCTTGTAGTGTATACTCCGTTTTTTCGATTGGGGTGCTGGCTTCCGCCTGTAACAGTAATTTTTCAATTTCTGTTAATTCCCGGCCGTCAGTGGAGACTGGGGGCTTGTCTTTATCCTCAGGGGTATCGACAGTTGTTGGTGTTGTGCATCCCTGCATAATCAGAATAAGCAGGGATAAGTAAGCATAAGGTAGCCACTTAGTTTTAATCATTGGCTTGTACGGTCCCGGTATACAAATTTTGTTACGTGTAGTTTTTAGAGCACTCACTGGTGAGTGTACCTCAGCAAATAGGCAGATAAAGTCAAAGTTATCATGACGGACAGTACTCTTTATATAGTTTCCACCCCTATCGGCAATCTAGGGGATATGTCGCCCAGAGCCGTTGAAACCCTGAAGGCCGTTGATCTGATCGCGGCTGAAGATACTCGTCACAGCAGTCGGCTGATGCAGTATTTTGACATCAAAACTCAGATGTGGGCGCTGCATGATCATAATGAGCGGTCTCAAGCGGATAGAATACTACAGCGTTTGGAGGAGGGTGAAAACATAGCGCTTATTTCTGATGCGGGAACACCCTTGATTTCTGATCCGGGTTATCACCTTGTCAGAGTAGTCAGGGATGCCGGTTATACCGTTGTACCCGTTCCGGGTGCCTGCGCGTTTGTCGCAGCACTGAGTGCTTCGGGCTTGCCTACCGATCGTTTTATTTTTGAAGGTTTTCTGCCAGCAAAGACCAAAGCACGTCGAGAACGTTTGGAGGCAGTGGTCACAGAGCCTCGTACCCTGGTTTACTACGAGTCTCCCCATCGATTAACGGATACCCTGATAGATATGCTGGAGATTTTCGGACCTGAGCGCTATACAGTGATGGCGAGAGAGCTTACCAAAACATTTGAAACCATTCACGGAGATCGGCTGGAGGCGTTGGTGAAATGGGTTGATGGAGATGCGAATCAGAAGCGGGGGGAATTTGTATTATTAGTCCATGGTGCCGAGCAAGAGCAGCGAGAAGATCTTGATTCTGAAACCCGACATCTGCTTTCTACCCTGCTGGAAGAGCTCTCACTGAAGCAGGCCGTTTCCCTGGCCTGTAAAATTACCGGTCTACGGCGTAAACAGATCTACCAGGCTGCCTTGGATATGAAAGCTACCGACAGCTAGCCGCTAACTGTTGCGGGCGGAGCTGATTTTTAGTTGGCTGTTAAAGTTGTCGATCGGTTCAGGCCTATTGGTCGATAGTTGGTTTTTCATCTTCTGCAGCTATTGAGTATGACAGCAAAGCAGCGTAGGATGCGCCGCAGAGTCCGCTGGGCAGTCGCCGCCTTGTCTCTTATGAGATTAAGGGGGAGGAAAGTCCGGGCTCCATAGGGCAGAGTGCCAGGTAACCCCTGGGGGGCGTGAGCCTACGGAAAGTGCAGCAGAGAGTAGACCGCCTAAGCAGGTCTTTCGAGATTTGCCGGTAAGGGTGAAAGGGTGTGGTAAGAGCGCACCGCGTGGGTGGTAACATTCCACGGCATGGTAAACCCCACTTGGAGCAAGACCAAATAGGAATCCTTTTCGTGGCCCACGTTGGATTCGGGTAGGTTGCTTGAGGTCTGTGGTGACGCAGACCCTAGATGAATGACTGTCCACGACAGAACCCGGCTTACAGGCGGACTCGATTAGATTTTATTCAGTGTTTTCAATAAGTTACGTCTCTTGTTTGGAGGCTCTGAGACATGCTGCAGAAACTGGTACGGAACCGAAAGTC
Source organism: Motiliproteus sp. MSK22-1 (assembly GCF_001968815.1). Lineage (GTDB taxonomy): Bacteria > Pseudomonadota > Gammaproteobacteria > Pseudomonadales > Balneatricaceae > Motiliproteus. The sequence goes on along the minus strand of NZ_MIEQ01000034.1, from coordinate 2,246 downwards.
CTACCTGTTATTACGTGGTCGAACCTATTACTTCAGGTACTCGATTCCACTCGAAGCAAGAAGGCTGTGTCCCTTGCTCCCTATTGAAGTCAAGCGCAGCCTTCGAACTGATTCTCTTTCAGAAGCATTGGCTCTGATCTCCCAGAAGTTACAGTTGATCAAGCTGTTGCAACGTTGTGTCGACCCTAAGTTACTTCCAAGGCTTTTAACGCGATTGCTGGACTTCTCTGAGGAGTTTGAGGATTGGGTGGTTGCTAAGGTAAGCAAACTACAGGAGCGACCTCAGGCGGTCTCAGAGCCTAGTTCAGTAGTCAGATCACTCCCTAAACCGACGACACCACACCTTTCAGTAGCTTGGGGTAAGTTTGTGAAGTGGAAGGACTGGAACCCGAAGAGAACAAAGGACAATCAGCGACTCTTCGAGAACCTTTTGTTCTTCATTGGTGATAGGCCAGTGGGCGACATCAGTAAGAAGATGTTACGTAGAGCACTGGAAGCAGTCGCTAAGTTGCCCCAGCGTAACAAGAGGCCATACAAAGGGTTGTCATTGGCTGAGCTGGTGAAGTTTCGAGTACCAGAAAGGAATAGGGTCGCCAGCAAGTATGTGAAGGAGCATCTAAAGATCTGTCAGAGCCTGTTTAGCCGTTACTTGGTGCAAGAGGTCGACATACTTAAGGAGTCGCCTACACTGGGTCTACGATTGGAGTATGAGGACCAGCGCTTTGCTTCCCTGACAGATACTGAAGTGCTCATAGCTCTTGAGCGGTCTAAGCGTAAACCTGAGTGGTTCAAATGGTTCCTGAAGTTGGCTGTGTACAGTGGGGCTAGACGGTCAGATATCGCAAGATTACGGTGAGAGGACATTAAGCTTTGTCCTGATACGGGTCGACACTACTTTGTCATTCAAGAAGGTAAAACCAAGGCAGCGAGACGGAGCGTACCTCTACATAGACAGTTGGTCGACGATGGCCTGCTTGATTGGCTGAGTGGTGACCAGAAGGCGCTTATATTCCCTACTGCTAACCAGAATCCTAATAGAGTGACAGACCTCTTCGGCTCTCTTCTCGATAAGAAGGTCAATGATGTAGGGGAGCGCATTGTCTTTCATTCAGTTCGACACTCATTCATCACCAAGGCGCGTGCTGCTGGTGTTGAGACAGTGCTTGTTCAGCAGGTGGTCGGTCATGAGAAGAGTGGGGCAGGGGTGACTGATAGGTATACGCATTGTTTCCAGTTGAGACAGTTGTTGCCTGTAGTGGATGCTGTGATCTATTAGTCGCCCTTAACAATAAACTGTTTCTCGGACCTTTACAGCGCACTATTGTGCAGTATATTGTCGATTCGACTGTATATTTAAAGGAATAAGACAGATGGCTGCAAAGTTCGAGTTATATCAGGATAAGGCTGGAGAGTACCGTTTTCGTTTGGTAGCAGGCAATGGAGAGAATATTGGTAAATCTGAAGGCTATAAAGCTAAATCCGGTGCTCTAAATGGGATTGAATCGGTCCAGAAAAATGCGCCTCTTCCTGAACGTTACGAAATCAAAGAAACGACTAGTGGGAAGTGGATTTTTAATCTTAAGGCTGCCAACCACCAAATTATACTGACTAGTCAAATGTATAAGGCTAAAGCTTCCGCAGAAAAAGGCTGTGATTCAGTAAAACGTGCAGCAGCAGAAGCCCAGACTGTAGAGGTTTAGAGCCACATACTTTAGGTCGCTTGCAAGTCTTCAAATAGGTAGTGGAATATACAACCTGAAGGTAACGGTAGAATGCGACCTACGAGGTTAGTCTTTGATAACCCACACCCTAGAATAAAAAGTCTGCCAAGGAAAACACTTAGTGTAGGACACTAGGGTCTACACTAGGTCTCTTGGGGTAGCTATAGACCTCTTCTAGGTAACCCTATGTTAACCCACAGCTCCAAGGTAGTTGATGGACATAGGGCCTGACTCTACGCTCATCTCAGGTATTGATGACTATTAAGACATCTACAATGGTGTCAGCAACAGCCGTCTCCTAAGCCTAGCCATGCAGGGTTATCCGATGTAATATTTTATTAGAGAACAGACGGAGAGCTGCACAATGGTAAGCGATTGAGGAACCCACCTTGATTGGGTGGGTTTGTTATTCTAGGGTAGTCGGTTTTCTGTAAACTAGGACTCAGCTAAAGCCAAGGGTAAGTTGGGTTAGCGCAACGTAACCCAACAACAGCTTTTGATCAGGAGGGCTGATCGTTCCAGGGT
>NZ_MIEQ01000033.1 GCF_001968815.1 Motiliproteus sp. MSK22-1 | reverse complement strand
ACTGAGCGTGGCCGAAAACCAGACCAGCGTCACCACGGTGAGCGCAACAGACCCGGATAATGGCGACGTCCCAACCTTTAGCATCAGCGGTGGTGCCGATGCCGCACGTTTCAGCATTGATACTAACAGTGGTGTGTTAACCTTTGCTGCAACCCCCAATTTCGAACTACCCACCGATGCCGACACCAACAACGACTATGTCGTGGAAGTCACCGCCAGTGACGGTAAGGGCGGCACCGATACACAAACGCTGACGGTCAGTGTCACCGATGTGAACGATGCTCCCGTGCTGACCAGTGATACCAGTCTGACGGTGTCTGAAGGTAACCTGCCGGTCACCACTCTTGTCGCAACAGACGATGAAAACAACCCCATCACCTTCAGTCTGGCCGGTGGCGCTGATGCCAGCCTGTTCACTATTAATGCCACCAGCGGAGCGCTGAACTTTACCTCAAGGCCCAACTTTGAGAAGCCTGTGGATGTCGGCAATAATAATAGCTATGTCGTGAATGTCTCGGTCACCGACTCCATTGGCGCCAGTAGCCAGAAAACCTTCACCATCAATGTCACCGATGTTGATGAAGCGCCAGTATTGGGGGAGAAAACCTTCTCCGTGCAGGAAGGTAGCAGCAATGTCGGCACCTTGTTAGCCACTGACTCCGACCAGGGATCAACCCTGAGCTACAGCCTGGGAGGCAGTGATGCCAGCCTGTTTAGCCTTAACAGCAGCACCGGAGTACTGAACTTTATTCAAGCCCCCAGTTTTAGCACACCATTGGATCAGAACGGGGATAACCGCTATGAAATCACGGTAACGGCCACCGACAACACCAACCTGAGCACTCAGGCGAATGTGTTTGTGCAGGTGAGTAACCTGAATGATGCCCCGGTACTCTCCCCACAAGGCTTTACGGTGGCAGAAAACACCACCCAGGTCGGCACCATTACAGCTACCGA
>NZ_MIEQ01000032.1 GCF_001968815.1 Motiliproteus sp. MSK22-1 | reverse complement strand
TGAAACTTCAGCTATCGATGCATCTGGTTGAAGCGCTAATGAAACGGCTTCGCGCTTGTACTCTTCGGAATATTTTCTTCGTGTATTAGACATGTAAAAACCTCGTTAAAGTAGATTATCTACTCTTAACTAGGTGTCCGACAAATCGGGGTAAAACCACACCTCCTTACGGGATACTTTTGAAGACTCTTTGAAGCGCTCAGCCATGCGCTCTACCCTTTTCATGGCTACATTAGCTTCTTTCTCTGAAACTTCGTTGAGCCGGTAGTCACGCCAAGCCTCTATGTAGTCATCAAGGTCAACAATGAGACCCATAGCCAAACCATGGAAACGCTCGGCATCTTCAGGGCGGTCTCGACTAATATAGGAGTGTGCTTTGTCTGATATAAGATCAAGGGCTAGTGCTTTACGTTCTTCGCTCTGTGCAGACAGAAATGCTCTTCGCCACCACTTAGCTTCTTTCTTCAACTCATCAGTCGAGAGAGCTAAAGCAATTGTCTCCTTCCACTCAGCGACATAGGCAACAGCACGACGTGCAGCGACTGATCTAGATGTTGTTTGTAGAGATCGGACGAATTCATTACGACGAAGAATAGGACGAACGGATTGAGGAACACCCAGACGGGCATACCATGTGTTATGACGTTTCTTAAGATAGGACATTGGATTACCTTTGATGTACCAAAATTATGTACCAAAGGTGTGGGCTATCAAAACTTGAAGTGCTGATTCTACGGGGCCTGTAGGCCTACATAGAATACTGGAGGCGGCTCCGCCAGCCACACTCCGGCACACAAATCCACCGCTGTGGCTGCTCCCTTCCGGGCCTGACCAGATTCACGGCTTATTGTTGCGGAGGGACCAACGGAACCACCATAACGCGTTACCGAAGGAACGGTAACGGGGGCGAATTATCCTTGATTGCCCCTGTGGTTGCAACACCTAATCCGACCAAATCAGTGGCCGGCAGCAATGGCTCAATGACAAAGTCATTCCTTAGGTACTCCAAGGACTCTTTCAGCACAAACCTTTCAGGTTCTAACGAGTATGACCAAAGTCAAACCGATAGATCAGCCGATCCAATACAATTGCGCATCCTCTAACAAGCTCCGGTGACTCTATGCATCTCGATGAACACATTAATGGCCTGGGTCGAGACCTGAAGTTACGCCACGGTGAAAAAATCCACAAGCTGACAATCAACGCACCTTTTACCTGCCCCAATCGTGATGGCACCCTCGGTCGGGGCGGTTGTACTTTTTGCAATAACGCGTCCTTTAACGGAAAAACCACTTCTACGTTAAGCATTCGGGAGCAGCTGGAAAAAAGTAAGCCGGGCATGAGAGCTAAGCGTTATCTGGCTTACTTTCAGACTTATACCAATACCTATGCCGAAGTGAAGGAGTTACAGCGTCTTTATGAAGAAGCCTTAACAACCGCAGATATTGTTGGTATTTGCGTAGGAACAAGACCCGACTGCGTACCAAATGCAGCTCTGGACCTGTTGGCGGACTATCAACAACAAGGATATGAAGTCTGGCTGGAACTCGGCCTGCAATCATCGTTTGATAAAACCTTAGATCGTATTAATAGAGGCCACCATTTTGATGCTTACGTTGAAACAGTCCAAAGGGCTCATTCCAGAAATCTGAAGATCTGTACACACCTGATTATTGGTTTACCCGGTGAGGCTCCCATGGACAGTATGATCACGCTAGACAGGGTCATAAAGGTAGGCTGTGAAGGTCTTAAGTTACATCCTTTACATATCGTCAAAGGAAGCCAGATGGCCAGACAATGGAAAAACGGGGAAATACCGGCAATTTCACAACAGGACTATGCTGAAGTTGCTGCTGAAATGATTCAGCATACTCCCTGGGATGTGGTATATCACAGAGTATCTGCTACCGCCCGAAAGCCCACATTACTGGCCCCGGAATGGTGTGATAATCGATGGCCGATACTGAATGACATTGCCAGAAAACTGGCCGCGGAGGGAGGTCAGGGTAGCGCCCTGACCTGCTGAACATCTTAGATAAAGACTACTCGTACTGACAAAGGCGGGCGATATCCTTAACGCAGATTTCCCGGCCTTTTACCTCGATAATTCCCTGCTGCGCAAGACTGGACATGATCCGCGACAATGTTTCCGGCTTGACGGAAAGCCTGGATGCAATCACCTGTTTAGGTGTATTCAGGTATATCACGGTGCCGTCAACAGCATCGTGAGGCAGCTGGTTCATCAAAAAACGCAGTACTCTAAAAGTGGCATTCTGTTGTGTTAGGTTAACAACATCATTCAAGCGCGCATGCAGGCGCATACTGAGATCACCAAGTATACGGATACAGGAATCCATATTATCTTTTAAAATTTCCATATAGGTATTGCAGTGAATACCATAGATCCTGGAAGCCTTGATAATCTGGCCGCTGACTGGGAAGCGATGGCGTTGCATAAACATGACAGCTTCAGCAATCGTTTGTCCCGGGGTAATAATTTCCACCACCTTTTCATTGCCATCAGGTGCATTTTTACAAAGCTTGATCTGTCCATCTGCCAGCAGGAAAAAACGCTCCGCTTCATCGTCTTGACGAAACAAAAACTCCTCAGGTCCCAGCTCGTACAACCTAACCGAATCTACCAGACGCGCCAACTCAGCATCAGACAATGTAGCAAACAAGTAATGGCGCTTTATTGCTGCTAACGCAAGAGACCGCTGTAACTCATCCATACGCAACCTTTAAACCTAGAAAAATGTCTGCCGATTAAACTGCATAACGACCATTTTTACCAATAAAAATCCGCCTATGAGCCTTATTTCTGCTGATTTTCTACTGCTACAGCCTGTCAGACCATCATTTACCTATCAGGAACAGAACCATCATCAAAGCAACATCACTTCAAAAGCAACATTAATTTCAGGTCAATAAGTAATTGGAGTATTTTGACAAATCCCTAAAGTAGAACTAGAACCTAAAGTAGAATTAGAAAGTACTGGTGGAATCATTTTTGAGATAAGACAGATTCGAACTGCCGTCTGGCACCGTAGACACTGACTTAATAGATACTCACTTATCTTTGCATGGAGGCAATCATGAATACAGAAATCCACAAGATCAGCTGTCAAGCATTAGGTACTTTCTCCGACGAACTGGTTCGTCTGTCTGAGATGGGCTACACCCACGCCACTCATGCAAGCATCGCACAATTGCAACCCAAAGAGTTCGTAATCCACTTCCCTCCGGCTATCAATGCTAAGAGTGATGATATCAGTCTCTACTATCGCGATGGTTAACGGCCTTACGCGATGGTTAACAGCCTTAAGGAATGGCATCACGACAGGTAATAATAGCCTGATAACAATCCAAACAACCTAGGCTACACTGGTATTTTCAATCTGTTCTCTGGCGTAATCCGCATATATCGCAGCCAATGCACAAGAGGCCAGTCGCGCTTCAGGCGGGTCAGCACGGGACGTCAGGATAATAGGTACTCGTGCCCCCATAATAATTCCTGCTGCTGTGGCGGACATAAAGTAAACCATCTGTTTAAACAGGAAGTTACCTGATTCCAGATTAGGAACTAATAATATATCCGCATTCCCGGCAACCGGACTATCAATGCCCTTAATATCCGCAGCGGCCTGAGACACGGCGTTATCAAACGCCAGAGGACCATCTACGATAGCACCTCGCAGCGCGCCGATAGAAGCCAGCTTCTTCAACTCGGCGGCATCTACACTGGATTGCATGCTGCGATTAACCTCTTCAGTCCCGGAAAGAACAGCCATCCGGGGGTTCATGTTTCCTAAAGAATGCAGCAAATCAATAGCATTCTGGGCAATATGAATCTTGTCAACCACAGAAGGTGCTACGTTAATAACAGCATCGGTAATGCAAAGAGGTTTATCAGTACCGGGAATAGTCATATGGAATACATGACTGAGGCGGCGATCAGTACGTAAACCGGCTCCACGGCTCAGAACGGCCCGCAGCAATGTATCTGTATGAATATGCCCCTTCATCAGCGACGAAGCCTCTCCCGTACTGACTAACTCAACAGCTCTCTTAGCGGCCTCTGCCTCACCTACAGCATTCTCAATACGGATATCGCTAAGGTCCCAGCCAATCACAGTCGCCAGCTGATTAATCTGTTCGCTATCCCCCACCAGGACAGGTTCTATAACCCCTTCATCAAAAGCCAGTTTTGCGCTGGTTAAAGTGACCTCATTAATTGCATTCGCAACAGCAGTAGGAACGGCTGGAAGCAGTCTGGCTTTTTCCAGTAGATATGACGGGCATTCCATCGGAGCAGTACTAAGCATGAGTTTACCTACGCATGTGCCTGAAACCTGTTATGGCTGCAGTCTGAGTTATTGGTTATTACTGAGTGAACCGTTGTTACTATTGTGCTTTTCCCCTAGAGACTAATCAGAGCCCTTGTCAGCCCTCCGCCAGAAATAAGCATTAACATGACTAATGCCACACGACGAAAGGACTTCTGCGGACTGCGTAAAAACTGCTGATTACCTAACATCGTCCCTAGTGTTACCGGAATCAGAAACAACACTGCCAGCTGCAACACCTCAGAAGTGATTAACCCCTCCAGTGTGGCCAGTGAACAGGTGTAGATATCCAACACAATCAAGAAGCAGATCAAAGTAGCTCGGGCTGTTCCCGGGTTTTCATCCCGGGATAGAAAGAAAACCACCAGCGGCAAACCACCTACACCAGATGCCCCGTTCATCGCCCCTGACACCACTCCAGCGCTCACAATACTTGTCGCAGACTCTCCCTTACGGGCACGAAACCCTAGCCAGATTGCGCAGGCGGCCATCAAAATAACCGAGCTGATTACAACACGCATTACCTGCCCTGAGAGTTCTGAAAGCATCATCACTCCGACCGGTGTTGCTAAAACAGCACCGAAAAGGATCCAACGCAATTGGCGCCAGTCCACCCGTTGCCAAACCGAGGGCAGCAGGCTCATTCCAGCAACAATTTCAATCAGCAAAATGACCGGTACTATTGTTGATGGCGGAATAATAATGGACAACGTAACCACCGCCATCGCAGTGAAACCAAAGCCGGAATAACCACGTACAAATGCTGCTGCGAATAACGCCACAGCAGAAAGCATTAATACAGATAGCTCCAATCCGGCGATCATCTGATCTCCCTGATTACTAGTTTATTTACAAGAAAAGCTCTGATCAGAATTCCAGTTAAAATGCTGATCACAACAATCCAAAATGCCTACAATATTTAGGGGGTTGTTAACCGGGTTCTGGCTAAAAAATACGGCTGAAGGCCCTAAAGGCCCTCAGCTTTATTTGCAGTCAGTACTGCCTCTTACAACAGATTAGAGACAGTACTCCTGCCAGATATCAGAAGTCCTAACCCGACCTTATTGATCGCCTAGGTGTTACTGATAGTCTTTGTACTTCTCCAGGTGACGGACAGGCTGAGACAAAGCATCACGACGGAAAGGGTCACCCAGTTCACGAGTACACATAATCTCGATAACCGTGGTCTTACCTTCTTTCTGAGCAGCACAGGCAGCAGCCAGTGTCGGGCCTACATCTTCCAGCTTGTCAACGGTGACGCCTTCAGCACCCATAGAGCGAGCAATTTCAGCAAAGCTTGGGTTTTCCAGCTCACCGGCTACAAAACGACGGCTGTAGAAATCAACCTGGTTTTTCTTCTCAGCTCCCCACTGACGGTTATGGAATACGATAGAAGTCACAGGAATGCTCTCGCGAACACAAGTCAGGATTTCAACCATTGACATACCCCAGGCACCGTCACCCGCGTAAGAAATTGCTGTACGCTCAGGAGCAGCAACCTTGGCACCAATGATGGTAGGCAACGCATAACCACAGTTACCGAAACTCATCGGAGCAAAGAAGCTGCGTGGACGGTCAAAACGCAGATAGCTGTTGGCAACAGAGTTGATGTTACCGATGTCCGTTGAAACCATGGCATCTTCTGGCATGGCTTTTTCCAATTCACGCAACACCTGACGAGGATGCAGGTAGCTGCCTTCTTCGCCGGACTGTTCTTCGATCATATCCAGAGAATATTCGTCTTTCTCGTGAATCCACTCATCCAGTTCGGCTTCCCAGGCCGCTTTCTCAGCAGCGATTTTTTCACCACGCTGATCCATAGTGGACAAGCATTCAACGTTACGGTCCTGCAAGCGAGTCAGCAGGGATTCAGCAGCAGCTTTGGCATCGCCACAAATACCGACAGAGATCTTCTTAACCAGGCCCAAAACCTTCGAGTTGCAGTCAATCTGGATGATCTTGGCATCTTTCGGCCAATAGTCCATTCCATGCTGAGGCAGTGTGCCAAATGGCCCCAGGCGCGTCCCTAAAGCCAGAACAACGTCCGCCTGATTAATCAGCTTCATTGCCGCTTTGGAACCCTGATAACCCAGGGGACCACACCACAAGGAATGAGAAGCAGGGAAGGAATCATTGTGCAGGTAGGTGTTACATACAGGTGCTCCCAGGTACTCGGCTAATGCCTTACACTGTTCAACACCTTCGGACATTACAACACCACCGCCGGAAAGAATAACCGGGAACTTGGCTGTAGCTAGCAGGTCAGCAGCCTCATTAAGGCTGTTTTCGCCACCGGCAGCACGTTCAATCTTAATCGGCTGTGGGATTTCTACATCGATATCACCGTAGAAGAAATCACGAGGAATATTCAGCTGAGTAGGACCATTTTCCTGGATAGCGCGGTCAAACGCACGACCCGTCAGCTCTGCCATACGAGCCGGAACCGGTACATGAGCCTGATACTTGGTGATCGTTTCAAAAAACGGTAACTGCTGAGCTTCCTGGAAACCACCCAGACCATTAGAGATAGCACCGGTCTCAGGAGTAATGCAGACGACCGGAGAATGAGCCCAGTAGGCAGCGGCGATAGCTGTAACAAAGTTAGTGATACCTGGACCGTTCTGAGCGATACAAACGCCATGACGGCCGGATACACGAGCATAACCGTCGGCCATGTGGCCGGCCCCCTGCTCATGGACAACAGGAATCAGGCGAATACCCGCAGGAGAGAAAATATCCATCGCATCCATAAATGCAGAACCCATGATACCGAAAGCGACGGTAACATCATTGGCAACCATGGTTTCGACAAAGGCTTCACTAGGTGTCATACGTGCCATTGTTTTATTCCTTATATTCATTTGTAGCCCCTTCTCCTGATCAGAGAAGGGTAAGAAAAGATGCCCTTAGGCGCTCAATTGATACTCAACAAACTCCTGGCCCAGAGCTTCAGCTACTTCAGGGCAGGTAATTTTCCCGGCATGGACATTCAAACCGTTAGCCAGATGCTTGTCGCGACGAATAGCTTCTTCCCAACCAAGATCAGCAAGAGCCACAATATGAGGGAGCGTAGCGTTGTTTAAAGCCAGTGTAGAAGTGCGCGCTACCGCACCAGGCATGTTAGCAACACAGTAGTGCACTACACCGTCAACGATATAAGTGGGATCCTGGTGGGTTGTTGCTTTGGAAGTTGCAAAGCATCCTCCCTGATCAATAGCGACATCCACCACCGCAGATCCGGGTTTCATGCGCTTAACCATATCTTCGGTAACCAGCTTAGGCGCGGCTGCCCCTGGAATTAACACCCCACCGATAACCAGGTCGGCTGATAAAACATGCTCTTCAAGCGCGGCTTTGCTGGAGTAGACAGTTTGAATCTGGGTACCAAACTCAGCAACCAGACGACGCAACACATCAACTGAACGATCAAGAATAACAACCTGGGCTCCCATACCAATCGCCATCCGTGCCGCATTACTGCCAACAACGCCACCACCAATGATGACGACCTTGGCAGGCTCAACACCAGGTACGCCGCCCAGCAACAAACCACGACCTTCTTTGGATTTTTCCAGACAGGCTGCCCCCGCTTGAATAGACATACGCCCGGCAACTTCTGACATTGGAGCAAGTAGCGGCAGTCCACCGCGATCAGAGGTTACAGTTTCATAGGCAATACAGGTTGAACCACTCTCCAATAGGTCAGCGGTTTGCTCTGGATCTGGAGCAAGGTGCAGATAAGTAAATAACAATTGACCAGGACGCAGCTGCTTACGCTCTACAGCCTGCGGTTCTTTAACTTTTACAATCATCTCTGCCTGAGCAAAGATCTCTTCAGCGGTAGCTGCAATCGAAGCACCAGCTTCAACATAATCTTCATCACTAAAACCGATACCGTTTCCAGCACTGGTTTGCACCATGACCTGGTGACCACGACTGGTCAGCTCCTGCACACTAGCGGGTACCATACCGACACGGTATTCATGGTTTTTAATCTCTTTTGGGACTCCGATCAGCATATCGCCACTCCATTTTTAATTCTTGTCAGAAGTAGTAGAGGTAAATAAGCTCAGAAGCGATATCAATCATCAGTGCATTCTGAACTCAGATTCGTTAACCCAGCACCAAATAGACAGGAGCCGATATGCGGTTAACTTGAGATCTAGAGTAGGAGTGAGGAGGATTTTGGAGTAGAGCCAGTTACCTAATAGCTATTACGCCAGGAAGAAAGAAAACAATAAGCAATTGTTTTAAATATATATTTTAAGATCTATTGTTAAACTTATAACGACTTATTGTGCTGAAAGGTTTCTACTGTCCGACAATATTATTATTGTCCGAGAGACAGAAACCTCCTCAAAGAGATCAGTAGCTGTATTTCCAAATTCAGTAGACGCATCACTGAACTATAAATTCAGCCAACTCAGGTCATATCTTCTATCAGTTCCGCCAGCGCTTTAATACCCGGTTCAATTCGATCAGCGGCGATAGAAGAGTAACCAAGACGGAAATAGTTTAATGGCGGTTCATCACCGAGAAAATGAATGTCCCCCGGTTCAATTAAAATTCCCCTTTCAGCCGCTTCTTTACGCAACAGTCGAGCGTCCAGCTCCTCAGGACCTCTAACCCAGTAACAAGAGCCTCCAAAAGTCGGTTTACGGGCAGAGTCCGGCAGATATTTGCTCAACGCCGCTCCCATCTCCTGCCACCGCTCTTCATAGGCCCGCATAATAGTCATAATCAGCGCATCGTGATAACCACGCTCCAAAAACAGCGCCACCGAACGCTGGTTATTTGCAGCAGGATGGCGCACCATCAGTCGCCGTAAAGCGCGGGCCTCACGGATCAACTCGACAGGCCCCACCAGATACCCAAGGCGCAAACCAGGCGCCAACGTTTTTGAGAGAGATCCGACGTAGATAACCCGGCCGCTTTTATCCAGACTTTTCAATGCAGGAATGGGGTTGGACTTAAAGTTAGTTTCACTTTCGTAATCATCCTCAATAATCACGAAATCCTGTTCATTGGCCCGTTTTAACAACTCATAGCGTCGCTCAATCGGCATAGTCACCGTTGTCGGACACTGGTGACTGGGTGTGGTGTAAATACAATCACACACATTAATATTGTCATCAACGATCATCCCCTGTGCATCTACAGGTAATGGTTTTACCTTTGAAGGATTGAGGTTGGCAATATTTCGGATATCCATATAGCCAGGATCTTCAATACCCATGACGCTGCTCTGTTCTAACAGCAGTCGAGACAACATATACAGGGACTGTTGAGCGCCGACAGTCACCAGAATCTGCTCAGCAGAAGCCCAAACGCCTCGTCGTGGTAACAATCTAGTACGAATCTGCTCAACTAATAAGGGATCATCATTGTCGAAACGATCCGATGCCCAATCACGAATAGCCGGAACACTCACAGCATCACGGCAGCATTCTCGCCAGTTATTGGTCGGAAACAGGCTCGGATCAAACTGGCCATAAATGAACGGGTAGGGATATTTCTGCCAGTCCCGGGGCTTTTTAATGTTGCGCTGACCCGAAGGAAATACTTTCAGACGATTAGCCCAATCAGGGGGTATTCCCTCAACCGCTTCAGGAATGCTGGTATCCAGCTTGACTTTACCCTCCAGAATTTCTGGATTAACGTAGTAACCACTGCGCTCACGAGCAATTAGATAACCATCATCCAACAAATGTTCATAGGCCAGAACGACGGTATTTCGAGCAATGCTCAGTTGCTTGGCAAGTTTACGGCTGGATGGAAGTGGACAATCGGCAGGTATATTACCATTTAGAATGGCTGCTGCTATTTGTTCACGCAATTGCTGCTGTAGACTGGCATCCTTCTCGGGAGATAGGTGAAAAAGCTGGAACATATACCGATACTCTTTATTTTGCTCGTTATTTGCTCTAAGGGACCTGAATTTGGCAACCGCAGACAACCCATGACAGCCATAAAACCGGCTGCTGTTAATTGTGCTGATACCTTATTGAAATCAAATATCTAGAGTACTCCTTCAAATCCTGTTCGGCAAAAAAGATTATCTTGTATTCATCACAAGAGATAGACAGATCGCCCAGCTTGGAACTTAACAGGCAGCATTAAAAAAGCCATTTGCCGAAAAGATTCGACAAATGGCTAAAAGAACCTCTCCAAGTCGTGCCACTTGAAAAGGGAGGCTTTGGAAATACTATCTCAGCCATTCAGGCCCAAATCAAACACTCAGGAGTTAGGGCAAAGCTCCCCCATCGCGTTATCAATGGCGTCAACAATGGCATCGATATCCGCTTGGCTGGCAATAAGAGCAGGGCTCAAACAAATAGTGTTATTGAGTTCTTTGAATGATCGATTGGTTCGTCCGATGATGACACCATTTTTCATACAATGAGCCCCAATCGCCATCGGCAGACTTTCATCCACTGGCTCCTTGGTTACACGATCTTTCACTAATTCAAAGCCGGCAAACAGACCTTTGCCACGAACCTCTCCTATCACATCATATTTGTCCTGAAGTTCGTTAAGGCGTCCTAGCAGATACTCACCCTGGTGTGTCACATTTTCCAACAGCTTTTCATCTTCAATGATCTGCATGTTAACCAAAGCAGCCGCAGGACCGGCAGTACAGCCACCAAAAGTAGAGATATCCCGGAAGTACCCCATACGCGCATCGTCATCTTCTTTAAAAGCCTCAAATACTGTCTCTGTCGTCACAGTGCAGGAAATGGCGGCGTACCCTGAAGCAACTCCCTTAGCCATGGTAACCATGTCCGGTTTAATGCCGTAATGCTGGTAACCAAACCATTTCCCTGTCCGACCCAGCCCACAAACCACTTCGTCAATATGCAGCAGAATATCGTACTTCTTGCAGATTTCCTGCACACGGTCCCAGTAGCCCTGTGGAGGTGTAATTACCCCACCGCCTGCGGTAATAGGCTCAAGGCACAAGGCACCAACCGTATCCGCACCCTCTTCCAGAATGACACGTTCAATTTCGTTGGCAGCACGAACCCCATAATCATCAACATCACCCCATTGAGAGCGATACTCACAACAGTGTGGAACCTCAACAAAACCAGGGGTAAAGGGACCGTATTGATTCTTCCGCTCAAATTGCCCGGTGGCGCTTAAACAGGTAATCGTTGTACCGTGATAGTCACGTTCGCGGTAAAGTACCTTATGCTTCTTCCCACCGTACTTCTTTTCCGCAATCTGACGAACTATCTTAAATGCCTTTTCGTTTGCTTCGGAACCGGAGTTGGAATAGTAAACACGGCTCATTCCTGGCATTTTTTCAATAAGCTTCTCTGCAAATTGAGCAGCCGGAACATTTCCAGCTGTCTGTGCAAAGTAATTCATATTAACCAATTGATCACGAACTGCATCTGCAATCTCAGTACGACCATAACCTACGTTGACGGTCCAGACAGCACCAGAAACGGCATCCAGATACTCATTTCCTTTGGCATCCCAAACCCTCATACCCTCACCTTTAACGATAACCATCGGATCGCTTTCTTCGTAGGGCTTATGCTGTGACAGGTGGTGCCAAACGTGCTTGCGATCACTGGCAACGGCTTCTGCGGCATTAAACTCTTTGGCATCAAAAGACATGGCTGTCTCCTATCTTTGGCTACTCAGTAACTAACTGTTCGCTTTTTATTGTTTGAGAAACGGAGGTATGGACCGTTTAAACCCAAATGGGAGACACTTGACTGCATCCCGCTTAATATCAAAGCTAAAGCCATTACTAAACAGGAGTTAGAACCAGTTATTTGTCGATGATGATACCAGCCGGTATCTGGGAGGTTTTTACAGATCTGGCCCCTACTTGGAGACAAAACTGGTCCCTATGCTTTTGCGCCAATTACAGAGAAACAACGAAACTGATTAAATACTCACATCTGATTATTGCTATTTATTAGCTGCTGCGACCAGATGCTGTCGCTGAGTAAAGCCCATGGAGAGCTGACACCCAAGGGGCTTGTTCAATGATCCCTTAGTGACCTGGATCAACCCAAAGTACTCTAATGCTTGTTCTCACCAACAGGGAATTTGATAATGAAGCTTGCTCAGTTCGATCAAGAAAGGAACCCTTGCTCCTCTGCTGAGACCCACTAAAACGTAAGTAACTCAATACAGAACAAGCAGTAACGCCGGTTAACCGCTATATTCATTAGTAGGGACAGGCGATTGAGGTTCCCAAAGATGTCCGAATTAAGATTTTTCCCTCGAGTTAATACGGAACTCCGGGTAGAGGTTACCAATTTATACGGGGATACGACCGAGGCTTGGGTCCGCAACATTTCCCCTGGCGGAGTAATGATTGACGGAGATCTGTCTTTCAAGGAAATCATTACTCTTGGGTCCGCTAGAAATCCTTCAGCCACGCCGGTAGAAGTCACAATAAACTTTAAGCTAAATAACGATCCAGAGTCATTTAACAGTCGCTGCCGCCTGGTATTTGTCCGCAGGCTGTCACAACTGGAATTTAATTTTGGCTTTCGGTTTGTGGGAATCAGTACCGAAATGGCCCATCGATTACAGCGTTATGTTGCCAATCAGTAACGAGTGAACGGTAGACTATTCACCCCTTTGATAACTCTCCCATTAGCCATCAGAGTTGATCATCCCTTTGTTGATATTTGACTGTAGCACGACACCAATCAAATTATATGACTAAGGAATCTAAAGAAACTCTTGTCTATAATCTGAATCCTGATATCAACAGCTTCTGATCACAAACCAACTCATTCTGGCCCAAAAACAGATTGTTTTGGGTATAGGTACGCGATCCAAAAATGAACACACCTGATAGTCACTTTGATAATTTGGCTGAGCACTTTGCTGACAAAATCTATAACTCTCCCAAGGGACAGATTCGACTGGCACTACTGCAACTGGATTTAGCTGGCTTACAGCAGAGAGAACCTCTTCAAATTCTAGATGCAGGAGGTGGTCAGGGACATATCAGTCGCTGGTTTGCTGAAAAGCAACACCAGATATCTCTGTGTGATACATCAAAACCCATGTTGGAAAAGGCCCGGCAACTCAACGAAATTGCCGGCCTGACAAACAAAATTCAACTCCATCATTGTGATATTGATACTTTTTGCCAGAGTAATTTGGACCGTTTTGACCTGATTCTCTGCCATGCGGTGCTCGAGTGGGCTGAGAAACCTGATCTTTTGGTTAATCAACTGATTGATCAACTCAAACCCGGTGGCCATCTTTCGCTAATGTTCTACAACCGACACTCATTAATATTACGAAACGCACTACGGGGAAACTTACGGAAGGTTAAACGAGGTGACTGGAGCGGCGATGGCAACAGCCTGACACCTCATCAATCTCTTGATCCAGAAGAAGTCTATGGCTGGTTACAACAAAACTCGATGCAGATACTAGAAAAATCAGGAATTCGCTGCTTTTACGATTACCTGCCACTCAAGGTCAAACAGACCTACGATTTTGAGGATATTCTAGAGCTGGAACAAAACCATTACCGACAACAACCCTACATTCATATGGCTCGTTATATTCACGTAATCGCTACGCGGCTATAAAAAAACAGCACATAGATAGCTGAGATGACCAATAGCAGCTATCAATGATCCAAATTAACCGCACATCCTTGCAGCACTCAGCCGTTTACATTTAAATGTCCGTTGTAAAAGCTTCCGACCACAGCGGCAATGGGAAACATATAATGTCTGAACAACATTGGGATGAAAAGAGCTTTTGTGAGGACTACTGCACAACTTGGGAGATAGCCCACGACCAGGTGCACTATGGCTGGTTAGCACCGGGAGAAAACCAGTTGCGACTTATCGATATTGACCTGGCCAACGCCAATGTTCTGGATATCGGCTGCGGCATGGGTGAAAACCTGATCGCATTGGCACGCAACGGTGCAAACTGCCATGGTATCGATATCTCCAGTCATATGCTTAAGCGAGCCAGGGAAAATATGAGCCGCTTTGCTGACGAAATCAATCCAATTCACTTCCAGCAACAGGATATGCGTCAGACCGATTTTTTTCCAGGCACTGCTTTTGACCTGATACTTTCTGCCTATTCAATGGAATATCTGAGCTCCACCCAAGAGCTTAAAGACCTGCTCTATAACCTTTTTAAACGGTTGAAGCCTGGTGGAATTCTGATCTTCTGTTTTTCTCACCAATTACAGCACTTTCGCCATAATATGCTGGCAAACAGCTCCAGTAAAACCGGTGAAGATCAGTTTTCAACCATGATCTATTCATTCAGGGATGTAGTCGGAGCCCTGACTGAGGTAGGTTATCTGGTCGAACGAATAGTTGAACAGGGCACCCGCAATCCTTCACAGCTCAGCTATGAAGACGCCCTGAGCTTTCCTTACCACTTTCATCGCGATAAAAACCCTTGCCACCCTCAGTTTGATCAGGAAAGTAACAAAACTCCGCATACCATTATCTATAAAGCTCGAAAACTGGATACTCACGGCCTGGAGCAGGATAAGCAACTCACTTTTGGTTATGCGGAAAAGCAGGTCAAAATCTGGGGACAACAGCGGAGCATCACTCAATCTACACCGTTTAAAGCGGGGAACAGTGATTTTACAGCCCATAAGTTAGCACCTAAAGACGCGGTTGTAGGGCTCTGTGAAGTGCTTTCCGTCACCGTCAGCGAAGAAGACATCCAGACATCGGAGGATATTAGCCTATCCATTGATCTGGATGGATCGGAATCAACATTACTAGTCAATTGCAATTCTGTGCAAGCGTTAATCCATAGCAAGCTCACAGAAGCTGCTCTTTTCCCCAGTTACGCACGCAGCGTTTTTTCAGGTAGTGAGGAAATAGAAAGCGGTCTCTATATAAAACGTATTGACCCCATTTATGGTGAAGTGGGTCAACTGTTTTCTCGACAGCGAATGGGTATTCTTGTGTTTATTAACGGCGAGGAACCTGCTCACGGAACCATTGGCCTGGAGGACATAACGATTACCCCAGGGGATCATATCCAGATCATATACATTGCAACAAGTTGGGGTAAAGAGTGGCGTAAACGTAAGAAGAGCAGCGAGCAGATGGATCTGTTCTAGGGTTAATCTCGAACGCTTGGCTAGCTTCGCAAACAGCAGGTTGCGGAGTCCAAATGACTATAGAATGCAGGCCTATTGGTGTGTGCTACATAAGCACGTATAATCCACCTACTTCGAAGTACCCACCAGTCAATTCGATTAGCATTTTTTAATAGCCAAGTTAACAACTAACCTCCATTACTAACCCCTATAAATAAGCCAGCCTACCCTAATGTCATCAAAGAATTCAGATAGCGATCCATATGCAGGCTCCACCAGAGCCTCAAAACCTAAAGATGATATTTATGCCACACCATTAGGGAATATCGTCGACTTTCAGTTCGACGAAAAGGTCGTCGGTGTTTTCAGTGACATGATCAACCGCTCAGTCCCGGGTTACAGCACGATTATTAAGTCACTCGGTATTTTGGCTGCCGGTTACGCTCAGGAAGATTCTCGTTGTTATGATCTGGGGTGTTCATTAGGCGCAGCCACCTTATCGCTCTTACAACAGGTAAAAACACAAAACTGTCGTTTTGTCGCAGTGGATAACTCATCAGCGATGATTCAACGCTGCCGTGAGCACATTCAGGTGGCCGGGTTTGACGACGATGTAGATCTGGTTTGCGGCGACATTCGCGATATCAATATAAAAAATGCATCCGTTGTGATGATGAATTTCACGCTTCAGTTTGTTCCTCCTAAAGACAGAATGTCTCTTATCAAAAAGATTTACCAAGGCTTAAAACCTGGGGGCGTTTTGCTGTTGTCCGAAAAAATCAGCTTTGATGACAAACAGCTTGATAGCCAATTAATCGAGTGGTATCACGACTTCAAGCGTGCCAATGGATACAGTGAATTGGAAATTAGCCAGAAACGGGCAGCGCTGGAAAAAGTCATGATCCCGGAAAGTTTGGATTGCCACCGCCAACGATTAACCGAGGCCGGGTTCAACCGGGTAAATCAGTGGTTCCAGTGTTTTAACTTTGCCTCTATGGTGGCAGTAAAATGAATTATTTCGATAATTTTTTCAGTCAGTTTTTTTCAGATCTGGCCCATACAGATCTGGCCCCCTGGCGAGAACATTTGCAGGAACGGATTGAGCGTAAATTAACCACTGTTAACCATGGAGACCTCCCCCGTTGGCTTTCGGCCCTTGAAGCCATGCCTGATCTGGTACCCGAACAACTGGATCTTAATCGGGGCCGTTTGCTGATTGGTACAGGTGAACGCTGCTTTGAGTCCGAACTAAAGCAACTGGAACAAAGCCTGCGGACGCTGATGCCCTGGCGAAAAGGGCCCTATGAGCTATTTGGGATTAACCTTGAGACGGAATGGCGTTCAGATTTCAAATGGGATCGTGTTGAACCTCACCTGTCTCCGCTGCACAACCGCTTGGTGCTGGATATCGGCTGTGGAAACGGATATCACTGCTGGCGCATGTCAGCAGCGGGTGCACGGCAAGTTATTGGTATTGACCCATCCTGGAAATTTCTTATCCAATTCCGCGCATTAAAAAAGTATATTGGAGAGCTTCCTGTCGAGTTATTACCTTTAGGTATAGAAGAACTCCCCAAAAGAATGCGCTCCTTCGATACGGTTTTTTCGATGGGAGTTTTCTATCATCGCCGCAGCCCTATCGATCACCTGCAGGAACTCTTGGATATGCTCAAACCCGGTGGCGAACTGGTGCTTGAAACACTGGTTATTGACGGTGATGAAAACACAGTGCTGGTACCAGATGAGCGCTATGCTCAAATGCGCAATGTCTGGTTTCTACCCAGCTGTAAAGCCTTGGAAAAATGGATCAAAAGAGTGGGCTACAAAGACGTTCGTTGTGTTGACGTTAATCAAACCAGTATCGAAGAGCAGCGCTCAACAGACTGGATGCAATTCCACTCTTTGGCTGATTTTTTAGATCCTGAAAATCCAAACCAGACGGTTGAAGGACTCCCGGCTCCTAAGCGAGCAATATTTATCGCTCAGGCTCCCTACTAACTGTTAAAAAAACATCTCCGGAAAAAACATTGAATGTGGCCATGACAATAGTCATTGAAAACCGAAACTGAAGAAAAACATAACTTATTGAAATATAATAACTTTCACAACCTGAAAGAAAACTCAACAGGATTAAATCAACCGGCTGCGGGCTGCTGGCCACAAGGTTCCACAGATACTAACGCAGTAAATACCTGGTCCTGGCTTATTTTTTATACACCCTGAATATCGATAAAATAGACTCCCGGAGACAGCAGGAATCTATCTTCTCTCAAAATTTCAAGTCAGCTCAACGATATTCTCGACTAATATTAACTATATTAGGGATACAAAGGACTTTTGGAGACGTAACGGACTTTGCTCTTCGGGTTGGCAAAGCGATTTACCACTTGGCCAGAGGCTAACAACACGAAGCAGATTGATCGGAGAATGACCAAAGCTTAATGAAGTTTTTGCAGAAGAGGATTCGATCATACAGATAAGCATGTTTTTGGCTGACTACTTCTGTCTTGATCATCTCTTATTTGGCAATCTCGTATCTACCTACCTATTGCGTGAGGACGATACTCAGTTAATTATTGGCTGAACATCTTTTATGACTGGATCAAGCTTTATCAGCACACTCGAACCCGACCCCGTAGACCCGGTTCAATCTTTACCCCCCGCGTCTTTGCTGAAGAAGGCCGAGTTAGATCTGTGGGAATGGGACATTCCGCGGGACAGTGTAGAAGTTACCGATAACCAACGCAGCCTGTTTAGCTTCTCCACAGGTCACTTTAAGGGAAGCACCCGTTCTTTTCTCAACCGTATCTACGCCGAAGATAGAGAAGAGGTTGCCCAGGCACTCAGACAAGCATCAAGGGGTGTCGATCCGGCTCCTCTGACCTTCAGAATGCGCACCACCGACGGTAGTTTACGCTCTCTGACACTTAGCGCACTAGTAGTCAAAACCTCTGACGGCTTCCCACAACGAATGATCGGGCTGCTTCACAGCATTCCCAGTAGTGAGACTTCCGAAGACCGACTCAGACAACAACAGGCTGCCTTGCTGCAATGGGCCACCTCGGAAGCCATTACCCAAGGAGATACCGACGCCGGATTCCAGCTTATCTGTTGTGGCGCCGCCGAAATCCTGGGTGTCGAACGGGTTTCTGTTTGGTTTTTTGGCGATCAACAGCAACACCTGCAATGCACAGAACGGTACTTATTGAGTCAGAACATTCACACAGCCGGGGACTTGCTGTCGGCTGAATCGTTTCCACAGTATTTCAAAGCGCTTACGAAGAATAAAATAATAGCAGTCACTGATGCCCGAGTGCATCGGTATACGGCGGTATTATCTCAACGCTACCTTATCCCGGAAGGGATCTCTTCCAAGCTGGATGTAACCATTTCCCGGGAAGGTAGCCCCGTTGGGATTATTTCTTTCGAACATACCGAACTTCCCAGGCAATGGAAGGTGGACGAGCGAGGCTTTGCGATATCCATCGCCGATATGATCGCCATGCTCCTGGAAATCAGTGACCGCAAAGATGCTGAAACAGCCCTTAGCAGTCAGCAACGTTTGCTGCGTGACCTGATGAATAACAGCTCTTCGTTGGTTTATATGACGGATCTGGATGGACGCTATCTGCTGGTAAACCGTCAGTACGAGGAAGCCCATGGGGTGACTCAGGAACAGCTGCTTAAAAAAACACCTCACGCTCTTTATCCCAATGAACTGGCCGATCAGTTTATTGAAAATGACCAAAAGGTCATTCAAAACGGTGAAGTCCAGACCTTTGAAGAACAGCTCTTGCTGTCAGGGGAACTGCGCAGCTACTTTTCAATAAAATTCCCGGTGCGGGATGCGCAAGGAATGACCTATGCCATCACCAGTATTTCGACTGACATTACTGACCGAATACGAACCGAAGCGGCACTGAAAGAGAGTGAACTTCGTCATCGTACGCTGTTTGAGTCTTCTTTAGATGCAATTATGATTTTGGATTCCAGTGATCATTTTGTTGACTGCAATCCAGCCGCCTCCAGGCTGTTTGCCGATAATAATTTAGTTGGACGATCTATCTTTACATTGTTTCCCGGGCAACGTCCGGGTAATAAAAAAACCCGTAGTCAGAACACTGATAAACAGCTCGCTACAGATGACAGCAACAGCTTCGCCGCTTTTAACGACAGCCCCTTACTCCATGCACTTCAAATCTCTCTTCAGGAAAATAAACAATTCTCTCTGGAGAGCCATTGTCGTCGGCTTGACGGGTCGGAATTTGATGCTGAGATAAATCTCACACCACTGACCCTGTCTGGCGAACGTCACCGCCTATTATGTATTCGTGACATCAGTGCCCGTAAGCAACGGGATGAAATGATACTGAACATAGCCAAAGGGATTTCAGCCTCTACTGGAGAAACTTTTTTTCGATCACTGTTAGAACAGCTGTCCAGAGTACTAGGAGCCAATTACGCATTTGTCGGCCAACTGCATAACAATGGTTCCAGCGACCTGACCACCCTGTCCGTTTATAGAGAAGGGAAAGAACAACCCAATTTTCAATATGCACGACAGGGGACTCCTTGTGACAAGGTACTGGACGAGAACCTCTGTGTCTTTCCCAAAGACGTGCAGACAAAATTTCCCGAAGACCGCATGCTCAAAGAAATGGACATTCAAGCCTACGTCGGAGCTCCTTTGCTGGACAGCGATGATGAACCTTTGGGTGTCTTGGTTGTTTTATTCAAACATCCACTGGAAGATACAGAACTACACCGGCACCTGCTGCAAATTTTTGCTATCCGAGCTTCAGCCGAGCTGCAACGCAAACGACATGAAGCCGCGCTCGTGGCCAGCGAGGAACGTTACCGCGCCTTTATAAACAATAGTAGTGAAGGTATCTGGCGTGCAGAGATGATTCCTCCTGTGGATATCACGCACTCCACCGAAGAGCAGATTGAATACATTCTCAGTAATTATGTCATTCTCGAGGCAAATGAAGCTATCGCTCGAATGCACTGCTGCACCTTAGAAGAGTTGTACGCCTCATCACCCGAAGATTTTTTCGGTCCTCGCTCCATTCGAGACCTTATTCGTGAGTGGATTGAAACCGACTACCAGCTGACCAATCAGGAATTTCAGTTGGAAGGACCACAAGGGCAACAGATCTGGCTGTCCAGCTCTTATTCCGGAGTTATCGAAAACAATCAGTTAATGCGAATCTGGGGTACCCGTCGGGATATTACTCAACACAAGGAGTACCTTTCAGCAATTGAATACCAGGCAGAGCATGATGCTTTGACACACCTTCCCAACCGCTTCTGGCTGAATGATCGGTTACAGGAGCTGATCGACAGTAACAAGCAAACAGGACAACCGTTGGCATTAATGCTGCTGGACTTAAATCATTTCAAAGAAGTCAACGACTCACTAGGCCATCATACCGGTGATCAGTTATTGCGCCTGATTGGTCCCAGACTCTCAAGTACACTGAAAAAGTACAGTGCAGATATTGCCCGCCTGGGAGGGGATGAATTTGCCATTATCTTCAATCAGGTTGAGAATCCAGCGACCATCGAAAAAACGGCAAAAGAAGTCTGCCAAAACCTGCACCAGCCCTTCCAGTTAGAAGGAATTAAGCTGGAGATCCATTGCAGTATTGGCATTTCGCTCTTCCCTGATCATGGTGACGAACCCTCAGCTTTACTACGCTGTGCCGACGTTGCCATGTATTTAGCCAAGAATGCGAATGTTGCCTATGCTCTGTACAGCTCTGAGCTGGATGAACATAGCCCGGGAAGATTAGCGCTGATGAGCGAACTCGGAGAAGCGATTAGAGAGAACCAGTTACTGTTGCACTACCAGCCTCAGCTGGATCTTAACAGCGAAAAAATATCAGGGTTTGAAGCCCTGGTTCGCTGGCAGCACCCCAGCCAGGGAATGATTCCCCCGGGTCGATTTATACACTTGGCAGAAATGGGTGATCTGATTCGACCTCTTACTCTTTGGGTACTCGATCAGGCACTTTCCCAATGGCGACGCTGGAAAGACCAGGGTCATGAACTGAATATTGCAGTTAATCTATCAACTCGAAACCTGATGGACGAAGCCTGTCCCGAACACGTGCGGGCTATGCTGAGTAAACATAATGTTCCTCCCCAATGTCTGGAGTTGGAAATCACCGAAAGTGCATTGATTGCCGATCCTGCCAGAGCTATGGCATCACTTAAAGAAATTCATGACCTTGGTGTTATGCTTTCCATCGATGACTTTGGTACAGGCTATTCTTCACTGGCCTATCTAAAAGATCTACCCATTCATCAGCTTAAAATTGATATGTCATTCGTTCGCAATATGACTGAAGATAAGCGGAATGAAATGATAGTGAACTCCACCATACATCTTGCCCATAATCTGGGTCTCAGTGTTGTTGCCGAGGGAGTAGAAGACCAACAGTCTCTGCAGGTACTGAACGCCATGAATTGTGACATTCTTCAAGGCTATTACATCGGCCGGCCGGTCCCCCCTCAGGAAATTCAACTACAACCTGATGCCATTAAAATAATTAATAAAAAAAGAGAGCAAAACACCTAAGGAACCTGTAAATAAGTTCCCTGATAAGCAAAAAAACGACGCTGCGTCTCAAACACCTTAGGTTCTCTATGGCAGGAGAGAAAACAGCGCCCTTCACGTTGATAAATGATGAGTTTATCCGCGACGAATCTCGCGGGAACGCCCATTGTCATCAAGAGCAACAAAAATAAAGCGGCCTTCTGTTACCTTTTCCTTTTTTCGGGAATGATGCCGTTGGACCCATATCTCCACTTCGATAGTAATGGAGGTTCGGCCGACCTTTGCCACGTTGCAATAACAGCTGACTTCATCACCAACATTGACAGGTTTATGAAAGCTCATCGCATCGATTGCGACGGTTGCCACACGTCCTTCCACCTGCTGCGATGCGAAGGTACCACTGGCTAAGTCCATCTGCGCCAACAACCACCCACCAAAAATGTCGCCATTCGGATTGGTATCCGCAGGCATCGCAATGGTCTTCAGTGCAGGAATAGAATCCGGCGGTGTGTTGTGATCATTCTCTGATGGCATGATTTACTCCTAAAGCTACTTCTATAACGGGTTACTGATATTACAACGGCTACGACAACTGCGAGTATTTACCCTCAGCAACGCTAACAATCGATAAGGTTCATAGAGCTGCATCAACATAGTATGAATCATCTGCAGCCCGTATTTCAGCAGGCTCCCAGCCTACCAGAACAAAAAGATTTCGGTTGATAAATATTTAGCCCACATTTGTTAAAGATAATTGACAAAATACAGTATTCCACCCACAATCAGCTGCTATGGCAACTCAATCGACTCAAAACACTGTCTTTATGCGGACAGATCTTAATCCGGCAATGTCGGTCGCAATCAGCGACTGGCTGAAATGCCGCGAGCCGCTGTCAGCGGCCTGGATTCGGAGTGTTTTTAACTGATTGAGCACCTACTGGATTTAAGGCCGCAGCGTTTTCAACCTGCGGCCTTTTTTTATGCCCAAAATCGGGTGCAGTCCCTGGTGTAACTCCCAGTAGACAATGCATACCACCTGCATTTTCTGATTGCCGATATGCTCCAAAGTCACTGATAACCGAGGAAGGTAAAGTGACAGCCAAGGTTGCCCGCACTGCTGACAACTGAACATGTCCCGACAATACAAAAATGCCGGGAATTCTGATAAGGAGATAAAACGTGTCGACCACTGATTCGTCGATTTCAAACGCTTCGATAACCATCCCGTATTTGACCGTTGTTGTAGTTTGGTCCACAACCCCCCTGGCTGTCGTTTGGAGCAGTGAGGCGGTATCACCGGTGATGGCAGCTCTGTTGCGCATGGCGATTGCAGCAGTGGTTGGAACCATGGCATTACGATTCTGGCGAATCTCCCTACCCTGGAACAATCTTGCTCTGAAAAGTTACGGTTATGCAGTGCTAGGTATCTACGGCGCGATGTTACTCTGTTATTTGGCAGCACGCCTGGTTCCCTCTGGCTTAATTTCGCTGATTTTTGGCCTTTCACCAATGATCTCAGGCCTGTTCGCTTTCATCTGGCTGAAAGAAAAGGGATTCAGTGGCGTACGTTGGCTAGCCCTGATTATATCGATCCTAGGACTTGCCAGGGTACTTGGTGACGGTATGGATCTGAGTGATGGACGACTGGCTGGCGTAGCCCTGCTATTAGGCGCCGTAGCCTTGTTCAGCGCCAGCGGTGTATTGATTAAAGGTGTTAATATCAAGATTCACCCTCTGGCACAGACGGTTGGTGCTCTATGGTGCTCAGTTCCGCTGTATTTGCTGACCTGGATTTTAATTGACGGACAGCTACCCACCCTGGACCCTGGCAATCGTTCATTCTGGGCCATTTTATATTTGGCGCTGTTTGGATCTCTTCTGGGATTTGTCAGCTATTTTTACGTGCTGCAAAAGTTGTCTCCAACCACTGTAGCCTTAGTCACACTGATTACACCGGTTATAGCTCTGACCTTAGGCAATCTGTTGAATCAGGAACCTTTAACGATGTCACTACTTCAGGGGGCCATACTGATATGCCTTGGTCTGTCTCTCTATCACTGGGGGGATCGACTTCAACAATGGCTTATTCCATCCAGTAAGAATTTGACGATGGAGCCCGATAGCGAATGAATAGTGGAATTCTCGCTGCCCTCGGAGCCTTTGTGCTCTGGGGCTTCTTACCGGTATATTGGAAAAGCGTGGATCAGACACCCGCGACTGAAATACTGAGTCACAGGATGGTCTGGTCCCTGCTCTTTATACTGGTACTGCTTTTATTTCGCACCCAGTGGAGCTGGATAACAAAAGCCCGAACTCAGCCCAAGGTATTGTTAAATGCCTTCGGCTGCTCCTTGCTGTTAGGTAGCAACTGGATGATTTATATCTGGTCGGTAAACGCTGGTTACATCGTTGAGGCCAGTCTAGGTTATTACATCAATCCGCTTCTGAATGTCGTTCTCGGTGTGTTTTTCCTGCAGGAACGACTGCGTCCGTGGCAGTGGTTTGCTATTACAGTTGCTGCAACTGGCGTACTTTACTTAACCCTTAGCTACGGACAGGTTCCCTGGATCGCAATAGGGTTAGCTCTGACATTTGGATTCTATGGCCTGCTTAGAAAGCAATCTCAACTTGAATCAATGGAAGGGTTAGCTCTGGAGTCCTCATTTCTAACACTACCGGCATTTCTATATTTACTCTATCTGGGTTATCAGGGCAGTGGTAGTTTTGGCAACCTGAGTATCAGCCACGACTTACTACTGGCAGGAACCGGCATCGCAACCGCCCTCCCCTTGCTGCTATTCGCCTACAGTGCTCGACGTATTAGTCTGACAGCCCTTGGCCTGTTGCAATACATTGGGCCCAGTATTCAGCTTGCACTGGGAGTATGGATCTACAATGAACCATTTGACCAACAACGTATCGTCGGCTTTTCCATCATCTGGTCAGCACTGCTGATCTACACACTGGAGGGAATTTATCGCCGCCGAGCCCATAGAGTAAAGCTGGAAAAACCCACTGGCGTGGTAAATAATCGAGGGGAGATAAAAAAAATAGAAACCTGATGATAAAATCTATAAAGGAGCCCTGCTGTTTCCAACAGGGCTCAAGCTACCAGTATTCTTTGTTACAGGGGGAAGTTAACTATAGACCATCCTTTTTCCTTTACAGGGTTAATCCCTCATGATCTTTTTTTATATGCTTATTCCACTTAACTGAGTTGTACTTAGTTACATCACTAGACTATGCTTCCGGCAGAACATATATCGCGGGATGCTTACCACAAGTATTGGTCAGGCAAGCTCAAAAAGTGCCAGAGGAATTAAGTTAACAGACATGGAATGTTCTCAGCCAATGATATGGCTACTCCACCACCTCATACACCGCCCACTGACCTCACTGAATCAAGCATTGTCGGTTGGCTGTCGTACGACCTGAGATCACTCCAAACAGGCTGTTCAGCAAACTTCTTTGTAGTCCTGAATTTCTGGCAACCCTATTTCGCCACTACTGGCATCAGGGTAGCTGTTTCTATAGAAGGTTATTTCCTTTGGGGTTCCCGCTTAAACGGCTGTTACCCCAGTGTTGATCGAAGTCACTATTCTAATTGACGTGAGGAATATCATGAATACAGAGCAGGGCTCATCACCAGGCAAAATCAAACTTAACCGAACTAAACTGAAAAACCTCAGAAAGAACATGGGCTATAGTCAGGAAGCGATGGCAGACAAGTGTCGGCAAAAACGCATAAGAGTATCGATATCTTCAATAAAACGGGCTGAGTCAGGCCATTCAGTCAACTATAGAACTGCCAGAGAACTCGCTCTGTTCTTTGGTGTTGAGATAGCTGCTCTGGGTGAAGATCCAAAAGAACACCCTGTTGAAAAAACCAAACTGGCTCTCAAAATCAATGTAGACAAGGCATCACCTGCTTTACTGCCAGAGAACTGCACACTGGCACTGCTTTTCCTGTCTTTATATTTTTCCAGTTTTAGAAATCACAGCAAGCAGCCACTCCAGCAATGCATACAAATAGCAGAAAAACACGGTGGTGAAATCCACCAGCAATTAGGTAATTCCTTGCTGATCGTTTTTGATAGCGGCCAGAGTCTTAGTCCAGTTCAGTGCGCAACAGCAGCCTTGGAGATGGAACAAAACCTGAAACGGTGCTCAAAACAGATGCTGCACTTTTATTGTCGTCTGCATCTGATCAAACAGCCAGAATATTCAGGTGCAATTCAGCCTTCCTTAACTATCGAGCAAAAGTTACAACCAGGTATCTCTGACTGGGATACCATTTTTGACTGCGCTGGCCAGGAAGGAGACTGCCGGGTAATCGCCAGTAATGAAATCAAAGAAGCAACGGATACCCTGTTTAGCTATCAACCCCTGATCACGATCACTCAGCCAACTCTCTATCCAGGTCATCAGTTCTGGCGACTGAGGAGTCATCAACAGGCTGATAACTTAGTCAGCCATTATGGTTTATGATGAAACGCTTTTATGGGCTGCCAATATGGGAGATCACTATGAGTAATGGCTTGCTGATCATTTGTCCCAACTGTGGGACAACCAATCGCATACCTGAAGACAAGTCTCATACGGAAGGAAAATGCGGCAAATGCCAAAACGGCCTGCATACCTTTAAGCCCGTCGTACTAAATGACAGTAATTTTTCCAAGTATATTCGAGATAACCAATTACCGGTCATAGTTGATTTCTGGGCAGCCTGGTGCGGCCCCTGCCAAAGCATGGCCCCCATTTACCAGAAAACAGCCAGTCAGTCTGAAAGATTGTTGTTTGCTAAGGTAAATACTGAACTGGCACCTCAAACCAGCGCTCTATGCAACATCCGCAGTATCCCCACTCTTATTATCTTTCATCAAGGTAGGGAGTTAGAAAGAATAACGGGAGCATTACAGGAACCACAATTAAAACAATGGATCCTACAGACCCTTAGTAAAGCCTGACAAGCTCCCTCTGTTGTTATATCACCTTCCCTGCATTCAACCCAAACTCAGGTCGATTTTACTCGTCCTGAAACAGGAGAATCTGAAGAATGTAGTGAAATATGTGGGTATCCGTATGAATTTCGGTCGCTTATCCCCGGTGGGGATTTTCTCAAGGCCAATCGACTACGATTAAGCATCTGCATGAACCAGTTCATTGCACGCCCTCCGTTGTTGGTGTCAAGGCATCTTGGCAGCAGTAAATGACTTTTTAATGACAAAAAGCGGAAAACTAAAAAGACAGGCGAAGAAACCCACGAACTCAACTCATAACTACGCCAGCATCTATGAAATAGCCAACGGAAATAAAAAAACCGGTACTGATCACTCAGTTCCGGTTTTTCTGGAATCTAAACAAGGTACAACAGCTTTTATAGAATACAACAAGCCCTATCAACCAACCTTAGGAAAAGAAGCTCCTTTTCCAGGGCCTGTACAGCATAAATCTATTAAATACTAATCTATGAATACAAACCCTAAGTCGCCAACACTGGCTGAACATAGGATATAGGGGCCTCTTCGGCATCATCGAAAGTAACGATTTCCCATGCATCCTTATCATTCAACAATTCGCGTAGCAATAGATTGTTAAGGTAGTGGCCGGATTTAAAGCCTTTAAATTCACCAATCAGGCTTTTGCCCAACAGATACAAATCACCTACAGCATCCAAAACTTTGTGCTTAACGAATTCATCATCATAACGCAGCCCATCCTCATTGAGGACTCTATAATCGTCCACCACGATGGCATTGTCCATGCTTCCACCCAAAGCCAGATTCTGGGCTCGCAGATGTTCTATATCACGCATAAAACCAAATGTTCTGGCTCGACTCACTTCTTTCACAAAAGACGTACTGGAAAAATCCAGGCAACACTGTTTGTTGCGGTCACGAAATACCGGGTGGTCAAATTCAATGGTAAATCCTACTTTGAAACCGTCAAAAGGTTCAAAGCAAGCCCACTTTCCGCCTTGTTCAATCATCACTTTACGCTTGATTCGAATAAAGGCTTTTGGCGCATCCTGCTCTTGAATTCCCGCAGATTGAATCAGAAAGACAAAAGGTGCCGCGCTGCCGTCCATAATGGGGACTTCTTCAGCGCTGAGTTCAATATATGCATTGTCGATACCCAGCCCAGCCAACGCGGACAACAGGTGTTCAACAGTAGCGACCCGAACTCCGTTGTTTGCCAAATTGGTTGACATAGTCGTATCGCCAACATTTTCAGCCCAGGCTTTAATTTCCACCGGCGGATCGAGATCAATACGACGGAAGACGATGCCGGTATCTACTGGCGCAGGTTTTAGCGTCAGATATACCTTTTCACCGGTGTGAAGCCCGACACCAGTGGCCTTGATAGCATTTTTGAGCGTTCGTTGTCTAATCATTCGCACCGACATTCTATTCAGGTAAAAAGGTTGTTCACGTATAAAGAGCATCCAAGCAAAAGAGTGCCCACAAAAACTATGGCGCATGATAACAAAGCTGTCACTTTATTTACAGCGCTCCACAATCTGTGCCCCTGATCTATCAATTACGGTCTACAGCTATTATTGCACACCCGACTGAACACAGGACAGCCAATAAAAGCATATCCCGGAAACGACATTGCCTTAGGATAGCCTAAGATTAGTCAGCCTGACGTCTCAAGAAAGCGGGAATTTCCAAAAATTCCATCTCTTCGTCAGTTCCGGTTTTTTTCAGCTCAACAGCCTCCTGTTCCGCGCTTACATTCATAGCACGCTGAGGCCGCGCCTGTGGCTGAGCACTGGTATCATTCTGTCTTCTTAGCACAGTGGGAAGATCCAACTGATCGAAATCCAAAGTACCGTCAACTTTACGCTGGCCGTTGCTTACTACCTTCACAGCAGGCACTTCACGATTTCCCAGTCCTGTGGCAACTACGGTCACTTTTAGTTCATCACTCATTTCCGGATCAATTACTGTCCCGACAACCACGGTAGCATTATCGGAAGCAAATTCTTCAATGGTGTCACCGACTTCGGCAAACTCTCCCAACCCCAAATCAAGACCAGCAGTGATATTGACCAGAATACCTTTTGCTCCCTGAAGATCGATATCCTCAAGCAGTGGGCAGCGAATGGCCTCTTCTGCTGCAATACGCGCACGATCTTCGCCCCGAGCCACTCCGGTGCCCATCATAGCCATACCCATTTCTGACATGACTGTTTGCACATCAGCAAAATCGACATTGATCATGCCGGGACGGATAATCAGGTCAGCAATCCCTTGAACAGCGCCCTGCAATACATTGTTGGCCTCTTTAAAAGCCTCTATCAGAGAGGTGTTTTTCCCCAATACGGACAGCAGTTTTTCATTAGGAATAGTGATCAGGGAGTCGACATTTTGTGACAGATCCTTAATCCCTTCCTCAGCAATCTTACTCCGTCGACGTCCTTCAAATGGGAAAGGTTTGGTCACGACCGCCACTGTCAGAATACCGAGTTCCTTAGCAACTTCTGCAACGATAGGTGCAGCACCGGTACCGGTACCACCGCCCATGCCAGCGGTGATAAATACCATATCGGCACCACTGAGCAGATCGGCAATACGTTCACGATCCTCCATTGCGGCCTGGCGACCAATCTCAGGATTTGCACCGGCCCCCAGTCCTTTGGTTAATTGGCTACCAATTTGCAATTGGCTGCATTGCCCATCTCCCTTAAGAGCCTGGGCATCCGTGTTGGTACAGATAAACTCTACCCCGTCTACCTCGCTGGCCAGCATGTGTTGAACGGCATTGCCGCCACCACCACCAACACCGATCACTTTGATCACTGCGCTTTGAGGTAAGTTGTCGACTAGTTCAAACATATCCCATCTCCCCTTTGGATCTACCCCGAGTTTTGGCTCGAGATCTTTAATTCACTAAAACTGTATATTTATAGGCTGCAGACAGTGGCTTAAAAACGACGACTGCAAGACTATTACTTGTTGTCAATCATCTACGGATTGACCTTATTATCGGGTTGGTCATTCTTGTAGATGACCTTCTTTACAGGGCCCTCAGAAATTACTCTGGAACCAGCTTTTCATTCGATTAAGCATACTTGGTCGCGAAACTTGAATCTCCGCCGGTAGTTGCTGTTGCTGCTGATAGTGTTTTTCACCGTAAAGGAGCAACCCGACACTTGTTGCATAGATGGGGTTGCCAATAATATCGTTAATGCCATAAACCCCAACCGGTTTGGCCAGGCGTACTGGCATATGAAATATTTCCTCTGCCAGCTCAACTGTTCCTTCCATCTTTGCAGTTCCGCCGGTCAGAACAATGCCAGCAGCAACCAGATCCTCGAAACCACTTCGACGTAACTCCGTTTGAACCAGGGTAAATAATTCGTCGTAACGTGGCTCCACCACTTCAGCTAACGCCTGACAGCTAAGATCTCGTGGCGGACGATCTCCAACACTAGGCACCTTGATAATCTCGTCAGCACTGGATAACTGAGCCAGTGCACACGCATATTTGATCTTAATTTCTTCAGCATGAGGTGTTGGTGTACGCAAGGCCATCGCAATGTCATTGGTCACCTGATCCCCTGCAATAGGTATCACCGCGGTATGACGAATGGAACCAGCGGTAAAGACAGCAATATCAGTAGTTCCACCACCAATATCCACCATACAGACCCCCAGTTCTTTCTCGTCTTCAGTTAAGACGGAATAACTGGATGCCAGTTGTTCCAGTACAATGTTATCCACATCCAAACCACAACGCCGGATGCATTTCTCAATATTCTGTGCCGCATTAACCGCCCCGGTAACCAGGTGAACTTTGGCTTCCAAGCGTACGCCAGACATGCCCAGGGGTTCCTTAATCCCTTCCTGGTTATCAATGACATATTCCTGTGGCAGGATATGGAGAATTTTCTGATCAGCCGGAATAGCTACAGCACGAGCGGCATCAATAACCCGGTCTAAGTCGTAGTCAATAACTTCCCGATCACGAATAGCGACAATACCGTGAGAATTCATTGAACTGATATGACTACCAGCAATACCCGCAGTGACTGAATGAATTTTACAGCCCGACATCAATTCAGCTTCTTCCACCGCCCGTTGAATTGAGTGAACCGTGGATTCAATATTAACCACGACACCACGTTTCAACCCTCGAGAGGGATGAGAGCCTATACCAATCACATCGATACGACCGTCAGGACCGACTTCCCCCACCAAAGCCACCACTTTGGAGGTACCGATATCCAGACCTACTATCATGTTGTTGTGTTCTTCTGGCACCTTAATTTCCTGCTCTCTTTAAAATCGCTATCGAACCCGTTGCTTTCAATTAACTGTTTATTACTAACAGCTCTCAACTCTTTGTCTTTACCTTCCAACTTCCAACCAATAATTTTGAACTAAGTCCATCACCCCATCGTGACCGAAAACAGCATGCCATTAACTCTGAGCCTTAGGTGGCTGTCTCCAGGTAACGGTTAAACCATTGGTGTAGCGCACATCAATCTGTTTAATCTTGTCTGCATGGTTTGCTAACTGCGAGTCGTACACTCGACTGAAACGATGCATTTTATTAACCACATCCCCTCTTCCCAGCAACATGCGTATGCCATTATTAAGGGTCAGACTCCAGGCCCCTCTTGGCTCCAGCTCCAGTGATGATAGTTGCAACTGTAGCGGCTTCATCTGCTGGTTAAGCGATCGAAACTGTTCCATAACTGTCAACGTTCGCGACTCCGGCCCTAACAGTTTCGGCAGCTCCTGGAATTGCCTCTCTTTTAAAACGCGAAGGTTTTCACCCGCGCCATCAATCTGCTGCGGTACGAATACCCGTCCTTCACTATTCAATAACCCCTGGTCACCCCAGCGGGCGACAGGAATCTCTTCTGTTACCTTAACCTTCAATCCGGTCGGCCATTGACGGCGAACATCAACCTGGTGGATCCATGGATGGGCTTCCAACGCTTGCTTAACATCGGCCAGATCAATCTCCAGATACCTTTTCTCTACTTGATTCCATACCAGCTGACGTAGCCCACTCTTATCGGTATGACCAAATGTGCCAACCATTGAGATATTTTCCAGCGGCTGATCCAACCATTTAACCGCCCAGGTACCACCGTAATAGAACAACCCGGCAAATAATGGCAGCTGCAACCACAGCAGCAGTTCATAGAGGCTGATACCTCTGGCTGTCTTGCCAATTGAACCTGCCAACAAAGGTTTCATTTACTATTAACACCTACTGGCTGTTTAAGGCCTTTATGTTTCTGCGCACCGTCGGCCCCAGCTAAAATGGCCAAGACCAATTGCTCAAAACTTAACCCTGCTTGCTTTGCTGCCATCGGCACCAGGCTGTGATCAGTCATGCCCGGTATGGTATTCACCTCCAACAGCCAGAACTTTCCATCCTGGTCCTGCATAACATCAACCCGTCCCCAGCCTTCACAACCGACGGTATTGAATGCTCGAACAGACAACGTCTGAATCTCAGCGATTCCTGCTTCGTCCAACTCGGTATCAAAATGATAATCCGTATCATCAGACACATACTTGGCGTCATAATCATAAAACAGGTGAGGTGTCTCCAACCGAATCACCGGTAAAGCCTTACCGTTGATAATTGCCACAGTGTATTCCCGCCCGGTAATCCAGCGTTCAGCAAAGACACAGCTATCAAGCTTTGCCGCTGACTGATATGCCTCAGCAAGCGCTTCAGCATTATCCACCTTGACCATGCCAATACTTGAACCTTCATGAGCAGGCTTAACCATCGCCGGTAATTGAATCTGATCAGCGGCTTGCTGCCAGTCAGAATCGGCATTCAAAACCTGATGAGGAGGAGACGGCAATTCAAGACTTTTCCACAACTGCTTACAACGCAGCTTGTCCATCCCCAGTGCCGACGCCATCACACCACTTCCGGTATAAGGAATACCAAGCATTTCAAGCGCACCTTGAATGGTTCCGTCTTCACCACCAGGTCCATGAAGTGCAATAAAAGCAAGATCTATCGGCTCTGCCTGCAATTGCTGAATCGGATTAAGGTCACCTTCTGGTCCAAAAAGATCAATGGCAAAGACATCAACACCACTGGATTTCAGCGCTTCAAAAATAGCCATCCCACTTTTCAGAGAAACGGGCCGCTCCGAAGAGTTCCCACCAAATATCACCGCAACACGACCAAAGGAACTGGGGTCCGGGATACCAAGCTTAAGCGCATCGAGGGCAACGGCATTAATGTTAACTGCAGCCATGATTACACCTCCTCCAAAGGCTGTAATTTGCGTTGTGCCAGGCTTGAAGATACGGTGCCAATATCTCCTGCTCCCTGAGTCAACAGAAGATCTCCTGGATGTAAAATGTTCTGAAGCACCTTCGCTACGTCCTCTCCCCGCTCAACAAATACCGGATCAACCTGACCCCGTTGTCGAATAGAGCGGCAAAGACTACGACCATCAGCCCCAGCAATAGGCTCCTCACCGGCTGGATAAATATCCATCAGTAACAACACATCCACTTCAGAAAGAACCTGAACAAAATCTTCATACAAATCCCGCGTGCGGCTATAGCGATGAGGTTGATAAACCATCACCAAACGCTTTTCGGGCCAACCACTGCGAATAGCCTGTATAGTTGCAGCAACTTCTCTGGGGTGATGGCCATAGTCGTCGACCATCATCACAGAATCAGCTTCAAATTCATTACCAGCGGCAGTAAGC
Organism: Motiliproteus sp. MSK22-1; assembly: GCF_001968815.1. Taxonomy (GTDB): domain Bacteria; phylum Pseudomonadota; class Gammaproteobacteria; order Pseudomonadales; family Balneatricaceae; genus Motiliproteus. The sequence goes on along the minus strand of NZ_MIEQ01000032.1, from coordinate 15,013 downwards.
AGATCAAAATTCCCCATTATCTGGAACCGGCGGCCAACCCCTTCAAACTGGCCAAGACCTTCAACAATGGCTTTATCATCCAGCCCTTCATCCGTAGCAACGGCTATCACCGACAACGCATTCAATACATTGTGTAACCCCGGCATATTCAGGGTAATGTCCAGGTCAGCAGATCCCTTTGGTCTCAGCGCTGTAAAACTGGTACGCATACCTTCCTGGCGAACATTCACGGCCCTGAAGTCAGCATCCTCATTAAAACCATAGGTCAGGATGGGGCGGCTGATCTTGGGCAGAATTTCTTCAACTATCGGATCATCAGTACAGAGTACTGCCAGCCCATAAAAAGGAAGGTTGTGCAGAAACTCTATAAAGGTTTTTTTCAACTGTTCAAAATCACCGCCGTAAGTGGACATGTGATCTGCATCGATATTAGTTACGATGGCAACCATAGGCTGAAGATGTAAAAAAGAAGCATCACTTTCGTCGGCCTCAGCAACCAGGTAGCGACTGTCGCCGAGCCTCGCATTGGTACCAGCACTGGTAAGCTTGCCACCGATAACAAAGGTAGGATCTTCTCCACCTTGAGAAAATACGGCTGCCATCAAACTTGTTGTGGTTGTTTTTCCATGAGTTCCGGCAATCGCAATACCATGTCGGTAGCGCATCAATTCGGCCAGCATTTCGGCACGGCGGACAACCGGGATTCTGTTCATTCGCGCCGCCTTAACCTCCGGATTCTCTTCATTTACCGCACTGGAAACGACAACAGCATCAACATCTTCTATATTGCTTTCCTGATGACCAATGAAAATGGTCATTCCCAGACTTTCAAGTCGGTCAGTCACAGCAGAGCGTTTCAGGTCTGAACCAGCAATCTGGTACCCTTGATTCAGCAGTACTTCGGCTATACCACACATGCCAACACCACCGATACCGACAAAATGGATACGGCCGATTCTGCGCATCTCCGGTAACTCATACTGGTATCTGTTTTTAGCCTTCACGGGCCACTCCTGATATGGATTTAATACACTGTTCGGCGACAATCTGACTGGAATCGATCCTGGCTAGTGATCGTGCAATTTCCGCCATTTCTAGCAGTCTAGACCTGTCATTTAATTCGGTTAACAAATCGATCAGACGTTCTTCAGTTAATTCGCTCTGAGGAAGCAAAACACCGGCTTTATGAGTCGTAAGATAACGGGCATTTTCTGTCTGATGATCATCTACGGCATGGGGATAAGGGACCAGCAAAGAAGCAACGCCAGCCGCACAGAGTTCGCTGACGGTCAAAGCTCCTGCTCGACAAAGCACAAGATCAGCCCATTCATAGGCCTTATTCATGTCATCAATAAACGCAACCACCCGCCCCTTGACCTGAAATTGGTTGTAATCTTCGGCAGTAGAATCAAAATTGCGTTTACCGGCCTGATGCCAGACATCAGGCCGGTTATCTTCCGCTATCCGGGCTAATGCCCGAGGCAGCGTTTCGTTTATCGCTTTCGCGCCCAGGCTCCCCCCGATCACCAGCAATCTCAGCGGCCCCTGACGAGTGCTGTAACGCACTGCAGGAACCGAGACATTGACAATATTGCTGCGAATGGGATTCCCGGTACAAAGCGCATTGGCACCACCGGCAAAGGCACCCGGAAACGCTTCCATAACCTGAGTTGCCAACTTTGACAGTACCTTGTTGGTCATCCCGGGAATTGCGTTTTGCTCATGTATCAGGACCGGCACCCTCAACAACCAGGCAGCTAACCCTCCAGGCCCGCTCGCGAAGCCTCCCATGCCCAATACGCAATCAGGACGTACACTCTGTATAACTCTCAGGGCCTGCCAAAGAGCTCGAAACAACCTTAAAGGAGCTGCCAGCAGGCTCAAACGCCCTTTACCCCGTAAACCTGATACGCTGATAGTATGCAAAGTGATATTTGCACTCGGCACCAAATCAGCTTCAATACCTGCGGACGTGCCCAGCCACTGAATATCAATCCCCCGATCCCGCATAATCTCAGCAGTAGCCAGGGCCGGAAAAACATGCCCACCGGTCCCCCCAGCCATAATCAGCACCCTTGTGTTTGCAGGCATCGTTTTTGCGGACACCGGTTTTGCAGACATAGGCTTTACCGATGCCTCTTTCGTTGACAGGCCTTTACCGGAAGTCCCACCGTTCATGACCTGTACTTTCGATTCATTGATCTGGACAGTATTCATGATGTCGCCTCCAGACCTTTGGAGAAGTCCCGGGATACCCTGACATTCTTATTTAGATCCGCAGCATTCAGGCCTTTAGCATCTAGACCCATGGCATCAGTTTTTTCCCGTTTCTTTCTTTTTTTCGCTTTATTATCAGTGTTCACCCGCTCAGCACCTTCGTCCTGATGGGCACCTTTTTCGGCTATTTTTTTCGCTATATAGTGATTTTCAAACTGAATGCGCGATAGTAACGCCAGCATTACCATCGATACGATTAAACTACTTCCGCCATAACTCACCAGCGGCAGAGTCAACCCTTTGGTAGGTAGTACGCCAACATTAACACCAATATTAATCAGCGCCTGGGCTGCGATAACCAACCCAATGCCATAGCAGACATAGGCTTGGTAATAACGCTTCATCAGCTCAGATTTCCGACCAATGTAGAATGTCCTGACAATCAGAACGATAAACAGTGAAACTATCAGCAGGGCACCAATCAGTCCAAGCTCTTCCGCTAATACCGAAAATACAAAGTCGGTATGGGCCTCAGGAAGATAGAACAGTTTTTGCACGCTGTTACCCAGCCCCAACCCGGAAAATTCTCCGCGACCAAAAGCAATCTGAGCCTGCGACAATTGATAGCCGCTGCCAAAAGGATCTGCCCAGGGGTCAAGAAAGGTAATCAGTCGTTGCATTCGATAAGGTTGGGAAACGGCCATACCAGCGACCAAGCCTAAACTCCCCAGTATAACCACGAGAAACTGACCAAGACGCATACCACTGAGGAAAATCATTCCCAGTACCGACCCCATCAGAACCACTACCGCTCCAAAATCAGGTTCGAGAATCAGCAACACTATAAATACCGAAACCACTCCCATAGGCTTCACAAAACCACTCCAGCGAGTGCGTACTTCATCCAGGTGCCTGACGAGATAACCGGCCATATAGATAATCATAAACAACTTCGCTAATTCGGAAGCCTGCATGTTAATAGGACCCAGCGGAATCCACCGTTGACTACCATTAACCTCCCGACCAATACCCGGTATCAAAACCACGACCAGCAGCAAAAATGCCGCCAGTAACCACCAGTGTCCAGTACGTTGCCAAAGCTTCGACGGGACAAAAAACGCAGCTAACGCGGCAACCATACCGATAGTAATAAAGGCAAGGTGGCGAAGAGAAAAGAAGAACGGCGAACCATACCTTAGTCCTGCCACTTCCATCGAAGCCGAGGTTATCATTAAAAAACCACATAAAATCAGACAAATAGCACTAAACAACAACCAGCCATCATAGGCAGTTGATTGTTCCACTGTGGGCGTCTTGCACACCATCGGCCATTTCACTGTGGGCAGTTTCATGACTGGTCATCCTGTGACACTTTCTCTTCAGAAGCGTCTTTGTCTAAAGGCTGACTATATTCAGATGCTGCTCTTTCAGGCTGTTCTATCTCGACCAGAGCCCTCACCTGCGCCATAAACTGATCACCACGATCTTCAAAACCTTTGAACATATCAAAGCTTGCGCAAGCCGGTGACAGTAAAACAATATCCCCGGGGCAGGCAGCACTACGTGCCTGCTCTATGGCATCCTTAAAGCCGTCCACTCTTAAAACGCTAATGTCCGGTTCTAATACATCCGCGATTGATTCCCGGTCTGTGCCGATCAGCACCGCCGTTCGGCCCCACTTAAGCAAGGGCTCTTTAAGGTCGGAGAAATCAGCACCTTTACCATCTCCTCCGGCAATCAGAACAATACGGCCTTCACCTTTACGCTGGAGTTGATTGCCAAACCCTTCAATTGCCGCCAGAGTAGCACCAACATTTGTACCCTTGGAGTCGTTAAAATACTCCACCCCATTCAGTTCCCGAATCCACTGGCAACGGTGCTCCAGACCACAGAACTTTTGCAAAGTATCCAGCATGGCCTGAAGAGGAATGTTTACCGCATCACCCAGAGCCAGCGCCGCCAGAGCATTGGCTACATTGTGTTGTCCAGGCATCTTGAGTGATTCGACCGGTAGCAGTTTTTCCAACCCTCGCGCCAGAAATTGTTCTCCACCCTCCGTGATCACACCATAATTACCAATATCCGGTGTTTTCAGAGCAAACTGGGCACGAGGGGTAACTTCGGGGATCAGTGGTGCAGTTAGTGAATCATCACCATTAAATACCGCTTTTTCACAACCTTTGTACACCCTGTGCTTGGCTTGGTGATAGGCCATCAGATTCGGGTAACGATCCATATGGTCTGGGCTGACATTAAGCACCGTGGCTACCGCAGCTCTGAGCTCAGAGGTAGTCTCTAACTGAAAACTGGACAGCTCCAGCACGTACAGCTCTTTTTCATCCCCCCCCTGCTGTTCATCATTGGCTAACAGTTCCAGCACAGGAATACCCAGATTTCCCCCTACGCCAACATTAATCCCGGCACATTTAGCCATTTCTCCAACCAGAGTGGTCACGGTACTTTTCGCATTGGACCCGGTTATGGCAACGATAGGAGCCCTGGCAGCGCGACAGAAAAGATCAATATCCCCCAGAACTTCCACTCCACTCGCTTCAGCTTGACGAATCGCAGCTAAGTCACGAGAAACCCCCGGACTGACAATCAGTCGAGACGCTTGCATCAATGAATCAGCATTCAGCTCGCCACACTCCACTGGAATACCCGGGTAGTTTTCTCTGAACTGCGCAAGCAATGGAGGCTCAGCACGAGTGTCTACAACCCCAAACGCCTCCCCCAAATTGGACAGATAGCGGGCACAGGAAAGTCCGGTCTTTCCCAGACCGATGACGATGGTAAACTTGTCACTACCTATCAACGTCATGTTAATTCCTGATACTCCAGCGTTCCGATTCTTCCAGTGTCTATTTAACGAATCTTTAATGAGGCCAAGCCCACCAATACCAAGATCACCGTCACTATCCAGAACCGCACAATGACTCTCGGTTCAGGCCAGCCTTTTAACTCAAAATGATGATGCAATGGAGCCATTCGGAATATCCGCCTGCCAGTTAGCTTATACGAGCCGACTTGAAGGATGACCGATACGGTTTCCATAACAAACACGCCCCCCATAATCACCAACACCAGCTCCTGGCGCACAATGACAGCGACAGCACCGAGAGCCGCCCCCAACGCAAGAGCGCCAACATCACCCATAAATACCTGTGCAGGGTAGGTGTTAAACCACAGAAACCCGAGTCCAGCTCCCACCATGGCACCACAAAATACAATAAGCTCGCCTGAGCCGAGAATATAAGGTATCTGCAAATATTCGGCGAAACGTATATGACCACTGAGATAGCTGAATATTCCCAAAGCCCCTGCAACCATAACCGTTGGCAGAATTGCCAAACCGTCAAGCCCATCCGTCAAATTGACTGCGTTACTGGTGCCCACAATGACGAAATAGGTAAAGACGATAAAAAACAATCCCATATCCACAACGATTTCTTTAAAAAAGGGCACGATCAGCTGTGTCTCTGCCGGTCCGGAAGCACTGAGATAAAGCACCACCGCAGCGCCAAATCCTGCGATGGACTGCCAGAAATATTTCCAGCGAGCAGGTAAGCCTCGAGAGTTTTTCTCAACCACCTTCCGGTAGTCGTCAACCCATCCCACAGCACCGAAAACCAAGGTAACCACCAACACGACCCATACATACAGGTTGCTTAAATCACCCCACAAAAGCGTACTAAAAGCGATCGCAATTAAGATCAAAGCCCCGCCCATTGTGGGAGTGCCCGCTTTACTTAAATGACTTTGAGGGCCGTCGTCTCTGACCGATTGACCAATTTGATAGTGGGTCAGTTTCCGAATCATCACCGGCCCAATCAGCACCGATATGGCCATAGCTGTCAGTACACCAAGAATTCCTCGTAGAGTTAAGTACTGGAAAACAGCAAAGCCCGAATCATAGCGGGTCAGGAAGTCAGCTAGCAGCAGTAACATATTCAGCAGTTCCCCTCTGTGTTTTTATTTACCACTGATTGGCTTTCTACTGCCGAACTCTCAACTGTCAAAGGAGCCGTTAACAGAGCTTCTACAACCGTCTCCATTGCCGCACTTCTCGACCCTTTGATCAAAACCACCATTTCTTCATTTACTCTCTTATTCAGCCAAGTAGCCAAGGCCTGATTATTTTCAAAAACTCTTGATTCACCACCCTTGGTGTTAAATGCCGTCGCAGCAACCGATGCCAGCTCACCCACGGCCAACAACAGCTCAATTCCCTGTGTTGCCGCATAGTCACCGATCTCCCTGTGCAGATTGACAGCCTCAGACCCCAGCTCTCCCATGTTGCCCATCACCAGGATTCGAGTACCGGAAAGATCCCCCAGTACATCGATTGCTGCCTTCATGGAATCAGGATTTGCATTGTAGGTATCATCAATGACTCGGGTACCTGCGGACGTAGTCGAAGCAACCAGTCGTCCAGGCACTGCCTGAAACTGTTCCAACCCTGTTTTTATCTGTTGAAGGTCAATACCCAATGCTATGGCAGCAGCGGCGGCTGCCATAGCATTGGCAATCATATGGCGCCCCAAAACCTGGAGCTGGATCTGCACCGAGCCTTCATGACTATTCAGTACATATCCATAACAACCGTTTACAGCCTCTTCTATGTGACTGGCAAAAAGATCTGCGTGGGCCGACAACAAACTAAAGGTCAGATGTTTTTTATCCCTAAGCTGAGCTAACCAGATTGAAGCGCTGGGATCGTCCAAATTAACAACACCAGTCCCATCGGATGTCAGCCCTTCAAAAATTTCTCCTTTGGCTTTAACAACACCATTAAGATCACCAAACCCTTCAAGGTGAGCCCCACCGGCATTATTTAAAATAGCAACGTCAGGTTCCGCCAGACTGACGGTGTAAGCAATCTCGCCCAAGCCGCTGGCTCCCAGTTCAATTACGCCAAAGCGATGCTGGCTCTTTAATTCCAACAGGGTCAAAGGGACACCAATTTCGTTGTTCAAGTTCCCTTTAGTCGCCAGAACATCACCTTGAGTACGAAGAATGGAGGCCAGCATCTCCTTGACGCTGGTTTTTCCGCTGCTACCAGTAATCGCAACCAATGGATTGGTATACAACTGGCGGTTTAAAGCGCTTATCTGACCCAGCGCTATGCGGGTGTCTGCCACTTTTAACTGCGGAATATCAACCTGCTGAAATTCGCTGACAATAGCAGCAACAGCTCCCAGATCCCGAGCCTGAGCAACAAATCGGTTACCATCAAAATTAGGACCGCTCAAAGCAACAAACAGATCGCCTTGCTGCAAGTTACGGGTATCCGTGCTCACACGATCAAATTGAGCATCATCCCCCAGTCCTGAAGCGGACAGCGGTTTCTTTAGTTCCTCAAGGCGGAAAGCTCTATACACCACTGGCCTCCTTTTTTCCTGAACAGTCTGAATTAACAGTACCGCCCACTCTCTGACACGACCGGATCATATCAACATCACTGAATGGGTGCCGGATACCGCAGATTTCCTGATAGTTCTCATGCCCTTTTCCAGCGATCAACACAACATCTCCGGCCTTCGCTTTCAGCAATGTCAGCGCGATAGCCTTGGCCCGATCCGCCTCTACAATGACACCTTCGGTCGATGTAAAACCATCCAGAATATCTTCAATAATGAGCTCTGGATTTTCAGTTCGCGGATTATCACTGGTGACGACTGGACAATCAGACAACCGTTCAGCTATTGCGGCCATCTCGGTTCGTTTACCCGTATCTCGATCACCTCCACAACCAAACACACACCAGAGTTGACCATCACAGTGGCTTCGTAAAGCAACAAGCGCCTTCTCCAACGCATCCGGTGTATGAGCGTAATCAACGACAATAAGTCGCCCCTGACCGTCAGCGACAGATTCCATTCTTCCTGCAACACCCTGTAACCTGGCCATGATCTGGGACAGCTGATCCAGCTGAAACCCTCTCCCGATGAGGACAGCCAAGGTCGCCATCAGATTGGAAAGGTTGAATGCCCCAATGATCGATGTCTTAAAACTGATCTGGCCTAATGAAGTCTGTAGGGAGACCTCTATGCCTTGCGGTCCGAGAGAGCTTTGAGAAACCCATATCTGATTAATCATTTTCTTCTGGCTGGAACCTGTCTCTGCATTCACTTTATCAATTGCAGATTCCCCAAGACTGTAGCCAGTGATTTCGACCGTTTTTGGAATAAGCCGCAGGAGTTTGTCGGCGAAGGGATCGTCGAGGTTGATGATCGCTTTACTGATACCGTAATCCGTAAACAGCTTTGCCTTAGCAGCCCCGTACCCTTCCATATCCCCGTGATAATCCAGATGATCTCGAGTCAAATTGGTAAAAACAGCCTGATCAAAAGAAACCCCGGACACTCGGCGCTGATCAAGGGCATGGGAAGAAACCTCCATCACCAGGTTCTCTGCACCTTGCCGATGCAAATCAGAGAACATTCGCTGCAGGTAAAGCGCATCAGGCGTAGTATGGCTTGCAGTATCCAGACTGCTGAGAAATCCATAACCATTGGTGCCAATAACAGCACTTTTACTGGAGAGTAAATCGAGAGCCTGAGCAACAAAGTGGCTACAGGAAGTCTTACCGTTAGTCCCTGTAATACCGATCATATGCAACTGTTCAGAAGGCTTATGGTAAAAACGATTACCTAGCTCAGATAAACGCTGTTCAAGCCGGTCGACCGCAATAACCGGTACCTGTTTATCATTGCACTGAAGGTCCTGTTCACTATTGATTAGTATCGCAACTGCACCTTTCTCAATAGCACCCGGCACAAAATCCAACCCGTTAAACTGTTCACCTTTACAGGCTAAAAACAAATCACCTTTCTGAACTCGACGACTATCAATAGTCAAACCAGTACAGCTGACATTCTGCAGGCCGAGACGACTCAACTGTTCAGCCATTTCCGGCAGCAGTTCTGCGAGCATCATTTGGTCAACAGGTTCAATCATCTCAGTTCCAGGCCATTTGTTGTTCCAGGGAAGGTGGCAGTATGTCTGGTGCCACGTTCATCAGTCTCAAAGTACCCGCCATCACTCTGGAAAATACCGGAGCTGCCACCTCCCCTCCGTAGTACTCTTCACCCTGAGGGTCATCAATCATGACAACAGTGACATAACGGGGATTGCTGGCTGGCGCAAGACCCGCAAAAACAGCAACATACTGGTCATCTGAGTAGCCCTGGCTACCCACTTTATGAGAGGTTCCGGTTTTACCTGCCACACGAAACGATGGAACTTTTGCCCGCCGTCCGGTACCGCCTGCCTGGATAACCGTTTCCATCATTTTCACTACTTGCCGGGCTACTTTTTCTGGCATCACACGATCCCCAACGGCCTCTCCTTCCAGCTTCATCAATGACAATGGGTACTTGATTCCACCGGAAGCCAAGGTGGTGTAAGCCTGGGCTAACTGCAAAGGAGTCACTGCCAACCCATAGCCATAAGACATGGTTGCTCGCTCAAGCAATCTCTTAGCCGGATAGTGCGGTAAGCTTCCTGTACGTTCACCTGGAAAACCTGATCCGGTACTCTGTCCCAAGCCCGCATTAAAAAACAGATTTCTTACGGTATCCTCATGAAGACTCAGGGCCAGTTTAGTGACCCCGACGTTACTGGACTTGGTAATGATGCGAGTCAGGTCCAGAATTCCGTAATTACGGTGATCGCGAATAGTTTTTCCTTTAACCCGCACATAACCCGGGCTGGTATCCACCTGTGTGTCCGGTCGGTACTTACCGCTGGCCAAGGCCGCAGCGACGGTCAGAGGCTTAACTGTAGACCCGGGTTCAAACACATCTGTCGTTGCTCGATTACGCAAATGAGCAACTTTCATACGCTTTCTGTTATTCGGGTTATAGGAAGGCTGGTTAACCATCGCCAGCACTTCCCCGGTCCGCACATCAACAACCACTGCAGATCCAGATTTGGCTCTGTGCGCCTGGACCGCCGCTTTCAATTCACGATAAGCAAGGTATTGCACTCGAAGATCAATACTTAAGGCCAAATCCCTGCCCGGGTTAGCAGCACTAAGTGCCTGAATATCCTTAATCGTTCGTCCCAGTCGATCCTTCAACACACGCTTCTTGCCGGGCTCTCCTTTAAGCCAGTCGTTATAGGCAAGCTCCATACCCTCCTGTCCTAAACCATCCACATCAGTGAAACCAACCAGATGCGTCGCTACCTCTGCTGCTGGGTAATAGCGCTTATATTCGTTGTCGGCGTAAACACCTTGCAGATTCAAATCCAATACCTGAGCAGCCTGGGAAGGCGTCATATGACGCTTAAGGTAAAGAAACTGCTTTTTATGGCTACGCTTCACCAGCGCTTTAAGCTTGCGCTCTTTGATTCCAACCGCTTTAGCCAACTTCTTCAGATCATCAGCCTGCGGGCTGAACTCCTGAGGATTAAGCCAGATACTTTCAACCGGCGCACTGACGGCAAGAGGTTCGCCGTTTCGATCCAGGATCATTCCACGGTGTGCGGGTATACTGGTAGTTCTAAGGCTACGGGCATCACCCTGTCCCTGCAGGAATTCATCTTCCAGCAAGTGCAGATAAACAATGCGAGCAATTACAACGCTGGCCAAACACAGCAGCAGAATCAATACCAGACGAAAACGCCAGGTATAGACAGGCCCCAGAGCAACGTTCCCCTGAGCCTCGACCTGACTCAGGCTGTTCGCACCGCCCGGCTTATAAATTTGAATTGGTGATTCCTTACTCATTGTCTCACCACTACTATTTCATTCGGCTCTGGAACGTACATCTCCAACTTTTTAGTGACTACCGTTTCAATTCGACTGTGGGCTGCAAGAGAGCTTTGTTCCAATAACAACTGGCCCCATTCAACCTGTAAACCATCCCGCAACTGGGTCAGTTGCTGCTGTTCGTTAAACAACTGCCGATACAGAAATGCGCTGTAAATAACGGCTAACGCGGTAACAACCACAAAAACGGTCAGGATCCCAACAGCGCCCCTTCTCCAAGCTGCTGGAATCCCACCGTTTCCCCCTTCATCAATCGTTGCATTTTGACTAACCATTATCTTTGCCTGGTAAATTCACCTGGTAAACGTATATCAGGCTAACTTTTCAGCAACACGCATAATTGCACTGCGTGAGCGAACATTATTTTCTACTTCTTCATCGCTCGCTTTAACGGGCTTTCCTATCGCTTTAAGACGCTGATTCAACATCGACTGCGGAACAGGTAAATCTTTTGGAATCTCATCGCCACGTACATGTTTGCGTATAAAACGCTTCACAATTCGATCTTCTAACGAGTGAAAACTGATCACCACGAGACGACCTCCGACCCTCAATACTTCTAAAGCCTGATCAAGACACGCCGTAAGATCATCCAGCTCGTGATTGATATGAATCCGAATCCCCTGAAAAGCTCTTGTGGCTGGATTTTTACCTCTTTCCCATTTTGGATTCGCTGCCGCAACAATCTCCGATAAACGCTGTGTTGTCTCGATCGGCTTAAGCTCACGCTCATGAACAATCGCCCGCGCCATACGACGGCCAAAGCGCTCTTCTCCATAGGTAAACAGCACATCCGCAATTTCTTTCTCGCTAGCCCGTGCAAGCCACTCAGCGGCACTTTCACCTACTTCTGGATTCATTCTCATGTCCAGGGGGCCATCATTGAGAAAGCTGAATCCCCGGCTGGCATCATCAAGTTGTGGCGATGAAACCCCCAGATCTAACAGCACACCATCAACTTTTCCGGCCATGGATTTTTCCCGAACCAGAGTTTCCATTTCCGCAAAAGACCCATGAGCGATCGAAAACCGAGAGTCTTCGGAACCTAACTGTTCTCCTCCTAATATCGCCTGAGGGTCCTTATCAATGCCCAGCAGTTGCCCCTGCGCCCCCAGTTTAGAAAGCAACATGCGCGAATGCCCCCCACGACCAAAGGTACCATCCACATAGAAGCCATCTGGGTCGACCATTAGCTGATCAACTGCTTCATTCAGCAGAACAGTGATGTGCTTAAAGTTTTCACTCATTCTACCGCCCCCTATAGTGACAACGACTGCAGTTCTTCAGGAATCACGCCGTCATCCTGCCCTTCATCAAGATAGGCATCACGAGTTTGCAGCCATTGATCTTCACTCCAAATTTCAAACTTTTTACCCTGCCCCAGTAACACGATTTTCTTCTCAAGACAGGCATACTCCCGAAGAGTCGCAGGTAGCAACAATCGGCCGTTCCCATCTAATTCCAAGTCCGTAGCGTGACCAATGAGCAAGCGCTGGATTCTACGAGTAACCGGGTTAAAACTGGACAGCTGCTCAATCTTGCTTTGAATCACATCCCATTCAGGCTGGGTGTACATCAGTAAGCAACGGGAATCAGTATCAATCGTCGCCACCATCCGACCTTCACAGGTCGTGGCAATATGCTCCCGGTAACGCATCGGCATCGCCATACGTCCCTTTGCATCAAGATTGATAGGATTGATCCCTCGAAACATACCACCTGCCTAAATAAAGGTTGTTACTCATTCCTTGCTTAACAACCTATGAATTACAAATCACGCCAAAGACAAGCCTGGATCTGCGATCTAAAAAAATCGTTTTAACCACTCAAATCCAAAAATATCCACTTTTACCCACTTATACCCACTATAGCACAACATTTGCAATTATTAACCACTTCCCCCCACCGACAACAGTGGTCTCAGATCAACTAAACCTTCCTTCTATTAGCGGCACACATGATGCTCCCGACGCTCAAACAAAGCGCCAGAATAAAGGGTATTGAAATCAATAGGATTGAACTAAAGGATCAGATCTGAAGAGAACGCCAAAAGATAGCAAGATGAAAACTATGATGGACAGGCCGACTACAACCCGGGCACCAAAAAAGATAAAAACTCGCGCTTTGGCCGAGTCCGAACCAACTTAGCGCTAACATCCAACAACACTTACAAATCCCTGTGCGGCCAGCTGGATCACTTACCGATTGAGACTACTTACTTTTTGGTCGGCAGATGCAGATACACAAAGTGTTCAGATATCCAGAAACTAAAAATAAAATTGAAGAGTGTTCTGTCAAGAACAGGCTTCCACCCAGAACTTTCTCACCAATAATTTGTCGCCAAAGATTCTAACCTTCGTTAACACCAAGCTACGCACACACAACTTGAGGTCACGATTCTGTACCAGTTTCCGTACCAACACAAGGGAGAAAAGCGCAAGACATCAATGGCAGCATCCTGTAACATCACGCCGCTCATTGGAATCTACTTAAAAGGAACTTTGCATGGCTACTGCCTTGATGTGTGAAAAACCTACACCTATCTCTTCTCTAAACCACCTGTGTGACCTCCTGTCGACTGAGAGCATACAAACCGTCACTTGCGAGATACCGACTACGTTATCCCCCTATACACCCTATTTGGTCGGTGACTACTCCAGACCCCAAGACCGAGGAATAATCAACCCGCTAGCCTCTATGCCACAGTCTTCTGCTAAGAACCTGATGGGCCTAGTGTCAGAGTTTGGGGAAGACAGAACTGTCGCTATGGCTCAAGTGATGTCTACTATTAGCAACCCATACAGTACTGCTGGTATGGGTGCTGCTACCTCTGTCTATGGAGGCCGTGTTGGTGCATTTGCAGATGCTGTGAAAGCTTTTGAAAACTCTGTGATGCAACACAAGCAAGCAGTGAGTTATCGTGGTGGTCGACAAATGAGCGAGGTCAGAATGCAACGGGCCTACGAGAAAATGAATCGAATGTTTCAACTAGAGATCGAACTAGTCACCGCTGGGAAGAAGATTAGAAAAGGCCACCCACTAGCCAACATGACACGCGCTAAAAATATCGCGGAAAGCGGGCGCTCCGTTGCAAAATTGAACTTTACTAGCCAGATCGAAGCTCACAACCTCGTTAAGCTCTCAAAGTACACCAAAATATTGGGTACTGGGCTTGCAGCTATAGATTTTACTAGTCGTGTCGGTGATATTCGCAATACCTATAAGGCCGGTGGTAACTGGGAGAAGAAGATGTTTGTCGAAGCTAGCGGTTTTGCTGCAGGGGCGCTTGTAGGGACCCAGGTAGTAAATGCAGGTCTAGCATTGCTAGCTCTTACTACACCTGTCGGCTGGGTATATCTTATCGGTACAGGTGCAGTAATTCTAACAGTAGCCGCAGGCGCTTCTATGGGAACTGATTATGCAGCTAAAAAAGCTGCTGATTGGGCTTACGATCCACTATTGGAATGGATTAATTATCTATGGAAGTAGTAGGTCCTCTTTGGGGCGTTGTACTAGCTGCACTCTTTTTAACCTGCATACTATTTGTAGCCTTTGGCCAAATAACGGTTAGGAAGCTGAGGAAGAATCAAAGAACCAAAGATCAATTAGGACTGGAGCTTGCCAGTGGCTGGGACATACTAAATGTCGCTCAAGCACTGGCGTTACCTAAAGCACTGACAGACAGGTTCAAGGAGAGCTATTTGTCAGCAATGTTTGCCAATGCCGACTTACTCCGTGAACATACAAGTGTCTTCGATCGTGCTCTAGCAGCTCTCTTTTTCTGGCTTTACACCTTTACTGGGATTTCATTAATGCTGCTGACTGCTCATTATTTCATTTTCATAGAGTAGTTAGACCAGTGGTAAGCGATTGAGGAACCCACCTTGATTGGGTGGGTTTGTTATTCTAGGGTAGTCGGTTTTCTGTAAACTAGGACTCAGCTAAAGCCAAGGGTAAGTTGGGTTAGCGCAACGTAACCCAACAACAGCTTTTGATCAGGAGGGCTGATCGTTCCAGGGT
>NZ_MIEQ01000031.1 GCF_001968815.1 Motiliproteus sp. MSK22-1 | reverse complement strand
TTTGTTAAACGCCGAACTTGTTGCTTAAATCTCGACAACGTTTTCGGGTGCCATTGAATGCGTCCTGCCCGGAAGGTAAATCCCAGAAATTTGCTTTCAGTGGTTTTAACAACGCGACTTTTGGCCGTGTTAACGACCAGTTTCAAGCGGTTTTGCAGGTAGTTGCTGATGCTGCGAAGCACACGTTCGCCAGCTCGTCGACTTTTCACCAAGATCGTAAAATCATCGGCATAGCGGGCGAACTTATGTCCTCGTTTTTCAAGTTCCTTGTCCAGGGGGTCGAGAATGGTGTTAGCCAGAAGTGGGGATAATGGTCCCCCCTGAGGCACACCTTCACGACTTTCACTAAAGAACTGGTTATCGATAAACCCAGCTCGAAGATAGTGTTTAATCAGCTTAAGTAGACGTTGTGCCGAATGGAGGATGGTCGAATAAACGGCCGAAAAGCAACCGGCTTCCAGGGTTATCGAAAATACTGTCGAGTCTGTCCTTTAAAGGCTCAGTGTTTACGAAATCCCAATCAAAAAGAAGGCCGCCAAGTGACATTCTTCGACAGGAGCGAGCACAAGGAAAGCAGTTATATAGATCGTATGAAAGAGAAGATAGATAGTCCGATGGGGCGGCATATCTACAGTCAACGACTAGGAACGGTAGAACCGGTGTTTGGAAACCTGGAAGCCAACAAGGGGCTCAAACGCTTTACCTTGAGAGGAGAAGGCAAGGTTAATGCTCAGTGGCTGATGTTCTGTATGGTGCACAATATAGAGAAGATTGCGAGACAGGGTAACCGATAATAAGTGACTGAAGGACTTCGTATAAGAAGCCCCTTAAGTGTCTCCTGAACGCGATAAGGTGAAATGGGAACAGTTATGATCAGTTCAAGAATAAACGCTGATCATATGCCAAAAGTTAAATCAAAGAGGTGAGGTAATGGATAAGTTGGAATTATGTTTTTCAAAGATCCTAATCCGACAGCCTCGTTATAAGCTGTTCGCCAACCTGCAAGAGATGTAGTAATATGTATTACATGTGATTACACAAATGAGGAGAGGGCTACCATGAGCGTTACAAGTGTTCGCCTGAGCCAGGAGGTCGAAGCGCCTCTAGAAAACTTATCTGCAAAACTTGATCGAAGCAAAAACTATCTTATTAACCAAGCGGTTAAAGAGTTTGTTGCGCGCCAAGCCATGGAGGAATCACGCTGGACAGATACTCTCCAAGCACTGGACTCAGTGAAGTCAGGCAAATCGATCGATGGAAATGAAATCGAAAACTGGCTTCAGAGCTGGGGGTCCAAGGATGAAAAGGCCCCACCGAAATAATGAATATCCTCTATACACCAGAAGCAGTTGATGACCTAAATCGATTGCGCTCGTTCATTTCAGAAAAGAATCCATACGCAGCCCAGCGTGTGGCCGGTGAGCTACTAGAGGGTATTAATAAGTTAAATATTTTCCCCAAAATGGGTATCCAGGTTAGTCGAGCGCCAGACCCTTCAATTATTAGAGATTTATTCATAGGCTCATACACCGTCCGATATCTTTTAGCTGGCGAAGAAATCCATATTTTGCGTCTATGGCATGGCAAAGAAATCGAGAAAAGCTTATAACAAAGCGTTCAACTTCAGCCCTGCAGGCTCGGAACTCCGCGCTACGCGCTCCGTCCCGTTATTGCGGCGTTGAGGCTGTCGGAAAAGTCCTCCAGCCCCTGGCGAATGGAGTTCATTCTCGCTAAACTCGACGAAAAGAATTTAACCGCAGATAGGGCAAGGGATGGCGCGCTTTAAACACTACGATTACAATCAGACTAAAATGATTCCATTACGGTTTGCAGATCAAATCCAGTCCGGTACGTTTGAATATACCCTCAATCATGTCGTTGATAATGATCTTGATCTGAGTATCTTCGAGCAGCGCTATCGTAATGATATCAACGGTGCGCCTGCTTATGACCCAGCCATACTGCTAAAGATCGTCTTATTTGCCTATTCAAGAGGCATCACGTCCAGTCGAGGTATTGCTCAGGCGTGCCGCGAGAATGTGCTTTTTATGGCACTTTCTGCTGACAGTCAGCCTCATCACAGTACCATTGCTGACTTCGTCACTCGAATGGATGAGGGGATAGCCCCACTGTTTACCCATGTGCTGATGGTCTGTAATCAGATGGGATTGATTGGTCGTGAGATGTTTGCCATCGACGGTTGCAAGTTACCCTCCAATGCCTCGAAGGAGTGGAGTGAAACCCACGCTGAACTCACCCGTAAGCAACGTAAGATAGATCGAGCAGTGGAACGAATGTTAGTGGCTCATCGTTCGCAGGATCAGCGGGTCGAACCGAAAATTCGAGAACGGCAAGAGGCACAGATCGAAAAACTGGAACAGGCCAGTGCCAAGATAAAAAAGCACTTGGCGACCGAACCAGAACGGATCGGTCGCGGTAAACGAGCTAAAGCTATTAAGAACAATATAACCGACCCAGACAGCGCGAGTATGAAGACGTCAAAAGGTGTGATTCAGGGTTACAACGGTATTGCAGCTGTTGATAGCAAGCACCAAGTCATTGTTCATGCTCACGCATACGGTGAAGGCCCGGAGCAGCATGCACTGGTGCCTATGCTGCTGGGAATTAAACGTCAACTATATCAAATCAGCGAGAAGAATGAGGGTATTCTGCAATCAACAAAAATCACTGCAGATAGTGGCTTTCACAGTGAAGATAATATGAAAAGGTTGAGTCGGATGGGCATCGACAGTTATATCGCTGACAATCAGTTCCGAAAACGCGACCCGCGTTTTATCGACTCGATCACTTATCAGGAAGAACAGGAAAAACGACAAGCAGAACGAGGGTATAAGCATTCGAAACGCTTTGCACTGAGCGACTTTGATTATGATCCTGTGGCGGGGACTTGCCGCTGTCCAGCAGGCAACTCGATGTGGTGCCGAATGGAGGATGGTCGAATAAACGGCCGAAAAGCAACCGGCTTCCAGGGTTATCGAAAATACTGTCGAGTCTGTCCTTTAAAGGCTCAGTGTTTACGAGATCCCAATCAAAAAGAAGGCCGCCAAGTGGCATTCTTCGACAGGAGCGAGCACAAGGAAAGCAGTTATATAGATCGTATGAAAGAGAAGATAGATAGTCCGATGGGGCGGCATATCTACAGTCAACGACTAGGAACGGTAGAACCGGTGTTTGGAACCTGGAAGCCAACAAGGGGCTCAAACGCTTTACCTTGAGAGGAGAAGGCAAGGTTAATGCTCAGTGGCTGATGTTCTGTATGGTGCACAATATAGAGAAGATTGCGAGACAGGGTAATCGATAATAAGTGACTGAAGGACTTCGTATAAGAAGCCCCTTAAGTATCTCCTGAACGCGATAAGGTGAAATGGGAACAGTTATGATCAGTTCAAGAATAAACGCTGATCATATGCCAAAAGTTAAATCAAAGAGGTGAGGTAATGGATAAGTTGGAATTATGTTTTTCAAAGATCCTAATCCGACAGCCTCGTTAGGCTTTCAGGAGAGTTATGAGTTATCTAAAAGGAATCGTAATCATAATTACGTGTTGGGTGAATAGCGTAAATGCAGAAAACATTTATGATGAAGCCAGAGATAGAACTATTCCAGTAGAAATTACTTTCCCTGATAATATCGAGCCATGCTCTACTAAATTAAAGTGTCCAGTTGCCTTTTTAAGTGCTGGATATGGGGTATCACATACAAAATATACTTTCCTATCTAAGCAATTTAACCAACTTGGTTACCTTGTCATTGCAATAGGTCATGAGCTGCCAAGTGATCCAGCTTTATCTGTTTCAGGTAATTTATATGAAACACGAAGTGAAAACTGGAGTCGTGGTGCAAAAACATTAGATTTCTTAAAAGGCTCCTTGAGTAAGCGCTTTAATAAGTACGACTTTGAAAAACTGATACTAATCGGTCACTCTAATGGTGGAGATATTTCAGCGTGGTTAGGAAATGAAAATAAGAGCTATATTCAAAAAATCATAACACTTGATCATAGGCGTGTTCCTTTACCTCGTAGTGGTGACTTCCAAATACTATCTATTCGGGCTAGTGACTTCCCAGCAGATAAAGGTGTATTGCCGACAGAAATTGAACAAGAAAAGTATGGAAGTTGCGTCGTTAATATTCCTAAGGCAAAACATAACGATATTGCTGATTTTGGTCCTGAGTGGTTAAAAGAGAGGATTAACCATTTAATAAATAGTCACCTAAACGGTCTGCCTTGTTCCGAGCTTATAAAAGCCTAACAAGAAATTAAACAAGGACAAAAACAGTTGGCTTTTGCTCCTTCGTAGTCTATTTTAGCCAACAATTTTTTCCTGTTAATTAAGCGTTATATTTTACGTGGATCAAGAAGTATATTTTATGGCTACAAATTATAATTTTAAAAGGTTGAATGCTGGCAGGGATTATATTGCTGATAATTATCAAGCACCGCTCAGCTTATCCAGTATAGCAAAGTATTCAAATATGTCCCCTTATCATTTTTTGCGTGTTTTCAAGGATACTTATGGAGAAACGCCGAACGAATTCTTGATTAGGCTTAGAGTCGAAAAAGCTAAGAAAATGCTTATTACGGAAAATTTTAGTGTCTCAGAAATTTGCGAGAAAGTGGGCTACATAAGTCTTGGTAGCTTTTCTTCATTGTTTTTAAAACAAGTTGGTATGGCACCTACTTTATATCGTCGTAAGCTTTGGGCTTTGTCTACTGAAGCATACCGTTTTCCCTCGCAGGCTATACCGGCATGTTATGCCTACCATTTTTTGGGAAAATTGGCTAATTGAGCAATATTGGAGAAATATCATTTTGATTATTTCTATAAAATAAAGATGAATTAACAACTGGGAATATATAGATGATCACATCCATAGCGCATTCAACAATATATGTACTTAATCAGGACGAAGCTCTTGATTTTTACAAAAACAAGCTCGGTTTCGAGGTCGGTGATGACATGAAAGTGGAAGGAGGTTTTCGATGGCTAACTGTATATCCGAAATCTAACTCACAACTTCAGCTGGTATTGGCAGAGCCAAAAGAGGGACCGATGTTCACCAAAGACTCTGCCGAAAAAATACGAAGTTTAATCGAAGAAGGCGCATTTGGAGCGGGCGTTTTCGAAACTGAAAATTGCCAAAAAACGTACGAAGAGCTTGTGGCTAAAGGAGTGGAATTTATCCAGCCACCTGCAGAACAGCTTTATGGCGTCGAAGCTATGGGCATAGACAACTCTGGTAACTGGTTTAGCTTGGTTCAACGGAAAAAATAAAATATATAATCGGGTAGCCGGAGGTCTCTAACCTCCGGCCCCAACAACACCCTGCATGCGGGTCCGCACAGGGCGCTTCACTTAGGATAGTGAAGCCTGTTAGCGATACCAAAGTAATTGATCCAGCCTCGTATAAACTGGCTGGTTTTGAAGAACTGATATTTGATCGACACGCCCTAGTTTCGGTTGGTTAAACGCCGAACCTGCTGCTTAAATTTCAGCAACGTTTTCGGGTGCCATTGAATGCGTTCTGCCCTGAAGGTAAATCCCATGACTGATGGGGTAAGCCCCCATTGGGGTTCGAGGAACGGTTATAGTGTAAGCGATTGAGGAACCCACCTTGATTGGGTGGGTTTGTTATTCTAGGGTAGTCGGTTTTCTGTAAACTAGGACTCAGCTAAAGCCAAGGGTAAGTTGGGTTAGCGCAACGTAACCCAACAACAGCTTTTGATCAGGAGGGCTGATCGTTCCAGG
>NZ_MIEQ01000030.1 GCF_001968815.1 Motiliproteus sp. MSK22-1 | reverse complement strand
AGCGCCTTTTCACATACGGGGCTATCACCCACTATGGCCACACTTTCCAGAGTGTTCTGTTAAAACGCTAAAAGCTTAAGGGCTACTCCCCGTTCGCTCGCCGCTACTAGGGGAATCTCGGTTGATTTCTTTTCCTCCGGGTACTTAGATGTTTCAGTTCCCCGGGTTCGCCTCCTGCGGCTATGTATTCCCCGCAGGATACCCAGCTTACACTGGGTGGGTTTCCCCATTCGGAAATGTCCGGATCACAGGTTGTTTACCACCTCCCCGAACCTTATCGCAGGTTACAACGTCCTTCATCGCCTCTGACTGCCTAGGCATCCACCGTGCACGCTTAGTCACTTGACCATATAACCCAAAACGGTGTTTGCACACCGGCTTGATGTTATAGCGATCGCAGACTGTACGACACTGTCTTTCCACGGGTTAAGTGAAAAGACGTTTGTCAGCAGCTTCAACCGGAGTTGATTCTGCTAACACTTGCTCTTATCGTATTACGATCATAAGAGCTCGCCAGATATTATTTCGCTTGATCGAACTTCAAAAAATTGAACTTAAATTTCAACTTTACTTCAATCACAAATCCACATTGTTAAAGAGCGTGTTTTCCAAGCGTGTTACCGCTGTTTGTAAGAAAACAAAAGGTAAAGTCATCACGGTGTCATTCGACACCCTCATTCTTTAGCTTTTGGTTTCTCAAGGTTCACCAGAGAATG
>NZ_MIEQ01000029.1 GCF_001968815.1 Motiliproteus sp. MSK22-1 | reverse complement strand
TTCACCCGTAAGGGTTAACAGGGAGACATCAATATCGTTAGCGGCCCCGCTCAGTTGCAAGAAACCGGTTCCGGTGACTGCCAGGGTACCGGTGACAAAGTCATAGGTGGCGCTGGTAATCACTGGAGCTGCAACGTTGGAGACGGTGACTCCGTTACCTGTGGTATCTGCCACATTGGCAGCAGAATCGGCCCCGGCCGCCCAGTCTTCAGCCGCCGCCAGGTTATAAGTGGTGGCACTGGTGGAACTGGTGCCGTTCTTATTGATCATCTGGCTGATGGCTGCCTTATCCGTGGCGGAGAGAGTCAGGGTAAAGGCACTGGCGGAAGTGATATCCACATCGGAAGAATCGGTCAGGGTATAGGTACTGCCCCCTTCGCCGGTCAACGTCAGCATGGACACATCAATATCATTGGCAGCACCACTTGCGCTAAGCAGGTTGGCCCCGGTCACCACCAAGATACCGGTACTGGCATCATAAGTAGATGAGGTGATTGTGGGAGCAACTACATTGCTTACGGTGATCCCGTTGCCAGTAGTATCGGCGGTATCACCACTGGTGACATTGGTATCCCAATCATCCGCTGCTGCCAGGTTATAGCTGGTGGCATCGGTTGAGGCGGTACCATCCTTATTAATGATTTGATTAACCGCAGCCTTGTCAGTTGCGGACAGGGTCAGGGTAAACTGATTAACCGAATCCCGTTCCACATCAGCAGTATCGGTCAGGGTATAGGTTGCCCCGCCCTCTCCGGTAACAGTGAAAAGAGAGGCATCAATGTCAGAACCACCGCCATTCGCCTGAATATTCGTCCCAGTGACCACCAACACCCCGGTGGTTGCATCGTAGGTTGATGAAGTGATCTTTGGACTGATGGTCACGGTCACTGCATTGGTCGCATCAGAAATATCGGTTGCCGAGTCGGCAGCCGTCAGCCAGTTATCGGCCATCGCAATGTTATAGGTACTACCGCCGCTGGAGCTGGTACCCAGCTGATCCAGCAAGGCATCAACATTGGTTTTATCAACCCCGGCCAGCGTGACGGAGAAGGACGTGGCTGAGGTGATTTCCACATCCGAAGTACTGGTCAGGGTATAGGTGGCATTGCCCGCGCCACCAGTGAGGGTAATGGTGGAGATATCAATATCGTTGTTGGCGCCATCGTTCTTGAACAAATTGGTGCCAGTCACAGTCAGCACACCAGTATCCGAGTCATAGCCGGCCGAGGTGACCGCGGGGGCGGCGACGTTGGAAACGGTGATCCCATTGCCGGTTAAATCCGCCACCGTATTGGCGCTGGGAGCGCCGGTCATCCAGTCTTCGGCGGCAGCCAGGTTGTAGGTGGTGGAGTCGTCGGAGGTGGTTCCATTTTTATTAAGCAAGCCATGAATATGAAGCTGGTCGGTGGCTGACAGTATCAGAGTGGCTGTGGTGGCGGAGGTGATCTCCACATCGGCGGAATCGGTGAGGGTATAGCTGGAGCCACCGCCACCCTCTCCGGTGAAGCTAAATGCCGAGGCATCCACATCATTACTGGCTCCGCTTGTAGGAATAAAGTTGGTGCCGGTCAGCACCAGTTGTCCGGTGCTCCAATCATAGCTGGCTGAGGTCAAGGTCGGCACCGCATAGTTGGATACGGTGATACCGTTGCCTGTGGTGTCCACCACATTGACAGCAGCGTCAGCACCTGCGGCCCAATCCTCTGCGGCAGCTAAATTATAGGTGGTCGAATCATCAGCACTGGTTCCATCGCTGTTGAGCAACGCCTCCACATTGACAAGATCAGTCCCTGAAAGCGTAACAGAGAAAGCCGTACCGGAGGTAATCTCGATATCACTAGCACTGGTTAGGGTATAGGTCGCGCCCCCCTCGCCAGTAAAGGTAAATTTGGAAATATCGATATCATTGGTCGCACCTGACTTGGCTAGAAAACCAGTCCCGGTCACCAGCATCGTATTGCTGTTGTAATCGTAAGTAGCTGAGGTGATGGTCGGAGCAGCAACATTAGAAGCCGTAACGCCATTACCTGTAGCATCAACCACGTTAACCGAAACGTCAGCCCCCGCAGCCCAATCCTCTGCTGCCGCCAGATTATAGCTGCTACCACCGGTAGAGGTCGTTCCATCTTTATTGATAATCTGGTTGACTGCCCCTCTGTCTGTGGCCGAGAGAGTCACTGTGAAACTCGTTCCGGAAGTGATCTCCACATCCGAGGTATCAGTCAGGGTATAGGTCGCCCCCCCCTCCCCCGCGAAAGTAAGCATCGACACATCAATGTCATTAGCTGCACCGGATTTCTTCAAAAGGCCTGTGCCTGTCGCTACCAAAATACCAGTAGAGGCATCATATGTCGTCGAGGTAATCGTCGGCGTCGCAACATTGCTGACGGTGATGGCATTGCCCGTGGCATCCACCACATTAACCGACGCATCCGCGCCAGTCGCCCAATCTTCTGCTGCCGCCAAATTGTAGGTAGTGGTATCTGTTGACGCCGTCCCGTTCTTATTGACTATCTGGTTGACTGCTCCTCTGTCTGTGGCCGAAAGAGTCACGGTAAAAGCGCTGCCAGACGTAATTTCCACGTCAGAGGAATCAGTCAGAGTATAGCTACTCCCTCCTTCCCCGGTAAAAGTCAGCATCGAAACATCAATATCGTTAGCGGCACCACTGGCTTTAACCAAATCGGTAGCCGTCACGACCAGCGATCCGGTACTGGCATCATAGGCAGCGGAGGTAATGGAGGGAGCGGGCACATTACTGACCGTCACTCCATTACCGGTAGTGTCTGTAGTATCACCCGCAGTGACGTTGGTATCCCAGTCATCCGCAGCAGCAAGATTATAAGTGGTAGAACTGGTGGAGCTTGTTCCATCCTTATTGAATATTTGATTGATCGCCGCTTTATCGGTAGCAGATAGTGTCAGAGTGAACTGGCTCACCGAATCCCGCTCTACATCTGCAGTATCGGTCAATGTATAGGTAGCTCCACCTTCACCGGTAAACGTAAATAGAGACGCATCTATATCAGAACCACCACCATTGGCTTGAATATTAGTGCCGGTAACAACAAACACACCGGTACTGGCATCATAGGTTGAGGAAGTAATTTTTGGATTTATAGATACCGTCACAGCATTGGTGGCATCAGCAATATCTGTAGCGGAATCAGCAGCTGCCAACCAATTATCAGCCACCGCTATGTTGTAGGTACTGCCACCACTGGAACTGGTTCCAATTTGATCTAAAAGGGCATCAACACTGGTCTTGTCTGCCCCGGCCAGGGTGACAGAGAAAGCTGTGGCTGAGGTAATTTCCACATCAGAAGCGCTGGTCAGGGTATAGGTAGCGTTGCCTGCACCACCGGTCAGTGTAATTGTCGATATATCAATATCATTAGCAGCACCAACCTTCTTAAACAGATTAGTCCCGGTAACGGCTAAAATCCCGGTATCCACGTCATAGGTAGCAGAAGTAACCGTAGGTGTTGCCACATTGGATACGGTAATGCCGTTGGCGGTTAAATCCGCCACATTGATACTGGCAGGAGACCCCGCCATCCAGTCTTCGACTGCTGCCAGGTTATAAGTGGTCGCATCACCAGAGACAGTACCGTCTTTGTTCATCAGCCCTTGAACATGCAACTGATCCGTTGATGATAAGCTGATGGTGGCAGCCGTAGCTGAGGTGATTTCTACATCCGAAGTATCTGTGAGAGTGTAGGTAGCCCCAGACTCGCCAGTAAAGGTTAATAAAGAGGCGTCTATATCGTTATTTGCGCCACTGTCATGGACAAAGTTGGTTCCAGTTATGACAACCTGTCCATTAGAAAAATCATAAGTAGCTGATGTAACGGTAGGCGCTGTATAGTTAGAAACAGTAATCCCGTTGCCGGTAGCATCCGCAATGTCTGTGGATGCAGCCGCACCTTGCATCCAGTTATCGGCAGCTGCGAGGTTATAGGTGGTACCGGAATCGGCAGTGGTACCATCTTTATTTAACAAACTATTGGTGTTTAGAGCATCAATAGCATTAAGGGTTACTGTAAATGCGGTAGCAGAGGTAATTTCAACATTAGTACTGGTAAGCGTATAGGTCGCACCACCTTCGCCGGTTAGGGTAAGCTTGGTGACGTCCACATCATTAGTGGCACCATTCTTATTGACGAAGTTGGTTCCAGTAACCACTAATGCACCGCTGCTTATATCGTAGGTTGCAGAGCTGATAGTAGGGACAGCTACCGCACTAACCGTAATAGAAGCCGTCGCATCAGCAGTGTCACCAGCGGTAACGTTGGTTATAAAATCATCAGCAGCAGCTAGATTATAAGTTGTATTGCTGGTATCTGAATTAGTGCCATTTTTATTTAGCAGGCCATCTACATTGGTTTTATCAGCCCCGCTTAGGGTAAAGCTGAATTCTGTCGTGCTGGTGATTTCAACGTCACTGGCACTGGTAACGGTATAAGTATCTCCCCCTTCACCGGTAAAGGTCAGCTTGGAAACGTCAACGTCGTTTAGCGCTCCAGTTTTCGCTTCAAAATTGCTGCCAGTTACGGTCACTACACCGGTACTGGCGTTATAGGTCGCAGAATCAATGACGGGATCAGTATTCGTAGCCACCCAGCTCGGATCAACAGAGAAGTTCCAGGTCGTTGCTCCAGAGATACCCGCAAACGTTGCACCATTACCGTCACTAAATGCACCCGCATCAATTTCAACATAGTAACTGGTAGATGCAACGAGTTCTGTAGCAGGATTAATGGTAACCACACCATTGCTGAAGGAGACTTTTCCTGCATCCGTCGCAGCGATGGTTTCAACAATAGAGTTATCAGAAGTTTTCTTGATAACAATGTTGCCCGCATTTGCAGCCAACGCCATGCCGGAGCCAAAATCCATAATCAGATTGGTATTGCCATCTACTGACGTATGATCATCAGACGGAAAGTAATATCCAATATAAGTAAAAGAGGTTGAATTACTTTCATAGGCACCGATATCAGGTGTGCCTCCACTGCTCAGTAAATAACCTCTGGCATCATAAGTCAGTCCCAGCGTTTGACCCGCATCAATTGCAGTGCTGCCATTAGGCAAGGATATGGTCTGAACCGGCCCGCCATTCTGGGCCAAGGCGTCAAGCGCAAAGGTTTCCTGAATGATACTGCTGCCACTGTTATTTCCACCCTGGACATTGGCACCGTTGTTGGTGTTATTAGCGACAATAGAGCTGAAGAGGTTAACACCGTCACCCGATATCCCCCCTATATTGGTCGCTGTATTACCGGAAATCACACTGTGGTTAACGGTAACAGCATTGGTATTTCCTCCCATTACATACATGCCACCACCACTGGCACCTGCATTATTTTGGGTGTTACCAGTGATTGTTGAGTAGTTAATAGTAGAAGCACCATACTCATTACTTAATACAACCCCGGCTCCATACCAAGTGGTCGAATTCCCAGTAATCGTGCTATAGCCTATTGTGGTACCTGAGTGATAGTAGGAAACAATACCATTATCGTTGTTAGATATTGTGCTATGGCTAACGCCCAATGTGCTGCGGTAGCCGAAGAGTTCTCCGCTAAAGTCAATTCCGTCTGATGAGTTGTTGTCGACGACTAAATGTTCAACGCTGAGGTTATTACCGTAAACATAGATGCCTTTGCCAGCTGCGGCATTGGCAACAGTCATACCTTTTAATACTGCCGTTTTTTCAGTCACCCCTGTGACGTCAATAATATTACCTGCACCAATTCCACTGCCGTCCAAGGTAATTCTGTCAGCACCAGCCCCCAGAATTGTCAGGTCATCACTGATAGTGAGTGTAGAAGTGAGGTTAATCGTACCGCTGACGGTAGTCGCAAACTGGATCGTATCCGCACCACCACTGGCATTGGAATCGAGAATAGCCTGGCGAAGGCTGCCGGCACCACTGTTGTTGGTATTTAGTACGGTATACGTAGCCAGCGTTCCTTGGTAACCAGAGGCTTCTATGAGCGAAGACTCAATCGCACCGGTTTTCAATTCAAGTTCCCAGTCGCCTCCTTTTGCATCTGCACCAGTAAGATCTGTCGACGCGGCAATATCCGCCCCTGTTAGATCAGCCAGACCGTTTACCAGCGCAACACCATCATCCGTATTACCGACATAACAGCCATAGAGCAACAGATCAGCAGATTCACTAAGCGCTTCACCCCAGCCACTTAACTGCTCAGAGTAATAACTTAGTGTATTGGCCTGTATAACATCAGAACCAAGGCTGACATAACCACTCCCACCGTGAGACATGATATGAAGGGAATCTACATTCTCCCGCCCCGACAATATTTCGCTAACTTGCTCTACACCACTTCGATCAGCATCAATAACAAACACTTCGGCGCCGGAGGCCGAAGCAGCGGCCAGAGTCTCCGGGTCGGCGAGGCTGCCATCAATAATAACAATGTTATTGGCTTCATCCATGTTCACTGTCGAAGGCATTTGCGTATCAGAAGATCCTGGCTGTCGCATAATAATGATTCCTGAAGATTCCGTTGTTTAATAACAAAAAAAGGCTAAACAAGACTCAATAAACAAAATCAAAGGTTGTCTCTGGCAGGAGCTGAAGCCCACTGGCGCCAAAACTGGGAAATCTTTTCAATATCTTTCCAGATAGGGTCTTCAAATATATTTTGACTATAAACCCTGCTCCACTGCGGCGGCTGCGGAGATATCTGCGCTCGAATAGAGTGCAAATAGTCAAAGCCATAGGCTCTATCATCCTCACGGGTTATTTGTTCAACACGAGTAAAGTCATGGACAAAACCCGGCTGTTGCAAAAATCGATATATGCCATCAATACAACTGGCCGGATCTTGAGTCATTTTTTCATACTCAACAAAATGCAAACAATCCAACCAACCACGTACGACTGCATCATTAATGGAATTAAAGCCTTGCCCCACTGGCTGATTAACGTCTATCCAGGTACTGATGCGACCAACAGCGGTTTTAAATTTGATGGGGTCACCGACTTCCTGAGGTGATTGTGTCATTGCGGAATTACTTCGATAAACTTTTTCAAAAGAAGCCAGAACATCCCGCATATCGCGGACGGTAACTAAGACTTTTAAGTTTTCCCGCCCTCCAACTAACACAGAAGCCATTTCCAGGTTATCGAGCCAACCTCGGCTTTTATCGAAACAGACGGGCCGTTCAGTATGGGAAAATGACGCCTGTAACATAGCCGTCAGTACATTTTTTTTGACTGTATCACTTTGAACCTTGGGCCAGGATCGAAAGGAAGGATTCTGATCCCAGCTGTTACGCACACCAAGTATGGTTGAGCGAATCCCCGATGTGGGTGTTACGTAAAAATCAGGGTTTTGTCCAAGCACGTTCATCAGCAACGTTGAACCACTGCGCGGTAAACCGGAAACAAAATAGATTTTTTTATTCATAGAGTTATTTTTCAGCTCACCTGATTATCCAAAGTCACCCAATAGCAGTCCCAAAGAGGCTTCATATCTGTTGCTATGGCGTTTAAATGGAGTTTTATGTAACGCTTCTGGGTTCGAAAATTTGAAGACGGGAGGAGATCAGCACAAACAGATCTGGACGGAATAAATTTGAGATAGCGTCGATCCATGGCTCAATAGAACTCCTAAAAACAAGGAAACCGGTCTTCTCTTCCTCAAAGGCTACCCATTGTTGAGGAAGGTGATCAAAATGCATCAAAACAGCGCTGAACTCCAGTAACAGCAAGATTCAAACAGTATCACCTTATATAAGGCCCTATCAATATAACAAACATCCTGTTAGTTGCAGGATCTGCAGATCAAGGCCATCAATATCAACATCACCTAATAAAACCCAATTAAATATAGCAAAGAATAGTGAGAGTACAGCGGCCGTTTAAAAATAAAGAGATAATTGTTAATACAGAGATAGGATCGCTCTGAGAGCCCACAAAAACACAATGGACTAATTCCTAGGTTCTTAGTCCGTACTCCTGAGGTGCTCACTAAGATAATCAATCAGCCCTCTTACCTTGGGCGAGAGGTAACGATTTTGTGGATAAAGAGCCCAGACCGCTTCCGTCTGTTGCACATAGGGTTCCAGAACCTGTACTAACTGTCCTGATTCCAGGTATCCACGCACGTGATAGTCCGGTATCTGGATCAATCCCAATCCTTTGAGAGCAGCATCCACCAAGGCATATCCGCTGTTGCAGCTAAGCCGCCCTTTAACCCGAATATTGCGTTCCATTCCCTGCTCTTCAAAACGCCAATAGTCCAGACTCCCCAGCAGACAGCTGTGTTGCTGCAAATCCCCCAGCCCCTGCGGTGTACCCTGAGCAGCCAAATAGTCTGGCGAACCACAAACATAGAGGGTACGGTCCGCCAGCCGCTTGGCCACCAGACTGGAATCTTCAACTCGGCCTAGACGAATGGCCAGATCAAACCCTTGCTCAACCAGACCAACCGGTTGGTTGGTCAGTTGGATCTCAGCCTGTAATTCCTCATGTAACTGCAGGAACTCATTAACCAAAGGCACTATATAGCGCTCACCATAAGAGACTGGAGCCGTCATTCTCAATTTGCCTCTGGGTTTACTCTGGAGCTGAGTGATGGCGTTTTCAGCAGCTTCCAATCCATCCAGCAGCGGCCGGCAGTGTTGATAGAATAATTGCCCGGTCTCAGTCACCGAAACTCGCCGAGTCGTACGATAAAACAGTTTCGCCTCCAGCCGTTGCTCCAGTCCACTGACTTGCCGGCTGATATTGGCAACAGAGGTATCCAGACGCTTTGCGGCAGCGGTAAAACTTTCAGTCTCAGCCACTGCGACAAATTCGATAACACCTTCCCACTGTGACACGTTTACTATCCTTAATACTTAACTATTATTTACTTTCTACTTGGAAAATCTGAGGGCGAGTAGCTTGGAACAATGATTGTTACAATAAGGTAATAATGTTTTACATTTTACCCTGATTATTATTTATTGAGAAACAAACACAATAGGCGGTTTGAAATATTCCACCGTAACCGAAGGCTTGTTAAAGTCAGCGGCTTACGGAACTGACGACTTATGCAATTGCAGGAGAAGACCATGATTAAATCCAAGGCAGCTGTAGCCTGGGGCCCAGGCCAACCACTGGTAATCGAAGAGGTAGATGTGGCACCACCTAAGGCAGGTGAAGTCCTGGTGAAAATGGTGGCCACCGGCGTTTGCCATACCGATGCGTTTACCCTTTCCGGTGACGATCCTGAAGGGATTTTTCCGTGTATTCTAGGTCATGAAGGCGGCGGTATCGTTGAACAGCTCGGTGAAGGGGTGACAGGACTGGCTGTCGGTGATCATGTGATCCCTCTCTACACCCCCGAATGTGGCGAGTGTAAATTCTGCAAGTCAGGAAAGACTAACCTCTGTCAGAAGATACGCGAAACTCAGGGTAAGGGTCTAATGCCGGACGGCACCACTCGTTTTTCTAAAGACGGCGAGCCTATCTATCACTATATGGGAACCTCCACATTTTCTGAATACACCGTTTTGCCGGAAATATCTCTGGCCAAGGTTAACCCTGAAGCTCCCCTGGAAGAAGTCTGTCTACTGGGCTGCGGTGTTACTACCGGAATGGGCGCGGTGATGAATACTGCCAAGGCAGAAGAAGGTGCAACCATTGCAGTATTCGGACTTGGTGGTATTGGTTTGTCTGTTGTCATCGGCGCCGCCATGGCCAAGGCCAGTCGCATCATTGCAATTGATGTCAACGAAGATAAGTTTGAATTGGCCCGTAAGTTAGGAGCCACTGACTGCGTCAATCCAAAAAATTACGATAAGCCTATTCAGGATGTTATTGTTGAGCTCACTGATGGTGGTGTTGATTACTCCTTCGAGTGCATCGGTAACGTACACACCATGCGTTCAGCCCTTGAGTGCTGCCACAAAGGCTGGGGCGAGTCCGTAATCATTGGTGTTGCTGGTGCTGGCCAAGAGATCAGTACCCGTCCATTCCAGTTGGTAACTGGCCGTGTATGGCGTGGTACCGCGTTTGGTGGTGTTAAAGGCCGTTCAGAGCTGCCTGATTATGTCGAGCGTTATATGGCGGGTGAATTTAAACTGGATGACTTTATCACCCATACTATGGGATTGGAGCAAGTCAACGAAGCATTTGACCTGATGCACGAAGGTAAGAGCATTCGCTCGGTTATCCACTTTGATAAATAACCCTGAGTAAGACGATAAGCCAAGTGGGTTGGCAATCTCCAAAGTGACTTAGCAATCTAAATGCTAATTCAGTTTGAGCAAGCTGATCCGCAAAAAAGCGGCTCTACCTGTTGGGTCGCTTTTCCACCTCCACTTTCTACAGTATGCTCATGGACGGCAAACCAACGACTGTAGACCGACCGGCACGGAATCCTTCTATGAGCCTTGAAATCCTATCCAACAATCAAAGTTTCGACGGAAACCAGCAACGATTCAGTCATCACTCAAACAGCCTGAACTGCAACATGCAGTTTGCCATCTATCTGCCACCACAAGCGACAGCAGAAACGCCTGTGCCTGTATTGTACTGGCTATCTGGACTCACCTGTAATGAGGAGAATTTTATCCATAAAGCGGGAGCCCAGCGATTAGCAGCAGAGCTGGGAATCGCCATCGTTGCTCCCGATACCAGCCCCAGAGGTGAAGGCGTCGCCGATAGCCCCGATGGTGCCTATGATCTCGGTTTAGGTGCTGGCTTTTATGTCAACGCGACAGAGTCTCCCTGGAAGCGTCATTACCAGATGTACGACTATGTTGTGGAAGAATTGCCAACCCTGATCGAATCAAACTTTCCGGTTACTGATGTTAGGGCCATCAGTGGCCATTCAATGGGAGGCCATGGTGCCCTGATGATTGCGCTGCGTAACCCTGGCCGTTACCGATCAGCTTCTGCCTTCAGCCCGATCAGCAATCCAAGCAACTGCCCCTGGGGTCAAAAAGCGCTTACTGCTTACCTTGGCGATAACATTGATGCCTGGCGGCAATACGATGCCAGTGAATTGCTTGCTAAAGCCAAAGTAAAACTACCTATTTTGGTTGATCAAGGAGACAGCGATGAGTTTTTGGAGCGTGAATTAAAGCCGGGGGCACTGATTTCTTCTGCTCAAAGCAGCGATTACCCCTTGGAGCTGAGAATGCAGCCGGGCTATGACCATAGCTACTACTTTATTGCCAGTTTTATTGATGACCACCTGCATTTTCATGCACGGCACTTTAACAATGAGAATGCCGGGCTTTAGAAAAATATCAATATGGCTCGCAATGCGGGCCATATAATTCGGCGTTTATCTAGGATTACTGCAAGTAACCACCAAGGGGAGTTGTAAATATTTCATCGAGAATGACCAATCTCTTTATAAAGATAGTTTGCTCTTTCATTCAGATTACCGGCACTCTTAGGTATGTCCACTATCTTATCCGGTAAAATCCATTGCCTTGTCAAACCAACAATATTTGCATGGTTGTGACTCTGGACCCAGCGATTCATAATCCGCCGTTGTCCTTCACGAGGACCTTCCATTTGAGTTAATGGAATCACTCCCCAGGGTAAGAGCACAACATAGTCGTAGCCACTTGCATAATGCTGGCACCGTTTATGAAACTTATGCGTATCTTCACCCCTTTTCCACAATCTCCTCGACATCCACAGGTTGAACAAATCAATCGGACTTCTATCAGAGATAAATGCTTCGTGTTTACGCTCTTCTGTAACTTTTGTACTGAGCGCCATATTAAACAGCTCAACTAGCACTTCGGGAGGGCTCTGAAACTTTTTGGGTTGGTCAAACAATACTTCATAGTGTTCTGGAATATATGCGCATCCAAGTGTATCAGCGATCTGTTTAGCGAGTGTTGTTTTTCCAATACAAGCACTGCCTGAAATAGCAATTTTCATTTTTTCCTCAAAAGATAAAGGCTTTGTGAATCACTCGTTTTTTTACAGGTTAACCTGGACTAACTGTCGTCAAGTGGACAGGGTATCAACACATCTGAAATTGATCTCGGAGAACACTATCTGCTGCACCGGATCTTCATCATCTAAGTACTGGAAAGTCAGTTCATACTTCCAGCCATCTTGTTCCAGTGTTGTTGCCTTATACTGTGGAAAGCAAAAAACACCTTAGTTATGAGATATTGGCAGCACATCCTTGTACTGCCCACCTAAATTAAATCCTTAGGTTAAAATTAAATCACCAAATGTCCCAGCTTGCAGCGATAACTGGTGCAAGGGCTTCCTGATAATCAGAGGTCAGCGATAATTGCCCTGCTTCAGGAGGAGCAAATGCCGCCATTGCATTGACCAGTTGTTCCACCTGATTCTCAAGAAGAAGGCTTCCTGATGAAGTTTCAAAGGCATCCACTCGATGCTCCTCCCCAACATACCAGTCTTCTATGCTAATCTGATCATCAGTTCCGATGATGCTAATCCTCAGATCATCATCGACGCGGCTAAACCACAATTGATCTTGTTCAATTTGAGCACCAAACAGAACCTTATCGTAATCATCAATGCCGGCCCCCTCCTCGACAAGGGTATCAGTCGCATCACCTCTGCCGAATTGGTATACATCGGAGCCTCCTCCCCCATAAAGTGTATCGTTACCACAACCGCCATGAAGTTGATCGTCATCCGCTTCGCCGTTCAATACGTCGTCACCATGACCGCCGAATAGATCGTCATCACCACTTCCACCGAACAATTGATCATCACCAGCCTCGCCATTGATCTCGTCTCGCCCGGTTTCGCCGTATAGACTATCGTTGCCCCAGCCTCCGGAAACCATATCATTGCCATTGCCCGCATAAATCGTATCATCATGCTGAGTACCGGCAATATTGTCCCTCTTTTTGCTACCGTCGATTTGTCGCTGCTCAACAGCGACATCACTCACCGAGAGTTCAGTCCCGTCAGCAAGCAACAAAGCCGAGATCGGACTCAGTGTCCCTGCTGCATATTCAAAGTCCAACCCCTGATCATTCATTTCATTGCCATTATCATCTCGCAGGCGAAGATGCACACTGATCATACCGTCGAGCTCGTCTATCCTCGCGACAAGGTTGTCTACATCAATCCCTTCGCCGAAATGAATACGGTTGTCGCCGAGAGAGTCTTCAATGCGATCTAACCCATCTCCTATGTTAAAGATATAGATATCCTCACCGGCACCGCCTTCAAGCCTATCGTTACCTTTACCGCCCTGAAGCGTGTCATTGCCGGCAAGACCGTAGAGGTTATTGTCTGCATGGTTACCGGATAACCGATTATCCAAGTCGTTACCCAACGCATCAATTGCGGTCTCGCCTACCAGTTCCAGGTTTTCCAATACGTCTGTCAGTTCAAACGAAACATGACTACGAACCGTGTCATTACCGCCGCCTGCTGACTCGACAATAGTATCGTCTGCCGTATCGATCACGTATGTATCATCACCGTCCCCACCAATTAAGATATCATTTCCGAGACCACCGTCTAGGATGTTCGCCGCGCTGTTACCTGCAATAACATTATCCATTGCATTACCGCTACCATCGATCGCTTGTGTGCCGAGAAGCTCCAAGTCCTCAACATGATCGGTCAGTGAATAAGTAACGGTGCTGAAGACCTTGTCATAGCCGTTGCCAGCGCTTTCTTCAACCGTATCGGTATGCCATACAATACGGGTGGTCGGTTCATTTTCACCCGGTGGAAAGTCAAACTCACCATAGTCACAACTCTGCTCGCAACTTCCTGACTCCGTTCCATGCCCATTTCCGTTGTTTCCACCAGAGTTCCCCTGGCCATTTCCTTGTCCCTTGGGAATACCTTTGTTGCCGCCTCCTTTGCTGCCGGGGTTACCGGGAGATGTACCTGGCCCATCGTTCCAATTGTAATCGTGGCCCGGTGGTGGTGCATCCTCTCCGTTGCCCACCCCTTCGTTACCTTTACCTCCATGGTGATTGTCGCAATCCCCATCGTCGTCACCACCACTTCCATCGTCATCATCAGCGGGGTCAACGATCACTTCTGAATAGCCGTCTACATAGTAAACATCATTACCCGTACCACCACGAAGGGTGTCCAGTTCGGTGCCGCCATCAAGCAGATCATCACCACTGCCTCCTTCAAGCAGATCGGTACCCGCGCCACCATAGAGATGATCATTATTGCTGTTGGCATAGGTTATCTCGCCGCCACTATTCCCACTCTCTGCGGAACAGGCATCAGCGGGTAATCCATCATCACCACCATAAAGGGTGTCATTTCCTACGCCACCATAGACCATATCATCGCCAGAACCACCGTCTAAGAAATCATCCCCTTCATTGCCGTACAGGGTGTCATCATTGGAGGTAATCTCGCACTGTACATCTCCGTAGTCTCCATAATCACCGTAATCCCCATAGTCGCCGAAGTCGCCATAATCTCCGTAGTCTCCGTAATCCCCATAGTCACCATAATCTCCGTAGTCGCCGATAATGGCATCATCGCCTCCGTAGATATAATCATTACTCTCCCCTCCTTCGAGCCAGTCATTACCACCGGCACCATCAATATGATCTTCGCCTTGATGGCCCAAAAGACTGTTATCGCTATCGTTACCGATCAGCGTATTATCACGCTCATTGCCGGTACCGCTAATACTGCTAGTTCCCAGCAGTGTTAGATGCTCTACGTCATCACTGAGGGTGAAAGTCACCGTGCTTTCGACACGGTCGATGCCCTGATCGGCACTCTCCACAACCTGGTCACCACTGTTATCAACAACATAGAGGTCATCACCTTGCCCACCAAACAATGTGTCAGCCCCCTCTTGCCCATCGAGAAAATCATTCCCCTCCATACCGAACAGCTCATCCCCTCCAACGCTGCCGTAAAGGTGATTATCCAACTGATTCCCGGTCCCTGTCATGAGGGTTTCAGAGGACGAGGAGCGACGTAAATGCAACGTCTCCACGTTATCTGCTAAGGTATGATCCACTGTGCTGAAAACGACGTCAAAACCTTCTCCGACATGTTCTATGACCCTATCTTCAGCGTTGTCGACATCGTAGACATCGTCTCCTTGACCACCAGACATGACGTCCGCACCGGTATCGCCAATCAGTAGATCGTTGTCTTCACCACCGTCAAGGGTGTCATTGCCCTCACCACCATAAAGATCATCTTCACCGGTCCCACCCAATAGAAGATCATCCCCACCTGATCCCCAAAGGCGGTCATTGCCCGCCTGCCCTTCAAGCTCATTGGCCACTTCATTGCCGGTGATATTGTTGGAAAGGTTATTACCGATGCCTTTGACGGCCGTACCGGCCAGCGTCAACTCCTCTACATTGTCAGAGAGGGTAAAATCAACGCTACTTTCAACCCGATCAAACCCTTCACTGGCATTCTCAACGACCCGGTCATCCAAATGATCAACGGTGTATCTATCATCTCCACCCTGCCCAATAAGCTGATCCGCGCCCCCGGCTCCATCCAAGCTATTGTTTAATTGATTGCCAAGGATCAGGTTATCAAGTGCGTTTCCGGCACCATCGAGGGCTTGCGTGCCCACGAGTTCCAGATTCTCAACATGATCCGCCAGAGTAGCGAGGTTTACCAAGGATACGATCGTATCTACGCCATGGTTATCGGCTTCATAAACACGGTCTGACTCATCATCAACGAGATAGCGGTCATCGCCCTGGCCTCCGTGAAGCTCATCCGCTCCGAACCCTCCATCAAGCGTATCATTACCTTCTCCACCGTACAGAGTGTCCGTATTATCCATCCCGTAAAGGTAGTTATCGCCGTCATTGCCGTAAATCGCATTGGCCTCGCCATTGCCGGTTCCATCAATGTCATTAGCCCCGGATAACGTCAATGCTTCAACATGGAATCCCAGTGTATAGGTCACCGTCGAAAGGACCGAGTCTGAACCGGAATCACTGGACTCGATAATCGTCGTATCAATATCATCAATCAGGTAAGTATCATCACCCGAGCCACCGATAAGAAGATCTGTTCCCGCACCGCCGTCCAAGGTATCGTCGCCAGCTTCGCCGTACAATGTGTCATCACCGGCATGTCCTAGCAAGATATTGGCAGCCTCGTTACCGGTCAGGACATTGGCCAACCCGTTGCCTGCCCCGTCGATGGCATCAAGGCCCTGCAGCTCGAGATTCTCTACGTTTTCCGTCAGCGCATAGCTGATCGATGACTCAACCGTATCATTCCCCTCATCGACGTTTTCGACAACGGTATCGCC
This sequence comes from Motiliproteus sp. MSK22-1, assembly GCF_001968815.1. GTDB lineage: Bacteria > Pseudomonadota > Gammaproteobacteria > Pseudomonadales > Balneatricaceae > Motiliproteus. The sequence goes on along the minus strand of NZ_MIEQ01000029.1, from coordinate 59,112 downwards.
GGAATCATCCACGATATAGCGGTCATTGCCTGCACCGCCACTCATGGCATCGACGCCTGTGCCACCATCCAAGGTATCATCACCATCTTTGGCAATGAGGGTGTCATTACCTGAAAAACCGCTCAGTTGATCCTTTGCATAGGTCCCCTCCAGAGTATCGTCACCCTCGGTTCCTTTGAAATCGAACCCAATCGCTTCAATGAGCTGCTGATGAGTCAAGACAGTACCGTCATCAAACTCGAAGTGAGTAATGCCACTGGACTGGTAGGGGTTATCTGGATCAAAGCCTTCTATATGAATTTCATCACCCGGCTGGCCGGTTGAAATTTTCAGTGACCCCAATCCCAGTGTCAAACTGCTATAGCTGATTCCAGGCCCAAACAACAGTGTATTAACGGCGAAATCCTGAATGCTAGCACGACCATCACCGGATCTGTAAAGATAGATATCCTCCCCCTCACCGCCGATCAGGGTATCACTGCCACGCCCTGCCAAAATAAAGTCATCGCCGTCCCCCCCTTCGATTACATCATCGCCGTCACCTCCGTAGAGAGAGTCATTGCCCGCTCCTCCGTACAGTGTATCGTTTCCTTCACCGCCATAGGCAACGTCATTTCCTGAGTCACCCCAAAGTTGATCATCGCCCTTATCACCGTAAAGGTAATCATGATCATCCCCACCCGATAAACGGTCGTTACCGCCATAACCTATTAAAATGTCATCTCCGGCACCGCCGTCAAGGACATCATCGCCCTGGAGTCCTATGGCCGTATCAGAGCTGTCACCGTGCAGCTCATCATTGCCTTCACCTCCCATCAGGGAATCATCACCGCCTGCACCCAAGAGCGTATCGTCCCCGCTCCCCCCATCGGCCGTATCGTCACCTTCATTAGCGTAGACAACATCATCACCCGAGTCGCCAGAGAGTTGATCATTGCCTTGACCACCGTAAATAACATCGTGGCCATCACCACCGGCAATAATATCATCACCCTTACCACCCAAGGCTTCATCATCACCTTCGCCGCCCGATAGAAGGTCATCACCACCATATCCCGCCAAAATGTCATCCCCGGCACCGCCGTTAAGGATATCATCGCCATGGAATTCATCAGCCAATTCGGAGCTATCGCCGTACAGCTCATCGTTGCCTTCACCTCCCATCAGGGAATCATCGCCACCAGCCCCTACGAGCACATCATTCCCAGAACCACCATCCAGATAGTCATCCGCATGGAATTCAACATCTGTGTCACTGAATTCACCAAAGAGCTGATCATCGCCTTCTCCACCCAGCAAGGTATCGGCGCCACCATCGCCACCGATGATGTCATTTCCAGCCCCTCCGTCGATATAATCATTGCCCAGGTTCTCGCCATCAACTTCGGCGGAGTCCCCGTAGAGATCATCATCGCCCTCACCACCATAGAGGCTATCATCACCTGCACCGCCAAATACAAGGTCCTCACCATCGCCCCCCAGCAAGGTATCAGTGCCATCATCGCCGACTATCTCATCATTACCGGCACCACCGTCAATGAAGTCATTGCCCTTGTATTGCTCAGCCACGTTGGAGCCATCACCATAGAGCTTGTCATCCCCGTCACCGCCGTAGAGCGTATCGTTCCCTCCGGCTCCGAACAGAATGTCGGTTCCCGCTCCACCATCAAGGTAGTCATCGCCCGAATGAAGATCATCGGAGTCGCCGTATAATTCATCGTCATCATCACCGCCAAAGAGCGTATCATTACCCCCATCCCCCTGGAGAAAATCGTTCCCAGCGCCACCATCGAGAAAATCAGAACCATCCTGATCTGCATTCTCTTGACTTCCATTATCGCCAAGAAGCAGATCATCGCCCGCTCCCCCGAGTAGCACGTCATCCCCTTCCTGGCCCCACCCTTTATCATCCCCAGATTCAAGGAAAAGTGTATCATTGCCTTTTTCACCAAATGCAACATCGTTACCCGCTCCGGCATAGATCACATCATTTCCAACACCTTCATCATTTTGCGTATATATATTCTCCAAATGATAAGTATATTGGGTTCCATCGAATTCCTCGATTACACTCCACTGCTTCCACTCATCACCACTACTGTGCGTATTCAAATCACCCCAGATCCAGTCGCTCCCGCCACCGGTCACAATTAGATCATCTCCTTCACCACCCGCGGCAAGATCATTGCCCGCACCGCCGAATATTTGATCATTACCACCCTCAGCATCAAACCATTCACCTTGCAAACCACTGCCCTGTTCTTCAGCACCTTGTGAGATAAAGTCTGTGGCGCTACCTTGCTCTTCGGCAAACAATAGATCATCGCCACTGTTACCATAGAGGGCATCGGCGTCAACACCGCCTTCCAGCACATCTCCCTCCACGCCGGCACCCAAGTAATCCCGACCAGCTTCACCTTTTGCGGTAATACGCCCCGAAACGTCAGTTTGGGTATAAAGGTTATCGTCGCCGTCTCCAAGTTCAATGATGTCATCACCGCCGTCTCGTCGATAAACCACATCGTCACCATCTCCAGCCAAAATGGTATCGTTAGCGGCGGTATCATAAATGACATCGTCAGGATCGGACTCTTGATCACCTTGGATCACATTGTCTGTAACGATTTCGGGCTCTTCCTCACTAGCGCTTTCAAGATGAATACCGAAATCACCGTTGGTGAAGTTCTTCAACTCGACATCCGTGCCGTCAGGGCCACTGATCAATAGTGAGAAACCGCTTAATTCAAGAGTGTAGGTAAGATCACTCCACTGGTTTTCTGATTCATAAAAGGCGTTTTGGATCACTTGGCCATTGATAACCAATGAACCTTTTTGGTCAGTGTCATCAATGATGACCCGTCCACCGCCAGCTTCAGTAGCTACATAATAAGTATCAGTTCCCTCACTGTCGTAAGCCAGGTCTCCTGAGTTAAGAAAGAACTTGTCGTCACCCTTATCGCCGTAAATCGTGTCTATAGCTCCGTCAGTGACATTGCTTTGCCCATTGGAATGCAGAAAATCATTACCTTCACCGCCATGGAGTTCATCAGCTCCTTCACCGCCATGAAGAATATCATAGCCTTGGTTTCCTTCGATGTAGTCGTCGCCTTCAGCCCCCTTTACAATGTCGGTTCCCGCGCCGCCGTATAGGCGATCTGCCTGATCACCACCATTAATATCGAAATTGCTGGCTTCATCCCCGAAAATATAGGCTTTAACTCCGTCAGGAACAGCGGGCCTGTCTTCACTATATGCAGAAACATCAGATGTCATTGCAAACGTATCTGTGCCATAGTCCAGATAGTATTCCTGACTATGCTCGCCAGAAGCTACTCCTCGTGTAACGGCAGTTGAATCATTTAAATTGCGATCCAGTATTTGGAGCAGGAAATGGGTACGATCGACCAAGTAGCTCTCCGTGATCCCACCCGTTTCAGTTTCTGGATCATAAAGATCCAGCTCTCCGTTTTGATTATATTGGCTATAGATATCGTCATTTCCTGTAATGACGAAGGGGTTGAGATTTAACAACGCATAACGATACGCAAGACCTTCAGCATTAGTCTGGCTAACCGCATTGTCTATCTGCGTGGCAGTTTGTGATGAAAAATCAATAAGATTTAGATCACGAGGATTATCACGGAGGTCAAGATATAGCTCTTGTGCTTTTACAATGGCTTCCTCTCTTGTCATGCCATCGGATTGAAAGCTGTTACCAATAAGTAAGTCTAACTGGCTAATTAACAAAGATTTCGCTTGATCATTACCTCCTTTATTCTCGTTAATAGCTTGAGAAATTATCCGGTTGGTTTTGTCAGGATCATAGTTTATTTCAATGGCTTCAAAGACCTTAAGGATAGCTCCCTCGATCTGCGGGTCTCTATTAGCAAACTGTTGTCCTAACACTTCCTCTGCTGCTGACCATAGGAGTTCTACCGATTCATAAAAGAAATCATAAAATGCCCCTGCTTCGAATCTGAACTCAAACGCACTATTTTCGAACAATTTGGCCGTTGTTTTTAAAACCTCTTCAATAGGATTAAAACTCAGATCCTCAAACACATCCGAATCGTAAACGATCCGTTCTGGTTCGAGCTGTAACATAGTCGCCCAACTCAAATCCTTAGCATCACCTAGCTGTGCCGTACTTTCCAACTGCAAGTCCCAATAGCTGAATACGGAATCAATTGCTGTCAAAGCAGGTAATCCATGATCTTCTACAGCCTTTCGATAACTGGCTTCAATTTGCTTAGTATTTGGCAAGCGATATAGATCAGCTTCAAGGCCATCTTCAATCAGGTCCAAATACTGTTCCAGATGCTGCTGGCCCACTGACAAAAATAATGTGTCAAGAGCATCTGGATTCACAGTGTTCGCGTGTAACGTCCACTGAGCTTCAACAATGCGAGCGAATGCGGATTGAGGATCCCCATACTCGTTGATAATTTGATAAGCCCCCGCAGCATAGGTATCACCCGCCAGTTCCAATACTTTCCAGGCACCCGCAACATCACCCTGAAGTGCTAACCCTTTAGCGGTTTCCAATATTGCGTTTGTGATTTTTAATGCCATTATTTTATTTCCCTTTATTATTTAAGCCAGAAACTACACCGAATCTGGGGAATGGGCTCAGTAATCGATTGACTTGAGAATAAATAAGCTTCCACTCGGGAAGATAGCCCTTATTAAAATCCACCCTTACTCTGACGTCGGAACTCAGCTCCCACATCAGCTCACACCCGGGCGATACAGATACTTCATCTTTTCTACAAGTCCCGCGAAGTATCGGTTCTCCCCTCTTATCACGAAGCCAATACCACTCCGAACGAGGGTGGTGATTGTTATAGAACTCCAATCCATACTTCAACTCATCATACTGGCCGTCCAGAAAGTAAGTGTATTTTTGATAAGAGGGATGCTCCTTGAAAAACTTGTTTAACGGCAGCCCCCCTTCTCTAGCATCCAAGCTAATTTGGATCCGCCGTCCTTGCCCCAGTTGTTCTACAAACTCAAAATGATTACGTGATGGCTCATACCAATCAAAATCTGGTAACAGCGCCCATAGCCCAATATGAACAGCTTGGCCTAAGTGGTTTTTTCCAACCTTTCGGCCTTTCAAATATTTGGATGGGATATATAGTCGGGTCTTTCCCAGTGAAAGCTGTACAACCTCTGGCAATGATCGCTGGTTTTGTTTTGAAGGTTTGCCTTCTATAGAATCACTTGAGCCAAACAGCCAGATAGCGAGCCCCAGCATGGCTACCAGCCAAACAGAAAAAATCCAGGCAGCGCCACTTGATAAAGCATTTTTTAAAAACTTATGCTTTCGTTCTACTTTTTCATGGGAAGGACCCCAAGGGGGTTTATCATTATCCATTGGTTAAACTCATTAATTCGTCTGTTAGCACAAATGCAATTAAAATGAGGACAGGTTTATTTTCCATCTTCATTAGCCTATTACTCACTCCTAACTGGGCGCCTTTGGCCACTTCGTTCAAATCGCCTCCCTGTAATACTTTCAGTCTTTTGAATTAAATGTCTCTAAGCAGTGCTGGTAACGTAAGTACATTTCGATTACTCGAACCTCTCTTCCACTTTCCTGTCGATACCGAAACAATGGCGACAGAAAATACTCAATTACCCGGCAGAACCGAACGATGCATGATCAAAATCAGCTACCCGAGCCAGTAGAAAAATTGCCCCTTATTTATCTTGGGTAATGGCCGGTAAGGCGATCTTTTCGAATTGCTGAAACCGCACGTTGACGCTACGGGATTTGAGTTTGAGGTAACGGACTGAACGGACTAAATCATAGGTATCAAGAGGTTTGCCATGAATACCAAAGTGATGGGCCAGTTGCGCACCATCGGCGGTCATCTGACTAAAACGGGTAATCACCATCAAGCGGGAAAGGCCAGTATGCACAAAGGTATCTTGATCTTTTCTGGAACTCTGAGACGTAGGAGGAACAGCAGGCATCTTGTACCAAATCCTTTCAGCTTTACATTATCCGTAAATTGTGTGACTAGATTCTAACAAGGCGAAATTATAAAACAATCGTTTACTATTGATTCATGTCACGTCTTTGCTTTAAATTTTTTTGTCTTATTCCTGAATCAGTGACATCAAAGTCACAAAAAGTGCTTCAAGCCCTACAATCGTAGGGTTGTTAGCAGTAAAATCCCCATTGGCTTTCATTCACCCAGTCAGTGAACTTCTTGTCATACGTACTTTTAAACTAGAACAGTCCAAAACCGCGATTCTGTCGCCCCATGGGGGATTGGCCCTTCCCCGAGTAGCACATCATCCCCTTCCTGGCCCCACCCTTTATCATCCCCAGATTCAAGGAAAAGTGTATCATTGCCTTTTTCACTAAATGCAACATCGTTACCCGCACCGGCATAGATCACATCATTTCCAACACCTTCATCATTTTGCGTATATATATTCTCCAGATGATAAGTATATTGGGTTCCATCGAATTCCTCGATTACACTCCACTGCTTCCACTCATCACCACTACTGTGCGTATTCAAATCCCCCCAGATCCAGTCGCTCCCGCCACCGGTCACAATTAGATCATCTCCTTCACCACCCGCGGCAAGATCATTGCCCGCACCGCCGAATATTTGATCATTACCACCCTCAGCATCAAACCATTCACCTTGCAAACCACTGCCCGGCTCATCAGCGCCTAGTAAAATAAAGTCTGCGGCGTCACCTTGCTCATCAGCGTCAACACCACCTTCGAGCACACCTCCCTCAGCGCTGACTTCCAAAGCGTCCCTACCTGCTCCACCCTTTGCGATAATACGTCCAGAAACGTCGGTTGGGCTCAAAAGGTTATCGTCGCCGTCTCCAAGTTCAATGATGTCATCACCGCCGTCTCGTCGATAAACCACATCGTCACCATCTCCAGCCAAAATGGTATCGTTAGCGGCGGTATCATAAATGACATCGTCAGGATCGGACTCTTGATCACCTTGGATCACATTGTCTGTAACGATTTCGGGCTCTTCCTCACTAGCGCTTTCAAGATGAATACCGAAATCACCGTTGGTGAAGTTCTTCAACTCGACATCCGTGCCGTCAGGGCCACTGATCAATAGTGAGGAACCGCTTAATTCAAGAGTGTAGGTAAGATCACTCCACTGGTTTTCTGATTCATAAAAGGCGTTTTGGATCACTTGGCCATTGATAACCAATGAGCCTTTTTGGTCTGAGTCATCAATGATGACCCGCCCACCACCAGCTTCGGTAGCTACGTAATAGGTATCAGTTCCTTCGCTGTCGTAAGCCAGGTCTCCTGAATTAAGGAAGAATTTGTCATCACCTTTATCGCCATAAACTGTATCTACGGCTCCATCGGTCGCATTGCTTTGGCCATTGGAATGCAGAAAATCCTTGCCATCACCACCATGAATTTCATCCGCACCTTCACCGCCGTAAAGGATATCGTTACCTTGGTTGCCTTCAATGTAGTCGTTGCCTTCGGCACCTTTTATAACATCGGTTCCTGCACCGCCGTAAAGGCGGTCTGCCTGATCGCCACCAGTGATGTCAAGATTGCTGTTTTCATCTCCGAAGATATATGCCTTCACACCATCAGGAACAGCTGGTCTGCCTTCACTATATGCGGAAACATCGGATGTCATCGCAAACGTATCTGTGCCATAGTCCAGATAGTATTCTTTACTATGCTCACCAGAAGCGACCCCTCGTGTAACTGCAGTTGAATCATTTAAATTGCGATCCAGAATCTGGAGTAAAAAGTGAGCGCGGTCACTAATATACTGCTCTGAAAACTTCTCAAGGCTATAGCGTTCGTTATTGAGAACGGCTGAGGCTATTGAACTGTTATCCTCATCAACGACTAAAAGAAATGAAGACAACTCCACTAATGCATAACGCCCCAGCAAACCAAATTTCGTATCCGCTGAGGCCCAGTTGATTAATTCGTCCTTTGTTAGGTCTGTGACGGGAAGGACATAATTAGCTCGAATGGGGTTTTCTGAAATAAAATTATGCAGCTCAATTGTATCCAACAAGGATCCCGTCGAAGGTCGGCCTAGCATCGTTCCGAGATGACCCAGAAAAGTTGAATAGGTACTTTGCTCATTATTGGAAGCACTATCCAGCATTCTTTCAACCATCTCCTCAGTCACCAACTCATCCCAGGTATTACCTTGTGAATCGGTATAAGGAGATGTTCCTACCAGGTTGTTGATTAAGTCATAGACCAGCGCCTTAGTCGCTGGATCTGGACTGTCATCATCGGTAAACCAATCATAAGCTTCTGCCAGGAAACTTGTCACCGCTAACCCAGCCTGGATTTCAGGCTGCTCTTTAAGAAGGAGTTTTCCGATAGAATCCAACGCTTCATCCATGGCAACAACAGCAAGGACTGCAGCAGTACCATCAAGATGAAACACCGTTTTTGCTACGTTGGTTAAAAGCCATTCCTTTAGTGCATCCCACTCCTGGGCTCCTGCTGGATAGGCTTCTAAGAGTGGTATAAAGGAAATCATCGACAGCAGCCGTGCAACAGATTCCACACTGTTGGCATCAAATTCACCCCCGTAAATCCAGCCATTGGTGAAATCACCAAACGTCTGAAGAATGGGGACCGCATCATTCAAATCGAAATAGTCATGCGTTCTTTGCAAGCTTAGCTCTAACGTGCCGTTTCGCATATAACTTTCGATCATTCCCATGGTATGGGCAGTACCGGTAAAAACAGGGGTATCATCAGCTCTTAATTGATAATTAGTGCTTGAGCCTCCCACATGTTTCGATAACATGGATACCATATCCGAAGGATCAAAGTAGTGATGAATATCGGCACCATTCAAAAGAGTAGACTGGTACTCACCACCATATTTCTTTTCCAATCCTGATACGCCGCCGAGGCCATTAAAGGTTGTGATTGTGGTTTGTGCAGTAGTTACTATGCCTTCTTTAACGAAGTCATAGGCTGCGTATTGTGCCAGTGCGCCACCTAGACTATGTCCGACAAAAGTGAGGCTGGATACATCATTTGTAGGATCAAGGTCTTCTATAAAACGTCGGAAAAGCGTAAATACTTTGTCACGATTCGATTCCCACTGGCCCCAGCCAAAAGAGGCGATATCCTGGTAAGGGTCCTGATCAGGCTCGGTACCAGCAAAGGCGAGGATATAGTTACCTTGTGTGTCCTTATAGGCCGTTGCTTTAAAGCCCGTAGCTGAATCAACCCAGTTTCCTCCCGAAACACTGCTATAGCCCTCTAAATTCCCCCTGCCCACATCAACATTATAGGCACCTTCAGCGGCGTAAAAACTCACTTTAAACTCGTTAAGATTCATCCGTACTGCTTCCCTGTTCCTTTATAAATTGACAAACATTAAAAATCTTTAAAACTTGCGAAAAACGTGTTTTTCCGTATCCAATTTTTCCAGAGGCATAGGCAACCTTGCAGCCATCCGGTGAAACTGTGGCTGCCCGGGCTGACACGCGCTCCAATTTAAATTCCTGGTCTTTTGAAAACAGATAGGTTTTGTAGCCTTTCCTGCTGTAATCTACGACAAACAAACCTACGCGAGTCGAGAGAACTTTTATACTGCCGGAACTGGCCCAACCACCAAAACAGCGTTTTTCAGTTTTGGATGACCAGTCATCACGGTATAACCACCAGAGCAATGCGCAGTTGTCTTGTTGTATATAACCAAAATAGGCGTTTCGATCTTGTAAGAAGCTCGGCCTACCAATTAATTCTCCAGCTTTTATATTCAGTTCGACGAGTGTTTCATCAGTATCATTGACAATAATCGTATTTGTAATTTCGCCTTCTGGGGTTACATATGTATTTCTTATATAACCATCTTTTTTTAAGAGTGATATGTAACCCCCAGTTGATCCCGGTCTTTTAGCGTAACTACATCGAAGAGGGCTATATTCACTATCATCCGGCTTATCAAGCCGAACTTCTTTGCGTATTTCAAAGTCCTTGGGTTCAGTAACAATGTTAAATTTTTTAGATAGATTGCGGACATATAAAATGTTATCTGAAAAACAGTAATACCAAACGGGGAAATCAAGTATCTCTACCAAACGAGTATAAGTTCCATCCAGTGTTACCTGATAAACTCCGTGCTCTGAGACACCTTGTTTATTTTTAACTATCCCATCCAGTATGAGGCGATTATCAGAAACCCAGTAAATTCCACCTCGTCCGTAACTACGGGTAAACTGATCGGTTTTGATCTTGTCGAAGACCTGGTAAAACCGACTGTCGGTACTACTGCCTTCAAAACACCCACTCAAAATAAGAAATAAAAAGCAGATCATAATAAATAAAATTGAATTTTTTTCATTTTCATCTCGCAATTAAATGAAAGTTCTTCACTTTTTCGACCATATATCCTCCCTGTAAAAACTACGGAACATCCATTTACCAATAAAAATAGTTCCCACCCAAAAAAGGCCAATCGCACCTAAAAATAATCTTATAAATATAGAATACAAGTAACTTTCATCGATATCATGTTTTAGACCTATAAACAAAAGTGGTATCTCAATGAAAATAACGACTAGCAATAATAGAAGGATAGTTAGTGACAAATATTGCTCGAATTTGTGACTAGTTTTTCGAACAAAACTGATCACGAAGAAAGGAATATAGGTTGATAACAGCAACAACAGTACTCTTATATCAAATTGATATTGTTCATATATAGGACCCCAGTATGGGTCTTCATGACTCATTAATCTTAGGTAGAGTGAGATATATGAAAACGCAGTAATAAAACAAAATATTGTTAACAATATCTTCAATTTATTTCTATTTCTAGAAAGTGATGACACCATATAAAAATTTGTTTTCATTTAGATACCCCACAAATTATTCTCAGGTATACAATAATATAATTTCCTATTAGGCAGCGTCAGTGGCGTAAAAACTAATCTCAAATTCATTACGCCCAATCCGTATTCCTTCTCTTCTGCTACTCGGGCCAGCAGAAAATAAGCCTCCTCTTTATCTTGCAAGATAGCTGGAAAAACGATTTTCTCCAATTGCTGAAACTGAACGGTGGAACTGCGGGATTTGAGTTTGAGATGCCGGGCTGCACGGACAAGATCGTTGCTATCAACAGATTTTTCATGACTCGCAAAGTGATGGGTCAGCTGTACACCATCAACAGCCATCTGGAGAAAGCGGGCAATTATAACTAAGCAGGAAAGACCTACATCCACAACGGTGTCTTGATCTTTTCTGAAACTCTGGGACGTAGAAGGAACAGCAGGCATCTTGTACCAAATCCTTTCAGCTTTACATTATCCGTAAATTGTTGAGTTCTGATCCTAACAAACTGGAACTATAAAACAACCGTTCAAAAATGTTTCTAATATCGACATTTTCTAACTTTTAACCGCATTCCTGTAAAATTAAACATTAACCTTAGAAGACTTTGCTCCCGTTACATGCATACAGTTCAATCAGGAATAGCTATAAGCAATTAAATACTAGTTCGCGTCGTTGATAGGCTGTTTCTTTGGCCCCCTGACTTTGGACATCAGATAAGCTTCTTCAGCTTCGTTGTCACAATACTTACGAGTTTCTATAATAGGCCGCTGTGGCTGCAACAAAATCTCCAACCTCTTCCAGCAAGCCAGCCCGTTCTGAGTGGAAGTACTGAAACCCTGCCAGTTGTTTATCATCCCTTAAGTAATCAAGCAGAGTTAAACCAGCCTCTAGACTTTACCATCGGGATAAAGCAATGGCCCTGTTAAGATTGATCACCCACCCAGGCATAATATTTTCCAGCAGCTCATAAAGCTGAACAATATCCTGCCAATCCGTCTCTTCCGCTTTATCTGCTCGGCAGTGAACAGCAGCAATGGCGGCTTGCAGGCTATACCGTCTAGGTATGGGAGGTGTTAGCTCTGGTTTCAATTCTTGCGGCCTGAATACTACCGATTGATCTGGCCTCAAGCTTTTGTCCAGCATAACCAGTCCTTCAGCAATCATCTTCTGATTCCAAAGGCTTCGGTCCCGCTGCTCCAGAGCTATCGGTACGCCCTTGGTGTCGGCACGAGCGTCAATGCGGGAATGTTGTAGCAGCATCAGCGACAGTAATCCTTATATTTCTGAAGTATCCGGTATCAACCGATTCAATATTCTGGCTAAACCGATAGCCACTTCTGACAGCTGTCGATCCACTAACTCAGGTCCCTTTAGGGAGATCCTGAATAACCGACAGTGCATTAAAGAAAAAGAAACAAAAATGCAGTTCACACAGAGTTATATCTCTGTAGTAATCCGCACTTGAACCGATAGAAGCTTGCTGGAGAACCTGCAAACAAAGCACAGCTTTGTTGCAAAGCCATGCTTTAGTAGAAACTAGTTTAGTTGAACCGGCTAGCGATCAGTGCCCTCTACCCATCAATGGCTAAGAGCTCCCCATCAAGGCTCAGGTGTTGCCGTAATCGGAGGGTCGTTCTTCGATATGTATAGGTTCTTCCGGCGCCTCCCCCGCATGCTCAGCCAAAGCCCGCTTTGAACGCTTTTCGATCAGCAGATACAGCACCACACCGGCCCCCAGCCCCCAGGCTGCTCCGTAGATAGCCAACACGACCCCCATAGTTCCGGCTACCCCCATGGCTGTAGCGTTATCCACTTGCTCAACACCAACACTGATGCACAAATACCCAGTGATCAACAGCGTAATTGACAGTGCAATCGGCAGTACCGGCTTAAACAGCGTTACCAGTGGCAACATAAACAAGGCGATAAAGGCTACGATCCAGAAGACTCCTGCACCGCTGTAGATGGTATCCATGGCATGGCGACCGTAGCGGTAACGCTCGGCAATGGTCGCCATGGCTCCGGTAAACAAGGGGCCAGCCAACCCTGGATAAGGAGCAAAGAAAGAGTGCATCAGGTTACGAATACCTGTGATGATATGGACCCGATCCACATTAACCTCGATCTTTTCATCAGGTCGCAGATGATCAACCCGGTCAAGTAGACTCTGGCCAACAATAATGTCTCCAAAGGCAATGATATAGGCAATGATTGCGGTCGGAATCGCCATCCACAGGATTTCCAGATCAGGGAAACCGACGGTGAACGGCAGGTAATTCCACATCTCAGCAAAAGCCGGTGAGCTGAGTCCGAATTCAACAACAGGCAATTCGTATTCCCCGACAATCCAGCCAATTGCCATGGCCACCAGAGTGCCCGGTACCATACCGTAGCTGGATATAATCTTTGCCCACTTGTGCTTTTCAATCAGGTCGCGGAACGACAGAGAGAACAGCACGTATCCCGTCACCGCAAACCCCAGAATCAATGATACGGGGGTATTGGCCAGACGCCCCCCTTCCTGAATTTCGCCGGTTATGGCAGCGATACCGGCGCCCAGCAAAATACCGGCTTTAATAGAGTTCGGGAACATATTGACCAGTTTACTGCCAAGACCGGTAACACCGAGAAAGAAGAAGATAAAGGTCACAACCAGCTGTAGCCCGACCAGCGCACGAATAGCCTCCGGTCCCGGTTCAAACTGACCAATAAACAACAGCACCACAGGTATCGCCGGAGTGATCCAACCGGGAACAAAAGGACTGCCAAGCAAGTTTGGCAGCATAAAACCGAGCCCACAGACCACAACGTAAGCAAGCGCTACATCGTAGGGCAAACCGAGGTATTTTTCTAACAATGGAATCATCGCCATGGCAACGACAAACATAATCATTGCCTGGACAGTTTCCGCAACTTCCCAGCGATAGTGAACCAGGGGTAAACGAATTTTAAACGGTCCGGCGGCCCAGTACGGGTGCTCCTCACCATGCTTGCGCTTGAGTATTGCCATAATAATTCCCGATTGAATAATTGCGTTTGAGTGATGCGTTGGTGCCGCAATTATTTTTGTTCGGGCGACCGCGTCCGGCGCCAAATTAGAGCAACGGCCCGGGCAAGTCGATACACAGGGATACAACTTTGGTGGCAACAAGCGACCAAAGTATTAGGGTTTTCCCGTACTGATTATCAGTTAGCGTAATATCCGCCTTTTTTCAGCGAAAAAATGTTCTCAAACTGGGCAGAAAATATACAGTTATCGTAACAACGGATTTACCAACCTTATAAGCACGGATATTAATAAATCGATGGCAGAAGGTAACTCAAGAACAGCAGGCACACCTTAAGAAATACAATCATTAAGAAACAAAACCACTTAAAAAACAAGTTCATACATAACGTAAAACACAATAGTATAGGCGCTCAACCTAAAACCATGTAAAGGATTATTACTATTATGAGTACACCTATCATTGAGATAGCAGGAACGCAAAGCGAAAAAGTTGGCAGCATACAGCAGGTTAATACCGATACCGTGCACTATCAGAACCTACCCTCAATAGCTTCACTGGCTAATGGAGGCTATGTGATAGCCTGGCAATCCGACGATCAAGACGGCTCTGACGCTGGTATATTTGCTCAGCAATATGACGCAAATAAAAGTCCTGGGGGGGGAGAGTTTCAAGTAAACACCTTCACTGACTCTTATCAGTATTATCCATCAATAACAGGACTTAAGAACGGTGGTTATGTCATCACATGGCATTCAATGGATCAGGATGGTTCCTTGTGGGGTATATTTGCCCAGCAGTTTAGCGCTGAAGGTAACCCAATAGGCCCAGAATTTGGAGTCAATACAGAAACCAGTGATTCACAAACAGCTCCTGCAATAACATCACTTGATGATGGTGGTTATATCATCGTTTGGGGGTCAAAATCACCCAATGGAACCAATATTAATGCCCAGCAATTTGACACCAATGGTAACTCGATAGGCAATGAATTTCAGGTAAATACTTCTACCTACGGCGTGGGCCAGTTTTTTCCCGCTATAACAACACTAGACAATGGAAACTACGTCATCACCTGGGCAATGGGAACCCAATCTGGAACGACAGGCCTAGATATCTATTCACAACATTTTGATGCCAACTCTAACCCCATCGGTAATGAGATTAAGGTTAATACCTTTACAGGTCCAACGGATCAAGCTGATCCAGCAATAGCAGCACTTAAAGACGGTGGCTATATAGTCACTTGGGGATCATGGGGAGGGCAGGACGGTTCAGGGGTCGGTGTTTTTGCTCAGCAATTCGACGCTAACAGTAATCCAATGGGGAGTGAGTTCCAGGTCAACACTTATACTGGCGGATACCAATCCGCTCCTTCTGTAACATCACTAGGTGATGGAGGCTATGTAATTACCTGGCACTCTAACGGCCATGACATTTTCGCTCAACAATATGATAAATTTGGCAATGCAGTGGGCGGGGAAACTCTAATCAGTATTGACAATACTCAAGAAGCGTATCCGTCAATAACAGCCCTGAATGGCAATGAGTATGTCATTACTTGGGAGTCTAATGGAGAAATCGTAGCCCAACACTATTCGGCAGCAACCTTTACCGGCTCAATTACCAATGACGAAGATAACCTGACGCTATTGCCTGCAATAACCGCTTCATTGGCCGAAGGACAAGAGGACCTGACGGTTATTATCAGCAATATTCCCGAAGGACGGACCCTTAGTGATGGAGTCCATCAATTTACCGCCTCAGCTGGAGTGACCCAGGTAAATGTGGATGGCTGGGACCTGAGTGCTTTAAGTTTGACATCTGTTGATGATTATTACGGTACATTTGATTTAACCCTCACTGCAACTGCAACTGAGACCAGTACGGGTCAGAGTGTCAGCAGCAATAAAGTAATCTCATTCAATATCCTCCCGGTCAATGATGCTCCTGTGGCAAACAGCGATGGCGGTTACACCGTGGACAATGACGCTACACTGGTCCTTACCGATCTATTGGATAACGATACTGATGTTGATAATAGCCATGCTGAGCTGACCATTATAGCGGTGGATCAGGCTGTTCACGGGACTGTTGTACTCAATGCTGCCGGCGAGGCGATTTTCACACCTGACTCTGGATACACAGGCGCTGCAGGCTTCAGCTACCGGGTTTCCGATGGTGCAGGAGGCGAAACAGAAGGTCTTGTCAGTATTAATGTTACCCAACCCCAAATCCCACCTAACGTCATTAACGGTACAGAAAACGGTGAACGACTCGTAGGCACATCGGCGGACGAAAGCATATTTGGATATGGTGGTAACGATATCGTCCTGGGCAGCGGCGGTGCCGATATGCTGTATGGCGGAGAAGGTAATGACTATATCAACGGTGGCGGCGGTATCGATTCTTTATTTGGTGGAAACGGCGATGACGTATTAACAGAAAAGCACGCAGGGGCAAACAGCCTTTACGGCGAAGATGGTAACGATCGGCTAGAAGCTCTGAACATTGGACAGAACCTTCTCGATGGTGGTTCTGGTGATGACCAGCTTTCTTCAGGCGGTGGTGATGATTTACTTTTTGGCGGTGAGGGTAATGATACGTTAAGCGGTGGTAACGATGATGATCAACTGTACGGAGGCTCTGGTGACGACATCATGACGGGAGGGTCAGGCAATGACACCTTTATCATTGGACTCAATTCAGGTCATGATACTCTCCTTGATTTTGTAGCTGGCAATGGGACTGACGACCTCATTGATCTCAGTGCCCTAAGCTATTCAGGATTAGCCGAACTATTGCTTGATAGCAACCAGGTTGGCTCTGATACCGTTTTGACGCTTGGAGTCGATAGCAGCGTAACACTGACCGGTGTAGCCATGGCCAGTCTTCACGATAGCGACTTTATCTTCGCATAACCACACTTGATCGACTGAGCTTTGTGCTTGTCTTGCTTGGCAAGTGCAAAGCTTATAATCGGATAGTAAAACCAATTAAAAACAGTTACAGCAATGCAGAGAGTTAGATAACACCATTGCCATCCCTGGCAGTTGAGCTGGCCTTGTTAGATACTTATCCTTACTAAGGCCCTATGACAGGAGCCGGAAAAATGTGGTTGGTTAAAAAGGCTTGGTCTAAAATAGCTACTCTACAGCTAAGCGTTCCATACCATGTTTAGCCAGTAACGCCTTATAGCTTCCATCCGCCCGCATCGCTTCAATTCCTTTATTAAAAGCAGAAATAATTTCTTTGCTCTTGGGGTGACTGCGAGACACCATGACATGCACGGTATTGGAAGATACTGATTTATCGACAAAATCCAGACTGTCTGCAGATTCAGGAACATAGCGCTTAATCACAGCAAGCGCTTCACCTTCATCACCGGGGACCATATCCACCTCTCCGGCAATCAACAGCCGTACCGCATCAATCTGCTCGTTCTCTTCTCGAATTTGCAAACCTGATGAGTCGAATTTTTTCGAGATAACCCCATCTTTTAACTTAGCAAACTTGTAAGGCTTAAGATCTGCCATGCGGTCCCAGGAGATACGGTCAGCCTTGCGTTTCAGAAATGAAATACGGTTCAGTATTATCGGTGTACTGAAACGAAATTCCTTATTACGTTCTTTACTGAACCAGGCGCAGACTGCGGCATCATGTTCTCCACTCTTGGCACCGTTGATAGCATCAGCCCAAGGATGAGTGGTTACGACCCCCTGATAACCGCTTTTTTCAAAGGCTGCGGTCACCAGTTCAGCCAAAGGCCCCATATTATCCAGATTCTTGCTGATGTAGGGTTCCCACTCACTGCAGACAAGATCCAGGCTCTCTGCTTTCAATCCCGGCGACAGAATCAACAATAAAGCTGCAACGGCAAGAACAACTTTCTTATACATAACGAACTCCTAATGACACTTTTATTTATTGAGTCTAGCTTCGTTATCACCATCGCGCCCAAATATAAAAGCGCTCTCCTAACAATAAAAAAGAGGGTCCAGGCCCTCTTTTTATAAACAATCACGCATCGATCATATTTGTTGGAAACAACTTGCTGCTGATCAGTCAGAAAAGACGACTGTGCGATTGCCCATCAGGAATACACGTTTTTCGATATGATAACGAACTGCACGCGCCAGAGTATGAGCCTCGATATCCTGTCCTTTAGCAACCAAATCCTCGGGGTAGTGACTGTGCTCGACAGCCTGTACGCCTTGAGAAATAATCGGCCCTTCATCCAGATCACTGTTAACATAGTGGGCAGTAGCTCCCACCAGTTTTACTCCTTTTTCCCAGGCTTGGTGATAAGGCTTGGCACCCTTAAAACCAGGTAACAATGAATGATGGATATTAATCGCCTTTCCGCTGAGTTTCTGGCTCAAATCATCGGAAAGTATTTGCATATAACGGGCTAAAACAACCAGCTCACAGTCATATTCCTCTATCAGATCCCAGATCTGTGCTTCCTGTTGAGGTTTTGTCTCTGCCGTAATCGGGAGGTGATAGTATGGAATACCATGCCACTCAGCTAACCCCTGTAAATCCGGGTGATTAGAAATGATCACCGGAATTTCAATGGCCAATGCACCGGTACGATAGCGGTAAAGAAGATCATTCAGACAATGATCATACTTGGAAACCATGATCGCCACACGTGTCTTGTGTCCCGGCTCCGTAAGGTCCCATTCCATATTAAATTCAGCGGCACGATCAACAAATCCTTGATTAAATTCATCGGCATTGAATTGCTCTGCTGTCGGGCGAAACTGTACCCGAACACAGAAGTGATCCTGCGCACGGTCATCGTAGGAGTGAATTTCCTCAACGTAGTTTTTGGTTTCCGCCAAATAGCGAGTCACCACATCAAGGGCACCCAGGCGATTAGGGCAGTTAGCGGTAAGAGTCCAGTAATTTTCTTGTTGTTTCATAACGTTGTCTCGACTGACAGATGGAGAACAAACTCATAGGACTGAGCAGCTCGACCTCCCCTCCTCTCCCAAAAAAAACAAGAAGAGAAGTGGGGCCGGGCTCATGGTTTTTATTTTAAGAACAGCGCTTAGTCTTTTACTACCAGACCAAACTCCTGACTGGAATCCTGCAACCAAAGCCACAGATAATCGGCAAAACTACGACGGATAACCAACTCCCAACTTTCATTACCCGTACGGCGAATCACCGCCTGGGATTTGGCAAAGACCGTGGTAACGGCTTTCCCGACAGGGAAGTTGCGGTCATGCACATCGTAAGGGGTCGATTTCTGTAAAACATCACGGGCATTCGCGCCACTGATGCTCAGTACAGTCTGACCTCCGGACACGTTCACAACAGCACAATGAGCGCTGCCCATGGCCTCGCGCAATTCTCGTTCCAGCTGAAAAGCATTGGGACCCGGCACGATAATCAGCCACTCATCCGGTGAGATCCAACGAATGGACATTTCTCCGGACTCAGCGCTTTGCAGAGGCCCAGGCAGGGCCACACCCAACGCTTTTTCGGCACCCGCCACGAACTCTTTATTTTCGGTACTACCACGTAATACCAAATGCCCCAGAAGCTTTAGTTCCTGTAAGCAAACACCTCCTTGCTGCGCTCCCTTTTTGGCAAGCGTGGCAAGGTCAGCGTGAGCCAGAGGACTGTCCGCCCGTGGCCCCTGTCCCGGTAGCAAATCCATAACGGCCACTTTTGCGGGGGCCTGAGCGTCCTGGGCTGGAGATTGCAGATCTTTTTCTGCGGTTGCTGCATTAGACATTTTGGCGGTCCCCCTTTGGATCCAAGAAGATCGGGCTGCAGATTTCTGCCTCAATAACAGAGCCATCGGGCTGCGGGTAGTAGACAGTCTCTCCCATCTTATCCAGTCCGCCGCGAACCATACCTAAAGCAACACTGTGCCCCAGACAGGCACTGTAGTAACTCGAAGTAACATGACCCAGCATGGTCATCGGAATCGGCTGATTCGGATCTGCAACAGCTTGTGAACCCTCTGGGATCACAATCTGACCATCTTTAGTTTTCAAGCCAACGAGCTGTTTACGATTAGGTTTAACACAATCCTCACGGTTCATGCCACGCTTACCAATGTAGCTGAAAGGCTTTTGATTACTGACACACCAGCCCATGCCCAAATCATAAGGGTGGACTGATCCATCGGTATCCTGACCGGCGATAATGAAGCCTTTCTCAGCACGCAGCACGTGCATGGTTTCAGTTCCGTAGGGCGTCAGGTCGTACTTGGCCCCCTGCTCGAATAAGGCTTCCCAGACATGAAGACCGTAGTTCGCCTGAACGTTGATCTCATAAGACAGCTCACCGGTAAAGGAAATCCTGAAGACACGGGCAGGAACGCCGGCAACGGTACCTTCACGCCAATCCATAAACTTGAAGCTGTCACGATCCAGGTCAATATCATTGCATACGTCAGACAGCAGCTTACGCGCATTAGGGCCTGAAATAGTCATGGTAGACCAATGGTCGGTGACCGTATTGAAGTAGACTTCCAGCTCAGGCCATTCGGTCTGATGGTAAATTTCCAGCCACTCAAGCACGCGTGCAGCTCCACCGGTCGTTGTGGTCATCACAAAGTGATTCTCAGCCAGACAGGAGGTGACACCATCATCAAAGACCATGCCGTCTTCGCCACACATCAGACCATAGCGACACTTGCCAACAGCCAGCTTGGCCCAGGCATTGGTGTAAACACGACCGAGGAACTCGCGTGCATCCTTACCCTGAATATCAATTTTACCCAGAGTGGAGGCATCCAGAATGCCTACACTTTCCCGGGTCGCTTTACATTCACGGTTCAGGGCATCCTGCATGGATTCCCCCGCCTTGGGGAAATACCAGGGGCGCTTCCACTGACCGACATCCTCAAACAAAGCACCGTTTTCCAGATGCCACGCGTGCATTGAGCTATAACGCTTCGGATCAAACAGCTCACCGCAGTGGCGACCAGCAATGGCTCCAAAAGTAATCGGGGTATAGTTGGGGCGGAAAATAGTCGTGCCAGTCTCCGGGATACTCTTATTCATGGATTTAGCGGCTACTGCCATACCATTAATGTTACCCAGCTTACCCTGGTCGGTACCAAATCCCATCGCCGTATAACGCTTGACGTGCTCGATCGACTCGAAACCTTCTCGCGTCGCCAGTTCGATACCGGCTGCGGTCACATCAGTCTGGTAGTCAACAAACTGCTTGGGAGCCTGACTGGTTGGCTTAGTATGAGGAATGTGGAACAGTGCCATGGCTGTTCCTGCATTGATCTCTTCTACCTGAGGAACAACCGCATCAGGCAGGTCGGTAAAGCCAGCATTGAAAGCAGCTTTGTGTCCAGCCTCTGAGCCCTCTTCAAGACAAGCTTTAAGGCTAAAGCTGCCGTTAATCGCACCTGCAGTCAGCTGCTTTTGCACGGTTTCACCGGGAACAAAACCAATCACATCATCTCGCCACTGCGGACGACTGCCGGTATGGCAGGACAGGTGTACCGCAGGGCTCCAACCGCCGGAACTGGCCACGGTATTACAGTTCAGTTGCTGAACCGCGCCGGTTACGCGATCACCGGTTGCATCGATAGGCGCCACGGATACGCCCGTCACGCGCTTGCTGCCCTGTACGTCGATAACAGCAGAACCGGTGATTACATTCAGGCCCTTCTCTCGAGCCTGACTAACCAAATCACCTGAGGGGTTAGCGCGGGTATCAACAATGGCCACAACCTTACGACCTGCATTAGCCCAATCCAGAGCAGCCTGATAAGCACCATCGTTAGTCGTCATCAGTACGAGTTCAGAACCTGGTACAACGGCATAACGGTTAATATAAGTTGAAACAGCAGAAGCAACCATACAGCCCGGCACATCGTTGTTACCGTAAACCAATGGACGTTCATGAGCACCAGTAGCCAACACTACCCATTTGGCACGCACACGATGCATACGCTGACGCACCTGTCCGGTCGGTGCCTTGTCGCTGATATGATCGGTGCAGCGCTGATGAATGGTCAGAAAATTATGATCATGGTAACCGTTAACAGTAGAACGCGGTAACAGAATAGCTTCCGCACAATTACTCAGCTCATCGACGACATCCTTCACCCATTCTGCTGCCGGGCGACCGTCGATAGTTTCGGTACTGTGCAACAGTGATCCACCAAATTCAGACTGTTCATCAGCCAGAATCACCCGGGCACCGGAACGGGCAGCACTCAATGCAGCGGCCAGTCCGGCAGGACCAGAGCCGACGATCATCACATCAGCATGCTGATTGACATGATCATAGATATCCGGATCATTTTCACGCGGAGATCGGCCCAGACCTGCGGCCTTACGAATCATTCCTTCATAGGTATTCCACAGTGACTGGGGATACATGAATGTCTTGTAGTAAAAGCCCGGAGGCATCATTTTGCCACCGGCCTTACCCATCACACTCATCATATCGAATTCAGTACTAGGCCAGCCATTTGTTGACTGGGCTACCAGACCCGGGAACAACTCCTGCTGAGTTGCGCGCACATTCGGTACCTGAGTCGCTTCAGTTGCGCCCAACTGCAAGACCGCATTTGGCTCTTCAGCGCCTGCTGCGACAATGCCACGAGGACGGCTGTATTTAAAGCTGCGGGCAACCACGTCAATGCCATTGGCCAACATGGCCGATGCCAGCGTATCACCTTCAAAACCAGGATAGCTCTTACCGTTATAGGTAAAAGTCAGCTGTTTGCTGCGAGTTATACGGCCGCCAGTCTGGAGACGATTTATCTGTGTCATGTTGTACGCCCCGCTTCTTCTGAGCTTTCTTGTACTGCGCCTTCGCTTAGCAAACTGCCTTCCGCAACCGCTTGTGGCAACTGGCCAATTTTGTAGACTTCTTTGATTTCGTAAGTCTGGGTATCACGAGTCATATTAAAAAACTTACGACAACCGGCTGCATGGACCCAAAGTTCATGATGCAGGCCACGAGGGTTTCTGCGGAAGAACAGGTAGTTGCCCCACTCTTCGTCGCTGCAGCTTTCCGGGTCCAGGGGACGGGCGATATGTGCTTCACCGGAGGAATGAAACTCCTCCTCTTCCCGGTGCTCCTCACAATGAGGGCAGTAGATATAAAACATCGTGTTACTCCTCCGGTTAGTGGGCGACGCCAGCTGCGCCATGTTCATCAATTAACGCACCGTCATGGAAACGGAACATGGAGAATGGCTTGGCCATTTCATTGGCTTCACCTTTGGCCAATGTCTCGGCAAACACATGACCAGATCCAGGCGTTGCTTTAAAACCACCGGTACCCCAACCACAGTTGAAGAACAGATTTTCGACCGGCGTATCGGAGATAATCGGACAGGCATCCGGACAAGTGTCAACGATTCCCCCCCACTGTCGGTTCATACGTACACGGCTGAAGATCGGAAACAGCTCAACAATCGCCTGAACGGTATGTTCGATGGTGTGATAACCACCACGCTGGCCATAACCGTTGTAGCCATCAATCCCTGCCCCGATGACCAAATCACCCTTATCAGATTGGGAAACGTAACCATGCACATGGTTGGACATGACGACAGTATCGAGAATCGGCTTAATCGGCTCAGACACGAGCGCCTGCAGCGGATGTGATTCCAACGGCAAGTCAAATCCTGCCATCTTCGCCAGAACACTGGAGTTGCCTGCCACTACGCAGCCAATTCGATCTCCCTTGATGGTGCCATGCTGTTTAGTCTCAACAGCCACAGCGGCGCCATCTTCAGTAATGATATCGATTACTTCACACTGCTGGATCAGATCCACACCCAATGCATCAGCAGCTCGGGCAAACCCCCAGGCCACGGCATCGTGACGTGCTACTCCAGCACGAGGCTGCCAGGAAGAACCCATCACCGGATAACGACTGTTAGCTGAACAGTCCATGATCGGTACGATCTCCTGAACCTGCTTGGCATCCAGTACTTCACCATCGATTCCGTTAAGACGATTGGCATTTACCCGGCGTTCAATATCACGCATATCCTGAAGCGTATGACCAAGATTCAGTACGCCGCGCTGGGAGAACATCACATTGTAGTTAAGATCCTGAGATAGACCTTCCCACAATTTCATGGCGTGTTCGTAAAGGTGAGCAGACTCATCCCACAGATAATTTGATCGAACGATAGTGGTGTTACGGGCAGTGTTACCACCACCCAGATAGCCCTTTTCAATAACAGCCACATTGGTGACGTTATGCACTTTCGCCAGATAATAAGCAGTCGCCAGACCATGGCCACCACCACCGACGATCACGACATCATATTTCTTTTTAGGCTTAGGGTTACGCCAAACCCGCTGCCAGTTCTCGTGGTGGCTCAGGGAGTGTTTAAACAGCCCGAATCCTGAGTATTTTTGCATTGCTCTACCCTCACTGGGATCCAGCCTCCATCGGCTGGAATCTAGCTTCGAGAAAACTAATCCATCAACATTCAATAACGTTGACGGCCAGCCCTCCTCGAGACGTTTCTTTATATTTATCCAACATGTCTCTGCCAGTGTCCCGCATTGTGCGGATCACCTTATCAAGAGACACAAAATGCTCACCATCGCCACGAAGGGCCAACGATGCTGCGTTAATAGCCTTAAGCGAAGCCATGGCATTGCGTTCTATACAAGGAACCTGAACTAAACCGCCAATAGGATCACAGGTTAGGCCAAGATTGTGTTCCATGCCGATTTCAGCCGCGTTTTCTACCTGTTCAGGAGTGCCACCGGTCGCTTCTGCCAGTCCGGCAGCGGCCATCGCACAGGCTGAACCAACTTCTCCCTGGCAACCCACTTCGGCGCCGGAGATGGAGGCATTTTCCTTAAACAAGATACCAATTGCTGCGGCACAGAGCAGAAAACGAATCACCCCTTCTTCGTCAGAATTGGGGCAGAAATTGATGTAGTAATGCAGCACAGCAGGAATAATACCGGCTGCACCATTGGTCGGAGCAGTCACCATGCGCCCACCCGCTGCATTTTCTTCATTAACCGCCAATGCATAAAGGTTGACCCAGTCCATCGCGCCGAGGGACGGCGTAATCATATCCATTCGAGTGCGGTTTTTAAGTTCACGGTGCAACGACGCTGCACGACGCTTGACTTTCAATCCGCCCGGTAGAATACCTTCGTTATGAATGCCGTTCTTAACGCACTCCTGCATGACCTTCCAAATATCCAGAATGCCTTCACGAATGTCTGCTTCAGTTCGCCAAACCTGCTCGTTCGCCAGCATCACATCGGAAATGGACAGTTGATTCTGCTTACAGATTTTCAGCAGTTCCTCTCCCGTGGTGAACGGGTAAGGTAACCTGGTTGTATCTTCTACAATTCGGTCAGCCCCTGCGGCAGCTTCATCCACCACAAATCCGCCACCTACTGAATAGTAAACACGATGGCTGATTTCCTGCCCGGCCTCATCCCAGGCTGTAAAACTCATGCCATTAGCATGAAAAGGCAGCGACTCCAGACGGTGATAGATCAAGTCCTCTGCTTCGTTAAAGGGAATGGGGTATTCACCCAACAGGACAATCTGCGATTGCTCACTGATTTCCTCTGCACGAGGGGTTACGATCACAGGATCAATCAGCTCAGGCAGCTGCCCTTCCAATCCCAGCAAAACCGCAGGACCAGAACCATGGCCTTTGCCCGTCGCCCCAAGAGAGCCGAATAATTGAGACTGAACGCGCTTAACGCGCTCCAACAATCCGTCTGTCTCCAGTGCAGAGGCAAACATATGAGCGGCTTTCATCGGTCCAACCGTATGAGAACTGGAGGGACCAATGCCGACTTTCAGCATGTCAAACAAACTAATGGCCATACCGATACAATCTCTTAGCCGGGCAGAACGCTGAGTCCTGCCCGGATTATTTTCTAGTGATAAGTAGGTCTTTACTTAACCCAGGGCAAAGCCCTCAGCTATAAGCCGGGTAGTCAGCACAAAGCCCTTGAACTTTTTCTTTTACTTCAGCAATGGCACTATCAGCATTTCCGGCCTGCATTGCATCTAGAATATCGGCAATCCAGCCAGTCAGTTCTGCACACTGTTCCTCTTTCAGTCCACGGGTTGTAATCACGGGTGAACCAATACGCAGGCCGGAAGTAACAAAAGGAGACTGAGGGTCATTAGGCACAGCATTCTTGTTAACGGTAATAGAGGCACGACCCAATGCCGCATCAGCATCTTTACCAGTCAGCCCTTGCTTGATCAAACTAAGCAGAAACAGGTGGTTATCAGTACCGCCGGATACCACGTCGTAGCCCCGCTCGATAAACACCTTAGCCATGGCATCAGCATTTTTAATAACCTGAGATTGATAGTCGGTAAACGCTGGCTCCAGAGCTTCCTTGAACGCAACAGCTTTTGCAGCAATCACGTGCATCAGAGGTCCACCCTGTCCACCCGGGAAAACAGCGGAGTTCAGTTTCTTTTCAATCTCGGCATTAGCCTTGGCCAGAATCAGACCACCACGAGGACCACGCAGGGTCTTGTGTGTCGTAGTCGTAACAACATCCGCATGAGGCATTGGGTTTGGATACAGACCGGTTGCGACCAATCCAGCAACATGCGCCATATCGACAAACAGGTATGCGCCAACCGAGTCAGCAATCTCACGGAACCGGGCCCAGTCCACAGTGCGGGAATAGGCGGAGAAACCCGCCACAATCATCTTTGGCTTGTGCTCTTTGGCCAACGCTTCAACTTCGTCATAATCCATTTCACCGGCATCGTTCAGACCATATTGAACAGCCTTATAGATCTTACCGGAGAAATTCACATGAGAACCATGAGTCAAGTGACCACCATGGGCCAGACTCATACCCAGCACCGTGTCACCAGGCTCAACCAGGGCCATATAAACAGCCGCATTCGCCTGAGAACCGGAGTGAGGCTGAACATTCGCATAATCTGCGCCAAACAGCTCTTTAGCGCGGTCAATCGCCAGCTGCTCAACAATATCCACATACTCACAACCGCCGTAATAACGCTTCTGCGGGTAGCCTTCTGCATACTTATTGGTGAGTTGAGATCCCTGAGCCTGCATTACCCGTGGACTGGTATAGTTCTCTGAAGCAATCAGCTCTATATGATCTTCCTGACGTGCCACCTCGTCTTGCATTGCGTTCCAAAGCACTTCATCAAAATTTTCGATCTTATCGTTCTTACTAAACATTGTTCTTATTCTCCTCAGAATCCCGCTGCAACGCGCTTTAGGCTTTATAGACGGATGGTGTTGATAGAAAACATAGTAATGAGTGACAAGATTTCCATACTGCCTACCAGCGACCCGATACTATGGATTTGCGACAATCAATGACGAAAAACGGCATTGCGTCTATGGAACTGATCATTTGATCCCGCTCTAAGCTCAGAACAACTCATCGGCCATAATTTGGAACAAGCCACCAATAGCGGAAGCCCTTAAAACACCTACCTTTCAGCGGGGTATCAGTTACTACGATTACAAAGAAAAAGCGTCTCAAGTCAGCGCTTAAAAGTGCATGTCAGAAGCAGGTTTTTGTATGCTGAAAACCGGTCTGCGAATCCTGAAAAATGAGCTCTGAAAAAAGTGCTCTGAAAAAAGCACTCTGAAAAAAGAGTAACCAGAACAACAATGAATGATGTTCAGAACGAAGGTAAGAAGAGAACAAAAAACCGGCTGCTACACAGAATGAGTTACAGAACGGTATGAGTTACAGATTTCAATAATCTTCCGGGGCAAAAATCAACCAATGGGATGAACACAATATTCATCCCCTGCTCCTGAATAAGGGTCAGGCCCGTTTGCGCCCTCTCGCACCACCTCGTGCGGCACGCTTGGCACGACGCTCTGCCAGTAGCTGCTCGACACGTCCCGGCAGATCCGCTTCCAGAGCTTCCCGAACTGAAGTGTCCAGATTCTGCCAGTTTTCAATTTCTCCATCTGTACGGCCACAACCAAAGCACCAGCCCGAAGCTTCATCGAGCTTACATACCCCAACACAAGGGGACATCTCAGCCTGTGCGATTAATTCAGCATCATTCATGGAGCTACCTACCCGTTAATTAGCACTTGTAAACGTATCAGATACTACCCGTAGCCCTGAAACAAAAACTGATTGGGTCTGTTCACCTCTTTGGGTAGCTACGGTCTGTATAATTCAATGATATTAATCAGAGAACGCACCTTCGAACTGCCTGACTACGACCTCTATCAATAAATATGCGACATGCAAATGACATATCACAACACCCAGTTACGGTTATTATTTGATCAGAACCACCGCGAAGTCATTACACTCAGATAAATAGCAGCCGATCAATAATGGACTCATGGCGTGCAAAGTTGTCCATACTTGTAAACAGAATGTAAACAACTCTTGCCCTGACTGTATCTGAAGCGCTAGTTTATAAAGCCTATAAAAAGAACAGGTCAGGATGTCAGAGTCCGTCGCCTGAGGAACCTACGGGTATAAATCATTATGTACGCAGATGCCAAGATTCTTGTGGTTGATGATGAACAGATTACCCGACAGTGTCTGAGCAGCTATTTCGAAAATGAAGGCTATCAAGTATTCTGCGCCGAAACCGCAGAACAGGCCGAAGGAATTCTGCGCAGTGAAGCTATCGACGTTATTCTGCTGGATATTCGACTACCGGCTAAGGATGGTCTAACCCTGACACGGGAGCTGAGAGTGCACTCTGAAGTGGGAATTATTCTGGTCACGCGACGACAAGACGAAGTTGATCGGTTAATTGGACTGGAGTGTGGCGCAGACGAGTACGTGACTAAACCCTTTAACCCCCGGGAAATTCTTGCCCGCACAAAAAACCTGATACGCAGAGTCCGTAACAGCAGTCATGCTAAACCAACAGATTCTCTCAGCCATAGTTTTAAAAGCTTCGAACGCTGGAAGCTTAATATCGATCGCCGCCAGCTGATTGATGAAAAGCAGCAATCGACTCAATTAACAGAAGGCGAATTTAAACTCCTCAACAGCCTGATCAACCATTCGGGTCAAGTCATGAGTCGCGAACAAATTCTTGAGCTGATTCGCAATCGGGAGTGGGTGCCCAGCGATCGTACTGTCGACGTACTGGTCGGACGCTTAAGACGCAAGCTCGGTGATGACCCGGCTAATCCGAAACTGATATTAACCATTCATGGCGCCGGTTATCTATTCACCCCCAGACCCTCGGATCTAACGTGAAGCTCGGTTGCAGAAAGTATTGTCAACAGACTCTGCTTGGTCTGCTATTGCTACTGCCCAACGTTGAGACAGCAAAGGCTCGTCCACTGATTGCCTGCGGTCACCCCTTTTACCCACCGGTATCCTGGGTCAGTAATGGTCAGTTGACCGGTCTTGCCCCGAAAGTAACCCAACAGATTTTTGCCGAACTGGGTCAACAGGTTATTTTAAGCGCTGAAAGCAACTGGAAACGCTGCCTGCTGGAAGTGCAGCAGGGAAATGCAGATATTGTGGTTGCTGCTTATCGTATTGCCCGTCGCGAACGTTACCTGAATTACAGCAACCAGCACATGATTTCCGATATCGTCACCCTGTTTGTTAATCGCGAAAATCCAATTCATTTCCAGCAACTGGAAGATCTGCAAGGTAAAACCGTTGGACTCTTACTGGGCGATAGCTTCGGTGATAACTTTGACCGCTTTGTTCAGCAAAACAGCCCTATTGAATATGTTTCCAGAGGGCAACAGAACTTTCAGAAACTGGCTTTGGGACGCATTGACTATATGCCCTTAGGACAACTCAGCGGTCAATTACAAAGCCGTAAACTGGGGTTTTATCAGCATATAACGGCCCTGCAAAAAGTAATTACCACTGAATATTATTATCTGGCAGTAGGAAAAAACAGCGGCTTACAGCAATACCTGCCTGCTGTTAACCGGCGACTGAGGGAGATGCATCGAGACGGTACGATTCGCCGCTTAACCAAACAATTCAGTCAGCAATATATCGACGATCCCCATATCAACGATTCCTGATTGATTTTCTTTATTCAGCTATCTGGAGGTATCAGGATGCCCCCTTCCCTGTCGCGGCTGCGCAGTCTGGCCCATTATGCTCAGGAGCACCCATTGGGTTACCGCATGATGGTTTATGTAACTGCCTGTAGTTGTGCATTCATTCTGCTTTCCACGGCACTGCAACTGACACTGGACTATCGTCGCGAACTCAGCTCGGTCAGCCAACAGGCTGAACTTATTCGCAGCAGCTATCTGGCTAATCTGGCAAAAAGCTTATGGGATCTGGATAAAGCTCAGATCCAGTTACAACTGAAGGGCATACAAAGCCTGCCTGATGTCACCTACCTGCAACTGGACTACAAGGACACTGATGGAAGCTTAAAGATGTCTGCCGGTCAGCAGCCTGACGAGGGGCAGAGCATCCGTCGCCAAAATTTCAATCTGATACACACCACAGCCAACCAGCAGAACCGCCCACTGGGGCGCCTGGAAGTCATCTTTGATCAGCAGGCGCTTAATCACCGCGTCTGGCAAACAGGGCTCAATACCCTGTTGAACCAAACCCTGCTGGCACTGCTGATTATGGTGGTAATACTGGTGCTGTTTCAGCGACAGATTACCCGCCATCTGGAAACCATGGCCAACTACAGCCGTCGTATTGGTACAGGAGAGCTGGAGAGCAGCTTGCATCTGGATCGAAATCAGCCCTCACGCCCCGACGAACTCGACCAGCTTGCCTCAGCCCTGAACGAAATGCGTCAGGCCATCCAACAAGACATGCTACGACGAGATCAGGAGCAGAAAGCCCTTCAATATAATCGTGATCAGCTACAACAGATGGTAGAGCAGCGTACTGAAAGCCTGCAACAGGCGAAGGAAGCGGCAGAAGAGGCCAATAATGCCAAGTCACAATTCCTGTCAACCATGAGTCATGAAATCCGCACCCCGATGAACGGCATGCTAGGCATGATTCAACTGTTGGAAAAGAGTACGTTATCAGCTTCCCAAAGAGAACATATGCAAGTGCTGCATGATGCCACCAGCGCATTGCTGGAGACCTTTAATCACGTCTTGCAGTATGGACGCCTGGTAGAAGGAGCCTACATCCCCGAAAAAACCCACTTTTCAATACGAAAACTGCTCGGCAATCTGATCACTCTGATGACCCCCAGTGCCAATCAAAAACACATAGCGCTGGAGCTGAAAACCGACCCAGACATAGCTGACGAGTGCTATGCAGCAGCAGGCAGTCTGCGGCAGATTTTAACTAACCTGGTGGCCAACGGGATCAAGTTTACGGATAGCGGTGCGGTTCAACTATCTGTATTCAGGCAGTCCAGCTCCGGCTCACAGCAACAGTTGCGTTTTGAGGTGAAGGATTCGGGCATTGGCATTGAACCAGAACTACAGGAGCGTATTTTTGACCGTTTTACTCAGGCTGATGAGACCATTACTCGACGCTTTGGCGGCACCGGGCTCGGATTAGCGATCTGCAAAGAACTGGCTACCGCATTGGAGGGAAAAATCGGACTGACCAGCAGCCCTGGCAACGGCAGTTTGTTCTGGCTGGAAATTCCGCTAACCGTTGAAGCAAAGCCAGCTCAATCGGCTCACCCAAGTTCAAAAGACATCCTCTCAAAACCACGGAACGGTCAAGAACAATTGAATAACAGGCTACAAAACAGAGAATCACCAAACCAGGTGCGACCAGACCAAAAGCCATCCAATCCCCTTAAAATATTGCTGATTGAGGATATCAGAATCAACCAGCAGGTCGTTATCGGTCTGCTGGAGCACCACAATCATCAGGTCACTGTTGCCGCCGATGGTTATCAAGCGTTGAGCATAACCCAGCAGCAACAGTTTGAACTGATTTTAATGGACATGCATTTGCCTGGGATCAGCGGTCTGGAAGTCAGCCATCGGATCAGAACAGATCAAAGCAACCGTAACAGAGAAACGCCCATTGCCGCACTGACCGCGAGTGTAAGATCTGAAGATATCCATCGCTACTTTGAAGCAGGACTCTGTGGTGTCATCGCAAAACCAGTCAACGAAATTCAACTGATGGAGGTTATCGCTAACCCTTATGTTAAAACCAATTTCGAAAAGCCCTCTCACCAGCTAACCGGGAAAACAGATTCCTCTGGACAGGAACTTACACCAAACTTAGTCTCTTCTTCTACCCCACAGGAGGCACCCTTGCTGGACAGGACCGTTGTAGACGCTCACTGTCGATTACTGGGAGAGAAAAAACTCGCAGAGCTAATGGACAGTTTCTGCCGTGTTCACAGCGAGCTTTGGCCCCGGTTGCGGCAAAGCCTATTAGATCAGACTGACGGCGACTGTACTGAAATCGCTCATAAACTGGGTGGTGCCTGCGACACCTTGGGGTTCTGCCGCGCCAGTCGGCTACTTCTGGAACTGGAACAGATGGCAGCATCTGAAAACAAAACTTATCCAGCAGTATTACATCAGAATTTAGAAACGGTCATGACCCAAACTCTGGTCGCCGCACAGCAATGGTTAGAGAACCAGAGAACAGTCGACTCATAGCCAAGCTCAGGCCCAAAAATCATAATAAGATTTTGCATCCGCAAGCCGCTTAGGTACCATCAACAGACGCTTTATTGACCATTTGTAAAAATTTATAACCAGTCTTTTGACAAGACACTGACAGGTCGATAAAACAACCGCTGCCGCAACCACCAGCTCAGGACATGTAGATGAAAACGGATCAACTAAAGGGTATTTCCTGCATGATCGGAGCTATGTTTCTGATATCCATTCAGGAAGCATTCGCCAAATACTTAGGAGAAACACTTCCTGTTGCTCAGGTTGTTTGGGCTCGCTATCTGGGCCATCTGGCATTGATGACAGTGCTACTCTGGCCCAGGCATGGAACAGCCCTGCTAAAAGCCAACCGCCTCTCCATGCAGATAGGCCGATCGCTGATTCTGTTAATCGATACCATCCTGTTCTTTTTTGGCTTGACCATGATCGGACTGGCCGAAGCAACCGCTATTTTCTTTACGGTACCACTGCTAGTCCTATTGCTTTCAATCCCTTTGCTGGGAGAGCGAGTAAGCACTCACTCCATTATCGCAATTATTATCGGATTTATGGGTACCCTGGTGATCGTGCGCCCCGGTATCGATAGTATTGGTACAAGCAGCCTGGGGATCGGAGCATTATTTATTTTCGGCGCAGCCTGCTGCACCGCCATTTACAATGTCAGCACCCGCAAGCTCTCGGACAGTGACTCCCTTCCAGTAACCTTGTTTTATACCGCCATGGTAGGAGCCGTGGTCACCAGTTTTTACGTCCCTTTTATCTGGCAAACCCCCAGTAACATCGAACAATGGACTGCGCTCACAGTGATCGGCCTGTTTGGCGGCCTGGCTCACAGCCTGATTATCATCGCCCATCAGTACGCAGCAGCCACGACAGTCGCCCCTTTCATGTATTCACAAATATTCTGGGCTTTGGCGTTAGGTTGGCTGATGTTCGGGGACCTGCCGGATGTCTATGCGTTTATCGGTGGGGCCATTGTAATCGCTAGCGGTCTTTACCTGTTTCAACGTGGTCGAAAGGAAGCGCATCAAACTTACCCTGACCCCTATGAAGAACAACTCACACCTTAGACAACCGAGGATTTTACCTGAAAGGGGTTGATGCTTTAAGACTACAGCATTAGGATAATTTGCAACGTTATAAGCTGCGGATCAACTCAACAATCTACTTAGCCGGACAACACGGAAGTGATAAAAGCAATTACCCGAAAACCCTCGCCTCTCGACGCTTCAGCACTGATCAGGTTGCGAAAATCGCTATGCTCAGAAACAGACTTTATGCTGTTTGAAACCGATGAATACTCACCTTCTCTTGAGCAGGAAATAGATTTTATTAATCGTTTCAATCAGGGGAAGAACAGCACTATTCTGGTCTCAGAACTGGACGGTGAGTTAATCGGTTTTCTCGCTGCAGCCGGCAGTAGCCTGCGAAAGATAAGACATAGCGCCAGCCTGTTTTTGGGTGTCCGCAAACAATACTGGGGACAGGGCATAGCCACTGAGTTGCTGACTCAGACTCAGCAATGGGCCAAGTCCATAGAGTTGAAACGTCTGGAGCTGACCGTATCTCCCAATAACCACCGGGCAATTGCCCTCTATTCCCGCTTGGGGTTTGAGACCGAGGGAATAAAAAGATGCGCCATAAATATCAACAACAGATTTGAAGACGAAAAAATAATGGGCTGGATTTTGAGTTAGCTTCCATTTAATAAAAAGAACAGGCCGTTTTTCAACCGCCTGATCTTCTCTTTTTGAATCGCCAATAGACAACAGTTAGGCAACAAGGTTTTAGGTATTGCCCCGCTACCCCAGAAAGAACTCTGGCAAGAACAGTGATATCTGGGGAACGTAAGTGGTAATCAGAAGTGTCGGAATCCAGGCAAACAGAATCATTATCATTGTGGGCCGTAACATTTCCCTCACCGGCACCTGAGTGACTCGCGAGCCCAGATAAAGCAAAGGAGCCGTTGGTGGAGTAATGTTCCCCATCCCCAGATTAACACCGACAATTGCAGCAAACTGAATCGGATCGACACCCAACTCAATCACGATTGGGAACAGTAGTGGTGAGGCCAGCAGAACACCACTGACATCATCCATCAGCATGCCAATTAAAATCATCACCACATTGACCATAATAAGCACAATGATCGGGTTATCAGAGACTGAAAAAATAAGCTCTTTTGCCAAGTCTGGAATATCTTCAAAGATAAACAACCTGCTGACGATCATCACCATAAAGAACATCACCATAACCACACCAGTAGTGGTTGCAGACTGGACCAAAGCCTCTTTAAAGTTGTTTTTGTTCAGCCCTTTATATATGAAAAAACCTACAGGAATGGCGTAAACAACGGCAATTCCAGCAGCTTCTGTCGGAGTCATAATCCCACCATAGATTCCCCCGAGAATCATAAATGGCATTAATAAAGCAGGCAGTGCAAAGCGCGCTTTTTTAACCACATCACCGGTAAAGTCATCAGAAGGTGGTAACACTTTGATATCTTTGTGCTTGCGCAACATAACGTAATTTACAATGCACAAGAGAATGACCAGAATAATACCCGGAACAATGGTCGCCAGAAAACACTTGAGCACTGACTGGCGTGTAACCCAGGCGTAGATAATCTGGATAGCGCTGGGAGGAATTAATAAACCCAGTGGCGCTGCATTGGTGATTAACGCTGCTGATAGTCCCTGCGGATAATTTGCGCGGCGTAGCTGCGGCATCATAATACTGCCAATACAGGTTAGAGTAGCTGTGGCGCTACCGGCAATGGAGCCAAAGACAGCACTGGCACCCACAGCCGTATAAGCCATCCCCCCTTTAAACCGACCAACAAACAGTTCTGCCAACTCGACCAGCGGTTGTGCAATCTTGCCCCGCTCCATAATGGTACCGGCCATGATAAAAAGAGGAATGGCCAGCAAGACCAGAACATTCATCCGCCAATGTCCCGAAGTTAGAAATCCAGCCGGATCATGATCTCCGGTCAACGACATATAGATCAACGCCAGACCAAAGGCGAAAGGTACCGGAATACCGGCCACCAGCGCGACGCAGATCACCAGAAGTGTCAGCAAAATAAACATAGGTTTTTTCCGTCAGAATAAGTGCAACAAACAGCGTTTACAGGTGAGGGGGCGCTTCGTCAGACTCCCACTCCTCACTGGGTCCATCCCGCAACCCACTGTATAGATGCAGTGCCGTATAGAAGGTCATCAGTACAAATCCGATAAATATGCCTAGCTTGGGCAGAGCAAAGGGTAGCTGTAGCCCAGTAGTCGTTTGCCAACTGGGATACGCCGCAATTTCTTCATACAACATCAACCAACCCCAATAGGTCAGTACGGCACCAATCAACACTTCAACAAACAGAGTAAAGTTAATCACAATCCATTTGGTGCGCAGATTATCAATCAGGGAAAGTAAAAAATCGGCTTTGACATGAGTATTCTCATAACTACCCATGGCCCCCCCAAGGAAATAAACCCAGAAGGCAATAATCAACACCCATTCTTCGTAGGCAAATAAGTCCGCTTGAAAAAGATAGCGTAATATAACCACAAAGAAAAAAACAAAAGCCAATACAAGGCTGAAAACAGCCAGAATATATTCTTTTGTTCGAAGTAGAAAAGAAACCAACCTATTGAGTGGATTGGGTATATTTAAATGCATACACCTTACCTTTTCTTATTTAATAGTTGACATTCAGATATAACCCCACAAGTCATTAACAAACAACCAGACAGGAATTTATAAAATATCAACAAGAAGATAATTAGAATAAAGACTGTTTTATTGGCCCGACCAAAAAACTGAAAACCTGGTTCTGGATTTGTTTTTTAGTCAGACCAAAATAAAAAATAATCTAGTGAAAGACTCTCTGAATGACCTCTGTACTGTCAGAAACAACAACTGTCAAAAACGACAATTATCAAAAACTGCAACGGTCAAAGATCCGCAACAATACTTTTCAGTACATCTTTACCCAGTCGCTCTTCAAGCTTGGGCCAGGTTGCTGAACGGATTTCAGTCGCTATATCGTTACGCTCGGCATCTGACAGAGGCAGGATTGTGACACCAAACTCTTCCAGTTTTTTCAGATTGGCAGCATCGTTCTCACGGCTCCAGGCGACAAATTTGGAAGCAGCTTTGGCGAACACCTCTTTTACAACTTTACGCTGCTCATCATTCAGTTTTTTCTCCCAGGTTTTCTTGCTGGCGTAATAGGCGGTATTCTCTACAAAGGCGTTGTAAGGCACATAATGGTTAATCGCCTCTTTGAAAGTGGTAAAGGTTGCTTCGGGAGTCGCACCGATCATGCCATCCACAACACCTTGCTGAATAGCAGGGAAAGCATCACCCCAGTCAATTGTTGTGGTGTTGTATCCCATATCATGAGTCGCCAGCTTAGCTGCCTGGGCGCTCCACACTCTGATATTCTGACCTTTAGGGCCGGTAGAACGATAGTTTTCAGGCATTGATGAAGACATGACACCAATAAACCCTTCTCCAGTCACACCCAGCAGTTTCAGGCCTAATTTATCCATACGCTGCTCAAAGACAGTATAAAAATTTGATCCGGGACTAAAGACCTTTTCCATTTCGTCATAGCTGGAAACCAGATAAGGCAGGGAATTGATTTCCAGAACAGGATCTTTGTGGCTGTAAACAAAGGCATGAACAATATCGATACTGCCACGCACCGCCTCTCCCATCAGCTGTTCGCCAGAACCCAACTGGCTGGCCATATAGAGCTTTATTTTCAGGTCAACACCCGCTCCTTCGAGATCCTTCTTCACCTGCTGAATAACTTCAGATGCATATTGATCCGGTGCATGAGTGGTAGCAATTCGTAATACAGTAGCGGCCTGTACTGAGGATGCCATAGCAACACCTAACATCAATGTACCTGCTGCGATGGATTTGAGACTAAAACGATTTATAACCTTTTTCATTTTCTGCTCCGCGGCTTCCTGTTGGAAGATTGTTTTTTTAATTTCGCGATTTATTCTTACGATCCGTTTATTTTCAATGCCAGAAAAACAGCACCTTTTATGTAGGAAAGTTGGTAAGAACGAATAGATTTATACATTCAAAATCTGTTAGAAACCAGCCAACAATAATTTGTAAGAAAGTACCTTTTCAGAGCAAGAACAGATAGAGTTGTAAATACAAAATTACAAAAATCAGGTACAAACAGGATATCACCAAAAAAACCAGGTATCTGAAAAAGTATAAAAACACACAGATGTAAATAGGAACTTTACATAAACAAAGAAAATATAAATTCATAATTACAAATCATTACATATAATTACATCATAAACGTCCAGTTTTGCTTATTGACTGAGATAGGTATATTTTTTTGAGGAAGAACAAACAACAGAATAAGTACAAATTCAGTTGACCATGACAAAACGATAAGGGCCACTGCAATGAACAGTCCCAAAGACAAGCGCCAGTTCAGTACATTAATGCAAGATGCAAACAGTGCCTTCCTCCCAGCTCAACAGGCACGCAAAGAGCCCGTGCGGGTCGGCTTTATCCTGTTGGAGCACTTTTCTATGATGGCGTTTACCGCCAGCATCGATGTGCTGGTGACTTCAAACCTCGTACGCACTGCCCCCCTATTTCGTTTCTCTACGTTCAGCCTGGAATCAACAACGGTCACCAGCGATCTTGGGATCGATATATCCACTGATGGATTGCTCAGTCAATTACCGATGACAGGGGCTGAGGCGGTTGAAATTATCATTGTCTGTGGCGGTTTTCGCTGCTCCCTGGCAGAACAACAACCTCTAAGCAGCACCTTAAAAACAGCGGCCAGAAACAACATGACCCTGGGAGGACTCTGGAACGGAGCTATTGCAATGGCACATGCCGGGTTACTGGATAATATGAATTGTGCTGTACACCCAGATAATCATGCCTTTATGCAGGAGCGCTTCAACAAGGTAACCGTTTCCGAAAACGTCCTGGTTGTTGAGAAAAAGAGAGTCAGCTGCGCCGGCCCCAGCAGTGCTTTGGAGATGATGCTAAGACTGGTCGAGCAGGTTCAGAGCAAAGAAATCGTACGGGCGGTGCGTGAAATACTCAGTTGTGATCAAACGGCAGAAATCAACAGACAGGCATCCACTCCGGAAGCGACCAAATTGATAAAGGCGACGGATAACCCGGCTTTTCCAGATGTCCTGCACAGCTTACTGGAATTGATAAGATCAAATATCGAAGAACCACTCAGTGTGGAAGAACTGGCCTCCTATGTCGGTATATCCCGGCGTCAGGTGGAACGATTATTCCAGACTCACTTGGACACAACCCCTTCCCGTTATTATCTTGAGCTTCGCATCACTCATGCCCGTCGGCTGTTACTGCAAAGCAATGACTCTATCGCCAATATCGCACTGGCGAGTGGCTTCCTAAGCTCCACTCACTTTAGTCACTGCTTCAAAGACTACTTTGGCGCTTCACCAAGTCAGGTTCGTCAGAAGTTTAATACTCGCGCTTGTCCTTAGGGACACTGAACTCTTTAACTGCTCGAAGTAATTGCCTGCAGGTAATCTGGCCAATAAGCTTGCCATTTTCCACAACGGGTCGACGCCGACTATTGGTTTTAAGCATATCACTGGCCACGTCAACGATATCCTCCCCCTGAGAGGCTACGACCAGGTCGGTACTCATAACATCTTCGACCTTGCCGATACCACTGTCGTTATAAGAAGCTTTTAGAATTCCATCCAGACAATCAAGCTCTGATAACACCCCGACCAATTTATGATCATCATCAACCACACACAGACCTGAAATTTTATTCACCAAAATAAGGTGAACAGCTTCCATAATCCCAGCATCTTTTGAGATTTCGACTGGGTTATCAATCATATAGTCTCTTAAGTCGACTGATCTGAGCATACCTAATTCCACCTTTTTATTATTGGTATTCGTTAATCTAATAGTACCGAGGCGGAGGTTTGTAAAGAAATAACAGGAATTTGATTAATAAAGAGGAGCGAAGGTTCTCTAAGACAACTCCCAGTTCAGTGCGAAAGCCTCTGTAACTGAACCGGCATCCCGGCGAATACGAATATCGTAGGCATTTTCAATATGCTCATTAGTCAGTACCTTCGAGGGTAACCCGGAGGCAAGCGTTGACCCGGCTTTCAGCAGTTGTAGCTGATCACAGTAGTGAGCCGCAAGACGCAAATCATGAAGTACAACGACCACCGCACCACCTTGGTCGCAAAACTCCCGCAGCAACGCCATTACTTCAAGCTGGTGAGCCAGATCAAGCGCTGCAACAGGTTCATCGGCCAATAAGATATCCGGTTCTGTCACCAACGCCCTGGCCAACAATGCCCGGGCTTTTTCCCCACCCGAGAGGGTGTTAAAAGGCTGCTTTCTAAGGTGATCGATATCAGTCCTTTGGAT
Organism: Motiliproteus sp. MSK22-1; assembly: GCF_001968815.1. GTDB lineage: Bacteria > Pseudomonadota > Gammaproteobacteria > Pseudomonadales > Balneatricaceae > Motiliproteus. The sequence continues at coordinate 19,283 of NZ_MIEQ01000029.1, read as the reverse complement.
CATATCTTCTATTAACGACTGATCTGACGCCCTGAGACGCTGCCAGTCTGTCAGGTGGGGAAGCCGTCCCAGGGTGACAATTCGCTCAACACTCATGGGCCAATGAGTTGTGCCACTCTGAGCCAGGTAGGCAATTTTTTTTGCCCGCTGTTGCGGATCAATCGAGACCATTTCCGACTCATCCAGCGTCAGAATCCCTTCACTGGGAGCAAGCAATCCTGCCAATACACGCAACAGCGTTGTCTTCCCTGCACCATTTGGCCCGATAAGCCCTGACATCTCTCCTGCCTGAAGATCAAAATCGATGCCATGCAGGATAGTTTTATCCCCTAAAGAAACCCTGAGCTGTTGACCGGAAAGTTGTTTCATGACTCGTATTTCCTCCCTTTAATAATCAGATAAAGAAAGAAGGGGGCTCCCACCAATGAAGTCAATACACCGACTTTTATATCGCTACCTGCCGGGAATAAACGCACACAGATGTCTGCCGTCAGTAATAATGCTGCACCACCCAATGCACTTAATAACAACAGTTTTCTAGGCTGATAACCCACCAGAGGTCTCAACAGATGAGGTACAACCAAACCAATAAAACCAATAGATCCGGTTATTGAAACCACGGATCCTAATGCCAGCGCTACCGCCAGAAAAATTCGCCAGCGTAAACGCACCAGGTCAATCCCCATCGTATGGGCCGTTTCCTCCCCCAGGGTAAGCGCATCCAGCGCTCTTCCGGTCCCGGCCAGTATAATCCAACCGACTAACACACCCGGTAGCATGATCAGAAAATCATTCATACTGCGATTAGCAATAGAGCCCATCATCCAGAGCACGATTTCCTTAACAGCAAAGGGGCTGGGAGCCAGATTAAGTAGCAATGAGATCAACGCCAGAGACAAAGAATTAATAGCCACTCCGGCAAGTATCAGAGTTAGCGTTCCGGCACCACGCCCAGCCAGAAAATAGACCACTACCGTTGCCCCTAACGCACCCAGAATCCCCCCCAGAGGCAAGGCGTAAATATGGTCGTAGCCCAAACCAAAATAAAGCAGTATCACTGCTCCCAAGGCCGCACCGCTGGAACTGCCAATAAGTCCGGGGCTGGCCAGCGGGTTTCGCAATAACCCTTGCATAACAGCCCCACAAAGCCCCAGTGTCGCACCTGCAAATGCTCCGATCAAAGCTCGGGGAAGTCGAATTTCAGTCAGAATAATGGCAATAATCGATGGCTTGCCGTCAGCAGATAAACTCAAGCTGAATGCTTCACGGGCAGCCTGAAATACCGGCACAGGGTTACTACCGATAAAAAGAGAGACAAAAAACAGAAAAATAACCGCTGCGCCCAGCGAAAGAATCAATAGCTTTTCATTTTCCTGCATTCTATTGCCCGATATCTTATATTAGGGTCATGTTCTGCCATCAACAGCGTCATATTTGACGTCAATAGCGTTATAGCTGAGGGTCAGTAACACCCAGCGGTGCTTGCTGAGCATGCTCGTATTTATCTAGGCAGGCTTTTTTGCAGTTGATCTACTGCTTCGGTGATCATCGGCCCACCACAAATCCAGTAACGGTAATCTATATTTACAATCTCACGCCCTTGCGTACTTCGCTTCAAGGCAGGATGATTCAACTGCTGTTGAGCACGGGACTGAGTCCCGGGCGCATAAGCCGAACTGAACAGTTGCTGCGGTCTGGCCAGCAGCAGACTCTCAAGATCAATAGTGCTATAGCCATCGATCCCCATGGTAGCTGCGACGTTTTTCCAGCCCGCCAATGTCAATGCAACATCCTGCAAAGTATTGCTGCCACTGGTGTATCCATTAGGCTGGTAAATTGCAGCACCGGGTTTCACTTTCGGTCTGTTTAGCCTGGCGGCCGCTAATCGCTGTTGCATTTGTGCAATTAACTGCTTTCCCCGCTTTGGTTTGCCCAGCAAAGCTGCCATACGGCTAATTGCGGCCCGGATACCCTCAAGATCATTAACAATAGGAAATGTCTCCACCCGGTAACCAAGCTCTTTCATTAACCGGACCATTCTCGACGCACTGTACTGACCTGCAACAATCAAATCCGGCTTTAACGCCAGCAGTTCCTCGGCCTTACTGTGATTGACCGGATACCTTGAAGCCTGCTCAGCCATAAAAGAGCTTTCCGGCTCTATGGCAAGATGACTGATGGAACTGATCTGATCGGGACCAGCCAACATCAACAACAATTGATCGGTGCAAAGGTTGATGGAAACCACTCGCTGAGGTGCGGCAGCCACAGCAGCTACTGACAATAGCCAGCAAAGCAGCAAAATCAATAACCGCTGAGCACTGTTCACCTTGCTTTCCTTTTTTCGGTCAGGGTTTTAGCCAGATCAATCTAGTTACAACTGGACCGGTTTATAAACGACAGATAGGAAAAGCTCACGCCCTGGCGTGTTATAACCACGAATGGTCTGGTAATCCTTATCCGTCAGGTTTCGAACCTGGCCACGCAGACTCCAATCTTTACCCAAAGGGTAAGCAACACGTAAATCAACGGTACCAAAACCTGCTGCGGATTTGGTATTGTCTGCATCGCTATATGAGTCACTGCGCACTCGCCAGGTCACTCCCACATCAGCTTTACCGATTTTGCGATCCAGATCGATACGTAAGGTTTGTTTACTGCGATCAGTCAGCCGCTTGCCGCTGTTCTTATCCGTCGGATCCAGCAATGTAAGACTACCCGCCAGTTTCCATTCTGCCAAAGTGGTACTAAGGCCGAATTCCAATCCGTCGATTCGCGCCTGATTAACGTTTTGAGGCTGGTAAGTCCAGGGAGCAACTTCTATCCAATCAATAAGGTCATCTATCTCAGTGCGGAATAAGCGCAGATCCCAATGGCCCATTGCACTCTCACCCACTAACCCCAGCTCATATGTTTTGGATTCTTCTGGCTCCAGGTCAGGATTTCCATTAGATCCCCAAGGATCCTGATAGTAAAGATCATTAAAGGTGGGCGCATTAAAGGCTGTCCCATAGGAAGCAATCAACCGCAAAGTGCTGGAGATGTCATAACCATAGGCTATATTGCCAGTTGTGTGCCCTCCAAATGAATCATTGTCATCATAGCGCAGCCCTAACGTCAGACTGCTATCATCGAACTGATTTTGGTACTGGCCAAATAAACCGGTGTTATCCCGCTCATGGACTGTATAGCTGGCGCTACCATCAATCTCATCCCGGAGAAAATCCAACCCCAGGGTAACCACAGCCTCTTCCCCCACCATCAGATCATTCTGCCAGGATGCCTGACGGCGCTTGGTATTAAACGTCGATTTCAACACAGCATTTTCAAAGTTAGTACTGCGGTCCCGGGTTTCACCAACCATCAAGGTCATATCCCAACTGTCACTGGGTGAGTACAGTAACTGGCCATTGATTACCTGCTGCTCAATATCTGAGTCGTAGTCATTAGTCACCCCCCAGGAACTGTCATATTCGTTATTTCCGGTTGCCCGCAGAGCGCTCACTTTGATCTGAGCACCATTAGTAAACTGATGACTGAGGTTGCCAGAAATGGCGTTGTTTTCGTAACCGTCGTTATCCGGATTATTATTTTCAAGCGCACTAAAACCATCCGTGCTGAAGTGAGAAGCCCGCAGACTAAAACGCGTATCCTCATCCCCCCCGGAAATACTTGCTGCAGTATCAACAGTATTGTGAGTACCGTAACCGGCATCGGCATTCAGGTGCAGGCCTTTTTGTCCTTTTAGGGTAAAGATCTGAATCACGCCACCGATGGCATCTGAGCCATAGAGGTGGGAACGAGGACCTCTCACCACTTCGATACGGCCAATGTGGGACAGGGGCAGATCCTGCCAGGCGACGGTACCCAAGGTTGCAGAACCGGCCCGAATACCATCAATCAGTACCAGAACATTTTTTGAATCCGTCCCCCGTAAGCGAATACTTACATTCTTTCCAAAACCGCCATTACTGCTCATACTCAAGCCAGGCAGGCCATCCAATAATTCCACCAAATCACGAGACTGACTGGACTCGATTTCCTGTTGATTAATGACGGTCACTGCTGCAAGCGTCTCGTCAGCAGTAAGAGCTGTTCGGGTCGCCGTCACATTGATTGCATTCAACGTTTCAGTTGCGTGGCTATTTAATGCTGCAGTTGAGGCAACCAGGGTGACTGCGGTGGCCAGCAGGGGGCTCTTTTTGATAGATATAGTCTGATTTGGTTGCTTACATAATTCATCGCGAAACTTCATGCGCAAAACCCTTTTGTAGAAGTACATTGTCATCGGCATACTTGAGACAAACAGCTTGAAACAAACAGCTCAAAACGAATCGCCCGAAATACAACCCATAAAGGGCGGTTCGAGTCGATCAGTTCAGCAAATGCGGACATGAAGAAGGGGGTGTTTGAGATATAAACCGCAAACAAGCACCAAAATCGTTGGTCCGCTTGATTGCGTCAGCTAACGGATTTCCGCTCTACTGAATACCTCGTCCGGTAGAATCGCGACGCTGAAATGGCAGGTTTCCTGACTTACAGATCAACACTCTATTCCACCTTCCCGGCCTGAAATGACCAGTGGTCTAATTGAATAGGGCTACTTGCTTACAGTTGCGAGGACAGCCAAGGAATAACGTAAAAACGTAGCACCTTGTTCCCTTTTAACCCATTGAGGGCACCATTCCGAGGCGCATTCTATACGATAGCAGCCGTTACCCACAATCCTGAAATCGACAGAAATTAGTTCAAAGCCGAACTTCAACAATGGCTCTGATGAAGTGGCATTATTGAGCAAAAAAACAAAACAGAGGCGTTTAGCTTTGTAAACTGAACTTAATCGGTATCTGGAAGGACCATTGCTTCCTGAAGAAGGAATCCGGAATCGGTTTAAAACGATTGAGTTTTTCAAGAGCCTTGACGGCGGCCTTGTCGAGAGCGGACCAGGAAGAAGATTCGACAACAGCAATCCCCGTTATACGTCCATCTTTTTCTATCGTAAACGCTACGACAACATCGCCTTCATTACCCTTTTTTCGGGCCCTCATGGGATAGCGCTTGTAACGGGAAATGGCATTTACCAGCTCGGTCCGATAATTCGCTTCAAGCTGTTCTGCTTGCTGTTTTAATGAAGAACTGCCAACAGCAGCAGATTTTGAACCCTCGACCTCGCTCTTTGATTGCCCAACAGTCGCTTGTGGAGTTGAGCCAACGGCTGCAACTGTCCGGGACTGATCCTTCATTTTCATTGTGCCAACTTGGAATTCCTGATTCTGTACAACCGATAAGGGTGCAGCCGGTTGATCCATAATCGATCGTTGAACCATTGATGACTCTTTCTTAAAAGCTTGATTGCTTGATGGATTATCCCTGGATTCTGTGCGTTTCGAGATAGTATTTTCCGGTATTGAGTTGTTGGAAATGAATGATGTAGCGGAAACGACTGATGTTTCTGAAAGGTTTGATGTTGTGGAAACAGGGGCATCAGGCAGGGAGATCTTCTGCGCTGAAGCATTGATTTCTGAGAAACTATTCTCCGTTATTTGCGGCTCTGATGGTGACGCGACAAGCACCTCGGAAGACAACATATTCTGTCTTGGGACAGATCCTGTAATTCCTGTCGTCGCAGTATCCTCGGGCGGACCTGATTCTCTGCTAATACCACTCATAGTAATTTGTAATGAACGGGCCTCGCCCCCCGCCGCCAGGCCGTTATTTTCCGGATAGCCCGAGACCAGATAAAGCACAACGGTATGTAGCAACAGAGCAATTATTAGCGAAACGATCTGGCGAGTCATGGCAGTTAAACATGTCAGCATGAAGTAAAGATCGCGAATCTACCTCGCACCCAGATCTATGGCAAGACCTCAGCGCTGCTAATGCCTCATGGTGATAATGAAAGGTCGCTAATGACGCTCAGACATAGATCAAAGTCGCTCGTAGATCAGCCTAACTACAGCCGCCAAACCATACTGACGGAAGTCTAGCGAAGTCAGGCCAGCGGCGCGGCATCCGACTTCCAATTGCTTGTTCGAGCCACTTAATTCGATAACAGATGTAGAACATTGGCATTATTGACCAAGGTTTGCCGGAAATAACGGAGTACAGATAATGAGCGAAGCAGAAGCACCAACACGCGGACGACGTAGAGGCAGAGGCCGTGCTGGTCGCAGGGCAGAAACCGAAACAGTAGAAATCACTCCTTACATCACTCGCAAGATCCCCTACTACGAAGTCCTGGATGATGAAGGCTTAAGTCTGATCGAACAAAATGCCGAAACAATCCTGGAAGAGGTGGGCATCGAGTTTCGTGATGATGAGGAAGCACTACAGATCTGGAGAGATGCCGGCGCTGATGTTCAGGGAGAACTGGTAAAATTTCCACGCGGTATGTGTCGTTCGATTATTCAGGCTTCTGCCCCTGCAGAATACACTCAGCACGCCCGTAATCCAGCCCGTAACGTAAGAATCGGCGGGAAAAACACGGTATTTGTTCCTGCTTACGGCAGCCCATTTGTCTACGATATGGACAAAGGCCGTCGCTATGCAACTCTCGAAGATTTCCAGAACTTCGTCAAGTTAGCCTATATGTCACCCAGCCTTCACCATTCTGGTGGTACTATCTGTGAGCCTGTCGACCTGCCGGTCAACAAGCGTCATTTCGATATGCTCTACACCCATATGAAATACTCCGACAAGGCGTTTATGGGTTCTGTTACCGCTCCAGAGCGTGCCGAAGATACTGTCGAAATGTGTAAAATCCTGTTTGGTGATAACTACATCGATCCAGAAACAGGCAAGCCTAAAACAATCGTTACCAGCTTGATCAACGCCAACTCCCCCATGACCTTTGATGACACCATGCTTGGTGCGGCCAAGGTCTATGCCCGTAACAACCAGGCCTGTGTCATTACGCCGTTTATCCTGGCGGGTGCCATGTCACCGGTGACTGTCGCCGGTACCGCAGCCCAGTCTCTGGCCGAAGCACTCGCTGGTATGGCCTTTGTGCAATTGGTTAATCCAGGCGCTCCGGTCGTTATGGGTAGCTTTGCAAGCTCCATATCCATGCAATCCGGTGCTCCAACCTTTGGTACTCCAGAGCCGGCACTGGTGCTTTACATTATGGCCAATCTGGCTCGCCGTCTGGGTGTTCCCTTCCGGTCTGGTGGTGGATTCTGTGCCGCCAAGGTTCCAGATGCACAAGCCGCGTCCGAAGCAGTCAGCACCTTGATTCCAACCGCACTTGCGGGTGTCAACTTTGCGCTGCACACAGCCGGTTGGCAGGAAGGCGGACTAGTCATGGGGTATGAGAAATTCGTCATGGATGCCGATCAGGCAGGCATGATGGAAACCATGATGAGAGGCGTGGACCTTTCCGAAAACGGACAAGCATTGGATGCCATTCGCGAAGTTGGACCAGGTAATCACTTCCTCGGATGCGCACATACCCAGGCGAACTTCAAAACCGCCTTCTATCGCTCTCCTATTGCCGACAACAACAGCTTCGAACAGTGGGAAGCTGAAGGCTGCAAGACGCAAGAGCAACGCGCTAACGCGATCTGGAAGAAAATGCTGGCGGATTATCAGGCTCCTGAACTGGACCCCGCGATTGATCAGGCATTGCTTGATTATATTGAAAGCCGCAAGGCTGCATTCCCAGATTCAAACGTATAATTTCAATACATATATCGCTTCAAGACCATTCCCTTAATAACCGCGAAGGTACCCGACCTTCGCGGTTTTTTTGATCTCTGTTAACTGCTCCGGACGTTTTGGAATATCCTGTTGATTTTTTGACGAACTTACTGATAAAAGTCTTAGTCATAAGTCTAGATGAGCAGGTAAAATCGTTTCAGGTAAACGAAACTGGATAAGCTTGGATAGATAAGACGATGAAGCAGGCTTCGTCGTCACCGAAGAGGGATCTTTATAAATAAAAGCGTTATAGCCGAGACCAAAAAACTTCTATCGCCGCTCTGTATTGCGTTGATCACTTAACGATCGTGCAAACACAGATCTGTTTGAAGGTGGCAATAATTGCCAAAAAACCATACGTAAGCGCATACAGTGTTCTATCTGCGTCACTGGGGTTTTGCCTGGGTTCTTTAATCTGCTATAACAATAAAACCCCTAAACGCTTAAGGCTATTGAACGAAATGACAGCTGAGCAGCCACACACTCCCCTACGTTATGGATTTCTAGTCGTCCCCAATTATTCTATGATTGCGGTGACCTCTGCCATTGAGCCGTTACGCATGGCTAACCGGCTATCAGAGCAAACCCTCTACGAATGGCCATTTATCACCTTGGATGGAAATCCTGTTCAAGCCAGTAACGGTTTGATCATCACACCGAACTATTCGATCAATTCAGCCCCCAAACTGGATATTCTGTTTATCTGTTCTGGTATTGATGTCTCAGGCGCTTTTACCAAAACATTACAGAGCGCACTTTGTGGGCTTGCTCGACAACACGTCAAACTTGGCGGAATCTGCACTGGCACTTATTTACTGGCGCGTTGCGGGTTACTGGATGGGTATCGCTGTACCATTCACTGGGAAAATATGGCCAGTATGCGGGAAGAATTCCCCTCGGTATTGATCAAAGATGAACTTTATCAAGTAGACCGGGACCGTTATACCTGCGCCGGAGGCAATGCCCCCATGGATATGATGCTGGGATTAATCAGCGAGAACAGCGGTGGGACATTAGCGGTGAACATATCCGAACAATTTATGTGTGACCGCATCCGTGGGCATCAGGACCGACAGCGTATTCCTCTTCAATTACAACTGGGTAGCAATCAGACAAAGCTCACTGAAGCGGTCACCCTGATGGAAGCCAATATTGAAGAGCCCATCAGTCTCGAAGAACTTTCACAGTATGTCGGAATATCCCGTCGTCAACTGGAGCGCCTTTTTCAGAAGCACCTCAACTGTGTACCTACCCGCTACTATATGGATCTGAGATTAAAGCGCGCTCGTCAATTATTGCTACAAACCAACAAAGCCATTATTGATGTAGCAATGGCTTGTGGCTTTGTTTCAGCCCCTCACTTCAGCAAATGTTATCGGGATTTCTTCGGCATCTCGCCACGCAATGACCGCATAGGACGCTAAAAAAACAATTTTTTGTTAACATTTTCACGTTAAAACTGACACTTTAATAGCTAATAACCTCACCGCTATAGACGGCCTCAAACCCGGAGGCCTTTATACATTTCAGTTATCGAAGCAGATCATGACCCCAACGGTCATCATGGGCACCTGACAAAAACGTCACTTCCGGGCAGCAACAATCATTGATTGACTGGGGTTTCCCCGATACCCAAATGATCTCTGACTGATCCTTTATTGGGCAAAGTTCGGTTCAATCCGAGGGGTATATTCAGTCTGTGGCTCTATTGAAATATCATATTCTGCAAGATCGTTATAATAATCATCGCCATTTTTATTGCCAAATACGTTGCTATAGTCATAACTGAGATTTCCATTAATTCCGGTCCCGTCATTGTTATAAACCCCGTTGTTAGACAACCTGTTGTTATTTACATTCGCATAAGGATTAAACCAGATAGCGCTCGAACGGTTACTACCCACATCGGTATTAGAAAACAGGGTGTGTCACATAGGGTTTTAATAGCTATTTTTGTTAACAAGCCTAAAAATGCTCCCGTATTTTCAGCCGCGCCCCCCGGCAATCAAATGAGCCTACAGAACCTTGCATTACAAAAAACACGCCATTCAAAAATATTTTTTAATTTTCAAATGGTTACCTATAAAAGACATCACCCTTTGATCCAGATTCCAGAGAAAAAGGGTAATCTTTGTTTCCAAATAGCGACAAAAATCAAAAATATAATAGAATTATTTTATTTATCAACGAGATAGATTGTCACTAAATGGATACAGCTAACGTCTGAAGCCTAGAGACAGCTGGCTGTCTCTGATAGTAAACGTCCGGCAGTGATGAGGTTGCCATTCCATCACTGATGCTTCAGATACCAATGAATATCAAGAATAGACCCCTGTCGGAAAATAAGAGAGGTTTGGTGTGTGTTTTTTCAGACATACAAAGGAAATTACAGAAATTATGATTCTGCTAATCATCGTGTTTTTTCGTATTTTTATACAAGTTTTTGTTATATTTTTTTAAACCAAATACGCCCGCTACAAAAACAAAAAGACAAGGAATCCAGATCCATATTATTTCACTTTTAATTACAGAAATACCCTGCCCCTGGAAGAAACGCGCTATATTTAATGTGGAAACGTCGATTGGAGTATATGGGAAAAAGTACCTTTCATTTGAGAATGGTGAAAAAAATGCTATACCCAGGCCCCCATTCGTTAACGCATCAAGAGCACCGTGAGATGCCATGCAAAGAAAAAAATAAAGCCATATTTTAGAAAAATGATTCCTTATATTTCTGGTCATCAATAATGAAACCAAACAGCTAAAACCAGCAGCGAAAAATAGTGAATGAGTTATTCCTCTATGCCCCAATAGATGGTTATATGGAATTCCCAATCGTAAGCCAATCACATCAAGATCAGGTATAATCGTCAGAATCATTCCCGTCAGTAAAATACTCTTTGATCTAAAAACAGGACCAAATAAAGGGCTAAGTCCTAACGCAATCGCTGGGTGTGTAAAAATCGTCGCCATTTATACAGTCCTTTTAACAGATACATCGATACGGAGACAATTGGAGAAGTTAATTATTGATCCCAATTCTTACTTGATTGGGGTTACTATTTAACTATTTCCCAGCTTTCCACCCCACCAGAAATCACTTGAAAAACAGGGTGTACCAAAATAGATTTATTGCCCGAAATAGCTTCATATTTTTCAGGATCACGTGTTTCCAGTTTATTCAAAAGATGCTGAAACTCATATTCCAACTGCCCCGATGTAACAGGTATTTTTTCCGTATATCTATCTGGGCTGATTTTACTCTTCTGAAAGTTATACTCTCTGCGATCAGCTTCTTCAGCAATTTCACTCAAATAGGTAGCAATAGCTCCGATGGGACTTGCTGTTTCTTTAAATCTTATCAGCTGTGGGTGATTGACATAGCCTTTCGTTTTACCCTTGAGAACATTCTGAGCAAGCAATGTTTCTCTCCACAGCGCAACCAGACCTTTGGAATCCAAGTAACTTGGGTGAATTGACCAGATTCGCATGAGTAATGATAACCTTTGCTGTTGCGGATGATTCGTAGCGACTACGACTTGACCTCATCCCTGAGTTTGGTGGTAACGAGCAGTTCAGGAAGTTTGCGCATACTGTTGTTATAAGCATACGCGAATAAAGCAAAAACAATGAACAATTCTTAAACCTTATACTGCAACAGTCAATTCAAGCCGAAAACTGATTACTATCCTGTATTTCAATGATACTTCAGCGGTATTTTATTGAATACCGTTGCCATATCCCAAGTCTTTTCCTTACTGATTGCTAAAAGCTATCAAGCGAATTAGTTTTATCAATTTTATCAATACCAACAGCCCTTCTATTCTGTTGTAGTGAATTCAATCACTGCTGTTAAAGCAGAATTAAATAAAGGGAGTTACCATGAAAAAGCGACATCTACTGATGACAACAGCAATAGCAGGCATGTTAGCAGCAACAACCTCCTACGCTGGCACCGATGAAATATCAAAACCCAAAGGTGCTATGGGTAGCGGTAAAGTGACTGCCGGACAGGCTAAATCAAATCAATTTTGGTGGCCAGCCCAGTTGGACCTGTCAGCACTGCGTGACCAGGACTCACGCTCAAACCCAATGGGTCCTGATTTCAATTATGCCGAAGAATTCAATAAGCTGGATCTAGATGCAGTTAAGCAAGATATCAACTCTCTACTGACAGCCTCTCAAGATTGGTGGCCTGCAGATTTTGGTAATTACGGCCCCTTCTTCATCCGTATGTCATGGCACAGCGCCGGTACCTACCGCACACTAGATGGACGAGGTGGTGCAGACGGTGGACAGCAGCGCTTTAATCCTCTTAACAGTTGGCCAGATAACGCCAGTCTGGATAAGGCCCGGCGCTTACTATGGCCAGTGAAAAAGAAATACGGCTACAGTCTGTCATGGGCAGACTTAATGGTTTTAGCTGGCAACGTGGCGCTGGAAAACATGGGGTTTAAAACCTATGGTTTTGCCGGTGGTCGCGCCGACGATTGGGAACCCGATTTGGTTTACTGGGGACCGGAACTAGAAATGCTTGCCAGCGACCGTGAGGACAAAGATGGAACGTTGGAACGCCCTCTGGGCGCAACCCATATGGGTTTGATTTATGTGAATCCAGAAGGCCCCAGAGGTAAGCCCGATCCAATGGGATCAGCTAAAAATATCCGTGTCGCTTTTGCTCGCATGGCAATGAATGACGAAGAGGTAGTTGCACTTGTTGCTGGTGGACACACCTTTGGCAAAATGCATGGTGCTCATAAACCCAGTGATTGTGTAGGCCCGGAACCCGGTGCTGCTGCGCTTGAAGACCAGGGCCTTGGCTGGAAAAACAAATGTGGTAAAGGTCATTCGGAAGACACGGTAACCAGCGGTTTAGAGGGAGCCTGGACCCAGGCACCAACACGCTGGACCACTTTATATTTATCAAACCTGCTTAACTTTGATTGGGAGCAAACCCGCAGTCCTGCCGGGGCCATTCAATGGATTCCAACGGATGAGTCGTTACACACCGCGGTGCCTGATGCACATATTAAAGGAAAATTTAATGCTCCTGTCATGACTACCGCTGATTTGGCGCTGAAGTTCGACCCTAAGTACAAGAGAATTGCCGAACGCTTCTTAGCCAATCCAGATGAATACCAGCAGGCATTCGCTAAAGCCTGGTATAAACTCACTCATCGCGATATGGGACCAAGAGCACTTTATTTAGGAACAGAAGTGCCAAATGAAGCACTTATCTGGCAAGATCCGATTCCGCTATCGACAGCAAAACCCCTTAGTCATCAAGCCGTCGATGCACTTAAAAAGGATATTCTTGCTGCTGATTTAACTGTTTCTGAATTGGTCCGTACAGCTTGGGCATCAGCTTCTACGTTCCGTGCCAGTGATAAGCGCGGCGGTGCAAACGGCGCACGTATCGCGCTAGCACCTCAAAAAGATTGGGCAGCCAATAACCCAGCAGAATTGGCAAAAGTGTTAAGCAAGCTAAAAAAGATTCAGGACAACTTTGGTAAAGATAAGGTATCTTTAGCAGATCTCATTGTTCTTGGTGGTGCAGCAGCAATAGAAAAAGCCGCACAGGACGCTGGTATTACACTCCAGGTGCCATTTCAATCAGGTCGCGGGGATACAATCCAGGCCAAAACCGACCAAAATTCGTTTGCCCTACTTGAGCCAAAAGCCGATGCGTTCCGCAATTATTTCAATGCCAGTGAAGCCTACCGTTCTCCAGCAGAGATGCTGATCGACAAGGCCGACCAGCTGAATTTGACGGTACCTGAAATGACCGCACTACTGGGTGGAATGCGTGTACTGGACACCAATGCAGACCACTCTAAACACGGAGTGTTCACAACTAGGCCTGGCACCTTAAGCAACGACTTTTTTGTCAACCTGTTAGACATGTCGACCCAATGGAAAAAGTCAGACACTGACGGGCTTTACCAGGGTTTAGATCGAAAGAGTGGTGAACTGCTGTATACCGCAACACCGGTTGATCTGATTTTTGGATCAAATTCCGAACTTCGCGCCATTGCTGAAACCTATGCCTTTGATAATTCAAAAGAAAGATTTGCGAATGATTTCGTCAAAGCATGGGTCAAGGTTATGCAAGCAGACCGGTTTGACCTGAACTAATCAGCCTTGCTGGAGAAAGGCGTGAACGTTTCACCACGCCTTTCTCTGCGCTTACAGGGCAGGCCCTGGACCTGCCCAGGAAATCGATAAAATCAGAATAAGGAGCAAAGAAAGCAGAAGCCTCCCTTACTGACAGTCCCTTCTATAAAGACGATCCATGTTAGCGACAACGCTATCCAGTGCAAGTCCAAATTTTTCGCCATCCATATTGTCATATGCATCAGTAAGACTGTTTACAGCAGCAGTCATATGATCCTCACCTTCAGCTTCTGAAACCCAGTACAGAGCATCAACAATTTCGCCAAGAGCAACATCAACTGCATCTCCCTCTTTAATTGTTTCTACATCAGCAAAAGCAGCAGAAATCTCATCCAAATCATCGGCAATCTGAGTAAGATCTTCACAAGTTGGCTTTTCTGATGCGACAGCGGTAAAGCCCGTCAGAGAGAAAAAAGCAGTTAAACCCAAGACTAAAAAAAATTTCTTCATACACCTATCCCTTTTCTTCTTTGTTCACTAAAGTTGGCGAAAATCAGACTGTTTATTATCCACTCTGAGTAGTTCAGGCTCAGAAAGTAACCTACCATCGGGAATAAACCTTTGCTATCAAAAGCAGCCCCTAAACGCTGGATGATTTTCAGAGAGATATTTCATCGAACATAATTCTATTAGCCAATTGAAAGCAACACTGGCATCCCTGATTTTCGATAGTATGCTAGCGAAGTTTTCTCTCTAACCGGGATTTTTTATCAATGGATCCGGGGGCCAGTCATTAAACAACATGGCAAAGAACGTCTTGCGCTCAGTGCCAGACATACTGCGATAAGTATCGAAGCTGACATGCCGGTCAGGCGCTTCTAAATTTAATTCGATCCCCCAAAGCGGGCTGATGCTGGTCGGTAGCATGGCATAACGTACATCACCCAGAACATTGGAGTGATCTGGATGCCAGGCCAAAAAGCCATCAGAGAATAATTCAAAACGCTTAATATCTCGATAAAGCATCATCTGATCCGTCAACTGAGGCAGGTCGAGATTAATATCGAAAGCCTTCACCCAGCGACCCGTAAAAACCTTGCCGTTGCCGGTTAGACCCACACGCACAGCGTCAACGTAATAATTACCATCCGCCTCGTAAACCGAACGCCATAGTAGCAGGTTACCCAGAGTGGGTTTAACGATTAGCCGCTCGGCGACGTGGCCCCGTTGCTGGGCCTGCAACTGAGCAAGTGATTCAGCGCGATTGTGCTGAATTACACCCAGTGACAGATAGACTGCAACGAACACTATACCGGCCCGCGCTGCGAACGGTTGATGCTTTACCGCCGCAAAAACCATGGCTGCGATCAGAACCAAGGAAAACATTGGATCGAAGATAGAGACAATACTCCATGCGATTCGATCGTCGCTGAATGGCCACAGCAAGTGGGTGCCGTAGCTGGTGCAGGCATCTAAAAAACCTGCTGTGGCATATCCGATCAGGGCGTAGAAATAGACTCTCTTAAATGCCAACCGTTTTCTTAATACGGGCCAGAGCAGCACCGAAGCAAACAAGGCACCGAAGGGAATAAACAACAGAGCGTGAGTGAAGTGGCGGTGATACTCCAAGTACAGAAGTGGATCTTCAATTGAGCTAATTAGTGCGTCGGCATCAGCAAGTAACGGTGCGCAAAAACCGACTAATGACGCCAACCGCACCTCACCAGGCCTCGCCCATGCCTGTGCAAGCGTTGCACCGATCAAACCTTGAGTGACTATATCCATTCTCTGTATTGAGGTCCTCGCTGTTGAGCCTTATTAGCTATATCTGCTCTGTTATATTTTCTCTCCAGCCCAGGTTTTAACAGACCTGATTTATGCCACCTTAAAAACTTCTTTCTGGCTAGCAAGGTATTCTTCGAACGTGCCGGAGAAGTTCACCATTCCCCTGTCTTTAATTTCAACAACACGGGTCGCTAATGAAGATACAAATGCCCGGTCATGACTGACAAAAATCAGCGTACCATCAAAAGCTTCCAGCGCGCTGTTTAATGCTTCAATAGCTTCCATATCCAAATGGTTGGTGGGCTCATCCATAATCAATACGTTAATGTCCATCATCATTAGCTTGCCAAACAACAGTCTGTTCTTTTCACCACCAGAACAAACCTTTGCCTTCTTATTAAAGTCATCCGCAGTAAACAATAAACGGCCAAGCATTGCTCTGACTTTTAGGTCATCATGCTTGGGTGTGCGCCACTGAGACATCCACTCAAACAGAGTCAGATCACAATCAAAGTCAGCAGTGCTGTCCTGAGGACAGTATCCTATGGAGGCATTCTCAGACCACTTTATACCCCCTTCGTTGGCTTTGATTTCTTCGATCAGGCAACGCAGGAATGTAGTTTTACCTGCACCATTCTCTCCAATCACAGCAAGTTTAGCACCCGCTTCCAAAATCAAATTACCTTTGGAAAATAGTGTCTTATTGTCAAAACCATGACTGAGATCTTCCAGAATCAAGGCTTGCCGGTGAAGTTTCTTATCCTGTTTAAGCGTGATCGATGGTGTTGCTCGACTGGAGGCTTTAACTTCATCCAGTTTTATTTTATCCATTTTTTTAGCCCGGGAGCTGGCCTGCTTAGCTTTTGAAGCGTTGGCCGAGAAGCGATTCACAAATGATTGTAACTCATCAAGTTCCGCACTCTTTTTAGCATTCTCTGTCAGCAGCTGTTCCTGGATAAGCGACGAAGCAGCCATAAAAGCTTCATAGTTACCTGGGTAAATACGCAATTCACCATAATCGATATCCGCCATATGGGTACATACGGAATTTAAGAAGTGTCTGTCGTGGGAAATAATAATCATGGTGCAATTACGCTGGTTAAGTACCGACTCAAGCCAGCTAATGGTATGTATATCCAGATTGTTGGTCGGTTCATCCAAAAGCAATATATCAGGATTGGCGAATAGCGCCTGAGCAAGCAATACCCGCAACTTCCACCCGGGAGCAACCTGGCTCATCAAACCAAAATGATATTGTTCAGCGATACCGGCTTCCAGAAGCAGATCTCCTGCACGGCTTTCGGCACTGTAGCCATCCATCTCTGCAAATTCGGACTCCAGGTGCGCGACTTTCATGCCGTCTTCTTCAGACATTTCAGGTAATGCGTAAATACGCTCACGCTCCTGTTTTACCTTCCACAGTTCAGCGTCTCCCATAATAACCGCGTCGACCACACTATATTCTTCAAAAGCAAACTGGTCCTGGCTTAAGATGCCCAGCTTATCTCCAGGACTGATTGAAACGTTGCCAGAGGTAGGAACCAAGTCTCCACTCAGTATTTTCATAAATGTCGATTTGCCACAGCCATTCGCACCAATCAGGCCATAACGGTTACCATTGCCGAATTTGGCGGAAATATTTTCAAACAAAGGCTCTGCGCCAAACTGCATGGTGATGTTAGCGGTGGATATCAAGGGAGTATTCCTGGGTACTTACGGATTAGGATGTTAATCAACAGCGCCTATAAAGGCATAGTCAAAGAGGGGGGCGAACTTTAACCAGTTGAGGTCTCAATGTCGAGTAAAGCTGTACATAAAACAAACAAATAATTCCAGAACCACTGATTAAAAGCTGAAAGTGTCCCTGAGAATATTGCTCATTTCGGAATTCAATATGCTCAGGAATAAACTTACCCATGCTTTCCAATGGAACAGTATAGGTAAGAGATACGATAAAAAACTATTCCTTCTACAAAGCGCCGGGGGGCACAAACACCCAATCTAGAGAAAAGTATGCCTATTCTGGTTGGGACTTACGACCAGAGACAAAGCGTTCCGGTACTACTACTTCCATAGCCTTAACAGCCCTACTGTGAATTTGGTTCGCTATTCGAAACAATAGCGTTTGGATCTCTGTTAATTTCAGATTCCAATGCAGAAATAAGTTGTGTCTTCGTAACACGGCTCATGCCAAGAATATCACTATTGACTAAAACTAATCCGATGATCATCCCCCATGTAACAACGCTATGATTAGGGTACGTAAGTTCGAACAGCATAAGTAGGAACTGAATTGAAATCAGCACCAAGCCAATAACAGCGATTAGTCTCTCTAAAGCCACCTGCCTCTTGGCCTTTGTTAACAGTATTACAGTTGAGTTCTCCATTTCGAATTAACCTTTTCCTTAGTTGATGACATTTGATGTAGAAACTATCCGACTCTCCCCCACAAAAGCAGTATCTAGCCCAATAAGACCTTATTGAACATTGGAACTCCTCCCAGCGTCAGGGCAAACACATGAACAAAACTTATACAGTAAAAGTGGCTGATTTACGATCAGCTAACCTGCTTATAGAATCAGTATTGATTAATGTGACAGTGGTAGACATCTGAGTTCCTGCCACGATTGTGAAAAAATCACTGTTTCCAGGGGATAGCTTTTAATGTTTGGACGTTCCTTATTTTCTTTCGAAACCTAAATCGGCTTTTCTTCGTGGATAAGCATATCCATAAACTTTGCGAATCGCCTTTGTCTGGTTTCGGGCTTCTTCGCACTTATCAATCCGTACGCAATAGTATAACGATTCGATTTATTGAGCGTTTCAAAAAACTGTTTAGCCTTCAGGTTGCTCTCCAGCGCCACCAGGAAATCTGCAGGCACTTTCATTTCACTTGCCGTATAGGCGTTCTCCCATCGGCCGTCCGCTTTGGCGGCACGGATATGCACGAGCCCTGGCTCCGCCATCCGGTCCTCGCTTATCAAACGCTCCGCATGTTCTCTGTTCCTTTTAGACCAGTTGCTTCGCGCTTTCCTGGGAGTAATTCGCTGGATATAAGCTTGGTCATCGATTGACTTCCTGACGCCGTCAATCCAGCCCCAGCACAATGCCTCAATCACCACATCGTCCCAGGTCACGCTTGGAATACCCGTTTTTTTCTTGAATATCTTCACCCAAAGCTCACTTTCTGTAGCGTGATTCACCTTGAGCCACCGACCGAGATCTTTCGGCGTTGCAAAGGTCATGATTCTCTCTGGATCGGGTTCAGGCATAAAACTGGATTCTCTTGGGAATAACACCGCCAGCAGTGGACGAAAAATGAGAGCGAAGCGGCGGTTTTTTATTCCCTCTGACTGACCTTGTTAAGCACTATTTGATTTCATATTGGGCAAGCCCTTCCCAGCCATCGACGTGGCTAACAAAAATTCAAGGATATCCATCAAATTGTTATTTTTCTGAGGATAGCTTTCAATGCTTGGATGCCCGTTAATTTCTTCCTTCGTAGATATGCGCCGTATCTCCATACTACCGTAAGCGATTGAGGAACCCACCTTGATTGGGTGGGTTTGTTATTCTAGGGTAGTCGGTTTTCTGTAAACTAGGACTCAGCTAAAGCCAAGGGTAAGTTGGGTTAGCGCAACGTAACCCAACAACAGCTTTTGATCAGGAGGGCTGATCGTTCCAGGGTA
>NZ_MIEQ01000028.1 GCF_001968815.1 Motiliproteus sp. MSK22-1 | reverse complement strand
ACAATTTCAGCTATTTGCTTTCGCGTCTGGCCCTGTCCAAAGAGCCGAATAGCCAAGTCTCGATTGTGTTGTTGTATTTCAGAAGATAGCTTGCGGGCATCAGTTTTATTCATACCCGGCAGTGTACCATAATTCGTCTATTTGTACGCCGGGTTAATATATAGAATTTGGTCCAGTTTTTACTCTTAAAGAAACCTCTGGCCTGACGGTCACAGCAATCCAGACCGGATGTCATGGACAGCAAATGGCGAATTGAGACTTTACTGAGTTGGCTGTCGAGATTATTTGACAGATATTCAGGAAAATAAGAGATCACCCTATCATCCAGACTTTTTAACTCACCTTGCTGTAAGGCTATCCCGTACAGCGTTGAAAGGATGCTTTTGGTAATTGATCTGACTGTTCTGACCTTGTTTTTATATCCATTCTTATACAGTTCAAAAACAAGGTCACCTGATCTATGCACGGTGGTGCTGTGGATGTGTGGATATTCATTTTCAATATCAACAATAGGGGAAGCTTGCATTGTCTGTTCCATGCGTGCGAGATGGTATTAAGTAACCAAATTGTTATCTTTCTTATATAAGACTTTGTTCTTCCTGGCCACACTTGTTTTTTTTCGTTTTGATCGATTTTATTCTGTTTAATAAGGTTCTTTTATTGTTCTGGTTGGTTTTCATGCAGTGCTTTATAAGTTGGCAGTTTATCGCGAATGATAAGGTCTCGATAATCTGCAATAAACTGCCAGATTTCGTCTGCTTTTTTTGGATTGATATCCGAAAACTGATGACTGAAAAGCAAGTAGTAATCTTTTCGTGCGATAGGGATTGTCACTTTTTCAAAGGGAGCGTTTGTAAGCTGACTTAAGTGGCTATCAGCGACTGTTTCTTGATCGACAACTCCTGCAACTCTTTTTGCTGCGAGCATTCGAAAGATATAAGGCGTACTTTTTGCGTCTGTGACCGATACTCCCTGCGCTCTTAATTCATTGACGATAGAATAGTTCAGATTAGCTGCCAGCTTTCCAGAGAGGTTATGAAAATACTCACCGTCCCAGTCCAGTTTGCTTCCTTTGGGGCGGTATAACATATATGACAGTGAAGCCATGCGATAGTCTCTATCAATAAGGCCATTTGTGGTCGGATAGCGACCGTATTGAAGCCGGTCCTGCTTGTGTGAAAAGATAAAGGCAGCGTCCAGATTGCCTTTTTTCAATTCCTGCAAAACTCGCTGCCCAGGCATTCGAAGGTAGTCTACAGAAAACCCCAGGACTTCAGCTGCCTGGTTTATGATCTCGATAGAAATACCCGGAGGAGAACTTAAGCTTGCTCCTGTTCCTAAAAAATAGGGATAAGATTCTACATTATTGAACCCTATGCGCAGATGTTGATCACGATCCTGCGCTTGAGACTCTGATAAATTCAATCCCCATAAAACCAACAGAGCGATAAGAATCCGGAGAATTCTTATCGTGGAAATATCAGGATATGTTGTGATTTGATAAGGTATGACCGTTGCCTCTGTTTGAGTCATTCCTTGAGCCTAATCCATGTGAGCAACGATAACATCAATAGGTTCTGTATTGCTATTGCCTGCACTATTCGTAAAACCGACATTGATTAATAGTTGAACAGTCTATTCTGTACTGAGTATATGACTGTTTGATTACATAACAGACGACTTAGGTTTTTCAGAATCGATCATTTGAATTCGAGTAACCGGTTCCAGAAGGATAGGTTTTATGTCATTGAAAACCAGTTTTGAACGAAGGAACCTATAAATAAGTCCATTGTGTTCTCTGTGGGCTCTAGAACGGTCAGATGCCAGGAAGAGAGCGCAGCGAAATGACCAGTCCTACAAGCAATCCTTAAGTTATAAGAACACTAAGGGGCAATCTTCTGTAAAAAACTTCGGCCAATTAGTGCAACACTTATTTAATCACAAAACTTATCACAGAGGGCAGGTCTCGACACTTCTTAGTCAGGAGAATGTTGATGTTGGGGTTACTGATCTTTTATTGGAGATACCAGAGAGTTCAATGCAATGAAGGTATTTATCACAATATAATTAAAGGCTTACTATTGTTTTTCGATTGAAGGGGGCTAACGTTTTTGCCTGATTAATACTAAAGATATTTTCTTCGTTTCGTAAAATTTTCAGTGCCTATTTTCCCAGATATTTATCGTATATCTTTTGGATTCTTCCTGTTTTCCTTAGGTGTTGCAGCCCCGCATTAAAGTCATCACGGATATTTTTATCTCTGAAAACAGGTCTGTAATCCATCAGGTTCAGTGTCACAAAGCGATGTTCCTGAACCGGGTTCAGCTCACCAGAGATACCTTTTTTCAAGCGGGCATAGTTGTATTTAAAGATCGTTCTATCGCTCAAAACAACGTCATATCTGCCTCTGACCAGTGTCAGTGCCTGCAGGAACTGATTGTTCTCCTCTCTGTAATTTCCGGCGTCTTTAACGGGTTGAAGCCATTCAGGGTAGCGTTTTATCGCCCCTTGAAAAGACAGTACAGTTAGCCCCCGGAGATCTTCGGGTTTGGATATTGTCAGGTTTTTTTCTTTCAATGTTATGAATACGTTGTCATACCAGACGGCAGGATTGCCGTAGTGCCCTCCAAAATGGGTAAGGTCTTCACCCAGATCCGTCATCGAAGCGTCCACATACCCCGTTTTAAATGCCAGGGGAATTCTTGCAAGCGGGAAGTAGCTCGGCTTCAGCACATGGCCACGGTGGGCCAAAGCTTCCCCTATGACCTCAAGCTCAATTCCGGAGTCTGTTTCAGGGAAACAAAACGGAGGTATTTTTTCGCCGAATGACATCCGAACGTCTGCGGCGGCTACCGGTAAGCCTGGTGACAGCAGGGCAATGGTCAACCAGGTCGTCAAGGTGGATTTTAGTGATAGCAACATAATTGAACCTGATGACTGTGCTGATAGGTTTTAAGAACTTTTGATAGACGGGGCGAAGTAATCATAGTTGTTTATGAGTTGTCGCTCATGCATATCAGCATCATGTTATATCAGGACCTCACAAGCGCAACAGAAAGTCCTGATGGTCAAAGTGATGGTTGAGTTGCCCATTGGTTAGTCTAGTCTGTCCAGGGTCCTCTTTCCCAAAGGTGTTGAATATATCAACATTTTTGGGAACCAAACTTACGGCATATAGAAAACAGAGGCTGTGGCCAGGGAGTTGAAAAGAGTGAGGAGATTAAAAGCGGGATTTAGCTCCCGCAGGCCAGGGCCACTTTGGAGCCGTTATGTCGTCCAAGGTGCTCGATAATATATTGTCCGGCTTCGACGAGCTTGGGTAGATCAATGCCCGTTTCTATTTCCAGGCCATTTAGCATATAGACCACATCTTCTGTCGCAACGTTTCCAGAGGCGCCTTTGGCGTAGGGGCATCCACCCAGACCGGCTACTGAAGTGTCAATAACAGCCAAACCTTCTTCCAGTGCGGCATACAGATTGGCAAGCGCCTGACCGTAGGTATCATGAAAGTGAGCCGCCAGGAATCCCATAGGAATGCTCTTGCTGACCGCTTCCAGCATTCTTTTTGCTTTCAGCGGCGTGCCGGTGCCAATGGTATCTCCCAGTGAAATCTCGTAACAGCCCATGTCAAAAAGGAGCTGACTGACTTCAGCAACCTTTGCTGGGGCAATCTCACCTTCGTAGGGGCAACCGAGGGTGGTGGAAACATAACCGCGTACTTTGACACCCGCAGCAAGCGCGGTTTCCAATACCGGTTGAAAACGTTCCAGACTTTCGGCTATTGAGCAGTTGATATTCTTTTGGGTGAAGCTTTCTGAGGCAGCACCGAACACTGCAACCTCTTTGACTCCGGCCTCTAACGCCGCTTCCAGCCCTTTCATATTCGGGGTTAGCGCAGCATAGGTGATACCTGGCTGGCGATTGATCCCCCTGATTACATCAGCCGCATCACCCATCTGGGGCACCCACTTTGGGGAGACAAAGCTGGCTGACTCGATATAAGTTAATCCTGCATTCGCCAGGCGATGGATTAGTTCAATCTTGATGGCCGTATCGATAACGGGACCTTTTTCATTTTGCAGACCGTCCCGTGGACCCACTTCAACGATACGGACTTTATCGGGCAGGCTCATGTTACGCATCCCCATCTGCTGAATTGTTCTCGGATACTGGGGTTAACGCAAGCAGTTCGGAGCCTTCATTAACCAGATCCCCTGGCTGATAAAACAATTCTGTCACTGTACCCTCATAGGGGGCTGCGATTGTTTGCTCCATCTTCATGGCTTCTATCACGATCAATCCTTCGCCTGCTTCGACCTTGCTGCCCGGCTCCTTCAGTATGGCTACGACAGTACCGTTCATGGGAGCACAGAGAGAACCGGCAGTGTCATCCTCATGTTCGCCAAACATTTCGACGTGGCGCTGACAAGTGAAGGTATGGCCATCCTGGAAAAGTGTCAGTTCCTGTCCATCCTGAAAAACGGAGACACTGAACTGATGGCCGTTCAGGGTTGCCGTTAACTGCTCTGCCTCAAGCTTCCCTTTCACTTCGTAAGTCGTGTTGTTGAGGGTAATCTCGAAACCGTTTGCCAGCTCTAAGACATTGACCTGATAACTGTTGTCACCGTGCACCAATTCGTAAGGGTGAGCACAGCTGCTGTTTAGCCGCCAGTTATTCAGTTGGTTGAACGGGGAGGTTGGGTCCTGTGGGTTGCTGGAGCGACGCTTTTTATCCAGTGTCAGATAGCAAGCGGCCAGCGCAATTGATTGATGCTGATTGTGGTCTGCTTCACCGAACAGTACGTTCTGGTTTTTTTCAATAAACCCGGTGTCCACATCAAAGGCCTTGAAGGCGGGTGCCTGGACTAGGTTACTTAAGAAGTTGAGGTTGGTTGTAAGGCCACAGATCTGATAGTCCTTCAGGGCACTACTCATTCGGGACAGCGCCTGATCCCGGCTTTCATCCCAGACAATCAGCTTAGCAATCATCGGATCGTAGTAAATGCTGACTTCGTCTCCTTCGATGACTCCGGTATCCACTCGTACATGACGATTTTCGGTAGGGGTACGGAGGTATTTCAGAGTACCGGTTGCAGGTAGGAAGTCGTTGTCAGGGTCTTCGGCGTATACCCTCACTTCGATGGCATGACCTTCAACCTGAATCTGTTCCTGAGCTAATGGCAGGTCCTCTCCGGCTGCTACCCGCAGTTGCCACTCGACCAAATCCTGGCGGGTGATCAGTTCAGATACAGGGTGTTCTACCTGCAGTCGGGTATTCATTTCCATAAAGTAGAAGGAACCGTCTTCATCGTAGAGAAATTCAACGGTGCCCGCACCTACATAATTGATTGCTCTCGCTGCCTGTATGGCTGCCTGACCCATGGCGCAACGGATATCTTCAGGAATATCAGGGGCAGGGGCTTCTTCAATGACTTTCTGATGTCGACGTTGCACTGAACAGTCACGGTCAGCCAGATAAACCGCATGTCCCGATTTGTCGGCAAATACCTGAAGCTCCACATGGCGAGGTTTGGTGAGGTACTTTTCTACCAGCAGATCCCCATTGCCAAAGCTGCTTTCTCCTTCACGCCGGGCAGCGTTGAAGGCTTCATCAAACTCTGATTCCTGCCAAACGACTCTCATCCCCTTACCGCCACCCCCTGCGACAGCTTTCAGTAAAACGGGGTAACCACAACGATTCGCTTCATTTTTGATGAGTTCGCGGCTTTGATCGTCGCCATGATAACCAGGCACCAGAGGAACATTCGCGCTTTCCATAATGCTTTTTGCGGCACTTTTGGAGCCCATTGAATCGATAGCTGATGCCGGAGGACCGATGAACTCGATATTGTTGCTTTCGCAGGCGCGGGCAAAGTCTGCATTTTCGGAAAGAAAACCATAGCCCGGGTGAATCGCCTGAGCGCCGGACTGTTTGGCTATTTGTAAAATCAGATCCGATTTCAGGTAACTGTCCTTACTGGGGGCAGGACCCAGTAAAAACGCTTCGTCAGCTAAGGCTACATGGCGAGCGTTACGGTCAGCCTCTGAATAGACAGCGACACATTGAATGCCCATTCGGTGAGCTGTATCAATAATGCGGCAGGCAATTTCACCGCGATTGGCAATCAGAATCTTGTTAAACATGGTATTGAACCTGCTTTAGCTTTTAGTGTGATCAACATGTAGAGGATCAAATTTTGTTTCGGCCAAGTGTGTGGCGATCACTGTCAACGGTATGCTGATCTGTTTGGTTTAAAAATCTACGCAATCCAATTTGGTTTTCGCTTATTAAGAAAAGCGTTCAGTCCCTCTTGTCCTTCGCTGCTGACTCGGATGCCGGCTATTCGCTCTGCCGTATCATCTATGACCTGAGTGTCTATTTCCTTTTGGCTTACGGCAAAAACCAGATCTTTGGCTGCCGTTACCGCTTGAGGGCTGTTGTTCAGTAGTGGTTTTAGCAGTCGTTCCCTGGCCTCATCCAGGTGCTCCTGATCACTGACCACTTCATGAATCAGTCCGAATGCCTGAGCTTGAGAGCTGCTGAAGGCCTCGGCCGTCAAAAAGTAGCGGCGGGACTGACGCTCGCCGATAGCGCGTACTACATAAGGGCTGATAACGGCGGGGACTAAGCCTATTTTTACTTCGCTGAGGCAAAAACTGCTTGCTTCACAGGCAACGACTATATCGCAACAGGCGGCAAGGCCAACGGCGCCGCCATAAGCAGCGCCCTGAACCAGTGCAATACTGGGTTTGGGCAGCTCATTGAGACTTTTCATCAGCAGAGCCAGACGACCGGCGTCCTCAATGTTCTCCTGATGATTGTTTTTCGCCATACTGCGCATCCAGTTCAGATCAGCGCCAGCAGAGAAATTTTTGCCGTTTGACCTTAAAACCAATGCACGAATGGTCGGATCATTCTTCAGAGTCTCAAGATGAGCAATCAAGAGGCTGATAACCTCATCATCAAAGGCGTTATGAACCTCTGGTCTGTTAAGGCAGAGAGTGGCTATGCCGCGTTCATCGCGAGTCAACAACACCTTATCATTGGACTGCATGTTCGCGGTTTGCTGGTTGCCGGATGCATTTTCAGTGGACACGTAAATCTCCTTGGCAGACTTATTCAGAGTCAGATTCGTTGATGTACTTTGAGGTTCTGCTTACATTCGGAATACACCAAAACGGGTTTCTTCGATCTCTTTATTCAGGGTCGCTGATAATGCCATCCCGATAACGTCTCGGGTTTGTGCCGGATCGATGACACCGTCGTCCCATAGTCGGGAACTGGCGTAGTAGGGGTGTCCCTGGTGCTCATACATATCCATTATCGGCTTCTTGAAGGACGCTTCCTCTTCAGCGGACCAGCTTTCTCCCCGTTGTTCCATATTATCTTTCTTGACCTGAGCCATTACACCGGCAGCCTGTTCACCACCCATGACCGAGATCCGTGCATTAGGCCACATCCACAGGAAGTTGGGGTCAAAGGCCCGGCCACACATGCCGTAGTTTCCCGCACCAAAACTGCCGCCGATAAGTACAGTCAATTTTGGAACCTCTGCACAGGAAACCGCAGTAACCATCTTGGCTCCATGCTTGGCAATGCCTTCTGCTTCATATTTGGAACCCACCATGAAGCCGGTTACGTTCTGCAGGAACAGGAGTGGTATTTTTCGTTGACAGCAGAGTTCAATGAAATGTGCACCTTTTTGGGCAGATTCAGAGTAAAGCACTCCGTTATTGGCGATGATACCCACTGGATAACCATGGATGCGGGCAAATCCAGTGACCAGGGTCGTGCCGTAGAAACGTTTGAACTCATCAAAATCAGACCCGTCGATTATCCGGGCAATGACTTCACGTACATCGTAGGGTTTCTTCAGGCTGGTACCGACAACGCCATAAATTTCTTCAGCCGGGTAAAGTGGCTCAACGCTGGGCTGTACATCAAGGCTGATTTCTTTCTTGCGATTAAGACGGGAAACCGAGCTACGGGCCAACTCAAGCGCATGTTTGTCATTTTGAGCATAATGATCTGCAACACCGGAAGTCTTGCAGTGCACATCTGCACCGCCTAACTCTTCGGCAGAAACCACTTCACCGGTAGCGGCTTTAACCAGAGGTGGACCCGCCAGAAAAATAGTTCCCTGGTTTCGCACGATGATACTTTCATCAGCCATTGCGGGAACGTAAGCTCCACCTGCGGTACAAAGTCCCATGACAACAGCAATTTGTGGGATTCCCTTGGCTGACATTCTGGCCTGATTGTAAAAAATACGACCAAAATGATCGCGATCAGGAAAAACATCGTCCTGGCGTGGGAGGTTGGCACCGCCGGATTCCACCAGATAAATGCAGGTGAGGTGATTTTTTTCGGCAATGGCCTGCGCACGCAGATGCTTCTTGACGGTAATCGGGGCGTAGGAGCCGCCTTTAACCGTCGGGTCATTGGCGATAATCATACATTCCTGGCCACTGACACGACCAATTCCTGAGATTACACCACCGGCGGCAGACTCCTCGTCGTCATAGAGCTTGTAACCTGCTAACTGTGACAGTTCCAGGAAGGGAGACCCTTCATCCAGCAAGTAATTAATACGCTCGCGTGGCAGCATCTTTCCACGGGCCTTATGGCGTTCCTGATACTTCTGACCGCCACCTTGACTGATCTCTTCTATTTTGCCCCGGAGATCATCTACAACGGCTTGCATGGATTCTTTGTTGGCCAAGAATTCTTGAGCGCGGCTGTTTATCTTAGTGCTAATTATCGCCATGGTCTTGTCCCGGAATCTTTTGTCTCAATTGTTGTTGGCTGTTAACCCTGAGTACCGGGTGCTTATGTGCTGAGCCGGTACCGGCAATGGGTCAATCGGTTTTGGCTGCATGCCTGTTCTTGATTGATGCCAGGGTGCTTGTCATCAATGCAGGATGACAGAGCACGACTGGCAGTGAAATCTGTGATCTAGTTCTGGTTGAACAACTCACGACCAATCAACATACGACGGATTTCTGAGGTGCCTGCACCAATTTCATAAAGTTTGGCGTCCCGCAGCAGTCGACCGGTAGCAAATTCGTTAATATAGCCGTTACCTCCCAGTAGCTGGATGGCATCCAGTGACAACTGTGTAGCCAGCTCTGCTGAATAAAGGATAGCTCCCGCCGCATCTTTGCGTGTAGTTTCACCACGGTCACAGGATTGGGCCACGGCATAGACATAGGATTTCGCTGCGTTCATGCGGGTATACATATCTGCGATCTTTCCTTGCACCAACTGGAATTCACCGATTGCTTTACCAAATTGTTGGCGATCCCGTATGTAAGGCACAGCTATATCCATGCAAGCATCCATAATACCCAGTGGGCCACCCGAAAGAACCAGGCGCTCATAGTCGAGGCCGCTCATCAGTACCTTTACGCCACCGTTGTATTGGCCGAGGATGTTCTCCTCTGGGACTATACAATCCTCGAATACCAGCTCGCAGGTGTTGGAGCCGCGCATACCCAGCTTGTCCAGTTTTTGTGCCCGGGAGAAGCCAGGAGCATCACGCTCGATAATAAAGGCAGTAATTCCATGAGGGCCCTTATCATGATCTGTTTTTGCGTAAACCACATAAACATTGGCATCAGGACCATTGGTAATCCACATCTTGTTGCCATTCAGAATAAAGTGATCACCGTTTTTACGGGCTGTCAGTCTCATGCTGACGACATCGGAACCGGCGTTGGGTTCCGACATGGCCAAGGCGCCTATATGCTCTCCTGTCAGCAGTTTTGGCAGGTATTTGGCGCGTTGTTGATCATTACCATTGCGATGAATCTGATTGACACAAAGATTGGAATGGGCACCGTAAGAAAGGGCTACCGACGCCGAGGCGCGGCTGATTTCCTGCATGGCGATAACATGGGCAAGATAACCCATTTCTACCCCGCCATGTTCCTCCTTTACGGTGATTCCCAAAAGTCCCATATCACCAAATTTACGCCATAGGTCTGCTGGGAACTCGTTGTCCTGATCAATCTGTTCTGCACGAGGAGCGATTTCGCTGGCGGCAAACGCGTTCACTTGTTCGCGTAGCATATCCAGGGTTTCACCAAGTCCGAAATTAAATTCCTTATAGCTAGAAATCATCATGTTGCTCCCGTGGTCAATTCAATTTATGCGTCTAGCGGCTCATTATCCAAACCATGACTTAACGCTAACTATACGCTATCGTATTGTTGATGCGTTTGTGTGTCAATACGCATGCGTATAGTTGTTTTCTTTGCGGCCATTGAAATACCTTTGACCGTAATGGCTGAATAGAGAAAATAGTTTTTAATTACAATTCGTTAGATAAAATCTCAGTGGTGTTTGTCACTTTTTTGCTAGTCCACTAATTTTTCCGATAGTCAGTGATAAACCTGGAAAGTGTAGAACAAGGAGTCAGGGTTGCTCAGAGAACCTCTGCCTATTTCGAGCTTTAACTTAAATGCTATAACTTAAATGCTATGGGTTTGTTTACATCCCGGGGCTTTTATCAGAAGGGAAATGGACTGCTACGCCAGAGGTGGATTCTATCGGCTTAGCTCAGACTGATATAGATAAGGGATATCGGCGCACGGCTGCTGATTCTGTCAGTCTGAATCAGCATAGTTCCAAGATCCTGTCGTTAAATTTCTGAATTTACTATATTATTTCTTTACTCCATTGGCGTTCTGATCAGTCTGGTGGTAAAGCAGGTCAAATCAACTACGCATTAATCGTAAGAGCAGTGTCCTACTCAAAAGATATTTACTTACAGATTGACTCAATTGTTCGAGTCGAGTTGTCAGGTCGGTGAAAGCAGTGGTCGAATCACATCATCGTTATTGCCAGTGTTGTTCGGTGCGTCTTTGTTTCCGACTGATTCTGTTCTCTCTCATTCTTTTCCCCTTAGCTGTGAAGGCTGAATACAAGAACCCTGGTGCCGAAACCAGATCGCTGGAGTCAGTCACGTTACAGCTGAAATGGCGGCACCAGTTTCAGTTTTCCGGATACTATGCGGCGATTGAGCAGGGTTTTTATCGAGAGGCAGGATTAACGGTCCGGTTACTTGAGCATCAGCAGGATCGGGCACCGGCACAGGTACTGCTTGATGGCGATGCAGACTATGCCGTTACTGGATCGGACATTCTCATTCGGCGATCTTCAGGGGCGCCATTGGTGGCTTTGGCTGCAATTTTTCAGCACAGTGCTTATGCGTTACTGGTGCGCGCGGATGCCGGTATAAAGAGTGTTCAGGATCTGGCCGGAAAGCGCATTATGCTGGGGCCTGGTGTTGAGGATGCTGCATTGCATGCAATGCTAAGACGGGGTGGCTTAACAGATAATGATTTCCAGCGTCAGGCCAGTAGTTTTGATGCCAAAGATCTGCTTCGCAATAACACCGATGCCTTTAACGCTTATGTGACTGATCAGGGCTTCCTGCTTCAGAAGGCAGGCGTACAGCCTCAGTATCTGATGCCACGTTTATACGGGGTGGACTTTTATGGTGATATTTTGGCAACCACTGAAAAAGAGATCAAAAACAACCCTGATCGTGTCGCAAGGTTTAGGAAAGCCACTCTGAAAGGCTGGGCTTATGCCTTGTCTAATCCGGATGAGATGGTTGATCTAATTCAAACAAAGTACAGCAGCCAGGGTATGAGCCGAGATCATTTGCTTTATGAAGCTCAGGCATCCCGGGAGCTTATTCAGCCGCTGCTGGTGCAGATCGGGCACATGAACCCTGATCGCTGGCAGCATATCAAGGATATTTTTGTTGAACTTCAGCTGGTAGAACCTGACAGTTCCATTGAAGGGCTTGCCTATGAGGAGCAGTCTTCTGCCCCGGAATGGGTTTTGTGGACAGCGCAACACCTGGTCCGGTTATTACTGGTAATTGTGGCTATTGTTGCATTGTTGTTGCTGTCTATGGTTTTGCAGATGCGCAGAATTATCAATCAGCGTACTGCTGAGCTGGCGGATAGTGAGCGTCGTTATCGGACGATTTTTAATGCTGCGCCCGAAGGTATGTGGGTTGTTGATCCTGATCTTAATACGCTGGATGTTAACAAGCGACTGACATCGTTGTTAGGTTATTCTCGGGAGGAAATGCTGGGCAAGAAGCCTATGGTATTTACTGACGAGTCAAACGAGAAAATTTTTTCCGCACAGACCGCCAAGATACCTTTTACTGATCATCGTCGATACGACATCGAACTGCAGCATCGGGACGGTCACAATATTTCAACTCATATCAGTGCCGTTACTGTGCGAAAAGAAGACTCCAGCACTATGGCCGCTATTGCTTTCGTCGAAGATGTGACTGCTCGTAAGGCGATGGAAGCGAGTCTTAGGCGGAGTGAAAAGAACCTGCGGGCGTTAATCGACGCTGAGCCTGCCTGTGTTAAAACTCTGGATCGTGATTGCCGGGTGCTAAGCATGAATGCTGCGGGTTTGCGTATGGTTGAGGCCGAAGGTTTCGCCCAGGTAGGGGGCTCCGTGGTATCGAATCTGGTGGATGAAGAGTATCGGCAGGACTTTGTTGATTTAAACAATGATGTTTTTGCCGGAAAAAGCAGAACGTTGACCTTTAGTCTGACCGGATTGAAAGGAAGAAAAATCTGGATGGAGACTCATGCGGTCCCCATTTTTAGTTCTGAAGGAGAAGTGGTTCGGCAACTGAGTGTTACTCAGGACGTAACCCGGCGTCGGTTTATGGAGCAACAGGTTAAGGAAGAAAGTGAATTTCTACAGGGGGTTATTGATGGTATTAGCGATTCGGTTCTGGTGGTTAACCCTGATTACAGTATTCGTTTGATGAACCAGACGGTTAAGTCAAATTTACGAGGGCTTGGCATCGACCCGGAAAAACTGCGTCACTACCCTGACTTGCCTTACATTTTTGATGATTTGGATCTTAATGATTTAAATTTGGATGGTTTGAATGGTTTGGATGTAGAGGGCGAAGGTTTTGATGGTGAAAACGATGATAACAGTCCTGTCCGTGCGGTTCTGAAAACCGGCAGACAGGCAACGGGCGTTGCCAGCTACCAGTTATCTGAACACCTTGATGGGGTAAAGCGGATAGAAATTATTGCCTCTCCACTACTGAATTCTGATGGCTCCATTCGAGGAGTTATTGAAGTTGCCCGGGATGTTACTGATCATTTGGCGTTATTGGATGAAGTTAAACAGCAAAAAGACCACCTCCAGCATCTAGCCCATCATGATTCACTGACAAACCTTCCCAATCGGGTTCTTTTCCTTGATCGCTTGGAATTAGCTATCAGTAAGGCTCATCGATCTGGCTTTCAGGTTGCGGTCTTGTTCGTTGACCTGGATCGTTTTAAAGAGATCAACGATACCCTGGGGCATGCATTTGGCGATCGGGTACTAAAAGACGCATCCCGACGTTTTCGTAATTGTATTCGAGAAGACGATACGGTGGCCCGTCTTGGTGGTGATGAATTCACCTTTATTTCCGAAACACTGAATGATCCCCGACACGCTGCTTTTGTCGCTCAGAAGCTGATTCAAAGTCTGGAAGCGCCTTTTATTATTGATAATCATCCGTTTTTTCTGACTGCTAGTATTGGTATCAGCCTTTATCCTCAGGATGGCGAAAGTGCTCAAACATTGCTGAGAAATGCTGATGCGGCAATGTATAAGGCCAAAGATGAAGGCAGGAATACATTCCATTTTTATACCGAGAATATGACCGAGCAAGCTTTTGAGCGGATGTTTCTGGAAACAAGTTTGCGCCAGGGATTACAAAATAGTGAGTTGGTGGTTTATTACCAATTGCAGGTTAATGCCGTTACCGGACAGACTACCGGTATGGAAGCCTTGGTTCGCTGGCAGCACCCGGAACTGGGGTTAGTTCCACCTGACAAATTTATACCGTTGGCAGAAGAGACAGGATTGATTATCCCTCTTGGTGAGCAGGTCATGGCGACTGCCTGTAAACAAATGGTGGAGTGGCGCAGGCAAAAGCTGTTTAGCGGAAAAGTCGCGGTTAATCTTTCGGTTAAACAGATCAGCAGTGAAGCGCTGTTGACGACATTAAAAGCAACGCTTTTGAAAACCGGCTGCAAGGCAGAATGGCTGGAGTTAGAAGTGACTGAAGGTTTTTTGATGAAGGATCCGGAAAAGTCTATAGATATCATGAACAGTATTCGTGCACTGGGGGTTGAGTTAGCCATAGACGACTTTGGTATTGGATACTCATCACTGGCTTATCTTAAACGTTTTCCTGTTACTCGTCTGAAAATTGATCGTTCTTTTGTCCGTGATGTACCTAAAGACCCCGATGACAATGCGATAACCCGGGCAGTTATTGCCTTGGGGCGAAGTCTGAACCTGAATGTTATTGCTGAGGGTGTTGAAACTGAAGAACAAAAAGAGTTCCTGATAGAAGAGGGTTGTGAAGAAGTGCAGGGCTACCTGTTCAGTCGCCCTGTTGTCGCCACGGATATGACTGAAATTCTGCGTTCCTGGTAGCTGTCGTTAGTCAGCGTTCTGTCGATAGCCGGTGAAGGTTGCCTGCATTTTTTTCTTCTTTCTTCAATTTTCTTTCTTCAACTTTCCGGATTGTGACCTTTGTCATTAATGAAATTGGCTTTCATTTAAGAGGATAAGACTAATTGATCGGATTTTTACCGTTCGGTTTCTTTTTTGTGTGCATTATTTTTTAAATCCGTGCAGAATATTGGGCTATATCGTCGAATTGGGTCCTTATTTATAAAAATCAGGCCTGACTAGACCCGTGACGGGCAGAGGGTTTAGTGAACTCGGTAGAGATGACTAAACTCAGAAGTTCTGGACAGATAAGTCACATGTTCGAGACTAATAAGAGAGTACATAATGGCCGACAGCAATACTGCGATAAAGTTGACCAATATTCATAAGACCTTCGGCACCCTTGAAGTGCTTAAGGGGATTGATCTGGAGGCCTCTGATGGTGATGTGATTTCCATTATTGGTTCCAGTGGTTCCGGCAAGAGTACATTCCTGCGTTGTATCAATCTTCTGGAAAACCCGACTGAGGGAGAAATATCAATCACCGGAGAGCCTCTGGGGTTAAAACGGGGCAAGCATGGTGATCTGGAAGCATCCAGTCAAAAGCAGTTAACGCTGATGCGTGAGCGGGTCGGCTTCGTTTTTCAGAATTTTAATCTTTGGCCTCATATGACGTTAATTGAAAATGTTATCGAGGCTCCGGTCAATGTACTGAAAATAGCCCGCAAGGAGGCTATTGAACAAGCGGACGTGTTGCTGAAGAAAGTCGGACTTTATGAGCGTCGTGATTTTTATCCCGGACAGCTCTCTGGAGGCCAGCAGCAACGAGTGGCTATCGCCCGCGCTTTGGCGATGAATCCTCAGGTTTTATTATTTGATGAGCCTACTTCTGCCCTCGATCCTGAATTGGTTGGAGAAGTACTCGGGGTTATGCGGAATCTGGCGAAAGAAGGCCGCACAATGCTGATCGTGACGCATGAAATGGCTTTTGCCCGTGAAGTTTCTTCTAAAGTGATGTTTCTTCATCAGGGCCAGGTAGAAGAGTTTGGTCCACCCGAGCAGGTCTTTGGAAATCCTAATTCTGAAAGATGCAGGGAATTTATCTCCAGTGTTTTTTAGTGCAGTATCCGCTTCAGTATCTTGGTTTTATAGTTGAAGCAGCCGCTGCTGCTTCGGTTTGTTTATCTGATGTTTTTATATCTCAAATAGCCTTGTTGATAGGAAAATGGTTATGAAAATCAATAAAAAATTAGTTACCGCTCTATCTCTGACTGTTGCAACGCTCAGTGCCACCGCCTTTACCAGCACCGTTGCTCAGGCTGCCGACAAAATTCGAATCGCTACAGAGGGGGCTTGGGCTCCTTTCAATTTTATCGATTCCAGTGGTACACCTCAGGGTTTTGATGTTGATATTGCCAAAGCACTTTGTGAAAAAATGAAAGCGGAGTGTGAGATTGTTACCCAGGACTGGGATGGTCTGATTCCAGCCCTTAAAGTGAAAAAGTTTGATGCTATTGTTGCCAGTATGTCCATCACTGAAGAGCGTATGAAGCAGGTTGACTTTACCGATCCATATTACTCGGGTGGTTTGCGCTATCTTGCTGCTAAGGACAAAGAGTTTGATACCAGCAAGGCTGGCTTGAAAGGTAAGGTTATTGGTGCCCAGCGAGCGACTGTTGCCGGACTCTATCTGGAAGATAATCTGGCCGATGTGGTTACCATTAAGCTTTATGATAACAACGATGCAGTATATCTGGATCTACAGGCAGGACGTTTAGACGGTGCTTTATCTGATGAGCTGCCCACTTATAACTGGCTGAAGTCTGATGCCGGTAAGAATTTTGAATTTAAGGGTGAGGCCTTTGCCAAGGATGACAAAATCGGTATCGCAGTTCGTAAAGGTGACAAGCTACGTGGCAAGCTTAATAAGGCACTTAACAAGATCTTGAACGACGGTACTTACGATAAGATCAACGCCAAGTACTTCCCATTCTCCATTTATTAAGCACGAAATTCATTAATAGCGAACAACAACTGCACTAGCAGTTTCCTGCGCTGGAAGCTCATATCGATTATGACTTTCAGCGGGGTGTAACTATAGTGTTACTTAGCAGCTTGTATCAGTCTGGTACCACTATCGCGGTACCGTAATGACGGTACTCTGGTGATAGAAGTTATTGTGGTTATAGAAGTGAGACAGAGGTGGCATATGCTGCCTCTGTGTATTTTAGTTATCGCTTTTTTATTTGTTAGTAGTATAAATTCGGCTATTGGTACAGACAGTGTACTCACCAATCATGTTCCGTATTAACGTTTAGAAACAACAGGATTGAGGTTAGAGCATGATCGATCTCAGAGGTTTCGGCCCCCAGCTTTGGGAAGGTACCTTAATGACCCTGGAGCTGGCAATGGTCAGTCTGCTTGTGGGTCTGGTTTTTGGCTTACTCGGTGCGTCTGCCAAACTTTCTGGTTCTCAGCTGGCGAGGCTGATCGCTAATACCTATACGACGGTTCTAAGAGGAATTCCTGAGCTGTTAACCGTATTGATTATCTATTTCGGGGCAACTACGGTATTGATGAGCACCGCCAGTTTATTTGGCTATGAAGAATATATCGAAATCAGTCCTTTTATTGCTGGTGTTATCGCCTTGAGCCTGGCATTCGGGGCATATGCAACAGAGGTATTTCGTGGCGCTATTATTGCCATACCAAAAGGACAGAGCGAAGCGGGCATGGTCTTGGGGATGGGGCGGTTTCGGGTTTTTTTCCGACTTATACTCCCTCAGGTATGGCGTCTTGCCTTACCGGGGCTGGGTAACCTCTTTCTGGTATTGCTAAAGGATACGGCATTGGTTTCTGTCGTCGGATTGGAAGATATTATGAGAAAATCTACGGTTGCCGTAGGCTTTACCAAGGAGCCTTTTTTATTCTATATGACAGCTGCTTTTATCTATCTGACACTGACCATTATTTCGATGGTGGGCATTCATTATCTTGAAAAGCGTGCGAACCGCGGTTTAGTGAGGAGCTGATCATGGATTTTGACGTTATTATTCAGTATTTTCCTCGGCTACTGGAAGGTGCCTGGACAACGATTCAGCTGGTTGTTGTGTCCGGAATAATTGGATCTTTGATGGCAGTACCTATTGGGCTGGCACGTCACTCGGATAAGCTCTGGATCAAAGCGCTGCCATACGCCTACATCTTTTTCTTTCGTGGTACTCCCTTGTTGGTGCAGATCTTTCTGGTCTATTACGGTCTGTCTCAATTTGACTCGGTGAAGGAAAGTATTTTATGGCCTTATCTCCGTGAACCTTATTGGTGTGCGATCATTGCTTTCTGTTTGAATACTTCAGCCTATACCGCTGAAATACTTCGAGGAGCGCTCGGGGCCATTCCTAAAGGGGAAGTGGAGGCTTCCAAGGTCCTTGGGATGGGTAAGGCATTGATGTATAGACGCATCTTGTTACCCAGAGCATTTGGTATGATTGTACCTGCCTATGGTAATGAGATTATTCTGATGCTTAAAGGTAGTGCACTTGCCAGCACCATTACTATTCTGGATCTGACGGGAATGGCTCGGACGATTATTGCCCGAACCTATACACCGATAGAGATTTTCCTTTCTGCAGGGCTTATTTATCTGGCAATGAGTATGCTGGTTATCTGGGTTTTCCGGTTTATCGAACGCCGTCATAATGAGTACTTAAAGCCGATTGATTCTTGATAGAGGGAGCAATCAGGCGGCCTGATTGCTCTGTTTTTCTTATTCCTGCTTACTGAAACCTTGTGGTTCCTTAATCTTTCCTATTTTTTTCTCCTGTATCGATTTTACACCTTCATTTTTAGACCGGGCTATTTAGACCGAACTATAAGGTATAGAATCATACTAACTATACCGGTAGTGTCAGGCAGCACTTTGTACAACTAGATATAGTGTTTAGGCTAAATCACAAGGATCTTCCAATGCGAAAAAACTGACAAATTTTTGATACTTATTGGTTATAAATAGGTTTGTTTTTATTTCAAATGAGTCTTTAAGTTGGTGTTCGCTAACCCGTCTTGATACAGACTTTCGTTGTCGTTAAAGTCATTTTTTTTGAACGATTAAAAAACGAACAGAGTCTTTTAAATTAGAGTGCTCTACAATATGTTGTGTGATTGCCAGGGGCTGCATACAATATGTGGAGTTTCTTAGTGGTCGCCAATTAATGGCTGCTAACGTCTTGTTACTTCAGGAAAATAAGGTCAAGCGCAAATGACTGCAACACTTAAGGTCGTTACTCAAGAAGAAAAAGAAATACCTTATCAGGATGCTTCATTGGATATTTGGGATTCCAAGTATCGTCTTAAGTCAAAAGCAGGTGAACTACTCGATAAAGATATTGACGGAACTTTTCGTCGTGTCGCGCGAGCTTTAGCTGACGTTGAAATAGGTAAGAAGAAGCAGGATGAGTGGTACGAAAAATTCTTCTGGGCACTTCATCGCGGTGCCGTTCCAGCTGGTCGTGTCATGTCTAATGCAGGCGCTCAAGAGCATAAGCCTGCGACTTCCACGATCAACTGTACTGTCTCTGGCACTATTTTTGATTCCATGGATGATATCCTGGGGAAGAACCTGGAAGCGGGTCTGACGCTAAAAGCAGGCTGTGGTATTGGTTATGAGTTCTCCACTCTGCGTCCGAAGAATGCTTATGTTTCAGGGGCCGGGGCTTATACATCCGGCCCACTGTCTTTTATGGATATCTTTGACAAGATGTGTTTCACCGTCTCATCTGCCGGTGGGCGTCGTGGCGCTCAGATGGCTACCTTTGATATTGGCCACCCTGATGTACTGGACTTTATTCGGGCCAAACGGGAAGACGGTCGACTGCGTCAATTCAATCTGTCGCTTTTGATTACCGATGAGTTTATGGAAGCGGTACGTGAAAATACAGATTGGCGACTGGCATTTCCGCTGACTGAAAAAGAGGTTGAGCGCGACGGTATTGATCTCGCCGATGAGTCTCTTGTTATCTGGCGTGACTGGCCGACCCATGAGGGTTACGTGGTCAATGAAGCAGGGCTGGTTGCCTGTCGCATCATCAAGACCATTAAAGCTCAGCGTCTGTGGAACGCGATTATGTCCTCTACCTATGACTTTGCTGAGCCCGGATTTATTCTGATTGATAAGGTTAACGAACAGAACAACAACTGGTTCTGTGAGAATATTCGAGCTACAAACCCCTGCGGTGAACAGCCTTTACCTCCCTACGGCAGTTGCTTGTTAGGCTCAGTCAATCTGACTCGATTTGTATTGGACCCATTTACCGCCAAGGCTCGTTTTGACTGGGAAGGGTTCCGTAAGACTGTTTCTATCTTCACTCGCATGTTAGATAACGTGATTGCGATCAATGGTCTCCCGCTGGAGCAACAGCGTCGTGAAATCAACAGTAAGCGTCGTCATGGCATGGGTTACTTAGGGCTGGGTTCCACAGTAACAATGATGCAGATGAAGTACGGTGAGGCAGACTCTGTTGCCTTTACTGAAAAAGTCACGAAAGAACTTGCCATGACGGGATGGCGTACCGGGTTAGAGCTTGCGAAAGAGAAAGGCGCGGCTCCAATCATGGAAGAAGAGTTTGAAGTCACCGGAGAGATGCTGCGTAAGCGTCCGGAAATGGCTGATGATGGGTTTAAGGCAGGTGATAAGGTTCCGGGAAAAGTTCTGCACGCAAAATACAGTCGCTATATGCAGAAGGTGGCTGAAGAGGATGCGCAACTGGTTGAAGATCTGGCCAAGTACGGTTGTCGTTTTACTCACCACAGCTCAATTGCTCCAACGGGCACCATTGCACTGTCCGTAGGTAATAATGCCAGTAACGGCATTGAGCCAAGTTTTGCTCATCATTATTCCCGTAATATCATTCGCGAAGGTAAAAAATCAAAAGAGAAAGTGGATGTTTTCTCCTATGAGCTGTTGGCTTACCGCGAGTTGATTAATGCCAAGGCGATGCCCTACAGTCAGGAAGCCGATGAGAAATTACCTGATTACTTTATCACCGCTGAAGATATTACTCCGGAGCAACATGTAGATATTCAAGCGGCATCTCAGAAGTGGATTGATTCCTCCATTTCCAAGACAGCGAATGTCCCGACTGATTATCCTTATGATGACTTCAAGAATGTCTATCAGTATGCCTACGAGCAGGGGTTGAAAGGGTGCACAACTTTCCGGTTTAATCCGGAAGCTTTCCAGGGAGTACTTGTTAAGGATAAGGATCTGGAGGGCACCACTTATCAATTCACTCTGGAAGATGGCAGTGTCGTTGAGCTAAAAGGTACAGACGATGTTGAATATGACGGTGAAATTCACAACGCAGCCAATCTCTTCGATGCCTTGAAAGAAGGCTACTACGGGAAGTTTTAACCAATAAGTGTTGGGATGTTCTAAGGCGGAATAAACAGGATATATCATGGCAGTTAAAATAGAAAAAGCCATTGTAGGCTATAAGGTCATCACCGCCGAAGAGAAGGCGAATCAGGAAGAAGCCGCTCAGAAAGCAATAGAAGAGCAGCAGGATACTCTTGAGAAGGTCCATGAAAACCTGGATCGTCCTGAGCTGTTGCTGGGGTCTACCTATAAAGTGAAGACGCCAATGTCAGAGCATGCGCTCTACATTACCATTAATGATATTGTTCTTAATGAAGGAACAGAGCACGAGCAACGTCATCCTTATGAAATTTTTATCAACTCCAAGAATATGGAGCACTTTCAGTGGGTGCTGGCGCTTACTCGCGTTATCTCTGCGGTATTCCGTAAGGGTGGCGATGCCATTTTTATGGTTGAAGAGCTTAAGGCTGTGTTTGATCCCAAAGGGGGTTACTTCAAAAAAGGCGGTAAGTTTATGCCTTCATTAGTTGCTGAGATCGGTGAAGCCATTGAAAGCCATATGAAGATGATCGGTCTTATCGAAAGTGACTGTCTGGATGCGCATCAGAAAAAACTGATTGCAGATAAACGCAAAGAGTACGATGAGCGGCAAAAGCAGACAATGGCTGAAGAGGTTGCTCCAGCAAGCAACGAAGCAAAAAACGATAACAGTTCCAGCGCATTTCCGGCTGACGCGCAACTGTGCAACAAGTGTAATGTAAAAGCCGCTATTCTGATGGACGGATGTTATACCTGCCTGAATTGCGGCGACAGCAAGTGTGGATAGCTGATATTAAAGGTAACTGCTGGAAGTGACAGTGTGGTTTTACGCATAAGCTGTCCTGAACAGGACCAGTAATCTGGGGGTTACGGACAGTTTTTGCGCATAAAGTGCCGCGCTTTGAATTTAAAGGACTATTTTTGCTCAAAATTTGAGCAGAATTGCCGAAGCCAGATTTTTGCGCATAAAGTGTCCTAAGCCTAAAAGCCAGAGAAACCCTCTGGCTTTTTTGTTGATGACCAACCTATCTACAGGAACGAGTAGTGGCTATGTCAGGAGACACTTATCTCAGATCGCTATTGCTGAAATACTCGGTCGATGCTGATGGGGCTGAAACGGCTGGGGTGAAGCTCAACCCCACGATTGCTCGATGGAGCAATGGGAATCTGAGCAGAGCTTACTTTTCAGGTTCCCTAGCGAAAGGGACCTGGATCTCTTTGGGTACTGATGCCGATGTATTCCTATCCCTATCATCAGTTACGCCAGGAACCCTGTCTCACATGTATGAGTCTCTGTTTCAGTCCCTGACCGCTGATGGGTATGTTTCTCGGAGGCAGAACGTATCTATTGGTGTCCGCATCGATGGTTTCTCAATTGATTTGGTTCCTGGAAAGCGGCAATCCCATTACGGGAACGTCCACAGCCTTTATCGCAGTAAGGCTGATTCTTGGACCCAGACTGATGTAAATAGCCATATCTCGACGGTGAAGGGTTGTGGACGGATAGAAGAGATCCGTGTACTGAAGATATGGAAGTATCGGCATGGTTTGTCTTTCTCATCCTTTTTTCTAGAGCTGGCCGTCATTGAGGCACTTAAGCATCGCCCCCGTGAAAACTTGGCTAACAACGTTTGGGCTGTTCTAGAGCACCTGAGAGATCGTATTCAGAGCGCTCGTTATGTGGCCCCAGCGAATACTAACAACATTGTCTCTGACGACTGCACTGTAGCTGAAAAGGCCACTATCACGCGCGGATGGAACAAGAGCCAGAACGCTACGGCTTTCTGAAAGGTTGGGATCTGGAGTGCGACATTAGGCAATTTGTCCGATCTAATTAATTGTTCATATGCTCTCAGGAAGATCGCCGTTCTCTAGATAATCGAGTAGATCCTCGTCGTGCAAAACAGACCTATAGAGAACAGCTTCCCATGAGTTTATTGAATTTTCAGAACTGTCATCCAGAAGTAATTCTAGTTTGTCCTGAAGGTTAAGCTTTCCACCAGCTTGCGCCCTCTTGGCATGTCTTAAAATGCTTGGATATTTTGACCTTTCCCCCAAATTTAGAACCATGACCTCGATGAGATTTCCAGATAGTCTACGATCTAAACGGAGATCTCACTATGAAGAAGCGGTACACGGAAGAGCAAATCATTAAGGCGATCAAAAGCCACGAATCTGGCGTAAAAGTCGAAGACCTATGCCGGGATTTAGGCGTATCAACGGGCACATTCTATAACTGGCGCAGCAAGTATGCGGGTTTAGACGTTAATGAAGCTAAGCGGTTAAAAGAGCTTGAGTCGGAGAACAACAAGCTTAAAAAGCTCTTGGCAGAGAAAATGCTCGAAATCGAAGCCTTGAGTGACGTCGTATCAAAAAAGTGGTGAAGCCAGCCAGCAAAAAGCAGGTTGTCTCACACGTTATCAAGCAGTTCAAATTCAGTGAGCGAACAGCCTGTAAGCTGGTTGGTGTAAGTCGAACAGCATACCGCTACAAGCCCGTAGTGAATGATGACGGTT
>NZ_MIEQ01000027.1 GCF_001968815.1 Motiliproteus sp. MSK22-1 | reverse complement strand
GCCCCCGTCACCACTGATCAGAGCCACCTTGGTGATGCCCCGTTTTTGCATATCCAGGAAGACTTTAGAGGCCGCCATACGGTCGGTATGAGGGGTTTTGAAGGTCCACTTGTTGACCGGATCAATAATTTTGACCGACCCGGCCAGTGAAATAAACGGTACACCGGCTTTACTGATTTCAGGCATGGCCGCCAGGGTGCTGCCGGAGGTGGAGCCGCCGACAAT
Source organism: Motiliproteus sp. MSK22-1 (assembly GCF_001968815.1). Taxonomy (GTDB): domain Bacteria; phylum Pseudomonadota; class Gammaproteobacteria; order Pseudomonadales; family Balneatricaceae; genus Motiliproteus. The sequence goes on along the minus strand of NZ_MIEQ01000027.1, from coordinate 568,446 downwards.
CACATCCACCTTATCCCGTTTGATCAAACGCTTGGCAAAGCTCACGGCTTTTTTGGCGTTACCACCGGTATCGTAGTGGACCAGTTCGACGGTTTTCCCGTCCACACCGCCTTTGGCGTTAATCTCCTCGATATACATCTGCAGTGTTTTCAGCTCGGGATCGCCCAAAAAGGAGGCCGGACCGGTGACTGCCAGGAAAGTACCTATTTTAATACTGTCAGCCGCTAGCGCACTAGAAGCCAATAAGGAAATGGAAAGTGTTGCACAACCAAGAACTTTGCTGCTCAGTTTCATCTGTTCGTCTCCAATTATTCTTATATGGGTTTTCGAACATGCTGACCGACTACCGGCCAACACTATAGGTATGGGTAGAAGAGCCTTTCAATAACGCCTAGAACAGACACCATCTGCCATAGTGATACATAATAGACGATAAAAACCAACTTATAGTGTCATATGATATATGTCAACAAATCCAGAGTAGTAATTTAGTGATTCCTGTAATCCGTAATTTGCCAGTGAAAACCGAGCACTATAGAATGCAAAGGATTGACCTCCCTTGAACCTCCATGTATTACAGAAATAAGCTGTATGAGTACGTTTTCTTCCCTTGATGCCTTAACTGAAAATTTTCGCAGCCGTCGGCCAATTCGCGCCGGATCGCTCATCATTACGGTCTATGGCGATGCAATAGCCCATAGAGGCGGAACCGTCTGGCTTGGGAGTCTAATCAATCTATTAGCCCCTTTGGGCCTCAATCAACGCCTTATCCGCACTTCAATTTTTCGTTTGACTAAAGAAAACTGGCTAATTGCAGATCAGGTCGGTCGACGCAGCTATTACAGCCTGACCGGTTCAGGCAGGCGCCGTTTTGAAAAGGCCTTCAAGCGCGTTTATTCTGATACCAACCCAGAATGGAATGGCCATTGGATGATGGTGTTACTCTCACAACTGACTCCATCAGAGCGTAAAGATTTACGTCAGGAGCTTGAATGGCAAGGGTTTGGCAGCTTGGCTCCGACAGTGATGCTACACCCACAAACAGATCGAGCGGAGCTTCAGTCAACCCTTCAGGAACAAGGTGTACAGGACCGGGTCATTGTTATGGACAGTCTTACTGAAGACACCACGGCTTCTCGAGCAATGAGACTACAAACCAGAGAATGCTGGAATTTAGAAAAGCTATCGGAAAATTACCAGCATTTTCTCGACCAGTTCAGACCACTTTGGAATGAACTGAAAAACAGCCAGGAGATGACCCCTGAACAATCATTTATGGCCCGAACCCTGCTGAGTCATGAGTTTCGACGGGTATTACTGAGAGATCCATTGCTTCCGGAAGAATTACTGCCAGCAGACTGGGAAGGACGCGCGGCTCGGCAGCTATGCAGTAACCTCTATAAACGACTCTGGCGATCCGCTGAAGAGCACCTCGACATGATGCTTGAAACCGCAGAAGGACCCCTTCCAAAACCCAATGCCAGCTTCTACAAACGCTATGGCGGATTAACCTGAGGCTGCTGTCATCAGTGACAGCAACTACTTAATCCCACAGAGCTATTCAGACAGAGCTATTCAGACAGATAATGATTCCAGCCAACTAGTCTCGATCTGTCTGATAAAGGGGTTTCACCTCTGAGAGGGGCAAAGACGGACGGCCCTCCTCCACTTCTTTCAGCGGTTCACAAAGAACCATACTGGCCTGAGAGCGCTCTGTCAGTCTCTGGTACTCTCGAGTACCTGCTGATTTCCAGGCAATTTCTTTTGCTGACAATTCCCGTGCAACTTTAGCAGGAGCCCCAACAATCAGACTACGGGGTTCGCAACGAAAAGAAGCTTTAACAAAAGAGCAGGCGGCCACTATTGAATCTTCGGCGATGACCGCCCCGTCCATAACCACGGCGTTCATTCCCACCATCGCATTGCGGCCGATGGAGCATCCATGCAACACAGCACCGTGACCAATATGACCATCCTCATAAATAACCGTATCCGTACCAGGAAACCCGTGCATCACGCAGGTATCCTGAATGTTTGAACCTGCTTTAAGAATAATTCGCCCAAAATCCCCCCTTAAAGAAGCAGAAGGGCCAACATAACAGCCCGGACCAACCACAACATCTCCTATCAAAGTCGCCGTCGGGTGCACATAAGCACTGGGATCCACAACAGGAGTTACTCCATCGATACTGTAAACGTGCATGAACATTCCTCATAGTAAATCATTCAGATAAAAGATCAGCGCCTTCAACATCGTCATTACACAAAAGAGTCAACAAACAAAACCGCCATTATTTCCCCTCTGCAGGCTCACTGACGGCTAAAAAAGATGCTAAAGGGTTACCTCTTTAAACCTCGTGCCGACGGCTTTGCACCACGGCAAAACGATCGGCAACAAAGGCCATATCAGTTAACGAGGTATTAGCTGCAGGATTATTACCAGTGGCATGATAATCGCTGAATGCCGCAGACTGGTTAACATAAACACCACTATCCAAATTGCAGGACAACGCAACTCCTCGCTCAATCGCGACCTGCTCCGCCCGCTCCAGCACCTCTTCATCAGTGGAATATACGGACAGTGTAATGGCCCCCTTAGACGAAATCGCCTCCTCAACCAGGGACAGACTTTGCTCCAGCCCATCGGTAGCAACAAGAAATGCAATAGGACCAAAACGTTCTTGCATCCATTGTTGGCGCTCTTCTCCTTCCACCGCCAGAATCAACGGAGTGCGATAACTGACTGCACTGAACTCTGGATGAGGCAGGCACTTTGACTCCAAAACAACCCGCCCGAGGTTTACAGCCTGCTGCAAACGCGCCACGGTGGTGCCTGAAGGTATCATCCCCAGAATCATCGCCGCCCGATCAGGATCAGACAGCAGCTTTTCAATCGCGGAGGTAATTGCATCAGCCAACTGATAAAAACTTATTCTTCCATTTCCAGTATCGATACCGTCTCGAGGGATCAAAATCGCCTGAGGAGTGGTGCACATCTGCCCGGAATACAGACATAGGGAAAACGCCAGATTCTGGCATACCCTGTCGACCTGGTCGACACTATCAATCAGAACGGAGTTAACACCAGCCTTCTCAATAAACAATCTGGCCTGATGGGCATTTCCGGTTAGCCAGTCAGCAAAGCTGTTACCTCCGGTATAATCGATCAATCTGATAGCGCAATGGAGAGCCAGCTTCTGAGTAATCGGGTTTGCTGCACTGTCAACAGCCATCATGACCAGATTCGGATCAAATCCAAACTCCTGCAATACTTGCTGTGCCGTCTGAACCGTTATAGCCACCGGCAGAACAGCCTGGGGATGAGGCTTAATAATAACCGGGTTACCCGTTACCAGACTGGCGAATAATCCAGGATAGGTGTTCCAGGTGGGAAAGGTCGAGCAGGCGATAACCAGAGAAATACCACGTGGAACGACATGATAGCGCTTTCTCATAACAAAGGGTTCGTGCTTTCCTTGTGGTTTATGCCAAACAGAGCCAGACGGTACTTGCTCCATCGCCAACCAAGCTTGGGCCACGGCTTCCAGGCCTCGGTCCTGAGCATGAGGACCAGCTGCCTGAAATGCCATGGCAAACCCTTGCCCGGTCGTATGCATGGTTCCATACCCGATCTCAAAGCTACGCCTGTTCAGCCGTTCGAGAATCTCCAGACAAACGGCAGTTCTCACCTCTGCTCCGGCGTTTCTCCAACCAGCAAGTGCCGCCCCTGCTGAAGATATCAGTGAATCAACATCATGTTGCTGATAGTTAATTCCCAGCTCAATACCATAGGGAGAACATTCCTCGCCGATAAAAGTCCCTTCCGTATCGGCACCCGTTTCAGGTCCACTCAGTTCAAACCGCTGGTTCAGAACTGCCTCAAAAGCGAGTTTGCCATCAGCATTAGCCGTTTCTCCGTAATATTTACCACTGGGCACCTCTGGATAAGGGCTCCAATGCCCCCGCTTCAAAACAGCCTCACATGCTTGCTCAAGGGTTTCCTGGTGCTTAGCGACCAAAGACTTTGTGGACTGCATCTGAACTCCTTCAGCAGACAAGATTACCTGCTATATAGCGCTGCTGTTTGTTGATTTTTATCATAATGACTCATAAATATACATTATTTTATATTTTTTGTATCTCTTTAACCAAAACACTGGAAAACACCATCACCAGCACTAAAGAAAAAACATATTTTCCTTTAAATTCATCATATTAAAAGAACAAAAAGATTATAAAAGGGATCGAAAAAGAAATACTTAGTGATTTGTTTCCAGACAAAAAACAACCTGACCATATTGGTCATCAATTGCAAAAACAGCAGATTTATTTGTTATTTTTCAATATCTTAATCATAAAAAACAACTGAAAACATTAGGAATACAAAAGAGATACAGTACTCAACCAATAAATTGACATATCGTATCTTTTTGTATTTTACTGATTAGCAACAATAACGGCAGATGACCCTGCTCGAGACCCGACCAGCTCAACTATCTTTGACAACACGGATCTTAGAGACTGACGGTCTTGAATATCGAAAATGACATTGTGTCTATCGGGTCAGTGAATATTCGACGAATTCAATATTCCGCTATAGAACGAGAATAACAATGCTTTTACCGCAGACATTAAACGTTTCTGAGCCCACATCAGGTGTCGTCACCATTCAATTGAACCGCCCTAACGCATTAAATGCGCTGAATACCCAATTGCTTTCTGAACTGGCCGATGTGCTTGAGCAGTATCAGACTGAAGAAGATGTACGCGCAGTCGTACTTACCGGTTCAGAAAAAGCCTTTGCCGCCGGAGCCGACATTCACGAGATGGCCAAACTGGATGCGGTAGGGGTATTAAAGGACCCAAGAGTCATCCAGTGGCAACGCATCAGTCGCTTTAGAAAACCCATCATCGCAGCTGTTAACGGCTACGCTCTTGGTGGTGGCTGTGAACTGGCAATGCATGCAGACATCATTATTGCCGCCGACAATGCGCTATTCGGACAGCCTGAAATCAAATTGGGAATTATGCCAGGGGCCGGTGGTACCCAGCGACTTATTCGGGCCGTTGGCAAATCCCTGGCAACCCAGATGGTACTCACCGGCGAACCCATTAATGCCCAACAGGCTCTCACCGCAGGCCTGGTGGCAGAAGTAACCATCCCGGAAAACACGCTGATCAGGGCTCAAACCATTGCCCGTCAGATAGCCCGACAAGCCCCTTTAGCAGTGGAACTAGCCAGAGATGCGCTTGCTCAAGCCATGGAAACCAATCTCACTGCCGGCCTGTTATACGAGCGTAAAAACTTCACATTACTCGCGGCAACCAAAGATCGTCAGGAAGGAATCAGCGCCTTTATTGAAAAACGTTCCCCTGAATTTAGTGGTCGATAAATAAAGGAATCAAACAAGAAGAACTCACAGCAGGACTATAGATCATGAGCTCCAAAGCTTTCGATAACAAAGTGTCAGACGGAACGTCCGAGAAAGAGCATTCCAAGGCTTCATTGAACCAAGGCAATTCACTCAATGAGATGTCGTTTACCACGCTGGAACTCAAAGTTGAAGACGGTGTCGCCCTATTGGCTCTGAACCGCCCAGATCGGTTAAATAGCTTTAATACAGAAATGCACGCAGAACTTCGCCAAGTGTTAAAGGCTATCAGCAAAGATAACAATATACGCTGCTTATTGCTTACCGGTCGTGGCCGTGGCTTCTGCGCTGGCCAGGACCTGAGTGATCGGAATGTGGCTCCTGGCACTGAAGCACCCGACCTGGGTGAATCAATAGAACGTAACTACAATCCGCTGATTCGCGCACTGCGGGATTTACCGATGCCGATAATCTGCGCGGTTAACGGGGTTGCTGCAGGCGCAGGTGCCAATATCGCCCTGGCTTGTGACATCGTTGTCGCGGCTCGGTCTGCCAATTTCATACAGGCTTTCAGTAAAATCGGACTGATTCCCGATTCAGGGGGCACCTGGACTCTACCACGTTTAGTGGGTTCATCTCGTGCCAAAGCACTGATGCTATTAGGTGAGAAAGTTTCGGCAGAACAGGCGCAGGACTGGGGAATGATCTGGCAATGTGTAGACGATGAGTCTTTGCAGGATCAAGCGCTTGCAATGGCTCGACAACTGGCCCAACAACCCACAAAGGGATTCGTATACACCCGCCGAGCCCTGCACGCGAGCAGCACGAATACGCTGGATCAGCAACTGGACCTGGAAAGGGATCTTCAACGCCTGGCTGGCCGTACCGATGACTACCGAGAAGGGGTCGCTGCCTTTATGGAAAAGCGAACACCGCACTTTAAAGGACAATAACAGAACAGCTGATGATTGTGAGATTAACGAGTCAAAGACCAACAGCTGAGAACGAAGACCTGCGGACAAACACTCATGAACCCACTATCTAAAGAATCCAGTATTGGTGTGATTGGCGCTGGCACAATGGGCGCCGGTATCGCTCAGGTTGCTGCTACCTTCGGTCACAACGTATTGCTTTTCGATCAAAATGCCGACGCCATTCAACGAGGGCTTGATCAGACTGCAACCGGGTTGGCAAAACAGGTATCCCGGGGGAAGCTGGACGAATTACAAAGAAGTTCAATTCTTTCCCGGATGCAAGCCACCACCGAGCTGAAAGCCCTGGCAGGCTGTGATCTGATCATCGAGGCCATTGTCGAGGATCTGACAATTAAACGTGAACTACTGGCGCAACTGGAATCACACTGTACTGCATCAACCATATTGGCCACTAATACCTCTTCCATTTCCATAACAGCTTTGAGTGCTGGAATGACGCACCCGGAGCGCTTGCTGGGAATGCATTTCTTTAACCCGGCCCCGGTAATGAAACTTGTTGAGGTGGTTTCCGGTATAGCGACAGATACAGATATTGCGGAAAAAGTTCATGCAACAGCAATCGCCTGGGGGAAAAAAGCTGTACACGCAACATCAACTCCCGGCTTTATTGTCAACCGGGTTGCTCGACCGTTTTATGCTGAAGCGCTGAGGATACTGGAAGAAGGTGCCACTGATATTCCAACAATTGACTATCTGATTAAGTCGGCGGGTGGGTTTCGGATGGGCCCCTTCGAACTGATGGACATGATCGGGCATGATGTTAATTACGCGGTAACCTGTTCTGTATTTGAGGCCTATTACAGAGATCCTCGCTTTCTCCCCTCGCTTACCCAAAAGGCGCTGGTAGACAGCAATCGTTTAGGACGAAAGTCTGGGCAAGGATTTTATAGTTATAGCGAAAACAGCGTTCATCCCTCTCCTTCAATCTGCGAACAACAGCCTCTCCCCAAAAAGCTATCGGTGGTCGGCAATTTGAGCATTGCAGCTCCATTACTGAAGCGAGCGCAAGAACAGGGTATTGCCATTGACCAACAGCCCCCGGCAACAGCCAGTGATGCCGGTTATATACAGGCAGGTAACGCCAGATTAATGCTGACAGACGGCCGCTTTGCCAGTGAACGAGCCTCCGTTGAAAACCAGCCCGATACGGTATTATTCGATCTGGCACTGGACTATTACCACTGCTCCGGATTAGCCATAAGCGTTGCAGGTCAGTGCAGCGACAAGGCCAGAAATGATGCTATAGGCTTCCTCCAGGCTCTGGGAATAAACGTCAGTCAGGTGGATGATAGTCCCGGACTGGTGGTCATGCGTACGGTTTCAATGCTTGCTAACGAGGCAGCAGATGCGGTTAATCAAGGGGTTTGCTCAGCGGCTGACGCTGACACTGCCATGCAAAGCGGTGTTAATTATCCCCTCGGGCCACTGGCCTGGGCAGACAAGATAGGGATATCCGCCACTTTCAATTGCCTGATGCACCTACAGCAAAGCTACGGTGAAGATCGTTACCGACCCTCGCCGCTACTGCGCCGCATGAACTTTTCCCGGACCCAATTTCACCATACTGATGTACAGGAGAGCAGCCCGGCATGAATGATCTTTCTCTAACCGGAGTAGAAGCTAAAAAACTGGCAGAACGCTGTGCTGATGAGCTTTATAAAAATGACTCTGCCACACGGAAACTGGGCATGGAAATCGTCCGTATAGAGCCCGGTTACGCGGAACTGACACTCCCAATCACCGAATGGATGGTCAATGGCCATCAAACCTGCCACGGAGGCATGATTTTCACTTTAGCCGACAGCGCATTTGCTTTTGCCTGCAATAGCGAAAATCAAAAGACTGTCGCCTCAGGGTGTAATATCGACTACCTCAGCCCGGGGCGTATTGGAGACCTGCTGACAGCAAAGGCTGAAAAGCAATATCACCGCGGCCGTACTGGCGTTTACGACGTCAGGGTCGAGAACCAGCACGGTGATCTTGTGGCCCTTTTTCGCGGCAAAGCCTATCGACTGTCGGGAAACATCCTCGACGACTAAAACGAAGCGAGACAAGAGCCTCTTACCGGCGATGAGATGGCTACCCAACAACTTCCTTTTTTGAAAGAGCGTAAAGACTCATGACCGAAGCATTTATCTGTGATGCCGTACGTACTCCAGTGGGCCGTTATGGTGGTCAACTATCCTCAATTCGGGCCGACGACCTGGGGGCCATCCCTATCAAATCGCTGATGGCGCGCAACGCTGGTGTCGATTGGAGTCGCGTAGATGACTTGTACTACGGCTGCGCTAATCAAGCCGGGGAAGACAATCGCAATGTAGCCCGCATGTCAGGATTACTTGCAGGACTGCCTGTGGATGTCCCTGGCAGTACGTTGAATAGATTGTGTGGCTCTGGCATGGATGCAGTAGGCACCGCGGCTCGTGCCATTAAAGCCGGTGAGGCTGACCTGCTGATTGCGGGAGGGGTTGAGTCCATGTCCCGCGCCCCTTTTGTCATGCCTAAAGCCCTGACCGCTTTCAGTCGACAGAATGAAGTCTTCGATACCACTATTGGCTGGCGGTTCGTCAATAAATTAATGAAATCCCAGTATGGCATAGACTCCATGCCGGAAACCGCAGAAAACGTTGCCGAACAATTTAACATCAGCCGGGCAGATCAGGATGCATTTGCTCTTCGCAGCCAGCTCAGGGCGGCCAAAGCTCAAGACTCAGGCCGCTTTTCCCAGGAAATAGTCCCCGTAACCATTCCTCACCGTCGACAAGAAGCAATCGTTGTCGACCAGGATGAACACCCCCGACCCGAAACCACTCTGGAAACCCTGGCGCGGTTGAAAACCCCATTCCGGGAAAATGGCAGCGTTACTGCGGGCAACGCCTCAGGTGTTAACGACGGAGCCTGTGCTCTGCTGCTCGCCAGCCCCCGAGCGCTGAATGATCATAAATTAACCCCGCGGGCCAAGGTGATTGCCATGGCTACCGCTGGCGTTGAACCGCGAATCATGGGCATTGGCCCGGCACCTGCCAGCCGAAAAGTACTGGAAAAAACAGGCCTGTCAGTTACGGATATGGATGTTATCGAGCTTAACGAAGCCTTTGCAGCACAAGGCCTTGCGGTGATGCGGGAGCTTGGTCTGGCTGACGATGATGAGCGGGTTAACCCCAATGGCGGTGCGATTGCCCTGGGTCACCCTCTGGGTATGAGTGGTGCCCGTCTGATCACCACAGCGCTGTACGAATTGGAGAAACGCCAGGCCCGCTACGCACTTTGCACCATGTGCATAGGCGTGGGCCAGGGGATAGCGCTCATTATCGAGAGAGTCTAGTCCGAGACGGGATCAAGACCAGTTACAACAAAAATAAGATAGGTACTCACCATGAACATGCTCGCCTCAACATCCGGCCAGGACACACCTTTAGAAGACATCGAAACGGCCAGCACTGATGAACTCAGAAGCATCCAGCTTGAGCGAATGCGTGCCAGTCTGGCCCATGCCTACAAAAACATCCCCCATTACCGTCAGAAGTTTGAGCAACTGGGGGTCTGCCCGGAAGATCTCCACTCCCTGGAAGATCTTGCCAAATTTCCCTTTACCGTAAAACAGGATTTACGGGATAACTATCCCTTTGGCATGTTTGCAGTCCCTCAGGATGAGATCGTCCGTATTCACGCTTCCAGCGGCACTACAGGACAGCCCACCGTTGTGGGATACACTCAGAATGATATCAACATGTGGGCAGAGGTGGTGGCACGATCAATTCGGGCTGCCGGTGGTCATCGGGGAGATAAAGTCCATGTGGCATACGGCTACGGCTTGTTTACCGGTGGACTTGGCGCCCATTACGGCGCAGAACGACTAGGCTGCACCGTCATCCCCATGTCCGGAGGACAAACTGAGAAACAAGTTCAGCTTATTCGGGATTTTGATCCAGACATCATTATGGTCACCCCCTCCTATATGCTCAACCTGGCCGATGAGATGGAGCGTCAGGGACTCGATCCTCATGAGTTGTCACTCAGGGTTGGCATTTTTGGCGCTGAGCCCTGGACCGGAACCATGCGCACGGAACTGGAAGAACGACTGGGTATAAACGCGTTGGATATCTATGGCCTATCGGAAGTCATCGGTCCTGGTGTGGGCATGGAATGCCTGGAAAGCAAAGATGGCCCCACCATCTGGGAGGATCATTTTTATCCGGAGGTTATCGACCCGGATACGGGCGAAGTGCTGGCCGATGGAGAATATGGGGAATTGGTATTTACTTCCCTGACCAAAGAAGCGTTACCCATTATACGTTATCGGACCCGAGATCTGACACGCTTACTGCCGGGAACAGCCCGACCGATGCGTCGTATAGATAAAATCACCGGTCGCAGTGACGATATGCTGATCATTCGTGGCGTTAATGTATTTCCAACTCAGATAGAGGAACAAATTCTAAAGGTACGACAAATGTCGCCCCATTATGAACTGCATGTATACCGTGACGGTCATCTGGACAAAATGGATGTACACGTGGAGTTGCGACCAGAGTGTTTTACCTGTTCTGACTTCCCGGAGAAGCGCAGACAAGAGCTGGCGCACGAACTAAGTCACCATATTAAGTCGGTCGTAGGCATTTCGACACGCGTACTGGTCAAGGATGTTGGCAGCCTGGCACGCTCCGAAGGGAAAGCAGCGCGTGTCAAAGACAGTCGTCCCAAAAATAACGGAAGTTCGTAACATACCGCAACAGCAGGAGTTTTCATCTGAAGACTCCGTTGTTAACTGTTTACACATTCAGACTCTTAACTATTGACAGTTCTCAACGTTGTTCAAAAACCTGAGGGGAGCTGATATCAATCGCTCTCCCAAAGATCTAATTTCTTATTTTGCCAAGCCACCTGATTTTATAAAAACGTCAATCAGGTCACTTTTTATGCAAATAAACTTTAGTCCGGGTATATTTTTAATATGACACTCAATTTAATACTTGATAATATTTTTTGTATCACATTATAATTGAGTTATATCATTTTACTCTTTTCAATACGGTCAAAATAAAAACAAATATTAAAGGAGCCTCTTATGTACGCTCAGATGGTTGATACAGGTGTTAAGAAGATCAAGACACTTGAAGAAATGACACAAGAGGAGCAGGCCTTCCAAAAAAAAATAGACGATGAAATAAAAATCGAACCTAAAGACTGGATGCCTGAAAAGTACCGTCAAACGCTGATACGACAGATTTCTCAACACGCCCATTCGGAAGTGGTCGGCATGTTACCAGAAGGTAACTGGGTCACCCGAGCCCCCACCCTAAAACGTAAACTTCAGTTAATGGCCAAAATCCAGGACGAAGCAGGTCACGGCCTGTATCTATACAGCGCCTGTGAAACACTCGGAGTCAGTCGAGATGATCTGGTAGAAGATCTGCACAGCGGAAAGGCTAAATACTCCAGTATCTTTAACTATCCGACGCTTAACTGGGCAGACATGGGAGCAGTAGGATGGCTGGTTGACGGCGCTGCAATTGTTAATCAGGTGGTACTGCAACGGACCTCTTACGGCCCTTACTCCAGATCAATGATCCGTATCTGTAAAGAGGAGAGCTTTCACCAGCGCCAGGGGTACGAGATTTTGCTGACCATGATGCGAGAAGGTAACGATGCCCAAAAGCAAATGGTGCAGGATGCCATCGACCGCTTATGGTGGCCATCGCTGATGATGTTCGGCCCTAGAGATGACGACTCCCCGAACAGCCAGCAGTCTTTAGCCTGGAAGATCAAACGACAATCCAATGATGAGCTTCGCCAGCGCTTTATTGACCAGACCATACCGCAACTGGAAGTGTTGGGCTGTACCGTACCAGACCCTGATTTGAAGTGGAATGAAGAGACGGGACACTATGATTTTGGTGAGATCCAGTGGCAAGAGTTCTATCAGGTCCTCAAAGGCAATGGCCCCTGTAACCGGGATAGAATCCGGACCCGAAAAAAAGCGATCGATGATGGCGCCTGGGTAAGGGAAGCCGCACTGGCCCACGCGGAAAAACATAGAGACAGTAACGCAGCCTGATTTTGACTGGGAAGACCCTTTGCAGAAGAACCCGCTCTATCAAAATGGTTCTGTTAACAAGGTGGTTCTACTAAACAGAATGTGACTATTTAGCCAGACAGGGTGATTTATCCGACTGGCAACATGTGTAGTCCGGTAATAAGAATCCGGCCAACTAAAAAAATAACGCTAAAGCCGAGGAATTTATTATGAAACACTGGCCTTTATACGAAGTTTTTATCCGCAGTAAGCACGGCCTAAGCCATAAACATGTTGGCAGTGTTCACGCAACCGATGCCAAAATGGCCATCGATAATGCCAGAGACCTTTACACGCGCCGTAGCGAAGGTGTCAGTATCTGGGTAATCCCCTCTTCAGAGATCACCGCCTCTATTCCTGGCGATAAGGAAGCTCTGTTTGATCCAGCCGAGGATAAAGTCTACCGCCATCCCTCGTTCTACAAGTTGCCCGCTGAAGTCGACCAGATGTAGAAGGAGAGAAACCAATGACTATAAATATGGATACACAATCAAACTCCCAGTCCGAAGCGCTATATGATTACCTGCTACGTTTAGGCGATAGTCCGCTCATCCTTGGACAACGTCTATGTGAGTGGTGCGGCCACGCTCCGGCATTAGAGGAAGAGATCGCAATCATGAACATCGGCCTGGATTTAATTGGCCAGTGCCGCAACTGGCTGGAACTGGCGGCAAAAACTGCTGATAACGGACAGGATGCTGACAAACTGGCATTCACCCGGGACGCTCATCAATACCGGAATCTGCTCATTGTCGAGCAACCTAATGGTAACTTTGCTGACACCATGGCCCGTCAGTATTTCTATGATGCCTGGCATCTGTTTACTCTGGAAGCGCTCTGCAACTCTAACAACAGGGATATCGCAGAAATAGCAGCAAAAGCCGTCAAAGAAGTCCGCTATCACCTGCGCCGTTCCAGGGAGTGGATTATTCGACTTGGGGACGGTACCGAATTAAGCCAGCAGCGTATGCAACAGGCCATTGATGATATCTGGATGTACACCGGTGAAATGTTTGAAATGGATGATATTGAAAAAACACTAGTCCAGGAGGGCTGTGCCGCAGACCAACAGCAGATAAAGCAGCGCTGGTTAGATGAGGTCGCTGAAACACTTGCAACAGCAACCATCAATCATCCTGATCCAGATGCTTATATGCAACAGGGTGGCAAGCAAGGAGTACATACCGAAGGTCTGGGATTCATCCTGGCAGAAATGCAGTTTCTGCAACGGGCTTATCCAAATGCAACCTGGTAACAGCGTCGCTGATGAACACTGGGCTAGCCGACGACATCAGACGGATAAGACCAGGGGCAGGCCGATAAAACAGGGGGCAACCTCATGAGACAAGCCAGTACACAACAGCAGCTGACAGCAGACAGTGCTGCTAAAACCAGCCAGCAGATTGCGGCTGAATTATTTCCTATCGAAGCAAACACTGAGTGCAAGCCGTCGACAGGACTGATTTCTACGGACCGGGGCCGCACAATTGATTTCCACAATCATCTCCCCACAGAGGAAGCGCTTTGGAATTTACTTGATTCAGTGCCAGACCCTGAAGTTCCGGCGGTTAGCGTAGTCGACCTGGGAATTGTTCGCAGCATTGAATATACGCAATCTGAAGCCGGTCAGGATGACACTGGACAGGAAGCTCCTGGGTACTGGCAGATCAGTATCACCCCTACTTATTCCGGGTGTCCGGCTACAGAGCTTATAGAGAATGAAATACGGGGGGCACTGCAACGCTCCGGTGTAAAAAACTACGCTATTCAGCAGCAGCTTTCGCCAAGCTGGACCACGGATTGGATTACTGATAAAGGTCGAGAACAGCTGCGGAAATTTGGTATCGCCCCACCCGCAGGAGACAGTCGAAAGCCCGGTATAGCAGCAGATATCGAATGCCCTCGCTGCGGTTCGAATCATCACAAGAAGATCAGTGAGTTTGGCTCTACCGCCTGTAAAGCACTCTATCAATGTGAAGACTGCCAAGAACCCTTTGATTACTTCAAATGTATTTGAGCTTTAACTCTGGCTAGACCCGGTTCCCCGGTAATCGCGGCAATATCGATCACTATAGAAAATTAAACTATTTACAAAACAACGTAAAAGAATAAAAACACAGCAAGGAGCCCTACCCATGAAACGCTACCATGCCTTGACCGTTACTGACCTTCGTCAGGAAACCCCTGATGCGGTTTCCATCGGCTTAGCGGTTCCCAGCGAGCTACAGGAACAATTCCATTTTAATCAGGGACAGCATCTCAACTTGAGAGCAAAAATTGATGGAGAGGAGGTCCGCAGGTCCTATTCAATTTGCTCAGGTGTTGACGAGAATGAGCTTCGCATCGCTGTTAAACGAGTGCAGGACGGGGTTTTCTCTAACTACGCCAATGAACATATCCAGATAGGGCAACGCATAGAGGTCATGCCCCCACAGGGGCATTTCTATACAGATCTGGACCCTGCCAGTGAACGGGAATATCTGGCAGTGGCTGCCGGTAGTGGCATTACCCCGATTCTATCGATAATCAGAAGTACCCTGTCCCAGGAACCCAATAGCCAGTTCACGCTGTTTTATGGAAACCGCTCCACCACCAGTACCCTGTTCAGAGAACAGCTGGAAGATCTGAAAAACCTGTACATGGAACGGCTCAACCTGATTTACATCATGAGTCGGGAACAACAGGAAGTTGACCTCTTCAATGGCCGGATAACCGGGACTAAATGCCAACAGCTACTCCAGCAATGGATTCATCCGGACCAACTTCATGCCTGCTTTCTCTGTGGTCCTCAAAGCATGATTGAAGAAGTATCTGAGGCGCTGAAGGATTCCGGCGTAGAAAGAGAGCGTATCCATTTCGAGCTGTTCACGACGGCGTTATCCAATCCCAATGCTGACACCGACTCGTTACCCACTCAACAGGGAAGCAGTTCAAGCCAGGCTGTCAGTGAAGTGAGTGTTGCGATTGACGGACGAACCCTGAGTTTTGAACTGGCCCACGACAGTGAAAACATTCTTGACGCAGGTATCAAAGCAGGGGCAGATCTACCCTGGTCCTGTAAGGCCGGTGTATGCTCAACCTGCCGAGCAAAGGTGGTTGAAGGTGAGGTCAAGATGGACGCTAACTTTGCCCTGGAAGATTATGAGCTGGAGGCCGGATATGTATTAACCTGTCAGTGCCATCCAGTCTCAGACAAAGTAATCCTGGATTACGATCAGTAATCGACAGGGCTGTTCGCTCCCCGCTTCGCCAGTACATGAGATGATAAGCGGACAACTATTTACACCGAGCTTTTAGACTGCTGAATTGACAGAATTCTACACTGTAATTTAACTGGAAAGCTCAAATCAGCGGGAAGGCCCAGCGAGCCCAACAGGGCTCGCTGGCAGCAGAATGGATTTATTCGCCGGTTTCCCGGCATACTCTGTTGTTACGAAGTCTCTCCTTCGGGTGAGGGATCAGCCGCTGTGTCAGTGTCTGACTGATCGGTCTCGTTGCTGGATTTTCCCTCTGACTCGATCCGATCCACACGCTGAAAACCTCTCGGTAGCTTGCTTCCCCGTCGTCCCCGCTCGCCTCGATAATGCTCAAGATCCGATGCCTTAAGAGTCAAGTGACGCTTACCGGCATGCACCGTCAAAGAGCTATCGGGATCGATGACTGTGAGCGCAACAACAAACTCTTCACGGCTTGCAGACTTAGCTGAAGGTATATTAATAATCTTATTACCCTTCCCTCTCGCCAGCTCCGGTAGCTCAGAAACAGGGAACAGCAGCAATCGGCCTTCATTTGTCACCGCCGCAAGCAGTTGGGATTCGGTATTCTTAACTAACCGGGGACGCATCACCATGCTCCCCTTAGGCAAAGTAAGTGCAGCCTTCCCTGCCTTATTCTTACTTAACAAATCCCCAAAGCTACAGATAAACCCATAACCAGCATCCGACGCCAGCAGCAGCTTTTGCTCTTCTGCGGCAATCACCAGAGCATCGACTCCTGCGCCGCTGGGAATATTAAGTCGGCCTGTCAGGGGTTCTCCCTGACCTCGGGCAGACGGAAGGCTATGGACCGGTACGGCATAGGCGCGTCCGCCAGAATCAAGAAATACGGCTGATTGATTGGTACGCCCACAGGCCGAAAGTTTGTATTCATCGCCGGATTTGTAGTTCAGTGCCTCTGGATCAATATCATGGCCTCTGGCAGCCCTAACCCAGCCCTGCTTGGACAGAACAACGGTGACCGGATCAGCACTCATCAGCTCAATTTCACTGTATGCCCGAGCTTCAGCTCTGGAGATAATCTGCGAACGACGATCATCGCCATACTCTTGCGCAGCTTTGCTTAGCTCATCTCTGATTAATTTACGTAACTTAGCTTTGGAGCCAAGCAGCGCTTCCAGTTTCTTACGCTCTTCAGCCAGTTCATCCTGCTCAGTACGAATTCTCATTTCTTCAAGTTTTGCCAAATGGCGCAACTTTAACTCCAGAATGGCTTCTGCCTGAATATCGCTGAGATTAAATCGCTCCATCAATACCGGTTTAGGTTTATCCTCATTTCGAATAATTTCGATCACTTCATCGATATTCAAAAACGCAATCAATAAGCCATCAAGAATATGCAACCGGTCCAAGACCTTATCCAAACGGTATTGGAGACGGCGGGTCACGGTATCTGTCCGATACTGCAACCACTCACTAAGGATCATCTTCAGATTCTTAACCTGAGGTCGCCCATCAATGCCAATCATATTGAAATTGACACGATAGCTCTTTTCCAGGTCGGTAGTGGCAAACAGATGAGCCATCAGCTGTTCTGTATCAATTCGGTTTGAGCGAGGAATGATGACCAGACGTGTTGGATTCTCATGATCAGATTCATCCCGCAGATCGCTGACCATAGGTAGTTTCTTGGCCTGCATCTGTGCGGCTATCTGCTCCAGAACCTTAGCTCCTGAAGTCTGATGGGGCAAAGAGGTGATTACAATTTCACCATTTTCCTTGCAATAGATGGCTCTCATCCTTACCGAACCACGACCACTCTCATAGAGCTTGAGCAGTTCGCTGCGAGGGGTAATAATTTCGGCCTCGGTTGGATAGTCAGGCCCCGGCATAATCTCAGTCAGGGTCTCAAGATCAGTATGGGGATCATCCAGCAACTTAAGGCAGGCATTGCATACCTCTCTCAGATTGTGGGGAGGTATATCCGTGGCCATTCCGACGGCTATTCCTGTTCCACCATTCAGTAAAAGATTGGGGACCTGGGCCGGCAGCGTTAAAGGCTCCGTCATGGTGCCATCAAAATTAGGCCCCCAATCCACCGTACCCTGGCCCAGTTCCGACAATAATAAGGCAGAATAAGGCGTCAGTCGCGATTCAGTATATCGCATCGCTGCGAATGACTTGGGATCATCGGGTGCTCCCCAGTTTCCCTGACCGTCCACCAACGGATAACGATAAGAGAAAGGCTGAGCCATCAACACCATCGCCTCATAACATGCACTGTCACCATGGGGATGGAACTTACCCAATACGTCACCGACAGTACGGGCAGACTTTTTGTACTTGGCACCGGCTTTAAGTCCCAGTTCCGACATCGCATAAACAATGCGTCGCTGGACCGGCTTCAAGCCATCACCAATATGGGGCAAAGCCCGATCAAGAATGACGTACATCGAATAATCCAGATAGGCTTTTTCGGTGTACTCTTTTAAGGAAAGACGTTCAACGCCTTCGTCAATTTGTACAGTTCCTGTCATAAAATTAGACTGCTTATGTTGCTCAACCTGACCACGGGGAAACGCACCTGGAGACAGGTAGAATTGGATTCAAATAATTTATGGTATGCAAGTATTCGGATTTATCTGCGTTCGTCTGCATTGATCAAGGCAGGAAAAGTCTAAAACAACCTCCTCCTAAAGAGCTATCGTTACTGAGCTCGACAAATCCCTGCAGCGCGCTGTCCGGTTGATCTGGACTCTGTATCCGTCGGTGAAGTTGTGCCACAGTCTGGGCAAAATAGAGTCCAAAGCCGGTGCTACCGCTGACAAAATCGACCCCCATCGGCACCAGGTCGAGTTTTCCCAGCATCTTTTCCGGGAACCCCTTACCATCATCTTCGACACGGATGCATAAATAGGATGCACCCTCTTCATTAGCACTGAGTTGAATACAATCGGCTGATATTCTTACCCTTTCTGCCGAGATTAGCACCCGCCCCTCAGCATAACGAATAACATTGGTTAAGATCGTGCTGATCACGCCGTTAACCAACTGACCATCAAACTCCCAACTCAGTTGCTCGTTAACCTGCTGCTCAACCTCCACACCTCGGGATTCAAGCAATGGACGATTCATCAGAACCAGATCTTCAATAAAGTCATCAAGGTAATGCTCAACCAATTCAGAACGATACTGACGCTGTTCCAATTTATAAAGC
The DNA here is from genome assembly GCF_001968815.1 of Motiliproteus sp. MSK22-1. GTDB lineage: Bacteria > Pseudomonadota > Gammaproteobacteria > Pseudomonadales > Balneatricaceae > Motiliproteus. The sequence goes on along the minus strand of NZ_MIEQ01000027.1, from coordinate 549,571 downwards.
GTCATCATCTGAATAAGATAATTATTAAGCCGGTTGATTTCGAAATTCAGTTGCCCAAATTGTTGACTCTCCCCATCAGCCTGAGCCTCCATCTGAGCTACCAGATGCAGCAACATGCCGATGGAGTTTTTCATATCATGGACGGAAGAGGCCAATAAGGTCGAAAAATCCAGTGGCTCAACATTACTCATCAGCTGACAACTCTCTGCTTTAGTTTTCCTAAACGGCGGCTCAGGTCTCCATGCAGTTTAAAGCGGCGATCATCTTCCGACAAGCTGGCGGAACGTTCCAGCGCACCTTCAGCCAAATCCAGCAGCTCCTGCTGAACACCATTTTTGATCATATAGTGAATGGCCACCTGAGCGGTGTTGAGACAAATGGAGTAACTACGAGGCTTTTCTGTAACAGCCTGCTTCAGCACTTCCAATGCAGCTCCTATGTCACCCTGATCGTAAAGTGAAATGGCCTGAGTGTTGTGGTTGGACTCTTCGGCCTGCATGGCGGCAACAACCTTTTCCACCATATCCTTGCGCCCCAGAGCCTCGAGTTTTACCAGCAGTTCCTCTTTCATTGCTGCGGGCAGAGTCCCCTCTTTATCTTTCGCACAGAGATCATAGGCTCGAAAGATTGCTTTTTCAGCTTCGTGTTTATGACCTCTGATCGTGTGTATCTTATTGTCCATCAAACGGGAAGTCAGCCCTATTTTGGCATCATCTTTATAAAAGTGGCGTAACTCGTCCATGGCTTCAAGCGCTTTGGTTTCAACAACTTTCCCAGCCAGTCCCTGACTCCCGTCCAGACGGTCCACCAGTATTTCAGTGAGTTTCATATAGCTTTCAGGAGAGCGAAAAACTGAATGCTTACCCACTTTGACCGACCGGCTATAGGCCTTCTCGGCTTGCTGAACGTCACCATTACGCATAGCAAGATCACCCAAATGGGTTTGTCTGCGCACATTGACAGGCGAGGTTTTGACCGCCTCTTCCAGCGAGGCCTGAGCCCCTTCAGTGTCGCCGCGCTGCTCCTGACAACGGGCAAGCCAATCCCAAGCCTGCACGTAACCCTTGTCTTCATCCAGCAAAGAATGAAGATATTGTTCCGCCTTGGGGTAATTTTTTTGATAAAAGTGACTTTTTCCCAAGCCAAGCACAGCCCAGGGCAAATGTTTTTCTCTGAGCACCTCAGCGCATAACACCTCAGCCTGGCCGTACTCTTCCTGATCAAATAATAATTGTGACTTAAGCCGTTGCGCATAACGTTTATAGCGCCGGTTTGCCTCCACAATCTTGTCACACAGAGTGACGGCTGATCTTATATCTTCCTTATCCATTGCCCGATACACGGGCTGAAAGATACGATTACGTTCAAGCAGGCGCTGAAGGCGAGTTTGCAGAACTTCTTTAGTGAAAGGTTTGGTCAGATAGTCGTCCGGTTGATATTCCAGCGCCCCTCTGACCATTTCACTGCCACTTTCAGCAGTAATCATCATAAACAGAGCAGAACTCTTCAATAACTTATGATGTTTGGCCTCTTCCAGTACATCGTTACCGTTTTTCCCTTCCCCAAGGTTGTAATCACAGAGAACAACATCATAACGCTTCTTGGAAATAGCTCTTATGGCATCCTCTCCATGTAGCACCATGTCAATATCATTGGCACCAAAGGACATCAGCATAGTGCGCTGAGCACCACAAAAACTGGGAAAATCATCAACTATCAAAAACTTTAGCTGACTGTAGTCGGACTCAAATGAAGACATATCCCTCTATTCCTCTACAGTATTGTTAGTACTTGCGAAGTGAATATTTGCATCGGTCATTTTCACATAGCCAGTTTTTCATATAGCAATTAGTTGCGGATCATTCAACTGATCACACATCCGCAAGATTTCCTTTACTCTGTAGCCAGCTTTTACGATCGCCAGCCCGTTTCTTTGCCAGCAGCATATCCATTACCTCGTGAGTTCCGTCACCGCTTTCAACTTGCAGTTGTACCAATCTGCGGGTATCTCGCGCCATGGTGGTTTCACGTAACTGCAGGGGGTTCATTTCCCCAAGCCCTTTAAATCGTTGCACATTAATTTTGCCCCGCTTCTTTTCTGCGGTAATACGATCCAGTATGCCGGCTTTTTCATCCTCGTCTAAAGCATAATAGACCTCTTTACCGACGTCGATGCGATAAAGTGGTGGCATTGCCACATAAACATGCCCTGCCATCACCATCGGTTGAAAGTGGCGAACAAATAATGCGCAGAGCAAAGTGGCAATATGCAATCCATCGGAATCGGCATCAGCGAGGATACAAACTTTGCCATAGCGAAGACTATCGAGGTTATCCGAGGCTGGATCTACACCGATGGCAACTGAAATATCATGAACTTCCTGGGAAGAAAGAATATCACCAGACTCAACTTCCCATGTGTTAAGGATTTTCCCCCTGAGTGGCATAACAGCCTGAAACTCACGATCACGTGCCTGCTTCGCCGACCCGCCAGCAGAATCCCCTTCCACCAGAAACAACTCGGAGCGCATGGCCTCCCCGCCAGAGCAGTCCGCAAGTTTACCGGGTAACGCCGGCCCCTGGGTTATACGTTTTCGAGTTACTTTTTTCCTTGAACGCATTCTTTTCTGAGCGTTATTGATGGCTAATTCTGCCAACTGCTCGCCTTGCTCTGTATGCTTGTTCAGCCACAAACTGAAAGCATCTTTTACCGTTCCCGTGACAAAGGCTGCTATCTGCCGGGAAGAAAGCCGTTCTTTGGTCTGACCTGAAAACTGTGGATCCTGCATTTTGACTGAAAGTACGTAAGAACATCGATCCCAAATGTCCTCAGCAGTCAGCTTCACACCGCGAGGCAGCAGGTTCCGAAACTCGCAAAACTCTCGTACCGCCTCCAATAAACCGGTACGGAAACCGTTTACATGAGTTCCCCCCTGAATCGTTGGTATCAAATTCACGTAACTCTCGGTGATCATATCACCACCTTCAGGTAGCCATTGAACAGCCCAGTCAACGGCCTCGAATTCGCCGGTCAATACTCCAACAAAGGGTTCGGGAGGCAAGGTTTCGTACAGTTGAGAAGCACTCTTCAGGTAATCGCTAAGACCATCCTGATAAAACCATTCATCCTTTTTCTTTTCACTGCCACTGAGATCATTAAAAACAACCCTCAGGCCAGGACAGAGCACCGCCTTAGCTCTCAGCATATGCCGCAATCGACTCACGGAATATTTAGGCGAATCAAAATACTGAGGATCGGCCAGGAATCGAACTTCAGTACCCGTATTACGCTTGCCGACCGTATCAACTATTTCCAGATCTGATACTTTTTCGCCATCAGCAAAGCCTATCCGGTAAAGATTGCCATCACGCTTAATGGATACTTCCAACAGTTTGGACAGGGCGTTTACCACCGACACGCCAACCCCGTGCAAACCACCTGAAAACTGATAATTATCGTTGGAAAACTTTCCTCCGGCATGAAGGCGGGTCAGGATCAATTCAACACCACTCACACCATGTTCAGGATGAATATCAACGGGCATTCCTCGACCGTTATCACTGACGGTCAGCTGTCCATCTTTTGACAGGGTCACATCTACACGGTCCGCATGTCCTGCCAGGGCTTCATCAATGGAGTTATCGATCACCTCTTGTGCCAAGTGGTTAGGACGTTCTGTATCGGTATACATTCCAGGACGTTTCTTAACCGGATCGAGGCCACTAAGTACTTCTATCGAATCTGCATTATAAGTGCTGTTCATTGCTTGTATTACTTACTCCTGTTGAGAACGATCTGGGCGTCTGAAACTCACCCCAACTAACCGCAGCCTGCCCATCTGACAAATAACAAATCGACCTGAAACGTTACTCTATTTGCTTCACATCGACATTTGCTTCACACCGACTCTGAACCCTAAGAGCATTCTTCAAGACCTTTAGCGAAACCGTTAACTGATGAATGCTTTAACTGCTGTGGTTTGTGACTTCTATAGTTTGTAACTTCTATGGTTTGTAACTTCTATGGTTTGTAACTTCTATGATTTACGGCTGACTACCAGAATTAACACGGCCGATCATGACCTTCACCTGACCAGGGCTGCTGCGCAAATTGTTCAATGAGAGGTAACATGGACTCAAAATCATCAAACCCATGGCTCCCTCCCTCCTGAACAATCATTTCAGCCCCGTCATAAAGCTCCACAGCCTGACGATAGTCCAGCACCTCGTCTGCCGTTTGAGTCAATAACAAATATCGACTCCTATCCTGAATACTCTCACTTCTCAGTTGCTGCAGCTGCTCAAGATGTTGATGAGTCAGTTGGTAACGTTCCTGAGAGTATAGATTCTGGTTTTCCCCCAGTAGCTCTTCCAATAACTGGTCGGGACGCACTGCCGGGTTGATCAATACACATTTAAGATCTAAACCAGTGCAGGCGTTACCTTCTGTGATTGTCTGCTGGTTAATCGAAGCGAACTTTTCGACCAGATAAGTACTGTAAAACCCACCCAAAGAGCTACCAAGAAGAAGTATCCTTCGGTCTCGGTGCCTTTCGATCAGGGCTTCCAATGTTTCAATTGCACGCTTCGGCCAATGCGATAATTCAGGTACCTTAACTTCATCTTCCCGGCCTTGCTGTTTAAGCCAATCAACTAACAGGCGCGCTTTATATGACTGGGGAGAACTATTAAACCCATGTACATAGATAAATAGTGGTTTCAACATCGTTGCTCTGTAACCTTTAATAAAACCATCACCAATCTTTAACCGAACGATCAATGTAACCTGTGCGATAAGAAAAAATACAGTATAGTCACTGCATTAGGCAACATCTGTCTGTATTTGCAGAACCTGATTTATCCACTATCGCCATAAAGCTCAGCGCTCAGTTATCCCTTACAGCTTTCGACTCTACCCCTTACATCTTTCTACCCGCGTCATGAAATTCCCATCATCATTCAGTCGAAACCATCGATAACCGGGCAACGCCTGTGGAACCCTGGTCTCTATCTGAAAACTGTCACAACATTTTTTAAACTGCACGCCCGTTGAGGGACAACTAAACATCTTCCATCGACCATAATCAAACTCCCAGTCCTGGTGGACATGACCGAATATAACCACTCCGGAATCAGAGCATTGATCCAGTAACGCCAGGAACCGGGTACGGTTAGCCAGGGCAATTTCATCCTGCCAACGACTGTTTACAGATAACGGATTATGATGCAAGACGATGAAATGGGGTCCGGATAAGGACAGACGTACAGCAAGACGCTCCAGTTCCTGTTCCGACAGGCTTCCCCTACCCCAGCCGTTGCCTTCGGATGTTGAATCCAGCAGTGTCACTTGCCAGCGACCCAGCTGCATTCCGTCGAGCATGGAGCCGAAAAGCATTGCCATTAATTCAGCATCATCATGGTTACCGGGAATCCAGCGCCAGGGGATATTCATTTGATTCAATCTGTTTTGAATGCGTTGGTAAACCTCAGCACCGCCGCTGTGGACACAGTCCCCGGTTAGCAGCAACAGATCAGCATCCTGATGATCTCTTTGAATATGCTTGGTGATGCGCAAAAAAGATGACTCTACATCAATGTCACGATAATAATCTTCAGGGGTCTCCATCAGGTGCAAATCACTGATTTGCACCACCTTGAAGCTATCTTGATGAAGGGGTTTATTCGCTGGGACGTTATTTGTCAGGACTGAGCTCATGCAATTGCAAGCTGATCTGAACTATGGCCGTGAGCCAGACACTGAGTCAACCACTCACCAAGATATTGATTCAGCTGTGCTTTTTCATCAGGATGATGCATCTGTTTATTGGGATATGGATAGCACCCCTTTAGCTGTCGACGCTGCTGACAAATAACTTCAGCCATACGGGCATCATGATAAATACGCACGATCAGGGCCGGCATATTGATCCAGGCATGCTGACTATAGTTCTGTTCGCTATCTGAAGCACTGCTTTGACTCGATTCGTCATGCTCAAGTCTGTCATATCGCTGCTGGACCTTTATCGTCGTGGTGTAAGCAAAGCGTTCCTCCACACTGAGTTCGACTGTCGCGCGATGATGATGCCAGAGAACATGAAAAAAACGCTCATCACATTTGTCCATGTCCGGCATCAGTTTTATCAATCGCAGGTAGTTGGCCTCACAGGAAGCCATCTGTCGCGACAAGTCCGGAACATACTTTTTTTTCATACACCTTCTTCGTAATTCTGTTGTTTCACTGTTTTGACCACTGATCCTGAAGCATAGTCCAATTCAGCTGTAACCACTGCAAAGCCATGATCGTTGGAGCATTATTAATACGGCCAGATTCCACTGCAGTATACGCAGTCTGTCGCGAAACCACGGTAACACGGATATCTTCACCTTCCTGTTCCAGTCCATGATACCCACTAAGCCCACGGGAATCGACTTTTGCACACATCAGATGAATATACTCCTGGCTACCTCCAGGACTGACATGGTAGTTACAGATCGGTACAAGTTCGAGAATCTCAGCACCCGCTTCTTCCTGGGCTTCTCGTCGGGCAACCTCCATATCCGACTCTCCAGGCTCTATAATTCCGGCAATCAACTCTAACAACCAGGGCCCGTTTGGATCTTTCAGAGCGCCTACACGAAACTGTTCAATCAGGACTACAGCGTCCCGCTCCGGATCATACAAGAGTACACAAGCCGCATCATCTCTTAGAAACAGCTCTCGTTTCAAAACCTCAGAGCGTCCACCTTCAAACAAACGATGAGTGAACGTCAACTCCTCCAGCCGGAAAAAACCCTGATGGGCAACCTGTCGATCAAGGATTTCAACGTCATTACCGCCGAATCTGGACACCAGCTTATCCATGTCCATGCCCACCTTATCTTGCTGGTCCTTCTTACAGTCCTTATCGACATCCATATAACCCTAAGCCCCATTCTCTGTGTCTTGTTTCATCAACTCGCCAGGCGATCCAATTCTCTCTTGCATATTATCCCGTTAGCCTTGGATAATAGTCGTTGTTGCCGTATTTCATTATCCGGGCAGCAGACAATTGTTTTATCACTATTTGCAGTTTGCTATGGTTAATCCCAGTATTGCGGTCGCAAACGAATAAAGAGTTTCACCCTGAATAAGAGAGCGTTTGTGCCTCGTACTATCCCCCTCATCATTTCACAAGTTGCTCTGACGCTTCCAGTTATTATCTCGGGATTACTGGCCGGCTGCGCTCAGCCGGTTACGCCGGTCCAGAAGTCCCCACCGGCACTTCTTGCGGTTGAAGAGCAAAAACAGTTATCACTGGCATTCAATCAGCGACTTGATCGGCAAAAGCGGGTATTGGATCTATCCTATCCGATTTTGGCTGCCGGGAGTGAACTCTGCTCAGATAAAACCCGATTATCCATGGGATTCACCTTTAGCAATAAACAGGCTACCGAAGAGAAATTCCGCGATACTGCTATCCGAGACCTGGGCCTCGGCGAACCACTGCAAGTCATTCAGGTGGCCCGGACATCCCCCGCTGAAAAGGCAGGAGTACTATCGGGCGATATACTGGTTTCTCTGAACGGGGAAGTTTTTGGAAGTGGGAAATCAGCTTTGCAATCAGTGCCGCCCCTATTGAACAGCCTGGAGGAAAACAGAAAATCTATTCTGCTCGTCGCCCGTCAGGGAACAACGACTGAACTTGTTATCACACCTGAAAAGATCTGTGATTACCCGGTGTCGATGTCATCTGAGGATGAAGTCAATGCCTATGCCGACGGTAAACGGATATTGCTGACCAAGGGCATGCTTCGCTTTGCTCAGGAAGATTCAGATCTGGCCCTGGTCATCGCCCATGAATTAGCTCATAACGCTTTCGCGCATATGCCTAAAACAGTTAAGAATGCCCTTAGTGGATCCATACTCGATTTACTTGCCTGGAGTCACGGCATTCCTTCACCGGGTGTTTTTGCTATGGGTGGAAGCCGTGTTCATCTGCAGGGGTTCGAAATGGAAGCCGATTACGTAGCCCTCTATCTGCTGGCTCGAAGCGGTTATCCTATTGAAGAAAGTGCTAATTTCTGGCGTAGAGTCGCAACTGAGTATCCTGAGCAGATTAAAGATAAAGGCAGTGATAATCTAGCTGCAACTCACCCTTCCTCTCCCGCACGTTTCCTGGCAATGGAAACCACTGTCAAGGAAATACGAGAAAAGCAGGCAGCTAATAAACCGCTGCTACCTGAACAGCTGAATACCTCTTTCGCCAATGCACAGAGCTCATCAGCAACCTCCGAGGACAGCGCAGCTCAAAAAGCCAGGCAAGCCAAGGCGCTTTCTCCAAACAACGAAAACATGACGTCAGGCATGCCATTATTGTGAATAACATTGATGCTGCAGCCAGCGACACTGATGACCAGCCTCTCAAAGGCAGCCCTGTACCGTCTAACTGTTCGACATTCAACAATGCATCAGATAGTTTGCTTGAGCGCTTTCAGCTATTGGACAAGATTCTTAGCTCACATCGGCGCTATTGGCAGCTCCGTCCGTTCTCGATGCTTGACCTGCCATGGCGTCATAGCAATCCTGAATTATGCCATTGGCTCGAAGACCAGCCTCTGCAAACATTGGAAAGTAATGATCAACAATTACAGGAGCTGATTACCTGCCTTTCACCATTTATTGAGGGTATCGAACAGTTTCATGAGCTCTGTTTGCTACCTCAGAATACCTTCCAGCAACAAGACTTGCCTGCCTGGCTTGGAAACCATATACCCGGTAGAAAATGGCAGCAAATTCAAGCTTTTGAGCAGATCACTGCTCGACCACAATTGCCGGTTCTGGAGTGGTGTGCCGGAAAAGGACACCTTGGCCGGCTGATTTCATTTCAACGGCAAGTAGCCGTTCAGAGTCTTGAACTGAACACCCAGCTTTGCAGCCATGGGCAATCACTGGCTGACAAACGTCACCTGCCGATCAAGTTTGTCAATCAAGATGCACTTGCGGCCGAGGCCGCATCTTACCTTGGAAAGAACCAGCACGCGGTAGCATTGCACGCCTGTGGGGATTTACACCTGCAGCTAATCAAGCTAGCCAGCCAGAAAGGGACACAAAATATCAGCGTATCACCTTGCTGCTATCACCTCATTCAAGAAGACCGTTATGCCCCTCTCTCAGCTGCAGCACAACTGAGCAACCTAAGGCTCGATCATCATGATCTGCGCCTGCCATTACAGGAAACGGTAACTGCTCCAAAACGCACTGAGCAAATGAAACAGCAAGAGGTCTCCTGGCGCCTGGGCTTTGACCTGTTGCAGCGAAACCTCCGCAATTGCAACCAGTACCTGAATACACCCAGTTTGCCCAAACATCTGCTAAAAGGTTGTTTTAGGGATTATTGCCATTGGATCGGTGAAAAAAAGGCTCTTGAAATTCCTGACAATACCGATTTCTCATATTATCAACAGGCAGGGTATGATCGATACCCACTGATTCGAAAAATAGAACGGGTGCGCCACCTCTATCGCCGCCCATTGGAGCTATGGCTGGTTTTGGATCGTGCCCTGTATCTTCAGCAACAAGGCTATCAGGTATCCATTTCGGAGTTCTGCCAACGCCATCTGACACCCCGCAATGTATTGATTGAAGCAACGGCCCGCTTTTGATCTGACTCCCTACCGGCTCTCCTGGAATTGTCACTAATAGAAACGGATGCATTAATCAGGTATCCCATAGCGATCAAACACCTATATGTCATTGTCGATCATTTTTCGGTCCTGGTATGGCCTTTTAAATCCTTGACCTTTAACAGCTTTGACCGATAGCCCCAGGATCTGTAGACGTCTGCCCCTAAGATCCCTTTTTAAAGCGCTCAAACAATCCGTACTGCCAAGGTCGCACTGCAAGAACCACCGTCGTTCCCTTACGTTCTTCAAATGCCAGCTGGGCATCATCATTGGTCAACTCATCAAACTCTCGTACCAGTTGCTCCATCTTTCGTTGAAACACCGCATTTGAGCTGTCTGCCAGCATCCCATTGATTACCAGTAATTTTTCTTGCTTTTTATCAAAGCGAGAATTAAAGAATTCAGCTTCCAGCTTTTCCTGAAAGAACCTTTGAATAGGTCCATTGTCCAGCCACTTGAAATTAGGTGCGACCAGTAACTTGATTCGATTTCGAGGTAGTAGCTCTACCATCTTCAATCGATCAAGTTTAGCCAGATGCTGAATACAGTTGGTTTCAGGTATCTGAAAGTAGCCTTGTATCTGTTCCAGCGTCCATCGGTTTAGAACACAAACCGTTATCAGCAGCAGCTCAAGATCTCCGGCTATATCCTTTTCCTGTTCCACGGTTAGACTACTGAGCTGAGACTTGGCATTATCTGTCATCAGCTGAACCACATCACTGATCTGTAAATCAATCATCTGACAGATCTGCTCTAAGCGTAGTAAGGAGAAACTGTTTTCTGAAAACAAACGCTTCACACTGGCCTCTGAGAGCTGCAAATGCTCTGCAACATCGGCATAGGTTTTTCCATGGGCCTTTAACGTTCTTTTCAAGGTAGCGACCAGTTGGGTAGTCTGGGACATAGTTGATTCTCTCTACAGTGGCCTCTATTTACACGAATAATTTTTACTCGGCCTTTTTCTACAAATCAATCGTACAACGTCAAAGGTGAACAATGTTTCAGTTTTTATTACCGGTACAGACGGCACTGCCAGGAAATACCTGGTTTAGCCCAGTAATATCGCCAGCGGTTGTTTCCCCTGTCAGTTCAACGCCAGTTCAGCAATCACATCGACAAACCGATCTACAATATTCGGTAGTAATTGCCGCAAGATGCTATTGCAGATCGTTGCAATAGTCACGACCGACAGCCAGATTCTGAGGGAACCTATGAATAAGTCCATGGTGTTCTCTGTAGGCTCTAGAACGGTCAGATACCAGAAAGACAGCGCAGCAAAATGACGAGTCCTTTTCACGCTGTCTTAGCCACAACAAACAAAAAGTATAGAATATTAATACCACAGGACGGTAAAAATGTTACTTGATTTAATAAAGTCGCTATCTCAACTTCCTCTGCCTAGGATCAATTACTTCTCTAACCCAGCGGAGCGAAAACATGACTAACCTGCTGCGACTAAAAGGCTTTTTACCCTTTATACTGGTGGTTTTTTTAAATGCCTTTGTAGACCTTGGCCATAAAATCATCATTCAGAATACGGTATTTAAAGTTTATGATGGGCAAACTCAGATACTGTTAACTGCAGTGGTCAACGCACTGATTCTGCTGCCTTTTATCTTTCTTTTTAGTCCTGCTGGCTTTCTTTCTGATCGTTTTCAGAAACCGAAAGTTATTCGTGCCAGCGCTGCAATAGCCGTTGGATTAACACTGATGATCACTGGCAGTTATTACTTAGGTTGGTTTCAAGTGGCCTTTGCAATGACCTTTTTACTGGCAGTACAAAGCGCATTTTATTCTCCAGCCAAGTATGGGTATATCAAAGAATTAGCAGGGACTGAACGCTTAGCCTGGGCCAACTCGGTAGTCCAGGCTGTTACGATTGTGGCTATTCTTCTCGGGGTTTTTTCCTTCTCGGTACTTTTCGAAGGCTTTCTTGACTCGGCAAAACCAGGCGATGTATCCCAGATACTGACTCAGATTGCCCCTATCGGATGGGGCCTGGTTTTACTTTCCCTGCTAGAACTGATGAGTGCGATGAAGTTGCCGAAAGGCGATGCATTAGCACCCCGGAAAATGCACGTTCCTCAATCAGAAGCCTACCAAGCGCAAATACCTCAATCTAGCGTATTTGAACCCCAGAATGTTGCAAAAGACTCAGTTACGGAAACGTTCAGCTGGAGCAGTTATTTCAGCGGACGCTATTTAAAGCGTAATCTGACAAAGCTCTGGAAAAACCAGACTATCTGGTTATCAATCATCGGCCTTTCTGTTTTTTGGGGAATTTCTCAGGTGATTCTGGCAGCATTTCCTGCCCACGCCAAGATGAACCTGGGAATTGAGAACACCGTTATTATTCAGGGGCTTCTTGCCTGCTCGGGCATAGGTATTGTTTTAGGCTCAATATGGGCCGGTAAAGCCTCCAGACACCATATTGAAACGGGGTTAGTCCCATTCGGAGCTATTGGAGTGGTACTTTCAGTGCTCCTTATACCGCAGATGCAATCGACTTCAGCGATTGCCTTCAGTTTTATCTTATTGGGTATCAGTGGCGGTCTGTTTATTGTCCCGTTAAATGCATTAATTCAATTCCATGCGCCGGATAAGCATTTAGGCACCGTTTTAGCCGGAAATAACTGGATTCAAAACCTGGTGATGCTGGCGTTTCTAGGGCTTGCATTAGTATTTGCTTACTTTGGGGTCAACAGTTCAGGTCTCTTTCACTTACTGACTCTTACCGCAGTTATCGGTGCAATTTATACCATCAGCCGTTTACCCCAGTCTCTGGTCCGACTGGTGGTCAGCTTTATCTTTGCGGGACGATACAAAGTAGAAGTCTTGGGATTTAAAAATCTGCCAAGCCAGGGTGCAGTCCTTATGCTTGGTAATCATATTAGCTGGCTGGATTGGGCAATGATTCAGATAGCCTGCCCACGGCCGGTCAGATTTGTTATGGATCGCAACATCTATAGCCGCTGGTACCTGAAATGGTTAATGGATTTGTTCGGCGTCGTCCCGATAGCTCGCGGAAATAGCAAATCCTCTTTGGAAACGATTAATCAATTACTCAAAGATGGCGAGGTCGTATGCCTGTTTCCCGAAGGAGCCATCAGCCGAAACGGTCAACTGGGTGAATTCAAACATGGCTATGAACGTTGCGTTAAAGATGCGGATGGAAATCTGGTTGATGGCGTGATTCTCCCCTTCTACCTCCGCGGCTTGTGGGGTAGCCGATTCTCCCGTTCCAATGAACACTTGCAGGAATTACGCAGCGAAGGATTACGTCGGGATATCATAGTCGCATTTGGCTCTCCTATTCCGATGGATACCCAGACTTCGGAGTTAAAGCGACATGTCTTCGATCTATCAATGACCGCTTGGCAGCAACATACTCAAAACCTAGAATCATTGCCTGCCGCCTGGATAAACACTGTAAAAAGCAGCGGCCACAAGCTCTGTATAACGGATGTACGTGAAGGCCTTGCCCTCAATGGTTACAAAACCCTGACGGCAGCCATTGCTTTCTCAAAAGAAATCAGCCGTATCAGCCCTAATAAAGGTGCATTGGTTGAAAAAAATGTGGGATTGTTACTGCCGACCAGCAGTGCCGGTGTGATAGCCAATATGGCTGCATTACTTGCCGGAAAAACGCTGGTTAACCTGAACTATACGGCCAGTATCCCAGCACTGATATCTGCGACTGAAAAAGCTGAAATTCGCACTCTCTATACATCCAAAAAATTCCTTAAAAAACTGCAACAACGTGGATTAGATCTAGCGGAGCTGATAGCCCCCTTAAACGTCATTTACCTGGAAGATCTCGCAGCCCAAATCAGCCCGGTTCGCAAAGCGGCTGTATTACTGGCTGTGCGAATACTACCTGCCGCCCTGTTAAGGCAGCTATTTGTCAGCAGAACCTCCCCTCAACAACCAGCAGCGATTTTGTTTTCCAGTGGCAGTGAGGGTGAACCCAAAGGAGTGATGCTCAGTCATCAGAATATTATGGGCAATATCAAACAGGTCTCCGATGTGCTTGACACTCAGCAGGATGATCGCGTCATGGCAACCCTGCCTCTGTTCCATGCGTTTGGTCTGACCGTTACAGGATTAATGCCACTGATTGAAGGCATCCCGGCAATCTGTCATCCAGACCCAACCGATGTATTGAACATCGCAAAGGGCATTGCTAAACACAAAGCGACTATTTTTTGCGGCACTTCAACGTTTTTAAGATTGTTTAATCGCAACAATAAGATTCATCCGTTAATGCTCGATAGCCTGCGGATCGTAGTTGCTGGTGCTGAAAAACTGAACTCAGAGGTTAGAGATGCATTCCAGTTAAAATTCAACAAAACTATTTATGAAGGCTACGGAACCACCGAAACAACACCGGTAGCCAGCGTCAATATTCCCGATCGGATAGACAGCACTGACTGGCGTGTTCAAAAAGGCAGTAAATCAGGAACTGTTGGACTCCCACTTCCGGGAAGCAGTTTTCGTATTGTTGACCCTCAGACCTTTGAACCCCTTCCTTGTGGAGAAGACGGGCTTATTCTAATCGGAGGAACTCAGGTCATGCTTGGTTACCTGAACGATTTGGACAAGACCAATGAAGCGGTACTGCAACTTGATGGCCAGCGCTGGTACAGCAGCGGCGACAAAGGACATCTGGACGCCGACGGCTTCCTGACCATTGTCGATCGATACTCCAGATTTGCCAAAATAGGGGGGGAGATGATTAGCTTGGGCGCTATTGAAACTGCCATCAGCTCAGCTCTTGACGAAGAAGTGGAGATACTTGCTACCACAATACCTGATAGCAAGAAGGGTGAGAAAGTCGTTCTCTTGTTTAACAATGGCATTAGCGAGGAAGCGTTAAAGAGCCATATTCAGCAGACCGAACTTAATCCCCTGATGCGACCTGCTGCACTGATAGCTGTCGATGAAATCCCCAAGCTGGGTAGCGGTAAAAGTGATTTCAGACAGGCAAAACAGATCGCATTGGAACAGCTGGAGAATTAGAAATCCACTGATTACACTTAAAGTCAAAGCCCTTGGACTTTTTCAAAATTTCCCCAGGGGCTTTGAGGGATACAGAAATTCCACGCAAACAAATGTTCTCAAAAGGGTGAATTAGACGGATAGAGGCTCAATTGTGTTGACATGAAGCAAGGGCTGCAAAGAATTATTGTCACGATAAGCCTATTTTACTGCCCTTGCTGCTAATATTATTTATAATTCATTGATCTACCGTTTTTTGGAGTATTCTGGGAAACAATCAAGACCACATGCTGTTGAGGCTTTTTCAGACTCCTCCCCGTAGGGCCTCTCTCCGAGGGTATTAACAATGTCAGTGCGTCAGAAAGTAATCATGATGCTGGAGTTCACCAAACTCCATAAGAATTTCCAACGTTTCTTCCGCGTTGTACCGGCACTGACTGAAGAATTGGTTAACGAAGCCTATCGAGTTCGCCATTCAGTTTATTGTGAAGATCTTAAATGGGAAGCCGTTCGTGAAGATGGCTTCGAAACCGATGAATACGATAATCAATCCATGCACTGCCTGCTACAAAGCGTGCAAACCAATGAATTTGTTGGCTGTATACGAATGGTACACGGCAACCCCAGCGATCTCAGCGCCCCATTACCCTTCCAGATAGCCTGTGAAAAGACTCTGGACCCTGGCATTCCGGACCCAGAGCTGCAACAACGAAGGGCGATAGCGGAAGTATCCCGATTAGCCGTGATCGGAAAATACAGACGGCGACCTGATGAAAAAGATCGCGCCGTTAAGATTTCCGAAAGTGATTATGGAACCATCCACCGCCCTCGATTCCCCTACATCCCCGTAGGCTTGTATATGGGCATGTTAGAAATGTCCCGGCGAGCGGGTATAGATACGCTGTACATTTTGACCGAACCTTCTCTGGCAGGCCACTTTTGCAAACTTGGTGGTAAGCTCAATCCCATCGGCGGAGCAATTGAGCACAGAGGAACCCGTGCCCCTTATCAGATGAAGATATCCGAGGTTCTTAAAGGGATGAACATGCTGATGCGGCCACTGAACAAAGTGATTGTAAGAGACATTGAGCTGGCCTATAAAGAAGCAGAAGAACGTTCAGGAAAACCTATCATTTTTGCCAGGGACTTTATGCCAGCAGCAGTACCAGGACGCTAATGGCAATCAGCGCCATCCCCAGGTATTCATGTGTTCGGATTTTTTCCCGGAAAAAACGATGGGTAATAAGAACCACCAGTAGAAACTCTAATTGCCCCAACGCCTTAACATAGGCAACATTCTGTAAAGTCATCGCGGTAAACCAGCCAATTGAACCCAACGCACTGGACGCTCCGATAAACCAGCCGATTCGGCGGTGTTGCCATAATCCTTGAATCGTCCCAGGCGCCTTCAACAGCAGATAGACAGTCAGTATAACTGTTTGTAACAGCACCATATAACACAGAGTTAATGCGGCTCCGAGCAAATACCCCACCGCTAAGGAGAGGCTGGCTTCTCGTAACCACAGGGATGTAATTGCAAAACCAAATCCAGACCCCAGCCCAAGAATAATAGCCTTCCATTCCACAGGCTGTTTGCCGCGCCCCAGACTCATCGACCAGACACCCAGCACACCGACAACAACCACCGCCCAGCCAATAGCCGTTAACGGTTGTGAAAAAAACAAAGCGCCGCCAACAGCGGCATATAATGCCTCGGTCTTGGCAAATGTCGCTCCCACGGCAAAGCTCTTGCGTTGAAACAACTGAATCATAAAAACGGTTGCCAGAATCTGTGCTACTGCTGCACCACTGGCATAAACCAGAAAGCGATTTTCAAGTGCCGGTATTCCGGACTTAGAATAAGCCACAACAGCGATCAGATAGACCACAACCAGAGGCAAGCCATAAAGATAACGTGCAAGCGTCGTCGCCAACGCAGACATTTCTCCTGATAGCTGTTTTTGAGCTGCTGTCCGAAGTGACTGCATTAGAACAGCCAAGAGGGTAAATACGATCCATAATTCCATGGAGCAGCAGTGTACTGTAAATCGCCTAATCAACTCAGTTTTTACAGATTTTTTTTATTGTCCGGCTTCTATAGCCATGATTTTTAATAACATACTTGCATTTTACTGCGCTTTCACAGATAAATTGGTTATTAATGCTCTACTGCTAAAGGCGTTCTTGTCATTTATATGACAGCTACGCAGCCACAGTCCCAAAACCGGAATCGACCATGGAAGACTTGCAAGCCCCCCTACGTGACGATGTTCGCCTGCTGGGCCAACTTCTCGGCAACACGATCAGCAAAGATCAGGGACCAGAGTTCCTGGAAAAAGTTGAGCTGATACGCAACCGATCTAAAGCAGCCCGCAGTGGTGAAGGTAGCCAACAGGAGTTACTGGATGCGTTACGTGGCCTTCAAGAAGATGAACTGGTACCGATGGCACGAGCCTTCAGTCAGTTCTTAAATCTTGCCAACTTAGCAGAAGAGTATCATCGCGTCAGACGTCGTCGCAGTATGGTCGTCAACAAACCCGACCCTCATACCCTTGAACAAGTCTTTGAGGAAACCCTGCGCGAAGGCATATCTCCTCAAGCGCTTGCGGATAAAGCTGCAGAGCTGAAAATTGAACTGGTTCTGACAGCACACCCAACTGAGGTCAATCGCCGTACCTTTATTCAAAAATATGAAACCATGGCTCAGTGCCTATCCGAAATGGACCGTGTTCATCCCCTGAGTACACCGGGTGTCAACCTGAAAGAGCGTCTACAGCAACTGGTCAGTGAAGCCTGGTACACTCAGGAAATCCGGGAACAGCGCCCGACACCTATCGATGAAGCCAAGTGGGGGTTTGCAGTTATAGAAAACTCTCTATGGAAAGCTGTACCTCGCTTTCTGCGAAACTTTGATCGTGAACTGGAAAGAGTATCAGGCTGCCGATTACCACCTGAAGCGGCACCCATTCGTTTTGCATCCTGGATGGGGGGCGACAGAGATGGCAACCCCAATGTAACTGCTGCTGCGACCCGTGAGGTACTGATGCTTGCGCGCTGGATGGCTGCGGATCTGTTTCTTAAAGATATTGGGCAGTTACGACACGAGCTATCCATGGAACGTGCCAGCGATGAGCTGCGTGGACAGGTGGGGGGATGCAAGGAACCCTACCGAGAGCTGCTTCGACAAGTGCGCACGCGGCTTCAGGATACTCGCTCCTGGGCAAAAGAATGTCTGGATAATAATCGCCAAGATATGAAGAACGGCTCTGAACCGATGTGGTCAATTCCTGAAAGTGCCTATATTCATGATGATGACTTGCGTGACGCACTAATGATCTGCGACCGCTCACTGCGCGCCTGTGGCATGGATGAAATTGCTGATGGCTGTCTGCGGAATACCCTGCGCCGACTATCTTGCTTCGGGTTGACCTTAGTACGTCTGGATATCCGTCAGAATGCCGACCGCCATGCCCAAGTCTTTGATGAACTGACAAACTTTTACGGACTAGGCAGCTATCTGGACTGGAATGAAGCAGACAGGCAGAGTTACCTGCTGCAGGAGTTAAGTAATAAACGCCCGCTATTTCCAACGGGCTGGCAACCCAGCGCCGATGTGCAGGAAGTTCTCAACACCTGCAAAGTCATTGCTAATCAGGAACAGGCAGCCCTCGGAAGCTATGTGATATCAATGGCAGGGCAACCCTCTGATGTTTTGGCCGTTGCTTTGCTGTTAAAGGAAACCGGCATCGGCTTCCCTATTCGAATAGTGCCGTTGTTTGAAACCCTGTCTGACCTTGATGGAGCAGCAGACTGTATCGATGCACTGTTAAACATCGATTGGTATCGAAACTATACCGGAGGCCATCAGGAAGTGATGATCGGCTACTCTGACTCGTCAAAAGATGCCGGTGCACTGGCAGCCACCTGGGGTCAGTACCGGGCTCAGGAAGCATTAACCAATGTATGCCAAAAACATGACATAACCTTAACACTGTTCCACGGCAGAGGTGGCACTGTTGGTCGTGGCGGTGGTCCCAGCCATACTGCAATCCTGTCTCAGCCTCCCGGCTCTGTTGATGGCAGTCTCAGAGTAACAGAACAGGGAGAAATGATTCGTTTTAAGTTTGGTATGCCTGATATTGCCGTACGCAATCTTGAGCTATATGCCAGCTCCGTACTCGAAGCCAGTCTGGTACCACCCAGAACTCCAGCAGAGCCCTGGCGAAAACTGATGGATACACTGGCTCAAGAGGCACACCTGCATTACCGAAAGGTGATCTGGGAAGAGCCCAACTTCGTTCCCTATTTTCGTGAAATAACACCTGAGCAGGAGCTGGCAAAGCTCCCCCTGGGAAGCCGCCCAGCAAAACGACGCAAAGACGGTGGGGTTGAAAGCCTTCGGGCAATACCATGGATATTTGCCTGGACCCAAATACGACTGATGTTACCCGCATGGTTAGGGAGTGACATAGCCTTAGAACAAGCGCTGAATTCAGGAAACCGCAAATTACTTGAGGAAATGCTAGCAGAATGGCCGTTTTTCAGATCTTATGTGGATATGCTGGAAATGGTATTGGCTAAAGCAGAACCGGATATTGCTGAATATTACCAGAACCGTTTGGTCAGCCCAGAAAACAAAGAGCTTGGGGACCACCTCAGGGAACAGCTGATAAAGGCACAAAAGTTAATCACTCGACTGAAAAGGACTCCCCAGTTATTGATGGAAAATGAAACAATCCGTCAATCTATCGATGTCAGAAACCCCTATATCGATCCTTTACATTATCTCCAGGCTGAGTTGCTATACCGAGACCGCAACTGCCCTAACCCGGTTGTTGAGCTTGCGTTGATGGTTACCATGACCGGTATTGCCACAGGCATGAGAAACACAGGTTAAGGCTTAGCGACTGAGAATTGTTGTTCAAGAGCATGTGCGGACCAATAACTGAAGGGGGCTTTTATAAGCCCCCTCCCCAAAAAATACAGCCCCCCAAAACAGCCTCTTTTTACTGCCTGCTAAACTGATCAGAGTTAATCATCCAGCTGCACGATCCGAGTTTCCGGATCAACGATATAGCTACGCCCTTTTTCATCAGTAATCTTCAGTTTGCCACTAAAAAACGTTTTAGACATACACTCGATAAACACGTCCTGCACATCCGACTCCATCTCAGTGTCATAGTTAATATCGTAAACTTTCAGGGTCCAGAGTTCTTGACCACTATCCGGGTCAATAGCTGCAATATAACCACCATTTTGGGAAAAGCCACGCTCTTTCCCCCAATGAATAACTTCAAAACGCACCCCTTTTATAGTGACGGGATCAACCGAGGGTGGAGCCACACGCTTTGCTGTCAGACCTGAGGGTTCCGCATACGCTTGATTCATCAATCCGGTTGAAGTCGAAAACTGTAGCAAACTGACTATACAAAATAACAGCACCGGCACTAATCGTGATAGCCGGTGTTGTTGCATTTTTTTTAACATTCCCTTACTGCCTCGTCGGTATTTTTACCTTAACTATCAGCAAGACCACCCCTGTAAAACAAACCGGTAACCGTTATCGATTTGATTGCAGCTCCAACCTATCCATCGACTCAAAGTTACAGGGAGGTAACTGAAACCTCATCTGTATCCACTAGGTACTTACGGCCCTTTTCATCAACAATCTTCAGTTTCTTACTGAGAAATCCTTTTGACATTTTTGCAATAAAAACGTCTTGGACATCTTCTTCCATTTCAGGATCATACTCCGTTTTATATATTTGAAGAATCCACAGTTCATTACCACTAGCAGGATCAAAGGCGGCGATATACCCCCCGTTCTGTTCGAGGCCCCTATCTTTACCCCAGTGGACGGCTTCAATTCTGAGCTTACCGACGGTGACGGGTGCAATTTCTGGTGGCGCCACCCTTTTTGCTTGAAGCATCTTCTTAGCCCTCCCTTTAAAGGCCTCCTATTTCCATGTCTTTTGATAATCCGCTTTCGACAAATAACCCGCTAAGTCCGTTGCAAAATATCCCCAGCTATCGGCATTTTCCATGGTTTTTGCATACTTGAATGTAGTCTTGCTTGGTTTTAATCCCGCATGATCATAGCGATGATCCTGAGTACCCACACTAAAATGAGACAATTCATGAATGATGGTCAATGCACATAACCAGAGTTTACCGCTATTGCCAGTTAATCTGGTGAATGCCCCTTCAAGATAAATAATGGGGAATCCGCCACCTTCACCATTCCGAAAAGCCGCACCAAAATAGTCTTTCCGTGAAGAACGCCAGTCAGGGTAATCCGTGAATACCAGTTTGTCTGAATTGCAATCCTGAGCGATCTTCTTAAAGCCATCGGTCAACTTAGTGATCGTAGCATCCATTTTGTCATCGCCGGTGTCTTCATCAAAAAACCAACGCTTAACCAGTTTTTTGGTTGCCTCATCCTTCTTGCCCAGTTTTACCTTGGTATCTTCAGCAATTTTTCTTGCCAGCGCCAGCGCATTGCACATATGCGTCCGCTCTTTAGCTGAGAACACTTCCTTATTTTTTCTCAGCTTACTTTTAACCTGGCTTTCGGTGCCCTTAAGTTCATCATAAACCCAGGAAGAGTAGGCTTTTGGCGGAGAATACACCCACACCTGCTGACCGCCGCGATTTTGTTCATGATAGACATGACGAAGGAATTTCAGAGTAGCCGCCCGGTCATTGTGAGTCGCTTTAGCTTTGGCATTTTCCGCCGCATTATAAATAACATCCCCACAGTCGCCGCCAATAAAAAACGATACAAAAGCGCCATTTGAGTCCTTTTTTATCTTTTCTCTTACGCTATCTGAAGATGCGGCGTGGGTCTTTTCGAAGCCCGTATCTCCTATAAGCGCTTTTGCGCCAGACGTTATCGTTAAAAACTTGTGCCATTCCTTCTCATACTCTTCGGTTTGGAGAACACTCCGCGCCTTTTTATAAGCCTCTGTGAATTTTTTCATTCCTTTGTCCTCTGGAGTACAGCATACTCCTCAGGCAGATTGATAATAATAAGGCAGGCTGGTGTAAAGGTGCTGAGCCAGCAAACAGGCTGTTCTGCACTACTCAAGAGACGTTCTTTTACCTTAGAAGAACTCTATAAGCAGGCTGCAAAGAAGCACCAAAATCTTGCCCCTAAGTTAGTCTAGCAACAAATTTTCGAGTCGGTGGGAATTCGGACACAGATGTGCTGAAGAGAGTCTCTGGCACAAGACTCAGTCTTTAAGCCGGAACGATTAATAGCGGTGTATCGACTCAACAGTATAATCATCTTTCCCAGCTGATCCAGGCGCCATAGCAGCGCTGTTACGATTGTCTGCCACTCGGGGCAGTTCTACCCAAAAACAACTTCCAATCCCTTCAAAACTATAAACACCAATGTGTCCGCTCATCATCGTCACCAAACGCTGGGCAATAGATAAGCCTATTCCGGTTCCTTCTATTTCGCTTTGCTCGGCGCCGAGCCTGTTAAAAGGCTGAAACAACTGCCGCTGTTTCTCTGGTGATATACCGGGTCCGTTGTCCCCGACGGTAACTCGCAACATCTGCTGATTCACCGCATCGGCGAACAAAGTCACGACTCCCCCTTGGTTATTGTATTTAACAGCATTAGTAAGCAGATTAAGAAGTATTTGCTTTAGTCGGGTCCGATCCGCTTGTACCCAGCAACCGTCCAGATCACCCAATTGAATGGAAACACCAGCCTGATTAGCCGACAGGGCTACCAGGTCACAACATTCTGATACAACTTCAGCAAGCTTTATGGCTCCAACTGACAACTCGACGTACCCGGATTCAATCTTCGATAGATGCAGCACATCATTAATCAGATTCTTCAGATGCTTTGCTGCGTTGCAAATTTCTCCAACAGTATCCAACTGATCCTCATTCAATTGATTATCATGTTCCAGTACCTGGGCGAAACCAAAAATTGCACTCATCGGAGTACGTAATTCATGACTCATATTGGACATAAATTCTGACTTCATCTGACTGGAACGGGTAGACTCCAATTGCAGCTGCTTGGTGTTTGAAATGTCTGTTCGAATAAAAACGTATTGGTATGGACAACCCTCCTCCCTGAGAAAAGGAACGACGGTTAAAGCCGTCCAATATAGGTCGCCCTTTTTACTGCGGTCACAAACCTCCCCCGTCCATACTTTCCCTGCTCTGATTGTGCGCCATAAATCCTGATAAAAATCTGCTGGATGTACATCTGATTTTATTAGGCGATGGGTATTCCCCAGCAAATCATCAAGCTGATAACCACAACTCTGACAAAATTTGTCATTGGCGTAGATAATTTTTCCGGTCGCATCTGTAACGCTAACACTTACATGTTGGTTTAAAACCTGAAGTACAAGCTCTTTTTGATTAGAAAAAGCGCCTGAGACAGACTCTTCTAGAGGTTCTTTTTTCCTGCCAGGAGTGAGATTTTTTATAACAGTCTGCTCGCTAAGGCCGAGCGGTTGTTCCACTTCACATTGATGAGAATGGATATCCCCCCATACACCGGCCTGCTGATTGACCAGGGTTTTCTCTTGTTGAGCCTGCACCATCAGGTTATCGCTATTCATACTGCATTACCTCATGAGAAAATTATTGACAACATTCCTCAGTAAGCCAGCATCGTTTTCAGACAAGCTGGTTTTACCCTGCCCCATGGCTCTGGGTTGATTGTGACAATTAGAAATTACAGTAACTAAACTCTCAAACAATCTGATACCCCTCTCTTACCAGATTCAGAGAAACTCAGTCCAAACTGTTCAACACTTTACTAAGCAGCTATTGGGCCAATTCGATAAAGATCTACCCGATCAAAGCGCTTAGGGCGTCAGGCCGTTGGAAGTAAGAAGAAATACAGGAAAGAGTCTTTGCATTATGCCCAGTGGTTGCAAAATGCGAAAAAAATGAGTTCAAAAACCCCGTTAACATAAAGAAAGGAAAGTCAGCCCGGGTAGATCAAAGTCAGCGTCTGACTGTAAACAAGGGCCCATAAACAATGGTCATCACCATAGTTTGGCGGCAGTTGCCAGCATGGAAACCCGGTTTTCAAGCAGCTGCTTCAAATCATCAAAAGAAACAGGCTTCTGTAGTACCGTAATATTACTATCACGTAATCTCTTCACCTCTGCTGAATCGCTATCCATAGCGGTTACGACGATAATTCGATTTTCATCCAGATCTCCCTTGCTGCGAATGGCTTTTATCATCTCAGAGCCATCCATGGAGGGCATCATCAAATCGGTAATCAACAGATCAGGTTTCATCTCTCCCAGTTTAATCAATCCGTGATAGCCGTCCTTCGCCATATAAACTTCTACAGGCAGATTCCAACGCTCAAAACATTTACGATAAAACTTTCTCTGATGTGCCTGATCTTCAACTATAAGCAATTTAACAGAAGGCTTAACAAATCCAACCTGAACGTCTTGCTGATGCTTGAGTTTTTGAATTGACTCAAGGGAAATTCGTCGGTGCCCCCCTGGAGTTTTCCAGGCGGCCAACACTCCTTTTTCAACCCACAATTGAACGGTTCGTAGAGAGACATTCAGCATTTTAGCCGTCTCTGCACTGCTCAATACTTTTTTAGTGGTCATTTAGGGAACCTTCGAATAAGTCCATTATGTTCTCAGCGAGTTCTAGAATGGCTAAATGCACGAAAGACAGCGTAGCGGAATGACGAGTCCTTTCCAAGCGGTCTGCCAAAGCAGTTCGTATATTATCAATATTCTCATATTTTTCATTATTGAAAAATATCGATTCTGTCTTAATCGCGTCAAACCCACCTGTGCGTTAGGGAACCGATAAAATTAAATCGATAGTGCTCTCTGTGGGCTCTTGAACGGTCGGTTTGCCAGGAGAAATTGCAGAAGGGCTCAACCTAATAGCTGAGAACATCGCTACGAAGACATTAAACACGGACGGTAATTGCAAAACGGGTAGGAAAAAAGATGCTAAGGCAATGAGGGTAGCAAAATGACAGTACTATAAAATGACGGGACTATTAATAGAACCCAATAGGCGGGACTCGATCACCAGCGACCCGCCACTCCAGTCGGAAAACTCTGTACGAGTCAAAAAACAGTCAGATACGGAGACCTCCATCCATTTCTATTATCCGCCCGGTAAAAAAGTCATTCTCTATAATATAACGAGCACTATGAGCCAGTTCTTGCTGGGTACCCAGTCGCTTTAAAGGCACCACTTGCAACATCCGATCAATCGCTTCAGGCTTCATCTGCGCGGTCATATCCGTGGCAATGACTCCAGGCGCAATTCCTCCGACCCTTATTCCATAGCGGGCTAACTCACCGGCCCAGCTGACAACCATAGTAGCCACTCCAGCTTTTGTAGAGGAATAATTAGTCTGGCCCATGTTTCCTGCCCGGGAAACACTGGAAATATTAATAATCACCCCACCCTGCTCTTTCGTCTGAGGCTGAGTGGCCATAATGGCCGCAGCCTCCCGACCACAGAGAAAGGCTCCAGTAAGATTAACATCAACCACCGATTGCCATTGCTGATGCGACATCTTAGAGACAAGTTCACCATCCTTTACTTTGATCAACATACCATCACGCATCAGCCCGGCATTATTGATCAAGCCGTTAAGCTCACCAAAGTCACGCTTGATTTGCTGAAAGACAGCCTCCACAGATGGTTCATCCGTAATATCACAAAGGTAACTTCGGGCTTTGCCACCCGCCTGCTGACACAGGTCGACACTCTCAGACAGCTTGTTTTCATCAAGGTCTATCAAGGCCAATTGAGCACCAGTTGCCGCCAAATCCAGAGCCATGGCACGCCCCAGCCCCTGACCACCGCCAGTGATGGCAAATACTCTATTGTTTATTTCCATAGTGTAATCTCAGTAACCAGATCTTAGAGAACCTGTGAATAAGAGAGAACACAATGGACTTATTCATAGGTTCCTTAGCTTTTTGATAGTAATGAACGATAAGAACCGCCCCCTATCTACCAACCCCCGCGTTAGAGATAGTTTCTGTAATCTCCGACAGAATCGACACATCATCAATCGTTGATGGCATGTTGTATTCTTCTTTGTCGGCAATCTTACGTAGAATTCCTCTGAGTATCTTTCCTGAACGGGTCTTAGGTAATCGCTGAACAACGATGGCATTGCGGAAACAGGCAACCGCCCCTACTTCAGATCTGACCAGGTTAACCAGGTCCTTCTCTAAGGCAGCTTCTTCGATATTCGCCCCTTCTTTTAATACAACCAAACCCACCGGGATATGCCCTTTCAGTTGATCTGCAACAGCGATCACCGCACATTCAGCGACATTAACATTCTTGGCAATAACCTCTTCCATCTCGCCTGTGCTAAGGCGGTGGCCTGATACGTTAATTACATCATCTGTGCGGCCGGTGATGTAAACATAGCCATCCTGGTCCTTAAATCCGCCATCACCGGTATGATAATAGCCGGGAAAAGCCGTCAGATAGGATTGCTGGAAACGCTCGGGATTATTCCATATGGTTTGAGCAACCCCCGGCGGCATTGGCAGGCGCGCCACAATATTTCCGTGCTCACCATCTTTCAGCTCATTTCCATCGCCATCCACTACTTGAATATCAAACCCCGGAACGGGTACGCAGGTAGAGCCCAAACGAGTTTCTACCGGTTCAACCCCCATTAACGAAGCAGTCATTGGCCAGCCTGTCTCTGTTTGCCACCAATGATCAATAATGGGTACTTCAAGTAATTCCGATAACCAACTGTAGGTTGATGAATCCAGTTTTTCGCCTGCAACAAATAACCAGCGCAAACTCGACAGGTTGTAACCCTTACTGAGAGCCCCCTCGGAATCTTCTTTACGAATCGCCCGAAACGCTGTCGGCGCTGCGAACATGGAGTTAACACCATATTCAGAGATAACACGCCAGAAAGCACCGGCATCAGGACTTCTGACAGGTTTTCCTTCATAGAAAACCGCACTACAACCTCCCATTAGCGGTCCATAGACAATAAAGGAATGACCCACAACCCAGCCTATATCAGAGGCCCCCCACCAGACATCGCCCGCTTTCATGCCATAGACATTGCGTAACGCATACAGTAATGCCACTGCATGGCTACCATTATCCCTGACAATACCCTTGGGCATTCCGGTCGTACCAGAAGTATAAAGAATATAAAGAGGATCAGTGGACAGGACTGGCACACAGTCAGCAGGCTCAACCCCCTCGTGAGCCTCGAACCAGTCAATATCGCGTCCGGCTTGCAACTCCGCCTTGGCCATCGGACGCTGCAATACGATACAGCCTGAGGGTTTATGGGTGGCTAAATCAAACGCCTGGTCCACTAAGGGCTTATATTCAATAACTTTATCGAATTCGATACCACAGGACGCGGTGATCACCAGTTTAGGTTCAGCGTCATTAATGCGAATCGCCAGTTCATTAGGCGCAAATCCACCGAACACAACAGAATGAACAGCGCCAAGACGAGCGCAGGCCAACATGGCAACAGCGGCTTCAGGAACCATCGGCATATAGATCACCACCCGGTCACCCTTTTCGATTCCCTGTGCCTTGAGTACCCCTGCAAAATGCTGAACATCTTCCAGCAGTTGGTTATAAGTAATCGCTTTTTTACTGTTCGTGGCGGGAGAATCATAGTAGAGAGCAACCTGCTCACCCCGGCCACTTTCAACCTGATGATCAAGGGCCAGGAAGCAGGTATTCAGTTCTCCATCAGCAAACCAGCGGTGAGTTCCGTGATCAGCATCGGTTAAGATCTGAGTCGGCTTTTTATACCAGGCCAACTCATTCGACTGAGTTTTCCAAAACCCCTCTTTATCCTGAAGAGATTGCTGATATTCCTGCTGATATCCCATGATTCTTTCCCCTTGTTGTTATTCTGATATGAACGGGCAAGCACATGCATAATCGTTTGCTTTGATCCTGCCGGTTTGATTAAGGCATCAAGTCTGAAAATCGACTTGTCTTTTCCTGTCAATTATCAAGTTCAGTAGAATTTCTTTAATGCAATCATTCGAAATCCGAACACTCAACTCTGTCTATAATTTTTAATCAGCATATGACTGGTTATCGTTTACGTAAAGTTACGAATTGTAACAGCTGGAAACAGTCATCCAGCAAAGACCGGGAGTTAGAAACCACTGTAAGTATTAAGTTAAACGACAATGAATCAGCAACCCTTTATGACAAAATATTGTCAGTAGAGTTTGCTGACTGAGGTGCATCAGACTTCCGTATGTCAGGCAACTCAATCGGATCAAGACCAGATGTTCTATACTGACTCTGGTCTTAATATCTGGACTTTATCCCAGCTGCTCGCGGATAAGCTCAATAACTACTCAGCGTACCCAGCGACTCAAAGATGGATCTTTAGCCCTGGGAGTCACTCTTGGAATTGTATAGCCGGAAGATACTAGAGAAATCCAGACCACCATTCCCCTTCGCCTGATGCAAATTAAACAGTCCACGGGCTGCGGACCCCATAGGAACCGGAGAACGGCTGGCCTGACTGTTATCCATGGCCAGTCCCAGGTCTTTGCACATCAGGTCAACCATAAAACCACCCTCGTAGTCATTGGAGGCCGGTACGCCATCCATAACCCCCGGTACTGGGTTGTAAACCTGAAGCGCCCAGTTGTTTCCTGAACTTTTCGACATTATTTCCGATAAAACTTTGGGATCAAGTCCGTTGTTTATCCCCATATTAAGCGCTTCTGAGGTACCGGCCATCAATACCGCCAGCATCATGTTATTGCAAGCCTTGGCAACCTGCCCAGCCCCACTGCCACCCGCATGGAAGATATTTTTCCCCATGCAATCGAGAATAGGTTTAGCCTTGTTGAACGCCTCATCAGTGCCGCCCACCATGAAGGCCAGTGTTCCGGCAACAGCACCACCAACACCGCCGGAAACAGGAGCATCGATAAACTGTATCCCCCGCTCTTGCGCAGCTTTAGCCATTTCCTTAGCCGTTTCAGAGTCAATGGTGCTGCTGTCAATCACCAGACAATCCTTAGCGACTTTATCCAGCAGTGCATCCTTGGTTACCAGCACGCTTTTCACATGGATACCGGCTGGCAGCATGGTGATCAAAAAATGTGCTCCATCAACAGCAGATGAAGCTGATTCTGCCGAATGCGCTCCTGCTTCCACGGCATGCTCAACGGCGGGCGCTGATAGATCAAAAACTGAAACCTCATGACCAGCTTTAACCAGATTGGCAGCCATAGGACCACCCATATTGCCTAAACCAACAAATGCTATTTTTGCCATGGTGTTCACCTTGTTATTCTGTTCCGTTTAACTTTCGATCGACCGATATTCAGATCAGCAAAAGCACTTGCATGACCCCTACGGTTAATCAATCCAATTGTGAGCTGGCTGTAGCCAGATTTCATTGCTCTGAAACCCGTAACAAGACCAGCCTGAAACGAGTCTTTACATATCAGTCAGTGGGTGCTTCTGGTTCTGCCAGGGGCTGATAAACAAACTCTCAATCCACTTATAATCGACTTGTTCCAGAGACTTAAAACGCCAATCCGGTTTACCATCTTTATCAATCAGCAATGCCCGAACCCCTTCTGCCATTTCCCCCGCTTTTGTGCAGTTGACTGACAGGTCCAACTCCGAAATAAACACTTCTTTCAGAGACAGGTGACGTCCTCTCTGAAGTTGTTGGAAGATAGTTACCATCGAAACGGGACTGCCCCCTTTAACAGCCCCCTGAGCCTTTTGTAGCCAGCGGTCATCTGTTTCAAGCGTCAGGATCGCGTTAACAATGTCACTAAGCTCATAGTGATCCATCAACGAGTTGATCTGTTCAAAATGCTTAAGAACATTAGATTCCGGCAGTGCTTCCATAGAATCTTGTTCCAGTTGGCGCAGAGCGGTGTTAACACCGTGATGGAGCACTTCAAGAGATCTCTCATCAGCTGTTGCCCAGTCAGTACCGCACAGCATCTCAATAAACAGTTTTTTCTTCTCATGAATAACGAAGCGGTCACCCAGGCCGACATAGCGAGCGTCCGCTGCATTCATGGCACTGGCCGTTAATCCTAAAAACAGACCCAGTCGACCTGGCATTCGGTTAAGAAACCAGGTTCCTCCTACATCAGGATACAGACCAATACTAACTTCAGGCATGGCAATACGAGAAGATTCCGTAACAACACGGTAGTTGGCACCAGACATCAAGCCCAGACCTCCACCCATTACGATACCATTACCCCAGCAGACAAAAGGTTTGCTGAATTTATGAATGGCATAATCCAGCTGATATTCCTTGGTGAAAAAAGTTTCACAGAAACCTTCCTCGCCTTCCCCGGTCATCCCCATGTAGAGGTTGCGAATATCACCACCTGCACAGAAGGCTTTATCTCCTGCGCCATCAAGTAAAACACAGGCAACGGAGTCATCAGCCTCCCACTCCTGCATTTTGGGTAACAGGATTTCAATCATCTCAAGGGTCAGGGCATTAAGGCTCTTTTCAGAATTGAGCGTTACCTGAACGATCTTCTTACCGTTGTTAGCACTATGCTCAGAGAATAAAATCGGGCTCATTGTTGTTCCTGCACTTTTTGTTCTTGTCTATATCAGACCACGAAAAGAAAAGATGGAGCCCCCAAACGGTGCTCCGAGAAGCTGTCACTGCAAAGCAAATCTAGCAGTTCTTCCATTCAGGTTTACGCTTTTGTAAAAATGCCTGAACGCCTTCTTTTTGGTCCTCGCTGTGGAACAGATCAGCAAACAATTCCCGCTCCGGTGACAATGCTGCCGCTATAGGTCCACTGCGACCCATCTGAATCAATTTTTTACAGGCAGCCACCGAGGTAGGGCTTTGTTCTGCAACTTTCTGCGCCATTTCTACGGCTTTAGTCAGCGCTTCGCCCTTCTCTACAACTTCCTCAACCAGGCCTATTTCCAAGGCCTTGGCAGCATTTACCCGTTCACCGACAAGAATCATCCGCTTAGCCCAGCCTTCACCAACTAACCAGGAAAGATTCTGTGTACCTCCGGCACAGGGTAACAGGCCAACTTTGGCCTCCGGGAGAGCCATTTGTGATTGCTCCTCCACAATGCGGATATCACAGGCAAGTGCGACTTCCAGCCCCCCTCCCATGGCGAAACCATTGATGGCAGCAATAGAAACTCCGCGAAACTCGCTTAACGTTTCAAAAGC
The DNA here is from genome assembly GCF_001968815.1 of Motiliproteus sp. MSK22-1. Lineage (GTDB taxonomy): Bacteria > Pseudomonadota > Gammaproteobacteria > Pseudomonadales > Balneatricaceae > Motiliproteus. Next base: position 518,706 of record NZ_MIEQ01000027.1, on the reverse strand, counting down.
CTCGCCAAAGTAACGGGACATATTACGCGCAACGCCCATATTTCCTTCAGCAAACAGATTCAGATCAGCCCCTGCAGAGAAGAATTTTTCTCCTTGACCAGTCAAAACCAGACTATAAATATCCTTGTCTTCATTAAGTTCCAGCACCAGTTTCTTCAGTGCTTTCAAACTCTCTTCCGTCCAGGTATTGGCGGGAGGGTTGTTCATCGTTACAACCGCCACATGGCCTTGCTTCTCTACCAGCAGTTTTTCACTTGTTGATTGCACTATCATTGGCTGCTCTCCTGTATTGGTAGCCTGATTCTGTTTATCTTGGCGTAATAGGGCTGAAAATAATTACAACAGCTCACTGGCGCCGTCGCTCAAGAGACGACGAGCAATAATCACCCGCATAATCTCATTGGTTCCTTCCAGGATCTGATGTACCCGGGTATCACGAAGGTGTCGCTCCATGGGATATTCTTTGATATAACCGTTCCCGCCATAGATTTGCAGAGCCGCATCACAAACCTGATAACCAACGTCCGTAGCGAAACGTTTCGCCATAGCACAATAAGCTGTTTTATCAACATCCTGATTATCCAGTTTAAAAGCAGCCAGACGCACCATCTGACGGGCAGCAACCAGCTCTGTAGCCATATCCGCCAGCTTGAACTGCAAGCCTTGAAATTGCGCCAGTTGCTTGCCAAATTGTTTGCGTTCCTGCATATAAGCAGCAGCGCTGTTCAGGGCCTGTTGAGCGGTACCAATAGAGCAGGTCGCTATATTAATCCGACCACCATCGAGTCCTTTCATGGCTATTTTGAAGCCATCCCCTTCGCCGCCCAGCAGGGCAGAAGCGGGAACCCGAACACTATCAAAGGTGATCATCCGGGTAGGCTGGCTGTTCCAGCCCATTTTCTCTTCTTTTCGGCCGTAACTAATACCATCAGCTCTGGCATCAACAGCAAATGCAGAGATCCCTTTGGCACCATCAACTCCTGTGCGGGCCATGACTACCAGGACATCGGTATCACCTGCACCAGAGATAAAAATTTTGCTGCCAGTGAGCAGATAATCATCACCATCCCGCTTTGCGGTTGTCTTAAGCGATGCAGCATCAGAACCTGCATTTGGCTCAGTCAAACAATAGGATGCCAGCTGTTCACCGGTAACCAACGATGGACACCATTGCTCGATAGTACCGGGATGACCGAACTCACCGATCATCCAGGTCGCCATATTATGGATGGTGATAAATGCAGTCGTTGAGGTACACCCCATGGACAGTTGCTCAAAAATAACACTGGCATCCAGTCGTGACAGCCCCATACCGCCGGCAGACTCGGGAGTGTATATACCACAAAAGCCCAACTCTCCGGCCTTCTTAATTACATCTTTTGGGAATATATGCTGAGCGTCCCATTCAGCAGCATGAGGTGCCAACTCCTGCTCGGAGAATGCACGGGCAGCATCGGCAAACGCCACCTGATCTTCGGTCAGATTAAAATCCATAAGCCTTCCCTTCTATTCACACTATTGCCCCGTCTTGCTCAACTACCGCAAGCATTGTTGCCATTATTAATGTTGCAGCCTTCACAACCACCCTTGTATGCCTCGGCCAATATTTTCAGCGACACTATAGCTCAGGGACATCAAATACCGGTGAATAGCGTGGACCATCCACCGGTATATACCTTTACTTCAGATTGATACTCATATTGGGACCACTGTGGATGTCATCCTCAAACCAGCGCGCAGTAACCGTCTTGGTTTCCGTGTAAAACTTAACCGCCTGCTTACCATAAGCATGCTGATCACCGTAGAAAGACTTTCTCCAACCGGTAAATGAGAAGAATGGCAGAGGCACAGGAATTGGCACATTAATACCCACCTGCCCCACTTTGATCTCATGCTGAAATTTACGCGCAGCCGCACCAGAAGCCGTAAAGATTGAAGTGCCGTTGCCGTAAGGACACTCATTGATAAGCTCAATTGCCTGTTCCAGCGTATCAACCTCGATTGCGATAAGTACGGGGCCGAAAATCTCATCAGTGTAGATGGTCATATCTGTGTTAACACCACGGAACATGGTCGGTCCGACCCAGTTACCGTCTGGACAGCCTTCAACGACGCATTCAGTACCGTCCAAAATACATTCAGCTCCCTGATCCTTGCCCGCCTGAATATAATTCAACACTCGTTGCTTGGCCTGAGGACTGATCAGCGGACCATATCCAGCTTCTGGATCATCCCACTTCCCTGGACGTACTTTAGCAAGTGCGTCGCGAACTTCTGGAATCCACTCACGGGTTTCTCCAACAAAGACTGCCACAGAGATAGCCATACAACGCTGACCACCTGCACCAACTGAAGCACCTACGATATTGTTGATCAACTGATTCTTCTGGGCGTCAGGCATCACAACCATATGGTTCTTGGCACCCGCAAACGCTTGTACCCGCTTCATATTGTCTGTACCAGTGCGGTAGATATGCTCACCCACGGGAACAGATCCAACAAAGGAAATGGCCTGGATATCAGGATGAGTCAGCAACTTGTCTACCTGTTCCTTGGCACCGTGAACAACCTGCAACACCCCTTTTGGCACACCGGCTTCTACCAGCAATTCTGCCAGGCGAGTCGGTGTTTTAGGGTCCTGTTCAGAAGGCTTAAGGACAAAGGTATTACCGCAGGCGATAGCCAGAGGGAACATCCACAGGGGAATCATGGCTGGAAAGTTAAATGGGGTGATACCGGCACAAACACCCAGTGGCTGAGTGTAGCTATAACTGTCAATTTTGCGGGCTACGTTCTCAACAGTCTCCCCCATCACCAGACTTGGAATATTACAGGCGTGCTCTACAACTTCTATTCCACGCCATACATCACCTTTGGCGTCTTCAAAGGTTTTGCCGGTTTCTTCAGCAAGAATAGTCGCTATTTCATCATGATGCTCTTTAAGTAATGCCTGGTAACGCAACATCAAGCGAGCGCGTTCAGAGACAGCGACTTCTTTCCAGTCTTCAAAAGCTTCCTTAGCGCTGGCAATAGCGCTTTCCATTTCTGCGTCAGTCGCACAAGGAACCTGAGCAATCACTTCCTGAGTGGCTGGGTTTGTTACCGGAATCAGTGTAGTGGATTCACTTTGTACAAAAGCGCCATCGATAAACAGTGGAATCTGCTGGGTCATGCCTTCACCTCCAATTTTATTGTCAGTTCGGGCATACCGCCCGTCTATAGTTGATTTAAGCATAGTCGCAGATCAATCGGGATTGATTAAATTGCCTTAATGATGGACTATGTTGTCATTTATAGACCTTTGTCTAAGGTATTTTCCTTCTAGCCAGACACCGATGAAACCAACGGTAATACAGTATGAGCACTCCTTCTAGCTGGCCTCTGCCCGCCAACAGTTGCCGTTTTGTTGTCCCCCGGCCACTGGTAGAACAACAACGTCGCCATCTATTAACAAGAGATCTTTATTTATTCGGTGCCGGCCACTATGTAGAAGCAACAGGACATCACATGAAACGGGATATTCACGATGATTTTCTGATGATCTACTGCACCGCAGGGAGTGGAACGCTGTCCCTGAGCAAACTGAAAAACCACCTTCAATTGCAAGTTCAGGAAGGTGACATGCTTATGCTTCCCCGAGGACTGTCTCACGAGTACAAAGCCGATATTAACAACCCGTGGAGTATCTACTGGGTCCACTTTGAAGGTCCACTGGGACAGAGTTTTATCGATAACATGAAGCTCAACGCTGAAAACCCTATCGTCAAAGTAGGACAGCAACCGAAACTAGTCAGTGATTTTGAAAATATGCTGCAAATACGTCAGACCGGCTATCAGTTGAAAGCCTTTATTCATGCAGCCAACCAACTCAGGCAGATCCTCAGTTTTATTGCCCTGCTAAGACCAGCAATAACCCCCCGAAGACAGCCATCCAGCCACTTTGATCTGAAGAAAATCCACAGCATGATGCAGGAACGGGTCCACGAACAATTGGATCTGGAGACATTAGCTGCCAGTTGCAATCTGTCAAAATACCATTTTGCCAAGAAATACAAAGAAGTCACCGGATCTACAGCGATCAGTCACTTCATCAACCTGAAAATTGAACATGCCTGCCAACTGCTTGACGTCAGCAATGAGAGCATTAGCCAGATCAGTTACGATATCGGTTACGATGATGCTTATTATTTTTCAAGAATATTCAAGAAAATCATGGGACTTTCTCCCAGCCAATATCGAAAAATGCGACTCGGGTCCTGGCCCAGAAAGTCTTCTTGATATTAAGAAGACCTAGACAATATTGTGGTTTAAAAAAGCCAGGGGCATTCCATCAAAGAAGCACCTTAATTAGAATGCTTTTAGATACGGTACAGTTAATGAAATGAGCCCCTGCTCAATCAGTATTATTCTATTTCGATGAGGTTCCAAACCCTACAAGGAAATAGCAACGATCCGATAAAGACCCAATCAGATCATTTCTATCGCCACAGCGGTGGCTTCCCCACCACCGATACACAGGGAAGCAACTCCTCTACTCAATCCTTTTTGCTTCAGTGCATAGAGTAAGCTGACCAGTATTCGGGAACCTGAAGAGCCGATAGGATGACCAAGAGCACAGGCACCACCGTGCACATTGACCTTATCTGACTCCAACCCGAGCTCATTAATTGCCAGCATCGTCACAACTGCAAAGGCTTCGTTGATTTCATACAGGTCAACATCATCTTTGGACCAGCCGGTCTTATCAAATACCTTTTGGATCGCTCCGATAGGTGCCAACGTAAATTCGGCAGGCTTTTGCGCGTGGGTAGAATGAGCAACAATACGGGCTAATGGCTGCAAACCTCTTTTTTGCGCTTCCTGCTCCGTCATCAATAGCAGTGCAGAGCCACCATCAGATATAGAGCTGGAATTAGCGGCCGTTATAGTGCCATCTTTTTTGAACGCCGGTCTGAGTGAACGAATTTTATCAATTCGAGCATTACCGGGCTGTTCATCGGTATCCACCACATCTTCCCCTTTACGGGTCTTGACGCTAACAGGAGCAATCTCATCAACAAAAGAGCCACTATCAATAGCTGACAGCGCTTTTTCCAGGGAATTGATAGCAAAATCATCCATCGCTTCCCGGGTAATTTCATATTTGTCCGCTGTCTGCTGAGCAAAAGAACCCATTAGGCCGCCTTCATACGCATCTTCCAAGCCATCAAAAAACATAGAGTCGATAACCTGGCCATGACCCATACGCATACCTGTGCGGGATTTTGGCAGCAAATAAGGAGACTGGCTCATACTTTCCATACCTCCTGCAACCATCACCTCGGCACTACCGGCCTTAATTTGGTCATGGGCATACATCACAGCCTTCATACCTGAACCGCACATTTTATTGATGGTGGTACAGCCGCTGCTTTCAGGGATACCAGCCCCCAGAGATGCCTGTCTTGCCGGTGCCTGACCAAGGCCTGCCGGTAACACACACCCCATAATCACTTCATCTACCTGGTCACCGGTAATTGCCGCTTTTTCCAGCACAGATTTAATGGCAGCAGCCCCCAGGTCCGGAGAGCGAACATCTTTGAAAACGCCTTGAAGCCCTCCCATAGGTGTACGGGCGGCAGAAACAATAACGATGCTGTTGTTAGTCATGTGCATACACTCGAATAGGTACATTTTACAGTTTACGTTAACGTAAAGATTACAAGAGTACGATTCCGTTGGCAATCTTCTTGTTAGCTCAACTGCAAACCAGTAAAGGTCCAGATAAATAAGCCATAAAATCAGCCCGCCGCAACGGAACTTCTGTTTCTCCCCTTTCTTTTAGACTCATAGAGCATTTTGTCAGCTTCCTGTAAAAGCCCTGGCAAAGTCTGAGTTTCTGTATGAGGAAATGTCGTAGCTGCACCAAGGCTAATACTCATATTGGTTGATATGGGTGAAAAGCTATGTGGAATGTTCAGATTATCGATTCTATTTCTCAACTGAGAAGAAATATTGGCAGCCCCATTTGAGTCGGTACTGGAAAGGACGGCAACAAACTCATCACCTCCAAACCGACCAACGAAATCTCCTGGCCTGACCAGCCCTTTACTCAGTTCCCGAGCAACCTGCTTAAGACATTCATCTCCAAATGCATGACCGTAGTTATCGTTATATTCCTTAAAATGGTCAATATCGATGACCACTATCGAAATAGGTTTTTTGTCCCGATATGCGCGCTTCCACTCGCTCAGAAGCACCTCATCCAGCTTCTTTCGGTTTCCAATCTGGGTCAAACTGTCTATAGATATCAGCTGTTCCAGCATATCGCTTTGGAGCTTTAAGTTAACATGAGTTTTTACCCGTGCCCTTACCACACTGGAATTAAATGGTTTTGTAATATAATCGACGGCCCCAATGCTAAATGCTTTGGTTTCATCAATAGCATCAGTCAGTGAAGAAACGAATATAATCGGTATTTTTTTCGTGTCATCGTGCAGCTTTAATTGCCGACAAACCTGATAGCCGTCCAATCCTGGCATCAGAACGTCCAGCAGTATCAGATCAGGTTGCATTTTATGAGCAATCTGCAGCGCTTTTTCGCCACTTTTTGTTGCTGCAATCTGGTAGGCTGATTCTAACAGTGAAATTAAAACATCAATATTTTCAGCTGCATCATCAACGATAAGAACTTTGGGTTTAGTGATTGGTTCCACCACTGGTTATTCCTAAAAACGATCAATCACAAAAAACAACAACGATTAACCTTCCAGACTAATCGTCAATCGATCCAGAGCCTCAAAAGCAGCATCCGTATCATAGTCTTCAAATGCTGCAATCAAGGCGTCAAACTCTGTAGAGTTTTCTAACAGGCAGCTAAGTTGAGTGAGGCACTTTCGCGTTGCGATCACATCCACCTCGAGTAAATCAGCAACTTGTGCAACCAGCGCTCTTGCCTTATCGCTATCCTCAGAAACGTCCTCTGTTGCCACTTTTCGCTCAGGCGAGACACTCTTTTCCTTTTCCTTTTCCTTTTCCTTTTCCTCAAATTCTTCTATTGAGTTAAGCACAAGTACCAACTCTTCGCAGAAAGTTTCCACAAGATCCAAGGGAGGCTCCATACCCGGATTTTTTAGTGCGGACTCAAGCTCAGCGGCCAACAAGTGAAGTTTTTCAGCACCAATGTTGCCGGACACTCCCTTTATCGTATGCAACAAACGCTTCCTTTCTTCCAGTTCTCCGTCCGTAATAGACTGACGTAACCTGAAATCAAAATCACTATTATGACGTCGAAACGAAGTAAGGACTTTTTTGAAAGCCGAAGAATTACCCGCAACTTTGCTTAGACCTTCAGCTACATTAATACCAGCCAGAGAATTAGGAATCGCTACTATACTCGCCTGTTCTCTTTTAGCAAAGCCCCTTCCCGCGGTGCTCATCGGACGAAACCATTTATCCAATGTGGCATAGAGCAGCTCAGGAACAACGGGCTTACTAACGTGGTCATTCATACCTTTGGATAAGCAATCTTCCTTTTCACTTTCCAGAACATGGGCGGTCATCGCAATAATAGGAATCTTATCGAAATCACCTCCCAGATCCCGTATTGCCGCAGTCGCTGTATAACCATCCATGATAGGCATTTGCAGGTCCATCAGAATAAGATCAAATTGCAGATTATCAGAGGCATTGATTATATCCAGAGCTTCCTGGCCATTATTGGCAACGACTACCGAGCAATTCTCGTATTCCAGCAACTCAATAACCACCTGCTGGTTGATCTCATTATCTTCTGCCAACAGTACCTTCATTCCTGCAAATCGACCACAACGGAGCGGTTCAGGCTCTTCAAACGGTCTCTCGGGGATACTGCTGCTCACCACACAGATGTCCCTGACTGTATTGAGCAGCAGAGATCGCGTAATGGGTTTGATCAAGAATCCATCAACTCCTGCCGTATTCGCTTTTTCCTTCACCTCTTCTCGTCCAAACGCAGTCACCATTAATATTGATGGCATTTTTTCAACAGTAGTAATTCTTCTTATACGATTAGATGCTTCAATACCGTCCATTCCCGGCATTTTCCAATCCATCAGAATGAGCTGGTATGGATCATCGGACGACATATTTTCAACCATATCAACAGCTTCAGCGCCTGATTTAGCTTCATCCACTCTTGCAGAAAATGAAATCAAATTATCCTTGAGAATCTGACGGGCGGTACTATGGTCATCTACAACAAGTACCCGCACCCCCGCAAGATCTCCGATGGTTTCGGATGTCACAAAGTCTTCTGCGGTATGCAGGCTGAACTCCGCCGTGAAAAAGAAAGTACTACCCGAGTCAACCTGACTGACAACAGAAATATCCCCCCCCATCAGCTCCACAAGGTCTTTACAAATGGTTAAACCGAGGCCAGTCCCACCAAATCGGCGTGTTATCGAATCATCAGCCTGTGTGAAAGATTGAAACAATCGGCCAATTTGCTCCTGCGTAAGCCCGATGCCCGTGTCTTCAACAGAAAACTTGAGCCGAATTCGGTTTGAATCATCAGCCTTACCGTTAACGGCTTCATCATTAACGGCTTCTACATGAATCAGCACATGCCCTTTTTCAGTAAATTTAACCGCGTTGCTGGCTAAGTTAATAAGGACCTGGCCTAACCGAAGAGGATCACCAACCAGAGATTGCGGAACCTTTGGGGCAGTATTAAAGATGAACTCCAATCCTTTTTCTTCACACTTACTGGTAATTAAATTCGACACATTTTCCAGAACCTCATTGAGTTCAAAACGAGTCGATTCTATTGTCATCTTCCCTGCTTCAATCTTCGAGTAATCGAGGATGTCATTGATAATACGAAGCAGAGAATTGGCAGAGGTGTCTATCTTCTGAAGATAATCACTCTGTTTGTCAGTGAGAGATGTTCTAAGAGCCAGGCCTGATAAACCGATAATGGCATTCATAGGGGTTCGGATTTCATGGCTCATAGCTGCCAAAAACTGGCTTTTAGCCCTGCTTGCAGCCTCAGCAATTTCCTTGTCTCGCTGCGCCTGCTCCCGCTCTCTCAAATCCTGTAATAGACCGATATTCCTGTCGATCATGGCATTGAAAGACTGTTCCAGAATTTTTAGTTCGTTGGCTCCTTTTGTATCAACGACTATCTTTTTTTGATCGGGATTATCGAAACGGATTTTCTTGATATCTTCTGTCAGCTTACCCAACGGCTCCGCCAGAATTCGACGAACAAAAAACAGAAAAATGATCCATAATGCTACGGTTTTGATAATTGAGTTCACCAGAATCAAAATAAAACCGTATTCAACCCGGTCAAAGACGATGATATCACTGGAGTAAATAACTCCGGTACCAATAGGCGTTGAGTCTCCGTTAGATGCTCGGTGAATGATTGGAAATTCATACCAAAACAATCCGGTAAATATCCCTTCATCCTCCGAAAGCAAAAGACGCTCACCACTGTCATTGACCAGATAACCTTCCCCGTCCTTATCCTTGATGGTTCCCAATAGCTGGATTTCATTACCGACTTCATCAACAATTTTAATTCCGGTAATTGTGCCCACCTGATTCATGCCTTTGAGAATTGATTTAAGCAATGGCATGTTATAGGACCAGATAGCCTCTTCAAGCCCGGGCTGGAAGGTTCGCCCCAGAGACTCTATTTCCATCCTTACATTATTTTTTGTATCGTTATATTCGACAGAAAGTTGAATCACCGTAACGATAACCGTCACGACGAAATACAAGCCAAAAATAACCTTCAGCAGATGGGTCGCAATAGAACCATTTAGCAAGGGTTTCCCATGACGCATAATTACTTGAATACCCTTCCAAAACAAATAGTATCAATCATTGGGAAACTTACTCTTCTATCCGAGGAGTAGAAAAACCACGCTGACTATAAAGTGCATTAAGCTCACCAGACTTATACAGGCCCAATGTCCCTTTCTCGTAGATATCCATTATGGCCTGCCCTCGTTCAGTATTGGGCGCGATCATATAATAACCGCTAGTACCGACATCTTCAGTCCTGTAATCATCAGGATCAAAAGCCGACTGGTTCTCCTTTATAATATTTTCCAGTACTTTTTCATTATCTAAAAAAAACGCGGCCCTCTTGTTTAGAACCATCTGCAAAGCTTGCTCTCGCGTTTCCACCACATAGACATCCTCTTCTTCCAATCCTGCTTGCTCCGCCTGATGAGGTGTTGCCACAATCACCCTCCCTTCCAAAGATGCCTTACCCTGCCACTTATCAAGGGTCTCCTTATGGAAGAAAGCGACAAAACGATTAACAGCTATCGGATACTTCGCCTGGATATAGTCTTTCGCTTTAGTCTTATCTCTCGGAATACCTCCAGCAAAGTCCAGCTTATTAATCTTTACTAAATGTAAGGTCCTGGCAAAGGGCATGTAGGAAATATTAATTTCAACCCCTGCATTAGAAAATATTCTCTCCAGTATCTGAGTGTATATTCCACTGCCATCCTTATCTGTATACCCTTTCCAAACCTCTGTTCCCCAGCTGATCTTTTCAATCTCTGTAGCATACGCAGAAATTGAGAAAAACCAGAAAAAGGCAATCGCAAGATACTTCATCATACAAAACCCTCAATTATTATTTTTACACCGGCTCGGATCTTGCCAAAATCTGAGCATAAGGATTCCATGTTAATATTCGTTGGCCATATCCCTGAGAACAACTAAAACCAAGAAGCCTGGCCGCTGATAAACATACACAACCAGGCCTATCGGGTATTCAGATCACTTAATTTTGTTAAATGTATTGCTACCGATCAACGTCGAATTCCAGTCATCCTCAGGTTTCATGCCTCTGCAATATAGCCATGTTGCGACGATAATGTACTGCTTGTCAGTATTCTTTTTAAACTGACCGGTCCATGTAGTCACACTGTTCTCAGGTGATGTTCCACTGTTCCAGGAAACAACCCAACCTACAGAGCCCCCTACATCACTTTCCACTAGACTTTCATCAAATCCGATAGACCCCACCATCATATAGGTTCCCTGAGTAGATCCTGTATGCGTGGTAAATGTGCCAATAAGCTGATTGTGCTCAATTTTTTCTATCGTCAGAACTGATCCCAACTCACTCTCCCAACTACCGATGAATTCATCCATCACAGTTCCCTCCCTATCCATTATTGTTCTTCCAGTAGAAGATATAATCCCCTCTGGTACAGTCCCAGTTGGTAACCCCGATATCCAGTTGGTTCGAGTACGCATACCTCACTTCTATTTTTGACCCCGCTTTTGCAGGATTCGATAAATAAACAAGATTTTGACCCGGCAGGGTAATATAGTCCTCTAATGGGGAAAGCTGCTTCCCATTTACGATAACTCCCGAGATGTTCTGAATATTTTGCCGGTTAAGAGTAATGACCCTCCAACTGTCTTCTTCTGGCACGGAAAAAAAGTCCCTTGTAAACTGCTCATCACCATTATCCAGATCAGTAACAGCGATTATTTCAAGAACAGACCAGGAGCTTTGATCACTGGTGTAGGAAGGTTTATCTTCGAACATCACCCCGTCGCCCATATAAATTTCCAGAGGAGCCTGCAACACTCCACTTCCTGGCGGTGCCCAACGTCCTGCCAACAGATCCAGATAACCGTCATTATTAACATCAGCAAATAGCACACCCGATCCCCATCCTCCTTTCTGGGAGGACCAAGAGGGGCTGCTGTTATGTGGATTAAAATCAATAATGTAAGTAGAAGTAAAATTATAAAGGTGGAAGCGACCGTAACCTCCTCCCATATAATTATTGTTTGACGTCAGTATCGAAGACACTCTCGCTTTTGGATTAGTAGCCTCAAGATTCAGGGAAGCCGCAAAATCAAGGCCATTCGCAAAATAGTCTTCTATTGCTGTCTGCCATCCCGCTACTGTTGAGAGCCCGGTATCAGTACCCAAATAAACCTTGGTGACAGGATTTCCCAGAATAAGATCGATATAACCGTCTTTATTTACGTCACCAAACTGCACATCCATGCTTACCTGGTCAGGAACCATCCATTCCAATCGGAAGCCCTGAGTCTCAGGATCAAAGGCAAACACTCTCGCCGGAGATTTATGAGGAGTTGCAGGAGGTGTAGTTGAAGTTGTTTCGTTCAAACTGTCCTGCAAAGCTTTTGGGGGTTGCTTACAGTCTGGTTGTGCTGCAAAGGTTTCATCTTCAGCAATAGGGTTACCAGCCGCTAAGGCTATATCCAGAAAGCCATCAGCGTTGGCATCACCTAATGCCAGATTAAAGGATGGAAACCCTGTAACCGACCAGGAAGGGGTCTTCTCAAGAGACGCCTTTCCCTCTCCTTTATTAAAATAGACCTTTGCTCCACCACCGTCGTAAGTGTGATTCGGTCCCAAGTATACTGATACGGCAACGTCAATATACCCATCCTTATTGATGTCCCCAACTGCCAAATTCCCATTAAAGGCAAAATCATCAGAGACCCAATCGGGTGTTTTATTAAATTTTCCGGCCTTGTCATTGTAATACACAAAGAGTTGCTGCTTGACGATATCATTCCCATTAGAGACCACCATATCCTGGTAGCCATCATTATTAATATCGGCAAAAGCGATACCTGTTCCACAGAAGCCAACTTCTGACTCCCAGTCAGGCAGGGTGGAATAAGGAATATCATCAGCAAACACAGATTGCCCGTAGCAACTCAGTGTCAGGGCAAACGATGATAGAATAGCCAGTCGATTTTTTAGCATTATTATTTTTCCTTTCACATAAAGCCGTTGCTTGCAAACATCAACAAGCGATCAGATTGGCATCTCAATACACGGAAATAGAGAGAGAAAGAAAAAAGAAAGGATAAATCAATCCTTAATATAAGCACCTGTCCCTGAACATCCATGATGAGATTTCCAATAAAGCCATTCAAAAAATAGCACACAGCAAAAACTATTGATACTGACAACAATCAACAGAGTTTAGAATAGCATCGCTCAGAATGGTGATTATTTGACGAATGCTTGAGAACAGCACCAACAGGCAGCTTCCCTTCAAAAGAGAGCGTATCTACAACCCACCTGCCCTGATTCATACTTTCTTATTCACACTCTCTTAAAGGAATTTCATTTAGCTCGGCATAACGTGCAGCTGAGGATTCTATCATCGGCCTGACAATTGACTGATCAGATTCTATCCAATCGGTAAGCTGCAGCCATTGCTCACCATCCCACTGAGAAAACTTAACTGCACCTCCTCCTTCATGATCGGTACAACTAACACTCAGCGGTTGTGCCAATCCGTAAAATCCCAACTGCGTTATAGCCTGTGGCTCCAGCTTCAGGTTTTCAAATCCCCAACGGATCTCCTCACCACTTAAAACCCGTGGACCATATTTTTGCTGCGCTCTTCTAATGCCCTCAACTGAGATCATCGCCGTAATCAAACCACGATTATGATAGATACTGCCGACCCGGCTAATGTCCTGCATGTTGCCCAATCCACGATCGTAAACATATCGCTTAAGATCATCATGAACCGGAAAACCTGTTCCGCTGGGGTGAAAACCAGCAGCAATATAACCAATAGCGGCTTTACCAGCTGGAATCACATCCTCTTCAGCTCCGGACCACCACACCCCCACCATACGCTCGCGAGGAAATCCCATTTTTTCCGCCATTTTCAATGCAACAGCACTCATAACCCCCCAACCTCTGAGGATTACCCAATCAGGCTGAACCCTTAATACATTCAACCACTGACTTTGCTGATTGATTCCCGGAGGTGATACTTCAACATGTATCACCTTAAAACCGTAAATCTGAGCTTGCCTGTCGAGCACAGGAATGGTTTCTCGTCCATAGCCGGAACCATGATGCAGATTAACGATCACCTTCCCTTTCAGTTTGTCCATGCCGCCTTCTTGCTGGCCAATAAATTTTATTTTGGCAGTGTTTTGACTCCAATAAGTGGTAATCAAAGGAAAAACATAGGGAAACACACGACCATCAGCAGAGTCAGTACGGCCGTACCCCATGGAGAGCAAAGGAATTTTATCAGCTCTGGATTTTTCCAGCAGCGCGTAGGTTGCCCCCGTACTTGCAAACTGAAACAGGGAAGCTCCTTTCTCCCCCTTGTTCTTAAGCCTTTCATAGCAGGCTAACGCCTTCTCCGTCCGATATTCTGTCTCACATTCTTCCCAACTGATTTTCACCCCATTGATGCCGGAATCCCGTTCATTAATCAGATTAAAATAATCAATCATTCCGCCAAAGAAACCGCTGCCTCCGGCTGCATAAGGGCCTATTCGATAACTAGGTATAGGTATAAACTGATCACTCATGGCAAGCTGAGATAACAGCGACAACACTACAAACAAAGAAGAAAATAACTTCTTGAAATTCATCTAATTGTGCATCCCCTCTGATTGTTTTACCGAAGCTGTTTGCGCACAGCCTTATACGAATTGAATGCTGTCAACCCTCAAAATAACGGTTAACTTAACCCTATTCCCTTGCCAAGCATTTACGCGTACGTAAACCTGAGTTAGAGTCATCAGTATAAACCAACGCAGTAGAACCATTATGATCGATGACACATACTCAATAAGCAACTTAGCAAAAGAGTTTCAAATTACCACTCGCAGTATTCGCTTTTATGAGGGTGAAGGCCTAATCCACCCGACACGCCGGGGACAAACTCGTATTTACGACAAACGCGACCGGGTAAGACTTATGTTGATTCTACGGGGAAAGCGTTTAGGTTTTTCCCTGGCTGAGATTAGAGAACTGTTCGATCTCTATGATGCCAGCCCTACCAACGGAGAAGCCCAACTTCAGCGAATGTTAAATATCATTAAAGTAAAGAAGGCCGCATTAGAACAGCAGATAAAAGATATAGCCGTTGTAAAACTGGAGCTTGAAACAGCTGAGCAACGTTGCAAAGTCGCACTTAAAAGCCTTGACGAAGTGTATTGAACAGATTGAAGTAAGTACTCAATCAGGTTGTGCTTTTAGATCCATCACACATGGGTATCCATCAGAACCTGGCGCTAATCAACAATTGTGAAATGGGGTTGTTAAAAACACTGTTACAATTCGTAACTTTACGTGTACGTAAACTGAATTTATGCTCATAGCAAGACTTGGGGCAATCAATAGCTACAGCTAATAACAATGTTCAGTAACTACCCCAATGACCAGTCTGCATCGCACAGGATAAGCTCTGACTCAGAACACCCCTCAGATGTGCCTTACTGGCTATCTCCGTGTTATTGAGGTGGAGCATACACTCTTCTAAAGAGTATCATCCTGGAGAGCTTGAGGAGTTTATACTATGTCACAGCCCGACCATATCACCGCACTTGATCTGAATATCCCGGACCAGCAAAACCTCCCAGAAGAATTCCGAAGCTACTTTGAGAAATGCGATCAAAAGTTAGGCATGGTACCGAATGTTCTCAAAGCCTACAGTCATTCTCCCGAACAGCTAAATGTATTCTCCCGTTTCTACAATGAATTAATGTTTGGAGACTCTAATCTCTCTCCCCTTGAGCGTGAAATGATTGCGGTGGTGGTGTCATCCATCAACCACTGTTTCTATTGCCTTGTAGCCCACGGTGCAGCAGTACGGGAATATTCCCAGGATCCGGTGCTAGGGGAACTTCTTGTTATGAACTTCAGGGCAGCGGAGCTCAGTGACCGTCACCGGGGCATGCTCACTTTTGCCGAAAAGCTGACCAAAGAACCCAACAAAATTGAAGAACCCGATCGTGAAAACCTCAGAGCTGTCGGCTTTTCTGATAAGGATATCTGGGATATAGCTAATGTCGCAGGATTTTATAACATGACCAATAGGGTCGCCGCCGCAGTAGACATGCAGCCAAATCCAGAATACCACGCAAAAAACCGAGAATAGTTTGAGTAGCTGAATCCAATTGATATCAGAATAAACCTTGCTGAATGACAGGCTCTGCTTGACAAGATATCGGCACACTCCTGTCTCCCTAAGCGACTGACAATAATAGACTGGCATAAAAAGGCACGACCATGACCTCCAAAATAAAAAGCTATACCAGTGGCACAAGCGAAAAACCTCTACTGGGCATTACTATCGGGGATCTATTCGATCAGACGGTCGCCAATTACCCCGACAACGAAGCGCTCATAGTTCGCCATCAGAGTATCCGCTGGAGTTACAAGGAGCTACAGGCAAAAGTTGAAGACTGCGCCAAAGCTTTAATGGCACTGGGAATAGAAAAAGGGGACCGTGTCGGCATCTGGTCTCCCAATAATTCAGAGTGGTGTATTACCCAATTTGCCACAGCAAAAGTAGGTGCCATACTCGTCAATATAAACCCGGCTTACCGCTTACACGAACTGGAGTATGCGCTCAACCAGTCTGAATGCGCCTTTATAATCGCTGCCGACAGTTTTAAGAGTTCCGATTACAGTCAGATGCTCTACGATCTGGCACCTGAACTGAAAACCTGTCCTCCGGCTCAGCTCAAATCGAGCAAGCTTCCCAATCTGCACGCGGTAATAACCCTGGCACAAGAGCCCCGGGAAGGAATGCTAAGCTGGGATCAGTTAATGACTAGAGCCGGTGAAACCTCTGATGAGCAGCTTTCTCAGCGTCAACAAAGCCTGGAGTTCGATGACCCGATTAATATCCAGTACACAAGCGGAACCACAGGATTTCCCAAAGGAGCATCACTAAGCCATCATAACATACTGAATAACGGCTACTTTGTTGCCGAAAGCCAACGTTTTACTGATCAGGACAGACTGGTTATTCCGGTTCCCCTCTATCATTGCTTCGGCATGGTGATGGGGAACCTGGGTTGTGTTTCTCACGGGGCCACAATGATTTATCCCGATGAAGCCTTCGAGCCAGAGATTGTACTTAAGACCGTCGCAGAGGAGCGAGCAACAGCGCTGTACGGTGTTCCCACCATGTTTATCGCCCAACTGGAGCACCCCGACTTTCAACAGTATGACCTCAGCTCATTGCGAACAGGAATTATGGCGGGTGCAACCTGCCCTATCGAGGTTATGAAGCAGGTCATCGAAAAGATGCACATGTCCGAGGTACAGATCGCTTACGGGATGACCGAAACAAGTCCCGTCAGTACCCAGAGTGCAGCCGACGACCCGATTGAAAAACGGGTTAGCACTGTAGGCCGGACGCAACCGCATCTGGAAACAAAAATCATATCCCCAGATGGCCAGGTTGTTCCTCGTGGGGAAATTGGGGAGCTCTGTACTCGGGGTTACAGTGTCATGCTCGGTTACTGGAACAACGAAGAAGCCACAAAATCCGCCATTGATAGCGCCGGATGGATGCACACAGGCGATCTAGCAACAATGGATGAAGAGGGTTATACAACTATTGTTGGCCGTAACAAAGATATGATTATTCGTGGTGGTGAAAATATTTACCCGCGGGAAATCGAGGAGTTCCTTTACACCCATCCAGCCGTCTCAGACGTTCAGGTTACCGGGGTACCGGATAAAAAATTCGGTGAAGAGCTGATTGCCTGGATCATCCTTAAAGAAGGAGAGGAAGCGACGGAAGAAGAAATCAAAGACTTCTGTAAAGGCAAAATATCTCATTTTAAGGTACCCCGCTACTTTAAGTTTACGGATGCCTTTCCAATGACGGTTACGGGTAAAATTCAAAAATTCCGCATGAGAGAAGTCAGCATTGATGAGCTTGGATTGTCCGAATAACGAACAGAGTAATATCAATCATCCATGATCCATGTAAACGCTGATCTTCAACACCACTACAGCCAGGCTCTCAACCCCGAGAGCCTGCTGGCTGAAGTTGATAGACTTATTCCATACGCAGCCCGCCCTGAGGATTTTGCTCCGATCGATCAGCTGCATCTGGGAGGACGTGGCCCGACTATCGCCCTCCTGGATAATCTCAATATCAAAAGTCACCACAGCGTACTTGATGTCGGATGTGGCCTGGGGGGAAGCGCAAGATTAATTGCTGAACGCTATCAATGTTCCGTTATAGGAGTTGATATTACATCTGAGTTTTGCCAACTAGCCACGGCTCTCAATAAACGATTAGCACAGACCCTACCCGTCAGTTTCATTCAAGCAGACGCTACCTGTCTTCCTTTTTCATCTCGCTGTTTTGACCTGCTGATAAGTCAACATTGCATGATGAACCTTCCAAACCCTTTGCAGGCGCTTACTGAATTTCGAAAGCTCTTAACCAAAGATGGACTATTGATCCTGCATGAAGTACTGCAAGGTGATGGCGGCCCAGCTCACTACCCGGTACCCTGGGCAAGCAACGAAGAGCATAGTTTTCTAATTGATGAAACAACTCTCAAAGACCGATTGACAACAGCAGGCTTCCAGATAAATCAGTTTACAGATCACAGCCAACAGGCACTGTCCTGGCGTAAGCACCACCAACACTCCCGGCAGCAGAGAAAGCAACCAGCTGACTTGCAAGCTGCCGACAAACGACCCAAACACCCC
Source organism: Motiliproteus sp. MSK22-1 (assembly GCF_001968815.1). Lineage (GTDB taxonomy): Bacteria > Pseudomonadota > Gammaproteobacteria > Pseudomonadales > Balneatricaceae > Motiliproteus. The sequence goes on along the minus strand of NZ_MIEQ01000027.1, from coordinate 500,216 downwards.
CGCTCCCCTCTTTCCCCTGAGCTTATTTTTGGAGAACGGTTTTCCGAGATGACCCGAAACCTGTTAGCCAATCTGGCAGAGGGACGTGTTAAAGTTGTCTCGGTAATCCTGAGATAAACGTTTTAGCACAAACAAAACAATGAATTAAAGACGAATAGATAGAAGGTCTTTATTGTTGAGCCGATCTATACTCTGTCATAATTGGGCAGAATAAAAGCGGCAGCTGCTATTAATGTTATTGGCAAAATGTTGCCCAGAGGCAACCGGATGTGCTTTTTTTCTTCAAACCGAGCAAACGCTAACTAACATCCAGGTTGGTATAAACCGGATCTCGTGCCAATACAGCGGATACAGCCTTAAAAACAGTCATTCAAGGGGGACTCATGGCAGGTAAAGAGCAGGATGAGGAACGTGACGAAGGCAAGCCAAGCTTATCGCCCGAAGAGCGTATCGCGAAGCTTGAGAAAGGTAAAACTCTCAGTTTGATACTGATCATCGTCTTATTTGTATTTTCGACACTGCAGCTAGCTGGGATTGGCTACCTGCTAATGGCACCAAGCGATACCCGACCGGGAGAAAACGCCGCCAAGCTGGCAATGTTTGAAGAAAAATTCCTTGAAATTCAAAAAGAACACAGAGAATCCCAAAAGCTCTACCTGCAATCAAAGTTGCTTCAAGAGAAACTCGATAAAGTTCTGGCCGAAGCAAATACTCACAATTACGCCAACCTAAGAGTTCTTCTGGCTGCTCAGGAACAAAGCTACGGTGACTTTATCCGTTCCCTCCAACAGGGAATGTATGAAATATCGCGCATGGTCCGAGGCTCAAGAACCTGGTACGAAGTTTATAAAGAGGACTTGGATAAAATACTTCAGGCCAGTGATGCCCGAAAAGCGGCTATTGAAGGAATGAAATAGCCTGCATCTACAGCATATTCTTATTTCTCAGTGTTGTGACGTCTGAACTGACACACCAAGGAACCTAAGACGACGCAACACTGGATTATCGATCAGACTCGACTGCTTTACTCACCCTGAAAGGCAAATAATTCAAACTCCACCTGCTCTCCATCCAGCAATAAATATAAATGCCCATCACTGCGTATCAACTGGAAACTAAATCCAGAATGGAGATTTTCGGACAGTCTCTGCAGCGCTGGATAATCCAGTTGAAAAGCTCTCATCTTTGGCAATTTTTCCAATGATTTTTGGTGTTGCTGCCACCACCTTGCTGCATTTGGCCCATAGCAATACAAACTCAGTTGCTCACAGCGTCGATAAAGTTTTGCCAGCCTTTCAGTGTCTGGCTGACCAATATCAACCCAGTGCAGTACTCGCTCATCCAGGTCCCTCAACCAAACAGGGGCGTCTTCAGTATTTGACAAACCACGTCCAAATACCAACCCCGGTTGATACTCAAGAGCATAAGCGATCAATCTGGCTAAAAGACGTTCTGGAGTTTCTGATGGATGAAGAACCATAGACAATTCAAGATTCTCATAGCAGTTTCTATCGCTATCGGAAATCTCCAGCTTAACTTTTAATACTCTGGATCCCTGGGCCAACTAAAGCCTCCTTATTTCATTTAAGCGAGCGAATCCACTTAACCTCAGCGGATAAAATCGTAAAACAGATTACTGCCTGAATCACTGAACAAAATTCTTAATTGAGAGGCTGAAGCTGCCAGTTAACTGGTGCTCGTCCATGATGTTGCAAGTAATTATTAGCAGAAGAGAAGTGTCGGCACCCTAAAAAACCACGGTGGGCGGAAAGTGGTGAAGGATGCGGAGCCTTCAGGACACAGTGCCGATTGGTATCAATAAAGGCTCCTTTTTTTTGGGCGTAACTCCCCCAAAGCATAAACACCAGGCCATCATGGCGATCATTAAGAATATGGATTATTCGGTCAGTGAAACGTTCCCATCCCTTACCCTGATGAGAGCCAGCCCTGGACATCTCGACGGTCAAAACGGAATTTAGCAAAAGAACTCCCTGACGAGCCCAGGACTCCAGATAACCATGATTAACCGGGGTAACACCCAGGTCCTGCTCCAGCTCCTTATAGATATTCTTCAAAGAAGGGGGGATACGGACTCCCGGCTTAACCGAAAAACATAAACCGTGTGCCTGATCAGGACCATGGTAAGGATCTTGTCCCAGAATAACGACCTTTACCTGATCCAACGGGGTAAAATTCAACGCATTAAAACAATCTTTTGAGTGGGGATAGATAACTTTTCTTTGAGTCTTTTCCTGCACCAGAAACTGTCGCAACTGCTGCATGTAATCCTGTTGAAATTCAGACTCCAGAGCCTCTTTCCACTCAGATTCCAACGCTTGAATACCTTTATTGGTCATCATATCCTCGAGAACAGATTTCACCAGCTCAACAACAGAGCCTGATATATAGCCTTCACTGAGACCCCTACCTTATTCCGGCGAACGATCACCCTGCCATTGCCAGGTATCCGGGGTAATACGACGCCGATAAAAAGGCGAATAGTAACGTAACCGACCCGGAGCATGAGAAACAATACCCGATATCAAAATGACTATCATAATCAGCACTGGGTCCATGCTCTGGGGGAGCAAGGCGCTAAAGCTCAGCAACAGAATTTTGACAAATATGGCCAGGCCTCTCACTTGAAGCAACCAAACACCATGACTCCATACTTCAACTATCAGCATCAGTAAGCCAGAAACCATCGTTACCCATAGAAAGGGCAACCATTGAGATGCGTCTACGCTGTAGAAATACGCCCCGCCAATACCGGCAAGCCCCATCAAATGAACGGTGCGTAAAAGAATCTTTACCCAGCGCTTACCCGGGAAATCCCGCTTTTGAGCAGGGAAGAGTCGATCAGCCAATGCCATTTCCGCTCCCCATTCTCAAGTTCTATTTACCATTGCCGAATTCTATTTACCGCTCGCTCAACCCAACTGCCTGATTAACTTAACAGTCAATGGCATTGATTCCATTGCTCAATTGGCATCGGCAACTAATCAACTTCCGGACGCATCGCCGGAAACAGGATAACATCACGAATAGACGGTGAATCGGTAAACAACATAACTAATCGATCAATACCGATACCCTCACCTGCTGTTGGTGGCAATCCATATTCCAGAGCACGAATGTAATCCGCGTCATAATGCATCGCTTCGTCATCACCAGCATCTTTCTCAGCAACCTGAGCCTGGAAACGCTCAGCCTGGTCTTCAGAATCATTCAACTCCGAGAATCCATTGGCGATTTCACGTCCACCAACAAAGAACTCAAAACGGTCGGTGACAAAAGGATTATCATCACTTCGTCGGGCCAGAGGTGATACTTCTGTCGGGTACTCGGTGATAAAAGTAGGTTGATCGAGACGGTGCTCTACTGTTTTTTCAAAGATCTCAATCTGCAGCTTGCCCAGCCCCCAATTGTCCTTCACAGGAATATCCATTCGCTCGGCTATTTGACGAGCAGCATGCTCATCCGCCAGAGCTTCAGCATGAATATCCTTATTAAAGTGAAGAATTGAGTCAAAGACACTCATACGAACAAAAGGCTTACCGAGGTCATACTCCCAACTATCTTTGATCTCTCCATTCTCATCCTTGACGGTATTGACCAGTACAGTCGTACCCAATACTTGCTTGGCAACGGTTCGCAGCATATCTTCTGTGAGGTCCATCAGGTCACGATAGTCTGCATAAGCCTGATAGAACTCTATCATGGTGAACTCTGGATTATGCCGTGTTGAAAGCCCTTCGTTGCGAAAGTTTCGGTTAATTTCAAACACCCGTTCAAAACCGCCTACCACTAAACGCTTCAGGTATAGCTCTGGCGCTATACGCAGATACATATCAATATCCAGTGCGTTGTGATGAGTTTTGAAGGGGCGAGCAGTAGCGCCACCTGGAATCACCTGCAGCATCGGTGTTTCAGCTTCCAGAAAATCCTTCTGAGTCAGATAGTTTCGAATGGCGGCAACAATTTTGGAACGCGTGACAAAAACATTACGAGCCTCATCGTTGGTAATCAAATCGACATAGCGTTGACGATAACGGATCTCAGTGTCTTGCAATCCCTTATGCTTATCAGGTAGAGGACGAAGGTTCTTCGTCAGTAGCTGATACTCTTCCATATCAACATATAGATCGCCTTTTCCGGATTTATGGAGTTTACCGGTGATCCCTACAATATCACCCAGATCCAGGCGCTTCGCAAAGGCCCGTGCACCTTTATTAACATAGAGTTGAATTCGGCCGCTCATATCCTGCAGTACCGCAAAAGCCCCGCGGTTCAGCATTACCCGACCAGCAACACTCACCTCTAGCCCCATTTCCTCCAGCTCTTCCTTGGATTTATCACCGTAAGCTTGCTGTAAATCCTGCGCATAGCTATCACGACGAAACGCATTAGGGAAAGCATTACCCTGCTCTCGCAACACTCGAAGTTTTTCGCGGCGCTCTGCGATCAAGCGATTTTCATCCTGAGGCTGCTGCGATGAGCTGTTATCTGACATGAGTTGGAAACCTTATAAAATGTAAATTCTGTTATCACTATAAATTGCTGATCGGGAACTCAACCCCCGTCAGGGTATCGTTAGATCAGTCTGATTAACTCTGACCAGACCTGTATCAGATTGATTGGTCACACCCGTGCCAAAAAGATCTACAGGCCCGCTTTCAGACTGGCAACGATAAACTGGTCCAGATCACCATCAAGTACTTTGTCACAATTACTGGTCTGGACATTGGTACGCAAGTCCTTAATACGCTGATCATCAAGAACATATGAGCGAATTTGACTCCCCCAACCAATATCAGCTTTATTATCCTCCACCGTCTGGGCGGCTTCGTTACGCTTGAGCATCTCCATTTCATACAGTTTTGCACGAAGTTGCTTCATGGCGTTATCACGATTCTGGTGCTGAGAGCGCTGGGTCTGGCAAGAAACCGCTATTCCTGTCGGTTCATGAGTAATTCGTACCGCTGAATCGGTTTTGTTGACGTGCTGTCCACCTGCGCCGCTGGAACGATAAGTATCAACTCTTAGATCCGATGGATTAATATCAATCTCAATATTGTCATCGACCTCAGGAGACACAAACACTGAGGCAAATGAAGTATGACGACGACTGCCGGAATCGAAGGGAGATTTTCGTACCAGGCGGTGAACACCTGTTTCCGTACGTAACCAACCAAATGCATATTCGCCTTCAAACTTGATAGTGGCACTTTTAATTCCGGCCACATCACCGGAGCTAACCTCTATCAGCTCAACCTTAAAGCCTTTATCCTCTCCCCAGCGCAGAAACATGCGAAGCATCATGTTGGCCCAGTCCTGGGCTTCAGTTCCTCCAGAACCTGACTGGATATCCAGGAAAGCATTGTTTGCATCCATCTCACCGGAGAACATTCGGCGGAACTCCAGGGTATCCAGTCTTGCACCTAAAGCATCAAGTTCAGATTCAACCTCAGACACCGTATCCTCGTCCTGCTCCTCAACCGCCAGGTCCAATAAGTCCTGCGCATCAGCACTACCGGATTCCAGATCGTCAATGGTTTTAACGACCCCCTCAAGGGACGCTCTCTCTTTACCTAAAGCCTGCGCCCGCTCCGGATCATCCCAGACCGTAGGCTCTTCCAGCTCTCGCTCCACTTCCACAAGGCGCTCGCTTTTGTGCTCGTAATCAAGATAACCTTTAAGAGTTTGGGTGCGCTCCTGAATATCTTTGATGCGCAGCTGTATCGGATTTACTTCCATCATGAGTAACTAGAGCCTGGATCAACGAAACCCGGCATTTTAACTGAATGAGAGAAGTGTTTGAATAGCTATACAGAAAGGCTGCCAGAATTAACGCTGATCGGCTGCCGAAAAAAGAACAAGAACCGGCGGAAACACTTGATAACAAGCAAGCATGGCCGGTGAAAAATATCACCGGTCATTACCAATTACGGGCTGTCAGGCCACAGGATTCTTAAAATCTGGAAAAGAAATTACGCTACTCTCCCCAGTGAGTAAGTACCTTATCAATGCTTTGATTATACTGCTCCATGTAATGGGCAAATTGATTGCGGAAAACAACACCGATATTAACCCCTTCAACGTTGATATTTTCCACCAGCCAGCCACGACCTTCTTTTAAAAACAGCGAGTAAACCACCTGGTATTTTTGCCCATTTTTCAAAACCACGTAGGAAGATACTTTCGCCCGAGTACCCTTTTTATCCAATACAGTCTTCTCTACCTCAACATGGTCCAGCTGATCTATTTGCTCCAACCCCTTCGAATAGGTTGCTATCAGCGTCTTCTTGAATATACCCGTGAACCGGCTCAGCTGATCCTTGCTTGCGTTGCGGGCAAACTTACCCATGACTTTACGAGCCACTCTAGGGAAGTCAAACACGGGAGAGAGCTCTTGATCCATAAGCTCCAACAACGCCTCTTCAGACATCCCCGGGACCAGAACCTTATTTTCAATCAATCCCTGAATCGACTGAAAACGCTCTTCTATCACCTCATTAGGCTCTGCCACAGAGGCTCGAACCAACGAAGGAGCCAAAAACTGGAGCGTAAGACAGAGCAGCACCCCAAGTAATATTCTGAACTGATTAACTGTATTAAGCTTATACATAATATTATTCACCAAAAATGCTACCCGGCTTGCTATCAAGAACCAAAGTTCATCTGAATCGCTTATCAGTAAACACTAGTAGACTATCGATATTAATTCACACGCTCGGCTGACTATTTAAATGCCTTGCTTGCATTTATTCCAACCAAGAGCCGAATCCCCATTTATCACAACAACTAATCATAACAACCAGTTTTTCGCTATAATCAGCCCCCAAACCACAACAACAAGCAATAATGAAAACAACACTGCCGCTGAGCCAATATCCTTCGCTCGCCCCGAGAGTTCATGATGCTCGGAACCTATCCGATCCACAATAGCTTCGATTGCAGAGTTAACTAATTCCATCAACAGCACGATAAATAATGACGCAATCAGCAGCGCGGTCTCGGCCAAATCAGAGGTTGCATAGAAGCTCAACGGAAACAGCAGCAAGCAGAGCATAAGCTCTTGTCGAAAAGCGGCCTCATGGCGCCAACATTGCTTAACTCCATTCCATGAATAGCCTGCTGCATAATAAATCCGAATGGCTCCGGTTCGTCCAGGTTTAGCCAAAACACCCCACCTCTGCGGTTAGATTCGAAATACTCAAAGTTGCTCTAATTCTACTTTCAGCTTCGCAAGCCAAGTCTCTACTCTTTCTTCAGTCAACTCATGCTGACAGTCTTCATCGATAGCCAACCCGACAAACAGGCAGCCATCTGCAGTCACAGCCTTTGATTCTTCAAAATCATAACCTTCTACTGGCCAATACCCTATAACCCTCGCTCCCTGTGCTTTGACCTTATCATGCAACAAACCCATGGCATCCAAAAACCACTCACCATAGCCAATCTGATCTCCAAGACCGTAAAGCGCTACTGTTTTTCCGTGAAAGTCAATCGTATCTATTTCATCCCAGATATCTTGCCACTCAGACTGGATCTCACCGTAATCCCAGGTAGGTATACCCAGTATAATCAGATCATAGCCTTCAAGCTGATCGAGGGAATCTTCAGCAACATCAAAAAGCTCAACGTCCTCCATGCTTCGCTGTATTTGCTCAGCAATATCTTCAGTATTACCGGTTGTAGAACCATAAAAAAGCGCTGTTTTCACGTCATAAACTCTAAGGGGTTGATATTTTGTTGATAGTCTTTGAATCCCACTACATTGCTATCAAGGCGCTTTGACAACCAGATATAACTTTACTTTAAGGTATGGACTATAGCTGCACATAAGCGTTACAAACACAGAATATACGTTCATCCTAGTTTTACTGGAGTCTCATTCCCAAACAACAAGAAGAAGGCGATGACTGCCTTGTTTGTTATTGAAAACTACTTAACCGCAAGATTCCTGGAAAGAACTGATTATCACTTCTTCGGTGCGAAGGCGCTGTAGGCATCCTGAGTGACTCGTTCCATCTGTTCCCGAGCGTCATTGAACGCTTTGAGATTCTTGCTACTTGCATTTCGCAGAGTCTCTTCCAACTCCCGCACATACTTCTGCTGCAGGCTCACAACATCCTCTGCAGAATGGCAACTGGGTAAATCCTTGGTTTGAAGCATGGTTGCCTCAACACAGTTTTTTACACACTCCATTTGCAAGCGGGTAAGCTCTTCCAGCATCCTGGTTTGTATATCAACAAGGTCCTTGATGGGCCCCATAGATTGATTCAAATTTTTAGTCATATCCTGAAACATGTGCCACCCGACTATCACGAACATAAGATCACGGAATGAACGCCTTTAAAGAACTCCACTATACGGCAAGCTAAAAAACAGAACACCGTTATCAGAACATTCATCTGCGCTGTCTTCCTGGCATCTGACTGTTCCAGAGCCCGCAGAGAACACAATGGACTTATTCATAGGTTCCTTAGTATATAGCTAAATAAAATAAGCATGTGGCGTGATTGGATTATAAGCATGGCAACCAGGACTGTACAGTACAAGGGACTGCTTCATTACAGCTTCCGGTTGTTATATGAATCAGTCCGGGGCCTGATATCCATATTTGGCAAAACCTGTTGTACACTTCATTCATGAACCAACAGGAGTATTCCATGCGCATACTGCACACCATGCTACGTGTTACCGACTTGGAAAAGTCGATTTCGTTTTATACCGACCTATTAGGAATGAGGCTGCTCAGACGCAAAGACTATCCTGGTGGGAAATTCACCCTCGCATTTTTAGGATACGGTGAAGAATCCGAACAAACAGTGCTTGAACTCACTCACAACTGGGATGTATCCGCTTATGAGATCGGCAATGCTTATGGACACATCGCGGTAGGAGTCGATGATGTTTACAAAGCCTGCGACCTGATAAAAAGTAAAGGCGGTAAAGTTATTCGTGATGCCGGCCCAATGAAAAATGGCACTACGATTCTGGCATTTGTTGAGGATCCGGATGGATATAAGATAGAACTACTCGAAGACAATCGATAGCTGCTACCAGGTACCAGTAAATCAATAGCTCCTATCAAGAGCTACCAGACATGGCTGCACCTGCAAGTAATATCCGTGAAAAACCTTATACACTCAGCTATTGAGTACGGCCGCCTCTATCAGTATCCTTGCTGCTTTTTATCAGTCAGTCTCCCGGATTATTTCCAGACAGCCCTCAGAAATCAGTTTTTAGGCCTGACACACCTAAAAACTCAAGGTGGCTGACGAGCATTCCCAGTCGATAACAGAGAAACCCAGTGCATAAATTTCCAGAGTCGCCAGCCAGATTACCCAACGCTCCCTTATATCGTCGCCTCGGAGCTATAGTCTACGACAGCTTGGTTGTCATTGCTTTATGGATGATCGTTGGCGCTATCGGTGTTGCACTCAATCAGGGTGAAGCAGTCAAGGGGCCTGTTTTTAACAGTACCCTGTTTCTCGTAACCTTTCTGTTTTTTGCTGGCTTCTGGACTCGCAGAGGCCAAACGATAGGGATGCTGGCTTGGCGTTTACGTGTTCAGTCGAGTGAAGGCTATAGCATCACATTGATGCAAGCGCTTCTACGGTTTTTCACGGCGGGCTTCTCCCTACTCTGCCTGGGAATGGGCTTTTGGTGGATGCTTATCGATAAGCAGGGGCTCACCTGGCATGATAGATACTCTGAAACTCAGCTGGTTGTCTTACCAAAAAGAAAGAAATGACCGATCCGCTGACCACCCCGGACGATCTCCCAAACCACCAGGTTAACCACTACGTCGTAATAGCCAGCTGCCGGCAACAAAGCAGATAAAAATAGGCATCAGAGCTGATATTAGCGGAGAGAAACCATATACGGTGCTGGCAGGGCCCAACAGATCCTGAAAGATCTTAAATACAATCCCGATCATCACGCCCACCATTATTCGCTGCCCCATGGTTACTGAGCGAAGAGATCCAAACACAGACGATATTGCTACCAATACCAGCGCAAAAATCCCCAGAGGCAGAAAGAACTTTTTCCAAAACGCAAGAACATAAGGCGAAGCATCTATTTCCTGTTCCTCAATATATTGGCTGTAGCGATACAACCCCCTCATGGACATATTGTCAGGCAACACGGACAAAACACTTAGCAGCTCTGGCTCCAAGCTTACTGACCATATCTGCTCATTAAACAGCGCTACACGGGTGCGGTTTTCCTCAAAATAAGTAATACGGAAATTCTTCAGAACCCAGTTATCGTTCAGGTAATCGACCTGCTGGGCAAATCCTGCTGAAGCCAATTCCTCTTGTTCGTTAAACTCATAAAGCGTAACTCCAAGTAAATTCCCATCAGGTTTAACCGCATTAATATGAAGAAACCACTTACCTTCTCTGTGCCAAATGCCATGTTTAGTGCCAATTGCTCTTGTTCCCCCGAACACAGCAGCACGCTTAGCTATCGCGGCCTGTTCGGTTTTTGGAGCAACGTACTCACCAATAACCCCCGACACCAGCACTAATAACAGTACCGGTATCATGACTGAGCCTAGAATACGGTATTTGCTGATACCAGCCGCACGCATCACCGTTAGCTCCGACCCGTTGGCAAGAACTCCCAACCCGACCAATGAGCCAACCATGATCGACATTGGCATATACTCAATCAAACGCCGTGGAACCGTTAACAGCGTATAGACAGTTGCCGAAGTCAATGGGTAATTGCTGCTGACATCCTCCAGCTCGGCAATAAATGCGAATAAAGAATCCAGTCCGGTAATTGTCAGCATAACAACCAGACAGGATGACAACACAGTCTTACCTATGTAGCGGTCGAGCTGCTTCATGACTGTCCTTTGGGCATAAGTTGCCAAAATTTTGAGATTAACTGACCAAACCATCGAGACCAGTAATGGCCCAGAAAATGTAAATTAAGTGCAAATAACAAAAACGCCAGATGGACCATCCAAAGACTGCCGGCAAACTCCAGATCACCTCTTTCCAGGCTGCTACGAACACTGGTGAGAATACTTAAATACCCCAGGTAGAGTAGAATCGAAGGGAGTAACCGCGCAAAACGCCCCTGTCGGGGGTTGGCCTTGCTCAACGGAACGGCCAGAATACTTACGACAATGCAGAGTAGCGGCAACGACAGACGCCACTGCAACTGGGCCTGAAAATCCTGACGATCTGATCCTATCAGCTCAAGTGTGGGAATCGTTTCTATTTTTTGTACCCGCTGCTGGACGGTAGACTCCCTCATCCTGGCGCCGTACTGCTCAAAGCTGATCTTTCGGTAGTCCGGTTGACCCGGCACCCCCTCGTAGCGGTATCCATTTTCCAACAAAAGAAAACGAAAGCCTGTTTCAGGATCTATATACTGCTTTCCTTTTTCCGCAACAATCAGGCTTAAAGTAGGATCATGCAGATCTTTGCTTTTCTCTGAAATAAAGACACTGTTTAAACGGGTGCGATTGTCGACCAGATCCTCGGTATAAATAACCCGACGACCCGTAGTCGTTTCCTGAAACCGCCCGGGCGCTAGTGTATCAAACTCGGTCAGGGCTTCCTGCTCCTCCAGAATTCGCTCCACATTGGAAGCTCCGAGAGGCGTCAGCCAAAGACTGAAAACCGCCACCAGTATAGCCACCAGAATACTAGGACCAAGTGTTATTCGTTGTAATCGATTAGGGCTGAAACCACAGGCATTCAGCACTGTCATTTCATTTTCAATATAGAGGCGACCGTAAGAAAGCAGAATACCTAGAAACAGTCCAAGCGGTAAAATCAACTCCAAAAAACCTGGAACTCGATAACCAATCAGCTGAAACAGTACATCAGCTGTGATTTCCCCGGCAGCCGCATCTGACAGGTAGCTGATAAAACGCCCGCTCATGATTATAACCAGTACAACCAGGGTCACGGCCGACATGCTATATAAGACTTCTTTAGATAGATACCGAAATACAATCACTGTCTGTCCGAATCCCCATACCTTAAAAACTTACCCCAAGACATCCAGATAATATCTGCAAAAAAAGCAATTTTGACGTACACTCGTGGCGAAATCACACGGCAACTAATATGGTCGCGCTAAGCAGCGGCATTATCTACTAAAGCCGAAGTAAAGTCTTGCGGAGTAATTATGGAATTTAAAATAACCAGTGGAAGTCCAGAGCAACTTGAATCTCAGTGTTTAGTTATCGGAGTGGGTGACGGAGGTGTATTAGGCGCCATCGCTCAGATTCTGGATGAAGCTGCAAATGGTTATATAAGTGGGGTACTGGAATCCGGTGACATTACCGGAAAAAAAACTGAGACTCTCTTGTTACGAGCTATCCCGGGAGTTGCTGCAAAACGTACACTTCTGATTGGTTTGGGAAAAGCAGAAGATCGCAATGACAACAACTATCTTAAAATAGTCCAGGCTGCCTTATCAGTCATCAAAAACATCCAATGCTCAGACGCCACTTTTTGCCTGGATCTTGAAGCCACTAACGACCGTGACTGTTATTGGCAAACCCGTAAGCTGGTAGAAACTGTCAGCGCCGGCCTCTATCGCTTTGATAGCCTGAAAAGCACTGAACCGACAGCTCTGAAACTACAGAGCGTTTCAATCTGTCTCGACGAAGAGGATGATGAAACAGGTTCGTTGGCTGTTGTTGAAGGCGCAGCTATCGCCAACGGTATGAGTTTGACCCGCGATCTGGGCAACCTCCCGGGAAACATATGCACACCGACTTATATGGCTGAGCAGGCGCGGAAACTGGCAGAAGAAAATCCTGCATTTTCGCTGGAGGTGCTTGAAGAATCAGATATGAAAGCGCTCGGAATGGAGTCCTTACTGTCTGTATCCGCTGGAAGTGAAGAGCCGGCCAAGCTAATCGTATTAAAATACCAGGGCACAGATGAAAACGAGCAACCTCACGTGTTGGTCGGAAAAGGAATTACCTTCGATTCTGGCGGCATAAGCCTGAAGCCGGGTGCCGGAATGGACGAAATGAAGTTTGATATGTGTGGCGCCGCCAGCGTATTAGGAACCATGGCTGCTATTGCTGAAATGGATCTGGAACTCAATGTGACTGCAGTCATCGCTGCTGCCGAAAATATGCCCAGTGGCAAAGCGACCAAACCGGGCGATATTGTTACCACCATGTCCGGCCAGACAGTTGAAATACTCAATACCGATGCAGAAGGACGTTTGGTTCTGTGTGACGCATTAACCTATGCGGAGCGGTTTGAACCCTCCTCTGTCGTGGATATCGCGACCTTGACCGGAGCCTGTATTCTGGCCCTGGGCCACAAAGCTTCCGGATTGTTAAGCAACAACGATGAACTTGCAGCTGAACTATTGGAAGCGGGTCAATACGCTAACGACAGAGCTTGGCAATTACCGCTCTGGGATGACTATCAGGAACAACTGGACAGCAACTTCGCCGATATGGCAAATATTGGCGGCCGGCCAGCCGGCACGATAACCGCTGCGTGCTTCCTGTCCCGTTACACCAAAAAGTACCGCTGGGCTCACGTTGACATTGCCGGTACTGCCTGGAATAGCAGCGGCAAGGAAAAAGGAGCTACAGGACGCTGCGTCCCCTTACTCACCCAATATCTGATTGACCGAACCGCCTAACCGGAACTTCAGCCTTCGGTTTTGACACCGAAGGCTGTTACCCCCTGCAGTCCGACGGGAATTTGATGATTTGGTTTAGCAATGGCTAGATGTGATTTTTATGTACTCCCCTCCTCCGACGTGGAGGCCCGGATCCATTTCCTTTACAAGCTTCTGGAAAAAATCGTCAGCCTGGGACATAAGGTGTACATTCGCGCCGCCTCCGAGCAGCAAGCCAAGCTATTGGATAATCGTATCTGGGATTACCAGGACCAGGCATTCCTTCCCCACAGCCTTGTAGCCGAAGGGTTAGAGTCCCCGATTGAGATTGGCTACGGTGATGCACAGCCAACACACAAAGACATTTTTTTGAATTTCGATCTGGAAATACCTGATCAGGCTCTGTCTTTCAACCGCATTATTGAAATAGTCGTCCAGGAGCAAAATATTCTGGAAGCAACCCGGTGTAATTTTCGCCATTACAAGAAAGCGGGGTACGACATTCATATGAATGATATGCGAAAGAAAAATTAACCCTGTTATCAAGAAACCTGCATACCAGGCATGGCTCAAGAATCAATCTGTAACCTACAGCTACCCCGCCACCAGATGTCATAGTATAATCGCCTGTTCTGTCGGGAGAGCATCCCCCACCCTATTCAGCAACCAGCAATCAGTTTGAAGACCCTATTTCATGGAAAAGACCTACCAGCCACACGAAATCGAACGCTCCTGGTATAAGACCTGGGAAGAGAAAGGCTACTTCGCACCTCAGGGCAAAGGCGACTCCTACTGCATCATGATTCCGCCGCCCAATGTCACTGGCAGCCTGCATATGGGTCATGCATTCCAGCACACCATAATGGACGCTCTGACACGTTATAAGCGTATGCAGGGCAACAACACTCTATGGCAAGTCGGTACTGACCATGCAGGTATCGCTACACAAATGGTGGTTGAGCGAAAGCTTGCGGCAGAAAGCCAGCAAACGCGCCATGACCTGGGGCGTGATGCCTTTATCGAAAAAATCTGGGAATGGAAGGAAGAGTCTGGTGGAACGATCACCAATCAGATGCGCCGCTTAGGCAACTCGGTGGATTGGGACAACGAGCGCTTCACCATGGACTCAGGGTTTTATCATGCGGTACAGGAGATATTTATTCGTCTCTATGACGAAGGCCTGGTCTATCGCGGCAAGCGCCTGGTCAACTGGGACCCCAAGCTACACACAGCCATCTCCGACCTTGAAGTCGAGAACAAAGAAGTTAAAGGAAAGATGTGGTATCTGCGCTATCCGCTGGCAGACGGTACTAAAACCGCAGCCGGTGAAGACCATATAGTGGTTGGCACTACCCGCCCTGAAACCATGCTCGGTGACACGGGTGTTGCCGTTAATCCTGAAGACGAGCGCTATCAGGATCTGATTGGTAAATTTATCGAACTACCGCTGGTTGGCCGTCGCATCCCCATCGTTGCCGATGAACACGCGGACATGGAAAAAGGCAGTGGTTGTGTAAAAATCACCCCCGCCCATGACTTCAATGACAACGAAGTGGGTAAACGCTGCAAACTACCCATGATTAATGTGCTGACCCTCAATGCGGATATCCGTGACGAAGCCCAGACTTTTAATACTGATGGCAGCGTCAACGACGAGATCAGCGGATTTATCCCCGAAAAATACCGTGGTATGGAGCGTTTTGCTGCTCGCCGCGAAATCGTCGCCGATCTGGAAGCGGCCGGACTGTTAGTCAAGATAGAAGAAAACGACATGACCGTCCCGTACGGCGACAGGGGCGGTGTAGTCATCGAGCCCATGCTCACTGACCAGTGGTTCGCCGATGCTAAAACCCTGGCCAAGCCCGCGATTGAAGCCGTAGAAAACGGTGATATCCAGTTTGTACCCAAGCAGTATGAAAACATGTATTTTGCCTGGATGCGCGACATTCAGGACTGGTGTATCTCCCGTCAACTGTGGTGGGGCCATCGGATCCCGGCCTTCTATGACAATGAAGGGAACGTCTACGTAGCCAATGACAAAGACGCAGCCCGGGAAAAATACAACCTGGACCCGGAACTGGAACTCCGTCAGGACGACGATGTACTGGATACCTGGTTCAGCTCTGCACTATGGACTTTCGGCACCCTGGGCTGGCCTGAAAACACTCAGCGCCTGCAGACGTTCCACCCAACCGATGTACTGGTTACCGGTTTCGACATTATCTTCTTCTGGGTTGCTCGCATGATCATGATGACCATGCACATCATGAAAGATGAAAACGGCAAGCCACAGGTGCCTTTCAAAACCGTATACGTGACCGGCCTGATCCGCGACGAAAGTGGCGATAAGATGTCAAAGTCCAAGGGCAATGTCATCGATCCGCTGGATATGATTGACGGTATCAGCCTGCCCGACCTGCTGGAAAAGCGCACCGGAAACATGATGCAGCCACAGCTGGCCGCCAAGATTGGCAAACGGACCAAGAAAGAGTTCCCGGAAGGCATCGCCGCCCATGGTACCGATGCTCTGCGCTTTACTCTGTCAGCACTGGCCTCAACCGGGCGCGACATTAACTGGGATATGAAGCGCTTAGAAGGCTATCGTAACTTCTGCAACAAGATCTGGAACGCCGCCCGCTATGTGCTGATGAACACAGAAGGGAAAGACTGCGGTCAGAATGGCGGCGATATTGAACTCTCACTGGCTGACCGGTGGATTGCCAGCAGACTCCAGGAAGTTGAAGCAGAAGTTGTTAAGCACTTCGATGAATACCGATTTGATATGGCATCACAAACGCTGTACGACTTCATCTGGAATGAATACTGCGGTTGGTATCTGGAACTATCCAAACCTGTTCTCTGGGACGAAGAGGCTGGCATTGAGGCAATGCGTGGTACTCGTCGTACCCTGGTCCGTGTGTTGGAAACACTGCTTCGTCTGGCACACCCGATCATGCCTTATATTACAGAAGAAATCTGGCAGCAGATCAGAGACCTGGCGGGCAAAGAGGGTGACACTATCATGAGTCAGCCCTACCCCGTAGCCAATGGAGACAAAAAGGATCCGGCAGCGGAAGCTGAGATTGAATGGTTGAAAGGTGTCATTAGCGGAGTGCGTAACATTCGTGGAGAAATGGGTATATCACCCGCCAAAGAGCTGCCAGTATTGTTCCAGAACGGCAACGACCAAGATAAGGCCCGACTGGAAGCTAACCGAACCTACCTGAGCAAGCTAGCGGCATTAAGCAGTATTACCTGGTTGAATGCTGACGATGAGGCCCCGATGTCAGCCACTCAGCTGGTTGGTAACATGGAAGTACTGGTACCCATGGCTGGACTGATCGACAAAACTGCTGAACTCTCCCGACTGCAGAAAGAGCTGGAAAAATTACAGAAAGAAGTCGGTCGTGTTGAAGGTAAACTCAGCAATGAAAAGTTCGTCTCCAACGCACCTGAGGCAGTTATCGCTAAAGAACGCGAGAAACTGGAAGCAGCAAAATCGGCCCATGGCAAACTGCAGGAGCAGCACGATAAGATAGCCGCACTATAGATTAAGGAACGCTAACTCAGAAGCCAAATCTATATCAGTAACAAAAGGCCGTACTCTTTGCTCTGAAACTGGAGCACAGAGCGCGGCTTTTTATTGCGCTCCCTCCAACATCCAGAGCTGCTGTATGACCTCACACAAGTGATTTAAAAACCTGGAAAACACTCAAACAGCTAAGGACTTAGCCAAAAGTATAATACCCGTGACGAATGATGAACTTGCTCGAAACAGCTGCTCTGTTATCCGGTTTTTATCGGTCCATTATCAATCGAGCACTATAATTTCAGCCAACGCTTCGCTCAATTTTTAGGCAGTGCAGCAAAAACTCTGTTATTCATAGCTGAAAAATATCACTGACCTCAATCCTTTCTATACCCTGCTTTCAGATACAATCAAAGTAACTTCAGACTTTCTGTTAAAGCCAATCCTATACCGCAACGCACCACAATATCATCACCATCATTTACTATCTGGCATGGCTGCCAGACACTCGCAATATTCTTACCTATACGTCAACTTTTGCACAACTCGTTGTGTTTCCGCATTCGCCTTTAGTCGTGTTCACAATTATTAAAATTAAGGTGACACTGATTTTGTGATAAACGCTAGTCCCATTTCTACACCCAAATTACGCAGTAGCGGGTGGTTAACTCTAAATCCTAAACATTAAATGCTGAAAACGGTTTGACCCTTTTCCTTTTTTGTGGAGAAAAATAAGAATGAGTACTGACAAGAAAAATGGTTCTTCCTGTTCCCGCCGGACGGTACTAAAGTCCGGTGCCGCACTGGGTGCAGCAAGCGCAATGCCGATGTTTTATACCCGTGATGCCTGGGCAGCAAAAGATTTTCGTAATAATCCAGGTAACGCAAGCTCCGTAACGATCGGATTTAACGTCCCGCAAAGTGGTGCATATGCCGATGAAGGGGCTGATGAGCTGCGCGCATTCAAACTGGCCGTTAAGCACCTCAATGGCGAAGGCGACGGCGGCATGATGCAAACCATGAAGCCCATGAACCTGACAGGTAACGGCATTCTGGGTAAAAAGGTAGAGTTTGTAACTGGTGATACCCAAACAAAGTCCGATGCGGCACGTGCATCCGCCAAACGAATGATCGAAAAAGACCGTGTTATCATGTTCTCCGGCGGTTCGTCTTCAGGTGTTGCGGTAGCAGTACAAGGACTGGCTCAGGAAATGGGCGTAATCTTTATGGCTGGTCTGACCCACTCCAATGACACAACCGGTAAGGATAAGCGCCGTTACGGTTTCCGTCATTTCTTCAATGCTTATATGTCAGGAGCCGCTCTTGGCCCGGTACTGGAAAGTGAGTACGGCACAAACCGTCGCGCTTACCATCTGACAGCTGATTATACCTGGGGCTGGACTCAGGAAGAGTCTATCAAAAACACGACTGAAGCTCTGGGCTGGGAAACGGCTAAAACGGTACGCACCCCCGTAGGTGCCGGGGACTTCTCTCAGTACATCACTCCAGTACTCAACTCGGGCGCCGATGTGTTGATCCTGAACCACTACGGTAAGGACATGATCAATTCCCTGACCCAGGCAATTCAATTCGGTCTGAGGGATAAAAACGTTAACGGAAAGGACTTCCAGATAATCGTTCCGCTGTTCTCGCGCTTGATGGCACAGGGTGCCGGAGAAAATATCAAGGGGATTCTGGGAACAACCAACTGGAACTGGGCTTTACAGGACGCAGGGTCTCAGGCGTTTGTTAAGGCATTTGGCCAGGAGTATGGATTCCCACCCTCTCAGGCAGCACACACCTGCTATGTGCAAACACTGCTTTATGCCAACGCGTGTGAAATGGCTGGTACTTTCTATCCACCAGAAGTCATTAAGCAGCTTGAAGGCTTTAAATTCGACGGCATGGGGAACGGTCCAACGGAATACCGTGCTGAAGACCACCAGTGCTTCAAGGATGTCTTGGTTGTGAAAGGTAATCAAAATCCAAGCAGCCAGTTCGATCTCCTGGAAATTGTTCAGGAAGTGCCTCGCGCTCAAGTGGAATACGACGCTAAGATCTTTGGCGGTGAGCTAGGCCCATACGAAGTCTGAATCAGCCCTTAAGGAGCCTGTTGGTTGAATACAACACCCGGCAGGCTCCAGTAGTACTGCTGTAACGCTGTAATGCTCGCCGAGCCCCAGGCTCGGTGGGTACATCCGCACTCTTTATAAACAAAAACAATAAGTGTTGAGAGATATGGACACAATTTTTCTTCAAGTGCTTAATGGGCTCGATAAGGGCGGTGCGTATGCACTGATCGCTCTTGGCCTAACCCTAGTATTTGGAACACTAGGGGTCGTCAATTTCGCCCACGGTGCGATCTTCATGCTCGGTGCATTTTGTGCCGTATCCTTTAATCAACTGCTGACAATGTCAAAAAAGGTAAAAGACGAAAGCATTACCTTTTTTGAAGCATTCAAGGAACAACCCTATCTGGAAATCTGGTTCGGTGATACCGGAACCATGATCATTGACTACTCGGTACCGATATCCTTAGTCCTGGCGGTGCCTGTCATGCTGGTTATCGGACTGGTTATGGAGCGAGGCCTGATTCGCCACTTCTATAAACGTTCTCATGCTGAGCAAATCCTGTTTACATTTGGTATGGCAATCGTTTTACAGGAAATCATCAAGTCCATTTTTGGCGCGAATCCAATACCGGCCCCTGCTCCGGACATTGTTTCAGGCAGCGCAGCCATTGGAGCAGCCATCGGATTGGGAGACTCTGTGGTATACCCCTGGTGGCGACTCATCTATCTGGCATTTGCCGCTATCGTTATTGGTGCGGTGTTTGCGTTCCTGAAACTCACCACCTTCGGAATGGTCGTTCGGGCAGGTATCCATGACAAGGAAACAGTCGGACTGTTGGGTATCAACATCGAACGTCGCTTCACGATTATTTTTGGCTTGGCAGCCGTCGTATCAGGGTTAGCAGGTGTCATGTACGCTCCCATTCTACCTCCTGATTATCACCTTGGCATGGACTTTCTGGTGCTTAGCTTCGTCGTCGTAGTTGTCGGCGGGATGGGCTCTCTGGAAGGAGCCGTTGCCGCTGGTTTCTTACTGGGCATATTGCAGTCTTTTGCTTCAATGAATGAAATCAAATCGATCTTACCCGGCATAGACCAGATCATAATTTACCTGGTAGCTGTGGTCATTCTGCTAGTCAGACCCCGAGGCCTGATGGGTAAGAAAGGGGTGATGGAGGATTAATCATGAATAAACTTAAAATGATGCCCGAATGGCTGATAATGGTCGTCTTCGCAGCAGCTATTCTTACGATGCCTATTTGGATGAGTCCTCTGGGGGCCGCATACCCTGACCTGTTACAGAAATTTGCGATCTTCGGTGTTTTCGCAATTGGCTACAATATTCTGTTTGGATTGACTGGCTACTTGTCATTTGGACATGCTGCATTTCTGGGTGTAGGCTCCTATACGGCGGTCTGGTCTTTCAAACTACTGACAATGAACGTGCTACCGGCCATTTTCTTTAGTGTCCTGTTCGCCGGTGTTTTTGCCGCCATTATTGGGTTTATCAGCTTACGCCGCTCCGGGATTTACTTTTCCATACTCACGCTGGCTTTTGCCCAGATGTCCTACAATCTGGCTTACTCCGTACTAACACCAATAACCAATGGTGAGACTGGCCTGCAACTGGAGAGAGATGATCCTCGAATCTTTGATACTGCAGTAACAGAAGGTCTTCCTACCACTGAATTATTCGGTTTAAGTATGAGTGGATATTCTGGCTTCTATGTATGTGCGGCATTCCTGATAATAGCGTTTTACGTTTCGTTGCGGATTTTCCGCTCCCCATTTGGACTGAAATTAAGAGCGATAAAATCTAATCAGACACGGATGCGCTATACCGGGTATAGCACCCGCCCCTACCTGCTGACAGCCTTTGTGATCTCAGGCATGTACGCGGGTCTGGCTGGCTCTCTGATGGCCGTGACCGATCCACTGGCTGGTGCGGAACGGATGCAATGGACAGCCTCTGGAGAAGTCGTCCTGATGACCATCTTAGGTGGTGTTGGAACACTGATTGGCCCTCTGCTTGGCGTTGGCATTATCAAGTACTTCGAGAATATTTTCTCGGCTATAAATGAAACCGTATTGCACGGATTTTTTGACTTCCTTCCCTCCTGGCTACAGGAATTTATGGTCTTCATCACCAGCCCGTTTGTTGGTGAAGGCTGGCATTTGACTTTGGGTATTCTGTTTATGCTGATCGTTGCTTTCCTCCCAGGAGGAATAATGGAAGGTATCGACAAAATTAAATCCAAATTCAGTAAGTCCAGCGGACAAAGTGATGATAGCACTACTGAAGCGGTGAGAG
This sequence comes from Motiliproteus sp. MSK22-1, assembly GCF_001968815.1. Taxonomy (GTDB): domain Bacteria; phylum Pseudomonadota; class Gammaproteobacteria; order Pseudomonadales; family Balneatricaceae; genus Motiliproteus. The sequence goes on along the minus strand of NZ_MIEQ01000027.1, from coordinate 478,672 downwards.
AGGGAGCCTAGCAAATGTCCAATACAGTATTAGAAGTAAAAAATGTTTTGAAAACCTTTGGTGGACTGAAAGCGCTTAACGACCTCAACCTGACAGTTAAAGAAGGAACCGTTCACGCTATTATCGGACCTAACGGTGCCGGCAAATCCACCATGCTTAATGTCTGTATCGGGCAACTAACCCCCGATACAGGTTCTGTCACATTTAACGGTGAAATGATTACCGGTAAAAAACCCTTTGAGATAAATCAGGCGGGTATTTCCCGGGTCTTCCAGACACCTGCCATTTTCGAAGACCTGACTATCTTGCAAAATGTAATGGTACCAGCCCTGGCGAGTCGTGATGGAGACTTCACCTTTAATGCATTTAAGAGCCTGCAAAAAGAAAATGACCTTGAAGAAGAAGCAATGAAGTTTCTTCAAGAGGTTTCTCTGGAAGATCAGGCCCATAACCTGGCTGGGAGCATGTCTAGAGGAAATAAGCGCCGGTTGGAACTGGCTATGTGTCTGATCCAGCACCCCAAACTGTTATTGCTGGATGAGCCAACAGCGGGGATGGCGCGCCATGACACTAACCGTACCATCGACACCCTGAAAAAAATCAAAGAAGGCGGTATGACCAAGATTATTATCGAGCACGATATGCATGTTGTATTCAGCATTGCAGATCGCATATCGGTCTTAGCCCAAGGCACTATCATCGCCGAAGGTACACCCGATGAAATTCGTGGCAACCCTAAAGTTCAGGAAGCTTACCTGGGAGGAGCACACTTATGAGTCCAGTCGCACCCGTGGTAAGAACAGTTACCAGCACCGGTTCCGATCCAGCGTTTTTCTCCGTGTGGGACATCCACTCCTATTACGGAGAAAGCTACATTGTTCAGGGTGTCAGTTTCGATATCCGAGAGGGGGAGATAGTCGCGCTACTGGGCCGTAACGGAGCGGGAAAAACCTCCACTCTGCGTTCAATTGCTCGTGCTTCAACCCCGGAAGTACAAAAAGGCGAGATCTGGCTGGATCACAAACCCATTCATACCATGAAGAACTTTGAAGCAGCCCAGAACGGAATTGCTCTGGTACCTGAAGACCGTAATATCATTCCCGGATTAACCGTTCAGGAGAACCTGGAATTAGCCCAGATTGCTGAGCCCGTCGGCTGGTCTATAGAACGAATCTATGACCACTTCCCCCGACTGGGTGAACGCAGGGATCAGGAAGGAACCACACTCTCTGGAGGAGAGCAGCAGATGCTGGCAATTGGTCGGGCCCTGGCACGGGACATCAAACTACTACTGCTGGATGAACCTTACGAAGGCCTTGCTCCCGTCATTGTTCGCGAGATTGAGTCCATATTGGACAGTATTAAAAATCTTGGTATTACCACGATCATCGTAGAGCAAAATGCCATCGCAGCTCTTCGGCTGGCTGACCGAGCCATTATTCTTGACATGGGAATAGTGGTCTTTGATGGCCTTGCTCAGGAGGTACTGGACAACGAGGATCTCAGACAGCAGTATTTGGCTATCTAGCAGCTATAGAAGCTACTCAAAGTTGTCAGAGAAAAAAACAGACAACCGAATATGGGGGAGTCAGGTGATAACCATTTTGTCCGGCTCCCACTCTCCATCAATAACCTCTTCAAATTCCTGCCAGTTTTAGATAAATGCAGCGTCAATCTAAAACGACTAGAGATCACTTCAAATATTCTCTATCAACGCTTATCGCGCAGTCATAACCTCCGAAAGGACTCAGATTTTAGGCTCTATTTCGAGTTTAGACCTCCTTTTCGTCCAGAACAGCTATAATAAGAAACAAAGACAAACAGGGATTAGCAAGGGACATTGATAGAAGGCTCTCTAATACCAGTGTTTTTTGTTTATCACTATTTTGATTGATAGCTTAAATTAAGACAGCAAATGGCTGATATGTAACAGTTATGGCGGTCGAGTTTAACCCTTCTATCTCGCAAACCATTAGTAATCGTCTGATAAGCAGCTCAGAACAGATCAGCAGTGGAAAGCGAATCAACTCTGCCAGCGATGATGTCGCTGGTTTCGGTGTGTCTGTCAAAATAAACACTCAAATCCGCTCACAGAATACAGCTGTCACCAATGCTATTAGCGGAATATCGTTATTGCAGACTGCTGATGCGGGATTACAGCAGCTTGGCGACGGCTTACAACGACTTCGAGAACTAACTATTCAGTCGGGCAACAGTATTCTCAATTCCTCTGACCGCCAGTCATTGCAGCAACAGGCAGACCAAATACTATTGCAAATACAAGAGAGCATTAACTCAACCAGCTTTAACGGATTACGCCCTCTTGCACAACAGGGTTCCACAGATTTGCAGATAGGCAGTCAGGCCGGCGACAACGTCAGCGTTCCCAGCTTTAATCTTAATCAAAGGCTGGATGATTTTGGTTTAAACAGCTTTGATCTCACAGATCCGACTCACTTTGAATCCTCGCTGTCTGCCTTAGATCAGTCTCTGAGTGTTATCGATTCGGCTGCAGCCGAGTTCGGAGCTTCTAGAAATCGATTGGATAGTGTTATCAACAATTTGCAGATTAGCAACGAGCAACAGGCAAAGTCGGCTTCCGCAATAGAAGATAGCGATGTGGCAAAAGCTATCAGTGAATTAATCCATAATCGCCTGCTTCAACAATCAATAATCGCGCTGCAAGCCCAGGCCAACAGTCAGCGGGGCGACGTATTAGCCCTGCTGTCCGGTTAGATGGATCTCTGAGGAATGTATATCTGGCGATTTTACTCGCGAGTGTCGAAAAGCTAAGCCCAGGAACAACAACAAACTGAACAAAGGCCAACAAATGAAACACTGGGAAAACAACTGCGAACAAGCCCTGAGACTGAATGACCTAATGGGGCATTATGGGCTTATCCGCAGATATTTGTAGCTATGGCCTTTCGCCAGAATACTTAGTTATGGCATTCTTTTATGCCGATAGTCGGAACTCGTTCGGCTACGAATACTTTGTTGTTTCATACGACTTTGATTTAGCGCACGTTGCTGGTTTATTTGCCATTTGCGCTGACTATTAGCCAGTTGTACAGAAGTCTGCTTTACCATGATATTCCCCATTCCATGCCTCTGTATTGAACCTGAGTCAAAAATTGACCCACACTCACAGCGGCATCATTCCAATCAGAACTTAAAACCAGGCAATGCTTTACAAAAGCAATGCGAACGTTTTACCGGATCTACATAGCGTGCCTCCCTGCAGACGAGAAAAACAACGCCTGAAACGAGTATGCACGGATATACAGGAATCAACTCAGGTATTGAGGAGGCGCCCTCATGGTAGGCGCGAAGATACTACGATGGGAATAACCCTGTTCGGCGGGCCTGATATCCTGATAATGAAGATCAGGCGTAGCACCAAAGACATTTCCCCCATCATGGGTAGAGGAAGCAAGTATGCTGTTTAGCAGGCAGGCGGGACAGTCGTACTGAACAGACGCTGCTGAGGTCGAAGATTCCTCATTAACAGCGCTGCCCTGAACGGAAAGAGCTTGCAGTCCGTTAAGAGTACAAACCAGAACATAACGCCCTTGGGCATCAGGTTTTAGAACTTTAGTGGCAATCAGAGGTTGAATAACCAATGCACTGGCAAACAGCAGCAGAGAAAAGGTTAGCCAACCTTTTCGAAGTCCTACCATCGCTTTCCAATTACAGGTCATCATAACATCCTGCACCACTGAAACTATTGGGTCCATCCCAAACCTGAGAACAAACTAACCGAACAGCAAAGCAAGCAAAATGATATGAATCAACTTTGGAATAATGACAGGACTTATTCAGCCGGTAATAATATGCTTCCAGGCTCCTCTACTATCAAACCCATACGGACCAACCAATCATGCTAAAGAATATCCCTGTCAATATTATCACGGGATTCCTGGGAGTCGGAAAAACGACTGCCATACAACAGCTACTGAAGCAGAAACCTGCTACCGAGAAGTGGGCAGTTCTGGTCAATGAGTTTGGTCAGATAGGCATAGACCAAACAGCTTTCAAACCTGAAGATGGCGTAACCATCAAAGAACTACCCGGTGGCTGTATTTGCTGTACCATGGGATTACCCTTAACAATGTCATTGGTGATGTTGCTACAGCGAAGTAAACCAGACCGGCTTATTATTGAGCCGACAGGGATAGGACACCCTGCCGGTATTATCGACACTTTACGCAGCGAGCCTTTTGCCGAAACGCTACAGATCCAGGCAACCATCTGTCTGGTCGATCCGCGAGCCCTCAGGGACTCCAAAATACTGGCTCACGAGACTTTTCAGGATCAGATTAATCTGGCCGATGTGCTGATATTGAATAAAACAGATATGGCAGATCAAGCACTGATCGAAGAAATGGAGCAGCGGGCCAACTCAATGTTTCCACCCAAAGAGCGAGTTATCAAAGCACAACAGGGATATTTTGACATCAGTGTATTGGACTTAGGCAGCGCTGATCTGAATGCTCAATACCCGGACGCTCATGCGCATGCAAAAGCACCAGAACACAGCCATTCTCACACACAGTTGCCTGAAACCAACGAGTCAACCCAAGAGCCAACGCCGGGTCATCCCGTTGTTTTGAACGGCAGCGGTTATGACAGAAACAGCTATGGCTGGCGGTTTCATGCCGATGACATTTTCGACTTAGATCGACTCAGTAACTGGTGTCGATCTAAACCGGCACTGGAACGCATTAAGGGGGTTTTTCGAACCGCCGAAGAATGGGTACTCATTAATCAGGTTCTGGGTGAACAAGTCGTATCTCCTATTGCCTGGCGAAAGGATTCACGCCTTGAAATAGTTTGCGCAGAAACACTTAATATCAATACGTTAAACGAAGAGCTGAAAGACTGCCTGCAAGTCTAATTACTTACGCGGAAAAAGGGCTCCATTTTCACAGTCAAGACTGCTAAAATGCGCCCTTTTTCCGCTCGTTGTTTTTCCGGCAACTGCTTATTGAGTTTATAATTGGAGGCTTGTATGGCTGCAATACGATGGGTTCTCGGTCGCATAATTCTGCTACTGGACTTTCTGACAACACCTAGAGGTATCAAACGCCCTGAACAACAACAAGCGTTACTGGATCAGCAAACATCTAAGCTAGCGCTTTATCAATATGCCGCCTGTCCTTTCTGTGTCAAAGTTCGAAGAGCCATGAAGCGCAATTCGCTGAAAGTGGAAACACGAGATGCCAAGCGTAACGAGCTATTTCGTCAGGAACTTCTGGAGGGAGGGGGTAAAGTGAAGGTCCCCTGCCTGAGAATTGTTGAGGAAAGTGGCGATGTCAAGTGGATGTACGAATCCTCCGATATTATCCGCTATCTGGAAGGAAAGTTTGTCGCTGCCGCATAAGGGTTTGCCAAAGGGTCGCACTGCTCAAGCAATGGGACCCTTCCCACAGATTCTGCACCACGAATAGGGTTTTATAGCGTTCCGCTTAACCCACGCAATTAAAAAAATCATGCCTTGTATTTTAGAGGTTGCATTCTATACATAGCATTGCAGACCTTGTATGGCCTCATGACAGATGGCATTCCTCTTTAATCTGGTAGAGTAAATCATTGAAACAACCTCGCAGCAGTAGCCATCATCCTTTTGAGGGCAATACGGGTCAGCCGGAGGCAGATTACACTGTTCCCGCTAAACGATCGGTGATTGAATACGAAATCAAGAAAAGCCGGTTTATTGCCTGGGCCTGTCCAGCCGGAGATCGAGCTACTGCAATGTCCGTTCTGGATGAGGCGCGAGCAGAGTATCCCGATGCCCGCCATCACTGCTGGGCTTACCTGATAGGCCCCCCTCATAGCCCGAAAACAGTTGCTATGTCCGATGATGGCGAACCGAGCGGAACGGCAGGCAAGCCAATTCTGAACGTACTTCAGCATAAAGACATAGGCAACGTTATGCTGGTAGTCATCCGCTATTTTGGAGGTATTAAGTTAGGGGCCGGAGGTCTCGTTCGCGCATACAGTCATGCTGCTCAGTTAGCAATGGTGCAACTCTCCACTAAACAGCATGTACAAATGATTAGCGTCGAAATTCGCTGTAACTTCTCGCGGGAACAGGATATCCGACACTGGCTTACAACTCACCAGGGATCTGTCAATGAAGTTTCCTACGAGACCGCCGTTATCATCCAAGCGGCTATCCCAGCCAAACATCAAGCCGAACTTACCCGGTTTACTGACAACCTCCAGATTCAATTAAAAACGCGATAAATACCGGGTAACGACAATGCCTATCTTCCCGCTGATTAATCAGCATAACGGATACTGACCGTTAGCGACTATGCAGCCACACTGGAATCCACCACCGCATTAGCCAGGGTCCCCATGCAGAGCATCGCCGGGCTTTCCCGATGAGAAACCATAACGGTAGGGATACGAGACAGGTGATCCGGAATTTCTTTAATAATCAGTTCATCCGCAAACCTTGAGTTTTCTACAACGGTTCGCGGCATCAGCGTACAGCCCAATCCCACCGTAACGCAGCCCAGAATTCCCTCCAAAGTACCTAATTCCATGACCTCTCCAATTTGCTGCCCTGACTCGCGCTTCCATGCCAGGGCTTTAGCACGATAAGCACAGCCCTCTCTGAACAGTATAAGAGTGCCCGAGGCATCCGGATGAAGTCGTGAGCGCACCAGAACAAGCTCTTCAACCAATATGGGTTCGACTAACAGATCACTGTGATCGATAGGTCCGCCCACAAATGCACAGTCCAATTTACAACAAAGCACTTTATTCAGCAGCTCTTGAGTCGTACTGGTCTCGACAGATAAATCCAACTCAGGGTGGAATACTCTTAACCGCTTTAATGCGCCAGGTAACCTAACTGCAGCGAATGTTTCCATACTACCGATACGCAGTAAACCAGTATTGCCACCAGCCTGACTAACCGCATTGCTGGCCTGCTTTTCCAGATACAGCATCTTTTGCGCGTATTCCATCAGTACCCGCCCTGCAGGCGCCAACTCCAACCCCCTTCCCTTGCGAAAAAACAAATCAACAGAAAGCTCCTCCTCCAAACGGCGTATACGGGTAGTCACATTGGACTGAACAGTATTTAACTTTTTGGAAGCTGAAAGAATGCCCCCTTCTTCTACAACGGCGATAAAAGTCTTTAATGCCAGTATTTCCACCAGTCCCTCCTTGCTCTTCGCATAGTTGATCGCTACGACTTTTTAATTTTGCTGTTACTCTGTCTTTGATTTCTTACAAATCTGTTTTACAGAACATAACGTTCGATATTATTCGATTGTACAGATAAATCAATAAGCCTACAGTAATGGCGTATCAAATTGGCGGGATAGCGAAAATGACAATGGAACTACAGCGTTTAAAAGTACTGGGGGCAGGTATTCTTAGTCTGGTCGTAATGCTTGGAGTAGCTCGATTTGCCTATACTCCATTAATACCGGTTATGGAGCTTCACGCAGGGCTTGGTACCGCACAAAGTGGCTGGCTGGCGACATTCAATTATATCGGTTATATGTGCGGCGCATTAATAGCAGCTTCGGTAAACAGCCTGATTACCAAGGATACACTCTATCGACTGGGACTCATCGTCGCGGTACTTACGACTGTGGGAATGGGTCTGACTGACAACTGGCTAATCTGGTCAATACTTCGTTTTTTAGCGGGCTTAAGCAGTGCTGCCGGCCTACTGATAGGCTCTGGACTGATTCTTAACTGGTTGATGCGCCATAACTATCATAGTGAACTGGGTATTCACTTTGCAGGTATGGGTATTGGCATAGCGTTTTGCTCAATCGCCGTCGAGCTGATGATCGATCACTTTAGCTGGGAGCAGCAATGGTTCATCTTTTCATTACTTGGAGTATTGATAGCAATTCCAGCCTGGCGCTGGTTGCCACGCCCCACCCTGGCAACATTAACTCAGCAGAATGCCAATCTTCAGGACAATCCACCGTCGATGGCTTTTATGATTCTGATGATGCTTGCGTATTTCTGTGCCGGTGTAGGGTATGTCATCAGCGCAACCTTTACCGTTGCCATTGCTGAACGATTACCCGAGGTTCAGGGTCTGGGTAATCTGGTATTCCTGATAGTGGGGGTTGCCGCTGCGCCCGCATGCATTCTCTGGGATTTTGTGGCTCGTAAAACAGGCATTCTGAACGCCCTGTTGATTGCCTATATCCTCCATATTGGAGGATTCTTAGCCCCAATCCTGGGATCAGGCTTACCTTCTCTACTGGTCAGTGCAGTTCTCTACGGTTTTACCTTCATAGGAATAGTCAGTCTGGTGCTTACCATGTCGGGTCGGTTCTACCCGAGTAAACCTGCAAAAATGATGGGGAAAATGACACTATCCTATGGTATCGCGCAGATCATAGCTCCGGCACTTACGGGACAGCTGGCGGAACAAACAGGTAGCTTTGACAGCGGCCTATACCTTGCCGTTGGCTTCACTGCGCTGGGTATAGCATTCTTGTTGCTAGCGAAAACTCTTGGTCATCAGGATCTTTCGACTAGCTTCACATCACAAAAAACCACCATTCAACGTTAACGACCTCCTTACTAATTGCCATCAATTAACCCAGGAACAGACCGCCATGCCTTATGTAAATTTTAAAATAACACGAGAAGGTGCAACAGCTGAGCAAAAAGCAGAGCTAATACGGGGTGCTACAGATTTACTTCAACGGGTACTTAATAAGAATCCCAAAACAACAGTGGTTGTCATTGATGAGGTGGAGACCGATAACTGGGGGATCGGAGGTGAGGTTGTAACCACCCTGCGTCGTCAGAACGCAGCAAAATAGCAGCAGATAATCCTGATTAAGATACCTTCTAAGGTACTGCTACCTTCGCAAATCAGGTTTCTTTTCTGGCGATCTAAGGTACCCAACACCGAGTGACGGGAGCAACTCCCCCATCACTCGGTATATTAGCTAAGACTCAGTGACTTTTAAGGCTCCAACCAAATCCAAAAGCTCATGAGCCTGAGCGGTCAGAGACTGCGAAACACCTCTAACGTCGGATGCGACCTGAGTGGTTTCGCCGGATGCTTGCGATATGTTGGCAATATTCTGATCCATTTCATTGGCGACCTGTGATTGCTCTTCAGCAGCGGTCGCAATCAGCGTATTCATTTCGACAATACTGTCCACCGCTCTCACAATTTCCTTAAGAGCAGCATCGGCTTCTTCTGTCTGAGTTGCACTGATCTGAGCCTGTTCAGTACTATTTTGCATGACGGATACAGCCTTGTTGGATTGCAGTTGCAATCGTTCAATAATCTTCTGAATTTCTTCAGTCGATTCTTGTGTCCGCTGTGCCAAGGTCCTGACTTCATCCGCAACAACTGCAAAACCTCGGCCTTGATCTCCCGCTCGAGCCGCTTCAATGGCAGCATTCAGTGCCAACAGGTTTGTTTGCTCTGCAATACCTGTAATAACGGTCAAGACGGAGCCAATCTCCTGGCTGTCTGCATCCAGCTGTTGCATGACTGAGACTGCCCCATTTAGCTGTTCAGACATACCCGTGATGTATTCCTTGGTTCTGCCGACTATCTGATGGCCCTCATGAGCCGCTGAATTCGCCTGCCCGGCAGCCTCGGAGGCCTGCCCCGCATTAGTCGCAACATCGCTGACAGTTGCTGACATTTCATTCATAGCGGTTGCGACCAGATCAATTTCCTGATTCTGACTCACGACCCCGTTTTCAGCCACACCAGCCGCCTGCGCCAGATGATCTGTCTGATCAGAAACCTGCTGGGATAACCGTTGAACGCCTCTGACAACATTCCCGACTTGATGAAGCATGTTATTGTAAGCACCAAACATCTGCCCTACTTCATTGTCACTGGTTTCTTCAGTAATCTGCTGAGAAAAGTCTCCACTGCCAACCGCATCCAGGCGAGATCGCAGCAGTTTGATCTGGCCCATCAGCCAGTGCATACCAAAAACCCGACTGACAAAAACAACTATCAAGATTCCCGCAGCCATCACAATCGCAAGTAGCTGCTGTTGCTTTAACTCCTCATTGGAGGCCGCAGTGATCATGCCGACGGCTTTATTCATTTCCTTAAGAATAACAGGGCTTTGCTTATGAAGAAGACCCAGGTTTTGTTTACTTGCGTCAACCAGGTAGTTATTGATTGTCTGCTTGTAATCAGTCCACAAGCTGCCGACATGTTCCAGTTGTTGAGATATCTGGGGCGTGGCTGGAGCGACAATGCCAGTGGACGGGTTTCCGTTAATCAGATCCTGATGAGAGCTCTCAAATAGTTGCATGGTCTTTTCCACCGCTACTTTCTGCTCGACACCCTGCACAACCATCAGCGTTTCCTTTGCCAATCGCTGACTCAGCATACGCTGGCGACCTGCGACATTGATGGTTTCAGCGCTGGCAGACATCGTCAAGTACAAAGAACCAACTGTTACTACTGCAAACAAGAAAATTAACAGATAAGACAACATGAACTGACTATCTATAGTCCTGAAGCCTATTGCTCTTAGACTACGATCTAATAAAAATGCGATTCTATACCGCATATCGATATCCTCTCCCTAGGTACTGCATCGTGAAATAATGGAAACCGCTAATAGTTTAAAAAGTTATGGATTAACCAATTACTTTGAGAATCAACTACTAGACGCTGAGTGATGATACTAAATCATACTGGAGCTTAGCTGAAATATCAGGGAATTATTGCGACATAAATCAATAAAATACCAACCCTGAAGCTATCTTAGCCAACAGATTCTAACTTTCAGGCGATAACATCCACTTACGAAGATCACCCAGGGTTCGGTGAATACTGTGACAACGTCCGCAGACTGTAAAACCAATCGCTCCCAGATGCTTTCCTGAAGCTTTAGGATCATGAGGCTCCACCAGAGTTTGTCGTAAAGATTGAAATTCAGCCACCAGATCAGCACCTAATATACGCTCAGTACTCGCCTCATCCCGATGACAGTTGGAGCAACTAACCGCCAGGTCCTGAAGTTCCAGCTCCAGTATCTCAGTGGTTTTACGAGCCTCTTCAATGAAACCATCCTCGCGTTTTAATTTCAGCAGTCCGAGCGTTGTAGAAATCTTCTGCATCATCTTTGGATAGCTTAAAGATTCTCCTGTAGCAGAATCAGAAACCATGACCCTTGCATAATCAGGACTCCGGTATATTGCCGTGACAAGAGGTTGCCACTGCTGATGACAAGCATCACAAAATTTCTGCAGCCGCTGCCGCTGATCAGCCACCTTTTCAAGATTGCCATTCTGCGCCGCCTCATGCAGCGAAACCGATATATGCTGACGAGAGGCATCACGCCATTCTGGGACCATTTCTGGAAGTTTAGCGTAAGTACTCTGCAAAGTATCCGCCCACTTACGAACCAAAGCAGGATCATTTTGCTGGAGGTAATAATCAATTGCTTGCATTGCTTGTCGCAGCTTGAACATGGAGTGCAGCCAGACCTGTCGCTTATTCTGTGGCTTATACCACTTTGCCAGAGAATCAGGGGGCAAAACCACTTCCCATCCAGGCTCAACTGGCTGAGTATGGTCAATAACAGCTACCGGCTGAGGATCTTCTGCAATTTTATTTTGAATCACAGGAGGTTGGGCAGCTTCGACAACGCTCATGTATACCGAGCCGAACAGCAAAGACACACAGATCAGCCACTTTCTGATCCCTCTAACATGACCTGTTTCAGTGCTGTTTATTCTCAAATCAATATACCTGTGATGTATTAGGAAACCTTCGAATTAATCCATTATGTTCCCAGCGACAACTCTGGGGCCTTCAGAGCCTGGGTTACAGTAGTCAATAGCCTGTATTTAGCGATTAAAAATCTAGCGACTGTCCGCAAAATAATCCTTGATTAAAATCATTCAGCCACATATTCAAAGACCCGCTTGATAAGGTCACACACTGATACGGTTCCTACCGCATCGACCCCTCAAACAATTGATTTGTCAAAAACCACCTGCTCCTTTGTGCAGAAGAAACCTGAGCGCTGGTAAAAACTCCGTGCCCTGGCGCGCTGGGAACGGGTCCGAACCCTTAACTTCTGAATGCCCTGTGACCGTACCCAACTCTCTGCTTCATTTAACAAACCTAAGCCAATCCCCTGCCCTCTCATAGGACCATGAACCACAAAACCTCCGATTTCTGCAAAAGTTTCAGATTCCACACGGACAGCCTTAAAAACATGAATCCAGCCAACAATGCTTTTGTCATCAGATTCAGCCACTAACAGTAAATGATCACCGGACTGCAAAATAGCACTAAGATTCTTCGTCAATGAATGGCGGCTAACGGCATAGCCAAGCTCCTCAGTTAAGCTTGCGATCTCTGCCTGATCATTGCTGCAGGCTAATCTAACATTCATCGCACCTCCTCTTGGTTCCGTTCCACTTCACTGGTTCGACAGCATCCTTGCCGATTCGGGGTCTTCCTGAGTATTTCCAATTTGTTGTTACTGATTCAATAGAGGCTCCAGCTCTTGAGGGATGGATGGACGCCCTCGTTCATTTAAAGCTGTCCCCATGATTTTTGCTTTTAGCACCAGCTTACCATCCGAGCTTCTGACAATATCCTGATAGAAAGCAAATCGTGCTTTAGATTCCCTGACCATGTTGACACCAATCTCAAAACGATCACCACTGGTTAACGGCAGCTTGTAATCCAGTTCTGCCCGGATGACCACCAGATTAATTCCTCGGCTGGCCAGATCGGCAAAATCAAGACCAATTTCCTTTAGATATTCATGCCGGGCATGCTCCAGGTAATTCTGATATACGCCATTATTAACAATGCCTTGAATATCGCACTCATAATCTCGCACATCCATGGTCAAACTATATGCGTAACCTGTCATCCTATCTCCTAAGTAATCGGGGAACCTGCGAAAAGTTCATTGGGTCTCGGCCTACCGGGCCCGCTGAGAACATGAATGGACCTGGTCGCAGTTCCTTAGTTTTGTTAACAATAATTTTTCCGTTGAACGCCCACAGAGAGAATAATGCCTGTGCCAGATTTATATTTATACAGAAAAGACCAATCTCGGGGTGTTCTAGCAGCATTTTCGGTCTAGAATATGCGAGTAGGTTTGCACACATGCAACGGTAACTTTTTCAGTCGTTATTTGATGCATTCAGTAGCATGATTTACATGCAGTTACCGAATTAATCCCTGTAAAGCAGTAGATAAAGGAGTCAGAATGGCCGGCAATTTCAAAGGAGGGCGCAGAACAAAAGCCCCCAAGAGCATTGGCAGAGGGATGCTTGAGGCAGTGACAACTGACGGTCCTTTTAATGAGTGGGTGGGGATGCCTCCTTATTACATACACCACCTAACTATTGATGCTGAAGAATATTCTTACATGTCAGCAGACAAAGACCTGGAAATTGAGTTAGGTAAAAAGGTCACTTTTCGCTACAAGGAAACATCCAAAGGAAAAATGATCGACAAGCGCTCCCTCGGTGTTGTAATTGACCCCAGTGAACTGGAAAACTCCTGAACTTCCCCCGGACAAAATCCCCTTCTAAGAAATACCAGAGAAAGCAGCACTGGAGATCAATATCTCTGGCGCTGCTTTCTCCATACTTTTATGTAGACCACTGTGAATCGGTGTGAACATCTATCACCCTGCTCGCACCCGACTATAACCAGCTTTTCCATTTCCCGCCAGCTCAGCAGTCAGCCTCTCTTCCTAAACCTATAGCAAAATAGTATTGGTTCTGGTCATTATTCATACTTGCAATGCTAGTCACTGTATTTCCTATAATAGAGTCTTAAACTGTCTTAGTATGATTCAACAAAAGAAACAGGGTATGAGCCAAGACAAACAACAGCTAAGGCCCGAGTTCGAATGGGTTGAACAGCAAGGAAATCAATCAATACGCTACCTTGAACATGGAGCGCCAAGCCCGCTTATTCGTTGGCATTATCACAAGGAGTATGAACTCCATCTGGTTAAAACCACTTCGGGAAAAATGTTTGTAGGTGACTACATTGGCAACTTTGCTCCAGGTAACCTTGTTCTTACAGGGCCGGATTTACCCCACAACTGGATCAGTCGTATGGAAGATGGGGAAGACGTTGAAATCCGAGACAAAGTAGTACAATTCAGCCCGGAATTTATCACTAACTGCCAGACGTTAATGCCGGAGTTTACCATTATCGCTCCAATGCTGGAGCGTGCTCGCTTTGGAATTCAGTTTTATGACCCTGACAGGGTGCAGATGGCAGAGCAACTCATAGATCAGCTCTCATCTGCCCAAAGCATGAAACGCCTGGTGCTTTTTTTCCAGATTCTGGAATTACTCGCTACAACAGATGCATACCATATTTTGTCCAGCGACCACCACAAGCCCTTGATCGACGAAAAAAATCTGGTCTGGGTCAACCATGCCGTGAACTACATTTTCGAGCACTATGACCGCGAGTTGACGCTGGAAGAAGTAGCCAATCATATGAGTATGGGGACCACTTATTTTTCCAAGTATTTCAAGCGAGCATCGGGGCACCGTTTTATCGAATTCGTCAACCGATTACGGGTTCACAAAGCCTGTGAGTTATTAGCCCACGGTGAAGATCCCATTACTGAGATCTGTTTTCAAGTCGGTTTCAATAATATTTCCAATTTCAACCGGCGCTTTATCAACTTAAAGGGCATGACCCCCAGAGAATACCGAAGAACATCGCAGACCGGCCTCTATACCAGCCCTGCTAACCAGTAACCTGTAGTTTTCTGCTATCCATAGTCACAATCGTATGTCTATTGCCTCTTATATAGGACACTAGACAAAAATGTACAGGTATAGCACCGACCTTGTATTTGTATGCCTATCCGATGCGCTATGTAATGACCCCTAAACAACTCCATCTGTAAAAAGATGGCTGGGGAACCTTATTCGGCGAGGCACATTATGCAAGCACTGATTTTAGAACAAACCCGCAATCTGGCGATACGGGATATTACCATTGACGAACCATTGGGAAACCAGGATGTTCGAATCGCTATTCGGAATGTTGGAATATGTGGCAGTGATGTACATTATTTTAAGCATGGCCGCATAGGACCCTTTGTTGTCAGGGAACCCATGGTCTTGGGCCATGAAGCATCAGGTCAAGTGCTGGAAGTCGGTGCAGAAGTACAACACCTTAAGCCTGGAGACCGGGTTTGTATGGAACCAGGCATCCCAGATCTGTGCTCCCGTGCAAGCCTGGAAGGTCATTATAATCTGGACCCTTCGGTAAGATTCTGGGCAACACCTCCAGTACATGGATGCCTTCGACCGCAAGTAGTGCACCCTGCCAATTTCTGCTTCAAGCTGGCAGATAGCGTCAGTTATAGTGAGGGGGCACTGGTAGAACCTCTGGCTACAGGTATGCAGGCAGCAGAAAAAGCCCGTATACGCCCGGGCGATACGGCTGTCGTTATTGGCGCCGGAACCATTGGAATAATGACCGCCCTGGCCGCCCTGGCCGGAGGCTGCAGCCGTGTAGTGATTGCTGATCTGGTACCGGAAAAGTTAGCAATTGCAGGAGGTTACAACGGCATCATCCCCGTAAACGTTGCTCAGCAGTCACTGACGGAAGTGATCAGCAATCTAACCGATCAATGGGGAGCCCAGATTGTCTTCGAAGCCTCGGGAAACCCAAAAGCCTACGACGAGCTGTTCAAGCTATTATGCCCCGGCGGCTGCGTCACTCTGGTGGGTATGCCACTCCAAAAGGTCCCGCTAGACATTGTTTCAATGCAGGCAAAAGAACTGCGCTTTGAGTCAGTCTTTCGTTACGCCAACCAATTTCCCCGAGCATTGGCTTTAATGGCTTCCGGCAAACTGAACCTGGAACCATTAATCTCAGCAGTTTTTCCGTTTAAACAGGGTGTAGATGCATTTGAACGAGCAGCCCGCGCGGAACCTAACGATGTCAAGATTCAGATTTGCTTTGAGTAATGAATAGACATCACAGCTAAACGATACTACTAACCAATACTATATAGACACATAAAAAAGAGAGCCATTAGGCGTTAAACAGGACAAATTGGAGAAAACAGACATCGGGCTCTCAAAGCGGATGGCAAAAATATACATATTTAGCTAAAGCACAGTATTTGTTTAAAAACCATTACAAGCGTGTAATAAAGGAACCCAGGCCACTTGCGGATTACTTCAAAAAAACAAGTGCAAGGGTAGACCAGTCAGAACCGACTCACTTTACAAAAACAACTACGGGGTTCTCAGAATGATTAAGAATAAAGTCCTAAGTGCACTTGTGGCGGCCGGTATGCTCACTAGCCTGAGCTTAGCTGAAGCGGCAACCACAGTCACCATAGGTACAGTAAACAACGGCGATATGATTCGCATGCAGAGCCTGACTAACGAGTTTGAAAAGGCTCATCCAGACATAAAGCTCGACTGGGTGGTGCTGGAAGAAAACGTTTTACGCCAACGCCTGACTACCGATATCGCAACTAAAGGTGGTCAGTTTGACGTAATGACCATAGGCATGTACGAAGCCCCTATCTGGGGCAAGAAAGGCTGGCTGACAGCGATGGAACAGCTGCCTGCTGACTATGATATCAACGATGTATTCCCTGCTGTACGAGACGGGCTTTCTGCCGACGGCACCCTTTACGCGCTGCCTTTTTATGCTGAGAGTTCCATGACTTATTACCGTAAAGACCTGTTTGCTGAAAACGGGCTTTCGATGCCAGGTCAGCCGACATGGGATCAAATTAAAGGATTCGCCCAGAAGTTACATAAGCCCGAACAAGGCCAATATGGTATCTGCCTGCGCGGAAAGGCTGGCTGGGGCGAGAATATGGCCTTTCTCACCACAATGTCCAACACCTTTGGAGCCCGCTGGTTTGACGAAAAATGGCAGCCAGAATTCACTGGAGAAGCCTGGACCAACACTGTTAACTTTTACGTTGATCTGCTAGGTAATTACGGTCCTCCGGGAGCGTCATCAAACGGATTCAACGAAAACCTTGCCCTGTTTAACAGTGGTAAGTGTGGAATGTGGATGGACGCAACTGTCGCCGGCTCCTTTGTCACCGATAGCAAGCAAAGCAAAGTTGCAGATAAAGTTGGATTTGCTTTGGCACCCAGCCAGGTTACCACCAAAGGTGCTGGCTGGTTATGGTCATGGGCCTTGGCTATCCCTGAAACCTCTGACGCCAAGTCAGCCGCCAAAACATTTGTCACCTGGGCTACCTCTAAGGAATACAGTGGGTTAGTCGCAAAAACCAGCGGTATCGCCAATATTCCACCAGGAACCCGGAAATCCACTTACGCCAATCACAAATATATGGAAGCAGCTCCCTTCGCTGAAAAAACACTGGAAGCAATGTCTAGCGCCGATCCGGAAAATTCTACGCTAAAACCCAAGCCATACGTGGGTGTACAGTTTGCGGCCATTCCCGAGTTTCAGGCGATCGCCACCCAGGTAGGTAAGTTGATCTCCGGTGCTCTGGCCGGTTCCATGTCAGTCGATAAAGCACTTGCCAGTGCTCAGAAGGTAACTACACGAGAAATGAAACGGGCTCGTTACTATAAGTAGCGAAGTCATTAGCCATTTGCGCTGAAGACAACCACCCGTTTTGTATCGCTTGATCTCAGGGTCATCAACCGTGGCCCTGCTTTCCCCACCGACGGAGTAGTGCCGGAAACAGATCAGTAAGCAATGATTCTCTCAAGCAAATGCCACCAGCAGCCCAACACAAGGTGGCATCTAGAGACTACACTTTCCAGAGATATACCCCTATGAGCCTTTCAACCGTGGAGACCTTATCCTCCAGGACCACTGGTAGCCAGGATGCAAGTATTGTGAGCATTGCCAAGAAGAACGCTCGTGTGAGCCGCTATATGGTATCGCCATCAGTACTGGTGCTGTTGTTATGGATGATTGTACCCCTGTCCATGACTATCTATTTTTCCCTGATCCGCTACAACCTTCTCTATCCCGGTGAAAACGAGTTTGTCGGCTTTGAAAATTATGAGTTTTTCCTGACTGATGAAGGCTTCTTTGCAGGTATGGGAAATACCCTGTTGCTGGTCGGTTTTACACTACTAATCACCGTTGTACTGGGTGTACTGATTTCGGTCCTGGTTAACAAAGCATTCTGGGGCCGAGGAATCGTCCGTGTAATGCTGATTTCCCCCTTTTTTATTATGCCGACAGTTAACGCACTGGTATGGAAGAATTTACTGCTGCATCCGGTATCTGGAGTATTCGCTGCAGTCTGGACATTCTTCGGCGCAGAACCGATCGACTGGTTCACCCATTACCCCTTAACAGCCATTATCATGATTGTTTCCTGGCAATGGCTGCCATTTGCCATCCTGATCCTGATGACTGCTTTGCAGTCTTTGGATCAAGAACAACAAGAAGCGGCTCGCCTGGATGGTGCTGGTCCCTGGGCACTGTTTTATCACATCACTCTGCCGCACCTCGCCCGTCCAATCGCCGTGGTAGTTATGATTGAGACTATCTTTCTGTTGTCAATTTTCGCGGAGATCTTCACTACCACTGGCGGCGGACCGGGTTACGAGACAACCAATCTTGCTTACCTGATTTACAGCCAGGCACTGCTTCAGTTTGACGTTGGCCTGGCCTCTGCTGGCGGGTTGATTGCGGTATTGCTGGCAAATATCGCTGCCTTTTTCTTAGTGCGGATGATCGGCAAAAACCTGACTGAGGCTTGAGGACAATAAGATGATTAACAGCAATATACTGAGTCTGAAAAACAGTCGCAGACTGAACACCCTGATTATCGGAGTATTCGCCTGGACGGTGGCCCTGCTGATTTTTTTTCCGATTTTATGGATGATCCTGACCAGTTTTAAAACAGAAATTGATGCCTTTGCTACTCCACCACAACTGTTCTTTACACCCACGCTGGAGAACTATGCCCTGATCAACGAACGCAGTGATTATTTCCATTTTGCCTGGAACTCGGTGGTTGTTTCTTTTGGCTCGACAATTATTGGTATGTTGATTGCGGTTCCAGCCGCCTATTCCATGGCGTTCTTTGAGACCAGGCGCACTAAATCAACATTGCTCTGGATGCTGTCAACCAAAATGCTGCCCCCGGTAGGCGTATTGGTGCCAATCTACTTACTGTTTAAAGATTTTGGACTGCTGGACACTCGCACTGGACTGACTGTTATTTATACGCTGATAAATCTCCCCATTATGGTATGGATGGCTTACACCTACTTCAAAGAAATACCAAAAGAAGTGCTGGAGGCTGCACGCATGGACGGTGCTACGGTAGCGCAGGAGATATATCGAGTACTGCTACCCATGAGTAAAGGCGGTTTAGCCTCTACTGTACTGTTATCGTTAATTCTCAGTTGGAATGAAGCCTTTTGGTCACTCAATCTGACCGCATCTGCCGCAGCACCGCTAACAGCTTTGATCGCATCCTACTCCAGTCCTGAAGGGTTGTTTTGGGCCAAGCTTTCAGCCGTATCCACTCTTGCCTGCGCACCTATCCTGATTTTCGGTTGGATCAGTCAGAAACAACTGGTTCGTGGTCTGTCCTTCGGCGCCGTTAAATAATTGAGGTTCTCCCCATGTCTAACTTAACCATTAAAAACCTAAAAAAATCCTACGCTGATACCGAAATACTCAAGGGAATCAATCTGGATATTAAAGACCACGAGTTTGTTGTTTTTGTCGGCCCTTCCGGCTGCGGAAAATCAACCTTACTACGCACTATTGCAGGCCTGGAAGAAGCCACTAGTGGTAATATTTATCTCGACGAACGGGAAATTACAGATGTCGCACCGGCAAAGCGGGATCTTGCCATGGTCTTTCAGACCTATGCCCTCTACCCTCACATGACTGTGCGCAAGAATATGTCCTTTGCTCTGGAGCTGGCGGGAACCAATAAGTCAGAAATCGAAACGAAAGTGAATGAAGCGGCACGAATACTGGAACTACAGCCCTTACTCGACCGTAAACCCAAGGAGCTTTCAGGGGGACAACGCCAACGGGTAGCCATTGGTCGGTCTATCGTTCGTCATCCCAAAGTATTTCTTTTTGACGAACCACTTTCCAATCTGGATGCTGCCTTGAGAGTGCAGATGCGACTGGAGCTTGCCCGCCTTCACCACGATCTTAACGCCACTATGATTTATGTGACCCATGATCAGATTGAAGCCATGACCCTTGCTGATAAAGTTGTCGTTTTAAATCAAGGACACATTGAACAGGTTGGCACCCCCATGGAGCTTTACCACCGCCCCGCAAATCAGTTTGTAGCGGGTTTTATGGGGATGCCGAAAATGAGCTTTTTACCCGGTCAAATCATTGCGGGTGATAATAGCGGTCTTCAGGTACAGCTGGCATCAGGCTCAAAACTGGAAGTACCTGTTCGCGCTGAAGGCCTGACCAAAGGGAGTACTATCACCTTAGGTATTCGCCCGGAACATATACAGGTTACGGATCAGCAGGAAGGTCGTTTTAAAGGACGCCTGGATGTCACCGAACACCTGGGCAGCGATACTTTCTGCTATGTTCAAACCAGCGCCAAGGAAACCCTCACCGTCCGTACTCCAGGGGATTTCTCCGGCCGCTTCGGTGATACCGTCGGCTTAAACTTCGATGCCGCGCACTGCCACTTATTTGGCTCGGACGGACGCAGCCTGGAGAGAATTCAATCCAATTTTTAGACTCTGCATCGATAGCTCTAACTATTGAGGCCGTTAAAGTCCCCGCAGAATCCATTTATCGACGGGGATGGTTGCCATAACTTCGCTTGCACAACAGCGGCCCTTTCAGACAATCCTGTGTCCTGCAGCTAGTCAAAAAGCCGATCGCTGCGGGAATTCTGCGTCCGAATGCCGGCACCCAGACTCAAAGCATTCTGACGAGGAGACACACCAATTTAATGGTGAACACCGTGACGTTAAATAACCAGAACCTGTACCAGCTGCACGAATCCATCGTTATACCGCAGTATCAGCGAGATAAACTAAAACAAGGAATAGTCCATATCGGTGTCGGTGGCTTTCACCGCGCCCATCAGGCCGTTTATACCCATCAGTTATTGCAGCAAGGTAGCAGTAACCAATGGGGAATCTGCGGTGTAGGGCTGCGCCCAGCCGATAAGGAGATGCAGAAAACTCTGGAGCAACAGGATTACCTGTACACGTTGCTCGAAATGGGAGGTAGTTCACAGAGCACTGCAAAAGTAATCGGATCGATCTGCAACTTTTTATTCGCACCAGAAAACCCTGAAGCCGTCATTGAGAAGCTTGCCTCCCCGGATACACGAATCGTCTCCCTGACCATTACTGAAGGTGGATACAATATCGATGATCACAATGGAGAATTTAATCGCACCCATCCGGATATTATCCACGACTTGCAACACCCAGATAGCCCGGTCACGGTATTCGGTTTCATTGCTGAAGCGCTCGATAGACGCAAACAACGCCAACTACCACCATTTACGTTAATGTCATGTGACAACGTCCCCCAGAACGGGGACGTAACCCGTCGCGCATTGCTAAGTTACGCAATAATGAGAGACCCTGAGCTTGGAGACTGGATCACCAGTCAGGTCAGCTTTCCAAACAGCATGGTAGATCGCATTACCCCGATGACCCAACCAGAACATAAAAGACTGGTAACACAACAGTATGGGATTGAAGACAACTGGCCTGTTGTCTGCGAGCCCTACATGCAATGGGTGCTGGAGGATAATTTCTGTAATGGACGCCCTACCTGGGAAGAGGTTGGAGTTCAACTCACTGATGATGTGGCACCCTATGAAAAGATGAAAATCCGGCTACTGAACGCCAGCCACTCAGCCATGGCATACCTGGGCTATCTCTGTGGTTTCCGATATACCCACGAGGTCATGAATAACAGCAACCTTGTTCAGTTTATCCGTGATTTCATGGACATAGACGTAACACCATCCCTGGATAAAGTACCGGGTATTGATCTTTCCCTTTACAAAGACACTCTGATAGAACGTTTTTCCAACCGGCAGATTGGTGACCAGTTGACCAGGCTCTGTATGGATGGATCCAGCAAAATACCCAAGTTTTTACTGCCAACGGTAGATTACTTAATACAGAATCAGCTGTCGCTTCAAAGAGTGTCCTTAATTATTGCCAGCTGGGCATTGTTTCTTCATCGTGCCGCGAGTCAGGAGCAGGAGTGCCCAATACAAGACCCCTTAGCAAACGAACTAAAATCAGCAGTTCTTAATCAGGACAACCTTATCTACTCCTTGCTGGGAATAAAAAGCGTGTTTGGCTCCGAATTGCTGCAATCAAAACCTTTTCTGAAAGCTTGCGAACAAAGTCTGGCGCAATTGAATAAACTGACATTATTAAATAATGAGGAGGTTGAACAAACTCTTAACTCCCTGTCCCAATTAAGGGCTTGATACTGATTGTTAAGATCTTAATACTGCTTGTTAAGACCTTAACACTACTCGTTAAGAGCTTGATACTACCTGGCAGGACCTGTCTGCTGAATGGTAGTTGGTTTCGAAAGCCTTCGGTTCAGATGATAGGCGATAAGGCCTATCATCAACCCCCAGAATGCGCTACCAATACCTCCTGCTGTGATTCCCGAAGCAGTGATCAAAAACGTCAACAAAGCAGCTTCACGTCCCTCTTCATCAGCCAAAGATGAAGCAAGGCTGTTGGCAATCGTCCCCAATAAAGCCAACCCTGCAATCGCCATCACCAACTCTTTTGGGAATGCAGCGAATAACCCAGCTACCGTCGCGCCGAACAATCCAGTGAACAGATAGAAAATACCCGCCCAGATGGATGAAAAATAGCGTTTTGAAGCGTCCGGGTCTGCTCCTTTTCCCATGCAGATAGCTGCGGTAATAGCTGCCAGATTAAAGGCAAAGCCACCAAAAGGAGCAAGCAGTAGTCCAGTAAAACCAGTCCAGCCTATTAATGGAGATGCAGGCGTTTGATAACCATTAGCACGCAGTACCGCAATGCCAGGAACATTCTGAGAGGCCATGGTTACAATAAACAAAGGAATGCCGACACCAATTAATACAGGCAAGGAGAAGCTGGGCATCATCAACACCGGCGCAGCCAGTTTCCATTCAAATGCTTCTGATTTTAACAGACCTTGACTGGCGGCAACCAACAACCCGACGATCAACGCTAAAGGAATCACATATCGCGGCAACCACTGGCGAACCAGCAGGTAAGTCCCCAGCATACCGCCCACCAGCAGATATCGGGATTCCAGCGCACCGAACAGATCCAGTCCAAATTGAAGTAACACACCCGCAAGCATTGCTCCCGCCAACGACCGTGGCACATGTTTCATAATTTTCTCAAACCAGCCACTGATCCCACAAAGAGTAATTAACAGCGAACAGAGCAGAAAGGCACCCACCGCTTCATTCATGGAGACGCCTGAAAGACCAGTCACCAGCAACGCAGCCCCCGGTGTCGACCAGGCAGTCAACACCGGATGTCGATAGTATACGGATAGCAGAATACTGCTAAGCCCCATACCGAGACCCAGCGCCCATAACCAGGAGCTGATCTGTGCAGCAGTTGCCCCCGCAGCGGCTGCGGCCTGAAAGATAATTACCGCAGAACTGGTATAGCCCACGATAACGGCAACAAGTCCAGCTGAAAGACGGGAAAGACTCAATAACCCTTTCATGACATTCACCCCTGCGATAGCTGTATATCAGCCTTTTCATGACTTACGTTGGTAACTAACCCGGGCGTGCGTTATAACGCCCAAGATAGACAAGACTAACACCTATGCGTTATAACGCACAAGAAACGATTATAAAATTTCCTCTAGACCCCCGCTTGATCGGAGTAACCGCGACTCATGCAGCAACTGAATCAATACCTTTCTCAGTCATTGAAAGAATTCCGTAAGCAGAAAGGCTGGAGTTTAGACCGAACAGCCAAAGAAACCGGAGTCAGTAAAGCGATGCTGGGACAAATTGAAAGAGGAGAGTCGAGCCCGACTGTTGCAACGCTGTGGAAAATTGCGGGAGGGTTCAATACCTCGCTGTCCAGTTTTCTGGAACCGACGCCTGCTGAGAACCAGGGAACAATTATTCGCTCCGCCACTCAATTGCGTCAAAAACCTGCAAGCGATGCAATGCTGGTTGCCTCACTTTTCCCCTTTGAGCCACGTTTTGGATTCGAAATGTTCGAACTAACTTTATTGCCTGGTTACGAACGACTGTCTGACCCCCACGAAGCAGGAGTTACTGAGCATGTCATCCTGCTAAGCGGTGAAATGGAACTACTCTTAAATAACCGGTGGATTCCACTGACGCAAGGAGCCGCTGTACGCTTTGCCGCAGACAAGCCCCATGGTTATCGAAACCAAACCGAAAAACCAGCAGTGTTTCATAACCTGATTCATTATCAGGATACTTCGCACTAATGGTCCAACTTAACAAAACAACGACTGCTATTTTGTACACCACGGACCGTTTTGTACGCCACAGCCGCTGTCTTCATAAAATAAACATTTCTACTACACAGCTTTAAGTTTGGATTGTCACCTCCAGGTCTTGTAAAATCATCTCGCCAGTAAAGCTACGCTTTCAGAACAATTCAGATAAGAACCGATAGTTCAGGGAATTGTCGTATAATTCTTGTGGCATAGGGCTCTGATCAGTCATAATCATCACTTTATGCAGCCCAATCAAGATACGAAAGTTAACCTAAAACGGAAAGGGTTGAACACTACCGGTGAAATGGAACACTAAGACATACGAATTTCCACTGCTGGCCATTGTCACCTGGCTACTTTGCTACTCTCCTGCTGCTGCGGCGACATTGGCTGTACTGTACCCTGAAGTAAAAGCGCCTTATAAACAGGTTTTTGAACAGATTCTTGATGGTATTGCTTCCCAGCACAATGAACGCTTACTAAAAGTTCCTCTCGGCAAAAAATTTGATAAATCCAGGATTTTAGCTGAAATGGACTCAGATAATGTCGACATGGTTATAACCCTCGGCAGGCGCAGCTTTTCCTTTGTATCGGAACTGAAAGATCGTTATCCATTTGTCAGTGGCGCACTTCCTCTGTCCCCCAACGGGGTATCTGGTGTCAGCTTGATTGCCGATCCTGAGACACTTTTTACTCGACTCAACACGCTGGCTCCCAAAGTACAACGTGTTTTTGTTGTATACACCTCAAGAAACAAATGGCTGATGGAACTGGCCCTCCAGTCTGCTGAATCAAAGAATCTGAAACTGGTTCCTTATGAAGTCAAAGATCTTGCACAGGCCGTTGAAAAATACCGGGAAATATTTAAACAAACGAACAGCTATACGGACTCCATATGGCTGCCACTGGACAAGATAACCGCTAATGAAAAAGTGGTGCTGCCGTTACTGTTGAAAGAAGCCTGGCGGCGCAAAATAGTGCTGTTTTCAAGCAAGCCATCCCACGCAAAGCGCGGTGCACTGTTTTCCATCTACCCCGATAATAAGCGCTCAGGGGTACGGCTGGCGCAAATGGTTCAGGAAATACACCGGCTACAAAACAAACCTGGGGTAGAGCCCATGAAGTACCTGAAGGTAGGTGTGAATTTGCGAACTTCAGCGCACTTGGGCCTGGAGTATAGCCGCGAACAAATGCACTCTTTTTACGCCGTATTTCCCACCCCCTAGCGGCCTATAGAATTTATGTTGATTATAGGACGAAACAAACCGCAGACTCTTCGACGCCAACTGCTTACCTTTCTTCTCCTTTCAATCGCTCTCTTATCCATTTTATCTTCCGTTGTTGGAGCATGGGTCGGTTCAAGCCAATCCCGTTCAATGCTGGTCAACAGTTCTTTGCAAATAGCAGGAAATCTGGCGGAACGCAGTGTGCTTTCTCTAATTACCAGTAGCGAAGAAAATGCAGAAGAAGCCACCTCCCAGGTATTGGGTTTTAGTGATGTCATCGGTGTCGCCATTTTGAATGAGGAACTCACACCACTGCTGATTAAAGGGATATTGGAATTTAATGCCGAAAAGTATATGTCACTGAAAAACAATGATGGCCCTAAATTAGCCGAAGAAGATTCAAAGTCCTGGCGAATTCTGGCCCCGGTCTATTTTCCGGATATTGCGGAAGGCGAGGACGAGTTTGAGATGGAAGCCGGTGATCCCAAAAAAATGGGCTATGTAATTATTAATGTCTCGAAAGAATCCCTTATTGCCTTGTCGGATAACTTATTGGTTTACAACATACTGATAGGAGTAGTAACCGCCGCAACCATGGGAGCGCTTATGAATATTGGTATTGGTCGCCTGACCCAGCCGATATTCAATCTTTCACACCGGATGAAACAGGCACAGGAGAGTGGTGAGCATACATTTGCCCGAATCGAAGGCGCAAAAGAGATTCGTCAGATGGCCGAAAGTTACAACGGAATGATGAAGGTTCTCGAAAAACAAGAAGATGAACTGATCGGAATGAATGTAAGACTTGAATCAGAAGTTGAGATTCGAACAAAAGAACTTATTCAGGCCAGAGATGCGGCCCTGGTCGCGGCACGAACCAAATCGGAATTTTTGGCCAATATCAGTCATGAGTTACGGACCCCACTTCAGGCCGTGATGGGCTATATAGAGCTGGTTAAGGAAGAGCTTGAGTTCGAGGCGATGGACCAGCAGATTGAAGATCTTGAAGAAGCCATGAAGTCCTCACAACGACTGCTAGCCCTTATCGGTTCCATTCTTGATTTAGCCAAAAGCGAATCCGGTAAAATGGAAATGAACCCTCAGGAGACATCCCTGATTGAAGTCATGGATGATCTCACGGCTATTGTTAAACCGCTGGCCGCTGAAAATAATAACCAACTGGTAATTACCCCTCCCCGTTCAAATATAGTCTTTATCGCTGACCGAGAGAAAGTCATGCATGTTTTGTTAAACCTTCTCTCCAATGCCTGTAAATTCACTCATGACGGATCCATTGAATTTACAGTTAAAAAAACCAGCGAGACTCTAAAACTATCTATTTCTGATACAGGTATTGGAATATCCCAGGACCAGCACACTCTTATTTTTGATGAATTCAGACAAGTTGACGGCAGTGTTAAACGCCAATATGGAGGCACAGGGCTAGGGCTTGCAATATCAAAACGATTTGCACAAATGATGGGTGGAAATATTTCAGTTACCAGTAGTTTAGGTAAAGGAGCTTGTTTTACTTTGTCTCTTCCTTTAAATTCATCTGTAAGTTTGGAGGTTGAAAACAAAGGGAGTTTTAGAGAGATCACTCAATAACTATCGATACTCAAGCTAATATCGATACTCAAGCTAATAAAGAGGGATTATGAATATCAGACGGTACTCTTTGACTCTATTCGCTCTGTTTGCGCCCATTCTGTCTTTGCCAGCCCACACTGCGCTCACCGATGCAACTGCGACCAGCGTTAATGACTTCGATGATGGAGAAATTAACGAATTTGAGGAGGGAGATGAGCTCGGCGATTTCTATAGCGGAGAAGAGCTTGTTAGTATTGCCACAGGAACAAGCACTCCGCTGAATAAAGCACCGGCTGTAGCAAGTGTAATTACTCGAAAGCAAATCGAAGCAATGGGTGCAACCCATCTGGATGAAGTATTAGAGAGAGTTCCGGGAATTCATGTATCCCCCTCTAAACTAAGTCGCTTGGATTCCGTGTTCTCCATCAGAGGGCTTCAAACGGGTGTCAATCCACAGGTATTAGTATTACTAAATGGCGTTGAATTTAAATATGTATTCAACGGTGGACTGCCCGATAGTTTTCGCATGCCCATCAGCAATATTAAACGAATTGAGGTAATCAGAGGACCCGGTTCGGCAGTTTATGGTGCAGATGCGTACAGTGGCGTTATTAATATCATCACCAACACCGCAAGCGACAATAAAACAGGTGATGTCGGTATTAGAACAGGAAGCTTCGATAGTCAGGATGTGTGGTTTAGAAAAGGATATGAAAAAGATGATTTTAGTGTTTCGTTCGCTTTTGAAAATCAAACCTCTGATGGTGACAGTGGCCGTGTAATTAACAGCGATCAACAAAGCGCATTTGATGGCTTATTTGGAACCTCGGCTTCCCTGGCTCCAGGTCCTCTTAACACTAACTACGATGTAACAAATATTCACTTGGACTTCGGTTATGGAAACTGGAAGTTGGAAAACTGGTACTGGCAACAGGATTCTGGAGGCCTTGGCCCTGGAGTAGCCCAAGCGTTAGACAATGTAGGATACCAAAATACCAACCTGTTTCGGACAAAACTTGGTTTTCAAGATCAAGTCACATCCAACTGGAATCTGAAAGCAGGTATGTCGTACCAGAAAACAGAAATAGATGCGTCATTTGTCCTATTCCCGGCTGGTGCCACTTTGCCGATAGGTAGTGATGGAAATGCTTTTTCTGGAATACCTGTCGGACCAGTAACGTTCACTGACGGCTACATAGGTAATCCTGGCAGTACGGACCAGACCTTTAAGGCGGAAATTGCAGGTATCTACAGCGGTATTAACGACCACCAAATTCGCGCTGCTACAGGCTGGACCCGACAGGAAATAGAAACACGAGAACACAAGAACTTCGGCCCCGGTGTTATCGACGGCACAGTTTCCGTCATCGACGGGACGTTAACAGATGTTACAGGAACAGAAGATATCTATTTAACTGATCAGGACCGAACCAACTATTACCTGTCACTCCAAGATGAATGGCAGCTAAATAATGACTGGTCGCTGACCGCTGGCGTACGCTGGGATCACTTTTCTGATTTTGGAAACTCCTCAAATCCCCGCATTGCACTGGTTTGGGAAACAAGCCATAACTTAACCAGCAAGTTGCTTTACGGCACCGCCTTTAGAGCCCCTGCCTTTAATGAGCAATATCTGATCAACAATCCTTCAGCGTTAGGAAACCCAGACCTCACACCAGAGGAGATAGAGACAGTAGAGCTTGCTTTCGATTACCGCCCCACCTTTGACACCAGCGTCCAGCTAAGTTTCTTTTATTACGAGGCCACTGATCTGATTGATACGGTAGTTGTGCCCGGCACCTCATCTAAGCAAACAGAGAACAACCGAGATCAGGAGGGGCATGGTGCCGAGATAGAATTCGGCTGGAAGATTTCTGATCACTTAAAACTCTATGCAAATTACGCCTATCAGCATTCCGAAGACTCAACAACAGGTGCTGATATACCCGATGCCCCTCAACACAGCACGTACCTTGACCTGCAGTATACAGTTACCCCCCAGCTATCTACGTCCCTGCAACACTACTGGGTCGGTTCTCGACCTAGAGCAAGCGGTGACACTAGAGAAGAAATAGACGATTATCACTGGGTAAACATGAAGCTGAAATACATACTAGAGAACAATAAACTGCAATTAGCATTGATAGCTAAAAACCTTCTCAACACAAACGCAAGCGAACCATCCAGTGGCTCCATTCCTGATGACTTTCCATTAGAGAGCCGAAGCATTTGGGGGCAGGTATCCTACCGCTTTTAATCTATTGCAGAAATCACACTCGTTTGATTTCTGCAACGAACGACCCGATAAGCTGACCCCCCCCTTAACTACGGGTCAGGTACTTGGCGAGGTTGGGCACCCTGATAATCCATATCCCTGCACTGTTGCGGCAGAAATGCCCCAGGCACTCGATCATATGTATCAAGGTAGCAAGCAGTCACGCCGCTCATAACCAGTAGAGAAAACATCTGGTAAACTTCTTTAGCCGTAAATCCTTGATCTGACAGAAACGCAGACATATAGCCGTTAATATTCATACCTTCATCAAACCGGTCTCGAAGATTTTTCTCTATAGCATAAGCTAAGGACAGGTGTTCCCCTTCTGTAAAGTTAAGCTGCTCAGACACCCTCTCCATTGCTTCAAGTCGCTCATCACCTTTAGCAATAGGTCGAGCATAGCCAACAATATGCGGCTTTCCTCCATGCTTAGCGCATTCTGCATCAACTATAGAATCAACACTCTGGCCGCTTCTTTTTTGTTCCATAGCATTTTGAATAAAGGCAACCCCATCCAGAAGAGGGCGAACACCGTATGTTCTAGAATCTGAGGCCAACGAACCCGCTGCGGTAGCCGCTACTACAGAGGAACCAGCAGTGCCAGCAAGGGCTCCTATCTGATTACACCAGATTCGGGGATCAGGCCAACTCAGGCATATATAGATAGCTTCAACCCAATCAGCTAAGGGTCGTTTCACCATTTTCCCTGTCGCGTTCAAAATCAGAACTTGAAAATAGGATTTTTCACCCACAAGCTCATCCATCATGGAATACCCATGACAAAAAACGCCTTTCCCCGGAAACCATCCACCTGTGCGGCTCTTTACAATACCACGTTGTTCATTCAGGAATTCAATTACGCTGTTTTTAGGATTCAATGACATAGTGATCATCTGCTATAAAAGGCATGGCTGTAATAGGTTTATTAGCCAACTCAAGGCCGTGAGCTAATAGT
Organism: Motiliproteus sp. MSK22-1; assembly: GCF_001968815.1. Taxonomy (GTDB): domain Bacteria; phylum Pseudomonadota; class Gammaproteobacteria; order Pseudomonadales; family Balneatricaceae; genus Motiliproteus. The sequence continues at coordinate 448,184 of NZ_MIEQ01000027.1, read as the reverse complement.
CCCGGTGCATTAAGAAGCTGAAATAATCCTCCACCAGCACGCGGCTGAAACCCCAAATCCGCAAATACCGCTGCTGCAACACCTGCTCTTAACCAACCAAGATTGTTACTTTGTATCTCATTGGCGAAACTCGCTCCCCAACACACTACAGGCCCAGCGCCGGGAAGTTCGAGTATTGTATTCACCAAATTCTTACTATACGGATCTACAGAACCATATAAACTCCCAAACCCCGGAGCCAAAATTCGGTCACCCTCAGTAGGTGGTTCTGATTCCTTTAGTAATCGGCCCGCTACCTCAGATGGGTCATTACGCCGTTGTTTACGTAGAAATCGAATCCCTTCTTCTATTACACCGGCATCAGCAAACGCTCCTCCCAAAACCATCATCGAAATTGGCAATATATGTAGCGTATCTGTTTTACCTATACCTGCGTTCATTGCAGCACGTGTAGCTGAATGACGAGGCCCCGGATTAATGAGCCCAATCATTAAGGTTTCTAATATTTTACTTTCTTCCGGTGTGGGCAATTCTCCACGAAATAGTAGATAAAAAACGTCGACAAAACTGCGCTTTTCCATCAGCTCAACAAGATCGTATCCATGACACCTGTTTGTATTAGCCAAATACGGGTTATCCGGACAGGGCTCTTCATCCCATATTCGTGTTACCACACGATCAGAAAAGGATTCATTTCGACTCCGGACTTCATCATGCTCATGCTTCATGAGTCAAACCTATATCAAAGTTTTGATTGACTGCGGTACTCCGAACCACTCTTTCGACCTCGTCCTGAAACGATCACAGTTTTCCATAAATGCTCTCGTTATATCGAGTTATTTCAGAATCAGCTAGCTCTTTTTACTGGTAGCCAGTCCTTTTATGCGCTCTCCCATCGGTGGAATTTCCTCGGGATCAATTCGCACATCAATCATGGTTGGTGCCTCTTTGGCGAAAAGCGCTTCAAAATCCAGTGCCATCATTTGCTTGGGAGTTTTAATGGTAATGCCTTCTATACCCATTGCTTCTGCCATATTGGCATAGCTGATCGTTGGAAGTTCATAACCAATCTGTTCCGCCCCCCCCATACGCTGACCGTGTTTTACCATTCCCAAAGCATTGTCATTCAGCACGATCATGACCAGCGGTAGCTGATGCTGTAGGGCTACAGTGATTTCCTGGCCACTCATCAGATAGCTTCCGTCCCCGGTAATGCAGACATGAGGAGCCTTTGGATTAGCTGCGTTGGATCCCACTGACGCACCAATCGCCCAGGCCATCGAACCATATCCCATAGCAATACGATAATAGCCGTTAATATCCTTACGCCGCATAAAATGGGTAGCCCATGACCAGGCATTTCCCGCATCCAAAAATATCCGAGTTTCCTCAGGTAGGTTGTCAGAAAGATAGCTGAAAAATCTCTGAGGTTTCAGCGGAACCATATCGCTGGCAGCTTTTTTCTGCGCTGCTTTGGAAAGCAACTCAGCACCATCATTATCCTCGACCCGATCCCATTTTCGCCCCCAGTTTTTAGCTTCCTGAATCGATTGCGTGAGGTCACTAAACAGAGAGGGGAAATGACCGTATACGTGCAACCGGGCCATAGGAGAGCGGGTGAAATGCTCAATAGTATTGTCGATATGAATCAACTTGTCATTCAGTAGCGTAGACTCCCAACCGCTAGTCCCAAGCTCTCCCAACTGGGCTCCTATTGCAATTAACAGATCATACTTCTGATTCATCACCAATAAACGAGCCTTCTCATGACCAGAGAACCCAAACACACCACTGTAAAGAGGATGACTTTCATCAACCCAGCGCTTTCCCATAGGGCCTGTGATAAAAGGTGCATTTATCTGTTCAGCAAACTCCATGATTTGCTTACTTCCCTGACGGCAACCATCCCCCAGAAATAGAACGATCTTATTGGCGTCAGCTATTTGCGCTTTCAGCTTTTCCATTCCGCTTTTATCGGAGAGAGAAAAATTACCCTTCAAAGCATGAGGTTGAATACTGGGCCCATAAGAGACCTTCATATTTAACAGGTCTGCGGGAACACTGATGTGCACAGGCCCTTTGGGAGTATTATTGGCAGCCATAATCGCAGATATAAGCTTGCTTTCGAGCTGATCAGGATGGGAAACCAGAGTATTAAAGCGGGTGCAGTGTCGCAGCATCCCAACCACATCAATAGCAGAGCAGGAGCTATCCTGAAGTGCCCGTTTGCCAAATTTCGGCAAGGGCGTTTGCGCTGTAATCACCAGCATAGGAATATTATCAGCGTAGGCGCTAGCAACACCAGTGATCAGATTTGTAGCCCCAGGACCTGTGGTTGAACAGCAAACGCCGATAGCGCCGGTTTCTCGCGCGTAGCCGTCTGCCATAAAGGCTGCGCCAGCCTCATGGCGAGAAACAACCATTCGTAAATTGCCGGTCCGTTCAGCGCGGGCGACAGCATCAAAAAAGGGCTCAATCGATCCGCCAGGTACACCGAAGACTCGGGTTATTTCCATACGACTCAGATATTCAACGATCAAATCACCAAAAGTATAATTACCCTTGGTAAAAACATCATTGTTATAATCTTCATCGAAATCTACGATGTTGGCGTCTTCACTTGGTAACAGAGGTCCTTCTACTTTTTTCTCCTTTGATTTCACTACCGTCATAGTTATTCCCGCTTTTTCTTGTTGTATATAGGTAGTTATGTTTTTCAGATCAGGCAACATTCGATGGTATTGCCACCCCCCATTATTTTTGTATTAGTGCCCTCCGGTTATTGACTTAATCTGACCTATAATCAACGATTCATAAAATGCTGCGACCAGTGCTGGTCATCCAGAATACTTAATCTCCAAAGTCTTTTGCGCCTCGAAAAGAATCTTGCCTCACAAACGAAAGCAGAACCCTTTAACAAAACTGACACTGAAGACAAGGCTCTCTTAACCTTAATTTCTTAAGATGCGCTGGATTCATTCTCCAGATCCCGAACCCCTAGCTCTTCAATGGGTTTCGGCCTGCCAAGAAAATACCCCTGCGCATAATCCACCTTGATTTCTTTCAGCAGTGTCAGTGTTTCCTGATCCTCAACAAACTCTGCTACGGTGGACTTATCCAACGCATTGGCCACTTCACGAATTGCCTTTACCAGCGCTAAATCTATGGTGTTGTTAGTCAGTTCCTTAACAAATGAGCCATCTATTTTAACCGTATCGGCCGGCAGATTTTTCAAGTAGGTAAAAGTACTGAAACCGGTGCCAAAGTCATCAATTGAGAAGCCACAGCCCATTTTGGATAATTCGGATACCATTCGCTGGGTTGCTGAAAGATTTGATAAACTCGCCGATTCAGTTAATTCAAATATAACGCGCTGGGGGTCCACCGCAAACTTTTCAAGTTTATCTTCAATCAATGGAACCAGTCTTTCATCGCTAAAGGCCTGGGCCGAGAGATTAATCGAAACCTTTATTAACTCCGGGTGCTCAGATAACGCTTTAATCGCTTTTCCCACCACCTGATGATCGAGTAAGTTAGCGTCCTCAAGGCGCTCCAGTGCGGGTATAAACTCACCGGGGAAGACCATCCGATTATCGATATTCAGCCGCACCAAGGCCTCATAATAGGCTACTTGTCCAGATTCAATATGGACAATGGGCTGGTAGTGCAAGAGAAGATTGTCCTGTTCAATAGCATGCTGGAGTTTATGCAACCACTCCATACTGGACTTGACGTCTTCACTGTCTTTATCGCCCGATGTATATACATGGACCAGATTTCGCCCGTGACGTTTAGCAACATAGAGTGCAATATCAGCACGTTGCAGATACTTTTGTGCCTTCTCAGCCAGACCATCAATGACACTGATACCAATACTACAGCTGATTTTATAAATCCGATCACCAAATCGATACTGATCTGCAGCAACCAGCTCACAGAGATCCTTAGCAATAATTTCAGCCTGAGCTATATCGGTGTTATTCAGCAGAACGGCAAACTCATCCCCTCCAATCCGACAGAGACTGTCAGTTTCTCTCAGTCGGTGCTGCAATTTGCTGGCAACACTCTTGAGGATGAAGTCCCCCTGATTGTGCCCCTGGGTGTCGTTAATTGTCTTGAAATGATCCAGATCCAAATAAAGTAATGAATGGTTGCTGCCACTGCGCCGGGACTGAGAAGCAAGCCTGCGGAGTTCGTTATCAAAGTAGTAACGATTATAGAGCCCGGTCAAGGTGTCGTGTAAAGCAAGATGCTCCAGTCTTTTTTCTGCGCTCTTACGAGCAGAAATATCGTCAAGAGCGACAGATATAGCTTCGGGATTATTGTCTCGTTTAACCCGATTTAAGCGAGCCTCGACCCAGATTTCCTGATCGTATTTATCCAACAACTTGAACTCCAGCCGGCAATGGTGGGTTCTTTGCTCATAGAGGTTATTGATCGCGCTAATGACACTGGTGGATGTGTGCTCGTCATCGACCCTTAAGGAGTCAATAAAAGGCTTATTCAGACTTTCTGCGGTTGTCAGTCCTGTCAGCTGATTCCAGGCTTTGTTAGCAAAAATAATGCAACCATCATGATCCAGCTCCAAAATAACCGTGCTCAGTGTATCCAAAACATCTTGATGCTCTTTCGCCTGAGAAATCCTGACACGTTCATTCTCTTTAAGCGAATCAACTGTTTGAGCAAACTGCTCATTACTGATCAGAAAATCTTCACGCCGAGCAGCGACTTCACAGACTTTGCGCAGCTGTTCGGTTCTGAACGGTTTGGAAACAAAGTCGGAAGCCCCTTTGAGCATCAGTTCTTCTGCCAGATCCATGGTGCCATGAGCAGTCATGATAACAATTGTCTGATTAGGGTTCTCTGCTAAGATCAGGTCCATAACATCGGGACCAGACATTCCCGGTAACATGACATCAAGAAGAACAATGGAATGCTTTTTTTGTTTCCACATTTCAAGCCCAATGGGACCGTCTTCCGCAATATCGACATCAAAGCGATTGCGTAATATACGCTGTATAAGATGGGCCGTATCGGGAGCATCTTCAATCGCCAGGACACAATCTTTTCTGGTGGAAGTTCGGGGAATAAGACTATCTTTAAGAAGGATATCAAGGCGTTGATGCTGGGCGAAAGGAAGCACATGATCAATATCGAACTCTCTCGCAGTCGTTTCCGCGATGCGCTTACACCAGGTTGAAGCGACGATGATAAAGGGTGTTGTTTCACTGCAGTTGAACACCCCGGAGCGAACCATTCGCGCCAATCTCCAACCGTCCAGCGCGCCGATGTAGATATCGCTCACGACACAAGAGATATTTGACTTTTTTAATACCGCCGCGGCATCTTTGCCGCTCTCTGCCTCTATGACATCAAAATGGCCACTGGATTTTATATAGCTGCAAAGCGTTTTCCGTTGTTCATTATCGCTGTTAACTAACAAGAGTTGAGGAAGCACAGTCATCCACTAACACCCTTACGTTGAGACCCGCGCCACTGTCATAGTATAGAGATCCATAGTTTGTAGAGGTCGATACTTTTAAAGGCTAACGTTATTCAATTCGACAAGATTACCAGACCAACAATTTATTGGCGGTCTATTCTCGCCATAACATATGACATTACGCTTCCATTTGGAATTTCTTTATAACCTATTTTGAAGATGCTGGCTACTAATAGCAGCAACAAGCACCCTTGTGAAGGGTCATAGCAAGTCGTTGAGAAACTGTGATTTTTTGGCGGTGCAGCATCCTCCCGGGGCTGGGAGGATGTTTGACGGGTCGGAGAAGGTAATCGAGCGTTTGAATTAAAATAACAGCTAAAATTGCTTGACTTTTTTATAACAGAAAATTTGTTTGAGAAGACTTGCCAGTGCCCATGCCCAGCACCTAGTATTTAAACTGATCCATATTCTGGCGCAGCTTTATCGCCACATCATTCAATGAAGTACATGCTTGCGCCACCTGTTCAGCTGCTTCCAGAGTACGATCACCCGATTCACTCATGCTCGAAGCGTTTTCAGCCAGCGTTTCAACAACTTCTGACTGCTGATTTAACGCCTCGGCCACTTGGCTGTTGCGGTCACTTAACTGTGAAATTTCGCGACCGATAGCAGCAAATGTTGCCCCAGCTTCCCGGGTAATATCGACGCTCTCGTCTGAACCCTGACGTGCTTTTTTCATAGCAGCCATTGCACTTTCAGAGCCACTTCTCAGGGTTCCGACATGTTGTTGGATATTATCAGTAAGCTCATTACTGCGCAGTGCCAGCGTACGAACTTCATCAGCCACCACAGCAAAGCCACGCCCCTGCTCACCAGCCCTGGCAGCTTCGATGGCAGCATTGAGTGCCAGCAAATTAGTCTGATCAGCAACCTCCCTGATTACCGCAAGCAACTGACCTATGTCCATCACCCGGCTATTGAGTTCACTGACGACGGTTCCTGCATGTTCGATATCATTGGACAGGCAGTTAATTTGTGTACCAGCCTTATCAATTAGCGTGATACCTTCACCAGCCTGCTGTTGAACCTGGGCGCTGGCGCTGGAAGCCTCTCTGGCGCTGAGAGCAATCTCCTGAACTGTCGCACGCATTTCTTCAATGGCACTTGACATCACCAGCAACTGTTGTTGTTGCTGATTGCAATCCTGATGGCTGGAATCGGCACTCAGACGCAAACCTTCAAGAATGTGTCCCACTTCCTGAGAAAGCTTGTCCACATTACTCACAGACAGCTGTATTTTGCTTACAAAGGTATTGAATCCGACTGCGAGCTGACCAACTTCATCGGTTCCCCGTACCTCCAGTCGGTGGCGTAAATCTCCTTCCCCCTGGCCAATATCAGAGAGCAGTTTAGCCAGCGATCGGATTGGAGCTGCGACTCGACCACTGATCACCAGTACTGGTAATAGCATCAATAACGAAATAACGCAGATGACTGTCAGCACTTCAACAAAGGCGTTGTCAATTTGAGAAAAAATGCTCTCCCGAGGCAACTCTGCAACCAGATACCAATCCATGGTCGGAATTGGTGTCGAAGCCATCAGGTAAGATTGATTCTGCCGCTGAAACTCAACAAAGGTAAACTGATCACTCTGGAGCAGTTGGTCGCTCATGCCAGTTCCACTCACCAACTGGGACAGGCTCAGGTTTTTCTGATTTCTGATCGCATCGGCATGAACACGTACCTCTCCATTACCCTCGACTAAAAGCAAGCGTCCATCTGTGGCAACTCGCTGTTCGGTTACCAGCGATATAACCTCTGATACATCAACTCCTATCCCAACAACAGCCAGGGTTTCACCCGAACGCGTCACCCGATAGTTGACAAATGCTTTCATATCTCCCGTTAATTCATCTTGGTCAAAAGCCATTTCATAACGCCTGCCGCTGTCGACAAAACGGTAAAACCAATCATCTCGGCTATCACTCCTGTTAAGCTGCTTGAAAAATCCCTTATCCGTAAAGTAGCTCCCTTGATCGGCTGTAATCATAAAGGCCAAATCAGCCCCATATTCTTTCTTGATCAACTTTAGCTGTTCAATTACATCCTGACGACTGGCTGTAGATTCTCCGTTGACAACCCAATCCGCCAGGAATTGATTATCCGCTAAACTTCGCCCGGCACTCAGGATTTCAAATATTTCTCGGTCAATAGAGCCCGCCACTCGACGAAGTAAATTGGGGAGTTCATCGCTCATCATACGCTGTTCGATAACTTCCCTGGCCTTATAGATGCTAGTCCCTCCTACGATTACGAAGGAGAGCATTAACAACAAACCAACCATTAAGACCAAACGAATTTTTATTGAAAGGTTCTTTATCGATAGCGACCGACCCTCTTTTTTATCAGAAGATCGGCTGCTAATCGCGTGAATATCCAGTATCGGGCTTTTTGAAGACATAACGTAAAGCTCTTATTGATAGTCGACTCCATCATTAGAAAGCGACTGTTAAAGAATCGACTGAAGTGAAAACACCTCCGCTTGAAGATAAATAGCTCCGACCTCCGGTTGATATTAGAAATGCTTGATATTATGAGTGTTTGATATTGATAATTATGGATATTGATAGTTATTGAATTCTTTCTGAGTCATCCACGCACCTCAGTGCAAATAAGACGCGCAGATGCCCATTTATGGATCGAATTCAGACTGTCAGAAAAGACGGTTACAGCGGCAAGCCAGCATCTGCTAACAGCCCTTCCTGTTGTACACCAGCAACGGCACATAGCTCATCAATATCAGATGTGTCACCGCTTATACCTATAGCACCAATGACTTGCTCCTCAAGATCTCGAATCAATACACCACCCGGGACAGGAATAATATTTCCGTGAGCCAGCGTATTGAGCGCCGAAACAAATGCCGGACGCTCTAAGGCATCGCTGGCCAGGGAACGGGACGATTTCCCCATAGCCACAGCTCCCCACGCCTTGGCAATAGCAATCTCAGGTCGCATCATGCTGGCACCATCCTGACGCTGCAATGAGATAAGCCTTCCCCCCTGATCAAGAATGGCTACGGTCAGAGGAGCGGTGTTCAACTCCGCACTTTTAGCCAATGCGGACTGAGTAATAGAGATCGAGTTTTCAAGCGTTAGCATAGTCATCGTTAAGTTCACCTTAAAGTTACACAAAAATAGAATCTGGACACTGGTTTACACTAGCTGCTGACTCAGGCGACATTCGGGCAGGTGTAAACTCCGAAGCCGCCCCATCAGTACGTGCCACCTCGGTTCCCACTTGTATTCTTAGGATCTATAGCAGTCGCAAGCTCATAATTTCACCGTCCACACAAACCACAAGACAAGATTCTGTAAATTTAATCGCTTGAGTCACAACTCTCTCCTGCAGGGGACAGCGTATCCATGCGGTTATTCTTTATGGGTACTAAGGCCACCCAGATGACAGACACATAGGCTGAAAAGAACAAAAACATGAGTAGTCACTTTTTACGATTATTTTGTATACATTATTAAACCATATTTATTAACTTTTCAAACATTTTTAACACAAAATTGTATACAAAAATTGAAATTTTGATTTTTATCATTACTCAACACCGCTTGAAAACCAACAGAACACTTCCAACTGTTTGAACTTTTTGTGAAAATTTCTATATCAGTATTTAGATCGATAAACGAAGGACTCAGATACGATGTATACAATTTGTAGCTTGTGTAAGCGATAGCAGCGCTATAGAGGCAGAACAAAAGGAGAGAAAGATAAAAGCTGCTAGGGATTAAGCATCAAAGTACGGGGATTTAATGATGATATCTCTGGTTTTCTGGTAAAGCATAAGGGTCAACTATCCCGCTTCTAAGGAGAATGCATACTCCTATACTTGGAGATTTGAAGCGGGAACCTATTCTAAGTTCTGTTTCTGAAGATATAGAATGTATCCACCCCAGAGAAAGCTCAAAAGCATAAAACCAGTCCCTATTCCGAAGGACACCCTTGCGACAGTCGTCGCCTGATCAACCGCGCCTATCATCGACAACAAGTTTCCCCAGTCGTGATAGTCATCACCAAGCCCTCTGATCAGCGGTATTGCCCGATAAGGAGCATCTGCAATATAGGGAGATATGTCTATAAAATTCTGGCCACTCCACCAAAGCATGATGGAAGCAGAAAAGTTATCCCGACGATGCAGAATAAACGCAATCATAATTCCCAGAGGCATCAATACTTGGAACAGGCTTCCACCAAGAATGGAGATAAAACGTCCGAAAGGAGAAAACAGTACATGACCGAACTCGTGGAAAGGCAAGTTAGCATTATGAAGAAAAGAACCACCGATTGATTGCCAATCGATCCCACCCAGAATAAAAGACCAGCCCCAGAAAAAGAATGCGACGAATAGCCCCGCTGATCCCCAGAAAGCCCGTAACTCCACTTGCTCAGGAACTTCTGTTAACCGCCGCTTTAGCCCATGTAGCAGCGAAAAAGACGGATCTGGTTCAATCTGAAAATGACCGCCATAAACTTCACCGGCTTTAATACTCTCCTCTATCGAGGCCTGCGATTTCTGCTGTTTTTTCCATTTTTCATAGGCAATACCGCACGCAGGACAAATACCCTTTATGACGTGACTATCAGAGGGGAGACGAACATAGCTGCATTTTGGACACCGCATGTTGATCTCCCTCAATGGGGTCATCCCTCAATGGGGTCAGACCCCATTACTGCCACTCAATGGGGTCAGACCCCATTACTGCCAGGCAACCGCTCGTGAATCAGCTACTGCTGTCTGCTGCTCCGGGGTCAAACTGATAACCCCTCCAGTAGGTATGCCTATTGCTGTCATCAAAGAAGCTAATACTGCAACGCGATCACTATCCAAAGTTTGGCCACTGGTAGTGACTATTTTTTCAATCAGATTTGCCTCGTCTATGAACCAATCCTCGATCAAAATCAGGCCGGTAGTGGAAAGCAAATAGATTTTGAGATCGTTTCCAGACTGAACCAGCCATAGGTCTTCTACTGCAATACCGCCCATCAACTCTAGGATATCTGTATCGGCGATTTGCCCTCCGTCACGAATGGTGTCGGTGCCTTCGCCAGCAACATAGTGATAAGTATCACCACCGTCACCACCGTAAAGGCTGTCATTACCAGCCCCCCCTCTAATCTGGTCAGCGCTGATAGATCCGTAGATGATATCGTTACCACCACTTCCATCAATCAAAGCAATATTAATCAACTCAGTCGCACGAAAATCCAGTGTAGTACTACCATTAGTACCGATAATACGGTTAGTACCTGCACCTCCGTCTATCTGCTCAACGCTATCATCGCCACTGAAGTAACTAATCTTAAAATCATCATCTTCAGCTGTTCCTTCAAGTCTGTCGTTTCCTTCGCCGCCGTTATAGCGGTCGTAACCAATATCCCCGGAGGTAATCTGAAAACGGTCATCACCGCCAGCACCAAATAGGTAATCGCTACCATCTCCTCCTCGGATCAGATCAGCCCCCTCACTACCATAGAGTGTGTCTTCACCTCTGTTGCCGTCAATCAAGTCGATATTTATCAACTCAGTCGTTCTGAAATCCAAAGTGCTATTCCCGGTTGTAGCAATAATGTGATTGGTACCTGCCCCCCCGTCAATTTGTTCAACACCATCTTCATCACTGAAATAGCTGATCTGGAAATTATCATCTTCAGCGGTACCTTCCAGCCGATCAAAGCCTTCCCCACCGTTGTAACGGTCATACCCGGAGTCACCAGCTGTGATTAAGAATCGATCATCACCACCAACACCAAAGAGATAATCGCTGCCGTCACCTCCTTGAATCACATCAGCACCTTCACTGCCATATATGGTGTCATTGCCAAGACCTCCATCAATTACAGCTATGTTAGTCAGTTCCGTACCTCGAAAATCCAGAGTTGTGTTTTCAATGCTACCTAATATTCGGTTTGTACCACTGCCACCGTCGATTTGCTCAACCACATCATCACCTTTAAAGTAGCTGATACGAAAATCATCATCCTCCGGTGTACCTTCCAACCGATCTATACCTTCACCACCACTGTAGCGGTTGTACCCCGTATCTTCAGCCGCAACGACAAAGCGATCATTACCGCCGGCTCCAAAGAGACGATCATTACCATCGCCTCCTTGAATCAAGTCATCTCCTTCACTTCCGTAGAGGGTGTCATTCCCTGCACCACCGTCAATAAGAGCAATGTTAATCAGCTCGGTATTTCTAAAATCAAGTGTCGTATTACCGGTAGATCCAATAATACGATTAATACCGGCACCACCATCGATTTGCTCAACAACAACACTCCCCTTAAAGTAGCTGATCCGCAGATCATCATCTTCTGGCGTACCTATCAGTCGGTCAAAACCGTCCCCGCCGTTATAATGGTTGTAGCCAACATCACCAACAGTCACCAGGAACCGGTCATCTCCCCCTTCACCAAAGAGATGGTCACTACCTTCCCCTCCCTGAATCACATCAGCCCCTTCACTTCCATAAATATAATCATCTCCACCGTTACCATCTATTAGGGAAATATTGATTAACTCAGTGCCGCTGAAATTCAAATTACTGTTACCTGCGGTCCCTACTATGCGGTTAGTACCAGCCCCGCCATCGATAATCTCAACGGTATAGTTAGCCGTGAAACGACTAATACGTATTTCATCATCAGCATCTGTTCCTTCTAATCGATCAACCCCATCTCCACCATCATATAAATCATAGCCAGTATCCCCTTCGGAAAAGAGGAAGAGATCATCGCCACCATCTCCGAAAATAAGATCGCTGCCAATCCCTCCAATGATCACATCCGCAGCTGCACTGCCAACCACCCGGTCATTCCCTTTACCACTGTCAATCAGAGCAATATTGATCAATTCAGTGTTGCGAAAGTCCAGATAGTTAATGCCACCGTTACCTAGAATTCGATTGTTGCCAGCTCCTCCATCAATCTGCTCAACAAATTTTTCATATTTAAAGTAACGAATCTGAAAATCATCATCATTAGCGGTACCTATCAGCCTATCAAAACCATCACCACCGTTGTATTGATCATATCCTGTCTCTCCTGGAGTGATAATAAAGCGATCATCACCGCCATTACCAAGCAGGTAATCATTACCCTCCCCGCCCCGAATAACGTCATTACCTTGGCTCCCATAAATGGTATCGTTACCCGTCTCACCATCAATCAAGGCAATCCCTATTAATTCAGTACCGCTGAAATCAAGGAAATTATAACCACTACCACCCAATATGCGGTTGTTACCTTCACCTCCATCAATCTGCTCAACAACGTATTCAGCAGCGAAGCGGCTGATTTGAAAGTCATCATCCCCAGCTGTTCCCATCAGTCGATCAAAACCATCACCACCACTGTAGCGGTTATAGCCAGTATCCCCGGAAGTCACCAGAAAACGGTCATCGCCGCCTTCACCAAATAAATGGTCAGATCCTTCTCCACCTTGCATCACATCCGGTCCAACACTGCCGTACAAGGTATCATTACCCTGACCACCATCAATCAAAGCAATACTAATCAGGGTGGTGTTTCGGAAATCAAAGAGGGTATTCTCGCCAGTACCCGTAATTCGGTTGATTCCCGCCCCACCATCAATTTTTTCAACACTGTAGTCTGCGTTGAAATAGCTGATCCGAAAATTATCATCCATTACGGTTCCCAGCAGTTGATCGTTACCTTCCCCTCCGTTATAGCGATCAAAGTCAGTATCGGCGGAACTCAATATAAACTGATCATCCCCTTCGGAACCAAACAGAAAATCTTGTCCTTCACCACCGTAAATCACATCATCCCCTGGAGAACCGATCAAGTTATCATTACCGGCCATTCCATCAATACGCTCAATATTAATCAGTTCAGTTTCGCTGAAGTCCAGAGTGTTGCTATTGTTCGTACCTTCGATACGATTTATTCCGCCCAATCCATCGATAATTTCCACCCGGTAATCGCCGCTGAAGTAAAAAATACGGAACCAATCATCGCCATCGCTACCTGAAATCCGGTCAATACCTTCACCGCCATTAACCTGATCTGAACCGATATCGCTGCCAATAATCACAAACTCATCATCGCCCTCATTGCCATACAGGGAATCATTGCCAGCGTTGCCAATAAGGGTATCGTTTCCAGCACTACCATAGAGAGTGTCATTACCCGCCAGAGCATCGATATATTCGATGTTGACCAATTCAGTGGCAGAAAAGTCGAAATAGTCATTGTTGTTAGTACCGTAAATGATATTCAAGCCACTTTGACCATCAATTTTTTCAACGCTATTGATCGTCGCTAACCGAATAGCATCATCACCGTTTCCACCTTCAATCACATCAAACCCACTACCGCCGTAGACTTGGTCTGCATAAGGATCATCACCATTGATAATAATGGTGTCGTCACCGGATTCACCAAACAGACGGTCACTACCGGAACCACCAATCAGGGTATCGTTACCATTGCCTCCGTAAAGAACATCGTCACCTCCGTGGCCGTTCATCACATCGGCCCCATCACCACCATGTAAAGTATTATTACCTTCGGTACCTTCAAGCACGACCAGATCAGCACCTGGCATAATGCTCCAATCCAACCGGCCCGTTTCTAGAGCCTGCCCAGCAGGGTAACGCAGAACGATTGTCCCCTGGCCATTAACGGTCATACCTGACATAACTGTGCCAAAATTAACACTACCACCACTGATAAGCTGCAATTGCGCACCTTGGATGTTGGAGTCAAGAACACTCAAAGAGGCACTGGCGTCTTCCAAAGATTGTGCTTTGTTGGTTAGTTGCACCCGATAGCTATAATCCTGCAACTCCGTATCTGGCACAGGTGTCTGTGCCAGCAACTGGTAACCGCAGATAAACAGGGTTTGTTCCAATAGTTCATTATCCAGGTTAACCAACGTCAGTCCTGTTGGGAGGTCACCGTTGTAGGCTTCGTCATCACTAACCACCGGCTGGAACACCAAATCATATTCCTGATCACCGTCGATCTCACAGTCATCAGCGCCCTTAATGTGAATAAATTGGGGTTGATCCCAATTATCAGCAGTGAAATACAGCATTCCAGGCTCCACCAGCTGGCCTTCCCCATGATCATTCAGATCGTAATTCAGCGTTAAGCTGGAACCAGTCTGAAGAGGGTGATCAAGGCTGACTTTAATCTCGACCCAATCCGTACCATTTTCACTGGTTTCCAAAGCCGTTGTGGCACTAATGGTCAAACTCTTGTCCCGAGTGGGAACCTGGATATCGCAACAGGCATCTACCGCGACCAAGGTTTCTTCGTCACGAATATCAGCGCTAATACGGTAAGTTCCCTCATCCAGAGCAGCTGCATTCCAAAGATACTGATCACCGTCTCCATCCAGATCTTCACTCAGCCCTTCAACAATCAGAGTTCGACTGATGTTATCTCCGCTGTAATACAGATCGATACTGGCATCACTGTCAGGGTCACTGTCAATCCACTGAATAATGACTTCAGGACTTTCAACAACAATTGGTTGGTTCGGCAAAACGAAGCTAAGCGTCGGCGGGTCATCACGGCCGTTTTCATTCACCCGAAAGTGATGTAATTCACTCCAGTCACTGCTGGCACCCGAATCATCAATGGCCCGGAAACGCCAATAATAGTCATGGTTATCATCCAGATCAAAATCCAGATTCCAGACCAACTCCGTCCCTTGACTACTGGCGATGCTATCACTCAAGGGGTCGGTAGATTCTTCAGACAGGGAGTTATCAGCATAAAGTTCAAACTGATATTGAATACTCTCAGCAACTGAATCAGGATCAGTCGCAGGTGATACTTCAAACGATGGCCGCAAGGTAAGAACCACTGCATCCATACCAGGATTAATCGCAGTCGGTATTGTAGGGGCATCATTTACGGTGTTAACGAAGAAGGAAGCCTGTATCCAAGGACTTTCGACTTCACCATCACTAATTTTTACCCGCCAGAAGTACTCCGTATTCTCAGCCAGATCAGTAACCGCCCATTCAGTCAGTCCAGTATCACCTTCAGATAACGGTGACGATACAATCAAAGACGTGCTATCGAAGGTATTCACCTGATCCAGTTCAAAAAAGTATCGTAGAGACAACCAACGAGGGTGTTCGCTATTGTTGGCGTTATCGACACTCAAAACCGTACCATTCTCACTATCCAATACAATCAGCTGCTGCTGATCGGCTGGGGCTGAGACGATAGGTGAGTCTGGCGCGTTATTCAGAGTACTGACAGCAAAAGTGGATTCAGCAGTTCCAACTCGCTCCCCATGCTCATCCTCTGCCCAAGCACTCCAACGGTAGCTTTTGCCATCTTGAAGATCGGCAGGGATTTGCCAGCGCGTTTCCCCATCGTTACCCTCCATCAATCCGGCAATAGTATAAACCGCACTGTCTGTATCATTACTGCGATACAAATCAAAACCGTACGTCAGTGTATCGCGATCAATATCTGTAGCATTTGTTACCCTCAGCTCGGGACGTAATGTCACCACCAGCGTACCCTCTGCTGGCTGGCTAATCTGCGGATTGGAAGGAATATCGTTGGCACTGTTAATAAAAAAACGGCTCGTTACCCAGGCGCTGGCCTCGGGAGAGCTGCCCGTCGTTTCTGCACGAGCACGCCAGTAGTAAAGCCGGTTATCTTCAAGTTGCTGTTCAGGAGTCAAATCCGTATCCAGAATGCTCCACTGGGTAGAGAGTCCGCCTTCAGCCAATACCGCAGATGCAACAAGTGTGCTTAGGGACTCATCATCATAGACCTCAAAGCGATATTGAACCTCCATGGAGTCACTGTGAGGACCATTTTCAACGGTTAATGTAGGTAACAATGGTGCACTGCTGCCTTCTAAAACTTCTGCATCGTAAATAGGACTACTGATTTCAGGTGGTCCCGGAACAACTTCAGCTGTTGTCGGGTCGGTATCACCTTCAAACTCCTCTCGATCACTCAGACCATCAGCATCATGATCACCGGTGCCATCTCGGTCCAGATTGCCAAAATACTGCTGTTCCCAGGTATCTCTTAAACCATCCCCATCCTTATCCTCATTGGAATTAATACGGATAGTCACGTCCATAGACGTTTCAAGGCTCCCATCACTGGCGATAAACGTGACTTTATAGGTACCTGATTGACCGACCTGTGGGAACCAATTAAAGACCCCGGTTCCGGTCCCCTGATCGGTAAAAGTCGCGCCTGCGGGAAGTAAATCAACCCGCAACGCAGGTGTAGTGCCATTAGGATCAGAAGATTGCAATAAGAACCCTAACTGTCCACCTTCGAAGACACTGCGATCACTAATTGGTTGCATCACCGGCGCTTGGGGAGTCTCCGAAATCCCCCCAAAACTGAGGGTATAACTGCCGGTGCTGTTGGTATCAAACAAATTGATAAAATAGTCGAAAGTCACATTGTCTTCATTACGACTTTTGGACAGCCAGGCGTTAGATTCCAGAAGTGTCTTATTGTCAGAGCGAACCGCACGAGACAGGACTTTAGTACCCTCGTAAGGATCAGCAACCTTGACATAATTCAGTCCAGGTTCAGCAGTAAAACTAAGGCTGCGGCTTCCAGAAGATTCCTCTCCAAGAGTTGCTGGCGGGGTAGATACTGCGATACAGTCCTGACAGTACGCACCATTGAGATTAGTGCGTTGGGACTCAAAAACATAAATATTGTCCGCTTGATCATAAGCTAAGAAGTCATTGACGAAATCCCGCCCGGACAGATCCACCCGGACGTCTTTAATTAGCAAGTAGCCATTGGGATCATTAAGTAAAGAAGTTAACGCACCTCCCAGCTCATTAGCGTGGGTAAAGTCAGCGTCGAAGTCCTTAAATTCACCGGACAGGCTAGACTCCATAATCCAACGTCCGACGCTGGCTTGCTGAGAATCAATGGAACCAAAATTAATCAGTAAACTGGCTGATGCAGGGTTGCCGTTCAGGTAGCTACCGAGGATGCGGAAATCCACCGCCAGTTGCTCCTCATTATCTATGATTTTGGGCTGGGCAGAATCGATCTGTACATTGGCGGCACTGCCGTAACCGGTGTTGGTAATCCTCAAACCCAGGGTATAAGGTTCTGGCGCTTCAATTTCAGAGGTAAACGCATCGTCCGCAATAACTTCTTGTGTCAGAAAGTAGTCAAGTGTTAGCAGGGGTTGGGGCTTAACAATAATGGAGTCAGGAGCGACTTGCACGGTCTCTTGCTTACCGCCATAACGGTAATTCAGCGTCGCTCCCACATAATAGAGCGTACCATCGGCAGTCTGTCCAGCTGCTTCACCGGTAGGGATAATCAACCAGCGTAGAACCCCGACGGACTTGGGAGGAATTGTGGCATGGGTCACAGCACCTTTAGTGCCCGTCTGCAACGAATCAACTCCTTGTGAATCGTCCACATCAATAAAGAAGGCTGCGCTGCTGGCATTGGGATCGGAACTGGCAATCACCGTATTACCTTCTGCGTCAACAAAAGAAACGGTGACTGAGATATCTTCCAGCGAAAAACTATCCAGGCTATTGGTGATCCGCATGGACGCTTCAAAGCCCTGGCGCTCAAGAGTCAGCTCCTGCAGGATCTCAATTTTTACGTCCGCACACAACTGCTCAGCGGCATAGACCGTTGCACTCAGCCACACCAGACAGATCGCCATTACTCCCTGCCGAAGTCGTTGATATCCCATCTTGACCCTTACTCCCCAATGACCCAAAAATGTTGGCTGGAACGACGGCTGGAATGGGGTCAGACCCTATTACCAACTCATCAGTTGCAGCACACGCCTAGTTACCTAATAGGGTCTGACCCCATTTTAACGAGAGCCACCACCCCTTGGTCGAGGTGACGCTGCTCGCGCTGTTGCTTGCTCAATCTGTTCTTTAAACCGGTCGTCGCCAATCGCCCAGGATTTATTGGTATTAAAGCGAATCTCCAATTCATCCTTTGGATCAATACAGCTATCAAATAACGCCCGATATACACGTTGTCGTTGCTGTGAATCACCACCCAATTGCTGATAAATAGGATGTGCACCAACAACCTTATCTTCCGCACCCAACCCATTGGCCCTATAACTAGACCAAGGATATTCTGCCGGATGATCCACCATTCCAGCTCGGACCGGATTCAGCTCGATATACCGATAACAAGTTAATAAATAGTGTTCGCTATCCACCGGCGCTGATTTAAATCTCCCATCCCATAAACCACCAGTACGGCGATAACAATGATTAAAATATTGCACGTAAAAACGCCCAATCATCTGCATCAATTTACTTAAACCGTCTTCCTTCTTTGGCGTTACCAATAAATGGACATGATTAGTCATCAATACATAAGAATGAACGGCACACATGTGCTTTTCACAACTTTCAATCAACTTATCCAGATAAAACCGATAATCCTCATCTGCGATAAAAACAGCCTGCCGATTATTCCCACGAACAATCACATGATGCGGCTGTCCCGGTAACACTAATCTTTTTAATCTCGCCATGTCCTTATGGCCTCCTTATTTATCCCTTTAATCCTTTTTCAATGGGGTCTGACCCCATTGGTTCTGCCGATTATTTCCACGAATAATCACATGATGCGGCTGTCCCGGTAACACCAACCTTTTTAATCTCGCCATGTCCTTATGGCCTCCTTATTTATCCATTTAATTCTTTTTTAATGGGGTCTGACCTCATTGGTTCGCTAACTGGCACTATTTTTTTTGACCCCACCAGTTTGTTAGTTTTTCAAGGCACATATAGATGCTTTAGATAATGCTCTCTATAGAAAGAATCCAAATCTAAAGGAGATTGAAATAGCTCTGACCACACTTCATAGCAATCTATTAATTCTTCCCCATCTTGTTTATAAACCAATTGCTCATCATAAGCGATAAAGCCGTTTTCTAGTGCATAAGTAGCTGATTCCTTCTTTCCTTTTTCATGAGCGTCTGAAAAATCTTTAGCTTTAAAGCACACGACCCGTTCTTCAAAAATATTATCGCCAGTTTCAGTCGTTCCAAAATGATAAACATTTCTAACAGAAAACCAATCCATATACACTCCTAAACTGCTAACCTAATGCCAAGCGTCATTAGATAAAAACTCTATTCTCAACTAAACGATGATCTTTAGCATTCATTTGGAAAATCACCACCACATTTAGGGTTTTCAACGCCGAGAAGGTCACATATGCCGCAAGGCGCAACTCCATGCAGACATGACAAATACATACTAGTAATATACGGATTAAATCCTTTTAGAGACTTCCCTTTACCTTTACCTTTACCTTTTTTATCTTTTGATTTCCGACTGTGCCTATCACCTGCAGCTTTTTCATGCCTTTTAAGTTTCTTTTGTAGCTCATTTCTAATCTTCTTATCCAGCCCAGGATCTTTTAGTCTTTCTTTAATCCGTTCAACTTGATCGGGATCGAGCCTATGATTTCCTGGAGAAACCAATCCGAAAGGGTCAGAGTATATCAATGGATTTCCCCCAGCATATACATAGGTATTTAAACCTCCGTTTAGCCCAATAGGGTCACTTTGTAAGTAGCGCCCCTCTCCAGGATCATAGTCCCTAAAATAATTTTGATGGAGCCCTGTTTCCTCATCATAGTACTGACCAGAAAACCTCAAATTATTTTCAACAATTTGCTTCAAAACTACTGTTCGTCCAAAAGCCTCATACCGCCCCTCCCAAACAACAGCGCCACTAGCCGCAAGCAAGCGGTGTGGAGTACCCAAATGATCATTCTGATAATAATAGTACTTTCCATCAGCAGTGCGCTGGAACATCGGTGCGGTTCCCCAGCTGCCACCTTGCTTATACTGGTATTCCTTGATCAAAACTCCCGTGGAATCATATTCAGCAGCCAGCCCTTGATCTGTATATAGGAAGTAGCTGGTTATACCATCGACTGTTTTACTAATCCGCCGGCCAAAAGGGTCATAAGCAAATTGCGCCATAGAAACCCCATCATGATGAATTTCTATAAGTCGCTCTTCTCGGTTGTAGGTATAGTCGATCACATTTGGCAGGTTATTTTCAGCATCAGCTCCTATATATTCCTTTTTAACTTTATGACCGTTCTGATTGTAGTGGTATTGCCAGGCATTATCTTGACCTGTTAGCTGGTTCTTAGCGTTGTAGTTAGACACAACAACATTAACCCCCTCTGAGCCAGCTATAATGGAGGCTTTGCGGGTACGGTTACCAACACCATCATAAGCAAAGGTTTCAGTTTTGGTAGTCAAAACATTATCGCTGGGGTAATCAACGCCAGTAAGCCGATAGCGCTTATCATAATCGAAATAGTAGCCACCGTATTCGGTTTGAATTGCAGTGATATTGCCTTCTACGTCATAAGTATAAATAGCTTTAGCTAGCTCATTATCGGCAGCATTGTATAGCTTTCGCTCCTCCTGTCGCTGCAAAGCATCGTATTTGGTTAATATCTTTGTACCACCAGGGAGTGTCAACATCTGAGGACGAAGCCAATCAAAGTCGCTGTAAGCAAGCGATCCTACACCAGGTATGACTACTGCTGCGAGTTGATTGTTTTTATTGTAGTGATAGCTATATGTGATACCCTCTGGATTTGTATAGCTTCTTTTTAAACCATTGGGATAGTAACTATAGCTATAGGTTTTCTGGAAAGAACCATAGTCCATAGTAACCCCTACTACTTGATTCAGATTGTTATGACTATAGCTTTCACTGAGAGTCACAATATCTGAAGTCTGCCCCGATGGAGCACTTCCAACGGTCTGATTGTAACCTATGTACTGATCTTTCTCGTTATAACCAAGAGAAACTACTTTAATAGGTTCGGAGTCACCTTTTTGAGCATATAATTTGCTTGTTGTCCAACGATTTGCATCATCATAGCCATACATTATTTTTTCATCAGCGGGATTGATTTCAGCGATCAAATTGCCCCATTCATCGTACTGAAAGCTATGGCTGGAAGAACCAGACTCACCTTGTTTGATCTCACTGGCTAGCTGGTCCCTTAGGGTGTAGGTGTACCGAGTCACTCGCCCTTCAGGATCTGTCACCTGGATGAGGTTATCCCGTGTATCATACTCAAAGTGCGTTTCCCCGCCTTCAGCATCGGTCCACCATACCAAGCGGTTAAAGGCATCATAAACTCCTGAAGCTCTATTACCCTTGGCATCTGTTCTTTCGGTTAGATTATTATCACGGTCATAACCAAAACTGCGTAGTATCTCCAGATTGTCAGCACGCTGGATGGTGCTTATAACTCTGTCACGATTGTCATAGTTTATCTGTTGCTCAAAAGTGGGATAGTGAATGTTCTCCAAACGCTCTTTTCTATAGCTGAACAACGTTTTATTACCCAAGCCATCTGTGTTACTAACCAAACGCCCTTGATTATCATAGCTGGAATAAAGAGCATTACCATTTGCATCAACCAACGCAGTAAGACGGTTGCTTTTGTCATATTCTAGCGTTGTTTTATTACTAGCTACATCAGTGATTGATAAAGGAAAACCTGCACTATTGTTTGCAAAAGTTAATGAGCTGCTATTAGTCTCGCTTTGCCTCACAATGAAACCAGCATCATCGTACTCGTACTGGAAACCTTGGTTAGCAGGGTTGGTAAAACTTAACAGATTGCCCGCCTCATCAAAATTGAGATTCCATTGTTTATTGTCCGCATCCATGATAGTAAACGAGTTACCTAGCCCATCGTGATCAGCAAAGGATATTACTTGGTTTAAAGGATCGGTCAGCTTAGTCAGATTCCCCCGATCATCATACTTCCACCGAGTAACCGCCAACTCGGTCCCACCCGCAACAGACTCCCCTGTAATCATTTTGATAAGCTGCCCATACCCATCATACTCATACCGAGTAGTCCGCTGCTCAGGCAACCCCTTAGCCTCAATCAGCGCCAACAAATTCCCCGAGTCATCATACTGATACTCCGTTACCACACCCCGTGCATCTGTTTTGATTAAAGGGAGACTAAAATGAACATCATAGGTAGTGTTAACGGAACTCCCATCCGGATAAGTCTTACGAAGCACATTCTTAAACTGATCATACTCAGTAACGGTCTTGCCACCCCGCGGATCGGTATCCACGGTCTGAGCCACATAAGTCAATGCCCCACTACCCACCTGGGACTGCACGCCACCACTTTCTGTGGCATAACAATTTTTGCTCACCAGTCCACCACTCAACGTAGTGACTACAGTAATCCCATAGGAGTAGCTGTAGTTATCCACCAGATTGGCGACACCGATAGAACCATCTGACAGAACTACATCCCGGGTTGTACGAGCATCATTGCCCAGCCCGTAAGAAACCAGAGTTCCGTGTTCGTCATACTCTTTTTCCTTAACGACCCCAGTAGCATCGGTTTCACGGTGGATAAAGACCCGTTTATCTTCATTAAATGAGGTTTCGTAGGTGCTTCCGGCGCCATCGGCGTTGGTCATTCCTTTCAGTTCGCCGCCCTGATCCCGAGAAAAAGTACAGGTCTGACCCCCTGCTGAAATGCTGACAGCATCAGCTGCAGCAATACTGGGGCTCATGTTATAGGTGGTAGCTTGCCCTTTGGCATCACTAAAGCTGCTCAACTGACCGTTACTGTCGTAGGTAAAGCTGTAGCGCTTGCTTCTGGGGTCATCGATACCGATCAGTTTATCTTCGCCGTCGTAGTGATAGAGCACCTTACGACCACTGTAATCGCTGACTTTTGCTATTTGGTATTCACCGGGTTTTGAACCGGGTTCCCAATCAAAGTTAACTACGACATTACCGTGATGATCCCGAACAGCGCTGATTTCACCTTGTTCATTACGATCTACACTGACAGTAACGCCATTGCGGTCGCTGTAGCGCACCATAGGAATACGAGTTATCTTGCCGTTATCATCTCGCTCAACAGCGTAGTCGATCACGTTGCCCTTGCGATCTGCCCAGCGATATTCGTCCTGCTCTTCCCGGTAAGTGATGGTGTAGATCAGCTGATTTTCATAGGTGGCGGTTGATTCCCCTATAATGCGGGGATAATAGGAATCGATCCGGCGAAAGGACGACGGGTGCGGGTCGTCGAGATCACTCCATGCTGGTTCAAGATCAGCCCAGCGCCGGTTCCAGACCCACTTATCATCTTCCCAGTAACGAGTCGTGCGGACAGTTCCACCCAATACCTTTACAGTTAGATCGGTAAAGGTCTCATTGATCTTGCCTGTGGCAAAATTGGGACTGGCGTTATCGGACGTAATACCGCCCACAGCCAGTACTTCGGCACTTATTAGTCCCGCCAGTAACATCGCTGCCATTCTGATCAATGTGTATTTCTTCATAGGTTTTAAACCTGTCCTTTTAACTTGCTATCCGTCCGCGTCAATGGGGTCAGACTCCATTGACGCTTCAACAATGAAGTCTGACCCCATTGCTATTGCTATTGTCCTGTACCTGTTCCGGTATTGCTGTTGCAATCACCCGTAGGGCAACTAGGCAATGGCGCACAGAACAACCCTTCATCTTCTTCATCAAAAGAGCTGTAGTTCCGATCTATTATCGAGCGACCGCCTCCTCCGTTTCCGTAACGGTATGAGCTACCACCACCGCCGCCTGCTCCACCGGAGTTTCCATTGCCACAGCTGCTGCTTTCCCAGCTGCTGGCCCAGACTACGGTGCTTTGACCATTTACCAAGGAACCGTTGGTACAGACGCTGGTATAGGTGATCCGTCCATCCAGCTGGAAATCACCACAACCGCCGCCAGTGGCATCTCCGTCCAGTGTTGGATTGAAGTCATTCAGGGCCTGGACTCGGTAAGGCAGTATAAAGACATCACCAGGTCCCAAGGTATCGGGGATCTCTGCCAGGTATTCCATGCTGATAAACTCATTGCCAGTGGGCAGGTCGGCAGTCATGGTTTCGGCGCGAATCAATCCGTGGTTAGTCAGCGTTAATTCTCCGTAGAACAGATCCCCGGCTTCCATAACCGGAAGGTTAATGCTTAGCGGATTAGCAACCACTACCGCAACTGGTACATTGGTCTCAAAGGTGGCTTGGACAATAATTTCGTACTTGTCCTCAATGGTGATTTCCTTCACCTCCCATTCCACCGTAACCAGTGTATTCATCAGGAAGGGGTCTTCCGATACTGTAATTCCGGGTTTAACCTGAATACGGCCACTAACACTGTCGTGATCAAAGGCGCTGACGCGGTAGCTGTAGGTACCCGCAGGTAAGTTACCGAAGAACACTTCTCCATTGGCATCGGAATGAGCACTGTCGATTTTCAAGATTTTTTCATTCTGAATTTCGATCTTAGCGCCTTCCAGCCCCGGGATCGGTCGATGGTTTTCGTCTGGTGTGGCTGTGTAGATATCACTGACATGGAAGAAAGCGTTACCCACTTCAGAGGAAACAACCGCAACAAAGTACTGCACCTGATAAGGGCTGATATTGTCGCCGGTCACTTTCAGCCGGAATTCATAGTTATCCTGAGGCACTGAAGCGCTGGGGTTAAAGCTGACTTGTACTGCCTGGCTCTCACCGACCAGCAAATCTCCCGGTTGGCTGTTGGAGCTGATAAAGGCCCAGGACGGTGCCGGATTACCATTGGCATCGGTCAGTGTCAGCTGTGGGTTTTGCAGAGTATCCAAACCGGTATTACTCAAGGTGACCGTTTCAGTAATGGCTTTATCCAAGCCCACTCCCGTGTCCACGTAAGCGGGTGAGGCTTTCAGCGCCGGTAAGGCTTCTGAAAGGTTGTAACTCATCACCAAAGTGGCCAATTTCTGTTCACCACCTTGAGACCCGTCTGCAATCACCTCGAAGTGCAAATTGCCACTTTCAGCTGAGGAATTATTGGCACTGAAGTGCACATTCAGGTAGCCGGTCTGGTTAGCTGCAATATTGGCAGGTACGCCGGTATTTAGCGTAACACCCGCAGGCAGGCTCGGCTCAGACTGAGGATCATCTGTCGGGGCCAGTATCTGCTTCAGACGAACGTTGCTGAGGCTGGTTGCATAACCAGATTTAACTTTAATAGACACCGGTTGGGTGTAATTACGCGGTATACGTATATTGATCGAGCCGGGACTAACCACCGCATTCTGCACCACAAACTCTGCTTGAGCCGGACGGGTAATGCTATCCGGGTGGATGGCGGAGACTGCATAGGTGCCACTGTTACCCTGCGGGTTATAAGTGTGGCTGAAGTTACCCAAGCCATCGGTAAATACCGTGACCAATTGTTCAAAACCACGAACCTCAGTGACCAGGGAGATGGGAACACCGGCCATAGGTGCCTCGGTTTCAGAGTCCACCGCCTGGCCTGTGATGCTGACCTCGCCCTCCCCGTACAGTAAAGAAGGACTGATATCGGCAATATTCGCCTTATAAGACAGATCAGCCAGTGGCACCTGATGACGACTGCCAGTGCCTTCGATAGCCACATGGGTACCGCGACCAATCTGATAGTGGAAGTGGTCAATTTCCAGACGCAATAGCACCTGATCAGGGGATGCTTCCGGAACGGGTATCTGGAACAGTTCACTGGTAAAACTCTCGCCAGGAGCCAAACGGGCCACCATCGCACCATTGCTGACGTTAATCACACCACCGCTGAATTGCTGGACCTCCTGAACGGCCAGTACGTTACCGTCCAGATCTTCGAGGATAAAGCGCACTTCATCAGAAACACTGTTGCCATTACTTCGAGCCAGAACGACCTCGGTGTCTACATCACTGGTATTGTCCAGTGTAAAACTGGCCAGCCCCGTGCTACCACGGGTGAAGGCTTCCAGATTGACGGTCGCAAAGAGCGCTTTATCGCCGACCGCAACCTCCTTGTTTTGTCCGATGGTGATATTTTCACCGGCGAAAGGCTGTTGCTTGATACGCAATTGCAGCTGGCTGTATACATCCAGTTTTTCATAACCGCCGACGATAACCGATACCGGCGCAATGGCACTGCCTTCCACATCAAAGCGTTCGGACTGATGCACACGTTGAGTGCCGTTATCATCAACAATCGCTTCCAGAATCAGGGAGGTTGCCGGTAACGAGCCACGATTTTCAACCCGGAAACGCAGCTCATTCATCACACCCCGGTACATCACTGGATCACCGTTTTCCGGCTCATCCAAGTGCACACTTAAGGCCGGAAGTACCAAGCTATGGCCAACACTTTGCACATCAAAGTCATCCACCGCAACAACGGTATAGCGACGCTGAATGGCGGCACCATCACTGGTTTCGCCCCCGTTATAGGCGCTATCAGTAAAGGTGGTTGGATTACCCTGATGAGGGATCAATGCCTGAGTTAACGGAATCAGGTTTTGCGCTTCACCTTCCTGTCCGTCATCGTAGTAAATGTGATAACCCTTAATGGCGGCGCCCTGATGAGACCAGCTTAACTCAGGGAAACCTTCTGCATTCAGGGTGACATTCAAACCAGAGACCGGCAGCAAACCGAAGTTAAGGTAAACCGTCTGCCCAGGGCTGGACTCATTGCCAGCTGCATCCACCGCAGTCAATACGTAGCTGTGTTCTGCTTCGCTAGGGGTACTATCCAAAGCAATGGGTTCGGGGATGCCCGTTTGTATTGGTGTTGTATCATTCAAGGTCTGCTGACTGGCCTGTTCCCCTTCCCCTAAGGGTAAACGATAGAGGTTATAGGTCAGCCCTTCCAAGTCTTGAACCTGGCCTTCAGCATCCAGCACAGGGGCAACCCAGGTCACGACTATACCCGCACCGTTTAACACCAACTGAGTATTAGTGGGTGCATCCGGTGCGGTACGATCAGCAGAAACCTGCAACACATCACTGAGGGCGCTGATGGTTTCCTGACCATTCTCCCGGCGCAAACTGGTCACTGCATAGGCGTAGTCACCGTCAGTATGGGTAGTATCTGTAAAGGATGTTGTGCTGAGAGACTGCCACTGGCTGAGTTCGTTCTCACCCGGGGCTTGGCGGTAAAGCAGATAACCTACAGCATTTTCGACCGCTTCCCAGTTCAGCTCAACACCGCCGTCCTTAATCGCCTTCGCTGTTAGGGCTCTTGGAGCCGCCAACGGAGGCAAGTCACCCTGATACAGTTGGAACAGGGTCTGGCCCTGAATTCTATCGGTCTGGTTACCCAGGTCATCCACTGCCGAGTACTGGAAGCTCAGGTTAGCGGCAATAGGGTTTCCTGACCCATCCTGACCAGCACTGTTTGGCAACTGGAAGCCACCGACCCAAAGCGGTGTACCTTGGATTGATTGGCTATCGCGGCTTAGGGCAATACCTGCACTGTATTCCGCCACAATAACACCATCGACCATTGGGATCAGCGTTGGCGTGCTTAGCGCGCTAACTTCGTCTGCCAGGTTAAGCAGAACTTCAACCCAAAGGCCGTTGCTCTCATCAACTTTCAGGGGTGAAACCGGATTAAGACCCAGCTTTGTGACTTCAGGCCCAAGGGTATCCACCAATAAAGTAGCCCCTTCGTCAATTTCAGTGCCACGGTTACCAGCATTGTCATACGATGAAAGAACCGCATAGGCTGTACCGGAAATAGTGCTGCTATCAATATTGAAGCTGCCGGTATAGCGCAGATCATCATTGTAATCTTTGCTTAAGTCCAGAGTGATAGGTAACCCACCGGCCGGGACTATAGACAGGTAAGGGTCGTTGCGCAGTGGCTCATCAAATCGAACGGTAACCTGTACGCCGCCCAAGCCAAAGCGCTGATTAGCCTCGTCGTAGTTCCCCAAGGATACATAGGTAATGCTTTCAGCCCGTGGACCAACGCTGTCAGCCTCGGCAACTACTTGCTCAGAAAGTGCACTCGGGGTGCCAATCTGGTTGGAAGTTGCGACCCGGTAGTAATATGTTCCATCCGGTACCGGCATATCGGCAAATTCGTTGTTGGTTAACAACGCACTGTTAACCGGATCTACCCCTGGATCATCAATAGCGCTAAATGCAGCGCTGGAACGATACAGCTGATAGCCCTTGATCTGATTTTCAGGGTCGGAACTGGTGACTGGCGACCAGCTGAGGAATACCTGCCCCATCTCACCGGAAATCGCTTTAAAACCACCGGGAGCGTTAGGGATAGCCGTGTTAAGGGTTACAGTAACGATGCCACTCAAAGCGCCCAGGCCTCCTCTCTCGGGGAATTCAGCGGCAGCCGTGTAGTGATTATCACCCTCTTCCAAGGTTACTATCTGACTGAACTGGCCCTGGCTGTTAACCACTAGTGGGTTACCTACCGGTTGATCATTACGATAGAGCTGGACTTGAGTTCCGGTCAATGCCGTGCCTTCGATTCGTAAGGTCGCATCGTTGGTCAGATAACCGGATGCAGGCGTGACCAACACTGGTGCAGCCGGTGCTGCTATGGCAACACTAAAGTCGTAACTCTGCTCGTTATGATTCTCCCAGGTATCGTAAAGCTTGATGGTTAACGTATGGTTTGCATCTTCTAAAGAAACCAAGTCCAAAGCCTGGCTGTAACGGTCATTGCCATCTGGGGCAAAATCAGTCCCTAAAAGCGTATCTGCCAGATAGAACTCCACTCGACTGATTGCCGATAAGTCACTGGCGACTACATCAACACTGCCGCTATGGGCTAGCGTCGGTGTCAAGGTCATGTCTTGGGTCAATGCACTGGTACGGTAGCTGATAGTAGTGACTTCGGGCCCATCGGCGTCCGAAGTTGGCGTAGCCGCCAAAGCCGTGACCTCAGGCGTTTCACCCTCGGAGATATTAATCGCCGTCACGGCGACATAGTAAGTCGTGCCATTCTCTAAACCCGCTATCGACTGGGTTAATGTGATGCCATCACTGGCACCTTTAGCGACTTTCAATCGCGGTTCCAGCCCTTCTACGCTAGTAAAAGAAGCAGACTCCACGTAGATGGCGTATTCCTTTAGTAAAGACCAGGGCGTAACCACATCCCAGGTCAATTCCACCTGACTACTGAGTTCAACTAGAGAAGGGTTGGCGGGGTTTGCCAATAGCGTTGCTGCGCCCAGACTAACAGCAGGAGACTCATTATTATCGCCATCGTAAGCAACAACACTGATCTGGAATGATGCTGCAGGTGCCAAGCTATCCAGTAAATGGATTACCGGATCTAGAGGATCTGAGAGCGAAGAAGCCAGTATTTCAATCGTATTAGGTGCCACACCGTCATCTACTGTCAGTCGATAGCCCTTCAAGTCAACGACTTGGGTTGCAGGTGCATGCCAGGAGACAGTCAGACTGGTGGCTGTAGGCGTGACTTGCAAATTACTCGCCGCACCCGGTGGAACAATATCCACAGGGGTGGCGGTAGTCGGTGTCACTTCTGACAGGAACAACTCCTGACTATCCACGGCCACGACCGCCAGATAAAGCAATTCAGCGCGATTTAGTCCGGTCAAAGTGGCTTGTTTCTGCCCTCCGGGGACTACTGCTACCGGCGTTAATGCCCCAACATCGGTAAAGGATCCAGTGCTGGTATAAACACGGTATTCAGCAATATTGTTACCATTAGCGACTTCATCGTACGCCTGCCAATCCAACGTCAGTGTTGTGCCATCACCCTCATCAGCAACAGCAAAGGTCACGGCACCGGGTGCTGTATTGCCGTAACGAATCTGCACCAATAAAGTATCACCCGGGTTACCAGCGCCGTCTCGTGGTTGTAGCTCAAAGCTGTTATCCCCTTCGATCAGATTAACTTGGTAAGACCAGGTTGTATCAGCGGAAATCGCCACTGCAAGCTCACCATCGATCCAAACCCCAGTACCTGCTTCCTTTGTACCTGTCAGAGTGTGGACATTGATGGAAGTGGCCGACGGATAGTCATCGACGGTCAGTGGCGTTGGTGCCTCATAATCCAGGGTAAAGTTATACTCCGTGGTGACTGAACGGTTACCGGCGTGATCGACCAAGCTCGGGGTCATCAGATACACACCTTGCAACATTTGAACAGCCGGAGTGAAGATAACCTGATTCGTCTCTTGAGTTAGAGTTCCGGACTGACTCACCCCATTACGGGTCACCGCAATACTGGAATTAACCAGATCTATACCACTTCCATCTTCCTGAACGGTAAAGGTAAATTGCCCTGGCGTTTGATTGCTCAACCCAACCGGCGAAGCAGCCGTTACCAGCGGTTTGATTGAGTCCGCATTAAACTGCAACTGAACCGCTTCCGATTGGTTACCTGCCGCATCTGCTGAGACGATATTAAAGGTGCTTAATCCTTCAACCAAAGGTACCTGCACAACCCAGGGGTCTGACCCTAAAGACACCTCCAAGGACACATTTTCAGTACCAGTAATCAAAATGGTGCTATCAGCATCGCGATCACCACTGATCTCTACACTGAGTTGATTGGTGGTATTGATTACCGGTACAACCGGGAAGTTAACGGTGGGCGCAGAAGGTTTGGATACATCTACAGAGAATTGAGTTTGATAGTAATCATCTACTTCCTGTTCAATACCATCCTCATCCTGATCCATGCCGCGACCATTGGTACCAAAAATAATCGGACCTATTTGAACGCTGTATGTATCCTCTTCCAGTGGGACCGAAAAATCGACTCGGAAACGGTAACCGTCTATAGACTGGACATCGGCTATGGTGACCGGACCCGTATTGTTTCCTTCGATAATGACATCGTCAGGAGCAAATGTGCTGGTATCTATTGCGACGTTGAATTCGACGGTCAGGTTGGAGATTAGGCCTGGTTCGGTGGTGATTTGGTTTACTTTGGGGGCAAGCTTTAAGATGACCTCATTATGCAGGATGCCGAGCTCCGCATCTGTTAAATAGCGATTGAACAGTCTGGTCTGGTCCTGCCTACCTTTTACGAGATTGCCGACATGATCACTTCCACCTACCACCAACCCATAACTAGATGATCTCAAACCAGTATTTGAAAACGTCTCCGAACTAACGCCATTTTGGCTATTATAGCTGACATCGATACCGACCCCTGGCTCATAACGGAACACAGCGAACACCCATGTATCATCTGGCAATGCCGCTGGAAAAGAGTAACCAGTTGAAACTTGGGCCACGGGGGAAGACGATACAATACTCCCAAAAACCCCCTTGTTGTGAACAGTAAAAGCAACAGACCATCCAGATCCGTGGCCATCTCGTCCCTGGTTTATCCGAACAATTTCTCCTTCTTTGACCTTAACCCAAGTTGCAATGGTAAATGCCCCCGTCAGCAAATTGTTGCCCGGTACAGTAGCGTGCTGATCTAAGCCATTAAACAAGATGGCATTGTCAACAACACCCTGGACGGAAGATGGTCCTCCGACAATCGTTGCATCATGACCATTAGGAGATTCATCGAAAAGCGTCGTACCAACGATATTATCCATTGTGTAGAACGCTAATAAATCAGGGTGTGCGGCATCTGTTAGAGGAGCAAGAGGTACTATATCAATCTGCCCTACGAAGGCATCATTTTCAGATCCACCATTCTCATATTGATCCATCACTCGACCATAAGTATCACGAATCTCAGGACCAATTTGGACACTATAACTATCCTCCGCTAATGGTGATGCGAAATCGATACGGAAACGGAAATCGTCTATGGGTACGGCATCGGCAACCGCCACCAAACCCGATATATTGCCGTCAATGGATACATCATCAGTACCAAATGTGGCAGCGTCTATAGCGACATTGAATTCAACGGTTAGATTGGAGATCAAGCCAGGAGCTGTGATTAGTTGGTTTACTTTGGGAACAAGGTCCAAAGTGACCTCATTATGTAAAACGCTAAGTTCCGCATCTGTAAGATAGCGATTGAACAGTCTGGTCTGGTCCTGCCTACCTTTTACGAGATTGCCGACATGATCACTTCCACCTACCACCAACCCATAACTAGATGATCTCAAACCAGTATTTGAAAACGTCTCCGAACTAACGCCATTTTGGCCATTATAGCTGACATCGATACCGACCCCTGGCTCATAACGGAACACAGCGAACACCCATGTATCATCTGGCAATGCCGCTGGAAAAGAGTAACCAGTTGAAACTTGGGCCACGGGGGAAGACGATACAATACTCCCAAAAACCCCCTTGTTGTGAACAGTAAAAGCAACAGACCATCCCGACCCGTGGCCATCTCGTCCCTGGTTTATCCGAACAATTTCTCCTTCTTTGACTTTAACCCAAGTTGCAATGGTAAATGCCCCCGTCAGCAAATTGTTGCCCGGTACAGTAGCGTGCTGATCTAAGCCATTAAACAAGATGGCATTGTCAACAACACCCTGGACGGAAGATGGTCCTCCGACAATCGTTGCATCATGACCATTAGGAGATTCATCGAAAAGCGTCGTACCAACGATATTATCCATTGTGTAGAAAGCTAATAAATCAGGGTGGGACGTATCGGTAAGAGAAATAGGTGCCACAACCTCAATCTGACCTAAAAAAACATCATTCGCTACCCAACCACTCTCATCCTGATCCATGCCTTTACCATTAGTCCCTGTGATATTGGGACCTATTTGAATGCTGTAAATATCCTCAACAAGTGGGGCATCAAAAATAACGCGGAAACTCTTACTATTAATTACCTCAATACGCGAGATAGTAACTGGGCCAAAATTGTCACCCAGTAGCGTTACATCTTCAGGTTCAAAAGAGGCTTCTTCGATAGGTGTATTAAAGTCGACAATCAGATCACTAATTAAACCAATGTCTGTGGTTATTTTGGTTACTTTTGGGGCAATTGGCAGCAATTTAAGTCTAACGTATGCGCTACCATAACTTGTATAGGTCGATTGAACACTCGAGTCCGTCAAACGAATCTTTCGAATAGAACTAACATCGACATCTGTTAGCTCCCAACTATTAACTCTGCCGCCAGAGCCGTTCTCATGTTTGGTAAAGCTGACAGTGTTGGCATGCTGATCAAATATTAACTTTCCCCTGATCTTTGGATAGATCCCAGTATGCCCTCGGTTAGTTCCATTGCTATGATCCTGCGATGTGCCGAAAGACATGTTGCTTCCATACTGGCCATAGGAGAAGGTCTTTGTCCAAAAGACTATATTTCCATTGGAGTCCAGATAATCAATGGTAGAGGCCGCAGAATCTGGTCCCCAGTTTGACTCTCTGGAATCCAAGTAGA
The DNA here is from genome assembly GCF_001968815.1 of Motiliproteus sp. MSK22-1. Lineage (GTDB taxonomy): Bacteria > Pseudomonadota > Gammaproteobacteria > Pseudomonadales > Balneatricaceae > Motiliproteus. Next base: position 414,524 of record NZ_MIEQ01000027.1, on the reverse strand, counting down.
GAATCCTACTTGGATCAAACCAATCCACCACTCCAGAGTGATTTATAGAAACACCTCCGGTAGTTGCCTTTGTTACTGCAATTTGGGCAGTAGCTCCATAGCTATCCTCCCAACCATCAGCCGATGTTTGGTTTATATCATTGGAACCTGGATCGGTAGAACCTGAGGTAGCGAACAGATTAATTAAATATCCGCCAGTTAGGGGGGCAATATCAAGCTGTTGCTGAAAGACATCGTTCGCTGCCCCACCACTCTCGTCTTGATCCATTTCTTTACCATTGGTCCCTGTAATATTGGGACCAATTTGGATACTGTAGTTATCTTCAACAAGGGCGGCATCAAAAATAATGCGGAAACTCTGACTATCAATGACCTCTATACGCGAGATAGTGACTGAACCAAAACTGTTACCCACTAAAGTCACATCTTCAGGTTCAAAGGTGGCTTCATCGATAGGAGTATTAAACTCGACAACCAAGTTGCTGATTAAACCAGCGCCAGTGGTTATTTGGGTTACTTTAGGGGCAGGCAAATTATCAATTGAAATTTCAGCCTGAAGATCAGTCATATCAGCACTGGACAAAGCGGTGTCAAATATCCTGATGTTATCTAGTTCTGCGTTTAGGTGATATTCCGGTGAAGAGGACACTAACGCTGCGCCAAGATGTACAACGGTAGGTACGCCGCCACTGTAGGTCTCTAGATAGGGGATTGTTTCTTCTTTATCCCCAATCCGAAAAGTGACTAAATCTTCACTTGCATCGTAGGAAACGGCAAAGAACTGCCATACATTATCTTTAAGTTTAGTAGTTGCTGCGGCAGCCCCACCAGAAGGAGGGAAGGCTCCGTATGCCACCTGTCCTGTAGGTGAAATATTTATCTCAAATTTTTCATTTGTGGAACTTCCCCTTGCAGCGACAAGTTTTGCCCAAGCCCCGTTAAAAACTGGCTTAATAAAACCAGACATCGCAAAGTCATTATTGTCTCCCAAGCTTAATAGTTTAGATGGAGCTCCCAAATTCACCGAGCCATTTGATCCATTGAATAACAATGCTTTACCTGAGACACCGGTCGTCTGGGTAATATTTGACATGGTGCCGTCAAGCTCATTAACCGAATCATCAACAAGTGTAGTCCCATTTACATTATCGCCGGTATACATCGCAACTAGACTTGGATGTGCAGGGTCTGTAATTCTTGATACTTCTTTTGATAAGGCAACGATCTCGTCTTCCGTTAGTCCTCGCGTGTAGTAACGGAACTTAGCCATGCTACCATCAGTGTAGTAATCCGAATAATTAGTCGCATACTTCCCCATCAGCCGCGTCGGTGCCGAGTTGCTGTAACGAGTACCCGAATGAACCCCAGACGCTTTTTCGATACCGTCTACAAATATTTTGACGGAACTGCCCGAAATCACTACAGTAATATGATGATCCCTACCCCACTCGATAGCCTCGTCTACAACCAAGTAAGAAACGCTATCTCCGCTAGAACCTAATGTTACAACTAAACTTTTAGTTCGCGACCGACTGGATCTATCATCAATGGCAATAACCATCGGCGCATCAATGTCACTTTTTATCCTACTCGAAAGCAATATAGCGAGAGCATTTGTATTACCAGCTGTCAAGTTGATATGAAATGATATGGTTAGGTCACCGTCCTGTCCGGGTAATGGTGGGAGATCTACTCGCTCCTGGTTTGCTTTATCGAAGTTAGCGGCGACACCTGCTTGCATGACTGTTTTAGTCACAGAACCAACTACGATGCCATCGTATATACCACTAGCCCCCGGTGCGGTATCTGGTAATGAAGTACCGGAGATATCGGCAAAGTCCAAATAAACGGCAAGATTGTCTGTCGGTATTTGTTGAGGTGCTGCAATATTCAATTGCCCCTGAAATACGTCATTTGCCTCCCCGTTGCTCTCGTCCTGATCCATTTCTTTACCGCTGGTCCCGGTAATATTGGGACCAATTTGGATGCTGTAATTGTCTTCGACAAGGGGAGACTCAAAAATGACACGGAAACTCTGGCTATTGATCACTTCAATGCGCGAGATTGTAACTGGACCAGAATTATCACCTACTAGCGTCACATCTTCAGGGTTGAAGGTGGCTTCGTCGATAGGGGTATTAAACTCGACAACCAGGTCACTGATTAAACCAGCACCGGTGGTGATATTAGTTACTTTAGGGGCTGGCAAATTATCAATAGAAATTTCAGCTTGAAGATCATCCATATCAGCGCTGGATAAAGCAGTATCAAATATTCTGAGGTTGTCTAAATCTGCATTTAGGTGGTTTGTAAGGGAAGTTCCCACATCGGTTGCGCCTATATGCACAACACTCGGTGCGCCACCATCATAGGTTTCGGTGTAAGGGATTTGTTCTTCTTGATCATCAATACGGACAGTGACTAAATTTTCACTGGCATCGTAGGAAACTGCAAAGAATTGCCATTGATTTTCTTGCAATAAAATAGAAGATCGTGCGGCTCCGCCAGCAGGGATAAAGGCATCGTAAGCCAGTTCACCTGTTGGCGAAATATTTACTTCATAACGCTGATTATTTGAATTTCCTCGTGCTGAGATTATTTTTGGATAAACACCTTCACTAAATCTAGGACGAATAAAACCGGACATAGCGAAGTCATTGCCATCTCCTAAGTTTATTAGCCCCCCCGGGCCATCAAGATCGATTAGACTCGATATACCATTAAATGACAATCCGTTACCCGAAACACCGGTAGTCTGGGTTATATTTGATACGGTCCCGTCATGTCCATGAATCGACTCATCGACAAGTGTAGAATCAATTACATTATCGCCAGTATACATTGCGACCAGATGGGGATGATTAGTATCTAGAATATTTGATAAGTAGTTGGCTGTTATATCTTTAATACCTCTAACCGATCCAGGGTACGATTGATAGGTATTAGAAACTATCTGAACTTCTGTAACACTTAACCCATCAGGAATCGTATACGTATATGTTTCATTAATAACGTTTCTAGTAACCAAAAACTCCAGACCATCATCACCTTTATAAATTGTTTGACCTGTAGGGCCATGCTCATGAGAATCTATAGTTCCCAAATTTATAACAGAAGAGTCTGACAAAATTATTTTAAGAACATTTTGTCCAAGAGAACTTCTAGGTGAATCGTAATATTCAGTAAAATTCGCACTTATTGATTTCACTTTATTTATGTCAGGTATGATAACTACTTCGTAATCATCCCAAGTATTATTTTCCTTATAATATCCTCTGATCGAATCATATAAATAATCTGAGGGATCTGAAATAGCACCAACAACATCATTATTAGGAACCTTGTATTGTGCAGCTAATGAAGAACCTTCACGGTATAAGGAACTCAGTTCTGCATCGGTTAGATAGCGATTAAAAAATCTAATTTGATCTTGCCTGCTTTCTACGAAAGTATTATCACGATCTCCTCCCAGTAAAAAGCCATCAGATGAAGACCTCAGTCCAGTGTTATTTGATGACACCGTCCTTATGCTGTATTGATCGTTATAACTTATATCAATTCCGGATCCCGACTCATAGCGTAGCACTGCAAATACCCAGGTATCATCGGCCAGAGGAGTTGGAAAGGTGTAAGAGGTGTTTATATTTTCTATGGGTGATGAAGTAACAACAGCGGACTCAACCCCCCTGTTAGAAACGATAAGAGTATTCGACCAACCACTCCCGTTTCCACCTTGACGGAGGTTTGCTACTTGCCCTTCCTTGACCTGAACCCAGGTTGCCATGGTAAAAGACCCAGTTAATAGATTATCACCTGGTACAAATGCAAACTGGTCAATACCGTTAAAATGGATAGCTGCATCCACAACCCCACTTATCGAAGTAGATCCGCCTATAATACTGGCATCATGACCATTTAAGGATTCATCTAATATCGTCGACCCAAGAATATTATCCATCGTATACATAGCAACTAAATCAGGATGAGCCGGATCGGTAATTGATGGTACTTCTTGTGATAAGGCAACGATCTCGTCTTCCGTTAGTCCTCGCGTGTAGTAACGGAACTTAGCCATGCTACCATCAGTGTAGTAATCCGAATAATTAGTCCCATACTTCCCCATCAGCCGCGTCGGTGCCGAGTTGCTGTAACGAGTACCCGAATGAACCCCAGACGCTTTTTCGATACCGTCTACAAATATTTTGACGGAACTGCCCGAAATCACTACAGCAATATGATGATCCCTACCCCACTCGATAGCCTCGTCTACAACCAAGTAAGAAATGCTATCTCCGCTAGAACCCAATGTGACAGCCAAAGCTCTGGTGCGCGCCTGACTGGATCTATCATCCATGGCAATAATCATCGGCGCTTGATAATCACTGGTTTCCCTATTTGTAAACAGCATGGCCGCCATATTCGCATTATCAGCTGTCATGTTGATATGAAATGATATGGTTAGGTCACCGTCCTGTCCGGGTAATGGTGGGAGATCTACTCGCTCCTGGTTTGCTTTATCGAAGTTAGCGGCGACACCTGCTTGCATGACTGTTTTAGTCACAGAACCAACTACGGTGCCATCGTATATACCACTAGCCCCCGGTGCGGTATCTGGTAATGAAGTACCGGAGATATCGGCAAAGTCCAAATAAACGGCAAGGTTGTCTGTCGGTATTTGTTGAGGTGCTGCAATATCCAATTGCCCCTGAAATACGTCATTTGCCTCCCCGTTGCTCTCGTCCTGATCCATTTCTTGACCGTTTGTACCCGTAATATCAGGGCCGATTTGGATACTGTAGTTGTCTTCAACAAGGGGGGCATCAAAAATAACGCGGAAACTCTGGCTATTGATTACCTCTATAGTAGAGATGGTGACTGAGCCGAAATTATCACCCACTAGCGTCACATCTTCAGGTTTAAAGGTGGCTTCATCGATAGGAGTATTAAATTCGACAACCAAATCACTGATTAAACCAGCACCGGTGGAGACATTAGTTACTTTAGGGGCTGGCAAATTATCAATAGAAATTTCAGCTTGAAGGTCATCCAGATCAGCACTGGATAAAGCAGTGTCAAATATTCTGAGGTTGTCTAAATCCGCATTTAGGTGGTTTGTAAGCGAAGTTCCGGCAAAAGTCGCACCAATATGCACAACAGTAGGCGCACCACCATCATAGGTTTCCGTGTAAGGGATTTGTTCTTCTTGATCATCAATACGGACAGTGACTAAATTTTCACTGGCATCGTAGGAAACTGCAAAGAATTGCCATTGATTTTCTTGCAATAAAATAGAAGATCGTGCGGCTCCGCCAGCAGGGATAAAGGCATCGTAAGCTAGTTCACCTGTTGGCGAAATATTTACTTCATAACGCTGATTATTTGAATTTCCTCGTGCTGAGATTATTTTTGGATAAACACCCTCAACAAATCTAGGTTTAATAAAACCGGATATTGCAAAATCATTATTATCACCTAAGTTTATTAAACCGCTTGGGGCATCAAGGTTCACTAGACTCGATGTACCATTAAATGACAATGCGTTACCCGAAACACCGGTAGTCTGGGTTATATTTGATACGCTCCCGTCATGTCCATGAATCGACTCATCGACAAGTGCAGAGCCATTTATATTGTCACCAGTATACATCGCCATTAAATGGGAATGAGTAGGGCTTGTAATATCCTGAGCAATTACTTCGCTATAAAGATTGGAGACCTGCGAGGCATTTAATTCACTGTTTATTAAACGAAACTGATCAATTTCTCCATACCAAGGCCGAGATGCATTCGTTGTATTAGGGTTATAGCCAATCCCTATTTTGTTAGTTACGGCGCCAAAAGTTAAAGCAGGAGCACTTAAAGTACTGGCAACCTCTGCACCATCAATATACATTCTGGAGTCGCTGGCAAAGTTTCCACCGTTATAGGTTACTACAATATTGTGGAATTGATCATCTATTAAGAAATTAACATCTGTCGTTATAAAAGCTACGGATGCAGTTTGATCTCCTTCACCCTCTATTACGAATTCGAATCGAATTTCACTTCCGATATTTCTTTGATATGCCAATAGATAGAAACTATTCTCAGGTCGACTATAGGGGTCACCACTACCGGCAATCATCGTATAGATATGCTGACTAGGATCCCATGCAGCTGGACGTTTTATCCAAGTGCTTAATGTCAAACCTTGAGAAAAATCGATTTGATCAACTGTATCGCGAATAATCCCGTCTTCACCATCAGTGTCACTTGTACTAATGGTAACCGCAGAAGATCCTAATACTCCGCCTGAGATGACTGTTGCTGCACCAACAAGAGTGGCGCTATTTCCATTAGAACTACTATCTGGAACAACTGATCCAGAAATATCATCCATCGTATACATAACGACTAAATCAGGATGGGCCGGATCAGTAACGGGAACAGGAGCGACAATATCAAGCTGTTGTTGAAAGACGTCGTTTAGCTCCCCTGCATTTTCATCCTGATCCATCCCTTTGCCGTTGGTTCCTGTAATGTCGGGGCCAATTTGAATGCTGTAGTTGTCTTCAACGAGAGGGGCATCAAAAATGACGCGGAAACTCTGGTTATTGATAACCTCTATATTAGAAATGGTGACTGGACCAGAATTATCACCTACTAGCGTCACATCTTCAGGTTTAAAGGAGGCTTCGTCGATAGGGGTATTAAACTCGACAACTAGATTGCTGATTAAACCAGCACCAGAGATGATTTGGTTTACTTTGGGTGCAGGTAGCTCTACCGGTAATAGCTTAAGTCTTACATAAGAAGATCTAGCACCAATCGTATAGGTCGATTGAACATTCGAGTCTGTCAACCGTATCTTTCGGATAGAATCGACATCAACCTCTGTTAACTCCCAACTATTAACCTGCCCATGATCAAAGTTACCCGGTTCAACCTCTATATGACTAAATTTCACCGTGTTGGTACTTGATATGAATTTAAGCTCACCATTAATTTTTGGGTGACTTCTTGTATGCCCTGGATTCTTTCCTCCACTATGGTCCTGTGAGGTACCATAGGTCATGTGGCTTCCGTAATTCCCATAAGAAAATGTCTTTGTCCAAAAAACGATATTTCCCGCAGAATCCAGATAGTCAATAGTTGATGTTGCATAATCCGACGCCGCATTTCGCTGCTCATTGTCAAAATAAAATGTCCGATCAGGTTCAAACCAATCAACCACTCCTGTTTGATGAATCGAAGTACCACCAGTCGTCGCCTTTGTTACAGCAATCTGCGAGGTCGCACCGTAATTATCGTTCCAACCTTCTATATCGGTTTGGGTGATGTCATTTGCACCGGGGTTACCGGTACCTGATGTAGAAATCAGATTAATGAGATACCCGCCTGAAAGAGGAGCAATATCAAGTGGCTGTTGAAAGACATTATTCGACGCCCCACCGCTCTCGTCCTGATCCATTCCTTTTCCATCGATCCCAGTAATGTCGGGGCCAATTTGAATGCTGTAGTTGTCTTCAACGAGAGGAGCATCAAAAATGACGCGGAAACTCTGGTTATTGATAACCTCTATATTAGAAATGGTGACTGGGCCAAAATTGTCACCCACTAGCGTCACATCTTCAGGTTTAAAGGTGGCTTCCTCAATCGGTGTATTAAAGTCGACAATCAGGTCACTGATTAAACCAGCGCCAGTCGTGAGTTGGGTTATTTTAGGGGCAGGAGTGTCTAATTGAACGGAATCTCGCCGTTGGGATAATGATAGAATTTCCAGCGGTTCTAATGAACGTCCAGCATAAACCTGAACTTCATCCAACACCCCGCCTACTTTCTGGATAGAGACTTGACCCATCATATAAAAAGGGCTGGTATCCGTAAACGATTTTACTGATGCGAGTGTCATTTCAGCATCTAAAATACCGTCAATATAGATCTGTAGCTTGTTCCCCTTTCGCTGAAATACAAAATGCCTTAATTTGCCATCATTCAAATCAGTCGTACTTGAGGCTAACATATAGCCGACTGTGTTAGACTCCCTGAAAGTAATACGACCAGTCTCCGGCTGATCAAGCCTGTAGTTAGTGAACGCTGTTGGGCCCTCAAAGGGAAAGTCAGGATTAAATTTTCCAAATAGCAGCCCGTACTCAGTGTTAGTCCAAGATGCAAAGGCCGCATACGCATAGTCGCCATCAAAATTTAGCTTTTCATTGTGGGGTACTGTAATCCCTCCTGTATTAAGATCGAACTTCAGACCACTGCCTATAGCACCTTGTACCGAAGTTGCCCCAAGCAAGTCTCCATTATTTGCATCCATGGCATCAACCAAGGTACTACCCTCGTTACTATCCATGGTGTACTCTGATATCAAGCCAGCTGTTGGTCTAACTGCTCTTTCAGTCGCTAACAACGCTACTTCTCTGGGGGACATTGCGTAGCTATAATATCGCGCAGTTCCTAATTCACCATCTAGATGCCGACCTATTTCCTGGGTGGTAGTATGTCGCTCGGCCCCGATAGAAACACCAATAGGAGTATCCCATAGTGCTCCTGCAGGAGCCGCAGCACTTCCTATCTCGACCCCATCCAAATAAAGAATTGCTGTAGCACCATCTTTAACACCGGTTATTACATGCCAATTGGTATCAGTGATTGTCGTGGTAGGATTAATCAGCGTATCCCATTTTGTCCCTGCTTCGGACATGAGGAAATATAGCCTGTTTTGCTCGCCATCTAGAGACAAAGCCCACGGAGCTAAAGTGTTGTTTCCGCCTCGGCTAAAAAAGCCCTGTGGTGTTGCCGTAAGTGCATTCCGTTTAAAAGGTATAGACACCGTAAAGTTAGCGTGATTAAGGTTGGCCTCCGAAGCATATGCATAGCCGCCGATACCGGCTTTACCAGATATTCCATGCTTTCCGCCACCTTTGGTAAATTTAATTACGGTAGCATCGTATGACCCATCAGCTCCCGCTGAAGAATCCGGTAAAAAACCACCTGACATACCTGCGAAATCATAGGCTACTTCTAAATTATCAGTTGGTATCACAGACTGCTCAAGGGCAAGAGCCTTAATCTCCTGAGAGAGTAGATCTCTTGAGTAAACGTAGATCCCATCCAAGCTTCCCTGACTATAGCCATCAAAACCTGACATTAACGAAAACGATGATCTTGCTGTAGGTTGAGCTGGAGCAGTAGCTGAAGAAACAAATATTCCATTTACATAGATGCTAATTAACAGATCAGATGAAACGGTTACCGCTATGTGATTCCAGATACCGTTTGTGAGAACTTCTGCGGGAGTTACCATACTCCAGTTGTTGCCAGAAGATTCTATCTCTACCGTCAGACTACCATCTGCTGGGTTGCTGTATATACCGAGGACTTTATCCGTAGATGACGCCGAGTTCCCTAGTGAAATTCTTTCACCCGCATTAACCAAGGCAAAAAAAGATATTGTTGTAGCACCTGATGGTGGCAACGCTGAACTCATTAGCACACCATCGTCAACACCATCAAAACTCAAGCCTTGCCCTATATGGCCTACGATTTGAGTCACGCCTGCTGCAGTACCGGGATAGTTCCCTGTATCTTCAACCAATACGTCACTCTCGATATGCCCAGACCAGTGGGCTATATAGTCTTGAGGCAACGTAGCCACCGATTCCGCATTAGCAAAAGTCGACAAGAATGCACTAACCAATAATACAAAATGTACAGCTAACCGATTCCGTTGCATGTTGTGTTAAATCCTTGTTGATCAGTTCATTCTTATCCGCAATCGGGAGTCATACGCTAAAAAGCGTTGCGTGTTCCCCATGGGATTATCTTCTTGTTCACTAATGTGCCGAAAGGCGATGTAGTTCTGATATTTATCGTCGAAACTTCTTCGCTGAGGGTCGGCTAATATCCATTGGTTGCCATCATGATATTCCGCCCAATTATGGTAACCGGCAGCGCGTAATACGTTGCTTTTCTCTTCGAGCCAAAACCCGGCCATGCTGCGACTTGGAATATTGTGAGAACGGGTCAAAGCAACAAAACTGTACATGTATTCGGTACAGTCACCTTTTTTATGTTCTAAGGCATAAGCTGCACCCCGGTCTTTAGCAACATAGCCGATGTAATCCACATTCTGTACCAACCACTGATAGATCGACTGTGCTTTGTCTTCAGTGTTGTTAAACTGTTTTGCTACTTTTGAAACGACAGGAGAATCCAGTTCTATAAACTTTTCCGGTGAAGTGTAATCGCTCACTTCTTTCTGAGATAAACGCTGAGCATTGGGTTTTTCAGCCAAAGCGACATCAGCGGTTATGACTATGTTCTTGCTTGCATAGGGAGCGAGGGCTGGCAGGTCAAATTCCAGTTTACGATTACCTATTTTGTCTTCTACTACGTTGTAGCCATGACTGGCGGTAATTGACAACAGCTTCTGGGTTGAGGTTAACGGCAGTGGTGAAAAGGCAACGAATTTTGCCCCTTCTAAAACGTCTTTCGTTGTATTAGTGACTGTAAAACCATAGCGGATCTGTTTTTTGATGGGATAGACGGGGTTATTATTTTCAAAAATTGATGTATTGAAAGGATATAAAAACAATACAGCCGTAATCCCTACTACAAGACTTGAAAGAATAAGGGCGGAAATAAGCAGCCGCTTTGTTAGAGAGCAGCTACGCATTACACATCATTCTTTGACTACTCTTCTTATTCCGACTACCGACTATTGCTCGATGTTTTTGTAGGAAGCTCTTCAGTCCTCTGGCGTTATCAGCCAGATAGAACAGGTTTAGTTGTTGAACTTTGTTTACCAGCCTTCTCGCTTTTTGCGCATCGTCTCCGATCACAACAACGGGAACCAAAGCGTTTTCTTGATCCGCTATCAAAAATGAGGATAAGGCATCCATCTGTTCTGATTTGTTTTTTGTCAGATCCAGAGCAACGGTTAACTCAAGCTGTTTGAGTTTCTGTTGAACGCCATCGCCGAAGGACACCACTCGAACTTGGCCATTGTGCCACTCAGTCCAAAAATCAGCGGCTGATACTTCGCTGAGGTCCCCCCCTAGGGCGGAAGAAGCAGGGCCTGCCTGAGCATTGAAAGATGCTAATTCGAATTCTGAACGGTAGCCTTTCTCACCACCGACCAGGTATTGAACAGACTTGAATCCAGACTGTTTCAGTCGGTCACACCAGTGAGAAGGGCGGACATTGCCAAAACTTTTATCAATTAATAATAATTTTTTGGAACTTAAATAGGATTTGTGTATCAGAGACCTGTAAGAAATTTGAAGAGCTCCCGGCAGCCCTGGTTTCTTCGATACATTTTCACGTACATCGATCACTTGATACTGATCTATTTGGTCAGCGACCTGATCAGCAGAAACGAAGCAGGAAAGGTCAATGTTGTTACGGAATGGAACTTCATCATCGGTTAATGAAGATGCAAATGGAAAACCGACATGGTTAAAATCTGGACCACAGGACTCAACTTTTCGATTTTGTTCAATCGCAAAGGTATATCCGCTAACACTCCATAGAGCCAGCGCCACAACAACCACACTCCTGAGACTGAAGACATCCAATATCCACGTAGAATCGAAAGATTCTCTTATCCGTTTCATTGCTTCCAGAACCATCCATTGATATAGCAATTAGTTATAAAGGTACAGCGGCAGAAATCCTACAGGGATATTATTCTTTGAGCAACTCTCATTAACACTTGTTTGAAAGTGAATCAGTCTAATTCAATTGCCTAAAAGGAATATTTTTACGACTTTAATAGTTGAATGAATATTCATTAATATCCACACGTTAGAAGATAAACAACTGTTTTAACAGATGAAATTTCTTCATGGCTGAATATCAATATTTGTAAATTAAGGTGTCTGCGGCCCAGTCACTCTCCTTTAAAAAAACTTCTACGACAACTGCAAAAAAGTTATCGGTAAGCACCCAGACTGACCATCTCAACTACATAAGACAATTTGAATATTAAGTTAGACACTTTAAATTCAGTCGCTCATAAAACCGTTTGATCACCGACTCTCCAGCGCGTTATGATCCTGTGCCCTTAACTATCGACATGGACATGGAGGCAGTCGCTTAATAATTAACCCACTTCAGGTTTTCTCATCCGATCCGGATAGGTTTTGTTGTTCAACTGAATCAAGAATGCTCTTGCAACCTCGACAACGACAACAATTCAGCTCGATAGCAAACAATTACGGGTAGTTGACAAGCACAATCACTTTTTTTGCTTGTCGTAGATTTATTGGACTAATTATCAGGACACATGGAATGACAGACTCTACCAGGCAAATTGATAACAACACTAACAACACCATAATTGATATCAGTGCCAGTCCAAACATACCGGACTTGAATGCTGAGTTACAGACAGCAGTCCAAACTCCAGTGGATCAGACAGACCTGGAAGATCTGTTTAATCAGTCACCTGTAGTTGCAGACTTTGTGCAAAAAACCTATATCGCTTACTATGGTCGACCTGCCGACCCAGAGGGTTTTAATCACTGGTACGACAGCCACCAATCCAATATAGAAGAACGAGAATCCAACCCCAACACCTCTATCTATTTAGAAGCCGGCCTTAGAGCGTTTGAGACTTCTGTCGAGTTTTCCGAACGCTTTAGTGATATCAGCACGAAGGCACTTATTAATAATGTTTATCAGAATCTTTTCGGTGAACCTCCTGAACCAACAACGCTTCATACCTATGCATACGGAATTGACAGGGGGTACGAAACATTACAAGCCGTTGTTTTGGAATTAATTGATAAAACAACTAATGAACACAATCCTTATGCCAGCGCTGCTACAACTGTCGCCAATGAACTGACAACCGTATTCAATCAGCTTTCAGCCCATATAGACCCAGGCCGATTTGCCCAATTCTTCTCTGATATTCCTTTGCAACATGACTCCGACGGAACTGTTTCCGAAACCAATTTAAATGAAATTGTGATTGGGTTTACCCAATTTGCTGAAGGTGAAACGACTATAAGTACATTGGAAGTCCAGAAGATGTACGTAGCCTACTACGGCAGACCGGCAGATCCAGCAGGAATGGCGCATTGGCAAACGCTGTTGGATCGAAACAAAACCAACTATACGTTCGAAGGGAAAAGCCAAACAGTTACTGATTTTTTTGGTGATTCAGCTGAATACACTAATTACTTCGGTGATATGAATAACAGCGAATTGGTGGACAGCATGTTTCAGCGGATGTTTGGCCGAGATGCCGATCAGGAAGGTATCGAATACTACGAGCAGTTGTTAAATACCGGGGAAGCTAACTTAGTTTCGGTTGCTTTACAAATTGCCGATGGCGCAACAGGCGCGGATTACACTAGCCTCCAAAATAAAATCCTGGTATCCAACGCTTTTACTCAACGCGTTGAAGCCACTGACAGTGTGTATGATGATTCTCATATTACTGCTGCTAAAGAATTGCTCTCTCAGATAACAGCCGATATAGATACAGCTGCAACTGTAGTTGGTGATTTTTCTACAGTAATTTCTACGCTCGGTGATGAAGCATCACCATCCTATGTTACAGATCGTCTATCAGGTACTTCTGGAGATGACATTTTAGTCGGCGATAGCGGAGAGAGCTGGTTCAAGCCAGGGAAAGGCAGCAACATTATTGTCGCCTCAGAGGGATCAGGGATTTCTTATGAAGACAGCACCTCTGCAGTAACCGTCAATATGACTGACGGAATAGCGACAAGTGAAGATCTAACCGATTCTTTTTCTGGAATAACTCGGATCAGAGGCTCCGAGTTTGCTGATGAGATGCGAAGAGGAATAAGTAATGACGATTCAAACAGTAGCATTATCTCCTATCAAGGCGGAAAAGGGGATGATTACATCGAAGGAGGCGGAGCAACTCAAGATGAAATCAACTACTACGATGAAGGCGGGGAAAGCAGGATTGTTGTTAGCCTTAATACATACAACACCAGTCAGATCATTGATACTTATAATAATACTGACACGATTTCAAATATCGACTCGTTCGTAGCCACTATCAACGATGATGTTTTTACCGTCAATTCCTCAATAAATCACTGGGACATGTTTGTTCCTGTAGAAAAAACCTTTATTGGACTTGCCGGGCAGGATACATTTTTTGGTCGTGGTTTTTTCCACGTAACTGTTGATTACTCCCGAGATGCAGTGTACAGAAATAACGAAGGAAATCTGGGAGTTAATGGAATTACAGCAGACCTAAGAACTGGACAAATTATTGACGGCTATGGGGATATCGACACCGCCGTTAATATCAACTCTATCATCGGGACAGCATTCAGCGACACTTTTCTATCAGCAGACAGTCATAGTATCACTCTACACGGATTAGCAGGCGATGATCTGATAGAAGGTAATGGCAACACTATCCTAGATTATTCTTTAGATCATATGCACAAAAGTAATTCTGGAGAGTTCGGCGCAAACGGCATCATAGTTGACCTAGATACTGGAACGATTATTGATGGATTTGGAAACACTGACTCGGTTTCCAATATTGCGAAAGTGCTAGGTACTGATTACAGCGATACCTTTATTGGCAGTAACGGATCATTTTTCGGCGACGGCGGTGATGATGTTATTACCGGAGGAAATGGAGATAACTGGATAAACGGAGGTGAAGGAAACGACCTGTTAACAGGCGGCGATGGTAAAGACAATTTTTACTTTGGTTCGGACCTAATAGAAGGTGCGGATAACATAGACACAATTACTGATTTCACTTCTAACGAAGATCAACTGATTTTATTTGATGTCGCTGAAGATTTTTCTGAGCTGGTAATTAATTCCTACGAAAATCAGACCATTATTGAATACGGTAGCAATAATCAGATAGTACTGACGGGTGTATTGTCAGTTTCTGAGTCCGATATACGGCTCGATCACTCATACCTATATTAAGCAACCTACAAATGAGTCCCTTCGAGCTCAAACGTAAAAAGAGTCATAAACAAGCATCTGTTTATGACTCTTCGTAACACCTCATTCTACTCAATGACTATTCCGGCACATACCGGTAATGCCCCGTGATCTGGTAATCAAACAACATATCGCTTAACTCGGGCCCACGGCCGATATTATGAGAAATCAACGGATTTCCTGTAACCGAGTTGATTCTATCGGTAACGATTCCAATATGAGGTAGATTTCCGGGTAACATCCAAGTGACAAGATCACCAGCAGCATAGTCGCTGTTATTTGATGTAACAGGGAGTTTTTGCCCTTGCCGAGTAAAGAACGTCTGCAAATTGGGAACTCGACGATGGTCTATATTGCGATCAGTAGAGCTAAGTCCCCATATTCGCTTTGAAGGATAAGCAGCAAAGTTACTAGACATATCCTCGTGAACCAATTTCTGCAAATCGGTGCCGATTGCGCGATAGGATCGAATAACCACATCGGTGCATACACCGGTATTTTCGGGTACATCTCCGCCTGGATATTTTATGGAAACATAGGCGCCATCATAGCGGACCTGATGGTTTGTTCTTTCAATGGCCGCCGTCACAAGGTCTTCTTGGAAGGACTGCCCAAAAGCACTTTGTGTCGACCACACTATGAGCATCAAGATTAGAATTCGTTTGATCATTGCCTAAGACTCTCTATATTACCCAAACAACGTCCTATTCACCCAAACAACTTGCGACTCAGGTTACATCTTCTTGAATCTTATCAATTGCAGCCAATAACCCCTGGGGCAGTGATTTGTCTTTCAGGTACGCCAGACCGACTACACGCTCAAGTTGCAGATTATCCACTTCCCGAATAACCAAGTCCTTACGATCACCCACAGAATCACGCGGGACGATAGAAGCGCCAAGACCCGCCGCAACTAAATCCAACGCATACTCTTCTGTCCTGACTGTCGCCTTTATATTGAGATTAACACCTTCCTTTTGCACGGCAAATTGCCAGGTATCGGTAATATCGCAGGGTTTTCGACTGATAAATGGTAGATTATTCAAGTGTTCCAGCACCACCGTTTCCTGCATAACTAAGGGGTGGTCCACTGGAACCACCAGAACATAACGATCAACCCAGAGTTTATGAAAAGCTTCGTTAGATTCTAAAATAGTACTGGAGATAATCCGGACATCAGACTCCTGAGTTATATCCACTAAAGTCAAATCCAAGCCAGGCATATTTTGGATCAGTTCTTTGATGATGCCACTGACCTTTTTGCCTGATAAATAAGGCATTAATGCTAATCGTAATGGAAGATGTTCAGCTTCGTCCCGGAACAGTTCTTTAATCGATTTCACATCCGAGAGTACTTTACAGGCATGAGGATAAAGTCGTGTCCCCTCCACCGTCGGAGTAACTCCCTTTGAATGTCGCAAAAATAACGGACATTCAAGCTCTGACTCCAATTGCTGAATGGCTGTTGATATCGATGGCTGTGCAACAAAGCAACGCTTTGATGCAGCGCTCAAGCTCAGCTCTTCATAGACTGCAACAAAATACCGAAGCGAGCGCAAATACATGGACTAATTGACCTTCTTTTTCAGAATCATCTAGCCTTTTGATCTTAGATGAATTCCCGGGATGGTAACAGTAAGTTTCTGATTGATTCAACGCCGTGCCAGTGCCTGCAACGAAATGTCCCCAGACCTCGTTATAGCGAGAATCTAGACCCCCTTCAGAAAATCTCTATTTCCCCAACTAATCACGGATCTATACCATGGTTGTAACCTATCCAGCGTATATAACCATTCCAGCAGCGATTCATCAAAGGGATATCCATGCAAACTACCTTCTTACAGAATCTTGGCATCGACAAACTGCAATCTAACGGCATATATAGCAGCATCATTAGCAGTGAAATAAAAGCAGCCGGAGAAGGCTCCGAGTTTGGTGTCAGTTCCCCGATCGACGGCATGGAAGTCGCCCGTTTCAGAAATGCCACCCCTGCCCAGCTTGAACAGCTGATCGTTCAGGCTGAGAATGCTTTCAAACAGTTCCGCAGTACTCCTGCCCCTCTTCGGGGAGAACTGGTTCGTCGTATCGGTGATATTGCTCGCACTCACAAAGAAGACCTGGCAAAAGTGATCACCTTGGAGTCGGGCAAAATCATGCCTGAAGCCTTAGGTGAGGTACAGGAATGGATTGACGTCTGTGACTTTGCCGTTGGTCTGTCCAGACAACTTCATGGCAAAACTATCGTTAGTGAGCGCCCCGGTCACCGAATGATGGAGCAGTGGCACCCACTCGGCCCGGTCGCCGTTATCACCGCATTCAATTTTCCGATGGCTGTCTGGGCCTGGAACAGCATGATAGGTCTGGTTTGTGGCAACAGCATAGTGTTCAAGCCCTCTGAAAAGGCGCCGTTGTGTGCCCTGGCCTGTCAGGCAGTTCTGGAAAAAGCGCTGGAATCAATGCCAGAACTCCCCAAGGGTATCTCCAGCGTCATCGTCGGCGATCGTGAGATTGGTCAGTTAATTGCTGATGACCAACGCTTCCCACTTGTTTCCGCTACCGGCTCCACCGCAATGGGAAAGAGTGTTGCCAAGGCAGTAGGTGCCCGCCTGGGACGCTCACTGTTGGAGCTGGGAGGCAACAACGCCATGATCGTTTCAGAACATGCAGATCTGGATCTGGCTCTCCGCGCAATTGTATTTTCTGCCGCAGGTACCGCAGGCCAGCGTTGCACCACTCTACGGCGACTAATTACTCATGAAACCGTTCAGGAGGATTTAGTTGAACGTCTCAAGAAATCTTACGCTTCCCTGCCTATTGGTGATCCCGGTAAAGAAGGGACGCTGGTGGGACCACTGATTGATCAACAAAGTTTTAATACTATGCAATCAGCATTGAAAAAGGCTGTCGATGAAGGTGGAGAAATACTATTTGGAGGCGAGCGGGTAACTGCTGGTGTAGCGGAAGGAGGGTATTATGTACGCCCGGCAATCGTCCGTATTAAGCATGATGCGACTGTTGTTCAGCAGGAAACTTTTGCCCCTATTCTCTATATCATCACCTACAGCACTCTTGATCAGGCGATTGATATCCAAAATGAAGTTCCCCAGGGGTTATCTTCTGCAATCTTTACAGAAAGCATGCGAGAAGCTGAGTTATTCATGTCCCCTGCTGGATCAGACTGTGGTATCGCCAATATAAATATAGGTACATCAGGAGCAGAAATCGGTGGTGCTTTTGGTGGCGAGAAAGAGACCGGTGGAGGCAGGGAATCCGGCTCAGATTCATGGAAAGCTTATATGCGCAGAACAACCAACACCGTCAACTACGGTGGAGAACTACCTTTGGCACAGGGTATTGTGTTCGAATAAACGCAAGCCATATCAACGCAATTACGCCGCTTTATCTACTGTCTCTTTACCGGCCAGATCTAGCTGTTGACAACGTTCAATAAATAGAAGAGCATCGGACGACAGTCAGAAAAGAATTGATCAATGAAAACAGTTACAAACTACAACGCAGCCATTATCAGCATCATTCCATGGAGAATGGTGGGATAGGCTGTGTCGTAACAACACTCAAGAAACCCGCCCCTAGCTGGCGGGTTTTTTTATCCCTATAAAAAAGTTCGCAACAGCTGGCTGACTACGGGTTTCCATATGTCCCTACAAATTAGAATATGGAGAACTCTTAATGAAATCAGTATCTGCCATCGGACCAACGGCTGACCACTACTATCCTGCGATGGACGACATCCGAAAAGCCGCTGAGGTTCTGAAACCTGTTGTGAACCGCACCCCTCTGATGAGAAATCACAACCTAAGTGAGCAATACGGTGCAGACATCTATTTAAAACGAGAAGACTTGCAGTTAGTCCGCTCCTATAAAATTCGCGGTGCTTACAACAAGATCATCAACCTCACAGCAAATGAACAGCAGCAAGGAATTGTTTGTGCCAGCGCCGGAAACCATGCACAGGGTGTTGCCTATGTTTGTGCCCTTTTAAAGCTGAAGGGCACTATTTTTATGCCAACCCCGACTCCAGCCCAGAAACAGCAGCAAGTTCGCAACTATGGTCAACAATGGGTTGACGTTCGAATGATCGGTGATACCTATGATGATGCATACAGCCATGCTATGGAGTTTTGTAAAATCAACCATGCTAGCTTTGTACACCCATTTGATGATTCCAAAGTGATTGAAGGTCAGGCATCCGTAGGTATAGAAATTCTCGACCAACTGGAGCAACCGGCCGATTTTGTACTAATGCCGGTTGGCGGTGGTGGCCTGGCATCAGGCCTATCATGCTGTTTCAAATCTTTATCTCCGAAAACAACACTGGTCGGCGTGGAGCCTGAAGGGGCTGCTTCCATGAGCACCTCAATCACAATGGGAAGTAACCAGACCCTGGATCAGATTGATACCTTTGTAGATGGCGCTGCCGTTAAGCGTGTCGGAGAAAGAACTTTTGAAATCTGTCGGCAAAATCTGGACGCAGTCCTGACCGTGCCCGAAGGCAAAGTCTGTTCTACATTGATGCAACTCTATAACCAGGAAGCCATAGTTGCAGAACCCGCCGGTGCGCTAACCACAGCGGCTTTGGACTACTATAAAGATGAGATTCGTGGAAAAACTGTCGTATGTATCCTGAGCGGCGGCAACAATGACATTCTCCGAACAGAAGAAATAAAAGAACGATCGCTACTGTTTGAAGGCCTGAAACATTACTTTATCGTCAACTTCCCACAAAGGGCAGGAACATTACGAGAGTTTCTGACAGAGGTTTTAGGCCCTGATGATGATATCTCACACTTCGAGTACGCCAAGAAAAACAATTGCGACAGAGGACCCGCATTAATAGGTATTGAACTGACGAAAAAGGAGGATCTTCAGAGGTTATTAACGCGGATGAAAGACAGGCAGATTCGCTATGAGTACCTTAACGACAAGCAGGATCTGTATCGACTCTTAGTCTAAGATATTGATAGCAAGCGCTGATATTGGTAATGAATGCAACCCCCTGTAAATAAATCCGGCGCCTCTGATTTCAGATATCCCGTACGTTAGGAGTAGCCGGTTATCAATGCAGCGGTTACGGCCTGACAGCTTGCCTGTCAGATGCTGCAACGCTGACACCTGGCTGCTCTTCTCTCCTTAGAGGGTGTTTTAGAACGTCCCAACACGCTAAACGAGTTCCTTTATTAAAAACCAGGCCAAGCCGAATCTTTTTTTCGTAATTTTGTAAGCATATTACATTGAGCATGCGTAATATTTGATAAAAGCAAGTACTTAACAGCAAGAAAAAACCGTATATTGTTGTAAAAACAGGCAATAGTCTGGCAAACATAATGCTGACATGACTATCTTAACAGCAAACAAATCACTAGATTACGTTATTTAAGAACATCTTAAGATGTTTTGTTACAATTAAGTGCTTCTTTGATCATAAATAGCAGTGTATTATATAAAAATAATTACATTTTCATGACATAAAGAAGAAAGCTGATCGACAACCTCTCAATGTGTTGTTTAATTACCCAACACAGCAAGCACAGTAGGTTAGCTTACTAGCGACTCATGGCTCTGTCATCGGCGCGCTCAGTCCAGGTCTGAAAACAAATAACAAAAATAACTACAAGAAAAGGTAAGGCTCATATGGAGCTCAAGTGGTTACTGGATTTTGTAAGCCTCGCAAATTCAGGCAGTTTTTCTCACGCAGCGAAAGAGCGTAACGTAACACAATCCGCTTTCAGTCGAAGAATTCGCAGTCTCGAAGGCTGGTTTGGTGCGGAGCTTGTTGATCGCTCTAACTACCCCGTATCCCTGACAGAACAGGGTGCCAGTTTTTTGGAAACCGCCCGCCGGATGATCAGAATGGCCTATAAGGTTAGGGATGATCTCAGTGATGAAAACAGCAGAACTGCCGCAACCCTCGACTTTTCAATGGCATCCGACCTCCCTGCACATTTTTTTCCTTCTTGGTTAAGGCAAATGGAACCTTCGATAGGTCGCATTAATGCACGTATCAATCCGGATTTTAACGGTTATCTCGGAGCTGTCGATTGTCTGACCCAGCAAAAAAGCGATTTTTTGGTGAGCTATGACAACACCTTTAATGAATTAAGTTTCGATACCGGGAAATTTGACGCCCTGACTATTTCAGAAGATGTTCTGGTACCGGTCTGCTTAAAAGAGCTTCAGGAGGGTCAAAGTTTGCGCCTTCCTGGAACTTCAGAACACTCATTACCATATATTGGCTATATCCCCTGCTCTTTTATCGGCAGAGCCTTGGCCGAGATGTTCAGTCATTCAAAAGAAACGGTTCATTTGGATACCCGTTACGATTCTCCCTCCGCTGAACACATCAAGAATATGGTATTGCAAGGGTTTGGTATCGCCTGGTTAAACCGCCTTTCAATTCAAAAAGAACTCGACTCGGGACAGTTAACCTGCATTGGCGATAGCCGATTCCATATCCCGCTGGCCATTAAAATCTATCGCTGTACTTCCAATATAAAACCAGAAGTCCTAAAAACCTGGGATGTACTGGCAGGCCATTATTCATCAAAGTCCCAAATCAATGCGACCCGCCAGGTAAACTGGAACTAGGGAACCTAAGAAACAGACCTGCCCCCGAAGAGTGAGTCTTGGGAAGGATTCACCGTTCCGCTATGCAACCTTCCACGCTCCTATACACTCCAGAACCCGCTGAGAATATAGTAGACATATTCGCGGTTTATTAATACTGCCATTTCTGCTCTGGGATTTAATAAAGATACCCGGTATATTTTGGGGCTTTTATATTAATCAAACAAATACGACAGCTTTACTTTATTAGCAGGAAGAGTCAATTAGCAAGAATAATCTATCAGTTAGCATTAGCGATAGAGAAGCAGCAATAGAGAAGTAGAAGTGCAGAGACATAAACCTGAAGAATAAGGGAAAGAAATTATAATAACCTGAATAATATAAAGAAGCCGGGGATATTCTGGTGAAGGGACCAAATCCCCGGCCAAGATTGTCAAGAATAGATTCCCTAATATCGAATACTCGAAATTAGTTTTACTAGTATGTTTTGGGTACGTTTGGAATACTCAAAAACTGTTTCACCTAGGGTTAACTCCGGTGAAGGGCCAGAGTTATTTTTGGTGTTATTGGAATACCATTCCTAACAAAAAATGTTACTAAAGGGCCTCTTATTATACTGAAAACTGAAGCCCTTCGGTCTGATAAGAAAACTAAGAAACCTAAGCTAAATTAGAAATTGATATTGTACTCAAAAGTCAGAGCATCATTGCCAGCACGACTACCCGTATCACTGTCAAAATCAGCATACTCAACACTCACACTGGCCTTTGCCCCAAGTGCGTAACTCGCACCGATAATAGCAACACTATTATCATTTGCATCACCATTGGCCTCGTCAATGTCCTGGTATTCTACAAACAAGGTGGTTTTATCCAGACCGTAAGTTCCGCCAATGGTATAGACTTCAACATCATTAGCACTTGAGGCGTCAAAGTCCTTCTCCTGATAATTCGCACCGACAGAGAAGTTATCCATTGAGTACACCAGCTTGACACCGGTCACATCATACGCATCATCAACATCATATTGCGCCAGTGCAGCCTCAATGCCATTGCCGGTATAGGTGAACGCAAGAGCCAATGCATCCAAATCATCTTCACCAACATCACCCGCATCCATTACGGCACCAATGGCAAATTCAAAACCGTTACGTGGCAGCGTCGCGTAGGAAATACCGTTACCAAAGCGATCTTCAGTCAAGCTGTAAGTACCACCATGCTTACCAGCGAAGCCCAGGTCCTGAACTTCTGCCGGGTTGTTCTGGCGACCAAATGTTGTTTGTCCCCAATCCCCCTTCAAGAATACCAGAGACTTTCTTACCGCCACATCGGCACTTGAGTTTGCAGCAGTACCGGATGCAGCATCAGCCGCGAAGTCCCACTCAATCTGAAATCCTGTCGTCAGGCCATCAATATCATTATCAACCGTTCCCTTTACTCCTAAACGAGTAGTAGACATCTCTGCGTTCAAGTCAGTATTGTCTGCTTCAGTCAGGCGAAACTGGGCTTGACCATAGAGTGTCGTATCAGCCTGGACCAGCATTGGAGCGGCCATTGCACCAGCGATGGTCAGTGCGATCAGTGACTTCTTCATTAATATTACCCTTCTAAGTTGTGACTTATTAAGTTGCTGTACTTATTCCAGACGCTCTTAAAACTGATCACCTGGAAACAAACTGAATCTGTAAGTTATTCGGGTGTACTACAGGATAGGTTCGGCTATTTACAACAGACTGAATTTCCTAAATTCATAAATTAGATTTTTTAGTTAAAGTAGTGAACTAACCTAGTTTCTTAGGTTCCTATCGTTGAATAACCAAACAACGCCGACTAAATTAGCGAATAACCCCACTAGAGATCCAATGTCAAAAATGGGAAGAGTGTTGCTTAAAGGGAATAATGAGTAGATATCTTTATTTTTCTCTGATTATTCAGAAAAAACAGGCGTTAGAAGGATCTTTTTTAAGAAAATATGGAAAATGGATAAAATTGTATGCTAAAGAAGAAATAATATATTCGATAAATGAATAATGTAAAGATCGCTTTTCTTTACAGACGATTAATAAAAACCCACTAAATAAGAAAAATCTTAACTTTAGTTTCTTAGCAGCAAGCAATAAAATTTCTGGATAGTTTTGTCTGTTGTCAGTGATTTTGATAACAGGGCAGGGCCCCTATGATCACTATCCTATTAAAGCCAGAGCCCCTTGAGATCCAGGTGACTTGTTGATAGGTTCCTTAGCTGGAGGTCATAATCGACTAAGCAGAACCTGCTCCAGTTCCAAATTTGTCAAAATCAGCGGATTAGTTTTCATACTGTTACCCCCGCTTTCAGCAACAATAATGCTTATATCAGCCTCCTCCATACCGTAATGACTCAACCTGGGGATCTCCAGTATTTCAGTCCAGCGCCACAGGGTATCAACGAGCTGACTCAATGCTTTAGATTCATCCGAATCAGTTTGCCCGAATAAGAGCCTTCCAACCCGGGCATATCGATCAAGAGCAAACGAGTCTGGTTGACGCTTTTTCAGGGCAGCGATATTGGTTTCGGTTACAGCAGCCAAAGTCGTCCCACAGGCAACACCATGGGGAATGGGAAAATGAGCACCTAAAGGTGATGCCAAGCCATGTACAGCCCCCAAACCGGTTTGGGCCAGACAGATACCAGAAATCATAGAACCATAAGCAAGATACTCCGGCCCCGACAGATCAGCTTCTGAGTGCTGACTGAACCCAAGAAGAAAGTACTCTATTCCACTGAAAGCCAACGCATCAGTGATAGGATTGCTTTTTGGGGAGGTGTAGGCTTCCAGCAGCTGCGTAAAGGCGTCCATCCCGTTAGCAATCAGCTGTTCCCTGGGACAACTCGCCAACAGATCTGGATCAATAATGGCCAGCTGTGCCGTTAATTTCTCATCACGAAAGGATTTCTTGAACCCTCCTTCAGTCGAACTTAATACTGCATTCTTGGTCATCTCACTGCCGGTACCGGCGGTTGTCGGCACAGCAATGTAAGGTAAAGAGGGGCCGGTATAACAGATACCACGCCCGACTCCTTCTAAATGATCCATTACTGAATTTCCCTGAGGTAACAGCCCGGCAATGGCCTTGGCCGCATCCAGCGGACTCCCCCCGCCGATACCAACAACAACGTCAAAATGTCGGTCCCTGTGTTCAACAACAGCCTGATCGATCCATTCTGGAGAAGGTTCTCCGGGAATTCGAATCAAATCCCAGAGAATACCCGAGTCTTTTAGCTCAGCCTTTAACCCGGCCCAATGGGGTCCACGAGTAAAGGATTTACCACCCGTTACGATCAGGACCTGCTTACCATAAACGGCAATTTCCGCAACCAGTTGAGCAAACGCTCCTTTCCCAAACTGGATTCTGGGAAGACGGGATATGGCAAAATTACCAATGGAAATGCTGCTGTCTGACTTCATAAAGCTGCTCTCAATTGAGGTACTAAGTTAGAGGTATGTACAGCCCCTGCGCTACGGACCAGTGAACAGTGAATCATAAACCTTCTGACTGACTATCAGGTCCTGAATCGCTGCACCATCGCCTCAATCTGTAACATCTGTTCCTTGAGTTGCTGGCCATTGCTGGCCAGGATCTCTATCTGAGTGAAGTTATCACTGGCAACCGAGCTAATCACATTAATATTTCGCGTTACTTCAACAGCGACATGTTGCTGCTCTTGCATGGCACAACTGACCTGATCAGCAGTCGCACGAATCTCCGACATATTGCTACGGATTGTATTCATCTCTGATGACGCCTGGTGAATCAACGTTTTGCTGGCATCCAGTTGTTTACGACTACTATCCATCGCCCCAACCGCCTGATCAGAATCCTGATTCAACTGAGCAATCATTCCACGTATCAGCTCAGTACTACTGGCTGTTCTCGATGCCAGTTCACGGACTTCGTCTGCGACTACCGCAAATCCTCGGCCCTGCTCACCGGCACGAGCAGCTTCAATTGCTGCATTCAGCGCCAGCAAATTAGTCTTATCTGCAATTTCTTCAATCACTCGGGTAATAGTGCCAATCTCTTGCGCTGAGGATGCCAGCTTTCCTACGACACTGGAAGTCTCCGCCATACGGCTGTCCAAGGAGTCGATAGTCGCAAGATTCTGCTCCATTATCTGCTGGCCACGATTGACATCTTCATCCACAGAGTTAGCTAATTCCTGGCTGTTGACCGTATTACGGGCGACTTCGCCAATCGCAGCCTCCATTTCTGTAATAGCGGTGGCAACGCTGGTAATCTCTTGATTTTGCTGACCAAGTCTCTCTCTTACTAAGTCAGAAACCTGCTGATTCGAATCAGAGACTGCTGTCAGCTCTACCGCTGACTGACGTAACTCGGAAAGTATTTTCTGCATGGATGTAATCAGGACATTAATGGATTTCGCCAAGTCGATAAATTCACCACTATGGCCTCGTTCCATTTTTTCACTAAAATCCCCTTCAGCCATGGAGGTTACTTTGCTCAATGTCGATTTCAACGGCGTTTTGATTAGCCTCGCCAATAACAAAGAAACGATAACGGTTGAAAGCAGAGCAATAACCAAAATACCCAATGTGAAGCTTGCGGATGTTGCCGACGTCGCCCTCAACTGGTCCGACGAACGATTGACTCGAGATTTACCGTAGTCAATTACGCTGGCCAGAACCCCATCAACATGTCCAATCAGTGTTGAAACTTTTTGCATTTCCTGGCCGATCATGTCCAGGCTTTTTCGGTAATTAAAATATTGCCCGATAATTCCTTCATCACTGTTGAGCCCTGACAGATAGTGTTCATGGTCCTCTTTCATCGGTGCAAGCTCTGGGACTTCTTCCTGCAAGTCTGCCATATCTTCACTAAAAGCTTTGGTATTGAAACGAATACGCTCAACTAACTCGGCCAATTTCTCAGGCTCCGCTGTATTCACCATTTTCATAACCAGAAATTCTACGTTGGAGAAGCGATTCATAATGGTGGTTACCAACTCTGAAACGTAAATATCCTCCGCGGCCATTTTGCGTGACAACTTACTGACCAGCTGTTTCATTTCCGCTGATTGCAACAATAAGTTTGATAACCCAGCTTGTATTTGGCTGGCAACCTGAAGACTGCCAACGAGCAACTGCTTGAGTTGATCAGCTTGAGTCGTCAGTTGTATAAAGTCATTATTTATAGCAGCAAGCGGCTCTTCGAGTCCGGAGCTGTGGGAGTACTGCTGTGCATGATCAGTAAGCACCAGCAGTTGATCAGAAATCTTTTTGAATTGTTCTTGCGCCGCTTGGTACTCAAGCTCCACTTCTTCGGTGCTTTCCAGTTTAGCCAGATCCAGCACCAGCTTTCCTGCTCTAAGACTGTCAGTAGCCAACTCTGCCGCCTGACTTTGAATCGGAAATGCATCTTCAGAGATCAGCTGCACCTTGGCAGTCATTTGCTCCAGCATCCACCAGTTACTTCCTCCCAGAAGCAGAATGACACTGCAGAGAAATCCAAATCCAATATACATACGAAGGATAATAGAGAGTTTTTTCACGGGGACGGACCTCGGCTTGGTTTGTTGTTTTTTTGCATGGCCATGCCTGGCTGGATAGTCCAAACGAACGCATCTCACAGGTTCGTCAAAAAGTGGCTTTCAAAGAAATACACTGGCTGCAAAAAGCCAATAAAGGCTTTACTGGCCGCTTTGGAATGAAATGGAACCCAACACTGTACGTAATAGCGTACAGTGTTGGATCACCTGGGTCGGGTTTGATAGTCCGGGTCGACGAAATGCCGATTAGGCACAGAACTCTGCTCGCCGCCCCCTACATATCTGCTATCAGAAATCGACCGCTGACTTACGAACTCTTAACCTACAAGCTCTGATTTACTTAGAAGCCTGCTGCCAGCTTTTCAGTAGAGTGTTGTAGTCAATGGTTTTGCCCTGTGGCTTCTCATTAGCCAACTTGGCCTTAGGAGAACCCGGCTGACTCAACCAATAGTTCGCATCACGCTTGGCATTCAGTTTAGGACCACATTCGCCCTGAACACCTGCACGCTCAAGACGCTTAAGGACTTTATCCTGTGCTTTGGCCAGTCCATCCAGCGCTGCCTGAGGCGTTTTCTCGCCACTGGCTGCTTCCGCAACATACTGCCACCACAGCTGAGCCAGCTTGGGATAGTCAGGAACATTAGTTCCGGTTGGCGTCCACTGAGTCCGCGCAGGACTGCGGTAGAATTCAACCAGACCACCCAGCTTAGGTGCAGCATCAGTCATAGCCTGAGAATTGATATCAGACTCTCGAATTGGCGTCAGCCCCACAAGCGTCTTCTGTAGAGAAACTGTCTTGGATACGGTGAACTGAGCGTACAACCAAGCTGCCAGACGACGCTTTTCAGGTGTGGAGTTCAGGAATGTCCAGGAACCAGTGTCCTGATATCCCAACTTCATACCCTCTTGCCAGTATGGTCCCTTCGGAGAAGGAGCCATTCGCCATTTTGGTGTGCCGTCCTCATTTACAACCGGCAAACCTTTCTTGTTCATCGCGGAAGTAAAGGCGGTGTACCAGAAGATCTGCTGAGCAATAGCACCCTGTGCAGGTACAGGACCCGCTTCACCAAATGTCATGCCCTGAGCTTCAGGTGGCGCGTACTTTCGCAGCCAATCCACATATTTGGTGGTAGCATAGACAGCGGCCGGACCGTTGGTCGCACCTCCGCGCTCAACACTGGAACCTACAGGACTGCAACCTTCGACACGAATTCCCCATTCGTCAACTGGAAAGCCGTTCGGTAAGCTCTTGTCACCCGCGCCAGCCATGGAGAACCAGGCGTCCGTGAAACGCCATCCCAGGGACGGGTCTTTCTTACCGTAATCCATGTGTCCGTATACGCGCTCTCCATCAATTTCCTTAACGTGGATAGAGAAGAACTCAGCGATATCTTCATAGGCAGACCAGTTCTCTGGTACACCCAGCTCATAGCCATAGATTTCCTTGAATTGCTTTTTAAGGTCATCTCGCGCAAACCAGTCAGCACGGAACCAATACAGGTTGGCAAACTGCTGGTCAGGCAGCTGATAGATTTTTCCGTCAGGTCCAGTAGTAAAAGACAGACCGATAAAGTCTTCCAGATCAAGCGTCGGTAAGGTGTAATCCTTCGCCTCTCCTTTGATCATATCGGAGATAGGAACAACTTTACCGTAACGGAAGTGAGTGCCAATCAGATCGGAATCATTGATGTAGGCATCATAGATGTTACGATCCGACTGCATCTGTGTCTGCAGCTTTTCAACCACATCACCTTCCTGGATCAGATCGTGAACAACTTTGATTCCGGTGATTTCTTCAAATGCTTTAGCCAATACCTTTGACTCATATTCATGAGTCGCAATGGTTTCGGAAGCCACATTGATTGTCATGCCGCGAAAAGGCTTACCCGCTTCAGTAAACCAAGCCATTTCCTTCAGCTGCTCAGCTTGATTCAGAGTAGAAGCGGTGAACTCCTTATTCAGCCATTTTCCGGCAGCATCAGAATACTGGTCGGCATTTACCGTCATGCTCATGGTCGCCATAGAGATGGCCGCACTAAGCAAGAGCATCTTTGGCAATTTTTTATTGTTTTCCATTTTCAACCTCTGTTGGTTTATGGTCATGGATTATCGCTGTATCAACACTCAGGTGTGTATTCAACAGCAAAGTGTGTCAGTTGCTACTGACAGATGAGACTGGCTATTCACTTCATACAATCTGACAAAAAGACGTGGTTACGATGTGCATGAAAATGCTGTCGCCACGCTGCTGCCAATAGGTATTGAGTGTATTTTCCATAGTGTCTCGCTACTCTTCACTCAGCCAGGGCATGAGCAAAGCCTGTAGTTCTTGGTTTAGTCACTGTCTTAGTCGGTTGTATGCCTACCCCCATCGGAGCAAACAAAGCAGCCAGACAACGCAGAGCGCTAAAGGAATAAACAGTGACGCTTCGGAAAAGCCGACAAACAACAAGTGCACATAAGCACTGCTTAGCAGACCGATAAACAAACGGTCTCCTCGGGTCGTGGGTATCGGTAAAAAACCTTTTCGTTCAGTACAAGGCACTTTGATTTCGTAGAAGGTCATACATGCCAGAATCGCTGCAATGATGCTGAAAAAACTGGCCGTTACCGGTGTCCAAGCCATCCAACTCATGATCGTTCTCCTCAAAAATATATCTAATAAGCGGTTATCTACAGGTACCTGAGTGACACCTGTAGATCAGGCACTTATCGTAATTAAACCCGTCCCAGAGCAAAGCCCTTGGCAACATGATTTCGAACGAAGTAGACCACCAAAACACCAGGGATAATGGTTAGTACACCCGCAGCGGCCAACACTCCCCAATCAATCCCAGAGGCAGTAACCGTTCGTGTCATGATCGCAGCAATCGGTTTCGCTTCTACTGAAGTCAGGGTCCGGGCTAATAAGAGTTCAACCCAGGAAAACATAAAGCTGAAGAACGCTGTTACACCAATTCCTGAGCTAATCATCGGAATGAAAATGCGAATGAAAAAACGAGGAAAGCTGTAACCATCGATATAAGCTGTCTCATCAATCTCACGAGGAACTCCCGACATAAAACCTTCCAGAATCCATACAGCCAATGGAACACTGAACAGGCAATGGGCCAGAGCAACCGCAATGTGGGTATCAAACAGCCCAACAGATGAGTAAAGCTGGAAAAAAGGCAGCAAGAATACTGCGGGTGGTGCCATCCGGTTACTCAGCAACCAGAAGAAAAGGTGCTTATCACCGACGAACTTATAGCGGCTAAAAGCATAAGCGGCTGGTAATGCGACCAGTAGCGTAATGACCATATTCATCGCTACATAAGTCATTGAGTTTACGTACCCCATGTACCAGGAAGGGTCCGTGAAAATAGTTATATAGTTGTCAAAGGTGAAATCCTGAGGCCAAAGGGAAAGTCCGCCCAGAATCTCCTCATTATGCTTGAACGACATGTTCAGCAACCAATATATCGGTATCAGTATGAATAAGATAAACAGACTCATACCAAAGGATTTGCGCTTACTATGATTCATGGTGAGCCTCCTATTTATCTTTATCCATATGAGTGATAGTGGTGAAGAACAGCCAGGACACCAGCAACACAATCAGGAAGTAGATGAGCGAGAATGCGGCAGCTGGCCCCAGATCAAACTGACCAATCGCCATTTTGGTTAACGTCTGACTCAGGAAGGTCGTTGAGTTACCGGGTCCGCCACCGGTCAATACAAATGGCTCGGTATAGATCATAAAGCTGTCCATAAAGCGCAGCAGAATACCGATCACCAAAACACTTTTGAGACGAGGGAGTTGGATATAGCGGAAAATTGCCCAGTTTGAAGCCCGGTCAATATGAGCCGCCTGGTAAAAGGCATCCGGTATCGCCCGCAAACCGGAATAGCACAACAGTGCAACCAGAGAAGTCCAATGCCAAACATCCATCAATACAACGGTTACCCAGGCATCGGCCGTGTTGGAAGCATAGTTGTAGTCAATTCCAATACTGTTAAGAGCCCAGCCAAACAAACCGATATCTGCCCGGCCAAAGATTTGCCAGATAGTACCTACCACGTTCAATGGAATCAGCAGTGGTATAGCCAGCAAAATCAAACACAGTGATGCCATTCTGCCTTTGGTTGGCATCATCAGGGCAACAGCGATGCCCAATGGTACCTCGATCAGCAACACCGCAAAGGAGTAGATAAACTGGCGGACTAGTGAGTCTTGCAGGCGTGAATCCTGTAGTACTTCACGGTACCATTCAACCCCCACAAAAACGGCTGTATTAGCATCAAAGATATCCTGTACCGAATAATTGACCACTGTCATCAACGGTACCACAGCGGAAAACGCCACCAGTAAAAACACCGGTAGCACAAGCCACCAGGCTTTATTGTTTTCTACCTTGTTCATGCGTGAGCCTCCTCTACCACCTGATCTTCAACCGAGGGTTCTTCAACCAAATAGTCATCTACGTAAAGTTTCAGCCATTGTTCCGGGAAACTAACGTAGGCTTTGTTTACCGGAACATCGTGGTCTTCGCCCAGGCGAACCTTGATATCCTGTCCACCCAGTTTCAGCGTCAGGATTTTGTAAGTACCCAAATCCTCCATGTGCAGTACGTCACACTCGTATGCATCCTCTGTGGCTTTATCCCAGACATGCACGAACTCTGGACGAATACCAATTTTGATGCTGTTGTAAGGCACTTCGCTGAGGATCTTGTTCAACTCGTCGCTAAGCGGAACCTGGATACCATCAAAGGCAACACCACCAGCAACAGGCTTAACGTCGATCAGGTTCATCCCTGGACTACCGATGAAATAACCCACAAAGGTATGATTCGGGTTTTCAAACAAATCACGCGGTGTACCAAATTGAACAATTTGACCGCCATACATAACCGCAATTTTGTCAGCAAAAGTGGAAGCTTCCAGCTGATCGTGGGTTACATAAACCATAGTGATATTGAACTGCTCGTGAATCTGTTTGAGCTTACGTCGCAACTTCCATTTCAACTGCGGATCAATAACCGTCAGTGGCTCATCAAACAGAATTGCGGAAACATCATCCCGAACAAGACCACGCCCCATAGAGACTTTCTGCTTCTCGTCCGCAGTTAAGTTCTTGGCTTTCTTGTTCAGCACAGGATGCAACTCGAGAATTTCAGCAATCTCGTGAACTTTGGTCTGCACCTTGGCTTCGGCAACGTTCATGTTTCGCAACGGAAATGCAAGGTTTTCAAACACAGTCATAGAATCGTAAATCACAGGAAACTGGAAAACCTGTGCGATATTCCGATCCTGAGGAGGCAAGTGCTTAACGTCTTTACCGTCGAACAGCACATCACCATCAGAAGGAGTCAACAAACCGGAAATGATATTTAGCAAGGTGCTCTTGCCGCAGCCGGATGGCCCCAGCAGCGCATAGGCTCCCCCCTGTTCCCAGACATGATCCATTTCACGAATGGCATAGTCTTCTGGTCCCGTTGGTGTCTTACTATAACTATGGGCCAAGGCTTTCAGATGTATTTCTGACATGTTGCGTTACCCCTTAACCAGACGGGACGGAGACTGAATCATCTTCCCACCCAAATTAAAAACGAACAGTTTATGAGTCGGTAGATATATCTTTATCGGCGTATCCGTGTGGTACGCATGGACCCCCGACAACTGCAGCACAAGATTAAAGTGATCATTCTTAACGTGCAGGAAGGTTTCTGAACCGCTGATTTCGGCCAGTTCAACATTCATCGAGAGTTCTAGATCATCATCGTTGTGGGGTACCAGGCCGATATGACTCGGACGAATACCAAAACGATAGTCACCCGGTTTAAGGCTCTTAAGGTCCTGATTAAGCGGGAAATGAACAGAAGCATCAAAAGTGACTTCACTTTCAGTCACCCAGCCTCGAACCAGATTGATGGGGGGCTCACTGAATAAATCTGCCGCATCCACATCCACAGGCTCACGATAGACATCAGGAGTAGGACCGGACTGAATCATCCGACCTTCATGCAATAAGGTTGTCGTCCCACCAAGAGCGAGGGCCTCATTAGGCTCTGTTGTAGCATATACCGCTATAGAGTTACGGGCCTTGAACAACTCCCGCAATTCCACCCGGAGTTCTTCCCGCAATTTATAATCCAGATTAACCAAAGGCTCATCAAACAAGATCAAGCTGGCATCTTTAACCAGCGCTCGCGCCATGGCAGTACGCTGCTGCTGACCTCCAGAAAGCTCTAACGGATAACGGTCTAAAAACTGCTCTATCTGCAACATGGCAGCAGTTTCCTTTACCCGTGTATTAATCTGGGACTCTTTTATCTTCGCCAACCTCAGGGGTGAGGCAATATTCTCACGTACCGTCAGGTTGGGATAATTGATGAATTGCTGGTAAACCATCGATATGTTGCGCTTCTGTACCGGCACCCCAGTAACATCCGCTCCATTCATAACGATCTTACCGTTATGGGGCCGATCCAGACCGGCCATTATTCTCATCAGTGAAGTTTTGCCAGCCAGGGTACGTCCAAGCAGAACGTTAAAAGACCCCGGCTCGAGAGAGAGGTTTATGCTGTTGAGGTGAAACTCACCGTCAACGACACGATCTATGTTTTCTAACAGGAGGGACATAAACGTCGTCCTTTTGTTTTTTTTGTAATGCAAATCAAAGGGGCAAATCAAAACCTAATCAGCAGTGTTCAGTGGTGTTCAACTAAATCACTAATTCAGACTCGCAATTAGATAAAGCCAAAGTCGTGCCAACAGGACAAAAATCATCGAATTATTTTCTAAACCGCTGTTTTCAAATGCTAATCGAGCATTTTTATTTCCTTAACGAAAATTTTTACTTTCCTTTTCGAACATTTTTGTTCAAAAAACTGTTGACGATGAACAGCATTGAACATCTAATATGAACACATAGGGATTGAGCACTGCGTTGAACAATCAGCTGAACAGGATGATAATAAGGCTATAAACACCCTTATCGGATGGGAACTCCAATCCTGAACACGCTGAACACTGCCGGCTAACACCAAGAGCAGAGCCGCTAGAACAGCGATAGCTTTTACAGGCTAGAATTCAACAAGGTGTCAGAGACAGCCCCTCAACAAATAAAAACGCTCGGTGTACAGAATGAAAAACAAATACACTCCCGACCACAGGGAAGAGCACGGGCGAAATAATGAGGAACGAAAAGTGACGGAAACTCCCTCGGAAGATCACCATGCTGTTATCGAGGCTTCCTGGGATCGATGTCGTGAATATGGTCTCAACCCTTCCAGTGAACCGGTCATTGAAAGATTAAACCAGGGGGAGGTTAATAATCTAAAAGAAGAGCATCACTTTTTGGTCGAAACAACCGGTAACGAAGTGCTGCCTTACTACGAGAACATTCTTTCCAACACTCAATGTATGATTTTGCTTACAGACAGCCGTGGGCAGGTATTGAACAGTTGGGGTGACCGACGCTTCCTGAACAAACAGCAAAAAGCCTATCTGGACCCCGGATCAAATTGGGTTGAACAGGTGAATGGAACCAACGCCATAGGTACAGCCATGGCGCAAGGACATGCTGTTCAAGTCCAAAAAGATGAACACTTCCTTAAAGCCAACCGCTTTATGGTCGGTTCAGCGGCGCCCATTTTTAACGTTGATCATGATTTGCTGGGGGTACTTGATGTATCCAGCGACACCTACCTCCCCCAGGCCCATACCCTTGGAATGGTCAAACTAATGTCCCAATCGGTGGAAAACCGATTAATCACAAAGATATTTTCCAGTGAAAATTTTCTGCTGACGTTCAATACCAACCTGGACAACATAGATAGTCAGTGGGCAGGCCTGATTGTTTTCAATGAAGACGGGACTATCATCTCATCAAACCGCCGGGCTGAATTATTGCTGGGGTATGATTTAGCACTGGTGAACATCAGTGATATTTTCGACTATCCCCTCAGAGAGATGAAAAACCACCCGGAATCAATGCCGGTATCCATGCTGGCTCTCGGTCGCTATCAAATGCATGGAGTGATTAAACGGCCGACAGAACAGGTCATACGAGCAGTGGATTTTCGAGACAGACCTTCCGGTAAACGAAAAAAAGACGACGATATTATCACCTTGGACCGCTTTAGCTTTGGCGACGAGCGTGTTGATCGCTGTATCAAACAGGCTGAGCGGATCATTGAGAAAGAAATCCCCATCCTGATTCACGGCGAGACCGGTGTTGGTAAAGAAGTGTTTGTTAGCGCGCTCCACGAACATAGCTCTCGTAAGCGTTACCCCCTGGTGGCGGTAAACTGCGCTGCTATCCCGTCAGAACTTGTTGAATCCGAGTTATTCGGTTACGAGAAAGGGGCTTTTACAGGTGCAAGCAGCAAAGGTTCTACAGGACTGATCCGTAAAGCACATAAAGGCACGCTCTTTCTTGATGAGATCGGTGAAATGCCACTTAAAGTTCAGGCTCGTCTGTTACGTGTTCTTCAGGAGCGAAAGGTAACTCCTTTGGGGTCGACTGAATCCTATCCGGTCGATGTAAAACTTATCTCTGCAACTAACCGTTCATTAAGGGACGATGTTGAACGGGGACTGTTCAGACAGGATCTCTATTACCGGGTAAGCGGACTCAACATGGAAATCCCCCCACTAAGGGACCGTACCGACCGAAGAGAGTTGTTCAAAGAGATTCACAGACGCTACCTAAGCAAAGGGCAACCAGAAGAACTGCCAACAGAAATTCTGAACTTATTCCAACAACACCCATGGCCCGGAAATATCCGTCAGCTTGTAAGTGTTTTACAAATAGCCTTGGCCATGGCTGATGACGACCCTATTCAGGCCTGGCACCTGCCGGATGATTTTTTCGCTGATATAAAGAAAAGCGGTGCAAACTCAGCAGCGAATTCTGCACCCACAATACCAACAACAGGATCGGTTGACACAGAACCGACAGGGAAGACAGAATCTTCTCAGACAATATCAGAATCAGCTCCCGGCTCTTCTGCTTCGCCGCCGGTTAATGCGACAGCAGCACAGGATGATACGTTAACCGTATACCATCAGAACGAAGGGAATATATCCCGTACAGCAAAGGCACTGGGAATCAGCCGTAACACTCTTTACAAACGTTTACGCGAACTGGGGATAAAGTAGTTGCGAAACGTAGAGCAAACAAATAGGCCTGGTTAAGGGAAAGAATAAACCGAAGAAAATAAAGGGATGAAAAGAAATAACGGGGTTCACACTGAACTTTACACGACAAGATCCAAAAACGCTCCCTGAGGATCAAGCGCCTCAATAGCACCAATGTCCACCAGCTGTTGCTGGAAATCATTCAGCCTGCTGTTAAGCTCCTGCAGCTGACCGGCAAACTCTTCACGCTGTTCACGAGAACGCTGAAGCCGCTCTTGGATAGAATCCCGATTTTGCTCAAATGCGCTTGGCTCATTGGGATCAACCGTCTCCTTCTCTTCCTCCTCTTGCTCTTCTGCATCAGTAGCAGATAACTGAGTCTCTGCCTCATCCCTCAAAGCCAGTAATTCAGCCTGCGCTTCTACTAATAACCCCTGGGCTCGGGCTGCCACCTGAATATCCTGCGAAGACGGATTGGCAGGGGCTAAAGCAGCTTGAATAATCGTCTGAGCTTTTTGAATGGTGGCTTCAGGATCACCGGAGACAGGCCGGGTATCAATAGACACCTCGCCCGCAGTCGCATAGAGATTACCGTCGGGGCCACGGGTAAAATCAAAGGAAGGGGAGCCCGATAAAGATCCACCGACCGACGCATGGGCAGCCTCATGGGCTCTAACATCACGATCAATGCGGGCCAGCTCTTTTATCTGCTCTCTTTCCTGAGCTTGAGCGACCTCTTCCTGGCTCTTGAAGAGCGCAGATTCTGCCGAGCGGTTGATGCTTTCTGGATTATCTTCAACAGACTCGCTGCCCGTCGTTCGCAACGGGTCATTAGCTCTGGCAGGAAGACTGTCCTGCGTTGAAAAGGATTGAACACGTTGACTTGCCAGGGCCTGCTGCTGGTTTTCAGCGACAGCCGGACGCTCAGGCGAACCTGTCTGGCGCCTGAATGCTTGCTCATTTGTCTGGAGATTAGCCCTCGAAATAGTACTGAGGGAAACTCCACTTGCATCAAGCACGTCCACCTCCCTAAGCTTTTAATTCTCAGCAGGAGCCTGTATTTTCAAAAACACACGAAACCTGGCTGCCATACCAATCAGCCAGGTTTTAACTATTCAACTTACTATCCAATTTACGACTAACAATCCAATTTACGACTAACAATCCAATTCACTAGGACCTGTCTAGTCCAATATATTTTAACTATCTAGGCTGTAGTGTCGATATTTAGCCCCAGACTGGTACCTAGAACCTCGTCAGTCGCAGTGACCACTGTTGTAGTCAAAGCAGCCTGATCCTGGGCTACTGCTAGTTCAGGAGTCGTTTCTTCTACGGGCTGAGTTGCCTGACTACTTCCAGTACTACCTGTCGCTTGAACACTGTTATCTGATTGTCCCTCGGCAAGGGCATCAGTCGCAACTCTCTGATTACCATCAGCTCCCCGCGGATTAGCACTTAAGCTAGTCTGAATAGGAGTGGACAAAGCTGGTATTTGCATCACTTTAACCTCAAAGAAATATGTAGCAACGTCTTGGCGTACAAGTTCCCAGTATAGACCAATCTGATCAAGGATACATTGATACTGGTCATTATTTGTTCAACCGCCCTATGCTAACAACGTCCGAACCGCTTCCTGCATATAGGCTGATGCCTCCTTTGCTGTGACATCTTCAATAAAAGGAAGTTCAGCCAATAAAGGGGCTCTAAGTCTGTTCTTCAGGGTGTCCAGATTCTCCTGATAACAATCCATATAAGGATCGACTCTATTTGCTACCCAGCCGATCAAAGGTACACGATCCGCAACAATAGCCTCTGCTGTCAGCAAGGCATGGTTAAGACAGCCTAATCGCATGCCAACGACCAAAATAGTCGGTAACTGTAGTCTGCGCGGTAATTCTGACAAATTTTCGTGCTGATTGAGCGGCACACGCCAACCGCCAGCACCTTCCACTAACATCAAATCCAGTGGTTGCATCATTGCACCACGACAAAACCCGACCAGGCGCTCTGCGGTAAGCCGTCGCCCCTCTCTCTCAGCGGCAATATGTGGCGCAATAGCTTCTTTCAACAAGACTGGGTTTATTTGCTCATATGACATTGATGCATTGCTACATTGCTGTAGCAATAGTGCATCATCATTTTGCAATCCAGCCCCATGATCTTCTGCACCTGCCGCCACAGGTTTCATAGCGCCGGTTCTGGCTCCCTGGCTGTTCGCAGCTTCCAGCATGGCAGCAGTGACTATGGTTTTACCTGCGTCAGTATCAGTTCCAGTGATAAAAAAAGTCTTGGCCAAAAGCCTTCTCCCACGATAGCATCCGCTTGTTATTGAGTGATTAACCGGCAATTTCTTAAAGGGATAAAGATAACCATTTTATATTTATCCGGGGCTCGCTGAGAACATAATGGAGGTATTGCAGGTTCCCTAAACCGATAAATCAAAGAGTTCGATAAATGCCGTAATAGACTTGGTAAGTGGCAGGTAACATACCATTCGATTTTCTAAATCCTTCGTAGGCACGTTTAAACGTCTGAATTCTCTGCCGTCCCGACAAACCGGTAATTCGTCCTGAATTTAGATTGTGGGCACCAATGCCCTTAAGCTCATCAGTCAACTGTTTCAACTCGGTATACTCAAGCTCAATGCGCTCTTCAGTAAAACTGAGCTGATCAAAATAAGAGCCCAAACCCTGAGTATGGGCAGCAGCTCCCTGAAACTGGTTAACATGGACAAAATCATCAACTTGAGCCCAGGAGTCACGAAGCTCATAAAGAGTATCAGGGCCTAGAGTAGCAAACGCCAGTACGGCCCCCGGTTTTAACACTCTCGCCAGTTCAGCAAATAGCGCTGACAGGTTTTCGCACCACTGAATCGAAAGACTGGTAAACAGGCTGTCAACACTATTATCCGCTAGAGGCAGAAACTCCGCATCTGCACAAAGCCATGAGATGTTACTGTTTAGCCTTGATGATTTAGCAAACTTAAGCATTCCCTCTGCCAAATCAATTGCCACAACGTTAGAAACACGAGCTTGCTCTAGCAATTGCGGTGAAAAAAATCCCGTCCCACAGCCCAGATCGACTACCTGACCACTAAGCTGTAAACCAGAACGCTGTAACAGATTATGTCCCACCTGGCGTTGCAAACCTGCCATTGAGTCATAACTCTGTGCAGCCCGGCTAAAGGAATCAGCAATCTGAATTTTTTTGAGTGTGCCTGCCCCCACAGTTTTGGATTTTGTGCCGCTGGCTGTCACTGATAAATAACCACTCTTACCGCTGATATTCAAATTTTCTGCGCTTTGAGCAAACGGCTTACAAGGATCAGCCATTAAATAGCCTCCGACTGGAGCTTGAGGCTGTTCTCAAACTGGACAATTTTTTCAATGCAGGATTGCGGCTGAGCCAAAAAAGGGACATGGCTGCTATTAGCAATGATACTTGCATACTCTGCAACCTCTGGTCGCCTGGCGACTTCATTGGGAACTAATCCATCGGAGTCAGCAAACAGCTGCAGCCGAGGTACACTGACTCGACGATAGAGTCCCCGGTAGTCCTGATTTAAAAGAGCTAACGCTTCTGATAAACAGCGAGGCTCTATTGTCTGATACAGCCCCAATAGTTGCTTCAACACTTTTATTGTCTGGCGGGATTGTGCACCCCCCTGCACCATCAACATTAGAAATCGGTTGAGTGTTTTTAACCAGCTGCGCTCCAGTCCTTGTTGAAACTGCTGAAAAACCTGGGAATCCATTGCTTCTTTAAAATCAGGTCGCTGCACAAAACATGGGGTAGTCGCGATGGTTACCAGCCCACGAGCACAGGTCGGATTGTCTGCCACGATCTGAGCTGCAACAAGCCCACCCAGCGACCAACCTAACCAAATTACCGGGTGCTCCACTTCTGCCAGAATTCGCTCATGGACCATCGCTGAGACTGAATTTAGAGAATAACTGGCTGGAAAATGGTCGGCACTGCGTCCCAATCCAGGTAGGTCCAGCCGAATCACAGAATAATAATTCTCGAGCATGGGGAGCCAGGAAAGCCATACATCACTATGCATCCCCCAACCATGCAACAAAACGATAGCAGGCTTATCTGTACAGCCCGATTGTTGCAGGTAAAGGCTCATGAGCGCGTCTCTCTATAGCCCCATGCCTTGCATTTATCCAAAGCTTGGAGTAATTGATCCACTTGATGCTCAGTATGACCAGCACTCAGGGTAACCCTCAGCCGAGCACTATCTGCTGGCACAGTTGGAGGACGAATAGCAGTAACAAAAACTCCTTGCTGTTCAAGTTCTTCACTTATCGCCATGGCCTGACGACTCTCTCCGACCATTATCGGCTGGATAGCTGTGGATGAGTCCATCAAATCAAGTCCCAACTGCCTGGCACCCGTTCTGAATCGTAGGATCAATGCCGCCAGCTTTTCCCGGAGTGCCTGCCCCTCTCGAACCAGCTTCAGACTGGCCAATGTCGCTGCGGCTACGGCGGGAGGAATTGCCGTTGTATAAATGTAGGGCCGGGCAAATTGTATTAGCGTTTCGATCAGAGTTTCACTGCCCGCTATAAATGCACCGGAAGTCCCAAACGCTTTTCCCAGAGTCCCCATTAGTACAGGTACCTGATGTTGACTCAATCCAAAATGCTCGACACATCCGCCTCCGGTCTTCCCTAAACAGCCAAACCCGTGGGCATCATCAACCATCACCCAGGCATCTGCAGAATACGCTTCCTCACAAAGTGAAGGTAACGGGGCCAAATCACCGTCCATACTGAATACGCCATCAGTAATCACCAGCTTTCTATCGGCATCACTTCGTTGCAAACGGGTACGCAGACTCTCAGTATCGTTATGGAGATAGCGTTGGAAACGAGCACCACTCAGCAAGCCGGCATCTAACAATGAGGCATGATTGAGCCGATCTTCAAATACCGCATCGTTTTTGCCGACCAGTGCGTTCACAGCGCCGAGGTTAGCCATGTATCCGGTGGAGAATAGTAATGCTCTCGGTCGACCGGTAAATTCCGCCAAAGCCTCTTCCAGCTGGTGATGCAAGCGACTATGACCATTGACCAGATGTGAAGCACCACTACCAACACCATACTGATCTGCGGCATTTTTAAATGCTGCTATCAATTCAGGATGATTGGCAAGGCCCAAATAGTCATTGCTACAAAACCCCAGATAAGTCCGGCCATCAACAACAACTTCAGGCCCCTGAGGAGACTCCAGCAACCGCCGACGACGGTAAAGATGTGCCGATTGACGCTGCTGGAGTACGGTATCAAGCTGGTTAAATCCAGACATAATCAACTCAAGGCGGATCTAATGCGACGCATCGTAGAACAGCGATGCATTCTTCTGATCATCAATCTGGGACAACAGGGCCTGTTCATGGGCTTCATCTGATGCACCTGGCCGCTCTTCAGGGTGAATTCCCAGTTTCCTGAACAGTGCACGATCGCTGTCAGCCTCGGGGTTATCTGTCGTTAAGAGCTTTTCACCATAAAATATAGAATTGGCACCCGCCATAAAACACAGGGCCTGGACCTGCTCATTCATCCGCTGTCGTCCAGCCGATAAACGAACGTGAGACTTCGGCATAAGAATACGGGCAACCGCGATGGTTCGAATAAAATCAAAAGGTTCCAGATCCTCAACAGACTCCAGCGGAGTTCCCTTAACCTTCACCAGCATGTTAATTGGCACACTTTCGGGATGATCAGGCATATTTGCCAAAGTCAGTAGCAAACCGATTCGGTCTTTAAGCTCTTCACCCATACCAAGAATACCGCCACAGCATACTTTCATACCCGCATCACGAACATTCTGCAGAGTATCCAGACGGTCCTGATAAGTTCTGGTAGTAATAATTTCTCCATAATACTCAGCAGAGGTATCCAGGTTATGGTTGTAATAATCAAGACCGGCCTCGGCAAGAGACCCCGCCTGATTTTCATCCAACATCCCCAAAGTCATACAGGCTTCCAGCCCCAGATCCTTGACACCTTTGATCATATCAATAACAAAAGGCATGTCTTTCGGACGAGGGCTGCTCCAGGCTGCTCCCATACAGAATCGCGTTGCCCCTTTGTCTTTGGCAGCCTGGGCCTCGCGCAGCACCTGCTGGACCTTCATCAAACGCTCGGCATCCAAGTCACTGCAGTTTTTTGCACTTTGCGGACAATATTTACAGTCTTCCGGACAGGCGCCGGTCTTTATTGATAATAGTGTACTGACCTGGACCGCATTTGGATCAAAGTTCTGACGATGAACGACCTGAGCCTGGAAAAGCAGATCATTAAAAGGCAATTCAAATAACGCTTGAGCCTCTTCATGAGTCCAATCGTGACGTAGTACCTGAGGCTCTGATTGCATAGTAAAAACTTCCTATCTTTTGGCGTTCTGTCTTGTTGGCGAATATACTGTCGCCTTAATTAGAGAGCCTATAATAAATGCAAGGAAGCAGCTGTCAACCAATGACAACCAATAAAGTTTACTATAGATTAATTTTTGACCTTTTGTTTTCTAAACCACTCTGTTTACTTTGCGGACTCCCCTGCTCACCAGGCAGCCAGATCTGTACTGGCTGCAAGACGGATCTACCCTGGTTGCAGGATCACTGCATACGGTGCGCAGAACCACTACCCAAGACCTCAACAGAGCTGCTCAAGCCTGATGAGGCGAGGCGGAAACAAACAAATCAAAGCAGGATAAACAGCCAAAAAATTTGTGGTCGCTGTCAGAAAGATCCACCCGCTTTCGACAGGACCCTGGCCCCCTTCCAATACGAAGAACCGATAAAACAACTGATAGCAACGCTAAAAAATAAAGGCCGGCTTGATATTATTGAATTAGCGGCAGAGCTTTTCACCGAGCATCTAAGAGATCGAATTACGCAACAGCCTCCGCAGCTGATAGTCCCCGTTCCTCTACACCGAAACCGTTTATATTCAAGAGGTTACAATCAAGCAGCAGAATGGGCCGAGAGGCTGTCAGAAAAACTGGACATTCCATATGATAAGCGAAGCTGTCGCCGACTCATCAACACACCTCACCAACAGGGGTTATCTGCGGCGGCTCGTCGTAAAAATCTCCGACATTGTTTTCATATCACCTCCCCACTGGGAGTCGAAAGGGTAGCGATTGTTGATGATGTCATGACAACCGGATCCACGGTTAACGCCTTAGCACACAAGCTGAAAGATGCAGGTGTAACTCATGTTGAAATCTGGTGCTTCGCTCGAACACCTGCGCGATAGCAAAAAACATGAACATTCCCTCAAAGCATTGCTTTCAAGAGTAGAGCAAATACTCCATAATTTGCGGCCGTAAACACTGTTCCCAATGGCAGCATGCCTGAAAACGGCCTTGGTATTAAAACCAGGGATATCGAAATTCCGGCCCTCTCATTGAGAAAATATAAGCAGGCTCTATGCATATTGATCACACCCCCCACCCTTACGAATCACTGACACCAGATTCTGTGCTGGATGCAGTAGAGTCCCTGGATTATCTTAGTGATGCCCGAATCCTGACCTTAAACAGTTATGAAAACAGGGTCTATCAGATTGGTATTGAAGAAAGCGTTCCGTTGATTGCAAAATTTTATCGTCCAGCTCGCTGGAGCCCCGAACAGATCAGGGAAGAACATCAGTTCACACAGTCCCTGGCTGATGCTGATATTCCTGTAGTGCCACCCATAAAAACAGCAGACGAAACGCTCCACAATCATGGTGGCTTTGATTTTGCTGTGTTTCCGCGCAGGGGAGGTCATGCACCCGAGCTGGATAATCTGGATAACCTGTACATACTTGGCCGCACATTAGGTCGTATTCATCTGGTGGGACAGGCTCAACCTTTTAAGTATCGCCCGACTCTGGATAGTTTCAGCTTCGGCCAGCAAAGTCGCCAGTTTCTGATCGAAGGAGACTGGTTACCAGAAGACTGTCGTTACGAATATCAACGACTGACTGAAGAAATACTGACACTGGTAGATGCAGCGTTCAAGCGAGTCAATCGCCTGAAGAACATCCGCCTCCATGGAGATTGCCATCCCGGGAATATTCTCTGGCGAGACAATACCCCACATTTTGTCGATTTTGATGACTGCCGAATGGGACCTGCTGTACAGGATTTATGGATGATGTTATCGGGAGATAACTCTCAACAAACACTGCAAATCAATGAGATCATCGAAGGTTACGAAGAATTTCTGCCCT
The DNA here is from genome assembly GCF_001968815.1 of Motiliproteus sp. MSK22-1. Classification (GTDB taxonomy): domain Bacteria; phylum Pseudomonadota; class Gammaproteobacteria; order Pseudomonadales; family Balneatricaceae; genus Motiliproteus. The sequence continues at coordinate 370,092 of NZ_MIEQ01000027.1, read as the reverse complement.
TTAATCGAGCTGAATTACAGCTGGTAGAACCCTTGCGAGCCCTAAGAATTATGCACTACGCAGCTTGGCTGGCCAGGCGTTGGCAGGATCCGGCCTTCCCGACTCACTTCCCATGGTTTAATACGTCCACTTATTGGTTGGGACATATGATGGAATTACGGGAATTGAAGCAAAGCATACAGCGGCCTCCGCTACAGGTCGGTGCTTATTAGCTCACTACTTTCACAGCGTAATTCCGCAGGCTCACTTTCTTCAAAACAAGAGCCTTCCAATAGCAGCGAGCCTGTTGAATTTTCCCTGTACTGGCTGCTATTGGCCCATTGTGATTAATAAACCACTAATATCGATAACTCATGAAAACCCGAAATCTCGCTATTTGAGCCAAGCCTCACTATAATCGCTCCTCGCCCCACAGCCTTGATTTACTGACATGCAAACAGTTATAGACACCATCGGTACTGTCCACTCCTGTTTTAAGGAAAAGTTCGGCATCCCTCGTCAACCAGGTCTGGCTACTGCAGCCACCGCTGTATTGGAACTAACAGGGGAATATGCTTCCATGGAGGCTGTCAGGGGTCTTGACCAGTGTTCGCATATCTGGGTGATATTTCTTTTCAGTGAACACTTGGATCGAGGCTGGACACCGCTTGTCAGACCACCTCGCTCAGAAGGAAGCAAAATGGGAGTTTTTGCGACCCGATCAACATTTCGCCCTAACCCCATCGGAATGTCCGCAGTAAAGCTTGAATACATTGAAGAAAAATCAGGAAAACCACTGCTGCATCTGTCTGGTATAGATATACTGGATGGAACCCCGGTAATAGATATTAAACCTTACTTACCTTATTCCGACAGCTTAGCCGATGCACATAACCATTACGCCCCTGCCAGCCAGGTATTATCGCTACCCGTACTGTTCAGCGAGCAGGCGGAGCGAATACTCAGCAAGCAGTCATCAGCTGAAAAGCTAAAAAAACTTATTGAACAGGTATTACTTGGCGATCCTCGTCCTGTACACCATCGAAACAGAAAGCCGAACACTGACACAGCCAGGCTTGATATACCGGAAGATGGCACACCGGGGAGCGATACAAAAGAGTTAGAAGCCACAGAATTTAATACTACTGCGTCTGGAACGACAGGGCATAAAACATCCATCGCTAACAGAGCCGAAAAAAAGCCCCGCAGTTACGGTACGCTACTGGATAATCTTAATGTCCGTTGGCGGATCACGGAGACGGCAGTTGAAGTACTAAATATTGAACCACTCTGTATAGAAAAACAGAACGACATTTTTTAATAAAACACCGAAACTGTTGCTGCTTGGGAACCACTGCCCTGTGCAGGCAATCCAAAGAGCCATATCCTCTGAACACAGCAACAAAACCAACTCAGTAATTATTGAGACAGCCTTATGAAACTTCTTAGAATCCTATTAGTAATAATGACTCTGGTGCCACTATGGGCTCATAGTGGTACAGAGGACACTGAAAACAGTACCGGGAATCAAGACAACATTCCCAGTATTGAAAGCCTGATAGCAGAATTGACGGCCAATATTGATATGGAACTGATGATTCGCCTGCAGGCAGCTATGATGAACAATCTTGATGTCATCGGCCCCTACACTCAAGAGTATCTGGCTTGCCTTGAAGCCGAAGGGGTTTTTGATTCAGAGGAAGCAACAAACCTGAAAGGCTTGATCGAGCAGGCAAAAAAGACTGGTGAAACCTGCCAGGTTATTCTCGAATCAATGATTGGGCAAATGCAATTTGACATCACTCAGGATGAATTTGAACAAGGCCTCAGTTCAGAATACCGGGAGCTTCTGCAGCTGTGAGTCGCTCTAACCGCAGGGCATCTAACCATAAAAAACCAGGTCCCCGATTTTACAGCCCAGGCAAAAAGACGAGTCCCCTTACTGAACCTCCGTTCGAAGTGACAATAGAGAAACTCGGCCACGACGGTCGCGGATTGTGTCGTCACAACGGCAAAATTTTATTTGTCAGTGGTGCCTTGCCCGGAGAGCGAGTTAGGGTAAGTTATCTCAACAGACGCGCAAAATATGATGAAGCACGCTGCCTGGAAGTTCTTGATGCCTCAGAACAGCGCCGCTCTCCCCGCTGCAGACATTTCAATCAATGCGGGGGCTGTGAGCTTCAGCATCTCTCATCTGAGGCTCAGATCGACGCTAAACAGCAGCAGGCACTGGATCAGTTACGCAGACTGGGCGGATTAGCGCCTGAAAACATATTATCCCCTCTGGATCTAAACCACTGGCAATACCGACGCCGCGCTCGATTGGGAGTATTGACCGGCAAGAACAAGGCTACACCAGTGATTGGTTTTCGGCGTAAGCAAAGTAAACAGCTGATACCCATCAAAGAATGCCCGATACTTGAACATCGGGCAGAACAACTACTGAAAGACCTTTCATCATCAATCATCCAGAGTGAAAAGCCCCAATCAATATCCCACATTGAGCTTGCTCTGGGTGACGAAGATGCAGCTATCGTCTTACGCCACCCTCGCCCTCTAGCCAGCAATGACCTCAAAGCATTCGATCAGCTCGCCCGCAGACAGAATACACAGCTGTATTTACAGCCCGGAGATATTGATAGTATCTATCGTCATGGTGAAGGCCAGGAGCGTCTGTACTACAATCTGCACCTACCCCGTCATGTTGGCTCTGCAGAGAATATTCAGGAAAATCAAGACAACAGGGACCAGCCAGAAAAATCACTTGTGCTGGGCTACCATCCCAGCGACTTCACTCAGGTTAATGCTGCTATCAACCAGAAAATGGTAACCCAGGCTCTGGAATTGCTGGAACCTAACAACCAGGATCGAATTCTGGATCTGTTTTGCGGACTGGGTAACTTCACCCTGCCTTTGGCAACACTTGCAGCGGAAGTGGTGGGCGTTGAAGGGTCTGAAAAAATGGTCGCCCGTGGCACAGAAAATGCCAAGCTGAATGACATTAGCAATGCTCGTTTTTATTGTGCAGACCTCACCAGAGACATCAGTCAAAAACCCTGGTTTAAAAATCAATCAGACCAGAGGTTCAACAAGATCCTGCTGGACCCACCCAGAGCAGGTGCCTTAGAAGTCATACAGCAACTCAAACAATATACTTCTGAAACCCTATCAACAACAGTACTCTATATTTCCTGCGATCCTGCAACCTTAGCCAGGGATGCTGCTGAATTGGTAAAACAAGGATATAGACTGGAAAAATGGGGGGTCATGAATATGTTTCCGCAGACCACCCATGTAGAGTCAATTGCCCTGTTTACACGCTGAAGTCTGCTCATGGAAATAACCATCAATACAGAGAAGACTGGTCTACACTCCTTGAACAAGGAATAAAACAGGAATTGAGCTATGTCTGATCATGTGTATAAATTAATAGAAGTTGTTGGCTCTTCGACTACCAGCAGCGACGATGCCATTCGCAATGCGATTACCAAAGCCTCGGAGTCGCTGGATAACGTTGGCTGGTTCGAAGTCCAACAAACCCGCGGCCATGTGGAAAATGGTGAAATAGCCCATTTCCAGGTGATCGTAAAAGTAGGATTCAGGCTGGATTAACTCCTGAGATTCACAAGAAAATCAGCTATTTCATCCGACCTGCACGAAAAATGTCCGTGGGAGATACCTAAGGTCTTGCAGCAAACAGGCAGTAGAGCTCTAATAGCCATTTTTGCCCGATGGAATAAACATGAGCCTGACCCTTGATGACATCAGCTTTGACCAGCAACATATCTGGCATCCCTACACCTCGATGATTAACCCGCTGCCCGCTTACCCGGTGGCGTCGACAAAGGGTGTGCGTCTTACCTTAGCCGATGGCACTGAACTGATCGATGGTATGGCCTCCTGGTGGTCAGCAATCCACGGATATGGCCACCCAACTCTCAATGCCGCGGCAAAAAAACAAATCGATAAGATGTCTCATGTAATGTTTGGTGGTCTGACCCACGGACCAGCCATCAACTTATCGCGGAAATTAATAGACCTTTCTCCGGAAGGACTCGATAAGGTATTTCTCTGTGATTCGGGCTCTGTATCGGTAGAAGTTGCTATTAAAATGGCAATTCAATACTGGCAAGCCCGATCCATGCCAAAAAAACACCGTATGATTACCGTTCGCAACGGCTATCACGGTGATACTTTCGGTGCCATGGCTGTCTGCGATCCGATCAATGGTATGCACGAGCTGTTCAGCCAGGTACTTCCCAAGCACCTGTTTGCACCGGCTCCCCAGAGCCGCTTTGGCACCCCCTGGGATCCGGCAGACATCGCTCCTCTGGAGCAACTGATGAAAGATCATCACGCTCAGCTGGCAGCCCTCATTCTGGAACCTATCGTTCAGGGTGCAGGAGGAATGCGCTTTTACTCACCGGAATATCTCAAGCTGGCGCGACAACTTTGTGACCATTACCAGGTACTATTGATAGCCGACGAAATCGCTACTGGATTCGGCCGCTCAGGAAAAATGTTTGCTTGTGAGCATGCCGGCATCAGCCCGGATATACTTTGCCTTGGAAAGGCGCTGACAGGAGGCTATATGACCCTTGCCGCAACCCTGACCAGTACCCAGATAGCAGAAACCATCTCATCCGGTGGTGCGGGATGTTTTATGCATGGCCCGACTTTTATGGCAAACCCTCTCGCCTGTGCTGTGGCTGATGCCAGTCTGGGACTGTTGGAACAGACCCCATGGGAACCTCGTGTAAAAGCGATCGAAACTGAACTGAAAGCAGGACTTTCTCCCTGCCAGGATTTTCCCAATGTGGAAGATGTCAGGGTTCTCGGCGCCATTGGAGTGGTAGAAATGAAACAACCGGTTCGAATGGCTGAAATACAGCAAGCTTTTGTCTCCCAGGGTGTCTGGGTACGCCCTTTCGGAAAACTGGTGTATGTTATGCCACCCTATACAATCTCTTCTGAAGATTTACAAACACTGACGACAGCCATCACTGAAGTAGTCAAAAACCACTAGCATTGACTGCTAACAAGGTTATATTAGTAAGTGCCTGATTTTAGCACTTTAAGGAGTACAAATGGCCCGAGTTAAAATAGAGATGCCTCGCCACTTCACTTTCACAACAGAAGTGCCGGTTAGGATCAGTGATATCAATTATGGCGGACATTTAGGCAACGACGCCGTGCTTTCAATGGTTCATGAAGCCCGTGTACGCTTTCTTAAAAACCATCAATACTCTGAGCTAGATATAGAAGGATATGGATTGGTTCTCACCGATTCAGTCATCATTTACAAAGCTGAAGGATTTCATGGGGAAGAAATACAGATCGACGTAACGGTCAGCGACTTCAATAAATATGGCTGTGATTTTTTCTACCTGCTCAGCAACCGAAAAACAGCTGTAGAAATAGCCCACGCAAAAACCGGTATCGTCTTTTACGACTACGATGAACGCAAGGTTGTCTCTGTGCCAGATGCGTTTCGAAATCGCTTCGTAAAATACGCCGAATAGGCCTGACTTACTACGCGGAACAGTTAAATGATCAAGCCACAGACCATTCAGAACAGACTCAGATAAATCTGAACTCAAAGACTAGCGCTGATCCCAGAATGGCAGAATGCTCTCTGACAGCGCTAGATCCAACCCCGGAAAACACTGGGTATCATTCAGCTGCCGCCAACTCGATTCGCACTATAAATGTCCGGGTAGTGCTGTTCAGACACAGTTGCTAGTGTTCAGGTACCAGTTGTACTGCTCAGCAGGCATTCATACGAGAGGGGTATTATTCGTAATCCATGTAAGCATCGGGAGCCAAGTCTTCAAAGCGACTGTGCTTACCAATAAAAGCCAGGTGACAGGTGCCTATAGGACCGTTACGCTGCTTACCGATAATGATCTCTGCCCGCCCCTTTAGCTCCGTATCCTCGTTGTAAACTTCGTCACGGTAGATAAACATGATGACATCAGCATCCTGCTCGATGGCGCCCGATTCCCGCAAATCTGAGTTAATCGGGCGCTTATTTGGCCGGTTTTCCAGACTCCGGTTCAGCTGTGACAAGGCGATAACCGGACACTCCAACTCCTTAGCGATAGCCTTTAAGGATCTGGATATTTCAGAAATTTCCTGGGTACGACTCTCCACCGCCCCTTTCAGGGACATCAACTGCAAATAGTCGATCATTATCATGCCCATGGAACCATGCTCTCGGGCAATGCGACGTGCACGGGCCCGCATCTCATTAGGGGACAAGCCTGAAGTGTCATCAATATACAGCGGTTTATCTTTGAGCATGTTAACCGCAGTGGTCAATCGAGGCCAGTCATCCTCTTCCAACTTACCATCCCGCACACGCGTCTGGTCGATACGACCGAGTGACGCCAACATTCTGGTAACAAGGCCCTCTGCCGGCATCTCAAGACTGAACACCAGCACTGGCTGCTCTGAACCCATCAGAATATTTTCCACCAGGTTCATGGCGAAAGTCGTCTTACCCATTGAGGGACGAGCCGCGACAATAACCAGATCCGACCTCTGCATGCCAGACGTCATCTTATCCAGATCATTAAAGCCAGTGCTCAACCCCGTCATGGTCGTGTTGGAATTGAACAGCTCGTCTATTCGCTCGACAGCCTTGGCCAGCAACGGATTCACGGCCTGAGGACCACCCTCCTGCGCACGGCTTTCTGCTATTTGAAATACCTTACGCTCAGCATCATCCAGTACCTCAGCACTGGAACGCCCTTCAGTATTGAAAGCCGAGCCGGAGATATCATTAGCGACACCAATTAACCGGCGAAGAATAGCCCGCTCACTGACAATCTCTGCATAGGCTCTGACATTGGCTGTACTCGGGGTGTTCTTCGCCAGATCAACAAGGTAATCGAGACCACCCACAGCCTCCTGCTCATTGTTACGATCCAGCTCCTCGGAGATGGTAACCACATCAATGGGCTGCTCAAGATTTAGCAGCTTTTCCATGGTCTTGAAGATAAGCCGATGCTCTTGGCGGTAAAAATCCTCCTCCGTGACAATCTCAGCCACCGTATCCCAGGCCCGGCTATCAAGCATAAGTCCCCCTAAAACAGATTGCTCAGCTTCTATGGAGTGTGGGGGAACCTTGGCTCGGACCAAGTCGGGATCTTGCTGGGTGTTCGATGTCATATAGGATGAAGACCTGTAACAGGTGCCAGAATAAACTTATCAACGGTACTATAGGATCGGGAATTGTAGCAGACGGACAAAAAAAAGCACCGCTATCCAGCAGTGCTTTATATCCATCTTTGGATTTCTCATCATGAACATCCCTCCTTTCCACCTCGTATCAACAAGGCCAGAAAAGGCTGACAGGATAATCCACCGATGGTACGAAGCTTTGTCTGGACAGAACGATCAGGTCAATCTGACGACAAAAGCTTCGTGATGCAATCAGCTAATTACTCAGCAACAACGATCAGAGCGATCTTGGCAGTAACTTCACTGTGCAGCTGAATAGCGATTTCAAATTCGCCAACAGCACGAATCGCACCTTCAGGCAGACGAACTTCGCTCTTCGCAACTTCAATACCAGCTTCAGTGATTGCATCTGCAATGTCACGAGTACCGATAGAGCCGAACAGCTTACCTTCGTCTCCCGCTTTAGCAACGATTGACAATTCGATCTCGTTCAGCTGCTCAGCACGCGCCTGAGCTACAGCCAGCTTGGCATCAGCCGCTTTTTGCAGTTCAGCACGACGTACTTCAAAGTTCTCCAGATTCGCTTTAGTGGCTGGAATAGCCTTACCAAAAGGAACCAGAAAGTTGCGACCGTATCCTGACTTAACAGTGACTTTGTCACCCAGGCCACCCATCTTGCCAACTTGTTCGAGTAGAATGACTTCCATCTCGCAAACCTCATTCAATTGACTGAACCCTCAGGTCCAGCTACCTGCAACAGTTTTTATGGCACCAGCCAACCGTTACAGGATATATCTATTTCCTCTGCATGCTAATCAGCACACAGCCCTCAGTCAGTACAGCCTGACTTACAGGTGGCTATCGGTATAAGGCAACAGTGCAACGTAGCGAGCACGCTTGATAGCGGTAGCCAGTTGACGCTGGTAACGAGCCTTAGTACCTGTAATACGGCTAGGTACGATTTTACCAGTTTCGGTAACGTAGCCTTTCAGGGTTTCCAGATCTTTATAGTCGATCTGAGTAACACCTTCAGCAGTAAAACGGCAGAACTTTCTACGACGGAAAAAACGAGCCATTATAAATCTCTCCTAAAGAATATGTTTAAAGCGATACTAACGAGTTATTCGCTAGCTGCTTCATCAGACTGTGGCGCTTCTTCAACTGCAGACGCTTCCTCAGCCTGGTCGTCACGCTTAGGAGCACCTTCACGCTTAGGTCCTTCACGACGAGGGCTGCGACGGTCGTCACGAGCTTCAGCAGCTTTGATCGGAGAGATTTCGGTAACCGCATCTTTCATGCGCACAACCATGTTACGAATAACGGCATCGTTAAAACGGAACAGATTGGTCAGCTCGTCCAGAGTTTCACCAACGCACTCAATGTTCATCAGCACGTAATGAGCCTTGTGGATTTTGTTGATAGGGTATGCCAACTGACGGCGACCCCAGTCTTCCAAACGGTGAACCTTACCTTCGGCAGCTTCAATGATGCCGGTGTAACGCTCAATCATGGCAGAAACCTGATCGCTCTGATCAGGATGAACCATAAAAATAACTTCGTAATGACGCATTTCATCTCCTTACGGGTTAACAGCCTCCCAATCCGTAACAGCCATTAACTTGAATGGCTCGGTGAGAAGCAAGGAGTTAACTGTAGGTGTATTTTGGGAGGCGGTATTATAATGACCGTAAACCCTATTAGCAAGAAAACATCATGGCCATTTAAATCCGTGACTGAATCACAGCATCTCTCAGCGCAATCCCTCGTTTAAAAAGTTGTTTGCTGTCGCAAGTGCATCGGCGCCATCCGCTACCGGCGCTTAAAAAAAACACGCCGCCCTTTTGCCCGGGGAAGCTGATTACTCTAAAGAATCTGAATGACAAAACTGACCTCGTTCGATCAGCGCTTTTTGCTGTCGCAGTTTTTCAGTAAAAAAGGTCCGAAAGATTTTAAACCGGGCTGTATTTCGATAATCCGTATGAGACAGAATCCAAAGCCCCATTGGCGGGCTACAGTAATTAACCTCAACTCGTTCCAGCTCTGGATCACTATCGCCGATAAAACAGGGCAAGTAACCGATACCCAGTTGCTGTGCTACCCCTCTGACTAAAAGATGCAGCGAGTTGATCATGATGCCCGGCGTCGCCTTCGGACAAACCTTGGAGACCCACTTCGGCACAATACCACTGTCATGGGGTAAGCACATATAACGCACATCAGGATGATTCAGATCCGGATGAGTGTCGAGATAATTACCAGCCCCGTACACCCCGAAGGTAATTTTTGAAATCTCCTGCCCAATCAGGGATTCGGGGGGTTCATTGGTTACTCGAATTGCGATATCCGCTTCCCGAGCACTCAAATCAAGAGTCTCCTGGCCAATTAACAGCTCCAGTCTGATTTGAGGGAACCGCTGCTGAAACTCAGCCAGGTGTGGAGCAACCAATATGGAGGCTACAGGCTCTGGCATTGTGACTCGCAAAGGTCCAGATAACTGGGCATCCCGAGCAAGCAAATCTCGACTGATAGATAAAAAAGTATCTTCCATGCCTTCCGCACGGGCGATAATCGACTCCCCTTCTGCAGTCAGCAGGTAACCACTTGGCGTTCTTTCGAAGAGCAAAACCCCCAACTGCGCCTCCAGTTGCTGAATTCTGCGGGATACAGTTGTGTAACTGACGCCTAACTGATTCCCCGCAGCAGTGACTGTTCCAGCACGGGCCGCTGTTAGAAAGTATCGAAGATCATCCCAGCTTAAATTCATCATTCGTGCATATTTGCACACAGTCTGTGCAAAAACAATCCTACCAATTCATTCATGCACGAAATACACTGCGCCGACCGATCAGGGAGTTAGAAAGAACTGCTCTATGGAAAACCACGTTAGAGAGCGTTATAACGTAGAAAACCATATAACTTAACGATCTGCATGAAAGAGTCCTGTAGATGACGCAGAAAGTGCTGTAAATAGCATAGACTGTACTTTCGATAATGCTAAATTAGTATTAAAGTGACATCCGTATTAATTGAGCGTCAGTATATACATACCATCAGGTTTGATTTGTACCCGTGATGGCAAATTCGATTTTGGAGCAACCAGTAAATGTTCATCAAACGCACCCTACTATCCACGGCGCTATTGGCAGCAGCCATGCAGGTTCAAGCTGGAAACGATGATAGCGGTTTTATTGCAGACAGCCATTTGAATGCAAATCTTCGTACCTTTTATTTTAATCGTGACAAAATTGGCACAGCTGATTCAGAAGCATTGGCGCAGGCACTTCGTTTGGATTTCACCTCTGGTTACGCATCAGATTTAATCGGCTTTGATGCTTCCCTGTTCACATCCCAAAAATTGAGTGGTGATGACGGTGAAGGGGGGACCGGTCTTTTGCGCACCAAGTCTGACGGTTCCCAAGGCGGCTATACCAAAATTGGACAAGCTTATCTAAAGCTCAAGCTGGGTGAAAGCGCCAACCTAAAAGCTGGTCGTATGGTCCTCGACACACCTCTATTTAATGATTCAGATTCTCGGGCAACCCCCAGCTCGACTCAGGCGATTATCGCAGAAGCAGATATTTCCGGAGCCAGGATCTATGGAATCTGGTCAGACAAAGCAGCGGATAAAACCGATGAAGATTTCGAAAACTATACGGATAATCAAGGCAATGACTATGAAGTCATTGTGATTGGTGGTGGTTACGACTTCGACAATGGTCTGGCAGTAAAACTGGCCTATGGTGAAGCGGATAACGTGATGACACAGACTTACCTGAACGCCAGCCTACCTATCAAAATATCTGAAAAAATGACCGTTGAGCTGGACGGTCATTACTATATGGGAGAAGCGGACGGTGCAGGCGCGCTATCCAGCGTGGGTGAAGACTACGACAGTGACCTGGTAAACCTGGCAGCTCGGCTTGTTTACGAAAAAATGAAAGTCACTCTATCCTATCAAGCCGTTGACGGTGATGAATATGAAGAGTCCTGGGACGGGTTCAGTAATGATGACACAGGATTAAGCACCTGGAACTCTGTGCAACGATTGGACTTTGATCGAGCAGAAGAACAATCCTGGCAGGTTCGATTTGATTATGCTTTTACCAGCGTTCCCGGTTTAACATTTATGACCCGCTATACTCGTGGCGATAACATTCAGCGTTCAGACAACACCGAAGGCAAAGAATGGGAACGTAATATCGAACTCAAGTATAACTTTCAGGAGCTGGATGGTCTGTCTTTGCGCTGGCGTAATTCTACCGTGCGTTCAACAGAAACCGTTGATACAAACGAAAACCGTCTGATCCTTAACTATAACGTGGCAGTATTCTAATCAGAGAAAGACCTGCACCAAATGTAAGGGAATCTTCGAATAAGCCCATTATGTTCGCAAGTTCCTAAGGTACAAGTATAGATTAGCGATTGTGTAAGAGATTGCCTGTCGGGCCCCCTTCCCGACGGGCGTTTTTTTTGCAGCTGATTAAACCCTGGCAATCAGGACCCTTATTCAAAAACCGCAACCCCATTACTTTCCCTTCTTACTTTTTCCTTCTTACCTTTTTCCTTCTTACCTTTTTCCTTTTACAGCACTCCCTCTCACAAACAGCCATTACCTTTCAATCGGATGAACAGGCAGTAATTGAGCACAAGCGGTTACCTCAGAGTCATAATATCGTGACTTTTCGGTCACATGGGATAAGATCCCAAGATTGCCGTCCAACTTATGGATGCGACAGCTAACCCGCTCCTGGAGAAATTATGCAACAAATGATATCCCTCCCCAATCAGGACGATATCAATCAGTTGACTAAACAACTGAATTTTGCAGAATTAAGAATCAGCTTGATTATCGAGGGCAGTTCTTTCGATGGATCTCTCAATGACCTGGATCTAATTCAGCAAGCATTGGATTCCGGGGAAATAGCAGCGACCGATACTATTGATCTGCAAACATTAGGGGTCCCATTCGGACAGCTATTCATCAACTACAATCCTGGCTTTAGCTGGTGGATGGTTGACGACAATATTGGCCGGGCCCCATGCATCCGATACAGGGAAACTGACCTGTTACTCTACCCTTTAACCTTAATTTCAAAGAGAATAGAAGATGGTGAAGTGGTAGACGTAAAACAACTCTTTATAAACTTAAGCCAGCAGCTGGAAGAAATTACCAGTAAGTTGGATTTACAAGAATCACCTTCTGATAATTAGTATTCGGTAGTTATACTCAAAGCAACCTGACAACAAAACAGTTGATTTCTACTCTTATAAAAACCAACGAATTTGGAGATATTTATGCTAAAGGCCAAGGCACGACACATTCTGGTGGATTCCGAAGCACAATGTGAGACTCTCAAATCTGAAATTGAAGCCGGTGCAGACTTTGCGGACGTGGCTCGCCAACACTCCAAATGCCCTTCGGGTCACGACGGTGGTGATCTTGGAGAGTTTGGCCGTGGCCAGATGGTTCGCGAGTTCGATGAAGTAGTCTTCTCTGCTGACCTTAATAAAGTCCAGGGGCCAGTTAAAACACAATTTGGTTATCACCTGCTGGAAGTCACCAGCCGCACCGAGTAATAGTCTTTACCTATTCTGAGTAACTGAAGAAGGCGCAGTCACCGCGCCTTCTTCAGGAAACCTGCGAACAAGTTCCTTAAGCCTTCAGAGTTGTAGTCCGACTAGGAATCTTTGCGTTTTTTAAACGCACCAAACCCATCACCCAAATCTTTCTTCAATTGCTCCTGAGCTGCACTGGGCGCTCTGCGTTTGCCGACCGATTTTCGATCACGATGACGCTGTTTGCTCTTGTTTTCGTCATCCTTTTTATTTCCTGCGGACTTTTTACTGCCAGAGGATTTCTTTTTGCCCACCGCTTTACCGGAGGCCTTTAATTTTTTAGGCCCTTTGTATTTTCCTTCCAGCCCCTTCACGATGCGGCGTTCAAATTCGATCTTCAGATAGCGCTCAATACTGGACATCAGATTCCATTCTGAGGCGCTAATCAGGGAAATCGCCAACCCCTGCGCTCCCGCTCGACCTGTTCGTCCGATTCGATGAACATGATCATCACCACTGCGAGGCATATCAAAATTGACGACTAAATCAATCCCTTTAACATCCAGTCCACGTGCTGCCACATCAGTACAAACAAGTACATCGATATGCCCACGGCGAAGCAGATCCATCACTCTGTTACGTTCAAGTTGCTCCATTTCACCATGAAGCACCGCCGCACGGATTTTGTGATACTGCAAAAATCCAGAAATGCCTGCGGTTTGATCCCGGGTATTAGAGAAAACCAGAGCTTTGTCAAAGTTTTCCTGACCCAGCAGTCTTACTAACAACTCCTGCTTGTGCTTGACGTCATCGGCCAGCACAATTTGCTGATGTATATTATCGTGGCCATCCTTTACCCGGTTAAGGATGATTTTTTCGGGTGTCTTCAACACCGTTTTCGCTATTTTTGTGACCCCGGCATGATTCAAAGTTGCTGAAAGTAGCAAGGTTTGTTTTTCGGGATTACAAGCCTCGGTAATTTTTAGCATATCTTCGCTAAAACCCATATCGAGCATACGATCCGCTTCGTCCAGAACCAACACCTCAAGATCAGCAAGCTCAATCGTCTTGTGACTAAGATGCTCTACCAGCCGCCCCGGTGTCGCGATAACGATCTCGGGGTTCTTACGCAGTATTGCTCGCTGATATTTAAGATCAGCCCCACCGGTAATCAGTCCGATTTTCAGATGGGTAAAGCTGATCAAATCATTGCAGTGCTTCATCACCTGACGAGCCAACTCTCGGGTTGGTAGCAATATCAAAGCACGAGTGGCCGAATTAGGTGCCTTTTTCTCAAGTAACTGATGCAACATTGGCAACAGAAATGCTGCCGTCTTACCACTTCCTGTCTCAGCACTAACCAGTAAATCCTTCCCCAGAAGAGCCATCGGAACAGCTCTTACCTGAACAGGAGTAGGCTCGTTAAAATCTTGTTTTTCAATCGCTTTTAATAGCCTCTCGTGAAGCCCTAGTTCAGAAAACTGCTTATCTACTGACAATGGAAATGCCTCTGACTGCGTACAGTCGAATTAATCATTGGGGAACAAGCAGCGCCTATGCACACTGCTGGATGACGGCTATTCTACCCTGTTATCTGGCAAGATATTAATACGACAATACATTTTGTAGAAAATAACCAGTCCACTGGATGCCAGATCAAAGCATCTAAGAGGTCGTTACAGCACCTGTAAAAAAGCCGGCATTTAATAATGCCGGCTTTTTTACACTTCCCCTCTCTTCTATCAGGGGAGTTGCAATACTTAGGTTCCTTAGGCTAACTGGGCAAATACCGCGTCGCGGATATCTTCAACAGAACCGACACCAGCGATATATTTATAAGCAGGAGCTGCGTCAGCGTCTTGATCAGCCCATTCCTTATAGTAGTTAATCAATGGAGCCGTTTGGTCATGGTAAACCTTCAGGCGATCACGGACTGTTGCTTCATTGTCATCAGCCCGTTGAACCAGATCTTCACCAGTCACATCATCTTTACCCTCAACCTTAGGCTGATTAAAGATAACGTGGTAAGTACGGCCAGAACCAGGGTGAACCCGACGGCCACTCATACGCTTAACAATTTCTTCATCAGCAACATCGATTTCCACAACACTATCGATTTTAACGCCAGCTTCTTTCAAAGCGTCAGCCTGCGGAATGGTGCGAGGGAAACCATCAAATAAGAATCCGTTTGCACAGTCTGCCTCAGCGATACGTTCTTTAACCAAGCCGATGATAATCTCATCAGAAACCAGTTGCCCTGCGTCCATGACTTCTTTGGCTTGCTTACCCAAGGGTGTACCCGCCTTGACCGCAGCTCTCAGCATGTCGCCTGTTGAAATCTGCGGAATGTTGTACTTCTCGGTGATGTACTGTGCCTGAGTACCCTTTCCAGCGCCCGGTGCGCCTAGCAAGATGATACGCATAAATGCATTACTCCATTATAATTTTAGAAATCTGGTTTCAGCAGGCAGGACACAAGCACCTCGATGTCACTATTTGCATCCAATACCAGCCTGAATTCAATCATGGGCAGCAAAAATAGTCAGTAAAGCCCCTTTGAGCAATACGACATTAGCACTACTGGTTATGCAAACTACGCAGGCATTAGCGTTGATCAGGCTGGAACTCGCTAAAAAATGTTCGCAAAGGCTATCACTATTCAGAGCTGAAAAACAGCATTTCAAAATCAGCCCTATAGTGCCTTCTGTTATGACTGGCCTCAGGCAGATTGAGACCCGCTGAGATTAACGCCTCCGCTGCCATTCCCCCACCCCTCACTTAGGCGCATGAATCCTGAGGACTACAGCTTTCACGGGGGAGCAAAGCAAGATCACTGAACAAAAATCCCTCAACAATAACCAGGCGAAAAGGTTTCCACCTATAGCTGAAGGGCCCTCTCAACAAAGTCCAATCGATCTTGGCCAAAATAAACCTGATCATCGATAACATAACAGGGAGAGCCAATCACCCCTTTACTGATTGCCTGATCGGTATACCGGTCAATCAGTATCTGCGCCTCAGGTTGATCTGATAGTGATGTCAGCTGTGATCCATTCAGCCCACATTCATCGGCAATGGAGGCCAATGTAGCCACATCAGACAAATCCCTCTCTTCACTCCATACGGCTTTCAAACAGGCTTCAGAAAGAGCAGCACCATCTTCTCCCTGCAAAATGGCAGCGGCAATCAATCGACAGGCGGGATCAGGATCTACCGGGAAAAATTTTGGCTGTAAATTGAGCGGAAGACCCAGGTAATCCCGCCACCGTTCCAACTCCTGCAACCGGTTAGCTTGTTTAGATTGCGGTCTCTTGCCAACCGGAACCGCTCCGACAGTAGCAAAGACACGACTGATATCTACGGGTTTCCAACTCGCAGAGACTCTGGTGTTTGCGACAATCCTGCGAAAACGAGCCATACCCAGATAAGCCCAGGGAGAGATGGGAGTAAAATAACATTCAACGTGAGCCGACATAGGAACCTCTGGTAATGGTGGTGTTTTTTTATAACTTCAGGGAGCAATGACAGAGACTACCCTTTGGAACTAAGAATAGCCGACAAAACAAATCTTTATAAGAAACTCTGGATCGGAGACCCTTGTATATCAGTAAAGCAACAGGTCGTCCGATAGCCACAAAAACCAGTCAAAATTGTTTTGCATCAAACGGCAGGACCTGCTTTGATGACATACTGTTTATCAGCATGTTCTGATAAATACTGAAATTTGATGTCACAAGTCAGAAGACAAGCCCTGCTGCTTAAGGGACAACCATCCTGAGTGCGGGCCTTTTATCTTTGTGCCTTCTATCTAAAATCAGTAACAGATCGGGGTAACAGATTGCTGAACGGCTGATCCCGAATTACACTTTTCTTAACACACTAACATTTACCGGTCAGTTCAAGATGGATTTCGAACATATTTTCGACGAGAGTTATGAGCGGGTCCTCAAAGTAAAGTGCAATAATAAAGGCTTCTTCCAAGCGTTTTATGACCGCTACATCGCCTCTGATCCTCGTGTTGCGGGACACTTCAAAGGCACGGATATGGAACGCCAGCAGCAATTACTTGAGAAATCCTTCTATCGATTAATCGTTTTTTACGCCACAAACTACGCTGATGACTATCTTGAGCAGGTCGCTATTAAGCACAGCAAACTGGCACTGAATATAACACCTGATCTTTATGATTCCTGGCTGGATAACTTAATGATAACAGTCGCAGAATTTGATCCGCTTTATGATGAAAACACTGAATTGGCTTGGAGACTGGTTCTTTCAACAGGAATCACATATATGAAGTTCAAACACAGTCACTGCTAAAACAACGAAGGTTACCACCCCTCAGGGCTTGGCTTCGATTTCTTTTTGCGCTTCCACACCCCAATTTTTTTCTTTGGTTTTTCGTCCATAGCCATTGCTTTAGAGAAGCGATCTTTTAATACTTCAAGCTTCTCTTCTTTTCTTTCATGCTCTTTCTGCTCACGTGCTCGGGAAATATCAACAATCTTATCTGCCATTAGAAATCACCTCCGCTATTTAGCTTAGCGCAGCTTGAGGTTTGGGGAAACAGTTTCTCCGAAGATGTTAATCCGCTAGGCTAGCTTTGGTACAGCTTGCAGTTCCAGAGATACAACCAACGACCCCCTGAGTAAACAACAGGGATTATATGAAGGTTTTATAGCTGAGTCACCTTGATAAAACTCTACTCACCAAAAGCCGTAAAAAACTTCAAATGAGAACTGAATGACCACTCTGCCAATAGAAGAAAAGATCCCAGAGATTCTGGAAACACTGGATGCCCATACCCTTTGTCTGCTCCAGGCCTCTCCAGGCGCAGGAAAAACCACCCGTATTCCGTTAGCGCTGCTGGGTCAATCCTGGCTGGGCGAGCAGAAGATCATCTTGCTGGAACCTCGACGAATCGCCGCCCGCAGCGCCGCCCGGTATATGGCCAAATTACTCAATCAACCGCTGGCCGAAGATGTGGGCTATCGTATGCGATTAGATTCCAGGACCGGTCCGAACACACGAATTGAAGTGGTAACCGAAGGCATTCTAACCAGAATGATTCAAGCCGACCCTTCTCTGGAAGGCGTAGGCTGCATTATTTTTGACGAATTTCATGAGCGATCCTTACAAGCAGACTTGGGGTTGGCTCTATCACTGGAGTCTCAACAACTCTTTCGTGAAGATCTTCGAATTTTGATCATGTCCGCCACCCTCGACAGCACCTCAGTCAACAACGCTTTGGGTACTGATATTCCAATAATCAGCTCTGATGGACGCAGTTTTCCAGTTAAAACTCATTACCTCGGGGGCAGATTAGCGCAGTTTAGAATCTCAGAGCTAGTCAACGATCTCTGCCAGATCATTGCAGAAACGAGCGGAAGTATCCTTTGTTTTCTGCCAGGTAGTGGTGAAATTCATAGAACCTTAAAAGCATTAGAGCAGGAGTCGCTACCCGATAAACTCCTGCTCGCACCTTTATTTGGCGCCTTGACCCCGGAACAACAGGATTTGGCCATAACTCCGCCCCCGGAAGGGTGGCGTAAACTGGTACTCGCCACCGATATCGCAGAAACAAGTCTGACGATTGATGGGGTAAATGTTGTGGTGGATACCGGACTGACCAGAAACCCGCGCTTTGATCCCCGCAGTGGAATGTCAACGCTCATCACTCAGCGTATCAGCCAGGCCTCTGCGGAGCAGCGTCGCGGCCGGGCAGGACGCCAACAGGCCGGTCATTGTTATCGACTCTGGAGCCAGGAACAGGAGTATCAGTTCGAGTCTCATGCCCCTGCCGAAATACTCCATGCAGATCTGGCATCCTTAGCACTGGAGTTGTCTGCCTGGGGAGCAGAAGCGAGTGAGCTTTGCTGGCTTGATGCCCCGCCCACTGCCCACCTTAATCAGGCCCATGCTCTGTTAAAACAGCTTGGTGCTCTGGATCAAGATCACAAGATAACCCCTATGGGCAGCTCAATGATTACCTTAGGTACTCATCCACGCCTTGCCCATATGATGCTGAAGTCTAACGATCTGGGTCTAGCCCGCCTGGGCTGCGATCTGGCGGCATTGCTGGGAGAAAGGGATCTGCTATCAGCCAATCATCCAACGGCCAGAAACAACCAGCCATTGCAAAAATCAGCTGATATTAACCTAAGGCTTGATCAGTATTATTCCGCTCAGGATCAGCTTACCAACAGGAAAAACCAAACGAATAAAAACAATCACTCCCTTATTCAGCGAATTCATGCAACCTCCAGCCGCTGGCAACGCCATCTGAAACCTTCGACTGAACAGTCTACAACCCGCAAACTCAGTCATGCGGGACTTTTGCTGTGCTTTGCATTTCCTGACAGAATCGCTCAACAACGTTCGACAGACAGTCTGAATTATCAGCTGCGCAACGGTAAGGGGGCGGCATTCTCCCATCGTGATACTCTTTGTCAACACCCATATATAGTCGCAGCAGACCTGGACGGTAAAGGGGCAAACGCGCGTATCTACCTGGCGGCTCCGGTAGATGAGAGAGATTTGTTGACCCATTTCCGGAATCAGATCACCGACCGGACCGATGTTTTTTGGGACTCTTCCAGCGAGTCCGTCAGAGCCCGTCAGCGCAGCAGTCTCGGAGCACTGGTCCTCACAGAAACCCCGGTACCCCCATCTGCTGAGCAGTTGACACAAGGGTTACTCAGCGCAATTCGCCAGCGGGGCGTTGAGCAGATACCCTGGTCCAAACAAGCGCAAAACATCAGAGCCAGAATCTCCCTTATTCACCGCTACACGGCCGACGCGACAAACTCAACCGAGCCACAGTGGCCGGATATGACAGATAAATATTTAGAAGATCGGCTTGAAACCTGGTTAGCGCCTCATCTGGAAGGTTTCAGAAAGTTGGAGCAATTAAAGCAACTCGATTTTTCACAATTACTACTGAATCAGCTTGAGTGGAAGCAACAACAGCAGTTACAACAATGGCTACCCAGCCATTATCAGGTGCCCAGCGGTTCTAATATCAGTATCGATTATCTCAGCAGGGAAGATCCGGTTTTATCGGTTCGAATTCAGGAACTGTTCGGTCTTCAACAAACCCCAACAGTATTAAACGGTCGGATACCACTGACTTTGCAGTTACTCTCTCCCGCTCAGCGGCCAATACAATTAACGAATGATCTGGCTAGCTTTTGGCGTAATACTTATGCAGAAGTCTGTAAAGATCTTAAAGGGCGTTACCCGAAGCACTACTGGCCAGACAATCCATTACAGGCACAGGCTACACGGACAACTAAACGAAAGATGGAAAGTAAAGAGACCGCTGACCACAAGAAATAGAAAAGAACATACAGTTTACCGGTAAAAAACCCCTCACTCATAATATGGGTGAGGGCTTTCATTTACACTTTATTTACAGAAAGTAACCCTGTACAGAAAGTAATGCTATTGCTCTGAAAGGCTGTATGATTTTAAGATCAGACAGTTGCAATCGGTCGCTGAAAATCCCTTATCCACTCGCTCCATGAGCCGGCGTAGATCCGAGAGCCAGTCAGCCCGGCCCGTTCCATCGATAACTGATTATGACAAGCGGTAACACCAGAACCGCACATATGAACAACCTGCTGAGGTTCTCGAGCACCAAGCAGCAGGTGCCATTCCTGCCGCAGTTGAGTTGCAGGTTTAAAACAGCCATCGGGCTGCAGATTTAACTGAAGGGCTCGATTCAGCGCCTTAGGGACATGACCAGCTACCGGGTCTATCGGCTCCTGCTCTCCGCGGAAACGTTCAGAGCTTCTGGCATCAATTAGCAGGAATGCCTCCGTATCCAGGTTTTCAAGGACTTCGTCGACGTTTACCACTCCATCAGAGTTCCAGGAAAAATACGGCTGTATACCTGACGACTCAGTAGCGATGGAGGTGGGGGCACCAACAGAGGTTGCCCTGCTAACTCCCACACTCGAAGAGACTCTTTTCCCCGCTTGCTTCCACTTTGGAAAACCACCATCCAGCACAGCAACCCTGGTATGCCCGAGCATATTCAGTAACCACCAGCAACGGGCAGCCATGGCTCCCCCCATACTGTCATAAACAACAACCTGAGTACCTGGATTAATTCCAATTCCACTAAACCAGCCAGCCAGTTCTTCCACCCGCGGTAAGGGATGACGACCGCTGTCCGGGGTTATAGCTGAAGACAGCTGTTCATCCAGATGAACATACTGAGCACCAGGAATATGACTTTCCAGATAGGCATTTCTACCGGACTCGGTATCCATAAGGTCAAATCGCCCATCCAGAACAATCCAGCTGGGATTATCCAAATTCTGCTCTAACGTATCAGTATCAACCAGAGTACGATACTCGTTCATCCCATCCCCCTATTACCGACTTCTGACAACAATACCATTCACTCAGCAAACTGATATTCATTCGGCCGACGACAACCCTTGTGAGTCTTGATGTTGAGCTTAACCTGCTGGTCTAGTTCAGCCTTAACTGAAAAGCGAGGCAAACTCTTCCTGTAAAACAGCCAGTTCATTTTCAGCCTTTTGTTTCGCTTTCTTTTTCAGGCTTGCTACCTGCTGCTCTTTTTCTTCCAGTACCTCACGAGCGGCGGCCACCGAGTCCTCGGCATTAGCAACCTTATCAAGTACCGGCTTCAGCTGCATCAGGATACCACGACGACGTCCTTCTTCAGCTCGGGCAATCTGCTCTTCAGATTTTTCCTTTTTCTTCTGAGCCCCTTCAGCAGCCACTGTAATAGTGCTGTTAAGTGATTGGATACCGACAGCCTCACGAACCTTTTTCAGCATCGGAACAGAATATTCACGAGCCTTTTCAGCCCCCTGTTGTAAAACAAGCTCAACGGCCCCCAGATCATTCATGAGTTCGGTATAACGCTGACGGGGTTCACTCAAGTAATTGTTAAGGTATTCAAACAGTTCTTTCTTAGCATCTCCCCAGCCAATACCTTCATAGAATTTGACGCGGTAAGCGGCAGTTTCTTCTTCACTGGCAAATGACGAATAGAGTTCAAACAGAGTGCTTGTATCAGGATCTTTTGGTTCTCCGGGCTCTCTCAGGTCCGTGTGTATCTGGTTAATCAGCTTACGCAGTTGATCCTCACTACAAAACAACGGGATCGTATTGTCGTAGCTTTTACTCATTTTGCGACCATCCAGACCGGAAATAGTCAGAGGATCCTCATCGATCATGGCTTCAGGCAACGTAAAGAGGTCTGCAAATGTGTGATTAAAGCGACCTGCTATATCCCGGGCCATTTCAATATGCTGGATCTGATCCTTGCCAACCGGGATTTTTTCACCATTAAACATCAGAATGTCCGCAGCCATCAGCACGGGATAGCTAAACAAACCCATCGTGACCCCATCATCGAGATCAGTCTTATCAGCATTGCGGTTTTCATCCACTGATGCTTTATAAGCATGGGCGCGGTTCATCAGACCTTTCGAAGTAACACAGGTCAACATCCAGGTGAGTTCAGTAATTTCAGGGATGTCAGATTGACGGTAAAAGGTGGCATTGTCAGCGTCCATACCCAAGGCAAGCCAGGTTGCAGCAATCTCACGGGTGGACTGAGCAACCCGTGCGGGGTCATGACATTTGATCAGGGCATGATAGTCAGCCAAAAAAAAGAAACTGCAGAGATCTTTATCTTTGCTCGCCTTAACTGCTGGTTTAATAGCACCCAGGTAATTTCCCAGGTGAGGTGTTCCCGTGGTAGTGATACCGGTTAGTACACGTGTCTTGGTCATGATCTCTTCTACTGGTGGTTCACAGCAACAATGATTTGGGGAATTTCTAAGCCAGTTCTTTGAGCCAGGGGCCAGTTACCATAGCCAATAGCTTAACAGGCTGGACTTATGTCAGAGACTCCATAGAAAAATAAGTGGCGCT
Organism: Motiliproteus sp. MSK22-1; assembly: GCF_001968815.1. Lineage (GTDB taxonomy): Bacteria > Pseudomonadota > Gammaproteobacteria > Pseudomonadales > Balneatricaceae > Motiliproteus. The sequence continues at coordinate 347,454 of NZ_MIEQ01000027.1, read as the reverse complement.
TATCATACAGGAAAGCATCCTGACAACGCCATGCGTGAGCTTTATCAACACGTTAAATCTTAATTTTCGGCATATCCGTTAAATCCGCTATCTACGATCTTAATCCACTACCGACAATGGTCGAATTTACCTGACCGGGGATGGGTTTTAGAGTCCGCCTATTCGATTGATAAAAAGCGATTGATAAAAACGAATGATAAAAAGGACAACTCTTGAATGCTCATGATATCGGCTCCTGGATAATAGCGATAACATTCGCCATAACCTGCGCCTACCTGATTTACGAGGGCAAACGATACCAACCATTAAGCCTGCTGGGATACCTGGCGACTGCTCTCATGATGTGTTTCAGCGGACTACTGTTCACCGGAGCTGCCAGTTATGCTGTTTCAATAACGGGCTCCTCCCTGAACAATGAAATACTGCTGGGACTATTGGTTTCTGTTGGAGTTTTTCTTGCTATGCTGGTCAGACATCGTTGGAACCGCTCCAAAGAATAGACGGCCGCTCAACCCAGCCATAAGTTAGTCCCAACAACTGAGACTCTGTACCAAAATCCTGACACCTTGCGTAACTCTCCCAAAGTAAAATCGATTTTCGCTTTCAGAACGCCAACTCCAGTCAAGCATCATCAAACTGACTATCAATATCAATGGTAGAAAAATGCTCAACTATACTGATGAGTAGTCATTCGGATTCATGTTGGAAGTCAGGTCTGCATAATTCTAAAAATATAAGTGCAAAACCTTAAGCCTGAGAACATCAATCTGCACGACGGGGAATTAGGTACGATTCGATGATTGTTGGGGGAAATACCATGGACATGAGTAGCCACACATTAAGCACATTGTTTGATCAACTCGGCTTACCGAGTGATGAACAGAATATTAAAAAGTTTATTGCAAAGCACCGAACTCAGACGGGTCTCGATCCGCTGGAAGGCGCACCTTTCTGGTCTCCGGGGCAGGCGCAGTTTTTACAACAGGCATTGACGGAGGATTCTGACTGGTCGGAAGTCGTCGATGAGCTAAACATACTGCTACATTCTTAAAACAGATGAACCCGCCAAGCGGTTAACAACTTTCCGTTGTCTTTATCTGATCAAAACGCTGGGATATTCCAGCGTTTTGATTATACTGGCCTCTGGAACTGGCCAGCTTCAACATAAGCCTTTTATTGTATGCTCTGGCTACGTGGCTATTCGCAGATAAGAGAATTGCCGTATGTGTGCAGCTAGTCACAAAGTTGAATCGTGTTCCGTTCGAAAAACACCACCCCCATGTTAAGACGCTAACCTGAGAGTAGATCCATGCTTATTGTGGTTTCCCCAGCCAAAACATTAGATTTTGAGACTAAGCCTCATATTGATGAGTATTCCCAGCCAGATTTCCTCGATCAGTCGCAGTTACTTATTGACCGAATGCGGGAACTGTCCCCTCAGGATATTGCCACATTAATGAAACTCAGTGACAAGCTGGCCTCACTCAATGCCGCCCGTTATGAGCAATGGACGCGCCCCTTTAGCAGCCAGAATGCTAAGCCGGCAGTCTTAGCGTTTAAAGGCGATGTTTATACAGGTCTGGACGCTTCGTCTCTGGACACCAGGGATCTGCAATTTGCTCAACAGCATCTGCGGATACTGTCAGGTCTCTACGGGTTGTTACGTCCTCTTGACCTTATTCAGCCGTACCGACTGGAGATGGGGATAAAGCTTACGAACTCTCGCGGAAAAAACCTTTATGAGTTCTGGAATGATATCCTCACTCAACGCCTCAACAATGAGTTTAAGGATCAACACAACCAGACACTGATCAATCTTGCATCTAACGAGTACTTTAAGTCGATCAATACAAAACAATTGAGCGCTAAAGTTATCACTCCTGTCTTTAAAGACTATAAAAACGGCAAGTATAAAATCATCAGCTTTTATGCAAAGAAAGCCCGTGGCCTGATGACTCGGTACATTATCGAGCATCGCCTTGAAGAGCCTAATTCAATTAAGGATTTTGACTCCGAAGGCTACTATTTTGTGCCCAGTGAGTCCAACGAGAAAGAATGGGTTTTCTATCGCGATCATGCAGAATAGAGCAGTAGTGGGGATTCCAGCTGAATCCTTTCAATACCGCCACGCCTGAGCACAATTGCTGCTGCGCCGTTCCCGCCATCCCTGGCTCCCACGGCATAAGCACATCCCTGTGCCAAAAAAAAAAGAGGGCTTTTGGGCTCCTCTTTTTTGTTATTACTGACCATTCAAGGCCGTTGAAATTTAATTACGGCTGCTCAATACCAACGATAAACCAGTCTGAACCTTCAGTGCTGAGGTCCCGGGTAAGATGCCAGATCTCACTGAACTCGGTAGTTTGCGCCTCGGTTCCTTCTCTCATCCAACCATAGAAGTTTACGCTCAGCTCAGCGGTGTCTTCACGCTGTTTAAAACCGAGCAGTTCAGCCATCACGGATACAACCTCATTGTCGAGTGTCCCTTCGCCTAGCTTTTTGCGTTCAGATTCGAGGTTTGCAAACAACTCAGCATCACAATAAGTGCGAATTTCTTCCAGATCATTGCGATTCCAGGCTGTTTGCAGGCTTTCAAAATGCTGACGGGCACCACTCAAAAATGCCTCCTTATTAAACCATGACGGCAATTCAAGCTCTTCATTTGCCAAGCCATTGGACATTAACGGAGTCGGTTCGAATGCCTGTGGTCGTTGAGTTTCCGGCGCCTGCTCACGAGCTTGTTGAGTATCTTCAGGCCGGTAACCTCCGGCATACTGAGGTTGTTGTTGGGATTGCTTCATCCGTGCAAAGAGCCGGAAAAGCACAAAGCAGATGACTCCGATAATCAGAATATCCATCATCTGAATACCATCAAATGCACCACCAAAGAACAGAGCTCCCAGCAATCCTCCCGCCAGCAAACCACCCAGCATTCCCCCCATCAGCCCAGATCGAGGTTTTGTCGCTGCATTTGGAGTTTGGGTTGCGGACTTACCTGCATTCGGTGTCGTTGATTTTGGAGCTGGCGCTACCTTTTTTGGAGTGGAGAACATTTTTCCGAAACTACCCCCGCCTCCGAAGCGTTTTGCTTCCGCATGGTCAAGGGTAAATGTCATACCAATTAGTAGAGCACAGCAGAAGGAGAGCAGTCGCATCATAGATTTGTATTCCTGTTTTTGTATACCGGCGAAGATCTGACGAGAAAGGTCGACAGATATATGCCAGCGAATATTAAAGAGATTCCGAGTAGATGGAAACCCCGAACATGTTCACCGAGAAAAACAACTGAAAGCAACAGCCCGAATACCGGCATCAGGTGCACAAATAATCCAGCTTTGGCAGCGCCCAGTTCCTGTACCCCACGATTCCAGAAAATATAAGCCAGGATCGAAGGGAATATTGCCATGTAGGCTACCACGGCAAGATTGGCCTGATGCCACTCAATTAACCGACCTGTTTGAGTTTCCCATAGATACAGAGGCAATAACAGGATAACCCCAACAATTACATTACAGCCAAGTAGCGCTAAACCACTCAGCGCCTGAGGTCTCCATCTGAGAGCGATAGTGTAAAACGCCCAGCTAAAGACGGCGCCCAGCACCCAGACATCTCCCCGGTTAATCTGCATAGAAGACAGAATCGAAAATTCCCCCTTACTGATTATCATCAGAACACCAACAAGAGAGACACAGATCCCCAGGTACTGATTACGCGATATCTGGAGCTTTAACACAAACCGGGACAGCAGCAAAATGACCACCGGCACAGCAGATTGCAAGAGAGTCGCATTAACCGCTGTTGTATTCTGCAAACCCAGGTAAATAAAAGTGTTGAAATTAACCACTCCCAGCACTGAAAGCAGTACCAGAATGCCCCCGTGCTGGCGAATAACAGTTCGTTCTGCCCAAATTTTCGGCATCACCCAGGGCAACAAAATCAACATGGCGATTAACCAGCGCCAGAACGCCATGGAGATTGGTGGCATATCCAGATGCATAGCTCTGGCCAGCACAAAATTTCCCGACCAGAATAACGTAGTCAAAACCAGTAAAAGATAGGCCATCCAAATTAACCTGTTACCTTTTGGCCAGTTACCCGGGACCGATTAATCAAATGTTTACCTCACCTATCACAGTCAAAAACTTTCTCTGATCTTTACCCTTGCACCGACTCAGCTCGACATCAGTGCTAGCACTGGCAACAATCCACTTCAGCCACGAGCTTGGTGACAGCCAAGATAATCAGTGACATCAAAGTATTTTTATCGGAGCTTGTTGATCTGATAATTCTTCTATCTGACCGATAATACAGCTATCCCCATACCCTAACAGCTTGAGCTGCTCCAAGCAGCTTTCCGACTGGTGCAGCGGAACTCCAGCCAATAGTCCGCCCGCTGTTTGTGGATCAAACAACAACGGAAAGGCAGGGTGTTTTGAAACCCTTTCAATATCATTGATAGCCCGACGCAGACGTAAATTCTGAGGTTGAAGCGAAGATAAAATGCCAGCTTTAACGGTTTCCAGAGCGCCATCCAATAAAGGTAATGCATCCACATGCAGAACAGCATCAACCTGTGAGGCTTTGGTCATTTCAATCAGATGCCCAACAATTCCAAATCCAGTCAGATCTGTGCAGGCCGAAGCGCCAAAACGTTGCAAACACTCGGCTGCCTTCTGGTTGGAAACCAGCATGGACTGTATCGCAGAATCCACCCAGCGGCCTTTGGCCTTACCTCTCATGTCTGCCGCAAACAGAGTACCGGTACCCACGGCTTTCGTCAGAATAAGTACATCACCCGGTTTTAACCCGCTCTTACGCAAAACCTTAGCCGGATCTATCAGGCCATTCACGGTTAACCCAAAAGCCAGCTCAGCCCCTTCACTTGAATGCCCACCAGCAAGAACAGCCCCGGTAGGTTTCAAGACATGCAAAGCTCCCGTCAGTAGATCGTAGAGTGATTCCTCTACCACCCGTTCACGACCATAAGGCACGGTCGCAATGGCCAAAACAGACTGTGGTTCCGCCCCCATGGCGAAGAGATCACCTAACGCGTGATTGGCAGCAATGGCCCCAAAGGTATAGGTGTCATCAATGAAGGCCCGGAAATAGTCGACACTCTGCACCATCACCTTACCATCAGGTATCGCCAGCATGGCACAGTCATCCGCAGCATTTCGGCCGATTAAGACATCATCCCGGCGCTCATCAGGAAGACGTTGCATTACCCGTGATAAAACCGTAGCCCCCACCTTCGCGCCGCAACCACCGCAACGCATAGCCAAAGTAGAAAGCTCTTTAATCGCAGCTGAATCGGCAATACCTGATGCCAGTTCGGGCCCCTCCTTAGCATCCATATCAGGAAGCACGTTAAACTTCTTCATGAAGCGTACGTCAATCCAGTCCTTAACTCGCCACAACCAGGCAGATTCATAGGACCACCGGCCATGAGAAGCGATTGCGTACTTGTTTCCGGTGCTGACTAGCCCCAAAAAGTTTTTTTGTGCTCGATAGGGCCGTAAAGACTTGCCAATCGCAGCAGCACGGAGATTATCAGCCAATACAGGGCCTTGACGAACAGCAAACACTCCCGATTTAGGCCTCGGCTCCAGCAACGAAGCGATATCTCCGGCAGCGAAGATATTCTCATGGGATACGGATTGTAAATCAGCCCCCACCCGCACGAATCCAGAGTCATCGACCGTTAAACCTGCTTCTGCAAGCCAGCTGGGAGCAGCAGCAGTGGTCACCCAAATAGTGGCATCCGCCGCCACAGCTGACCCATCATCCAATATAACCTGATCTGATCTGACTTCACTGACCCGTCTTCGGGTTTCCACTCTGATATCACGCTCAGTCAGTATTCGTTCAAAGCGTTGACGCACACCAGGGTTATGCATATACATAATGCCATCGCTTTCCGTCAGCAACCGGTACCTCAGCCGCTTGGAGTCTAATCCAGACTGACGAAGTACCTGCTGCAATCGATGTTGGGTCGATAAGGCTAACTCGACACCACCAGCACCACCCCCAACGACGACAATTCTGAACTCCCCTTCACTGGCTCGAACCCGTTCAACCAGTGCCTCCCATTTGTTCAGGAACTGGTCAATAGGTTTGGCAGCCAAGGCAAACTCATCCACCCCCGGAATATCAATGCTATTGGGCCTTGAACCAGTATTAATGGAAAGCAAATCATAGCCTATCGACGGCCGCCCTTTGGCAAAAACCTGATTATTCGCCGTGTCCAGCCCCTGTACCTCTGAATGATAGAGACGGGCTCCTGCAAAACGAGCCAAGGGTCCCAAGTCTATATGACAATCATCATAGTCATAATGACCGGCGACAAACCCCGGGAGCATACCGGAATAAGGCGTATGGATATCACGGGTGATCAAGGTGATTCTTAAGCCCGGGACAGGCTTCATTCCCAATTTTTTTAATACGGTGACATGGGCATGCCCACCACCAATCAGAACCAGATCTTTTACTACCGGTACACTGTTATTTTTCATCAAAGTTGGCTTTACCGTTGGTGGGGTTTCAATCGCTTACTTTTTTCAGTCGCGGGTTTTAGAGAATCTGCCAATAAACTCATGAGGGAACCGGTGAACAAGTCCAGTGTGTTCTCTGAGGGCACTGGAACGGTCAGATGTCGAATAGACTTGTTCATAGATTCCTTAGGTTTCAGACAGGCACTGACGAAATAAATGCACGCTGAACAACTGTTCATCGTCACACCAGAGTGCATCAGATTCGAAGCCCGCCTGAGCAGCTAAAGAAATAAACTCCTCTGTGCTGTATTTGTAGGAGTTCTCGGTGTGAATACTTTCTCCCTGCCGGAAGCAAAATGATGCTCGATTTAAGGAACCTCTGTTCAGAGTGACTGTTTGTTCAGCGCTGCTGATCAAATGCATTTCTATACGGCCCCGCTGCTCATCATACAGGGCTTTATGCTGCCAGGCAGTCAGGTCAAAATCTCCCTTCAGTTCGCGATTAATACGGGTCAACAGGTTCAAATTAAACTCGGCGGTAACTCCCTGAGCATCATCATAGGCCGCCTCAAGAATGGATTTATCTTTCTTCAAATCAACCCCTATCAACAAATACCCCTCAGAGCCTACCAGCTCAGCGATCGAGGTTAAAAAAACCACGGCATCTTCAGGATTAAAATTACCAATACTGGAACCGGGAAAAAACGCAACATGTGTCCCTTTGGGTGCATTCGGAGGAAGACGCATTTCACGAGAATAATCAGTGCAGGCCGCATGGATTTCCAGCCAGGGAAAAGCAATTGCTAAATCTTCGGCCGCTAGCCGTAAATGATCTTTGGATATATCCATCGGCACATAAGCCTGGGGTTTCAAACCTTCCAAAAGAATATGCACCTTGGCACAGCTGCCTCCGCCAGGCTCTACCAGCAGACTTCCGGTCCCAATACGCTTTGCAATATCAGCCGCATTAGCAGTCAAAATCCCAATTTCAGTGCGTGTAGGATAGTATTCAGGCAGTTCTGTTATTGCATCAAATAACTCAGAGCCTTTGGAATCATAAAAATACTTTGGTGGAATGGCTGCTGGCCGTTGAGCCAGACCTTTCAAAATGTCACTCTCAAACTCATTTCGAGTGGTATGTAGATCATAGAATTGAATTTTTTGAGTGTTCACCAAGTGATCCTTTTGATCCGTAATCCACGAACGATTAAACTCCAAGGTGCTGATGGTCATTGACTTTCAGCAATCTCTGTCTTCAACCATATCTACCTTCGACTCCCCCCCATCTCCAACGCTGCCTGTAACGTTCAGAAAAGGAGTCGGGGGATGCTGTTTCACAGAGCGCAGGTACGAAAGCCTGCAAAAACGTCATTACGATCCGGCCCATAATAGGTTCTCCAGGTATTACGAATCATTCGTGCACGGGTAGTCCATGCCCCACCCCTAAGCACTTTGGTGTTACCAAATAAGGGTTGAGAATAATCCTGATACATATCCGCAACAAACCCAGGGTAAGGACCGAATGTATCCTCAGTCCACTCCCAAACATTACCGATCATTTGCCGACAACCAAAAGCACTGTCCCCCGCCCCAAGGGCGCTAACGTCAATCGTCCCCATCGCAAAACCATCCAGGTTTGCCTGATCACCCCGAGGAGGCGTACTCCCCCAGGGAAAATGACGCTTAACGGAAGACAGGGACAAACCATCAGCCGAAGGCTCAGCTGATGCTGCAACTTCCCATTCCACTTCCGTTGGCAAGCGTCTGCCAGCCCAACGACAGTAAGCTTGAGCTTCATACCAGCAGACATGGATAAGCGCCTTATTCAGAGGTAAGTCCAGCCATTGATCAAATTGCCTCTGCTGCCATTGAGTTTTCCCCCGACGCCAGTAGACAGGATGTGCACGATTTACTTTCTGCCGCCATCGCCAACCTTTCTCATCCCAATATTCTTGTTTGTTATAGCCGTCGGCCTCCACAAATGCCAAAAATTCTTCATTGTTGACAGCGGTCTTTGAAATACTGAAGGGTTGTACGGTTACCGGGTGGCTCCACTTTTCATTATCAAAAACGAAACCATCCTGATCACTAGCACCTAACATGAATTGGCCACCAGGTATCCTGGCATCAACGCTACGCCCCTCCTTATCAGTTACCGGGTAATCTTCCTGTCGACAATCTTTCTTACCCATAACAGGCGTCGGATAGCTTAACGTCTGACGGGTATAGGTATAGGCTTCGTTATGCATATCCTGATGGAAAACAGCATACTGAGCCAGATAATCACGGTAGGGATCATCTCCCTCGGACAGACACTGTTTGATTTTTTCCAACACCCGTTGCATGTATCGGCAGGTCTCATCCATGGTCGGCAGGGGCAAATGCCAGCGATCATCATGAGCAATGGTTATAGAGTCATAAAGGGTATCTGAACCCGAGCGGATCGGGGCCTGCTTAAGATGTTGACGCAGCACCCAATACTCATAAAAGTAAGCCGCATGACCCACTTCCCAGCGTAATGGATTCACCGTGGGCAACAAAGGCCCTATCAGTTGCTCTGCCGTCAATCCCTCTATTAGCGCAACAGTTCTGTTATGTGCATCCTGCGCCTGGCTGGCAATCACTTCGGGATTAGATTTGCACATGTGATGTCCTTGTTTGCGAGAGCTGCAGGTAATAAATAACGAAACCAACGACAATACCAGCAAATGACAAATATCAGGTTAATTGAAGATAGACCAATTACAGGATAGTCTCCCATGCATAATCTATTATGTCATTTCAGAAATAACAAAATGTCTAAGGTAGAGCGATCTGGTTAATTAAAGGAGATTGAGACTTACCCCCGCTCGTCTCCAAACCCTGTAACCAACAGCGAAAATGAATGAATAAAATATGCAAATCATTCTGATTACGCCCGCCCCTGCCAACTCCTTGGCAGGTAATAGGACTACCGCGACTCGCTGGGCGTTCATTCTCAGGTCTTTAGGCCATAGGGTGGATATTGCAACTGATTATGATGGAAAAGAAGCGGATCTGATGATTGCTCTGCATGCCTGGCGCAGTGCAGAAGCAATAAAGCGATTTGCCGAAAGCTATCCAAGCCGACCGCTGATTCTTGCCATTACCGGCACCGATGCTTACCAGTTTATTCACAGCCACCCCGATACCACTCTGCAGTCAATTCGCCAGGCAGACTATTTGGTTGGCCTTCACGACCTGGTCGGTAACAGGTTACCCGAAGACCAGCGCAGTAAAATGCACGTTATTTATCAGTCAGCTATGCCGATTGGCAAACGTAATCCTTATAAGCGTTATTTCCATGTCTCTGTTTCAGGTCACCTCAGGGAAGAAAAAGACCCAATGCGTCCGGCACTTGCCGCCCGATACTTACCCGATAGCAGCCGTATCAGGATCCATCAATATGGCAAGGCCTGCTCTGCTGAGTGGAGCGAGAAAGCACAGGCTGAAATGAATACTAATCCGCGCTATAGATGGCATGGTGAAGTCGCTCACCACCAAATCAGGAAAGTCTATCAACGCACTAATTTACTTGTTCTACCCTCACTTATGGAAGGTGGGGCCAATGTCATTTCTGAGGCAGTTATCGCGGGTGTTCCGGTTATAGCCTCAGATATAGAAGGGTCAATAGGCCTGCTGGGTGAAAATTATCCCGGTTACTACCCGGTAGGCGATGAAAACGCTTTGAGCAAACTTCTACTGCGCGTAGAATCTGATCCCTCGTTATATCAGAACCTGCTGCAAGCTTGCCTGAACAGACAATCTTTGTTTACACAAGCAGCCGAAACTCGTGCATGGAAGGATCTTCTATGCCAGCTGTAGGCTTATCGGTAAGAGCGGTTTTATTGGCTCACTCAATTTTGTTTAAGAATTGAATTCTGTTGAATTACTGAGCTTATTTGGAATTCTACACTTATTGGATATTTACAACTGTAGACTATAAGGAAAAACGATGACTACTTTATTACGCCGTCTGGGTATCTCGCTTCTGATATCCCTATCTCTTATCAGTGTTTCGACCAGCGTTTTCAGCGCGCCAAAAACCCTGGTCTTCTCGGCAATCCCTGACCAGAATCAATCTCAGCTTGTCCAGCGTTTTGGCAAGGTCGCCGATTACCTGACAAAAACATTGGGAGTGCCGGTGAAGTATGTACCGGTAAATTCATACGCGGCTGCTATTACAGCATTTCGCAACAATCAGGTGCAGCTGGCATGGTTTGGCGGACTTTCCGGCGTAAGAGCACGCCTGCTGGTCCCGGATTCTGAAGCGATTGCTCAGGGTTTTGAAGACACTCAGTTTGAAACCTACTTTATAGCGCATCACAGTACCGGCCTAAAGCCCTCGGATAACTTCCCAGAGAGTATCGCCGGAAAGTCCTTCACATTTGGGTCAAAAGGTTCCACTTCAGGTCGCCTGATGCCGGAGTTCTATATCCGTGAACATCTTGGCAAAGCCCCTGACGAAGCATTTAACCTGGTGGGTTTTAGTGGCAACCACTCCCGCACCATTGCCTTAGTCCAGTCAGGTGCCTACCAGGTCGGCGCAACAAACTATAAGGTTTGGGAAAAGGAACTGGCGGCTGGAAAGATTGATACTGACAAAGTATCTGTTATCTGGAAAACTCCTACCTATCCCGATTATCAGTGGACGGTTCGGGGGGATGTCGACAGTGTCTGGGGGGATGGATTTAAAGCTCGCATCAAGCAAGCGCTGCTGGATATGAAAGATCCAGCATTATTGGACGCCTTTCCAAGAAGTGCTTTTGTCAGTGCCAGTAATGATGACTATCAACCTATTCTCGATACTGCCAAAGAAATCGGGCTTATCGACTAATTACAGGTAACCCCGTTGCTATGCTCCACCTCGTTTCTGCCAACGCCTCCTATGAGGACAGCATTGCTCTTACAGACATAACGCTTCATATACCTGTAGGGCAAAAACTGGCGTTGATTGGTCGAAGTGGAGCAGGCAAATCAACCTTACTGAAATTACTCTACGATCAGAGACCCACAGATATCGCACTGGTACCTCAGGACTATGGTCTGGTCACCAGTTTATCGCTATTCCATAATGTCTATATGGGGCAACTGGGACGTCACCCTCTCTGGTATAACCTGCTGAACTTAATAAAGCCGCTAAAAAAACCGGTTGGAGAAGTACAAAGTATTCTCAGCGTGGTACAGCTCAGCGACAAATTATTCGAACCCATCGGACAATTATCGGGAGGACAACAACAGCGGGCCGCCATTGCCAGGGCAATAATGCAAAACGGAGATATATTATTTGCCGACGAGCCGGTATCCTCGCTGGATGAGCAGCAGTCCAATCTGGTCATGAAGGTTCTCTGCCAACGTTTTGAAACCCTCGTGCTAGCCATGCACGACATAGATCTCGCACTCAAGTACTGTGATCGCATAGTCGGATTGGATAACGGACGGATTACAATCGACGAACCGACAGGCAGTCTTGTACGCAAAGACTTGCTTGATATTTACGGTGAATAAGCTCACGGTGAGTAAAGGCCTCCGTTTTCGCCGCTCACCCCGCTGGAAAGTCAGCTGGTTATTCGTCTTTGTGGCTTTGGCATGCCTGCCCTTCGCTGATTTGAGCATTAGCACCTATGACCCCTGGGCAGAATTAGGCCGACTGTTCGGAGGATTATTACAGCCTTCACTGGTCGCGATCGAAAAACCCTTTGAAGCCCTTTTACAAACCCTCGCCTTTGCCATACTGGGCGTCAGCTCAGGCAGCCTGATCGGTTTCGGTCTTGCGCAGCTGTTTCATCTGCGGTTAGTAAGGATCGTCTGCGCCTCGGTAAGAGCCATCCATGAATTATTTTGGGCGCTGATATTTTTACAGATATTTGGCCTCCACCCCCTGACGGGGCTTCTGGCGCTTGGCCTCCCTTACGCTGCCACTTTCGCCAAGGTTTATGCTGAGATACTTGAGGAAGGTGATCGTCGGGCCTACGATACAATTCGCCAGAGTGCCGGGCCGACATCCGCGTTCTTCTATGCTCGACTACCTGATTTATGGCAGCACTTTGTTACCTATACCGGCTACCGTCTGGAGTGTGGTTTACGCTCAAGTGCGGTTCTGGGTTTTGTCGGCCTTCCCACTCTCGGTTACTATTTAAGTACTGCATTTCTCGAAGGAGCCTACGCTGAAGTCTGGGCGCTGCTCATTCTTTTTTATCTGGTAATCGCCAGCCTGCGCTACTGGCTACGTCCGAAGTTGTTACCGCTGTATATACTGATCGCCCCTTTCATTATCGCTAACGACAGTGAAATCTCTGTGGATAATATCAGTCGGTTCTTTACTCAGGATATAGTGCCTTTACCGCTGCGTAATTCAGAAGGCTTGAGTGGACTATGGCAATGGTTTACAGAACTGTTTCTGACTGAGGCATTGCCCGGCATAATCAACACCCTGCTGCTGACACAGATAGCACTGGTACTGACCGGCTTAATTGCTCTGATCTGGTTTCCACTGATATCAAGATTATTCTTTGAGCGATTTGGCCGTTTGCTTGGCCATCTCTTTTTAGTCATCATGCGCTCAACACCGGAGTACATTCTCGCCTTTATCCTGCTGACCCTGTGGGGCCCATCAATGCTCCCCGCCGTTATTGCACTCGCATTGCATAACGGAGCAATTATCGCCCACCTTATGGGGCGTTACAGCAACACCCTGTCGCTTCGGGTAGATGCGACAGCAGGCATGAACCGATATGCCTACGAGGTAGTGCCAAGAATCTACAATCAGTTTCTGGCTTTTCTGTTTTATCGCTGGGAAATAATCCAACGGGAAACAGCAATTCTGGGAATCCTGGGTATCACAACTCTGGGTTTTTACATCGACAGCGCCATACAGGACATTCGGCTGGATCGTGCGATGGTATTGATTGCCATTACTGCTGCCCTAAACGTCTGCATAGACTCCCTGTCACACTATATCCGCTCAAAACTGAGGCTTTCTATCGGCTCGCAACAAATATCAGCTGAATCCAGGCGCTGAACAAAAAGAGTTCTACAGAAATCACCGATGTCCAGTCAACAGAAAGACTGAATAGTCCCCTTGGGGCTTGCAAACTGTACTTGCAGAGGTTATTTCAGCACTCTTGAATCCTGCTTCTTTAGCAATATCCAACAATAGCTCCCGATCAAATCCGAAATGGAATACGCCGGTATCTTCAGTATGAAAACTTCCATCTTCAAGATCTAAATCAGCCAGAGCCAAAATACCGCCGTCCCTGAGCATTGCATAAAACCTCGAGAACATTGATCTAATATCATCAACGTGATGCAACGTCATCGAAGAAATGATCCCATCAAATTTTCTATCCAAAAATGATTTGGATAAGTCCATTTCCAATATTTCAAGATCACAGTTTAAATCAGCTCTTTTTTTATCAAGCTGCTCATTCATTGCCGTTGATATATCTACCGCCGTAATTTTGCCAACGTATGGTGCCACTCGCTCTAATAACAGTCCCGTCCCTGAACCAAAGTCCATAATATTCATAGTTTTTTCGAGTTGAGTAGTTGCCAGTATCGAATTCGCAATGTTTTCAACATTTTCAACTCTATGATTAATTTCTTCATAACTTCCGGCTTTATGTTTGAAGTAGTCATTACTCATCGAGTATTCCTTCTATATCGCTTACACGTTTTATACATTTTGCAGTTCTTAGAGTTCTGAGTAGTCGCTTTCCGGAACGGTTTTCTCAACCTGCATTTTAGCTTTTCGACTTCGATACCAGCGACCCAACCAACCCCCTAAGGCATCAGCATCACCAATAACATGGCGGAAAACGTTAAAGTTAGAGACGATCCATTGCATCTGATAGTAAGCATCACTTAACCCGCAAAACAGTATTTCGTCACCTTCTTCCAGTTCAGTCAATTCGCCCGGTAATAGCTTACATACCTGCGCACGCTTTAGCATAAGGGGAAATGCCGGTAGATTTTGTCGAAGTCCTCCCGGATCTTTTAGAAAAAGATTAAGGGTCAGAGTTTTTCCTTCTGTCATGGCTTTTTCCAGTGCAGGTGTTTCTGCCGCGTTGACGGTAAAGGCCCAACTGTCCAATTCAGCATCGCCAGCAACTGAACTCATTCGATTAACCAATGTATGAGCCCATACATCATCCTGATGAGTCATCATTTCGTGCAGGAACTCTCCTATCAACGTACTTTTGATCAGCGACAGGATATTGTTGGCAATTATTTGACTCGGCTCCATCACAAGATCAGTTTTGGCAGCAGAAAAGACCGGATCGTTTGTGCTCAGATTTTGACGCACGACGGTTAGCAACTTAGGATTTAACTCCAGTGCAGTCATTATGATCGATAGGTTGTTAGCGTCATTATCAGTGCCCGCAATCAACCCTACTGCCTCACGGATATTGGCTTCTTCCAGTGTATCTGCTTCGGTACCAGGGCCTTCAACAAATGAAACGTTCGCGCTGATATCCATCGGTTTGATATCAATTATTGTCAGATTAACCGGTTTACCTTTAAAGCTTCGCTGCAATGCCTTTCCAAACCGTCCATAACCACAGATAACCCAGTGTCCATTGGTCTCCTGATAGGCACTGGCAACCGAGCGATGCTCAGGATTAGTCAGCCAGTCATAGACCAGATGCTTGTATGGTGAATGTATCGCCAAGGCCAGATAGTCAGCATAAGTGACAAAGGGGTCAATAATGTGATCGGTACCGAAGGAAGCCAGATTAGCGGTGGTCACATCTGACTCTGTACGGCAAATTACCGGCAGCTTCGGTACCAATAGTTTACTGGCGATAGATATAGCCAAATTAGCCGGATCCTGATCCGTTAATGGCAAAACACCCACACAGAATGGACTTTTAAGTCCAGCATCATTGAGTACATCAGGTTCAGAGGCGTCAGCACAAAGTCCAGGCACATTATGCTCAAGACTGTCCGTTTCCAGGGCGTCTATTCGAGCCTGCTCAATATCGACCACAACAACATGTATGCCCCGTCGGGTTAACTGACTGACCACTCGACTTCCCGTCATACCGTAACCACAGACCAGATAGAAAGGCTCCCCAATGCGATTAACTTCACGAATAAAGGCAAATCGATTCATCAGTCGGATAAATGCCTGATCCTGAAACACGGCCAACATCTTACCGATGCTATATAACCAGGAAATAACCGTGCCGTAGATAGTGACCAGGGTCCACATCCGCTGACCATCAGTAAACTCGTAGGGTATTTCGCCAAAACCAATAGTTGACCCCATAAAGCTGACAAAATAGAAAGCATGAAAAAAACTCATTCGCCAGGGAGCACCGGTGTCATCAACGCCGGGAATGATGACAAACCCCAGAACCGATACGGCATAGACAATGATCACCGTAATCAGAGGAGTACGCAGACGCCTTAAAAGAACAAAAAGTATATGGTTCATCACTCAGTCATTGCTAACGTCGAATCATTATAGTTTCGACCATCAGCAAGATTACCGAAGTAATGTTTGCCAACAGCGCCCCTGCGGACAGTGAAACCACACTGGCCATAGCCGCCTCATCCAAACCGACGGCACTAATCTGCGCACCATACCCCCAGACCACAGCCGCTGCTACCAACTGCAGATCCGCCACCAGGCTCGTTGCCAGCAGGACCGCACCAATATGTGTTCGATCACCAAACTTCAGTACTGTGGCAATCAGACTGACGACGATTGCAGCAAAGAGTTCGTAAACATTGTGATGATCTGGATTTCCAATGTCACCAATAAAGAAACCGAAGTTAATGGTTAACGCCAAAACAATAAAAAATGCAAAAACAACCTTTTCTCGATTCATTGAAATTTCCTTACAGAATCTTTATTTTCAGTACAAAAGTTCATTAATAGACAATAGGTTACTCCACTGCATATCTGCAAAGAATTTTATCCGATCGACCCCTTCAAAAGCCATGCTCTGATGCAGAGGATGCCGATCTTACCCTGAATTCATCAAATTCGTAGATCATGAATCCTTCTGCGACGGACTAAAATCGCTGTTGCAACCGGTATAAAGTCTCTCGTTAAGCTGAGAGCGTGGCCAGTCATGTCAGTATCCAGTATCATCGTCGCCCTTAGCATGATTGAATTATCTAAAGTCCCATCAACAGAAGCCAGAACCATGAAAAAACAACTCGATGAACGTTACATGCAGGTAGCGCGTGCCTGTCTGCAGGTTCTTAATAACGTTAACCCGGCGGCAGATCGCAGCCAACAGATTCAAGAAGTCTATCAGGCTATCGATAAAGCCATTGCCGATCTGTACAAAAAGCAGGAGCAAGACTTGGCGATTGCCTATGCCGCTTTAAGAGAGATTGCTCAGATGGACGCAAGCAAGGACGACCTTAACCGAGCGATCAACCTGGCCAATGGTGTTTTGCCGAAACACCACTGACCCACAGTTCCGGGATTATTTCTATATCTGAGGTCATTGCTATAAAAATGTACCGCACGAATTTGAGCCATGGTTGAACTTGATGGGGATATAGAGGTGTTATTTTTGCAGAGCCCTGTTATAAGCCCACCGTCAAGAATTCAATAATGGTAAAAACGGACTTAAGTGGAACCAATGCCTTAATCCCTGTCTAAGCTGGGAATATAGAAACTCCCTTGAAACAAACACCTGGCGAGGAAACGTTGAATGGCCGCAGCAGGAATTCTTCTTTTTAAAAGCTCAGTCAACCGTGCTGTAACACTGGTATTATTCTGTGTTACCACATTGTTAGTCAGCGTCGGTGCAGCTGCTTCCGATTCGGTTGTCAGTAAAATCATCAAGAGCCCTAATGACAAGCGCTCCTATCTTGCTTTTGAACTGGAGAATGGACTCAAAGCACTGGTTATTTCAGACCCTGATACCGATCGCTCCGCCGCCAGTATGGATGTTGGTGTTGGTAGCGGCGATGATCCGGAAGGTCGCCAGGGCCTTGCCCACTTTTTGGAACACATGCTCTTTTTAGGCACTCAAAAATACCCCAAAGCAGGGGAATACCAATCTTATGTCAGTGAACACAGCGGGACCCATAACGCATTTACTGCAATGGATCGTACCAATTACTTCTTTGATATAGACAGCACTTATCTGGAGCCCACCCTGGATCGGTTTTCCAGGTTTTTTATCGAACCATTATTTACACCAGAATACGTCCAGCGGGAAAAACATGCTGTCCATTCAGAATATCAGTCAAAACTAAAAGAAGATGGAAGACGGGGATTCGCTGCATTCAAGCAAATCATTAATCCTGAGCACCCTATGGCCGGTTTCTCCGTTGGCAGCCTGGAAACCCTTGAGGATCGCCCTGGTTCCAATATTCGTGATGAATTAATCCAGTTTTATAAGCAACACTATTCCGCAGACAACATGTCACTGGTAGTACTCGGTTCTCAATCGCCGGAAGAACTCAAACAGCTGGTAGAAACCAAATTCAGCGCCATCCCCAGACAATCAAACCAGCCAGAGAAAAAAGCGGCCCCTCTGTTCGAACCCGGAAAGTTACCAGCAGTCCTCAAGATAGACAGTATTAAAGAGCTACACCAACTGAGCCTGACCTTTCCGGTCCCTGCTATTCGCCCTCATTATGAGAAGAAGCCGCTACGTTATATCAGTGCCTTGCTGGGCCATGAAGGACCCGGAAGCCTCCTTGAACAACTAAAACAGCAAGGCCTGGCAAAAAGCTTGAGCGCCGGAGCCGGTTTGAGCAATCAACATGGCGCGACCCTGGCAGTTCAGATCGGACTGACTCCCGAGGGTTTCCAACGTTATCAGGAAGTCGTCGATATGACTTTTCAGTATCTTCGACTGATAAGAAAATCCGGTGTACAGTCCTGGATTTTTGACGAGGAAAAGTTAATCAGTGACACGGCCTTCCGCTTTAAGGAGAACGGTCGAAAGATCTATTATGTTACCCACCTGGCCTCCAATCTCAAACGCTACCCCCTTGAAGAGGTCATTCGGGGAGACTACCTATACAAAACCTATGACCCTCAGTTAATTAACAGCTATCTGGATTATCTGACTCCGGAAAATCTTCTGATCGAATTAACCGCCAAGGGTATACCAACAAATAAGACAGATCCCTGGTATCAAACCCCCTACAGTTTTGAGTCTCTTGATCAAAACCTAGTCAAAAGCTGGAAACGCAGCGAAATAGATCCAGGTCTCAGAATACCAGAACCGAATCCATTCCTTGCCAGTGATTTTGAGCTGCGCAAAGCTATTCCCAGCCCAATGCCAGAGGTGCTTAAGTCACGCCCCGGCTATCGACTCTGGTTTAAGCAAGAACAGCAATTTCAAACGCCAAAAGCGGATTTTTACTTTTCATTCCGTTCTCCCGTCGCCAACGATACGGCCAGACATCACGTATTAACCAGTCTTTTTGTGCGCTTGGTCAATGACCGCCTGAACAGCTTCACATATCCAGCTAATGTTGCCGGATTCAAGACTCATATCTACGATCATATCCGGGGGTTCAGCGTACGCCTTTCTGGCTATCGTGATAAGCAGTCACTATTGCTGATACGGATCGCAGAAACCTTGAAAAGCCTCCAGGTAGACCCACAGCGACTGGCAATATTCCAGACAGATTTAATTCGACAGTTGGAAAACAGTCGCAAGGAAAAACCCTACACCCTGGCACTGGATAAAATCTACCGTAAGGTACTAAAACCACAATGGTCACCAGACGAGCAGCTACAGGAGCTAAAAACAATAACCGCGCAAGAGCTTCAGCGCTTTGCCTCTGAGCTGCTAAGTGCCGGCGAGGTAGAGGCCCTGGCACATGGAGACTTACTCCCGGAAGATGCGCTGGCATTGTCTGATACGCTGGAAAGTCACTTATTGAAAGGGGTAGAAAACGCGAAGGTAGAAGAAGGGCAGGTCATCTTATTGCCTGAGCGGGTTGATGTTGTAGACCTTGATATAGAACATAACGATTCGGCAATAAGTACTTACATCCAATCCGCGGACAAAACACTAAAATCCCGAGCCCAGTATGCGCTTCTCGCTAAGATCCTTTCGCCTCCTTTCTACAATCAGCTTCGAACTGAAAAGCAGCTCGGTTATATCGTCTTTGCAACATCAATGCCTATTCTGGAACACCCGGGGCTGGCCCTGGTAGTGCAGTCACCTTCGGCTACCCCCAACCAGCTTCAACAGCATATTGGCGACTTTATGGACAACAGTCTGACACTTATCAGTTCTGTCAGTGAGCAACAACTGGAAGACTACAAACAAAGCTTGTTAGTAGAACTGCTTAAAAAAGATCAGAAACTCAGTGATCGCACCAACCGGTACTGGCGTGAGATTGACAGGGGTTATCTTCAATTTAATAGCCGTGAGCAATTGGCCGATGCTATACGGGAGGTCTCTATCACAGATCTGGTCAGCGCCTATCAGTCTTTAAGTGACAGGCAACTGATCGTCCGATCTGCCGGGCAGTCACTTTCCAGCGGTTTGAAGCAACTACCCGCCCCTCAGTCTTAGTGATGAATATGCTCTTTATTCGACGATGACCTCAACAGCAGACTCCTTGTCGTTAATCGGCACAGTGACTCGCTCACGGATGCGTGAGCCAGTTACTGGCGCTTTAGTGTCGTCAGTATCTGAAACTTCTGCAGCACTATTCAGGTATTCAAAAATGATATCTTCGCGGGTCAGTTTCGGTTTCTCAATGACTCCTGCCGGAATAACAACCGATTCCATTCCTCCGTATTGATCCACAGGAACAACGGTTGGCTCCGGCAAGGCTAATTCAGGGTCATCGCCTGGCAAGGTCTCAATCATGGGTTCAGAATCAAATCCATCAGCCATATCTCGATAGACGGTACGGGCATCCTGAGTTCCTCCGCTAAAGCGGTCAGGCACGATTTCAGGGTATTGGTCTTCGGGAATATCCCCATCAATCCGATCCACAGGTATTTCAGTATAGCCACTCTGATCAGTAACCCAGTCTGCATCATCCGAACGCTGCCTACGATCCCAGAATTCCGCCACAGGGTCCCGACTGCTGTCATCAACTTCACCCTGATCGTCGACAACCGGAACCTTCCTTGAACCGGTAGCCGGTTGATTTTCCGTCGCCTGATTTCCACTTTGTGTCTGCGCTAAAGCAGGTACCGACAAGATAACTCCAGAGAGCAGACCGGCGCTCAGCACCGAAATACTCACCAAATATCCAGTACATCGAGATACCTGAAGCCAACCGAAAGCACACCGGCGGCGCCTTCTTCCCTTCGTGGAAAGAACCGACCAGTCCTTCTCTGAATGAGCCCCATCTGAACGAGCACAATTACATCGGGTATATGGACTCAGCATAGGTAGCCAGCTCCTGGAGGATATGCATTTTTTCTTCAGTAATATCCGCTGAGAGCCCCAGTTCATTGAGGCGTTTATAAAAGTCTTCAAACCCAAGGGTTTTCTCACTCCTGAAAGTTTCTGCACTATCGCTGGAGCAAACACCAAGTAACCGTTCCCGGCGAAACTCTTCCCATCGCAGCTGCTCTTCATCACTCAGTGTTTCCAGATAGTTTCGAGCCCGATAACGGAAAAACATTTCTTCGAGACGACCATCCTGGAAACAAGGATCCAGATTGGCCAGCTCGTCTACCGGACAAGTACGTATCTGCTCCATAGCGGCCTTATCAGTTTGACCAAAAAATCCACCGCTGTAGAGCATCTGATCAGGATCTGAAGAAGGCTCAAATCCAGACTCGGAAAATACCGCTTGCAGTTTGGCTTTCAGTTCCGGATGACCGCGTAACATTGCCAGATGTGTACGACATTGGGCTCCGGAAATCTGTAATCGTTCAGCTTCTTCCGCATTAAGCATAGAAGCAGGTGCGATAATTGGACTGCGATTGACATGAACGACTTTTAACGGTATCCGGACCTCTCCTTCCGCCAACTCAGATACAGGCGTGTAAAGGCGTTGCCTGATACTATCGGCATCCAGCTCCAACAGAGGAGTCGGATCAATCCGAAGATCATAAACAATAACACCGTTTTTGTTTATCGGATGGGTAGCTAAAGGCGCAACCACCGCAGCATTTCCAAGTTCTGCAGGATACTTGGACGATATATGCAATACTGGTTTATGACCATGAACGTCCAGCATGTCAGCGACCTTACGCTTGTCTCTCAGCTGTAGCGCATAGTGATAGAGCTTGGGTTGTTTGGTTTTCAACAGCTTGGCTACAGCAATGGTGGCATAAACATCGGATAACGCATCATGAGCGTTACCATGTTCAATACCATTAGCCACTGTCAGATCTTCCAGCCGCAAACTCGGTCGCCCATCTTCATGAACGGGCCAGTTAATACCCTCAGGTCGCAACGCCCTGGCCAGACGCAACACATCAATAATATCCCAGCGGGAGTTGCCGTTTTGCCATTCCCGCCCATAGGCATCAATAAAGTTTCGATAAAAGGTAAATCGAGTAATTTCATCATCAAAGCGTATGCTGTTGTATCCCACACCACAGGTTCCGGGCTGGGCCAGCTGCTCATGAATCAGTGCACTGAAATGCGCCTCTGGGACTCCTTCACTCAATGCTTGTTGCGGGGTTATACCCGTAATAAGACAGGCCTCTGGGTGAGGCAGAAAATCATCTGCTGGCTTACAGAACACCACCAAAGGCTCGCCAATAATATTCAATTCTTCATCCGTACGGATACCGGCAAACTGTACTGGTCGATCGACCATCGGATTGGCCCCGAAAGTCTCATAATCGTGCCAGTAAAAAGTTTTTGGGGGTTTGCTCATTGATGGCGTTTCCTTATCGGTGCCGGGTTTTATGTTTTATGTCTAATGGCCTGGGACGAACCTCTTCGGACCTGCAAACAACAGACCGGTCTTGCAGGTTTCATCAGGCAACTGCTCATGATGTGCATCTTAAGCCTAATAATAACAAGCTCCTGCCCAAATGGCAGGCACTGGACTAAACAGTATTTAAAGCCCGACAACCATTAGCACTGTTAAAACCAGCTTCAGTGAAATTCAAGATCACTCAGGTTTAGAGACAATCAGACAGCGTATCGCCAGGCTCCTTAGCAACAGCGGCGTCATTTTTCCCCATAACGGCAACGATATTCCCAATACCATCATCAGCTGGTACACATTGGCGGCATACTATCCTTCAAAAACGCAGCAACTTATCCCTAAAAAAGCCTACCAAGCTCCCTTAAAAAGCAGCCCGCTAGCCATATCTGCTGATTTTCATAAAGTCTGGCACTTGATTTGCAAGCCCACTGATATGTAGAACAACGCGACCCCCTATAATCACTATCGATTAAAAGAACACGGAATCGATAAATAGCTCGCTTTTGTAAGGAGAATAAAATGGAGATGCTTAACAAGCTGTTTCCGTTTCTTAACAGTGCTCAGCCTGAGTCTGAAATCACAGCTTATCGTCAGCTTGCTGATCGAGAACAGTTGCTTGAAAAATATCGTGAACATTCAACTGATGAGCAGAAAGAACGCCACCAGCAGTTTGTTGAAAAAGTAGCCTTGATGCGTGCAAAAGGCCAACCACTGCGTAGTCTGGACCTGGCCCGTCTCAGAGCACGACTGCACAGAATGGGTAACCGTTCATCAGAGGACAGCCATTACACGGTCAAAGAGGTTGCCTGAATCCAAAGTATCAGCCCAGGACTTTTGTTACATGGTTATGATTGGGATACCGGGTTATATGGAATGCAGTATTTTGATTCATTACTCCATTCTTTTTAAACACTTCCTTTCCAAATATGCACTATAAAAAAACCCGAAAACGGGGAAGAACGTCTTCGGGTTTTTTTATGCTGCTCAAAGCAGATTGTTAATCTGCCTGACGCCTTAAGAAAGCAGGAATGTCCAAAAACTCCATGTCATCGTCGGTCCCGGTTTTGGCAAGAGGCATCGCCATCGGCTCTTCGGCAGATTTTGGTTTACTAACAGGTTCACACTGTTGGCGTAATACCGTTGGCAATTCCAACTGATCAAAGTCCAGGGCCCCATCTTTTCTTCGAAGGCTGGTATTTCGCTGCCCTGCGCTTTTCTGATCCATTGATTGACCGAAGTTATTACTGACGACCTTAACCGAAGCCTGCTCACGATTACCCAACCCTGTAGCAACCACGGTTACTTTCAATTCGTTACTCATTTCAGGATCAATAACTGTTCCAACAACCACCGTTGCGTTTTCTGAGGCAAATTCCTCAATCGTATCCCCGACTTCTGCAAATTCCCCCAATCCAAGGTCAAGTCCAGCGGTTATATTGACCAGAATTCCGCGTGCACCTTGCAGATCAATATCTTCCAGAAGCGGACAGCGAACAGCAGCTTCTGCCGCCAAACGGGCACGGTCTTCTCCGCTGGCAACACCTGTTCCCATCATTGCCATTCCCATTTCAGACATAACTGTTTTGACGTCAGCAAAGTCAACATTGATCATGCCAGGGCGCACGATCAGATCAGCGATTCCCTGTACGGCCCCCTGCAACACGTTGTTCGCTTCTTTAAATGCGTCTATCAGAGAGGTATTTTTTCCTAGTACCGACAGCAGCTTCTCGTTAGGAATAGTGATTAATGAATCGACATTCTGAGACAGTTCTTTAATACCCTCATCAGCGATTTTGCCTCGACGGCGCCCCTCAAATGGAAAAGGCTTAGTTACAACAGCAACTGTCAGAATGCCAAGCTCTTTGGCTACTTCCGCAACAATCGGCGCAGCCCCTGTTCCGGTGCCACCGCCCATGCCGGCAGTAATAAAGACCATATCAGCACCGCCAAGCATTTCGGCAATGATTTCGCGATCTTCCACTGCCGCTTGACGGCCTATGTCAGGATTAGCTCCTGCTCCCAAGCCTTTAGTGAGCTCTCCACCGATCTGAAGCAGATTGCAATCAACATCTCCTTTCAAAGCCTGGGCATCTGTGTTGGCACAGATAAACTCGACACCATCGACATCGCTGCTAAGCATATGCTTAACAGCGTTGCCACCGCCACCACCTACACCTACAACTTTGATCACCGCACTCTGAGGTGCGTTATCGACCAGTTCAAACATAACCCTTCTCCCCTTAAATTATCTTGCTTAGCAGCTTCTATTCTTGTTCAGCAACTTCGTTGGTTGCTTTAAATCGGCACTTCAAGCTGTTACTTCGAACTATGATCTAATTACCTTACATACCAATGAGTATTTCTTTCGCAACTGCAGGTGAATTCTTAACCACACTTGATTAAGCGTTTAATCACCAACAGCTCTTTAATACCCTGACCTCAAATAAACACTCCGACCTCAAAAATTGTTCTGAAACCAGTGTTTCATTCGATTCAGCATACCCGGCTGCACATTTATTACGTCTGCTGGCAATTGTTGCGGTTGATGCTGGCAGTGTTGCCTGGCATAGAGTAATAAGCCAACACTCGTGGCATAAACCGGATCCCCAACAATATCGTTAATCCCCTGGACACCGACAGGTTTGGCCAAACGCACTGGCATGTGAAAGATTTCCTCTGCCAGTTCAACCGCCCCTTCCATTTTTGAAGTCCCTCCGGTCAGCACGATTCCCGCGGCCACCAGTCCTTCGAAACCACTGCGGCGCAACTCGGACTGTACCAGGGTAAATAACTCGTCATAGCGCGGCTCTACAACTTCAGCCAAAGCCTGGCAGCTCAGGTTTCGTGAAGGCCGGTCTCCAACACTGGGCACCTTGACTATTTCGTCAATACTGGCCAGCTGAGCCAACGCACATGCGTATTTTATTTTGATCTCTTCAGCGTGTAATGAAGGGGTTCGCAGGGCCATTGCAATATCATTAGTCACTTGATCCCCGGCAATTGGAATAACCGCCGTATGCCGAATGGAACCACCAGTGAATATGGCGATATCTGTGGTCCCGCCACCGATATCAACCATGCAAACACCTAACTCTTTTTCATCCTCGGTCAGCACGGAATAGCTGGAGGCTAATTGTTCAAGAACAATACCATCAACGTCCAGACCACAGCGGCGAATGCACTTCTCAATGTTCTGTGCGGCATTAAGTGCCCCTGTAACCAGATGAACCTTTGCTTCAAGGCGCACCCCGGACATTCCCAAAGGCTCTTTGATTCCTTCAAGGCTATCAATGACATATTCCTGAGGAAGGATATGGAGAATTTTTTGATCGGCTGGTATCGCTACGGCCCGGGCTGCGTCAATCACTCTATCCAGATCAAAATCAATGACTTCCCGATCACGAATCGCAACAATACCATGGGAGTTCATCGAGCTGATATGACTACCGGCAATTCCTGCAGTCACCGAATGAATCTTGCAGCCGGACATCAACTCGGCCTCTTCCACCGCTCGTTGAATCGAGTGCACTGTGGATTCGATGTTCACCACCACACCCCGCTTCAAACCACGAGATGGGTGAGAACCAATACCAATCACATCGATACGGCCATCTGGACCGATTTCACCGACCAAAGCGACTATTTTGGAGGTGCCGATATCTAATCCGACGATCATATTGTTATCTGATTCATTCGTATTAAAACGTTTACTCACTTCCAACGCTTTAAATCTCCTGGCTCTAAATTTTTTAATAGCTCTGGAGCTGAATATAGCAAATTACGGTCCACTTTAATAAAACAATATAATCAATTTTAACCCACTGATTTAGCCGTTTTTTTTGGCAGCTAAAAATCAGACAGGAGCCATTAAAAGCTATATCGGCAAACTGTTGCCGCACTTAACGGCAATAAATGATTTTTTTAGGAATATCAAGAAAATAAAAAAAGCAGACCCTAGTCTGCTTAATATAGATCAAATAATAATCAACATTTAAAGAGATGGGGGATTGTTGGCACTGACTATTTCACACTCTTCTTCCCCTACATTTCGAAATCGATGGGGTAAAGAACTATCAAAGAAATAACCATCTCCAGGGGAAAGAGTTTTTGTTTCACCGTCAACGGTAAGTTCCAGCTCCCCTTTTATAACCATCCCTCCTTCCTGTCCATCATGAGATAACATTTCAGGCCCGGAGTCAGAACCCGGTGGGTAGGTTTCATGCAGCACTGACAGGGTTCGATTAGGATGATTATGGCCGACAAGGCGAATATTCACGTCAGCAGTTCCTAAATCAGGATGTTCATCAGCAGGATAAAACACCTGCTTCTTTTCGGGAACATTCAGGGAGAAAAATTCCTGAAGTAACATCGGCAGTCCATCCAGAACTTTGATTAAAGAGCTCACCGACGGACTCACCCGGTTTTGTTCTATCAAGGATATCGTGCTGTTGGTGACGCCAGCCCTCTTCGCCAGTTCACGTTGCGACAGATTTTTTTGCAGGCGAACTTCTTTCAACCTGGATCCAACATCAATACTCATTAAACCACCTAAATACTACGCCAGCATTCAGCAGGCTATTATACGCGTCAGTATGAATACTTCCTAAAAGCCGTCGTTTCGACTGACTATTCTTTCAACCAAGGCATTGTTGCTACAGTGCATACTTTGTCAGGCAGCACCCACCTCTGACTGCTGAGACAGCATATGCACTGATAAACCATCAGTAGATACATGGTATTACCGGTAAATTTTCTGATTAATATCAACCAGAAACCGGTATCTTCTGGCAGATAGTATACATGGCTATAGGGATCAGCGCATTAGCCCTCGGTCCAATCAGGAAGTGAATATCCCGACAAAAGCTGACCTCTCAGGACCAAGGTGTGTTCATTTACGTAGAGGTTCAAGTAAGTGTTCAAGGCCATTGACCTTAATTTCATGCAGTACCGATAACAGTATCCCCAGCTCTCCCTCAGGAAACCCTTTACCGGCAAACCAAACAAGATAAGGCTCTGGCAAATCCATCAGCACTCGGCCACCGTATTTTCCAAACGGCATCTTCATGGTAGCCAGTTTAATTAGTATTTGCGGATCTGGTGAGGGCATACTTCTACTCAATAATGGAAAATTCAGGAACCCGGGCAGAATAAACCCCAACTATTTCGATTACCAGTACTGACAGCATGTCGGGTTAAAGTGTTCCCGTCAAAAATAGTGCAACCAAGGCCATTCAGCGGCGGAAAGGAATTATGTGTGGACGGGTCAAAGGTCTATAAAGAAACTTTCAAGAGAACCTGAGGAAGCTCTAATTAAAACGAAAATGCACCAATCCGAGATTACCATGACTAAACCCCTGATAGATTACTTCTGGTGTAGTCTCGCCAGCAGCCCCCATCGCAATCCACAACGGATCCAGGTGTTCGGTTGTCGGATGTGCAAATCGGGCCTGTGGAGCATGACTTTCCCAACTTTGCAGCTTGTCCATCGCATAGTCGCAAACATTCTTTATTAACCAATGCTGAAATTCTCGTGCCCAACACGCAGTACCTGCGCCCTCAGCGACTATTTCTCTGAGATTATGCGTACCGGAACCTGAAGTCAGTATCAGAACCCCCTGCTTTCTTAAATAGGACAACGTCTCACCTAAATTAAAAAGCTGCTCCACAGTCTGATGGGCGGGTAAACTCATCCCCAAAACAGGGATTTCAGCCTCAGGATACAGCAACATCAAGGGTGTCCAGGCACCATGATCTAACCCCCTGTCAACTCGGCTCGCGTGGATACCCTGGCTGAGCAGATGCTCCGCAACGTCTTCAGCCAGCTGTGGATCACCGTTAACAGGATATTGCAATCGGTAAAGCGCCTTAGGAAAACCATAGAAATCATGAATAGTTTCCGGCCTCAGAGATGACGATAAAGAGAGACCTGCTGTTTGCCAATGAGGGGAAATACAAAGTATTGCTTTGGGAGTAGGAAATGTCGCCGCAAGCTCCAGTAATGGAGCTTTAGCAGGTTCATCCTCGATTATCATGGAGGGTGCCCCATGGGATAGAAATAAAACAGGAATCATCTCGTACCACCTCAATAATTAAAAAATCCTGGGGAGTATCGTTAATACAGTGATTCTTCTGGCCAGATCAACCATAAAGCAGCCGCAAAGGGTAACAACCCCAGCACCATGACTCGGATATTATCGCCCCAGATGGAAGCAATAGGCCACCAGCGCCTTATCAGGGTCACAATGACAATTCCCAGGCAGACCAGCAACAGGGCATAGGGATTCACATCAGCGTACTGATGAGCGGCGACATAAAGAGCAGTCACCATCATCGGAGTTACAAACCGAACAGCAAACATCCCTTCTGTGTACTGCTGAACAGCAGAAATTTTCCTGGAAAATAACAAGCCCGCTAACCATATAACCCCCAGCCCGGCTGCCAGAGCACCGCTGATCTGAGCTAGTTTCAGGGTACCATCGAGCGCAAACAGTGGAGCAGCAACCGCCGCCAAATAAAGTCCTACCCCATTAGATACAGAGCTGTTAGCTGGATTCGAAAAACTTATTTGAAGCACCAGGTAAAGGATGGCGGCAGAAACCAGGATCAGGACAATTTCAACAGCATCGGCTCTGGACAGGATTGGATATAGCATCCAGATGATAAATCCCATAAAAGCCACCAGCGAGAGAACGACTTTCCATAAGCCAGACAGATTGACCCAATGACTTGCTAGCTCAAAAATAACCGACACCAGCAATAGAGGAATCAGAATATCCATAGCCTGTTGTGGCGGAAGCCCCAATCGATCTTGAATCCAACTAAAGGACGCCCAAAAGCCTATAGCGATAAAAGGCACGATGACCAGAGTTGCACGAGGTATATTGCGACGATTCAACCACCAGACAAGAAGCCCGAATAATGCGACAGCCAGGGGGAGAACCAGGCTTTGCATTATCATGATTAAGTTTGCGCTGGAAGAAGGTTCAGCATACATAGACAGGTACCTTTGGTGGTGTCTATAGAAAAAGGGCCTCTATCGGCCCTTAATGTGCGTTAATCCAGGAACGTGGCACTACTTCTTACGAATTCCTTCAATAAATACTGCTATCTCAGTTTGGTCCGACACGCCGGGAATAAAATAGGTCACACCAAAGTCACTTCGCTTAACTGTGGTACTAGCAGTAAAACCAGCACGGTAACCACCCCAGGGATCTTTTCCTTCACCTACCTGATTAAGTTTAAATTCAACGGGCTGGGTCACTCCATGCATTGTCAGCTCCCCTTTAAGCGTTCCACTGGAAAGCGAGCCTTCAAAGCCGGTGCTTTTAAAAGTCATTTCAGGATACTGTTTGACATCAAGAAAGTCTGGACTGCGGAGATGATCGTCACGTTTTTGATGGTTAGTATCGATACTCGCCGTCTCGATAGTCAGCTCAATGCCATTGCTGGCACTGTTATCTTTATCAAACTGAAAGTTTCCTTCAAATTTGTTAAAGCGCCCTACCGTTTTACTCACGCCCAAATGGCCAATAGTAAACTGAACAAACGAGTGTGCAGGGTCGATGCTGTAACTCTCCTCAACTGCATAGGCTTGAGGTATCACAGCAGAAGAAAGAGTAAAAGCAGAAGCCAGCACAGCCTGTTTAAATGAAATCATTGTTATTGTCCTCGTGATTGATCAAAGATTAAAAGCAGATTAACCATTAACCGTTAATTAGTTAATAAGGTATATTTCAAAATGTTTATTAACTAATAGTAAATAATCATTCCAACATTCAGGTGTCGTGATATGGATAAGCTGACCAGCATGAAAGTGTTTTGCAGAGTCGTCGTTCGCGAGAACTTCTCCCAGGCAGCGCGTGATCTTCGTCTTTCTCCCGCGATGATCACCAAACATATTTCTTTTCTGGAAAAAGATCTGGGCATTCGCTTACTCAATCGAACCACACGCCGAGTCAGCACCACTGAAGCGGGAAAACGATATCACCAGCACTGCCTTAATCTATTAAGCGACCTGGAAGAAGCAGAAGCGTCCCTGTATGAAATGGGATCAAAACCAAGCGGCCTGCTGAAGCTGAGTTGCCCGATAGATTTCGGGGTTCTCTGCCTGGCCCCGGCGATTGCAATCTACCTGAATCGCTACCCTGAAGTAAAAATTGATATCGACTACCAGGACCGTAAAGTCAGCCTTGTAGAAGAGGGTTTTGATATGGCTATCAGAATCGGAAAACTGGAAGACTCAAGTTTGATAGCCCAACGCATAATGCCAAGCGAAGTGGTTTGTTGTGCCGCTCCGGCATATCTGCAAAGTCACCCAGCCCTGGAAACACCCGATCAGCTTAAAGGGCACAACTGCCTGACTTATGCCTATTCCTCAACCAATAACGAATGGCAGTTCCACAATAATAAGGAGAGATATTCGATCAAAGTGAGTGGCCGGCTAAACAGTAATAATGGTCGCGCCTCGGTAGCCGCTGCAATTCTCGGAGTCGGTATTATTCTGAAGCCGGAATTCATGGTAAGAGAATATTTGGATAATCAGAAACTGGTACAACTGTTCCCGGAGTATAAGGTTTCTGCCTCCAACGTCTATGCAGTCTACCCACATCGCCAGTTTATGCCGGCAAAGATCAGCTCATTCATCGCCTTTCTAAAAGAGTATTTTTCAGAAAGTTAGCGCCATCACTCAGACTCATTTTCTAACGCTGTGGCTAATCCCTTTCCTGAAACCAGGCCCTTGCCCCGATTCTCTGCAGCTCAATGGCCTGGTATCGACAGGTTAAAGATCGAACCGGATTGATCAGTTATCTGCCCCTTCACTGCTAGCGGCCAGTATAGAGACCTGCTGAGGTCGGTCTTCAGCTTCCTTCTCGTGCAACTCAGCCCGTTCCTCCAACGCTGCCGGAATTTGTTTCTTACCTCGTACACCTAGTTTTTTCAGCTCAGAGACTCGATTAATCAGGTTACCCTTACCACTCGACAAACGCTTGTGAGCAGTATCATAAGCATTTTGAGCCAACTGCAGATGGCGACCAACCTCTTCCAGCGATTCAACAAAACCAACAAACTTGTCATGCAACTCCCCACCTCTTCGAGCAATTTCCAGCGCGTTGAGATTCTGTTTTTCATAACGCCATATGTTATTAATGGTACGCAATGTAACCAGTAGAGTTGATGGGCTGACCAACAGTATGTTGCGTTCAAATGCGCCGACAAAAAGTTCTGAATCCTCCTCTACAGCTGCCATAAAAGCAGCTTCAATAGGAACAAAAAGCAGGACAAAGTCCAGCGTTCGTATTTCAGGTAAGGATTCATAGCTCTTGTCACTTAGCGACTTGATATGGCGACGAACAGATAACAAGTGCTCACTCAATGCCTGTTTACGCTGTTCTAATGTCTCAGCCGAACAGTAACGCTCGTAAGCAACCAGTGAAACTTTGGCGTCAGCAACTATATCTTTGCCATCTGGTAGGTGAATGACCACGTCTGGCTGAAAACGTCGCCCTTCACGATCATGAGTACTGAATTGAACTTCATATTCGTATCCTGAACGGAGACCGGATTTTTCCAGTACCCGCTCAAGAATCAACTCCCCCCAGTTACCCTGAGTTTTGGTTTCAGACTTCAAGGCGTTGGTCAGGTTAAGAGCATCCTGACTCATCTGAAGATTCAGCTGTTTAAGATGCTCTATCTGTTCTTGAAGTCCGCGACGATCTTTGGCTTCCCGATCATAAACATCATCAACGCGACGCCTGAAATCCCCTAGCTGTTCCCGCAAAGGAACTAAAAGTCCCTGCAACTTTTCCTGTTGATGAGCACCAAATTTATGACTGTTATCATCAAAAATACGCTGGGCAAGATCCCGGAATTCCTGTTGCATCCGCACCCTCGCCTGTTCTAATGCGTCCAGCTTTTCATTGTGACCTTCCCTTAGCAGCTCCAAGCGCGTGTCTCTTTCCCGCAGTTCAGCCTGTAAGCTGCTGTTTTCACGTTGCAACCCTGCCAGAGTATCCTCGCGTTGAAACAGTTCTTCTTCAACACGGTCCATACTAATCAACCGTTCTTTAGCTCCGGAAAGCTCCACCTGCAAAGACAGATTCTCTTGCTGTAACTGTTCCAGCTTTAATTCAATAGCAGTGTGCCGATTCTGCAGATCATCACCGTCAGCTTGCCAGCGCAGCTTTTGCGATCGATGATTTATCCCCTGAATCATCAGCAGGATCAAGGTGATGACCAACAATCCCGTCAACAACCAAATCCAGGTTTCGATGGACGGGGCAGTCATAAGCGGTGCCGTGACAGAAGCAGTTGAGTCAGCCAAATATGCCTACCAAAAAAACCAGATCAGTGGTGCAGACCCCAAAGCAATAGCTCCACTAAACAAAAAACCTTTAGCGGGTGCAAATATGCGTTCAAGAACTACAACGTGCAGTACGGGAAAAGATACAAACAAACAAGCCACTGGTATCCACCAATCCATGTGATAGATTCCGTATACCATCGAAGCAATAAGAACCAGAACCAGCACGTTTCCCCCAATCAGAACCCGGGCATTGCCACTTTGCCCCTGAGTCCAGCGAGGCTGCTCCTCAACAGGTTGTTTTACTAATTTACTGGCAAACAAGGAGGCACTCATTGCAAAAGCCCCCGTTATTAAGAACACTAGAATAGAGTCCAAAGAAATATTCCCCCTTGAAGATTGTTGGACGCAGCCATTGTACGGAATTTATTACAGGTATTCACTCTGAGAAAGCCGCCATTAGTTCAAGATAACGACCAGGATAAAGATCCGGCTTTCACGCTCAGGATAAACAATCCGCATACCGTTAGCTCAAGAGCTTCAATCATTGAAACAAAGCTCTTGTCGTTCAGCCTGTATACAGGAAGAATCGTCAATAGTGTTTGAAGGACCCGTTTATGAAGCTTCGAATAGTAGTGGTGATTATTTTGACGTTGGTGGTTTGCTACCTTGCAGCCCCCAAAGTTTTGAGTTGGAAGGCCCGTACCATGTTACAACAGCTAGGCTGCCAGCAAAGCCAGGCTCTGTTTGAGTCCCCTCGCTGGAACAGCCTCATCATCAGAAAGCTTTCACTCAGGGATTGCCCAGAGCTGTCTATCAATCAACTTTCGGTTTCAAAGGTGTTTTTGGGGTTCAGCCCCAAGCGCCTGCTTTTGGAACAGCAACTCGATTTACTGGAACTAAAAGCTCTTCAGGCAGATATATCTCTTTCGCCCTCTGAAGAAGATAGCTCTCCAGATTCAACACCTTCTATGCTCGCAGCCTCCTTGCCTGCAATGGCCTTGGAAGAGCTTTTCAGACAACTTCCTGTCGATCAAATTGCGGTCGAGGTAAAACAACTCAAAGCAACTGTTTCTGAACACCAAATAGAGTTTACAGGTCACTTGGACGCGACTCCTCAGCGATTAAAATCAAAAGCTGTCCTGGAGCTTGATCACTACCCTGCATTAGCAATTGAAGTCGAAGCTAATCAACAAAATCAAATACATTTAGCGCTATCGGACCGAACAACAGAGATCTACAATCTGGATGCCGCATTATCGATAGAAGAAGCGGACAAGAAGGGTAGGTTTACCACAAATTTGACGGCCGATATTAAGGATAAGCTTAATCTCTCAGCAGCATTATCTTATCTTAATCAAGCCTCCCTCACGCCCGCAATCTTGCGGTCTGATCCTCAAGAATTTGCTCCACCACCGCCAAATTCCGCATCAACCGCTTCGAGTATTCCAGATAAGAGCCAGTCATCAGCTGTTAAACTGCTGGGTGAAAGTCGCAACCATTGGCAAATTTCCATCGCGCTTAGTGATGATCTAAACGTTGGCTGGAAAGCCTTTAATGTCACTCAGCAACTGGAAGCCGAATTAGATCTCAGTCTCAACAATCAAGAGATACAGAAAGTCAGTGGCTCCCTCAAAGCCCTGTTAAACTGGCAACCAGACAAAATTGACTGGAAGTTACTGGAAGGAACTCAACTCGATATCAGTATAACCCCCGGGCTGTTGCCCCACCCTGCATTAGCTAATCAATGGCAGTTGATGCCAGAAAATGATTTAAGCGGCAAGCTTACATTTGATCCGGAAATCAGCCTGCGCAGTAGCAACGGAAAGCTGCTCGTTCAGTCGACAGGAAAACAAGAACTCAAAACAGAGACTTATTTCAGCCATTTTCGTTGGCAGCCAAAAAGTGCCTATGCCCATTACGATACAAAATTAGATCGACAGCTATTGCTAACAGGCTCTGTTGCATCCCGTCAACTGGAGGCCCACGGTCAGGGCACCTTAGCTATTGCTGACTCCTTGATTAGCATGAATTTGGACGCCGGCAGCTACCTTACCACTGAAGAACTACAGATCAGCAGCTCTTCATCCGGCACTATCTCCAGAAAAAAGATATCCTCTTCCGAAAAGCAGGTTGCTCCACCGGTATCAGTTATAGAACAGCTAAAACTGGTAACCAACACACCTTTACAGCTACGCACAAACTTCGGGCAAACCAGTTGGCTTTTAAGTCCCATAAAACTTAATTTTGCCAGCGGGGGCATTGCTTTAAACTCAGATACTGAATCACCGATATCCAGCGAAGCAATGTCTGGGCAATTGTCGATGAAGCTTCCACAAAATAGTACGGAACTCTCGGGACAGTTAGACCTGGACCTGCATCATCTGAGCCTGGAAAACTGGAACACTCCCCAGATAGAGATCTCACTACCTTATCGGTTAAGGTACCCATCACTGAGATTTAATCTAACGGGCTCTTTTCCCGGTAACAGCAGCCAGTCGGTCGAGAATCTGGATCCCGGTAAAAACCTTCGATTTACCGGCAAAGGCCAGGTAGACCTTGACAACCTGGCACTCAAGTCAGAATGGTTATTACCACCGGTGGATATTGCGCAGGTCATGACCCTGTTACCCTCTGCCATTATTTCTCAAATGCCGGAGTGGACAACAGAAGGAGGTCAGATCAGTGGCGTAGCCAAACTAAACAGCAACAGGGTGAAAAAAACGCTTCACTGGCAATCGGATGCAGATATCGGTATTACCGGATTAAACCTGAGGATCCCGAACTGGTACATCTCTAACGCAAGAGGAGCTTTTCAATTAAGCGCTGGAAGCAAAACAGAACTCAGCGGCAACGGAGTAATCGGAGTTGATCGTATTGAAGGGGCCTTATCCATTGATAATATTACCAGTGCATTTAGCCTCCCTCCCTCCCCTGATAAAACTATCCAGATTCATCAGGCACGAATGAATTTGTTTGATGGATCCATCTACACCGACGCCTTCTCACTCCCACTTGCGGAAAAAGCCATCCAGAGTGGATCAACCGGGAACAACCTGAAAGGGCGTCCTCAGGCCTCTACCACTTTACATCTCAGCGGATTGGATCTGTCACAAATACTGGCCCTCCAGCCAAAGGCCGATATCAGTGGCAGTGGACGCTTGAATGGCGCATTACCACTTAGTCTCACTCCTAAAGGCCTATCGATCAATGATGGCCATATTGAAGCCCAATCCCCCGGAGGAATGCTTGCCTACCGACCCGCGGGGGCTGATGCTCTCGCCAGCGGTAATTATGGCCTGAAAATAGCTATGAAAGTACTGGAAGCTTTTCATTACCAGACACTGGGGCTGACCGTGAATTACCAGCCAGACGGAACCTTGATTTTAGATACCGCTCTAAAAGGTCATAACCCGGGTTGGCAGAATGGCCAGCCTATCGACTTTAATATTCGAATCGAGCAGAATCTTCTAAAGTTGCTTAAGGCCATACAGTTCTCAAGTAATCTAAGTGAAGATCTTGAAAAACGAATCCAACAAGGGATGGAATAAAAGAGGATGAACAAAATGGCTTTTCGCCTTTACCTACCGCTGATCCCATTAGTGTTAGCTATTACCGGATGCTCACCACGAGTAGAGGTAGCAGTTCCCCAGGAACCGATTACCATCAACCTGAACGTAAAAATTGAGCACGAAATACTGGTAAAAGTCGACAAGGAGATTGATGAACTCTTCGACGAAAATAGTGAACTGTTCTAATTAAGGAAAAATAAATGACCATTCTTCACACCGAAAACCGAACTCCTATGTTCCGAAGAATAAGTAAACTGATCATGATCTTTGGGTTATTAGTGGGTCTGACGACAAGTTTACCCGCGTCAGCCTTAACTCTGAGTGAGGCCAAAAGTGCCGGACTGGCAGGAGAACTGCCTAATGGATATCTGGGAAGTGTCCACAGCAACCCCAGTGCCGAACTGACAAACCTGATCAATTCGATCAATCAAAAACGCCGCTCTGCCTACTCCAATAGCGCAAAAGACGCAGGCGTCACCCTTGATATTATGGAGAAAAGAGTTGGTCAGCGCCTGATTCAACGCACTCCTTCCGGCCAATATTTCAAGACTCCTTCCGGTCACTGGCAAAAAAAATAAACTCCGTTATTATGTGGGCAGCCAAAATGCTTGCGGTTAGATACACAGGGAATGGCTGATTTTTATCAATCAGCCTGTTAACGTCTTGGATGCACTGCCCAAATCCGGCCAGACAAACCGGAAAATCATAATAAGAAGGTTTCGCAAAACAACGAGCTTGAATATTTCGGCTTTGAGTCCTCGCTAACGAGTACCATTTTTTGCGGCAACCTCAAAATAGGAGGGGTCCTGCATTGAATTACACTACTCAGCGTACTGCGCCAGTTTATCGGCCACTCAATTTCCTCGGTTTTTTGATCTGTTGCACATCAGTAGCCTTTGCCGTTCTCTATTTACAACGTGAACTGGGACTGGAGTCTTGCCTGCTTTGCTCTACTGTTCGCTTCATTATCCTTATTCAGTCAGCACTCTTTCTGCTAGCCTTCTTACACAACCCCAACCAACTGGGTCAAAGGGCCTACGCCGCACTGGGACTTATAACAACACTGGCTGGAGTTCTGGTCAGCATACGGCACATTTGGTTGCAGTATATACCGACAGATAATGCTCAGGAATGCGGCCCCGGACTGGAACAATTGCTTGAGTCGTATCCACTACAGGAAGCAGTGAAACAAATACTCAATACATCTGGAAATTGCGCCAGTGAGCAATGGCAAATACTGGGGATCAGCATTCCACAGATATCTCTGGTTCTTTTTGCATTGCTGATAGTCATCTTATTTACTCAATTCAGGAAAAAGACCACGCGTAGTTATTTTTCCTGAGACGAGCCCTGTGCTTTTCAATGCTCTGCCCAGCATCAGCTGGCAGGTTTATCGATCATTTGATCGACTGAGTTTTCGAAAACCACCGGTGCTGTCCATCATGAACCAACGACAGCGGCTTTGTGTATCTATTTCAGCTGCTACACTACCTCAGACAGAAGATATGGATTCAACAGACCGAGGTTACGAATTCAGCACCGTCTTCGCTATATTTCCTAAAGAACCGATTGTGAAACCTTTGTAGCATTTCAGAAATATTTGCTACTGAATTATCTGTAAACAAGCTAAAATGACGACCTTTTTTGATAGTAAACTGACGAACCAGTCCTTGGGTCTGTAGCAAATTGTATAGACTTAGTCGCAGGTTTCGTAACCATTGGCCATTAAAAGCCTGCTGTTTTCAGCCTGATCATTAGTTTATCGTCAGCGCTAAATAAGCAGTTGATACCAATACAGACAGTATTCGCACAGTCAGAATTCGGAGTCAGGAATGAGCACCACGCCATCTCTCTACCAGCTTGAACAACACGATGACTTTATTCACCGGCATATCGGACCGAACCAACAGCAAGCAGAAGAGATGCTGGAGAGTCTCGGTTTATCAACCCTGGATGAACTTACAGATTCGACTCTGCCTGCGTCGATACAGCTGACAACCTCGTTAACTGTTGATAAACCCTGCAGCGAAATCGATATACTGGCTCGGCTAAAAAAAATTGCACGACAGAATAAAGTCAACAAATCTTACCTTGGACTCGGCTACTATGACACCCTGACACCGAATGTCATTCTGCGAAACGTACTGGAGAATCCAGGCTGGTATACCGCATACACCCCCTACCAACCAGAGATTGCTCAAGGTCGATTAGAAGCACTGTTAAACTTCCAGCAAATGATCATCGATCTGACCGGGATGGAAATGGCCAATGCCTCCCTGCTGGATGAAGCAACCGCTGCAGCTGAAGCCATGACTCTGTGCAAGCGCTCCAATCGTAAGAAGAGTAACCTGTTTTTTGTAGCTGAGGACATCTTCCCACAAACCCTGGATGTCGTTAGAACCCGAGCCGAATATTTCGGATTTGATCTGGTTGTTGGCGACCCGAACACTGAACTGGAAAAACATGATTGCTTC
The DNA here is from genome assembly GCF_001968815.1 of Motiliproteus sp. MSK22-1. Classification (GTDB taxonomy): domain Bacteria; phylum Pseudomonadota; class Gammaproteobacteria; order Pseudomonadales; family Balneatricaceae; genus Motiliproteus. Next base: position 308,753 of record NZ_MIEQ01000027.1, on the reverse strand, counting down.
GGCGTACTGCTGCAATACCCGGGTCTGAGCGGAGAAATCAATAACCTGGCCACCGTTATCGAGAAAGCACAACAACAAAAAGCACTGACCTGTGTCGCAACCGACTTACTCAGTCTCGTTCACCTGAAGCCTCCCGGTGAAATGGGTGCTGATGTGGTTCTGGGAAGCGCTCAGCGCTTTGGCGTACCCATGGGGTTCGGAGGTCCTCACGCCGCCTTCTTTGCAACGCAGGAAAAGCACAAACGTTCAGCCCCCGGGCGCATTATTGGTGTTTCAATCGACACCAGAGGCCAGCAAGCGTTGCGCATGGCAATGCAGACTCGAGAGCAGCATATTCGTCGTGAGAAAGCCACATCAAACATCTGCACCGCCCAAGCACTTCTGGCCAATATGTCCGCCTTTTATGCGGTTTATCACGGTCCAGAAGGGCTTAAACGGATAGCCCGGCGCGTCCAAAAAATGACGGCAATTCTTGCAGCTGGTTTCAATCAACTGGGGATGCGATCAGTCAATCAAAGCTATTTCGATACTTTAACGCTTGATGTATCCGACCAACAACAGGCTATCTATCAACGAGCATTGAACCAGGGTGTCAACCTCCGCTTGGAGGGTGATCAACAACTGGCCATCAGCCTGGACGAAACAACCCGCCGCGAGGACCTTCTGCAACTCTGGTCGCTATTCAGCAACAATTCGGATCATGGCCTGGACATAGAAACCATTGAGTCCTCATTGCCAGAAGACGAAGGGATTCCTGCAGGTCTGCGCCGTACCTCTGAATTCTTAACACATCCGGTATTTAACAGCTATCAGTCCGAAACTGAAATGCTGCGCTATCTGAAACGGCTGGAAAACCGGGACTTCAGCCTCACCCACGGCATGATTCCCCTGGGTTCCTGCACCATGAAGCTCAACGCGACCGCTGAAATGATTCCTGTAACCTGGCCGGAGTTTGCTAATGTGCACCCCTTCGCCCCTCGCGATCAGGTCCAGGGATATATGCAGCTGATTGATGAACTGGAAGCGATGCTGGTCGAAATCACGGGTTACGACAATGTATCCATGCAACCTAACTCAGGGGCTCAAGGTGAATACGCAGGTCTATTGGCCATTCGAAAGTATCAACAAAGTCTTGGCCAGCAGCACAGGGATATTTGCTTGATTCCCAGCTCTGCCCATGGCACCAACCCCGCTTCAGCAGCGATGGCCGCACTCAAGGTTGTGGTGGTCGAATGCGACGAACGGGGTAACGTTAATATTGATGATCTAAAAGCAAAAGCGGAGCAGCATTCAGCCAATCTGTCCTGCTTGATGATTACCTACCCATCGACCCACGGTGTGTTCGAAGACGGTATCAAGGATATCTGCCAAATCATTCATGATAATGGCGGTCAGGTATACATGGATGGAGCCAACATGAATGCCCAGGTAGGACTATCCAAGCCCGGGCTTATCGGTTCCGACGTGTCACACCTTAATTTACACAAAACCTTTGCTATTCCCCATGGTGGAGGTGGTCCGGGCATGGGTCCGATCGGTGTTAAAAGTCACCTGACCCCCTTTCTCCCTAACCACAAAGTCAGTCCGATTGAGGGTCCGAAAGAAGAAATGGGAGCCGTTTCTGCCACCCCCTTTGGTTCCGGTTCTATTCTGCCAATTTCCTGGGCTTACTGTGCAATGCTTGGGGCAGAAGGACTAAAGAAATCGACTCAGTTCGCCATATTAAATGCAAATTATCTGACAGAAAAGTTGTCAGCCCACTACCCTGTCCTCTATCGAGGACGAAACAACCGGGTTGCTCATGAGTGTATTGTTGATATTCGTCCAATCAAGGAATCATGCGGTATCAGTGAAGAAGACATCGCCAAGCGCTTAATGGATTTTGGCTTCCATGCACCAACCATGTCCTTCCCGGTACCCGGTACGCTGATGATCGAACCAACCGAATCCGAATCCAAGGTGGAACTGGACCGTTTTATTGAAGCGATGGTGACCATCAGAGAGGAAATAGAGCAAATTGAAAACGGAAGCATTGACGCGGAAAACAACCCGTTAAAGAATGCCCCCCATACTCTTAACGATATAACCGAAGGCCCTTGGGATCGACCTTACAGCCGTGAACAGGCTGTCTTCCCGGTCAAATCGCTGAAGGCGAATAAGTTCTGGCCCACCGTCAACCGTATCGATAACGTCTATGGCGACAGAAATCTGTTCTGCAGCTGTCCTACCACTGACAGCTATCGATAAACCAATCTACCCTTATATAAATGCACAGCTGTATAAGGGTTACATAACAACTCAATAGCACACTAAACCGGGGTCTTACATTCAATAACTGTCAGACCCCGACGAATAGAATTATCTGTTTACAAACCCCATTAGGCTTCAACTTAATGGCTATATACAGCCAAGTTAACAAACCTGGCCTCCTGTACTTAAAACTCTTCTTTGTGAACTATCCAGCCTTCTTTTCGGCAGGCTTTCTTCACTTGTCCTGCCAGAGCTTCCGGCCCACAAACATAGCAATTTGGACGAATCCCGCTGGCAGCGATTGCGGTTATCAATTGTGGCCAGTCCGGTCGCCCCTGATGCAAATGCAAATCTCCAATCGCCTGCAATTTTGCTTGCTCTGAAGGTGCAAGCTTTTCTTCTCCGGTGAAATAGAAATGCCAGCTGCAGCGTAAATTTTCCTGTTCACAGAGTTTTTCCAATAAGGGTCGAATCCATAGCATAAGTGCCGGTTCGCGCAGAACCCAGACCAGGTGCAGATGAAAAGGTTGTGATGGCTGTCGTTTTAGTTCTCGCAGCAGGCTTAAAAAAGGTGTTATTCCGATCCCCCCTGCGACCATCAACCAGTCCTTACGTCGTGTGGCATGGGTGATCGGGCTTGCGTAGGGGCCACGAACGTCGATATCCAACAGGCATTTCTGCCGTCCTTTCAGCTTGTTCCGTAAAGCGTTGGTCCAATCACCCTGAGCACGAATTTTCAATACAAGCTGATCCGGGTTATTACGAGACCCCGTCAGAGAAAAAGGATGCCACTCCCGGCAGAGAACAGTGCTGCTTTTGCCAGATTCCTTTGCAGCAAAAAGACCCGGAATCCGTAGATCAACAAAATGACCGGCACGAATAGTCATCGGCAGAGGCCGCTTGATATCCAACCGCATCAGATCGTCGGAAATTGCACTTAAACTGGCAGGTTGGCTCCGATAAGTGCGACTCCGTTTGGATAGGTAAAACTCCACCAACAGCACCACCACAGGAGCAACAATCCATTCAATACTCGGTATATGCAGCAGCGCTAATAAAGCCAGCAGATAGCCCAATAAGTGCAGTTGCTGAAAATGATGGTGAAAGCGATTTCGCATCCAGGCTAAAGAACTGACCCAGACTATCAAAAACAATCCAGCCATAACAAGACCACTGATATTGATCCTGAACTGCCGAGACAGAATGCCTTCATCACTGAGAGATAGCGCATGCTGATACCTGGTCAGCGGCATTTCAGGAATCGCATAGGTTTGAGTGGAATTAGTACTGTGACATTTGGTGCAATCTTCCTTAAGGATAGGACGGACCAAATCCTGATAACCCTGCTCGGTCCTGCCGTTGGCAATCCAGTGTGCCACCACATCAATGGATTCATCCTCACTGACAAATTCGTACATGGTTGTACGCATTGATCGCACCAGGTCCGGTTCTTCAGCAAACAATAACTTGGTGAAAGGTTCACTGAGTGTACCCAGATAAAGCAGGTACTGGCTACCATGAAGCAGCGTAAAGACTATACAGATGTGACCCAGCCACCGATGCAAAGCGTTGGCATTCTCGATGGGTAACCATTCTCCGATCCAGGAGCGACGTAATATTGACAAACTGTTACGCATCACCGGTAACCAGAGCACGACCAGTATCAGTAAAAGCACATATGAGCCGGCCCGGGACAACCGGAGGTAGAAATTGGTCGTATCATTTGATTCATAGTTAAAGCCAACCCAGAACTGATAGACCGCCAACCCCATAATTAACAGGAGCCATGGTAAGTTTTTGAACCAGAGTCGACGTCCGGACAACCAAAGGCCGGTTGTCGACAGCAGACTGCTACCGTCGCGGGATTGGGTGTTGCTCCTATTGTTCATATCCTTGCCCCGGAAAACAACAGCGGCCCTGTAGGGCCGCATAAAAACTTACTGCTTAAAAACCATTTTGTAGGACTTGGTATGCTGAATATGATTGATCTGGCTGTTGTCGAAGACCGCTACACCGAAGTAGTAAGGCTTGCTAAGATCACCGAACTGAACGTCCTGCGTATTGCTGTTGTCGTGCTTGGTAACTAACTTGCGTTTTAACTCCAAAGTCCAGTAGCCATCCTTATGCCAGATACCGGTTGCGCTGATATCTGCACGAGCTCCCTCGATAGGTCCGGTGACATGACCACCAATGATATCACCCGGTTTAAAACCGGCATCGGTAAAGGGCACCTTATCTGATTCGCGAACCCAGTAGGTATTTTCAACACTTGCTTGTTTATTCATCCAAACAGGCGTGTCGCGCCCTTCTTCCAGATTGTAGTAATAACCGCCGCCGCTCTTATCATCGCTATGACGCCCCCACTCAGCACTTTCACTGCGGGCGTGGTCGACATATTGATCGTCCATCTGATTGTTGGGGTTAGTGCGAGCTGCCTTCCAGTGCCACATATCAACGGTCTCTCCCGCATTAGATGTGTAGTGGCGACCAGCGGAGGTATCTTTAACACCCTCTAACAATCCATCATCTTCAGGCATATGGCAGGACTTATCACAACCTTTTTTCTTGAAACCTTTGGAACTGATATTCCAGAACAGGGAAAGCTTATCTTCGTAATAGGTGTTCTCGTGCTTGGTGTGATCTTTATTGAGGCTGCGCTTCCAGCTGCCATCCTTCTGCTTGACCCAGGGAAAGCGCTCCAGACTATGAGTGGGATCATCCCAGCGTAGAAGGAAATAGACATTCTCATCGTCATATACTGAACGCATTTCAACTTCTGTTTCTTCCATACCTTCATAACCGTTGTCCGGCTTATAGGGAAGTTCATTCAACTTTACGATAACTGGGGAAGCCTTCGCCCAGATCGAGTCAGCTTTACCATCGATACTAACCGGCTGGTCAATTGGGATAGAAGTCAGAACCCCGTTGACCGCATAACTTAATGGAGAGAGCATTCCAGTTGCAGCAACAGCTCCTAACAACACGAATTTCTTCATAATTTCCAATTTCCATCCATCGATAAATTTTTTGAGAATCTTATTGCGAATCCTTATCATTTTCAATACTAATTTATCTATACTTATTACTTTTTATAACTTATAGACACTTAGGAGCCTATGAATATCAACCACTATTGATATTAAAAAACAGCAGAAAGCGGATGATCTATAAAGGAATGGTGGGATATATCGGTGCCCAATACTTCCTGTACAGGCGACAGTGTCGATCTGATTACTCTTTGATCGCTACCGACAGCCACGACACCCAGTTTGCTGGATACGCCAGTTTAGGTGTAAAGCCTAGAATATCTGACGAAGACCACATAAAGTAATCAGTAGGTTAAGAAGCTGTTCATAATGAAGTAAGGTCAAGTACCGGCGCCAGGGATTCAACCACCAGCCTGGTAAACGACACAGCATAAACCGATACCTTCAAACAACAAACCTGGGTAGCCATGGTCAACGCGCAGATAAAGCCAACTGAGTTCTCTGCCTGGAATCCTGGGTTGGAGCAGGATATTCCAGCTGAGTATCGAGAGCTGGAAACCATCTATCGCTCGGAAAATGTCATCACTCGACTGGCCGCTATCAACGAGCTAGCCAAACGTACAGGCTTAAGCGCCGAAGAGCTTGTTGTTTTCAGGCCAGAACGGCTTGCGATGCATGAGCTGATCGTCCGAATAACTGCTGATATCGCCATCAGGGAAGAAGAGGAAGAGGAGGCCTTGGGTCTGCACTTTCGCCAGATAGCTAATACTATTCTGGCCAGCTATATCTCCCCTCATATGGCTGAAATTCAAAGCCTTTACGACAATCTCCATAACCAAGTTTACAACAGGGTTCAGCAAGAACTATCCACCACTCTTTTCGTGCAACCCGTTCATGAAACTGCCCATGGTTTCAGTTTTTTCGGTTTATTCAAAAAAAAGAAGAAAGCTAAAACCACAGCTGTCCAGGAATCAATCCAGGAACGAGAATACCGGATTATTGCCTCCTACAAAGACAAAGGATTAGCAGCCGAAAAACCGTTGGATATTGCTATCTATAAAAGCCTGTATCAGGTACTCGGATCTATTGCCAGCACTCATGGTTACGTTGGTTCAGACCTGGATATGTTAACTGAGCTAATAACAGGATACGTTTGCAACGGATACGGTAGCCGGGTCATTGGCCGAGCCATCACTCCCTATATTGAATCGGCAATCCGACAGGAAGGCTTTACCCTTATTCCTTATACAAAGACGCCGATGCTTATCAGTTTAAAAGGAGCTTCTGCCGCTGGTAAGAGCTCGTTACGACCAATGCTGAAACAGATGATGAAGGAACAAGGGATCGAGCCAGATAGTTATGGGACCATAAGTCCGGACATCTGGCGACGCTTATTGCTCGACTATGAGGCGCTGGGCAACGCCTACAAATATGCCGGACGTCTAACCAGCAATGAGGTCAACATTATCGACAGTAAGCTGGATCGTTATATTCGCAGTAAAGCCAAACGGCATTGTTCAATCCCTCATTTACTGGTTGACCGATTTCGCTTCGATAGTTTTTCCAGTGAAAAAATATCTCGTATCCTCCACGATACCTATGCCAAATACGTTGATACCATGTGGATGTATTTTGTTATCACGCCCCCTGAAGCAACAGTAGAGAGAGGCTGGGAAAGAGGCTTGGCGCGCGGGCGTTACAAAACCGTTGAAGACTTTCTGGGTCATAGTGTTGAAGCTTATGTGGGGATTCCGAAGCTACTGTTTAAATGGTTAGTGTATAACCAACCGCTATTCAAGTACGTGTTCCTGGACAACAGTGTCCCCAAAGGGACCTGCCCAAAAACCATCGCTTACGGTACTCAGAAGAAAATAAATATCATAAATCCGCTGGCTTTTATCAATATTGAGCGCTACCAGAAAATAAACATCAAAGCCAAAACTCCCGAGCAGGTCTATCCCGAAGCCTCGGTGTTATCGATAGCGAATAACATCGGATTCCTAAAGCAATGTATCCAGAAGATACCGGTGGTTAATTTTGAAGATGAGACATCCCACGAGATATATGCATCTACTGAATCAGGAAACTTTCAAGTACTGAACAAGAATCTTTTTGACAAACTCCTGACCGACAAAACCTTGGCACAGATATTTTCTGAGCTAACCCAGTAATCTTTCGACACTTTCTAAACAAACCTTTTTGACTCTAGCGTCATAACAGGATCATCACTCAACCTGTAAGCCTGGAGAGTAAGAAGACTATGGTCAGTAAAGAAGTGACTAAATCGGTCTTTTCTGATAAATATCAAATCATTCCTGCCGATACAGTCTAGCGACCGATATTTTCGCTAAACCATCAGCTGATAACCGCCCATAGATCCTAGGATACGTCATGAAAAGAGCCACTCACCTGCTCCCCTCTTCTGTGTTTTTACTATTTTTTCTCTGCTCGCCAGCCTTCGCAGACTGGGGGGATGTACTCAAGAAACTGGAGGAGAAAGCCCCCGAAGTTCTGAATAGTTCAGACAACAAGGAAGCTATGTCTATCGGTAACCTGGACACTCAAACCCTGATAGAAGGTCTCAAACAAGCCCTGGAAGTAGGCACTCAACGAGCCGTCGATGAAGTCTCAAAAACAGATGGATATTTTGGCAACCCGAAGATAAAAGTTCCAATGCCAGAGACTGTGAATACCGCAACCCAACTGCTTCGCAAGTTTGGAATGGAGTCGCTTGTGGATGACTTCGAGCTAAGCATGAATCGCGCTGCCGAAAAAGCAGCCCCCCAGGCCACAGAGTATTTTTTGAATGCATTAAAAGCAATGACCATCGAAGATGCAAAAAAAATCTATGAAGGCAGTGATGATGCGGCAACCCTTTATTTTCGAGACAAAACCTCAGACGATATTGAGAAAGCCTTCAAGCCTGTTATTCGCCAATCGATGGAACAAGTCGGTGTTACCCGCTATTACAAACAGCTGGTCAATGAAGCCAGTCAGTATCCGCTGGTCGGAGACATGGACCTGGATCTGGAAAATCATGTGACCGACAAAGCAATGGATGGGCTGTTTTTAATGCTGGCTGAAGAAGAAAAACGCATTCGTAAAGATCCCGTTGCCCGATCTACTGACCTGTTAAAGCAAGTCTTTGGTAATTAACTGCGGCGATAACCACTCCCCCCACAACGCATGGTAAGCGGCTCTGCCCCCTGGAACGAGCCGCTTTTACCGTTGATAACCGCACTAAAACAAGGAACTTCTATGGAAAATTTCGACCTCTCTGTGCTGGAGGAGTACCAGCAACAAGTAATAGAATACGCAGCTCTTTATGGCGGTAAATTGATACTTGCTCTCCTTACATTAGTTATCGGACTCTGGATTATCCGGTGGATCATTGCGGGATTTGATAGGGGCTTAAGAGCCTCAAAAGTTGAAGAAACCTTAGCAATATTTCTCGAAAAGTTATCAGCAACCATCCTCAAAGTTCTGCTTTTTATCAGCGTTGCTTCAATGGTCGGGATCGAGACAACGTCCTTTATTGCGATCTTTGGTGCAGCTGGGCTGGCCGTCGGTCTGGCACTACAAGGGAGCTTGTCAAACTTTGCTGGCGGAGTGCTGATACTATTATTTAAACCTTTTAAGGTTGGAGACTTTATCGAAACCCAAGGCTATTCAGGAAGTGTGAAACAGATACAGATTTTTAACACCATACTCCATACCGGAGACAGAAAAACAATTATCATCCCCAATGGCCCAATATCTAACAGCAGTATCGTAAATTACTCTTTAAGCCCTATTCGCCGTGTAGATATGGTATTTGGGATCGGATATGGAGACGACCTGAAGAAAGCCAAAAACTTGCTACAGAAGCTCATTGAGGCAGATGAGCGCATTCTTAAAGATCAAGACAATCAGGTCCTGTTGTCAGAGTTAGCCGACAGTTCAGTAAACTTTACCGTTCGTGCCTTTGTCAATTCAGCCGATTACTGGGGAGTATTTTTCGATATGCAGGAAAATGTCAAATTGACTTTTGATGCCGAAGGCATATCTATTCCTTACCCACAGCAGGATGTCCACATCCATAAGATGGAAAAATCAGACTGATTGGCAAGCACGTAAAAACCGCTGACGAAAGCATCCAGCCTCTCGTCAGCGAAAAACCTTTCAATCGATGACTGGTAATCGCTGGAACTGCGACTAAAATCAGCTATGATGCTGATACTTGGCGATTGTCAATGGGTAATCGTTAATGAATATCAGTTCAGTATTTACCCTTCTTGCTGACCACAGCACTCTGCTTAAGAAAGAAGGAAGTATGATAAGGACAGTCTAAAAACCAAATGATTAGCCCGACACGCTTTCTGACCATGGCGATGATCTTCAGTATCATTGTTGCTCTGGCCCTGTCCTTCGTTTACCGCTATAGCGCTATCAACGAACTCCGAGAAAGTCGGCTTCAGACCGATATTGCCATCAGCAAGAGCTTGCCCGATGCGATTTTCAAACGCCTCCCAGCAGACCCGGATTCACCTGCAGGATTTCAAACACTGGTTGGCCAAGCAGTATTGAATGGGTACACGCAAAAACTGGAACAGAGTGCTAAAGAGCTGAAAATTGTATCGATGAGCGTGTTTGATCTGGAAGACAATAACTTACTCTCTTTAGGCTCAGCATTTAAAATTAAGGATCCAAGACGGCAAAGAGCTTTTGAACAAGCCCAACAAGGTAAAAGCGCTTCTCTGTTAGTATTTTCGAACAACCAGCTGTTATTGGATTGGCTATTTTTTCCAGATGACCTGATCCGCCTTGATGACAAGGATCATAACAGGCACTTACATGTGAGCTATCAGCCATTACTATCAAAAACCGGAACTGAAGTCGTGGCAGTGGTGAGGGTAACCTCAGACGTTTCGGGTTTGACTACCGGCATATTATTAACCCAGATTATTTTGGCGACACTGATATTCGCCAGCCTGCTGTTATTAAACATCTGCTTTGCGCAAACAATCAGAACAGGAAAAAGAGTAGTCGATAAGCAAAAGGCAAAAGACACGGCCTCCACCCGCAAGGCTACTCATGATCCTCTGACCGGGCTTCCCAATCGAACGCTGCTGAATGACAGGCTGAATCAGGCGCTTGAGCAAGCCAAACGCCATCGGCGCACTGTTGTCATTATGTTTCTTGATTTAGACGGTTTTAAAGCAGTGAACGATAGCCTCGGTCATCAGATAGGTGATCTGCTGCTAAAAGCGATAGCCAGACGATTGGGAGTCTGTATCCGAGAGGGAGACACCGTATCACGCCTGGGCGGTGATGAGTTTATTCTGGTTCTTCCGCTGTTTGACAGTCGTTATTCTGAACAGGTCCAGGAAGTGGCAAAACGTATATTAGAGAGCATAACGGCACCGATGAAGCTAAAAGGCCGAGATGTTCAGTTAGGTTGCAGCATTGGAGTCAGCAGCTATCCGGATGACGGAGACGATGCTGAAACCTTACTTGAAAACGCCGATAGTGCCATGTACCAGGCCAAGGAACAGGGGCGAAACAACATACAGTTTTTCAGCTTTAAACCCAAGGGAGCGATGTCACCTCCCACCAACCTGAAAAGTGACCTGAATAAAGCGCTTCAACGACAAGAGTTCAGGCTTCTTTATCAGCCTCGGATTGAGCTGAAAAGTAATCAGATCAATGCTGTAACAGCTTCACTATTCTGGATGCACCCCAGCTTTGGCATGTGCCCGGCAGAAAAATTCTTACCAACCAATACAAAAAACAGCCCTGCTTTGGCGGTTGGCCAATGGATGCTTAGAAATGCATGTGTTCAAAAAGCCCGCTGGAACAAAAGGCGAACACTTAGTGGTCCTGTTACTATCCATCTGCCACCGAACCTGTTTCAGTTTCAAGAACTGGAACAACAGGTAAACGAAGTACTTATAAGCTCAGGCCTCCCACCTGATCAGCTGGAGCTTGAGCTTACTCAGTGCCTGCTGATACAGGACCCTCAATCAGCGATCCCGGTAGTGCAACAATTAAGCGCTCTTGGCGTTCGAATATCTTTAGATGCAACTGAGTTTAGTCCCAATTACTTACGCCAGCTTCCCCTGAACCAGCTCAGCATCGGAGAGGATAGCATTCGTAACTGCGTACTCATTAACAGTGTCCTGACCGATAAGTCCTTAGGTAAACCCACAACCAGTGAAACGGCGAAAGCGCGCAACGGAACTGATGCTATCATCGTACAAGGGGCGATTACTCTGGCGCATCAGTTATCACTTCCTGTCACCACAGCAGGGGTTGATTCCAGCAAGGCTCGCAATTATCTGCAAAGTCTGGGATGCGACCACATCCAGGGATTGAGTGTAGCCCAACCGCTACCAGTACAAGAATTGGAAGACCTGATACCTCGCTATAGCAGTGACAAATCAACAGACAAAGCCAACAGTAAAACAGACCGACTTCAAACGACCTGAATCAATCAGCGTAGATCCCATTAAGTCTACTGTGTCAGTCTTCAATCAGACGATGAAACAGTCTGCTGAATACTACAAACCGCTGACTCAGCCCTTCGCAGCCCCCAAAACTGCCCTATAATTGCTGTGACAAGAATATCCCGAGCTATTACAGCCACTTCTTTTTCTTAAGGGCTACATAGGCTCCAGTAAGACGAAAGCAAAGCTCCCCGCTCTCTTCTACCTTAACGACCACGTCCATTCGCCCCTTTCCTTTTGTCCGTATTTTTTCGATGAAAGGGTTGATGCTGTTCGTATCGGAAAATTCAGCCCGTACTGTAAAGTCTTGAGTGACTGGCAAAAAGTACTCCAAACGACTGTCGCGGATGACCACATCATAATCGTCGTCCAACTCCTCCAACAACAACGTGACCAGCCCCCAGCCACACAGATTAGCCGTGGCACTGAGAGAACCAGCAAATGCAGTCCCCTTATCATTATGGTTCGGTTCGAGGATAGCATCGATACAAAGAGATTCCTTATCGTATCGAAATTGCTGAAATCCCATGTGAGAAGTTAACGGTATCTCTGCCAGCACCCGGGTTTTGAACAGTTCTAATTGCTGTGCTCCTGAGTCAGGTCCACCGTTATTCATACTATCGATTTCCATATTTTCGGTGTTCATTCCACCAGACTCCAGTCGGAAACGAAATCCGCGGGGTCCAAATCAGGTACTTTTTTCAAACGTTCAGGCATTGCGCCAAGGTAAAGATAGCCAATAATCTGTTCATTATCCGACAACCCTAGCCTGTTGTGGACGTGGGGATGATAAGCCATATCGCCGGTTCGCCACATGGCACCGATGCCTTGAGCAAAAGCAGCCAGAATCATGTTCTGCGCAGCCGCTCCAGCTGATACCTGCTGTTCAAGCGCCGGCACCTTAGGGTGTTCACTCAGACGGGCAATAACAACCACCACCAATGGCGCGCGCATTGCCATTTTCCCCAGTTTATTAAACTTCGCCTCTTCCAGGTCAGGATTATCCTTAATCCCTGCCTGCTGAAATACTTGCCCAAGCTGTTCTCTGGCTGCTCCTTTTACTGTTAGAAATCGCCAGGGCCTCAATGCACCGTGGTCTGGGGCGCGTAACGCCGCTCGATAAATAACATCCAGTTGCTGATCATTAGGAGCTGGATCAGCCAATACAGGTGTTGATACTCGGTTCAACAGCAGCTCAAGTGCTTCCATAGTTCTCTCTCAGATCTACTGACGGATTAATCGATTGTTAACAGTCGGTTGGGGTTCGGTACTGCGATATGGGTTGATATCCAGCCCCCCTCGACGGACATAACGGGCGAAAACACTCAACTCTTTAGGTTTGCACTGTTCCAGCAGATCCATAAAAATCTGTTCGACACACTGTTCATGAAAGTCGCCGTGTTCTCGATAAGAAACCAGATATTTCAACAGAGTTGCCTGATCAATTGCAGGTCCAAGGTATTCTATTTGAATACTTGCCCAATCCGGCTGACCGGTTACCGGGCAGTTGGACTTAAGTAAATGACTGTACAACTGCTCCTGAACCTCAGTACCTGCAACAGACCTTAGGACCTCTGGCACGGGTTGATAGTGCTCGATCTCAATATCCTGATGATCAATACAATGCCCTTGCAGTGTAGATATCTCTGATCCTATGTCTACGGGTAACAATACAACTTTAACATCCGCTCCCGCACACTGGCTGAGATCACCAGCCATTAGGGATTGCACCTCATCAGCCGTTTCAAAACGGGTAAGGTTAAAGGAATTTAAGTAGAGCTTAAAGGATTTGGATTCGACGATATGAGGTGAGTCACAGGGAAAACGAAACTCCGCTATAGCCACTTGTGGCAGGCCTTTGGGATTAAGCCAGGAAATCTCATAGGCGTTCCAGATATCACAGCCAGAAAAAGGTGCCTTCTGGTAATCTCGGTGATGCCAGTTATTAGCCCTGGGAATAGGACAAAGCTGCTTTGGATCGTAGTGCACTACATAGTTTGTTTCCTGACCAAGAGGGGTGTGCTTCAGCCGATCTTCGTCAGTTTTGTTAGTGTCATGTGTCATGAGCAAACCCTCAATTAGTGACGAATACCTTTACCAATACGAAGCAGATAATAGGCATAGCTATAGAGTCCAACTATAAAAGCGCTGATAATGATAAAGGCTGTACCAACATCGATATCCGATACTCCCAGAATGCCATATCTAAATGTATTCACCATATAGAGAATGGGATTTATTTGCGAAACCGTCTGCCAGAACTCCGGTAACAGGCTGATCGAATAGAAAACCCCTCCTAAGTAGGTCAACGGAGTCAACACGAAGGTTGGAATGATACTTATGTCATCAAAACTATTGGCAAAGATAGCGTTAATGATCCCCCCCAAAGAAAACAGCACTGCCGTCATCAGAACCACTAAAAGCGTCACCCCCATGTTGTGAATGTGCAGATCGGTAAAAAACAATGATAAACAAGTGACGATCAACCCCACCGCCAGACCCCGAGCAACGCCACCGGCCACATAACCAATCAATACAACGCTGATGGGAACAGGGGACACCAACAACTCCTCGATATGACGCTGAAATTTAGTGCCATAGAAAGAAGAAACCACATTGCCATATGAATTAGTTATCACCGACATCATAATCAGACCGGGAACAATAAATTCCATGTAGCCAAATCCGCCCATTTCGCCGATGCGAGGACCAATAAGATTACCAAAGATCACAAAATACAATGTCATGGTAATTGCTGGCGGCAACAGCGTTTGCAACCAGATACGCAAGAACCGGTGAATTTCTCGACGAACAATGGTGGAAAACGCTATATAGGTTTCCTGAACTCTCATACTTTGATTACTCGCATCTCTATCGGTGATACTCACTGGCCTGCTACTGATTCCCTCATGACCACTTTGCGTTTTCCATTCCCCACGCTTAATTAAGAGTGTTCTCAACCAACCTGACAAACAGCTCTTCTAACCGGTTAGTCTTGTTCCGCATACTGATCACTTTTATGCCCAAAGCCTCTAACTGGCTGAACACCCCATTAAGCCCTTGCTCCTTTTCAACCTCGACAATGAGCGTATGATCCCCCTCAAGCTCGACAGAATAGCCTTCAATAACAGGGACCTCCAACAACGGGGGAACCACATCCAGAACAAAGGTCTCTGAATTCAATCGGGCCAGCAATTCCCGCTTGCTGGTATTGGCACGGATCTCACCTCGATCAATAATTGCAATGTTGCGACAGAGGCTTTCCGCTTCTTCCAGATAATGGGTTGTCAGAATAATGGTTGTTCCCTGACCATTTATCTCTGTAAGAAATTCCCACATAGAACGTCTTAACTCAATGTCAACGCCAGCCGTGGGCTCATCAAGTATCAATAATTTAGGCTCATGAATTAATGCCCGGGCAATCATCAGACGACGCTTCATTCCGCCGGAAAGCATTCGCGACACATCATTACGCTTATCCCAAAGCCCCAACGCTTGCAGATAGTGGTCACAACGATCTTGCGCATCAGCCGCACGCATCCCATAGTACCCCGCCTGAGTGATAACGATGTCTCGAACTTTTTCGAACATGTTAAAATTAAACTCCTGCGGCACGACCCCCATCAGTTTTTTGGCGTTGACGGGATCTTTCACGATATCATGACCAAATATCTCAACGTTTCCTGCTGTTTTGTTAACCAGCGAAGAAACAATGCCCAGCGTGGTAGATTTGCCAGCGCCATTAGGACCCAGCAAAGCGAAAAAATCACCTTGCTCGACACTCATGTCAATCCCCTTCAGG
Organism: Motiliproteus sp. MSK22-1; assembly: GCF_001968815.1. Taxonomy (GTDB): domain Bacteria; phylum Pseudomonadota; class Gammaproteobacteria; order Pseudomonadales; family Balneatricaceae; genus Motiliproteus. Next base: position 293,229 of record NZ_MIEQ01000027.1, on the reverse strand, counting down.
GCGGTAAAACCATTATCATAGGTCTTTTTCAGACCCTGGATGGACAACGCCTTGGTTGAGCCTGCCTTTGTCATTAAGATACCTGTTGGTGAGTAAAGCCTCTGCAAACAAGAGGCCTCTGGGGCTTTTTAATCTTTCCCCAAGGATTAATTGTTTCTGAACAGAATACAATTGTTCCGAAATTTTGAAAGCAGATGCTGAAACGAGCTATTGTTCAGAGGTAACATTGCTATGTTGGGTTGAATTGTATCGAATTCAAGATCTAACCTGGCCTTTCAGGTCTTTTGTACTTTAAATTAATTGCGCACGGAAATCTCCACCATGGTAGATCATTTAAACCACTTTGAATTTCATATTAATCTACTGAAATCCAGCTTCAACCGTTTACTAAAGCAACCCCCTTTTAACGGTAAGGAAATGTTGCAGGACGATCAGGATTTTCTCGCCGAACTGGTTGTTCTGGTAAAGGCACTGGAAAACGGTGAAGATGATGCTTTGTATGTGGGTCAGGAAATGATCGCCAGACTGATTCGAGGATATCCTCACCTTGTCCCTTTGATTGATCGCGACCTTTTTTGGTTCTTTGGTGGCGACTGCCTGCATCATATGCCAGATGAAGAAATTGAACTGTTTCAGCAGCTGGATGAACTGCGCTATGTATCAGAATCAAAGGGCGAAATATTTAATCTGGAAGAAACCCGAGCAAGGCTGTTTAAGCTGCATTGAGCAGGACAATCATTGCTGCTGACAAGATCAGTCGCTAAACGCTTCTTTCCAGAATATAACCTTGTCATGGCCGCGGTAGCGGCCAAAAGTGGCTGTTCGACTGCCTGGGTCGTCGTTATAAGAGCCATCACCATCCCAGTCGTAAAGCAACCATGGGATTGAGCTGATGCCGGTACTAGCCGTATCAGACAATTGGAAGCGAATATTACCGGCATGACCCGCACCCGGCGCACCAAACCTCAAGCCCAAATTACCGCTCAGCAGACTTGGTTCAATGTAACTGACCGCACTGTTACCACCTCCGACACTAACCGTCGCCCCAGAAACAACACGACCTAGTATTGGATCAAGAATATCAACTGCAATTGGCGAGCAGTTATCTCGGTCATTTATAACAAAGGTGCCATTTTTGTAATATTCGGTCCGCGCGACCACAGGAAGGTCTTCAGTTTCCGGACCAAAGGCATTTTTCACCATCAGACGACCGTAATAAACCAGAGTCCTCCCCAGCGTTGCACTCTCTTCAACCCCATTAACATCAACATCCAGATCAAAATTATCCAGCGTCACTAAATCCCCATCAAGGGGAGCAGTACCGATATCAAGACTCTCGAACGGCTCTTCTGGAGAAGAACTTCGATTCAGTTGTAAATCTACAGAAATACTGGCGATACCCGCGCTGGCATCTCCTACAGCAGGCCAGGTGATAAGGGTTGTGCCACCAGCGAGTCGAGAAGTAAGGTTTACACCGCCATTTGCCACATCATTTACCGCTCCCATCTGAAGACTGTTATAACCATCCAGCCTGGCAAAACTACCGGTATAATTTTGAGTTATGCCACCACCGCTGTTCTGAGCCTTCAAAAAATAGCTGACATTAAAAGTTTCACCCATATAACTGAAAGTATCCATACAGGAACTTAAATCACTGCGATTAGTTAGCACCGGGGCCTCCAAAGAAAAGTGATCCGGGTAGAAGCGCCCTATATCAACACTAGTAATTCCTATAGTTCTGCCAAAATAACCAGTATCCTCGACAGCCAGCCGAAAAACTCCTACTTCACTGTAACGACTGGCAGCATCCGAAACAGCTCCCCCTGAAAACAGAGCGGAAATATTAGAAGCAACGGTCCCTGGCACATAGGGGGTATTTTTCAGCGTAAGTGCGCCACTAGCCCCGTTTGCAGGCCAGCGTTGAGTAAGAGTCATAAAAGCTTTTGCAGGTTGATAATTAGGTGTTGGTGTACCGTCCGCACATTGCGCCTGGATAGACAAATTGAACGGAGAGCCCGACACCCCTTTTTCTGTAGCATTATGATCACTGCCATGTAGCGATCCTGAAGCTGTACTTGCACTAATACCGAATAAAACAGGAATCACAGCAAATATATTGGTCTCCCCCAGCATCGGTTGAAGGGGGTTACTGTTATAGGGAGTCTCATCATGTTTGAACAGTAGTTTTACTTGGCCTGCATCCGGGTAGCTAACCGTAAATTTTGCGACACCATCAATAAATTCCATAGGTTGCGAACCAGCATTGAGCTCTTTTGCGCTGACGGGTGCACCGTTTACTAATAATTGTGTGTCACTGGAATTACTGGCCGGTGAAACATAGCTCGACCAGAGTGTTACATTTTTAGCACCACTAAAACCCGTGATCACATCGCAATCGGTATCACCAGGTAATTGCCCGAAAGCTTTCAAGTTGTAGTCTTGTGTTGTTTCACATGCATTGATGTTTGAAATCGTATCGGCAATCAATCCAAAAGCGTGAAAGTTTGTTAGTGAGCCGGTTTCACCGACCACCGGACTCTCATCCTGATCAGTCACCGTCACAGCAACACCTTCCTCATTATTATGATAGAGATATACGCTGGCCACGCCATTTTCGTTGCTGCTAAAGGTATAGCTGGAAATAGAACTACCTCCACTAGCTGTCGCGTAAAACTCACTGCCACTGGAGGCGCTGCTGCTAAGTTGAATAGTGCCCTCATAATCATCTTTTGTTGTGCTCATATCAGCACAGAGCGCACGAACACCGATCTCTGCTCGGGTCGAAGGGCAGGCCAACGCCGTAGACGCTGGCGACAGCTGGAAGCCCCCCAGACGGCAACTACCAGCAATACAATTGCGATCAGCCCCGTCCCAGTTTCTACCCGCCAGCGTGTTGTTATAGATACTGGAAATAAAGCTTGGACTGATAGCTTCAGCAAAAATCAACAGTTCATCGGCCGTTCCCTGCCAGTCCTGGTTAATATCGAAGCTACCGCCCAGGCTATCCTGCTCCTGGCCCAATATCAAACCATTGGATGCAATGCTTAATGTGTTACTGCTTCTTGTCGAACACCCCTGCAGGCTGGCATCAATATACAAGCAATTCTGAGTGCCACTGCGTGTCCAGACCAGATGATGCCATTGATTGTCAGCAATATTATTAATGGTAATACTGCCGCTACCAGACCCCTTCAGGTAGGGAATAAATGTGGTGTTGCTGGGAAACCACATAATCAATTCGTTATGCTGTGATCCACTAGAGCCGGACAACAGCGCCTGATTGTTGGAGTTGTTGGTTTTTGCCCAGACTGAAATAGTGAAGTCACCAGCACCATTTAGCGCATCCCGATTCAGAGAAATATAGTCGCTGGTACTATCGACACTGAAATCTGCAGCGTTGCACAACAAACCAGCATCTGGTGAAGTGCTGATTGCCTGTCCGTGGTTACTGCCAATACTATCGACTACTTCATTAGCCGCTCCACTCCAACTGATTTCATCCAATCGCCAATGACTCACAGGCTGCCCAGGACAAGGATGAGTTTCATTAAGAATGCTGGTCAATTTAGCTGGTGAAAGTAAACCGTTGTAAAATCTCACCTCATCCAAATTACCGAAAAATCGGTTAGCCTGCTCACCATTGTTGGTTTCACCACCGATCGAGACAGGACCTGAGTCGGTCCCCCAACTCCCGCTGTAGGAAGAAGATACCGTATCTAACAGCACCCCTGCCCTGCTATAGATATAGATTGTTTTTGTGTTATTAGTAATGTCCGCCACACCAGCAACAAAATACCAGCTGTTATTGGTGATAACCGCATTAGAGTCCAAGCTGACCGGGCTGCCTGCGCGGGAATAGAAACGTAATCGCCCACTACCGCCATCACCCAGACTAAGCGCATAGCCTCCGCTATTTGATTGATCATCCGCGAAGACTCTTTGGCCTCTTCGGCTAATATCCTCTGAGCGAATCCAACCAGTTATACTGAAATTCTGGGTAACATCAGGAAAGCCTGGAACTACCAGGTAATCTGCATTATTGCCACCAGCATCGTCGAAACTTCCATATCGACAGGTACCGGGGTTACCACTGACAACTGGAGATATTCCGGCGGTGTCAGCACCATTAACGGCGGTTCCGTGATAGCCATGACCACTGTTATCAGTCACTTCATCACTGGAGCCTGTCCAAGAGGCTTCGTCCATGCGCCACTCCGCCAACAACATATCACAGGATCTCGCGGTACCATCCCAACCATTACCAGCTGACTGATTACTGTAAATGTCACCAATAGCAGAAGCACTCAATGCACTGTGAAAAATGATCGGCTCATCGACCAGCCCTTCCCAATCCTGACCGGCATCAAAGTTACCCCCCAGACTGTCCTGTTCCTGACCAATAAGAAGCCCACCGGTGGCAATACTTAACGCAGAATCATCTTTAGTTGAGCATCCCTGCAGGTTATTGTCGATGTAGATACAGTTCTGGGTGCCGTTGCGTGTCCAGACAAGATGGTGCCATTGATTATCGGCAATACTGCTAATAGAAATACTTCCGTTGCCCTGACCCTTCAGATAAGGGGTGAACGTAGTAGCATTGGGAAACCACATAATCAGCTCATTATGCTGCGAACCACTGGAACCGGAGAACAGCGCCTGACTGCCAGTATTAGAAGTCTTAGCCCAAACAGAAATTGTAAAATCAGTAACGCCATTCAATGCCCCTCGATTCAGGGAGAGATAATCTGAAGTACCGGGCGCCGATAAGTCTGCAGCGTTACAGACCTGCCCGTCAGTTGGCGAGGTTGCTAACGCAGTGCCATGAAACACTCCTGCTGAATCAACCACTTCATCGGCTGTACCGTTCCAGCTATCTTCATCCAGGCGCCATTCAGCAAAGGGGGTCGCACCCGCTCCTGCCACAACAACACTGTTGGATAAAAAATACAGGTTGCTACTGCTGCCGTTGCAAGAATTGTCGTTATAGACCAAAAAGTAAGCATTGTAACTACCGGCGGAAACCGGCGCAGTAATATCAAAGGTTTCTGAATAGGTACCACTTTGATTATGATTTCCGTGATTAACGCATGTAAAACCAGAACCCGAAGACGTCGAAATAAGCCAAGCGCTTGACTTCCAAGCGTTACTATTAGCACCACCGCTTGTAGTCACACTCAAAGAGGCTGATATCGTATCACCGGCGGAGACTGAAACGTTATTAGCGCCGTTCAGGGTTACTGAGTTGATTATTCGACTTGCTGATGCAGTACCGATGACAAAAAATGATACAAGAAGAATTGCTATCTTCAGGAAAGATCTATGTATGAGGAATACCTTAACAACCCAAAGACAATCAGACATACCCTATAGGTTCCTTCAAAAGGAGCCTCGGCTCCAGTAGCCAAACAGCTAATACCGTCGACGTTTGCAATTCCATATTTATGTCGTTCGAACGAACATTGCATGAAAGGAAGAATACTACATTAGCCAGAAAATCAAAGCGTTGAACAACAGCTTGTTGATCAGCGTCGTGTTTATGAGGTGGAAACAGATAATTTTCTGGGTTTCTGCATGTAACTGAAAATCTGGAGCGGGAAACGAGACTCGAACTCGCGACCCCGACCTTGGCAAGGTCGTGCTCTACCAACTGAGCTATTCCCGCAATCTGGTACTTTCAGCATGCTACTGAAAGAGTCTTTCACCGGATGGCGTCCCATAGGGGGTTCGAACCCCTGTTACCGCCGTGAAAGGGCGGTGTCCTAGGCCACTAGACGAATGGGACGTGACCGAAATATTGCATCACTGCAATAATATACAACTGCAAGTTTGGAGCGGGAAACGAGACTCGAACTCGCGACCCCGACCTTGGCAAGGTCGTGCTCTACCAACTGAGCTATTCCCGCACTGACTTGCTTCACATCTCTCAAGCGCTAGCTGAAGCAACTTAAGAAAGTGGCGTCCCATAGGGGGTTCGAACCCCTGTTACCGCCGTGAAAGGGCGGTGTCCTAGGCCACTAGACGAATGGGACGTTTCAAAACCTTTGCTGACTGCTTTGCCTAAGAAGCATTCCTCAACAAAGGAGGCGCGTATAATAGGGATTTATGGATTTTCCGTCAAGCATCGACGAGCAATTTTATTGGTAACAGTACAATTTAATTTTTATGGCTCTGTTTGAGAGAACTACCACTGATACAAGCTCCGTCCCCTCGCCGAGGTCTGCACGGATAAGCAATATACTCTCGCTGGCGCTATTTAAGTATTTGACTTTATAACCGATAATAAAGGCACAGTTTATTTGTGAGAACTCTCTATGAGCACAAGCATTATCGGCATACTAATCCTCTGTGGTGTAGGCTGCCTTGCATTCTTCGCATATATTGCCCAGTCCATGGAAAATGCGAGGCAAGAACGCCGTCGTCGAATACTGGCATTACAAGATCGAACTCGCCACTGCTGGAATCTGGTAACAGAGATACCACCCACTTACCTTCCGGAAAATATAAGGCTTTTTTTGTTAAATTATCTCTCAAGCCGCTATAACGAAATCCTCTCTATCGACCCCCAAGACAACAACGCAAAAAATCAACTGACATCAATCTCAAAACTCAAAGAACAGCCTTACAAAAGCACCCTGGATACGCCAGAGCCCATATTCAACGACTTGGTCACTGCAAAAAATACAGCAGCAATGGTAAAAAACATGGTGAACTTCTTTGTCGGTATCCACAAAGACGGATCACTAGAGAAGTCATCCGCACTCAAATTCATCAACCAAGGCAAAGCATTGTTCAGCATTATTAATACTGACATCAGTCAACTGAACGCTCGACTGGTCGAACAGGGAGAAAACCCTCGCTTAGCCCTTTCCCATTACAACAACTGCCGAAAACAGCTTGAGTCTTTCGCCAAGAAAGGACAAATGCCAGAACGAATCAACTTCATCGATAAACGAATAAACGTACTACGTAGCAAAGTAGCCGCTGAAGAACAAAAATTACAGCTACAACAGCAAGAAGACGCAACACAACAGAAACAAGATGAAGAATGGAATGAATTTGACGAAGACGGCAATTGGAAAAGAAAACAAGACTACGAATAGAGGTCAAGCTGCGCCACACACCGAAATCAACAAAGACTGGATAATGTATATTGATGACCAAAGCCGCTACCAAGCTGCGCCACGCACCGAAATCAATAAAGACTGGACAATGTATACTGCGAGGAATTTGAAAACTGGTCGGTGTGATAGGATTTGAACCTACGACCCCTTGCACCCCATGCAAGTGCGCTACCAAGCTGCGCCACACACCGAAATCAACAAAGACTGGATAATGTATACTGCGAGGAATTTGAAAACTGGTCGGTGTGATAGGATTTGAACCTACGACCCCTTGCACCCCATGCAAGTGCGCTACCAAGCTGCGCCACACACCGACTTCTATCGGCTTACGCCGATACGTTACAGCGGCGTGAATATTACTCTAACTCGTTATTCAGGGCAAATGGGTTTTAGAGGCAAATCAAAAAATATCCGAATCAACGTGCTTTTAATTCTGATAAAATTTCTTCAAGTTCACCGATAGTCTGACGGAGCAATTGCCGGTACTTCACGTCATCCTGCTTAGCATTGTCACCTACCAGCCATTGACGGGCACCTGCAATAGTAAAACCCTGATCATACAGCAAGCTGCATAACTGCCTGATCAAAACCACATCCTGACGCTGGTAATAACGGCGATTACCTCTACGCTTGACAGGCTTTAACTGCTCAAATTCCTGCTCCCAGTAGCGCAGCACGTGAGGTTTCAAACCACAAAGGTCTGCCACCTCACCAATTGAAAAATAACGCTTCTCAGGGATTGCTGCTAGGGTTTCACTCTTTAGCGGGGCCTGCATAGGTCTCGACTTTATCCTTGAGCTTTTGACCAGGTCTGAAAGTGACAACCCGACGGGCGGAAATCGGCACTTCTTCACCGGTTTTAGGGTTTCGGCCAGGCCGTTGACGTTTATCCCTGAGGTCAAAATTACCAAAACCTGATAACTTCACCTGCTCATTCTCAGCTAAGCATGATCGAACTTCATCAAAGAAGGTTTCAACCATATCCTTTGCTTCACGCTTGTTGAGCCCCAAAACGTCAAATAGACGCTCGGCCATATCGGCTTTTGTCAAAGACCCCATCGTACGCCCCTTTTTAGCAGCCCAATTTTTGCAGCCCCATATCGACAGCACAGTGCCCACACTACCGGCAGACACTCGCACCTTATGAAATCAACCTCTCAGCGATGCAGCAAAGTCAGATTGCATTGCCGAAACGATCGCTGCGAAGACATCGTTTACCTCTTCATCATTAAGGGTGCGCGATGGATGCTGCCAGGTCAAGCCCAATGCCAGACTTTTTTTACCATTTTCAATACCTTCGCCCTGGTAGACGTCAAAAAGAGTAACATTTTTCAACCATTCTCCACCCTCTTTTTCCGCTGTTTCGAAGAGTTTCGACACTGGCACCGACTCATCCACCAGAACGGCCAGATCACGACGGGTTTCCGGGAACTTGGAAAGCTCCTTAAATTCAGGAAGCACCCCTTGTTCGATTTCAGCCAGAGCCAACTCAAATAAGAAAACCGGCCCGGAAACCCCAAGTTGCTTGCATATACTTGGGTGTAAAGCCCCCAAATAGCCCGCCAAACGACCATTTCGCATAATTCTTGCTGACTGGCCCGGATGCAGAACCTCATGCTCGGCTGCTTCAAAACTATAGCCTTTCAACCCTCCTCCAAGCGCTAAAATCTGTTCGACATCACCCTTAACATCAAAGAAGTCCACAGGCTGAGGCTTACCAGACCAGCCTTCAGGATAGCGGCTACCGAAAACAACTCCTGCCAAGACACGATCCTGAATCAGCCCCCCCTCTTCTGGAAGAAAACGCTGTCCGGTCTCGAACATCCGAATACGATCTTGCTGACGGTTCTGATTGTGCAGCAGAGCTTTTACCAGACCAGGCCAGAGCGTTGTACGCATAACGGCCATATCAGCAGAAATAGGGTTGGCCAGTTCCACAGCTTTATGTTTTTTATCAAAAACTTCCTGCAACGAAGGCTCAACGAAACTGTAAGTTATTGCCTCTTGATAACCCCGGTTAATCAACACCCGACGTAAATCATGCAATGTTTTTTTGATTTCAGTCTTAGGCTTCAACTCAATAGTCGCAGTACTGGAGCAGACAGGCAGATTATTGTAGCCGTAAATTCTCGCCAACTCCTCCAGCAAATCCTCCTCAAGGCTGATATCAAAGCGGTACGAGGGGACTTCGACACTCCAGGCGCCCTCACCAGCAACACTCACCTCCATCCCCAAACGGGTCAGGATTTCTTCCACCTCATTAGCAGGAATATCCAGTGCCAGAAGCTTCTTTATACGCTCTGCACGAAGAATAACGCTCACTGATTTTGGCAAAAAGGCTTCATCCGTAGCCTCTATTATCGGCCCAGGCTTTCCACCGACAATATCAAGTAACAAGCTGGTAGCACGTTCGGCCGCTTTCACCTGAAGCCGGTAATCAACGCCACGCTCAAAACGATGGGATGAATCCGTATGCAGACCGTAGGAACGGGCGCGTCCAGCAATCTGAATCGGGTTGAAATAAGCACTTTCGAGGAATATATCCACAGTTTCAGCGTTAACCCCGGACCCTTCCCCGCCCATGATTCCGGCCATGGCCAGAGGCGCTTGATGATCCGAAATCAAAAGTGTATCGGAATTCAGCGTTACTTCCTGACCATCCAGCAAAACCAGCTTTTCACCAGCATCAGCCATTCGAACCCTAATACCACCTTTCAGCTTGGCCAGATCAAAGGCGTGCATAGGCTGCCCCAATTCAAGCATCACATAATTGGTGACATCCACTACCGGATCAATGCCACGAATACCGCTTCGACGAAGACGCTCTAACATCCACAGCGGAGTTTTAGCTTTTGGGTTAATCCCCTTGATCACACGGCCAACATAACGGGAACAGCCTTCACCAGCTTCAATCTCTACGGCAAACGTATCTTCAACTTGCGGTGCTATCGGTTTAATCTCAACGCTGCTAACCGGCTCTTTATTCAGAACACCCACTTCTCGGGCCAGCCCCGACAGGCTCAGGCAATCACCCCGGTTTGGCGTTAAGTCGACTTCGATAATCTGGTCATCCAAACCATAATACTCACGAATATCCTGACCAACAGGTGCATCAGCAGCCAGTTCAAAAATCCCTTCGTTCTCTTCGGAAATACCCAGCTCTGAAGCGGAGCAAAGCATGCCAAAGGACTCAACCTGACGTAACTTTGCTTTCTTGATTTTAAAATCGCCCGGCAGCACGGCCCCTACCTGAGCAAAAGGCACTTTAATACCAGGACGGGCGTTCGGAGCACCACAAACGACCTGCACCTGCTCACCACCAGCCGTTACTTTACAGACTCGAAGCTTATCAGCATTTGGATGCGGCTCTGCTTCCAGAATTTCGCAAATAACCACACCACTAAATACACCAGCAGCAGCTTCAACACCATCCACTTCCAAGCCAGCCATGGTAACCTGTGCTACCAGATCCTCAGTACTAATTGCGGGATTAACCCATTCTCGCAACCACTGTTCGCTAAATTTCATTGCAAGTTCCTGTTATCTCTTGCCGTCATCAGAAAACTCTCTAACACCTGTTTTCCGACTTCCGTATTTGTCCCAATTATTTGTGGGGAGGGAGAGTTCTGACTTCATCAGCAGCTTGGGGAGACAACCACATTTGCCAACCAATCCCCGTGCCGGTTCGACCACTATCTCAGTCCATTTATCAGATTTGAAAATAGGGTTGCGTCAACTAAACTGCCCCAAGAACCGAAGATCATTCTCAAAAAACAATCTCAAATCATTGACCCCATAGCGCAGCATGGCCAATCGCTCAACGCCCATACCGAAAGCAAAACCACTGTACTTCTCAGTATCGACACCACAGGATTCAAATACTTTCGGATGAACCATGCCGCAGCCCATTACCTCCAGCCAACCAGTATGACTGCAAACACGACAGCCCTTGCCTTCGCACATAACACAAGCGATATCGACTTCCGCGGAAGGTTCCGTAAATGGAAAGTAAGAAGGACGAAAACGCACAGGCAATTCCTGCTCAAAGAACGCCCGAAGAAACTCCTCAACAGTCCCCTTCAAGTCAGCAAAACTAACATCAGTGTCAACCAGCAAGCCTTCAACCTGATGAAACATAGGAGTATGAGTCAGGTCAGAATCACAACGATAAACCCGCCCCGGACAAATTACACGAACAGGTGGTTGTTGATTTTCCATTGTACGGATCTGAACCGGCGAGGTATGAGTCCGCAACAAGGTATGGCTATCAAAATAGAAAGTGTCGTGCATCGCACGAGCTGGATGGTGAGCAGGAATATTGAGTGCTTCGAAGTTATGATAATCGTCTTCTATCTCAGGCCCCTCATCCACAGAATAACCGACGTTAGCAAAAAAACCTTCAATACGCTCCATGGTACGAGTCACTGGATGCAAACCGCCAGAGACCTGCCCACGACCTGGAAGGGTCACATCAATGGACTCGGCAGCGAGCTTTGCATTCAAGGCTGCTGTAGAAAGCATGTCCTTACGTTCGTTAATGACGACCTGCAGCTGTTGCTTGGCTTCATTGATCTTAGCACCCGCTTGAGGCCGCTCTTCTGCCGAAAGCTTACCCAAGCTTTTCAGCAACTGAGTTAACTCGCCCTTTTTACCCAGGTACTGAACACGCACCTGATCCAGAGCATTTTCATCTGTTGCTTGTTCTACGGCCTCTTTGCCCTGGGCCAACAGGAGTTCTAGGTTTTCCATCGGGACTCCGAAATTCGCCGCATACCGGCGTTCTCACCATCTAGGCGGGATTAGGTCCTATATGGCTGCGAGAATCACAGCCTTACAAAATTCTGTTTTTCAAAACAAAATAGGGGAAGAGCATACACCCTTCCCCTATTCAAATTACGGTCACCTATCAAGAACAAAGCAATAGCTGGCTCTTGAATATGGTCCCGCGAGCAGCAGTAGATCTACCCAATAGGCGGGTGTCTTAAGCCAGGCTAGCCTTGGCTTTTTCTACAATTGCTGCAAATACGGCCTTCTCATGCACAGCCAGATCAGCCAGTACTTTACGGTCGATTTCAATAGAGGCTTTTTTCAGGCCCGCAATAAATCGGCTGTAAGACAAACCATTGATACGCGCGGCAGCATTAATACGAGCAATCCACAAAGCACGGAATTGACGCTTACGCTGACGACGGTCGCGGTATGCATACTGACCAGCTTTGATGACAGCTTGTTTAGCTACGCGAAAGACCCGACTACGGGCTCCGTAATAACCTTTAGCTTGCTTGAGAATTTTCTTGTGACGACGACGAGCGACAACACCACGTTTTACGCGAGGCATATTTGTATCCTTCTACTAACTATTCTAAACACTAATTCGAAAGAATTAGGCCTGGCGCAACATGCGCTTAACCAAAGCAATATCAGATGCATGCACCTCACTGGTGCCTCGCAACTGACGCTTACGCTTAGTGCTTTTCTTGGTCAGAATGTGGCTAGTATGGGACGACTTACGCTTGAAGCCGTTAGCGGTTTTTTTGAAACGCTTTGCAGCACCGCTACAAGTTTTCATTTTAGACATGTTAAAACTACTCCACGCATTCGTTAGTTTCTGTATAACCTGCTCAAACAACAAAGGCCCATCCCCCTCACTGCTCAAAAAAGAGCATTAGCGAGGAACACAGGCTTTCGCTGAGGCGTGTTACTTCTTCTTTTTGGGAGCCAGAACCATGATCATCTGACGGCCTTCCATCTTAGGAAACTGTTCAACGGTACTCAGCTCTTCCAAATCGACTTCGATTCGTTTCAGCAGCTTCATACCCAGATCCTGATGGGCCATCTCACGACCACGGAACCTCAAGGACACTTTCGCCTTGTCTCCACCTTCTAGGAAACGTATCAGGTTGCGCAGTTTTACCTGATAATCCCCTTCTTCAGTTCCTGGACGGAACTTCATTTCTTTGACCTGTGTCTGCTTCTGCTTTTTGCGTTGCTCAGCTTTCTGCTTCTTCAGTTCAAAAACATGTTTACCGTAGTCCATAAGTTTACAGACTACTGGCTCCGCATCTGGCGCGATAAGCACTAAGTCCAAGGACGCTTCTTGCGCTGCCTTGAGTGCCTCCTCAATAGAAACAATACCAAGTTGTTCACTCTCGGCGCCTACAAGACGGACCTCGTTGGCTTCGATCTGTTCATTGATCGTCGCTTTCTTGCTCGCGCCTTTGCTATTTCCTCTTTTGATGTTCAGCTCTCCGCTACATCCCGCCCTTTACGCGCTATATCTTCAGTCAGCAATTGGCTGAACTGATCGATGGACATGGAACCTAAATCTTCTCCGGTTCTCAGGCGTACGGTTACGGTTTTAGAATCAACTTCCTTATCGCCGACTACCAGCTGATAAGGGACCTTCTGAATTGTGTGCTCGCGAATTTTAAAGCCGATCTTCTCGTTTCTCAAGTCCGCATGCACTCTAAATCCACGATCTTTCAAAGTTTTTTCAATTTCACGGCAAAAATCGGCCTGATTATCGGTAATATTTAAAATAACGGCTTGCTTGGGAGACAACCAGGCAGGCATTGCTCCAGCGTACTCCTCAATCAAAATACCAATAAAGCGCTCAAAGGAACCCAAAATAGCCCGATGCAACATAACCGGAGTTTCCCGATCTCCAGCCTCATTGACAAACTGAGCATCAAGACGGCCCGGCATAGAAAAGTCCACCTGGATAGTTCCACACTGCCAAACCCGGCCCAAACAATCCTTTAATGAAAATTCTATCTTGGGCCCATAGAACGCACCCTCACCCGGCAGCTCTTCCCAGGGTAGCTCTTTACCATCAAGTGCGGCAGCCAATGCCTGCTCTGCCCTATCCCAGACTTCGTCACTCCCCACACGCTGCTCAGGGCGAGTAGACAGCTTCAGAATAATGTCACTGAAACCGAAATCCCGGTAAACCGCATAAAGAAGATCGATAAATTCCGCAACTTCATCCTGTATCTGGCTTTCGCTACAGAAGATATGCGCATCGTCCTGAGTAAAACCACGCACCCGCATCAACCCGTGCAGAGTACCTGAAGGCTCATTACGATGACAGGAACCAAACTCGGCCAAGCGCAAGGGTAAATCACGGTAGCTCTTCAAACCCTGGTTAAATACCTGCACATGGCAGGGACAGTTCATCGGTTTGACCGCATAATCGCGACTTTCAGAATGAGTGGTAAACATCATTTCGCTAAATTTGTCCCAATGACCAGAGCGCTCCCACAAGGCACGATCAACGACCTGAGGGGTTTTTATCTCCCGGTAATCGTGACGATCGAGCACGCTGCGCATGTATTGCTCAATCACTTGATAGATAGTCCAGCCGTTCGGGTGCCAGAACACCATGCCTGGAGCCTCTTCCTGAGTGTGAAAGAGATCCATTCGCTTGCCTAACTTACGATGATCTCGCTTTTCAGCTTCCTCCAAACGATGCAGATAGGCCTTTAGTGCCTTTTTATCTGACCAGGCGGTGCCGTAGATGCGCTGAAGCATTTCATTCTTGGAGTTTCCACGCCAATATGCCCCTGCAACCTTCATCAATTTGAACGCTTTAATATGGCTGGTGCTCGGAACGTGAGGACCGCGACACAGGTCAATAAAGTCTCCTTGCTTATAAAAGGAAAGTTCCTGCTCAGCAGGAATATCCTCAATAATCTGGACTTTGTAGTCCTCCCCCAGTTCTTTGAAGAATTTTATCGCATCCTCTCGTGACATCATTGAGCGGGAAACGGGCAAGTCAGCCTTAACCAATTCTTTCATCTTCGCTTCGATTTTCTGAAGATCTTCCGGGGTAAAAGCACGCTCGTAGGCAAAATCGTAATAAAAACCATCTTCAATAACCGGCCCTATAGTAACCTGCGCTCCGGGGAACAACTCCTGGACGGCCATAGCCATCAGGTGAGCGCATGAGTGCCGAATAACTTCCAACCCTTCCTCATCCCTTGCCGTAACAATAGCAAGATCAGTATCAGCTTCAATAAGGTAACTGGTATCGACCAGCTCTCCATTAACCTTGCCGGCAAGTGCCGCTTTTGCCAATCCAGGACCAATAGAGGCGGCAACATCATGGACGGTAACCGCTTGGTCAAATTGACGAGTACTAGAATCAGGAAGAGTAATAACAGGCATGATAATTCCTTTCCCAGTGGTGACCCCTACCAAAGGCCACATTAGGATAAACAAGATACAAAGCAAAAAAGCGTACTGTACTAACCAGGTACAGCATCGCACCACATTTTAATCAATAGCCCCGTCTCCCGTGAGACTGAATCCAAGTCTGGCTTGGAAATCAAATATGAAAAAGCTATTGAGGCCCGAAAAGCCAAGGCGGGATTTTATCAGCCTCTGGAGTCTCACGACAAGAGATAAGGAGCTGAATTTTCAGCAGATCAGCTGAACCTTCGTTGTTTCAATGGCCAGAATACTCAAACCTGTGCATTCTTAGCTCCGAAAAGGGCCGGTTAATTGCTGGCGAGTATAGCGTATATGTTCTGAGGCAGCCTGACGCGCTGCTCGCGCATCTCGACCTATTACGGCCTGATAGATATCGGCATGCTGCATACTAATTTTCGGCGGATACTTTCCCGTTTTCTTTAAAGTTCGGGATAAAACTCCATAGATAGCGTTAAAATACTTGCTGTACATTACCTGACTTATAGAGATTACCAGCAGGTGATGGCTTGATTCCGCAATCATCATATGAAACCTGAGGTCCGCCTTAGCCTTTTTAAGCGTGGTCTCACCACTACTGCGCCGCAGCATGCGCTGATACTCTTCACTCAACGCCTCAAGCTGTCTGTCTGAAGCACGAAGGGCCGCAAAATAAGCCGCTTCACCTTCCAGAATTTCACGCATTTCCATCACTTGATGCTGGATATCATGACTACTGAACTGCTGATCCTTTAGTAATTGCTGGTCAGTATGAGAAGTGGTTATTGGCAACTGATAGAAACCTTCGAGTAAGTTTTTACTAAAACTCCCTCCACCATGATAAGTCTCAATCAAACCCTTGCTCTGTAACTCCTGCACAGCCTCCCGCACCGACGAGCGGGAGACACCTAAGTCCTCTGCCAGCTTTCGTTGCGAGGGTAACTTTTGTCCCGGGCATATATCGCCACAAACGATCCTGCGCTCCAACTCCAGAGCAACACGATGGACAACACCGTCCTGGTTGCCTTCTGTTGTACTTGCCACTATCAATGACTCCAAGCCACTATCAACAACTCCAACGTTGCTTCATTTCTTTTCGCATTAACCTTTCTGAACCACACTACTCTGATCGTTACAATTCTTCCAAGAGTTACTCAAATACGCTAATCAGAGTAAATAAGCAGACATAAACACCAGCAGAACCATGGTCAGACCACTTTATAGTTAAATTTTATTTCTTTTTCCACGATAAGCTAAGGTTATTACAGGTTTTACAGATGCGCTGACTACTTCGAACGAATAAGCTCACCGCTAACCCAGCCAAAAATTTCAGGTAGATAACATGACCCTAACTAATCCACCCCATCGTGTCGGACTATTTGTCACCTGTCTGGTTGACATGTTTCGCCCCAGTATTGGTTTTGCGACGGTTAAATTACTTGAGCAAGCAGGCTGTATCGTCGAAGTACCGGACACCCAGACCTGTTGTGGCCAGCCAAGTTTCAATTCAGGCGACAGAAGCAGCACTGCAGAGATAGCTAAAAATGTTATAGACGCGTTCGATGGGTTTGAATATATCGTAGGCCCTTCGGGTTCATGCATAGGCATGCTAAGACAGTATCCGGAATTGTTCTCTGACAATGATCCTTATAAAGCCAGAGCTGAAACCCTTGCTACACGAGCCTATGAAATAACATCTTTTCTCACTGACATACTTAGTTTTGATCAAATTATTGCGGATTATCAGGGCTCAATTACCTATCACGACTCCTGTGCAGGTCTGCGGGAACTGGGAGTCAAAAACCAGCCTCGTCAGTTGCTTGGAAAAATAGACAACCTGGATATCAAAGAAATGAATGAGGCCGAAACCTGCTGTGGTTTTGGTGGCACGTTTTGCATTAAGTATCCGGATATTTCTAATCGCATGGTATCAAACAAGTCAAGCAATGCCGAAGATACTGGCGCCAAGACGCTGCTGGGTGGAGATTTAGGCTGCCTACTCAATATGGCGGGCAAGCTCAAACGGGAAGGATCAACAATAGAGGTTAGACACGTAGTGGAGGTTTTGGCCAATATGACCCAGGCCCCCGCTATTGGCGAAGCCCAATACGACCTGGCTAACGAACTTTAAATTAGGGAACTGAATATGCAGATCAACAGCCCGGACTTTAAAAACAGTTCCAAGAAAGCTCTGGATAATCCCGGACTTCAGAAAGCACTCGGTAACCTCAGGAACGGCTTCCCGGTAAAACGTGCCAACGCTGTACAACGAATGCCGGAATTTGAACTACTGCGTAACGAAGGTCGTGATATTAAAAACCATGTTATCGCAAACCTGGATTTCTACCTCGAAGAATTCGAAACCAATGTGACAAAAAATGGAGGTAACGTCCATTGGGCCTGTGATGCAGAAGATGCCAGAAAAGCGATCCTGGATATTTGCCAAAAAGCGAACGCCAAAACGGTCACCAAAGGCAAGTCCATGGTTTCTGAAGAGATCAATCTAAATGAGTATCTGGAGAGCAATGGTGTTCAACCGGTAGAAACAGACCTCGGTGAATACATACTACAGCTGCGTGAGGACCATCCCAGCCACATCATTGCACCGGCGATACATCTTAACCTTGATGATGTCAGTAGCATTTTTTCAGAAAAACACGGCACTCCCCATACCAGCGATCCTGCTGCTCTAATGCAGGAGGCCCGTGAAGTTTTACGCGACAAGTTTGTCGCAGCAGACGTAGGCATTACCGGCGCCAACTTCTGTGTGGCGGAAACCGGCAGCACTATAATCGTGACCAACGAAGGCAATGGTGATTTAACACAAACTCTGCCGCGCGTGCACATCGTTATTACCACCATAGACAAGGTTGTCCCGACGCTGGAAGATATGTCTCTGTTTCTGCGCCTGTTAGCTCGATCCGCTACCGGCCAGGAGTTCACCGTATACAACACTCTATCCACCGGCCCTCGCCGCGAAAACGATGCTGATGGCCCCGAGGAATACCACGTAGTATTACTGGATAATGGCCGAAGTGAAATGATTGGCACCCAGTTTCAAGACATGCTCCGATGTATTCGCTGTTCGGCCTGTATGAATCATTGCCCGGTTTATGGTGCCGTTGGCGGACACGCTTACGGCTGGGTCTACCCCGGTCCTATGGGTTCGGTTCTGACGCCAAAACTGATTGGTATCGAGAAATCAGGCCACCTCCCCAATGCTTCAACTTTCTGCGGTAAATGCGAATCAGTGTGTCCTGTGCACATCCCATTACCCAAAATGATGCGGCACTGGCGAGAAAAGGAATTTGAAAAACACCTTTCCCCCAAAGGTTTTCGATTTGGAATAGGCACTTGGGCCTACTTTGCAAAACGACCAGCCCTTTATCGCTGGCTGGCTCGTGCCAGTGCCTTCTCGCTCAAGCTGATGGGTGGAAAGAGTCGACGTATCCGCTCACTGCCCCTAAAAAATGGCTGGACAGCCTGGAGAGATCTACCCGCACCCGAAGGCGGTACGTTTATGGACCAGTGGAAAAAGAACCAATCAACAGAAACAAGTCCTTCACACCCAGACAATAAGTGCCGGAGTTAGCATGAGCTCTTCTCGTGAACAGATATTTGCCAATATACGCCGTGGTCTAAAACGTGATGCTCTGCAGGGAGATGCCTTAAAAGCTGTGCAGGGCAGACTTAAGGAACACCCCAGCAACACCATACCTGCTCGCAGCAAACTGCCCCACAACGAACAGATCCAGCTTTTTATCGAAATGGTTGCTGAAGCCTCTGCTGAATTAATAAAACTGGATAACAGCTCAGAATTCCCATTCGCTGTTAATAAATTCCTTGGTGAAAATAAACTCACGCACCTGGTCAGTGCCAACTCTGCGGAACTCAGCCAGCTCGACTGGAGTGTGCTTAGAGATATAACCATTGAACGTCGCCCAGCCCAAGCAGGTGATTTAGTAAGCCTGACCAGCTCATTTGCAGGCATTGCTGAAACAGGAACACTAATGCTGCTTTCCGGCGCAGATTCTCCAACCACGTTAAACTTCCTACCGGACATCCATTTGGTCATGCTTCGCCAAAGTAATATCGTCGGAGCCTATGAAGAAGCCTGGGATAAACTACGCAGCCAAAGAGCAGAAATGCCCCGCACCGTAAATATGATAACAGGCCCTTCCAGAAGCGCGGATATCGAGCAAAAATTACAAATGGGAGCCCATGGTCCTAAGCGTCTTGTTATCTTCCTTGTTGCTGAGTAATTTTTACATCATAAAGTTACCAACAGGCATCGGCTTTAACAATAGAATAAGGAAGGACATAGCATGTCAGCGCTTGACCATTGCTTTAATATCGAACACTTGCGAGCACTAGCCAAGCGCCGCCTACCTGCCCCGATGTTTCACTATATTGATGGAGGAGCAGACGATGAATGGTCGATGAAGCGCAACTCCAATGCCTTCAATGACTATCAGTTGTTACCCAACTATCTTAACAATATTGAGAGTATTGATCTCGCAACCCAGGTACTGGGTTGCGAGCTGGCTATGCCCTTGCTTCTGGCCCCAACGGGAATGTCCAGGCTATTTCATCACGACAAAGAATATGCCGTCGCCAGAGCAGCAGACAAGCTTGGTACACTTTATAGTCTATCCACAATGGCCACTACCAGCCTTGAAGATATTGCCCGCGAAACAACAAGCCCTAAGATGTTCCAAATTTATATTTTAAAAGATCGAGAGCTTACTCGAGAATTTGTACAACGCTGCAAAGCGGCTGGATATAAAGCACTGTGTCTGACAGTCGATACTCCACTGGCTGGAAACAGAGAGCGGGATCTGATTAATGGTATGAGCATGCCACCCAAATTCACCCTGAAAAGCCTGTTAAGCTTTGCCAGCCATCCTCAGTGGGCTCTTAACCTTTGGCGTAATCCTGATTTCCAGCTGGCCAATGTAGCCCACCGGGTTGATGCAATCGGCAAAGGTACCGTTGGGCTAGTCGAGTATGTTAACAGCCAATTTGATCGCTCGATCAATTGGGATGACGCCGCCTGGCTGGCAGAACAATGGGACGGTCCTTTTGTAATCAAGGGCGTACAAAGCCCTGATGATGCAAAAAAATCACTGGATATCGGCGCAAGTGCCCTGATGATTTCAAACCATGGAGGAAGACAACTAGACTGCACACCCGCTCCCATCGATTGCATTGCTCCCATTAGAGAGGCAATCGGTGATCAACTGGAACTGATTGTTGATGGTGGAATTCGCCGCGGAACCGACGTCATTAAGGCATTAGCGTTAGGGGCCAACGCTTGCTCAATTGGACGCCCGTACCTCTACGGCTTAGCCGCTGGAGGCCAAGCGGGAGTGGAACAAGCTTTAATACTCCTTAAAACTGAGATTGAAAGATCCATGGCACTACTGGGTTGCAATTCAGTAAGCCAACTCAAGCAATCTCATTGCATTCAAATTTAACCAGGATATATCCCTTCAGTACAATCACTCCGATCACCTGTCACGGTACTGAATCAGTGCCGTGACAGGATTATCGAAATTAAAAGTTAAGTGAAATATCCCTGTGAACAGATTGGCAGCTTGCTACGAATTCAGCCTGGTCGATGGTCAAGCGTTTCTGCAAGCGCAAACCAATACTGTGCTTAATCGCATCATCATATTCCGCCAGCGCCGGAGCCAACTCAGTCGCAGCCCTTCGGCGCCACTCCACCTCGTTAGCAAATACTTTTAACCCTTGCTTCAGCTGTTTAAGGGCCTTTTCAGTATTTGGCTTTTTCTTTAATGCGCGGCGTGCTTTAGAAAGCTTACTCTTAATCGCGCTCGCAGATGCGACAGAACCCAAGGAGCTTTCTACAGCCTTGATTTTGTCCATTGCCTCTTTTGCCATTGGCTTAGATGTTACTTCTGTAATCACCTCTTCCAGGCCTAAAAGATCAGGCTCTAATGCAGCAAGAGCCTCCGCATCATCAATTACCTGCCGTAGCTCTGTGACTGCTTCATAAGCACCGTCGACGTTGTTACGATAGCTGCTTTTAGCCTTCTTAACAGCGGAAGACAGATCCGTATAGCCCTTACGGGCAGACACCCACTCAGCAGGTACTTGTGCTTCTAACTGCGCTTGCTCAGACTTAATCTCTGATATTTTTTGCTGCAGATTATCAAGACGCACCTGGTCGACCTTATCTTCTCGGGAGATTCGTACAAAATCCCGTTCGTAATCGGTAATTAATTGATTACGATCTCGAATTTCCTCCTGCAAATCTCGCACCTGGTAGTGTAGTGGGCGGTAGTCAGGGCTGTAATCAGCCAGTTTTTGCTCGGCTAGCCTAATGTTTTCTACCAAACCAAAGGTTGCTGATGCCTTATCAAAGCCGGCCGCAAGAGATTCCCGCTGCTTCTTCGGCAAATAGCTGATATCCGCCGCCTTAACTCGATCAATACTAGCCCGCAGCCGGTCTCCCTCGGTGTCATAAATATTGAATACATAATCTTCCATACAAGACTGTAATCGGGGATTCATCGGCGGCGGTGCCGTCTCGGACGTCAGGTGAGTCCTGTTGGGCAGATAATTCACCATTATCGGGAACATTCCAGCGATCACCAACGCCAGCAACTGCAAGCCGATAAAGACCACAGCCCCCTTGTATATATGCAGTGTTTTAACAATTTTTGGCGCAACACCACGCAGATAAAACAGTGCAAAACCAAAAGGAGGAGTCAGAAAGGAGGTTTGAATGTTAAGCCCGATCATAACGCCCAACCAGACCGCAGTAATATTTGCTCCTGGATCAGCCAAAAGAATAGGCGCCACGATGGGGACTACAACTACCGCGATTTCAATGAAATCAAGGAAGAAACCCAACAAAAATATGACCACCATTACAACAACAAACTGGGTCCAAAAACCACCAGGGAGCCCGGTCAGAAACTCCTTAACCAGATGCTCACCGCCAAACCCCCGAAAAGCAGAGGTCAGCATGGCTGCACCGATCAGTATGATAAAGACCATGGAAGTCGTTTTTGCAGTTTCGACCATCACCTCATTGAGCGTATTCTCAATTTTATATGCTCGCCAAGCACTCCAGATCACCGCAACCAATAAGCCGGTAACAGCAACAACCGCCAGAGCAATACCCGTGATGTCACTTTGGTTCTTGATGTTCTTAATATTGATATCGTAGAAAGAAAGTACAACTCCAATCGCTATTGTAGATCCAATAGCCAATACAGCGGGGTAATAACTGTTTCTTTGGCCACCGGTCAATCGGTAGCCCCCCATAATCATCGCACCTACTGCACCAATGGCACCAGCCTGATTAACAGTTGCTATCCCGAGAATAATAGAGCCCAGCACTACCAGAATAAGCCCAAGCGGCGGCACCAGAGCTAAGAGTACATTGATAATAAACTGACGATCATACTTACCATCATAGGGTACTGGCGGTGCGGACTTGGGTCTGATCAGCGCCGTGATAAGAATGTACAAAATATACAGCCCTACCAACATCAACCCAGGGATCAACGCCCCCATGAACATATCACCCGCACTGGCTGAAGTGATATCAAATGCAGACGGCATTGCAAATTCGCCAGTGGCTTCTTTATATTCTGCCTTGCGCATAGTACTTGCCTGATCCGCCGCGCTGGACAGCTGATCTGCAAGTATGATTAACACGATAGAGGGAGGAATAATCTGCCCCAGCGTTCCCGACGCACATATGGTTCCACAGGCAAGAGATTTTGAATAATTGTTACGTAGCATGGCAGGCAGAGAAATCAATCCCATTGCGATAACCGTTGCTCCAACGATACCGGTAGTTGCTGCCAATAAAGCTCCGACAATAACAACAGAAATACCTAAACCACCAGGAACGGGCCCAAACAGCTGCGCCATAGCGACTAACAGATCTTCAGCGATCTTTGAGCGCTGAAGCATGATCCCCATGAATATGAACAAAGGAATAGCAATAAGCGTGTCACGCTCCACATCCCAATATAAACTTCGGAAGTTTGTTACCCCGGCACTAAGCCATTGTATGGGTCCCCCTTCGGCAAAATAAGCACTGGCATCATCGGCAAATAGCCATCCACACAACGCAGCTAACCCAATCGCTAAAATAGCAGAGCCCGGAAGAGAAAACGCGACAGGGAAGCCGGAGGTCAGGGCTATCACCATCAGCAGGATGAGGACAACGAGAAAAAACAACTCCATGATCTTTACCTTATTATTTTAGTTCAGGCTTAGTGGCTGAAAGTGACGGCAGGTTTTTCTGCGCCAGGTTCGCTACGCAGATCGGCGATATTGCTTAACAGATAACTGCAAAACTGGACGATCATAGATAGTGCAAAAATAACAAGGTAGGCGACCATCATATATTTGACATACATCCCGTAGCCGGCCTGAGACACCTCAAAGCTTAAAAGAGGGCTATTGATACTACTTCCTTTAACCCACATGCCCATTGTCAGAATAATCCAGCAAAGAGGCAATCCAAGTGCCAGCAACCCAAAGGTATTGGACCATGCCTTGGCCCGATGACCAAAGTGTGCGTAAAGCACATCCACACGAACATGCCCTTCACAAACGAGAGTATGGGCACTGGCAAATAAAAATAGCGCGGCATACCAGAAACGCACCAAATCTCCCATAAACACTTGCTCATAAGAGAAAACAAAGCGCAGCAGGACTATCTGAAATTCCGCTAAAACGACTAATAATGCCAGCCAGGTAAAACCTAAAGAACGAGTAAAGAGAGCAACAATAAACGATAGGACAATAAGCGGATAATGGACATTGATAGCACGATACTGTGGACGCCCCAAATCCTGAGTCATTTGCTCACCAACAAAAAGGGATAACAGCTCTTCAACCCTAAGCAAAGAGATAGTCATATCCACCAGACCCACAATAAAGACAGCCCAGAATGCAGCCCTGACTATATAGGCAGCAAAACCTGACAGCACTTTGGCGTCAACCCGGAGCCCCCTCCTGGGTGTAATCATCACAAAAACAGCAACCAAAACGATTCCCCCCAGATAGCTGGCAAGTTGTAGCCAACCCAAGGGAACCTCCTCAGCAGTTAAGGGATTTTTCGGTGCAGAGAAGCCGAACCATTGCTGATGGGAGATAAACTCCAACAGCCCCGGCCACTCTAACCAGAAAATAAGATAATTATTAAATAAGAATAGTAATGCGGTTATGACTATTGATGTCGCCAGAATACGGGCCATCTTGTCTATTAACGAATTGCTTGAATCGCCAGTTTCTCGGCTATTATCGGGATCACCGACAGCCGACTCCACTGACGTAGGGGTACCAGTGTCATTCATATGCTAGCGCCTGCACAATCAAAGGATTACTGAAAGTATAGTGGCGCTGAGGCAGGCCCGCAGCCGTCAACCTCAACAATAGTTGAAAGACTGACGATAAAAAAATATTGAAAGTACGGTACCAACTGCACGGAGCTAGCAGGCTCCGTGCAACCACAGCGCACTTTGATTACAGGTCGAGAACGCGGTTACGTTGTTCGACATAGGCCTGATCAGAGATCTTAGCCCAGGCACCAACAGTACTACGAGAAGCGACAAAGCTGTCATGAATACGTGCCGCGAGGTCGCTGTGTTGACGAACGGTTTCAAACACTTCGTCAGCAGCCTCACCAAAGGCATCATAGACATCATCGTTGAACTGACGCAGCTTCACACCCTGCTCGTTGATCAACTTAGCCAGTGCTTCACCATTTTTGGCGTTGTATTCCGCCATCATGACATCATTTTCCATCGAGGCGGCAGCGTTAACCATCAGTTGATCGGACTTTGACAACCCGTCCCACCATTCTTTGTTCATGCCGATAGCAAGCATCGCGCCCGGCTCATGCATGCCTGGATAGTAGTAGTACTTGGCAGCCTCATAGAATTTCATAAAACTATCATTCCAAGGGCCTACCCATTCGGTCGCATCAATAGCACCGGAAACCAGGTTTTCATAGATCTGACTTCCTGGAAGGGAAACAGGGGATGCACCCAATTTGGCCATAACATCACCACCAAGACCCGGTATACGCATTTTCAGGCCTTTCAGATCATCAACAGAATTGATCTCCTTGCGGAACCAACCTCCCATCTGAACGCCTGTATTACCGCACATTAACCCCTTCACACCAAACTCGGCTCCCAACTCATCCCAGAGCTCCTGACCCCCACCAAAGCGAATCCAGGCATTCATTTCTGTATAAGTCAGGCCAAAAGGCACAGCTGTGAAATACGCAAAGCCAGGGTGTTTACCTTTCCAGTAATACTCTGCGCCATGATAAATCTGAGCATTACCAGAGGCTACTTCATCAAAGGAGTCGAAGGGCTTAACACGCTCACCGCCGGCGTAGTAATTAACCTGGATACGTCCATCACTCATATCGGATAAACGCTTGGCAAAACGCTGTGCACCGGTACCTAACCCGGGAAAGTCCCTTGGCCAGGTGGAAACCATGTTTATTTCCATACGCTCTTTAGCAATTGCCGGAGCAGAAAGTGTAGTTGCAGCAGCAACGCCACCCATACCTGCCAGACCGGTTTTTAAAAGCTCACGTCTTTTCATGAAATCATTCTCCTGCACTATTTTTTTAATTATCTGGTGCCAAAGACCCGCTTTCTCAGTTCAAGCTCAGGAAAGCACATCGAGTCCATTGCAATTTTTTAACTAAGTTCCACCACAAATGCAATCAGTTTCAAATATTTAGCCTGACATACGACACTCTACCCACAATCAGACATAAGCAGCACGTTTATTATTACCAAGATCGCAAATGCTATTGCCCGGTTCGCAAAGTGGTTTATGCTAGACGACAAAACCATTCCTAATTCAAGTCAAGTGACCAGACTCTGCTCGCAGACTATTTTTAACAGCTTGTGTCACCTGGAATCTATACGTAGTACTACGGAAATCACATAACAGTCATGAACTTACTTCTGCTCACAGCTAAAGATTTCTCTGCTCCAGGCCGCGTCATTATTGATGATCGACGCTTCCAGCACTGCCTGAAAGTGCATCAGGCACGCTTGGGAGACATACTCAAAGTGGGCCTGCTAAATGACAAAATAGGCAGCGGTCGGGTTATATTTATCGACCAGAAAAAAATGCAGCTGGAGGTGGAGTTATCTGCCCAGCCTCCAGAAAAACTACCACTCACGCTGATTATGGCTCTTCCCCGACCCAAAATGCTCAAGCGTATTTTTCAAACCTGCGCCACGATGGGGGTGGCTGATCTCATACTGATAAACGCCTATCGCGTTGAAAAAAGCTATTGGCAGTCCCCTTTTCTGCAACCGGAAAAAATTAATGAGCATCTTTGCCTTGGGCTGGAGCAGGGGATAGACACAGGGTTGCCCAAGGTCAGCCTCAAAAAGCGATTTAAACCATTCGTTGAAGACGAATTACCAAATATCAGCCAGAACAAGCGGTTATTGGTTGCACATCCCTACAATGCAGTCCCCTGCCCTCATCCAGATTCAAATGGACTTGTTTCCAACACAACCGTACTTGCCATAGGACCGGAAGGTGGATTTATCCCGTATGAAATTGAAAAATTATCTAATGCCGGGTTCAAGCCTATTCACTTGGGTCCAAGGATACTCCGAGTTGAAACAGCGTTGTCCGTACTACTGGCAAAGCTGTTCTGAGTAACTTCTCATGACCAAAGCGCTACATCACTACCTCTAAATCCGATCAGCAAGACAGTCTGAATTAATACATATCAAGAATAGAGGGGTTACAACTATTGACTTTACCCTGAATATTAATAAGAATCCTTCTCATTATTGTTTATATCATTATGCGAGGTTCGAAAAGAATGCTGTCTTTTGGAAAAATCAAACGTTTCTCCGCGCTTACCCTACTTTCTGTTTCTGCACTACCTATGGTTGCAGCAGTCAGCGCGGCCTCTGCCAACGCGGCCGAAGAAGTTAACATCTACTCTGCCAGGCAGGCATTCTTGATCAAACCGATGCTGAAAGCATTTACCGACGAGACCGGCATAAAAGTAAACGTTATTTTTGCCAAAAAAGGACTTATTGAACGTATCGAGAATGAGGGTCAGAACACCAATGCGGACCTTTTCTTAACTCCAGATATCGGACCGATTTACGACATTGTCAACAAAGGGCTAACTCAGGCTGTCGACAGCCCTGTACTGGAAAAGAATATTCCCAGCCAATACAGAGATCCTGATGATCAGTGGTTTGGACTAACAACTCGCTCTCGTATCATTTACACATCCAAAGAGCGTGTTAAAGAAGGTGAAATAAAGACTTACGAAGATCTGGCTGACCCCAAATGGAAAGGCAAGGTTTGTACCCGCAGCGGCAAACACACCTATAACCTGTCTCTGGTCGGAAGCATGATCGCAACCCACGGAGAAGCAGAGGCTGAGAAGTGGTTGGAGGGCGTAAAAGCCAATTTGGCTCGCAAACCACAGGGTAATGACCGGGCTCAGGTCAAGGCCGTAAAAGAAGGGGTTTGTGATGTCGCTCTTGGCAACAGCTACTACTTCGGAAAAATGATTACTAACGCCAAGAAACCGGAGCAAATCGGCTGGGCTCAGTCTGTAAACCTGTTATTCCCTAATCAGGCTGACCGTGGAGCACACATGGGTATCAGCGGTGTTGTTTTAACTAAACACTCTAAAAACAAGGACAATGCCATCAAGCTTATGGAGTTCCTAAGCGGCCCAATGGCCCAGTACATGTACGCGCAAGAGAATTTTGAATTCCCTGTTCGTCCTGGCACCCCTAAGTCTTCACTGCTTGATCAGTACATGGGTGACTTCAAAGCAGACGACATGAGCTTGGCAACAATTGCAGCCAATCGCTCCAAAGCTTCTAAACTGGTTGATAAAGTCGGCTTCGATAACTGATAATAGCGCTCATGTATTGAGAATTCTCTGAGTTCTCAACAAACGGTAGTCATAGTTGACTACCGTTTGCTTTTTTTGGTGACGATAGGTAACCCCCGCGCCCATGAGCAGCAGTTCAACTCAACCCACGCCAATGGCACATAAGCCTCCTTTAGCGGCCGACACGTCCAATCTAGTATCAACAGACTCCCATCGTCGCTGGTTTTTCAGCGCTCTAGTCGTAGCCGTACTCGTTGCCTTACCCGTAGTATCAGTCTTCTACTTGTCTCTCTTTCCAAGCGAGAACATTTGGTCACACCTGGCAGCAACCGTACTCCCGACCTATATCTCCACTACGCTTATTCTTATGATCGGGGTTGGAGGATTATCTATTCTCATCGGTGTCAGCACTGCCTGGCTGGTTACCATGTGCAACTTTCCGGGCAGAAAAATGTTTGAATGGGCGCTGCTGCTACCCTTTGCAGTTCCTGCCTATGTTATTGCATACGTTTATACAGACCTACTTGAGTACGCAGGCCCAGTACAGGGTGCGCTTCGTAGATTCTTTGGCTGGAGCAGTTATCAGGACTACTGGTTTCCCGATATACGGACTCTGGGTGGTGCTATCCTTATGCTGGCACTCGTGCTCTACCCCTATATTTATATGCTGGCCAGAGCCTCTTTTCTTGAACATTCCGCCAACATCCAAGCCGCCAGCCGTACCCTGGGTTGCACGGCATTCCAGAGTTTCTTACGGGTATCACTCCCCATGGCTCGCCCTGGTATCGCTGTCGGCCTTTCGCTGGTGTCCATGGAAACTATTAATGATTTCGGCACTGTCGACTACTTTGCTGTGAAAAGCCTCAGCGCAGGAATCTATGATACCTGGCTTAATATGAGCAACCTTGGTGGAGCAGCACAAATTGCCAGTTTTATGCTGGTATTTGTGGTAATTCTAATCACCCTTGAACGAATAGGGAGAGCACGACAAAAGCAATTTAACAGTTCTGATCGCTTCAAGACCCTGGAACGGTTTGAGCTAAGAGGCTGGGCAGCGTATTTTTCCAGTTTAACCTGCCTGCTACCGTTTATTGCGGGGTTTGTGATTCCTTTTCTACTACTCGGCAAATATGCATACGAAAATTTCAATGAAACCTGGAGCGAAGAGTTTCTGATCATTGCAGGAAACAGTTTCTTACTATCAGCAACCGCGGCTGTAGCCGCGTGCCTGGTGGGCCTGATACTGGCTTACAGTAAACGATTAAGTCCCGGCAGGGGCTTGGTTGGGGTGGTTCGTTTTGCCAATCTGGGATACGCGTTGCCGGGCGCAGTGCTGGCTATTGGTGTAATCATTCCCTTTGCTGCTTTTGATAACGGTGTAGATAGTTTAATGCGTGAGTATTTTGGGGTATCTACGGGTTTGCTGCTCAGCGGAACCATCTTTGCTGTACTGTTTGCCTATGTAGTACGGTTTTTAGCCGTAGCTCATGGTTCAGTTGAATCAAGTCTCGCCAAGATAACCCCGACGATGGACATGGCCTCTCGCTCCTTAGGCCTCAATACCTTCCAAACACTGGTCAAAGTTCACTTGCCTTTGATCAGGGGCGGTATTATGACGGGAGCGCTGGTGGTGTTTGTTGATTGTATGAAAGAACTGCCGGCCACACTGATTTTACGGCCCTTTAACTTTGATACCCTGGCAACTTATGTCTATCAGTACGCGTCTGATGAAATGCTGGAAGAGTCAGCCTTAGGGGCATTACTAATCGTTCTGGTGGGATTGATCCCGGTCATACTGCTCAGCCGTTCCATTGCTGAATCACAACGAACCAATTAGAGCTACAGGATTACGACAACATAAGGATTATTTGGGAAGCCTGCCCCCTGGGCAGCAGAGGACTCATTAAGAACATAATGGATTTATTCGAAAGTTCCTGAGTAGAAACTAAAAAACAAAGAATCACGAAACAAGTAGCAACTGAACAAAGAGCTATGGGCTTTTTATCAACCCAGCATCTCTATGCTTCCAACCCCTTAAACACGAAATGCGACCAGCTTCTCTGTCTCCACCCGCAAACCTATTGAATCACCCACCTGATAATCATGATCAGCCATAAAGGACGACTCCACTAATCGACCCGTGGGTAGTTTCAGAGTATAAAGTGTGGATGTCCCTAGAAATTCTTTCTTAATTACTTCCCCATTCACTGAACAGCCATTGCATCCTGGCACAATTTCATGCGGCCTGACAAAAACATCCACCTGATCTCCGGCACTCCAACTAACCTTTGAGGCTTTTACCAGACCAATATCTGTGTCAACAAGATCTCCTGAGACTGCTTTGCCACGCAGAAACTTACCCTCTCCAACAAAGCTTGCAACTACAGGATTTTCAGGATGGTGGTAAATTTCAAAAGGTGTATCCCATTGTTGCAACCGACCACGGGCAATGACCCCCAGCTTATCACTAACGGTAAAGGCCTCATCCTGATCATGGGTAACCACAATCGCCGAAATTTTCTCTTCCTTTAGAATATCCCGCACTTCCACTGACAATTGACGACGCAATTCTGTATCCAGATTGGAAAAAGGTTCATCCATCAACAGCAATTGTGGCTTAGGCGCCAGAGCACGAGCCAATGCCACACGCTGCTGCTGCCCCCCCGACAATTCATGAGGATATCGATCCGCCATACCTTCCAGTTCGACCAACTGCAAAAGGTGATCGACAACCCGGTTCTTTTCCTTGCGCGAGAGTTTCGTCAAGCCAAAAGTAACATTATTACGAACGCTTAGATGCGGGAATAGAGCATAATCCTGAAATACCATGCCAATACTACGTTGCTCAGGAGGGACACTTTTTCCAGGTTGTGCAATAACCCGATCATTGAGAGATATGCTTCCACTATATATCGGGTTAAAACCAGCGATCGCACGCAGAACCGTTGTTTTTCCACAGCCACTGGGGCCTAACAGGCAGGTTATCTCACCCTGCTTAACTTCGAACGACAGCCCCTCAACAATTTTTTGTGTCTGATAACGACATTCTATATCGTCAATTTTGAGCAGCCTTTCCATACAACAAACGCCTTAGACTTTTACACTTGTTTTGGAAACCCCGTAAAAAATCGGGAATAACCCTATAAACCACATAGCTAAGGGCATGATAAATAGAAATCATTATTGTTACCAATAAATTTGATAACTAGATTCCCAGAAATTGCTGGCGTTTGCCTCAAGTCAAGATTACTAAAATCAGGACAGCCCTTTATCCCTCTATGGCTTACAGCATTTTGTCGCTAAGCTTGCAGTATTCGACGAAAGTACTCCCAGTCAAAAGCAGGTCCCGGATCTGTTTTTCTACCGGGAGCCACTTCACTATGACCCACAATCCGTTCAGGAACTAAGCCTGGATACCGATCCATTAGAGCATTACAGGTAGCCACGAGCACTTGATATTGCTCCTCGGTAAAGGGAATATCGTCGCTGCCCTCAAGCTCTATACCGATGGAAAAATCATTACAATTTTCCCGACCATCAAAACTGGACACCCCCGCATGCCAGGCACGGCAATCAAAAGAAACGAACTGGGTAACCTCTCCTTTACGGTCAATAAAAAGATGTGCAGAAACCTTTAGCGACTCAATTTCAGAAAAATAAGGGTCTGCATCGACTTCCAGCTGATTTAGAAAAAACTGCTTAACATAAGGAGTGCCAAACACTTTAGGCGGCAAACTTATATTGTGAATGACCAGCAAATCAACAACTTGCCTCTCTGGTCTTGGGTTTTGATTTGGGGACTCACAAAAACCGGCCTCTAGCAGCCGGTCGCTGATAACCCTAAACTGAAGTTTGTTCAACGTTTTATATTCACTCATTAATAAAATATTTCGAAAGTATACTTGAGATTAAGGCTGTCACTTCAACTCTTGCTCAATTCTGGAGCATTTCCGCAAATCTGGTACAATGCACGCCGCCAACAACGACCTTTTTTCATTTCCATTCGCCTACAGTCAGCCAAGCGAATCGAGCTACTATCATAATCGAGCCACTATCATAGACGTCGGAACTACAGATGACTCACGCAGATCGTTCAAAATCTCACTTGTCAAAACAGCATTTTCTGAAACAAGATCTGGAAATCAGCGTACGCAGAGCCCTTGAGGAAGATATAGGCAGCGGCGACATCACTGCAGCCCTGATTCCCGAGACACAGCTGGCAAAAGCACAGGTTATTGTCCGTGAAGATGCCGTCATCTGCGGTCAAAACTGGGTGACGGAAGTATTCAGACAAGTAGATCCTGATGTGATTGTCAGCTGGAAAGTAGAAGACGGCGACCAGGTTAATGCCAATCAACAGCTGTTCACGCTGGAAGGCAAGGCCCGTTCTCTGCTGACAGGAGAGCGCTGCGCATTAAACTTTCTGCAAACCTTATCCGGCACAGCCACCCGCAGCCATTACTACGCCGATCTGGTGAAAGGGACCTCGGTTAAGCTACTGGACACCCGCAAGACCCTTCCTGGCTTAAGAAACGCGCAGAAATATGCAGTCAGCTGTGGTGGCTGCTACAACCATCGCATTGGTCTTTATGATGCCTTTTTAATAAAAGAAAACCATATAGCCGCTTGTGGGTCAATCGCCCAGGCCGTCGCTCAGGCCCGTAGTAATGAACCCGACAAACCTGTAGAAGTGGAAGTGGAAAATCTGGATGAGTTCCAGCAGGCACTAAAAGCACAAGCCGATACCATTATGCTGGATAATTTCAGCCTGACTGATATGCGCACCGCAGTAGAAACCAGTCGAGGAAACACAAAGTTAGAAGCGTCCGGTGGTATTACCGATGAATCTTTAAGAAGCTACGCTGAAACCGGGGTGGACTTTATATCGATTGGCGCACTGACAAAGGATTGTAAATCCATTGATTTATCAATGCGGTTTATTGAGGAATAACAGGAAACGGAATCAAAAACCTAACGGGATAGCTGTCTCTAAGCCATTGCTACGATGCTTTGGCTTAGATGCACCCGATCAGTCGCACCTGGCATAGGCAATTTCTTCCCAATCTTCTCCTCCACTGTTTTGCAACTTCAATACATCCACTACTTGAACTGCGACTCCCTTTGCACCTAACTGTATAAATTTAGCACAAAGCGACCGGGCATAGTCTTTCTCGTCAACTTCGGTCTTGATAACACCCACCGCCACATTACTGTAATTCCAGACGTGAGATTTGATACGCGGATCAGCAGCAATAAGCTGATTCATTTGCGCAATAACCTCTGATGAATTGGTTGGTTTATTTTGTTCAATAAGCCAAGTGGCGATAACTGAGGCGAGTATCAGGAAGAATATAATTGCGCTTTTTTTGTTCATGTTGCTACAGCATTCCTAGGCGAATTTACTTTAGATTGCAGCATAACAGACAGAGAAACTATGACCATTAGACGATATAAGAAGGATAAAACACTACCAGAAGAACTATTCAAAACGGAAACAACTAGTAGCTACCTGTAATCATAGACTCAAGCCATAAATACATTCAACTAAGGATTCGAACAGGAAAAAAACCCCGGCATAACCGAGGTTTTTTCTGTAAAGCGGTCAAAAGTTAAATTCAATTAAACTTGGCCATATTAAGCCGGATTTTTAGCACCAGCCTTCGCTCAAGCATCCACTTGAAGCACTTTCTGACCAAAGAACCTGACCAGTACTTTGTCTATCTCCAGAAAGAATATAACTTACGTTCCCGGTTCCAATACCCGTAGACTCCGCTTGCACCTCTACGTTTGTCCCATTGGCTACAGCCTCTATCTGATTCACATAACCTGAAGCTGTACCCACACTGGAAACACCACCAGAAGCAACTGAGGATATACACATAGCAGCAAAAGTAGTATCATCTGTAGCTTTGGTTTGACCACAAATATCTACTTGCGTCTTAATCGCAGAGGTTGCCAAAATAACCTCTGAGAATTTCGCCTTATTGGTATAGGTTTGATAAGCCGGCAACGCAATGGCAGCCAGGATACCGATAATCGCCACTACGATCATCAATTCGATCAGGGTAAAACCCGTTTGCTTTTTCATTTGATCTCTCCCAAGAGTTTTGAACACCAGTCGAGTCCTGGCCTAATTGTTGTAAAAACAGTTTTCTTTCTTAAGCACCGGTAGTTTTGCTTACCACGGCCCCAGAGTGACAAGAGTTAAACACTTGTATACCTAAAACAATACATCATCCAACTCTATGCATCCGAGTATAGTCAGCGTTTCATAACAAGTACATAAGTGCTATGGTCTAGTTAACCACTCTTTGATTTAACTCAATATTTGCTATCGTGATAATTCCACACCGAGAGCTGCCAAGACTATGAGCGTACAACCTATACAGCCGCTAACCGGATTAGCCAAAAGATTGGTCAATGACAGCATTCTTTCTTCAGAGAATGCTACTCATGCCCTTCTGGAAGCCAACAAACAGAACACATCCTTTATCAGTTACGCAGTACAAGAGAAGTTGGTCAGTGCCTATAAGGCTGCAACAGCAGCTGCCGATGAGTTTGGTATTCCATTGCTGGATCTGGATGAATTTGATTTCAGCCAGTCCCCCCAGGATCTGGTCTCGGAACAATTAGTCCGAAAACACCATGCAGTTCCATTAATCAAGAGAGATAACCGTATCTATATAGCGGTTTCTGATCCAACCAATGTCATCGCCTTGGATGAAATCAAATTCCACACTGGAATAAAGACAGAAGCAGTCGTTGTCGAAGAAGATAAGCTAGCCAGAGCAATTGATAAGTTCCTTGATCAGCAGCAAGGGTCTGCATTGGATGGCCTGGAAGACGAGGACCTTGAAAACCTTGAGCTTGAAGATATACAGGATCCTAATGCAAACACCGAAGCTGAAGACGAAGGAGCAAACGAGGCCCCCATCGTTCGCTTTGTCAATAAAATTCTATTAGATGCCATAAAGGGTGGTTCATCCGACATTCACTTTGAACCCTACGAAAAAGCTTACCGCATTCGCTTTAGAACAGATGGAATTCTACATGAGGTTGCGAGACCTCCAGTAAACCTAACTCCCCGCTTAAGCGCCCGCTTAAAAGTCATGTCACAGATGGATATTTCCGAACGTCGCATACCCCAGGATGGCCGGATAAAGATGCGAATTTCAAAAACAAAATCTATCGATTTCCGGGTAAATACTCTACCAACACTCTGGGGCGAAAAAATTGTATTGCGTATTCTTGATTCTGCCAGTGCTCAAATGGGCATAGATGCCCTGGGTTATGACCCCGAACAAAAAGCACTTTACCTGAAAATTCTGGAAGAGCCTCAGGGAATGATACTGGTTACCGGGCCTACGGGTAGTGGTAAGACCGTATCACTGTACACTGGCCTGAATATACTCAATACACCAGAGCGGAATATATCCACCGCAGAAGATCCTGTAGAAATAAACCTGGAAGGCATCAACCAGGTCCATGTAAATACCAAAGTTGGCCTAACCTTTGCCACTGCGCTTCGGTCTTTCCTTCGCCAAGACCCGGACATTGTTATGGTAGGTGAGATCCGTGACCTTGAAACGGCAGAGATTGCCATCAAAGCAGCCCAAACGGGCCATATGGTACTTTCCACACTGCATACCAACAGTGCCCCCGAGACCCTGACCCGCCTTCGAAATATGGGCGTGCCAGCCTTCAATATAGCAACCTCAGTCAGCTTGATCATCGCTCAACGGCTAGCCCGACGCTTATGTAGCAAGTGTAAACAACCGGTTGATATTCCCAAGGCAACCTTACTCGAAGAAGGTTATACTCAGGCACAGGTCGATTCAGGCTTGGATATCTACGGCCCGGTTGGTTGCAATAGTTGTATCGGTGGCTATAAAGGCCGTGTCGGTATCTATGAACTTCTGCCAATGACCCCAGAGATTGCTGAGTTAATTATGAGCAATGGAAACTCTCTGGAAATTGCAAGCATGGCAAGCAAGCAAGGAGTCAACAATCTTAGAAAATCAGGGCTGATCAAAGCAGCCAACGGGTTAACCAGCCTTGAAGAAGTAAATCGGGTCGTCAAAGCTTAAGCCAGGGTTTATACTCAGAAATTACTGCTAACGGGCAGCTTTTACGTGATATATTTTCGACAGATATTCTTAAAGAGACGTTGATCGGAACCCAAAAATGGCGGCAAAAGAAGCAAAAGTATTTTCTTTCGTCTGGGAAGGCAAGGATAAAAACGGGAACAAAAGCAAAGGTAAGATTGATGCGGAGAACCCTGCCTTTGCTAAAGCCCTACTCAGAAAACAAGGCATTATTCCAGGCAAGGTCGCCAAAGAACGCACCTCAATGTTTGGTGCTGCCGGCAAAAAAACCACTCCACTGGATATCGCACTCTTTACCCGGCAGTTAGCAACGATGTTAAAAGCCGGTGTGCCACTAATACAGGCTTTCGACATCGTGGCGGGCGGTGTAGAAAAAATCCAGCTTAAAAAGATGATTGGTGATATCAAAAATGATGTTGCCAGCGGTGGAAATCTTGCCTCGGCTCTTGCCAAACATCCCAGGCAATTTGACGATCTGTTCTGCAACCTAGTGCAAGCTGGTGAACAGTCCGGTGCATTGGAAACCATGCTGGATCGAATTGCGACCTATAAAGAAAAAACCGAAGCCCTGAAAGCTAAAATCAAAAAAGCGATGACCTACCCGATCGCCGTTATTATTGTGGGTATTGTGGTTTCTGCTATTTTGCTGATAAAAGTTGTTCCTCAGTTTGAATCTATTTTTCAGGGTTTTGGCGCAGATCTGCCTGCTTTTACCAAGTTTGTAATAGGCCTTTCGGAAATAGCACAGAACTATTGGTATATAGCACTGGCTGCCGTAATCGGTGCGGCCTTCGCATTTAAGGAAGCATTACACCGGTCTGAAAAATTCTCCGATGCAATAGACAAATTGTCACTAAAAATTCCGGTTATCGGAGATATATTAAACAAGGCTGCTATCGCCCGTTTTGCCCGTACTCTATCGACCACATTTGCTGCCGGCGTGCCCTTGGTTGAAGCCCTTAACTCTGCTGCAGGAGCGTCAGGCAATGTCATCTATCGAAACGCCATTAACCAGATCCGCAATGGCGTATCTACTGGCCAGTCGCTGCAAAACTCTACGCGATTCACCGGAGTATTTCCCAATATGGCGGTGCAAATG
This sequence comes from Motiliproteus sp. MSK22-1, assembly GCF_001968815.1. Classification (GTDB taxonomy): domain Bacteria; phylum Pseudomonadota; class Gammaproteobacteria; order Pseudomonadales; family Balneatricaceae; genus Motiliproteus. The sequence continues at coordinate 255,813 of NZ_MIEQ01000027.1, read as the reverse complement.
ATAGCAATCGGTGAGGAATCGGGATCTCTTGATGAGATGCTGGACAAGGTTGCCACTTTTTATGAAGCAGAAGTGGATAATGCTGTAGATAACCTGACTGCACTAATGGAGCCCTTTATTATGGCTATACTAGGCGTGCTGGTAGGCGGATTGGTTATCGCAATGTATCTGCCTATATTCAAACTGGGCGAAGTTGTTTAATGTGCCCCAAATATAAACAGGCAGCGCTGGTTTTAGCTTTTCAAGAACAGCTTCCTTAAGGATCCATCTTTGTCCTTGTACGATTTACTAAACAGCACCCCCAGTCTAACAACTTTACTTTGTCTGACTCTGGGACTGTTGGTCGGTAGCTTTCTAAACGTCGTTATCTATCGGCTTCCTGAAATGATGAAGCGGGAATGGAATTCACAATGCAAGGAGTTACTGGAGACAAACCAGGCTGAAGAATATCTTGGCGCTCCCCTTTCCACCCCCTTTAATTTAGCGGTCCCCCGATCAAGGTGCCCTGATTGTGGTCATGAAATTCGTGCCTATGAAAACATACCTGTAATAAGCTATCTACTACTGAGAGGTCGTTGCTCTTCCTGTAAAAATGGCATATCTGCTCGTTATCCATTACTGGAAATGATTACCGGACTTCTGTCCGGCTATATTGCCTATGTTTATGGCTTCTCTGCGCTGACATTGGCTCTCCTCATCCTGACATGGGTTTTAATTGCATTAACTATGATCGACTTCGATCATCAGCTCCTTCCCGACAATATGACGCTTCCCCTGCTGTGGCTGGGACTGATGATAAACAGCCAAAACTTAATCACCGATCTAAGCAGCGCTTTCTGGGGCGCCGTACTGGGTTACCTTGCTCTCTGGTCTGTTTACTGGGCATTCAAGTTAGCTACCGGCAAAGAGGGGATGGGTTACGGTGATTTTAAACTTCTGGCGGCTCTCGGCGCCTGGGTAGGGTGGCAGATGTTGCCGTTGATCATCCTGCTATCTTCTTTAGTCGGCGCAATAATTGGCATTGCCCTGATAGCCCTGAAGGGACGAGATCACAGCCAGCCTATGCCCTTCGGCCCTTTTCTGGCGATCGCTGGCTGGATCGCGCTGATCTGGGGTCAAGCGATTACCGACTATTACTGGCAGTTTTTAACCTGAACAAAGGCATATAGAATGTTTACAGTAGGCCTGACGGGTGGTATCGGCAGTGGTAAATCAACGGTTGCAGAGCTATTTGCTGCTCGGGATATTAAAGTTGTTGATACAGACATCGTTGCCCGGGAAGTTGTCGAGATTGGAACACCCGCATTACAAATCATTGCTGAACACTTTGGGACTGAGATTCTATTAACGAATGGCGCGCTGAATCGGGCTAAATTGAGACATCGTGTTTTCCAGCAACCTGAACAACGAGTCTGGCTGGAAAAGCTGTTACACCCGCTTATTAGACAGCTTACGATTCAACAGCTAGAGTCTGCTGAATCGGACTACGTCATACTCGTTTCGCCCTTGTTATTGGAAACTGACCAGCACCAACTCACAGATCATATTCTGGTAGTTGACGTCCCGGAAGCGATTCAGATAGAACGTACTCTGGCACGGGATAATAATAGCGAAGATCAGGTCAGAGCAATACTTAACGCCCAATGCAGCAGGGATGATCGATTATCGAAAGCTGATAGCATCATCAATAACACAGGCCCGGCTGAGCAACTCTCAAAGACGGTACTTAGCCTGGATAACAAATTTCGGAATATGGCCCACAACAATGAATGAGCAAACTAATAGATAGTAGCTAATAAATAGCAACTAAGCTTAACTTCATTGCACTTAGCCTAATAACGTTTAAATAGATTAACAATGGCCTCAAATACATCAATGAAAACAACGATACCTTGTCCGCAATGCCGTAAGCCCGTCAATTTATCTGAAAAAACAGCGTTCAGACCATTCTGCTCCGAACGCTGTCGCCTTATTGACCTTGGAGCATGGGCCAGTGAAGAATATCAGGTAGACGGCCAATCTCAATCAGAGCAACTTGGGGATCTTGATGTGGGCAGTGATGAAAAATCAGACTGGGATTTACCTAACCTACACTAGAGTCTTCGCAAGCCGCATCAGATAGTTTCTCCAACTCATGCGGCTCCCAAAATGCACTGATGGCAGCAATCCCCTGCCCCCCGTACTGTATAACCTGTTCAGTGGAATTCATACTCATCCCTCCCAGAGCAAAAACAGGTATTGAGGCTTTATCCACCAGATATCTAAACCTATCCATACCTAGGGCAGCTGTATCAGGATGAGAGCCTGTTTTTTGTATTGGTGACAATGAGGCATAGTTTGCACCCAGCTCAGTGGCACGCTTAAGCTCTGCTTCATTATGGCAAGAAGCGCCGATCCATACCTTATTCCGCTTCTTTTCTTTAGTTTCACGCCAAGCCCTCAGTGTATCAGCCTCTATGGACACAAGCTGTTTGGAAGTCAAATGAATACCGTCAACATCAAATTCGCTGGCAAGCTCCAGGGAATCATTGAGGATAAGCAAGGCCCGATAACGACGACACAGCTCTATGGATTTTTCCAACAGTGCTGACTGAAAGGAATGATTGGCCCGAAATTGCACCATTTGAATCCCGGCTTTTAATGCCCTCTCAAATCGGTTCAAGTAATCAGCGTCATCAATAGAAGGTCCCGTGATCATATAACGATCCGGCAACAACAGGGCATCGATGATCGGTCGATTTGCAGCGGGAAAAGCGGCTGCATCCAGCTCCTGCGTATCCAGCCACTTCAGAGCTTGCCCCTCACAGCCAACGGGCTTTCCACTGAATCGAATAACTCGCCACACATCCAACAGAACTGTTTTATCGGGATAACTGTAAGGAATCCGTATCAAAGGAGAATACTGCTCAGTAACAATACCCAGCTCCTCCTGTAACTCTCGGCAAAGAGCTTCGCTAACCGTCTCACCCGGCTCTACCTTACCACCGGGAAACTCCCAAAGCCCTCCCTGATGCACATGTGCAGGACGCTTGGAAATTAACAGCCGGCCATCCGCACCAAAGATTGCAGCGGCTGCCACATGAACAACTTTATTCAAAATAGAGCCTATTAATCCTGATCCGTCTTTGGAGAAATTGCCTTAGTAAATTTGTCAGTATCTATGTTCAAATAATAATCAGGATCGATAATCGGCATTAATACTGACGTAATCATGAGAAAGGTCATTAGTCCAGACCTGATCTGAAACAGCACCACGATTTAACAGAATGCGAATCAAAATTTCTTCGCCATCCATAACCGCCTGCCCCAGCTCCTCTGTATAGCTATTGGCTCGACCGCCACTTTCAACGATACAAACGTCGTTTAGATAAATTTTCAGATCAGCAACGTCCAAATCAACGATTCCCGCCCTGCCTACTGCTGCCAGGATACGTCCCCAGTTGGGATCACAGGCAAACAAAGCCGTTTTCACCAAAGGCGAATGCGCAACTGTGTAAGCAGTTTGAAGCGCTTCTGATTGACTATTTGCCCCTTCAACTGCGACTGTTACGAACTTAGTCGCCCCTTCCCCATCTCGGACAATTGCCTGGGCCAGTTCAAGTAACACTGATTCGATCGCTTCCGCGAATAATTGCCACAGCTCTGTGCCAGGCGCAATATCTACTCCAGTCCCCGTGGCTATCAAAATACAAGAATCGTTTGTGGAAGTATCTCCGTCGACAGTCACTCGATTGAACGTTCGTTCTGCCGTCTCGGACAATAATCTCTGGAGAGCTTCTTCTTCAACTTTTGCATCGGTTGCGACATAAGCCAGCATGGTAGCCATATTGGGACAGATCATTCCAGAACCCTTGGATATACCACTGATTCTAATGGTCTGGTCCTGATATTCGATTAATCGACTACTCCCCTTCGGTCGGGTATCAGTTGTCATGATCCCCCAGGCGGCATCTTCCCAGCCTTGCTCATCCAGCGCTGAAACCGCTTCAGGAATACTCTGCTGAATTTTTTCTATCGGAAGCTTTTCGCCAATAACCCCGGTTGAAAATGGCAAGACGGCTTCTGGTTTGACACTGACATGCTCCGCCAGCGACTGACAGCTGACAAAAGCGTCAGACATGCCCTGCGCCCCCGTACCCGCATTAGCATTACCAGTATTCACCAGTAAATAACTTGGAGAGGATCCGCTAGACTGTTGTTTTTCGAGACGCTGCTTAGCCAGGTGCTCTTTAGCAACCAGAACCGGTGCGGCGCAAAAAGCATTTTGGGTAAACACTCCTGCAATTGAAGAGCCTGCAGCAAGCTCCATCACGACCAAATCCCGATGATCCGGTTTTTTAATACCGGCGCATGCAGTACCCAAACGAACACCATTAATGGTTTGAAAATTCGGTAATCTATCAGGTCCTACTGCCACGCTATAAAACTCCTGGTTTCAACGAATAAACTGTCTTTGGATAAAGCGGTTTTGGTGAAACAACACACTCTAGGTAGTTCTAACTAAGTCATTGTTCTACCTAAGTTATTCAACACTCTACGGTATTCAACACTGGTACCAGGGCAACAAAATCAATTTATGCGGCCGTGGCACTGTTTGAATTTTTTACCAGAGCCACAGGGACAGGGCTCATTTCGGCCAACTTTTCTCTCATCCCTGACATAAGGAGTATGTTCTTCCTGACCAATAGCCACCTCCTCTCCAGCAGACTCTGCAGTCATCGCATTAGCTTGCTCATGCTGATATTGCATTTGCTGTTGCTCCAGGGCCTCCCTGCGTTGCCGTTCCAACTCTTCAATTTCTTCAGGTTGGCGAACTTGAACATGACAAATTATGCGCACGACATCTTGCTTAATATTCGTCAATAAGTCCTGGAACAGCTCAAAAGACTCACGCTTGTATTCTTGCTTAGGATTTTTCTGTGCATATCCACGCAGATGGATACCCTGACGAAGGTGATCCATGGTAGCCAGATGCTCCTTCCACATCGTATCCAGCACTTGCAACATCACTTGTTTTTCAAAAAGCCGGATGGATTCGGCGCCAACAATTTCTTCCTTTTGTTTATAGGCATCCAGCGCTGACTGCAAAATCCTGCTTCTAAGCGTCTCTTCGTGAAGGTTATCATCGGTATCCAACCACTCCTGCAGTGGCAGTTGCAGATTGAGATCAGTAACCAGTTGCTTCTCAAGTCCTGCAATATCCCACTGTTCTTCCAGGCTCTGCGGAGGAATGAAGTCATTAATCACCGCGTCAATAACTTCTTCGCGAATAGCGTTAATCGTTTCTGATATATCATCTGAAGCCATCAGCTCATTTCGTTGATCATAAATCGCTTTTCGCTGATCGTTAGCAACATCATCATATTCAAGCAGCTGCTTACGAATATCAAAGTTACGACCTTCAACTTTTCGCTGGGCTTTTTCTATCGCATTGGAAACCATCTTATGTTCGATAGCCTCTCCATTTTCCATTCCCAGCGCCTGCATGAAGTTCTTTACCCGATCAGAAGCAAATATACGCATCAGACTGTCATCGAGCGATAGGAAGAATCTTGAAGAACCAGGATCCCCCTGTCGACCGGCACGACCGCGAAGCTGATTATCTATACGACGGGATTCATGCCGCTCAGTGGCTACTATGTGTAACCCCCCTGCATCAAGTACCTGTTGATGACGCGTCTTCCAGCGGCTCTTTATCTCTTCGACCTGCTCATCGCTAGGGTTATCGAGCTTGGCAAGCTCCGCCTCCCAGTTTCCACCCAAAACAATATCGGTACCTCGACCTGCCATGTTGGTTGCTATCGTAACCGCACCCGGGCAACCCGCATCGGCGATAACCTGTGCCTCACTTTCATGGTGTTTGGCATTCAGAACATTGTGCTTTATTTTTGCCTGGTTCAATAAATTGGAAACCACCTCTGACATTTCAATGGATGCAGTACCCACCAACACAGGCTGTTGACGCTCAATGCAGCCCTTAACTTCCTCAACAATGGCATTAAACTTCTCTTCCATCGTCAGATAAACAAGATCGTTGTAATCCTGTCTCTGGACTGGTTTATTGGTAGGAATAACGACAACGTCCAAACCGTAGATTTGTCGCAGCTCGAACGCCTCTGTATCTGCCGTACCGGTCATTCCGGAGAGCTTGTTATAGATACGAAAGTAATTCTGGAACGTAGTTGACGCCAGAGTCTGACTCTCGTTCTGGATGCTAACACCTTCCTTAGCTTCCACTGACTGATGAAGCCCCTCGGACCAACGACGACCAGCCATGGTGCGCCCGGTATGTTCATCGACAATAATAATTTGATCATCCTGAACGATATAGTCCACATCGCGAGTGTAGAGGACATGCGCTCTCAAACCAGCGTGAACGTGATGAAGCATATTAAGATTCTTGGGGGCGTACAGGCTTTCATTTTCTTCAAGAAGCCCCATTTCCATTAACAACTGTTCAACATATTCGTGTCCGAACTCAGTCAACTCTACCGACTTTTGTTTCTCATCAACTATGAAGTGACCAACTTCACTGGGCTCTTCTTCACCTTCTTTAAGATCCGGTTGTCGTTCTAGTTTCGGAATCAGCTGGTTAATTCGCTGATACAACTCTGAACTATCCTCCGCCGGCCCTGAAATAATCAGTGGTGTTCGCGCTTCGTCAATCAGAATGGAATCGACTTCATCGACAATGGCAAAACTTAGAGGCCGCTGAACTTTGTCTTCCACAGCAAAGGCCATATTGTCACGCAGATAATCAAAACCGAACTCATTGTTGGTTCCGTAAGTGATATCAGCAGAATAAGCAGCCTTCTTTTCCTCATGGTCCTGGCCGGAGTAGATGACGCCATAGCTCAGACCAAGTGCCTCATAAAGACGCCCCATCCAACCGGAATCTCGTTTAGCCAGATAGTCGTTGACAGTGATTACATGCATGCCCTCACCAGGGATGGCGTTCAGATAAGCAGCAAGGGTTGCTACCAGAGTCTTACCTTCACCGGTACGCATTTCTGCAACTCGCCCCTCATGGAGGGTAATACCACCGATAAGTTGTACATCGAAATGACGCATACCCAGTATACGCTTCGAAGTTTCTCGACATACAGCAAATGCCTCTGGCAGTAACTGATCAAGCGTTTCTCCCGCTTGAAAGCGCTCCCGAAACTCTACTGTTTTAGCTTTCAACTGCTCTAAGCTTAATTGGCTAATCTCGTCTTCAAGGGCGTTAACTGCTTTGACAAGCTTACCCATCCGCTTAAGCTCACGGTCGTTCTTACTTCCAAAGATCTTTCTTATCAGGGGCGCAATCATAATTTTGGTTTACTGGTCAATGCCGGTCCGGGTTGGGCCAGAGTGTTATATTCAAATGGAGGCATTCTACCCTCAATTCAATGGTGGAATGAAGATAAATTGCCAAGCTAAGCAATAAAGGTGTGTTCAAACCCCACATCCACCCCTTGGACAGCCATTACCAGAGGTACAAGGCGGTAGGTCCGGATTATTAAGCGCACTGCGGCTTACCACCTGGCCTCCAGTTGCCAAACGCTCTACGGGGGAATCTAAAGCGATATCACCGGCATCACGGCCAGTGATTTGGCAAAGCTCCCCCCAAGTTGATAATTTTTCTTTTATAGAATGATGAACTTCATAGCATTCACCGGTCGCTGTACAGCGATAGTCATAGGTCGGCATCGATCCTCAGCTCTCCGTAATATTAATCGCCCATATTGTACGGAAATTAAAACAAGGGTGAAGGGCAAAGCGACATATTCACCGGATTGAGCCCCCTTCAGCAAACAGCAAGTCGCCACAGTACGGTTTAAAATGAGATCATTATTAACCGGTCGCTTGGCTATACTTTTGAACGGGAGGATTTATTATGGTTTCCAAACCCGGTTTTCTCGACCGGACTTTAGCTCACTTACGTTCAGCCTGGAGGGATTTAGGGCAAAGTTCAGCTTGCCCCACAAACCTTCGACTCCATGAAGACTTACCTGAAACAGATCATCTTTGCCTGTTGGAACAAATGAACGCATGCCTTGAAGCTCGCGGGGGAGAAGTAGCCGCTCGCGCGGGTGCAGCCAGGTTAGGGAATGCTTACATGGGACTAAACGATACGGGTAAGCGTCAGTTTCTGCTACTTCTGGCTGCCAATTTCGATGTCAGCACTGAAACTATTGATGCAATATTAAGCCGTTATCAGCAAGCAGATCCATCGCAACGCCATAAAATACGCCAGCAGCTACGTGAAGCCTTAGAGCCTCCAAGGTGCCGCCTTTTGACACAATTCAATGCCCTGCCTCAAGGAGTTAAATTCCTAGTAGATATGCGTGCCGATATGCATCGCCTGGGCAGTCCTGAGACACCGCTTCTAAGTGATCTGAAACACGACCTTAAAGAGCTTTTAACCGCCTGGTTTGATGTCGGTTTCTTAAAGTTACAACAAATTACCTGGGATAGCCCTGCCAGTTTACTGGAAAAATTAATCGAGTATGAAGCGGTTCATGAAATACGAAACTGGGAGGATCTAAAACACCGATTAACATTAGATCGAAAACTGTTTGCTTTCTTTCATCCCAACATGGCGGATGAACCCTTAATTTTTATCCAGGTAGCGTTGGTTAAAGGACTGGCCACAGATATCCAGACTGTATTGGATGAAACACAGACTCCGCTGGATTCCGAACAGGCGGATACGGCTATTTTCTATTCCATCAGTAATGCCCAAAGGGGCTTGCAAGGGATCAGCTTTGGCAACTTTTTAATCAAAAGAGTGGTATCAAAACTGAAACGGGAGCACCCCAACCTGAAACAATTTTCTACGCTATCCCCAATTCCAGGTTTTCAACGCTGGCTCGCCAGCACAATAAAAAGTAACAGTTTTGGTTTAATCAGCCGCGATGAATGGGGAGTGATTTCTGATCTAGCACCCTCAGATAAAGAAGCCCCCCTTGTTTACCTTTTAGCTCAAAAAGGCTGGCATCTGAATCATTCGTACTGTCACATCCTTCAGCCATTACTTGAGCGGCTATGTACTCATTACCTGCTCAGGGAAAAACGCAGAGGGCACCAGGCTTTGGACCCTGTCGCTCATTTTCATCTCAGTAACGGAGCCAGAATTGAGCAGCTCAACTGGCTTGCTGATCGTTCAGAAAAAGGACTAAAACGTTCAGCGGGGCTGATGGTGAACTACCTCTATGACCTCGATCAGATTGAAAGCAACAGCGAAGGCTATAGTGCAGAAGGGTCCATTTCCACAGCAGACAGCGTCACTACCATAATAGCCAGACACTGAATACATTAGTTTTATTATTACTTGCTGAACTCATCTCAGCGTTAAGATAAATAGTTCTTAATCAACAGGTTTCAAACTTCAATATCGATTCTAACTGTGCTTATATTTGAACAATTAGAATCAACTATTTAAGCCCTTACAACCATACAGAGTGAAGGTACCACATTATGAGCGAAGAACACTGTGACTGTCTTTTTTGCAAAATCATCGCCAAAGAAATTCCCGCTGAAATTATTTTTGAGGATGAGCAGGCGCTTGCATTTAAGGACATAAACCCTCAAGCACCAACTCACTTTCTGGTCATTCCCAAACAACATATCGCTACCATAAACGATATAGAGGCAGAAGATTGTCAGACAGTTGGTTATCTACAGTTAGTTGCCGCCAGATTAGCCGACCAGATGAGTTTTTCACAATCGGGGTTTCGCACAGTAATGAATTGTAACCAGCATGGCGGACAAACCGTTTACCACATTCATCTTCATGTGCTCGGCGGTAAAGCGATGGGATGGCCTCCCTACCAGGAAACTTTAAAAACACCGGTCAGCGAGTGAGTTTGACTAAATTACCCCCAGAGGTCTAATAACGCAATTGACTCAGCGCGCTCCTTCGGCAATCCAGTTCTTTATCATATTGATCTGTTCAGTATCCAACTGTTCTTTGCCGGGGGGCATCTTACTGTAGCGACCAGGCTCGGTTTTAATCAAATTAATCAACCAGCCTTTGCCTGGCTTCCCGGGAATTACCGCAGCCCCCTGCTTTCCTCCTTCAAGGATATTTTCACGAGTATCCAATCGTAAACCACCATCAGGAAACCACCCTGAATGACACTCCACACAGTATTCATCCAGAATCGGCTTGATTTGCTTATCATAGCTCACCTCTGCCACTGAAAATTGACTGAAGAAAAATTGCAGCGTTGAGCCGATTAACAAACAATATAATTTGGATAACCAGAGTCGCATTAAAGCCCCCGTAAAATGAAACATAATTCTGATAGCGAATAAAGCAAATACCTAAACAGCATCAGCTCATCTATAATCGGGGAGTTACCTTCTTTTCGCAACAGGGACCTACATACTTATGGGAAATCAGGACAACGGGGATAAAAACGTAGCTTCCAGCCAATATTATCAGAGTTCACCCCAAGCTGTTTCCAACGGGTCTTCGGCTAATAACCTGTCATCAACTAATACAACCGGCACTAGCACAATCAACACTAATGCTGCTGACAACCCTTGGACCACGCTGGCGTCAAAGCTGATCTATGAAAACCCCTGGCTGCGTGTACGAGAGGACAGGGTAATCAACCCTAACGGCGGGGAAGGAATATACGGTGTGATTAAGTTTTCCAATCAAGCAATCGGCATTATTCCCATTGATGAGGAAGACCATACCTGGCTAGTGGGGCAGTATCGCTACCCTTTAAACCGTTACAGCTGGGAAATACCGATGGGAGGACATCCCATTGGGGCGGATCCTCAAGCAGGTGCGATACGAGAGCTGGCGGAAGAAACCGGCCTGAGAGCAAAACAGCTAGAGGAAATTATTCAGGTCGACATATCCAATTCAGTCACCGACGAGAAAGGTATTGTCTACGTTGCAACCCAGTTAACTCGCGGTAAAACGGATTTTGACGAGACCGAAGATCTTGCCATCCGTCGTGTTCCCGTAGACCAGGCGATAAGCTGGGCTATGAATGGAAACATCACAGACGGACTCAGTGTCGCCGGATTGCTGAAATTAGCAATCCTCCGAGCTAAATACGATATTAATTCAGACTGAATCGGATTTTACTTAGTCGACTTTAAATCCTGTTTCGCACGCTGCCATAGCCGATCCAAATCAGCTTCACTTGCAAGCTCCATATCTATACCAGTATCTGTAGCTAACACCTCTACCCGTCGAAAACGACGCTCAAACTTGCTATTAGCCTGTCGCAATACCTGCTCAGAATCCTGCTTGAGATGCCTGGCCAAATTCACACAGGAGAAAAGTAAATCTCCCAATTCATCTTTAATTTCAATGTCACTCCCTGAATTAATAGCTTCCCGAAGCTCTTGCAATTCACCATCAATATTATCCAGCACCGGCGCCAATGCGTGCCAATCGAATCCTACCGAAGCAGCTCTCTTCTGGATTTTATGGGCTCTCATCAGTGCAGGCAATCCGAAAGAAATATCATCGAGCGCAGAACTCTGACTCGATTTCTCCTGACCTTGAGAGTCGATCTTTTTCTCAGAACGCTCCAGGGACTTTATATGCTCCCAGTTTTTCTTGATTTCCGTCTCGCTCAGGTTCGACCCTCGACCAAAACTATCCAAATCACCGGAAGGAAATACATGAGGGTGACGTCGTAACAGCTTCTCCACAAGTCCCTGAATAATATCAGAGAACTCAAAACGAGACTCTTCACTGCAGATTTGAGAATAAAAAACAACCTGAAACAACAGGTCGCCCAACTCATCCTGTAAATGCTCATAATCCAATCGCTCAATCGTATCAATAACCTCATAGACTTCATCAAGTGTATGAGGAACAATCGACGCCAGCGTCTGTTTCTGGTCCCATGGACAACCGTGCTGTATATCCCTTAGACACCTCATGAGGTGCAGTAAATCACTAAGATCATACTGCTTTGCAGAGGTCGACTGCTTTATACAGGCTTCAGACCTGGGACTCATGCAACTCCCCCCGCAAGCTGTCGGTGAACATCAGTAATATTAGGGAGCTGCCCTATCTTATCCATGATGCGCCCCAGTTCTTCCAGCTTTCTGATTTCCATAGTCAGCACTATTCGCGCAATATTCTGCTTTTTATCTGACCGGGTATTTACTGCTGCAACGCTAACATTCTCATTAGCCATGACATTCATAATATCCCGTAATAATCCCGATCGATCATAGGCCTCTATTAGAATATCCACGGTATAAGTATCTGTTGCTTCTTCTTCCCAACTAACCTCAATCATGCGCTCATGATCAGTCTCTTCCAATTGCAGCGCATTAGAACAGTCACTTCGATGAATAGACACCCCGCGTCCTTGTGTAATAAAACCTACAATAGCGTCTCCCGGCACAGGTTTGCAGCAACTCGCAATATTACTCAGCAAATTGCCAACCCCGCCAATCATCACATCACCACCACGACTGCTGGCTTTGCTACGCTCGCGTACAGGCGCTAAAGCCAGATCCAGTTGTTCATCATGATGCTCACTTTCCAGTTGTCGCTGGGCTGCACCAATAACCTGACTTATTCTCAGGTCTCCAGCCCCAAGAGAAGCAAACATATCATCTTCATGTTGATAGTTAAGTTTGGTAGCCAGATTTCGATAATCAACATTACTTAAAGCCAAGCGCTTCATCTCTCGCTCAGCCATCTGACGCCCGCCGGCCAGATTTTGGTCCCGAGCCTGCTCTTTAAACCAGTGACGAATTTTCGCCCTTGCTCGGGTGGAATTAACATACCCAAGATTATGATTAAGCCAATCCCGGCTGGGGCCTCCTTCTTTCGCAGTCAATACTTCTACCTGATCACCGGTAGCCAGTCGCGTATTGAGCGGCACTATTTTCCCATTGATTTTAACTCCACGGCAACGATGGCCAACCTCAGTGTGTACCCGATAAGCAAAGTCCAGTGGCGTTGCTCCTGCTGCAAGATCCACTACGTGTCCATCAGGGGTAAACGCGTAAATGCGATCTTCCTCTATCCCCGTGCGAATCTGGTCAAGAAGCTCATTGGCATTACCGACATCCTCATGCCATTCCAAGACCTGGCGTAACCAATTGATTTTGTCTTCATAACTATCACTCTTACCGGCTGTATCTGTTCCTTTGTAGAGCCAGTGAGCGCAAACACCCAATTCCGCCTCCTCATGCATTTGATGAGTGCGAATCTGAATTTCCAATACCTTCCCTTCTGGACCAATAACAGCGGTATGCAGCGAGGCGTAACCATTCTCTTTTGGAGAAGCGATGTAATCATCAAATTCATGTGGAATATTCTTCCAGAGTCCGTGAACAATCCCTAAAGCCGCATAGCAATCACGAACTTCAGGAACCAGCATACGTACAGCACGAACATCATATACTTGATGAAAGTCGATATTCTTGCGCTGCATCTTCCGCCAGATACTGTAGATGTGCTTAGCGCGCCCCATCAACTCACCTTCAATACCTACACGATCCAGCGCATTTCTCAGGGTATAAAGCACATCATCGATAAATGTCTGTCGGTCAAGGCGCTTTTCATCCAATAAAGATGCTATCTGCTTGTAGGCATTGGGCTGAAGATAGCGAAAGCTAAGATCTTCCAGTTCCCATTTAATATGGCCGATACCGAGACGATGGGCTAAGGGGGCATAAATATCAAAAACTTCTCGAGCAACTCGGTAGCGCTTCTTGCGGTTACCATTTTTAACTGCCCGAATGGCACAGGTGCGTTCTGCCAGCTTGATTAAGGCTACTCGTACATCGTCAATCATAGTGACTAACATTTTGCGGACGTTGTCGAGCTGCCCTTCAGTCTGACCCAGCACAGTATTGGGGGTCGGGTGCAAGATAGTGCCAATCGCAGCCATTTGCAGAACCCCTTCTATGAGCTTGGCTACGCCGACACCAAATTCCGTTCGAATAAAATCCAGTGAAAGCTTATCTTCACGCACACTTCGATAGAGAATAGCCGCCACAAGGACTTCCTGATCCAAGGACAGTTCGGCAAGTATTTCAGCCATTTCCAACCCTGTACGATAACTACCGGGGTGGTTGTCTGCCCACATATCTTCATGAGCTTCGACTTTATCCTGAGCTTGCCGGGCCCACTCACAGGCCTGAATAACCTGATCAGTGTTCTGAATATTGACGTCTTCCTGAATCCGTTCTAACCAAAGATCCAGGTTCACTGTACCATCCTCTAAAATCGGATGATCTTCTCTTACTTTAACCATGCCAAGTCAACACTCCATTAATTGGCACTCATATGGAGACATTCTTCATCGAGGCACGCTACTGAATTATAGAGTAGTAGCGAGGATTACAACCTTTAGTGTGAAAAAGCCTTGCTTAATTCCGCCCTGCCAACGAATAAAAACTAACCAGGCGTTGAATCAAAAACACCCGTTGATAAGTAACGATCGCCTCGGTCACAGATAATGCAGACGATCACTGCATTTTCAAGCTGTTGAGAGAGCCGAAGGGCACCAGCAACAGCTCCACCAGAAGATACTCCACAAAAAATGCCTTCTACCATGGCAAGATCCCGCATGGTTTGTTCCGCCAGTTGCTGATTCATATCGATTGTCCGATCAACACGAGTCTCTTCAAATATCGACGGCAAATATTCTTTTGGCCAGCGCCGAATACCGGGAATACTTGAATCGTCATCGGGTTGCAGACCAACAATTTCGATATCAGGGTTTTGTTCTTTTAAAAAACGTGAAACCCCCATAATTGTGCCGGTAGTTCCCATAGCGCTCACAAAATGAGTAATCTTACCCGCTGTTTGCCGCCATATTTCCGGCCCGGTACCCGTATAATGAGCAATGGGATTGTCCAGGTTAGAGAACTGATCCAGTACTTTACCCTTTCCTTCAGATTGCATCTGCAAAGCTAAATCCCTTGCGCCCTCCATACCTTCTTCCTTACTGACCAGAATCAGTTCAGCGCCATAAGCCGTCATTGCAGCTTTCCGTTCCTGGCTACTATTGTCGGGCATAATAAGTATCATTCGATACCCTTTAATTGCCGCTGCCATTGCCAGAGCAATTCCCGTATTACCGCTTGTTGCCTCAATAAGGGTGTCACCGGAAACAATATCTCCACGTTCCTCCGCTAAACTGATCATGCTTAGCGCGGGGCGATCTTTAACAGATCCGGCAGGATTATTACCTTCCAACTTAAGCAAAATAGTATTACTGGTTTCACCTGCTAAACGCTGCAATCTAACAAGAGGAGTATTCCCCACATAGGCCTCAATAGTTGGAAAACTATCAGCGGGGCTATTCTGTTTTGAAAATTTATTACTCATCTACACAACCTGATTAAACGCAAATCTTTCTGTCAAAAGCCGAATTACCTGACTCATAACCGGCTGGGTTTTAGCCAACTATTCGTTCAGTTTTCAAGTGCGCAATTAGCACTCTGTTTACCCGTGTTAACTTTCAAGTACAACATAAGCCACTACATACGCCTTTTCGTCCGCTAGACTGACATGAAGATTAACAGCTTCCTTTTGTTCCTGAAGTTCCCTGGCCCTACCACTGAATTTCAGCCCCGGTGCTCCCAACTCATTATGTGTCACTTCAATGTGCTGCCAGGAAACCCCCTGAGAAAAGCCAGTCCCCAAAGCTTTAGCCGCTGCTTCCTTGACAGCAAACCTTTTGGCCAGAAATACTTCAGGGGTTTTATGCTGCTCAAATTCCAGCATCTCATCGGCAGAGAGTATCCTACGCGCAAAGCGGGTTCCAAATTCTTCCAAGGCCTCAGCCATACGCACCACTTCAACGATATCTGTTCCTATTCCCAGTATCATATTCCTTGTTCCAATAAGACTTTTTAACGCGGTTATGGACTCGCTACAGTCCAGCGTACCTCTTATTTATTCAAAATTGATTCTAAATCAGCCCATTATTGACCGTTTGAAAAATTCTCGGCTTTGAAGTGCCTTATTACCCAGAAGAGGCTTAAGGGATTCACGCATAATGTACTTGGCATCTCGTTGAACCTGTTGTTCTGAGTAGTCATCAGCAGCTATCGCCAATAGAACTTCTCCAGAATACAACCTCAAATCAGGAGACGGGAATACGCTTTCGCAAGTAGGAACAAACCCTTGGGCAGGATCCAACCAATACTGTTTATTTGCGCATATACGTTCGTTACCTGTCGCCGAGTACTGGAAAGAAACAGCCACTCCCAGCTCCTCAAGTAAGCGCCTTTCAAATACCCGCAGGACCATTTCCAGTGTTTCCGGCTGATCCAGACTACTAACTGCAAAACGGTAATATGCAAACAATCGGGGACAGGCATCCCACATAGGCAACAATCGCATTACAAGTTCATTCAGGTAGAGCCCACACCATAAACTTTGCCCCTGAAGGAACACCCCCGCCTCTGCCGGGTCGCCGCGACTGATACTTTTTAGATCCCCCCGTCCTCGCCAGCTAAGCTCCAGAGGAACAAACGGTTGAACACTAGAACGTAATTTTGAAGACGATCGACGAGCCCCCTTTACAACCCCTCGTATTCGACCAAAATCGGGTGTCAGATAATCAACAAGGAAACTACTCTCTTTATAGGGGCGACTATGGATGACAAAAGCAGACTGCCCTTCAACATAATCACTGGACAACATAGTCACTGGATGTCGTCATAACCAAGAGTTCGCAACGCCCGTTCATCATCGGACCAGCCGCTTTTGACTTTAACCCATAAGTTCAGCATGACTTTGCTGTCAAACATACGCTCCATATCCCTGCGGGCTTCCTGGCCAATAAGCTTTATCCGTTCGCCCTTGTTTCCAATCACAATGTTTTTTTGACCGTCTCGTTCTACCAATATCAGAGCACTAATATGCAAAATCCTGCCATCATGACCAAACTCTTCGATCTCAACGGTGACCTGGTACGGGAGTTCATCTCCCAATTGGCGCATTATTTTTTCCCTGACCATTTCAGCGGCGAGAAAACGAGAACTACGATCTGTTAACTGATCTTCGGGAAAATAATGTATTCCATGTGGGAGTCTGCAAAGAACCTGCTCCTCCAGCAATAACAAATTCTGACCGTTCTCAGCAGAAATAGGGATAATTTCCGCAAAATCCATTTTTTCCCCCAAGGATTTCAAATGAGGCAATAAAGTGGACTTATCATTTATTCGATCAATTTTATTAACCGCTAGAATGACAGGAATACGGCTGTGTTGAAGTTTTTCCAAAACGACTTGATCTTCGTCTGTCCATTGAGTTCGATCCACAATGAAAATCACCACATCCACATCACGCAAAGCGGAGCTGGCCGCCCGGTTCATATATCGATTAATTGCTTTGCCGCTGTCCTTATGTAAACCAGGTGTATCTACGTATATGACCTGATCACCCTCTTCTGTTTTGATACCCAGGATCTGGTGGCGAGTCGTCTGTGGTTTTCGCGAAGTGATACTGAGCTTCTGCCCTAGAATATGATTCAACAGGGTAGACTTTCCAACATTAGGCCGTCCCACTATCGCAACATAACCACACCGGCTGTTATCCGATTGAGATCCTGATATCAAAGAATCTTTTTTAGACATCAGAAACTACTCCACACCTGACTGATCAATACCTGGCTGCCCAGAGCCCTTCTTCTTCAATTTGACGCCCTCCACTCCCAACGCGACAAGCCCGGCCTCCGCAGAAACCTGTTCCGCTATTCGGCGACTACTACCTTGTCCGTGAGTAGATTGTCCCAGAAAAGCAATTTCGCACTCGATATAAAATGTCTGGGCATGAGCCTCACCCTCTACCTTAATCAGGTGATACTTGGGCAGCTCAGCACGGCGTGATTGAAGAAATTCCTGCAATCTAGTCTTTGGATCTTTCTGGGTATCATCCAGGGATAAGCTCTGCAGCCGGGATTGATACCAGCTTAAGATTCTATTTCTACACTGTTCCAAGCCGGAGTCCAGGTATATTGCCCCGATCAGCGCTTCAACTGCATCAGCCAGTATCGACTCCCGCCTGAATCCACCACTCTTTAACTCACCACTACCGAGTCGTAGATATTCTCCCAGATCCATTTCTCGAGCCAGTTCAGCTAAAGTAACCCCTTTCACCAAACGGGCCCGCAGGCGACTCATCTGACCCTCTTTCGCCTTGGGAAACTGTTGAAACAATGCATCAGCGATAACGAAATTGAGAATCGAATCACCTAAGAATTCCAAACGCTCATTGTTATTGTTACCACAGCTTCGATGAGTCAGCGCCAACTCCATAAGCTGACTGTCTTTGAACTGATAACCCAAAGATTTACTGAGTTTATTTAATTGCTTATTCAAGCTCCTGACCTTCGTAAGTTTCATCGAAGTAAACAACGGCATCAACATTGGCAAAGATGGGGATACGCACTTCGTAGTCAATAATAAGGCGAACAGTCCCCTTATCCCTGACGATCTTTAGAAACTCTTTAGGCAAAACAGTATTGTTAATGCGCATACGCCTGCCAATATTAATTTCAATCTCTCGGTTTCGCTTTGATAAAAGAGCACGATCCTGCACAACCTCACTCATCATAGATTTCAGGGTTTCATGGTCAGCATATGCGGGAGCCAATTTAAACCCAACAGTAACGAAGATCCCGGCAACAATCAGCACCATCAGGACACCTAAGAATGTCCAACCACCCTGCCGTACAGGCAATGCTTTCCTGAGAAAACGTTGTTTAGGAACACTCTGCTTTTGGGGGTACCCCATAGCCACTCTCCTATTCAATTACGCCATTGTTTCGAAAGCTCGGCAAACTCAGCTTAGACTCCCAGTGCATCCAGATAGCAAATGCTTTACCGACGACCAAACTGTCAGGAACCATGCCCCAGAAACGACTATCGTTGCTGTTATCCCGATTATCTCCCATCATGAAGTAATGACCTTCCGGAACCACCCATTCATCCCAGATACGTGCAGGAGTAAGGTTTTTGTAGATCTGGTGCTTGGCATTGCCCAGCTGTTCGAATGCCAGCTCAACCCTGGGACGATTGGCAGGCAGTTTCGCCATAAACTCCTGTCCCATAGGCTCACCATTAATATAGAGCATTTTATCGGTATACCTGATGTGATCTCCTGGCAGACCGACAACACGTTTAATATAGTTGACGCTAGGGTCCTTTGGGTATTTGAATACCATAACGTCTCCTCGTTGAGGATCATTAATGGAAACAATCTTTGTACCTATCACTGGTAATCGAATGCCATAGTGGTACTTATTCACCAGAATAAAATCGCCTATCTGCAAAGTAGGCAACATGGACCCTGATGGAATTTGAAAGGGCTCGACTAAAAAAGACCGCAACGCCAGCACTAAAAACAGTACTGGAAAAAAAGACTTTGAATACTCAACGACTACGGGCTCACGGGTTAATTCAGTTTTGACATTTTCACTCAGATCACCACCGCTTTGTGCTTCAGCAGCCTGCAACGCTAAGCGACGCTTAGGAGCGAGTGAAAATGAGTCGAACACCCAAACCAACCCGGTCACTGCAACAAGAATAACCAATACTAAGGCGAAATCTATATCCATAACGGCTAGCTGTCCATCTTCAACACGGCAAGGAAAGCATCCTGAGGCACTTCAACACGCCCCACCTGCTTCATTCGTTTTTTACCTTCTTTCTGCTTCTGCAGCAGTTTCTTTTTACGGCTCACATCACCACCGTAACATTTAGCCGTTACATTCTTCCGCAACGCTTTAACCGTAGTACGAGCGATAATCTTCCCACCTATTGCCGCTTGTATCGCCACGTCAAACATCTGTCGGGGAATCAGTTCTTTCATTTTTTCACAAAGAGCACGCCCTTTGTATTGAGCATTGTCTCGATGCATAATCACGGCAAGAGCATCAACTCGTTCGCCATTAATAAGAATATCCAGTCGTAACAGGTTTGCCGCTTCAAAACGCACAAAACTGTAGTCCAGCGAAGCATATCCTCGACTCACAGACTTAAGGCGATCAAAGAAGTCCATAACCACCTCACTCATGGGTAGCTCGTAAGTGATTGATACTTGACTGGCAAGGTATTGCATATCTTTCTGGACCCCACGCTTCTGTACACACAGAGTAATGACCGGGCCCAGGTATTCCTGAGGGACGAGAATATTTGCCTGTACGATAGGCTCACGCATTTCACGAATGGAACCAAAGTCGGGCAATTTTGAGGGGCTATCAACAAAAATTACTTCCCCCGTGTTGAGTTCAACCTCGTAAACCACAGTGGGAGCAGTGGTGATCAGATCCAGATCATATTCACGTTCCAGCCGCTCCTGAATAATCTCCATATGGAGCATGCCCAGGAACCCACAGCGAAAGCCAAAACCAAGCGCATCGGAGGATTCCGGCTCAAAAAACAAAGAAGCGTCATTCAACGTCAGCTTTGAAAGAGCATCGCGAAAATCTTCATAATCATCAGAGCTTACCGGAAACATACCAGCATAGACCTGAGGCTTTACCCGCTTAAAACCAGGCAAAGAATCTACCGTTGCGGTTTTCACCAGCGTCAGAGTATCCCCCACCGGTGCGCCATGAATATCTTTAATTCCAGCAACCACATAACCCACTTCACCGGCTCTCAAAATATCCGTTTCTTTACGCTTTGGTGTGAAGACCCCGACACCTTCTGCCAAGTAGTTACGACCGGTTGACTTCACCAAAATTTTATCTTTTTTTCGTAGTGTTCCCTGCATAACACGCACCAGGGACACAACACCCAGATAATTATCAAACCAGGAATCAATAATCAGTGCTTGTAAAGGCGCATTAACATCGCCTTTGGGGGGAGGAATCAGTTCGATCAGTTGTTCCAGAACATCCTCAACGCCAAGTCCGCTCTTAGCACTGGCGGGAACAGCATCCTGAGCATCAATTCCAATAACTTCTTCAATTTCCAGTTTTACTTTGTCTGGTTCTGCCTGAGGAAGATCCATTTTGTTAAGGACTGGAACAACTTCAAGACCCTGTTCGATCGCCGTATAACAGTTGGCAACAGACTGAGCTTCAACCCCCTGCGCAGCATCAACAACAAGTAAAGCCCCTTCACAAGCAGCAAGGGAGCGGGAAACTTCGTAAGAGAAATCCACATGCCCCGGAGTATCAATAAAATTCAGCTGATAGGTAACCCCATCTTTCGCTTTATAATCAAGCGTTACACTCTGTGCCTTAATGGTGATACCACGCTCGCGCTCTATATCCATGGAATCGAGCACCTGCTCGGCCATTTCACGTTCGCTTAAGCCACCACAGACCTGAATAAAACGGTCAGCAAGAGTCGACTTGCCATGGTCAATATGGGCAATAATGGAAAAATTACGGATATGATTCAGATCACTCAAAATACGACTACCAGTAGGAATGCGGGAACCCCCTGCGGGAACAAACGCGGAAGTTTAGCCTATTTCGCCAGACAGAACCACGTTTGCCTTTTCCCAAAACGCCGGATAGCACTTTCTGGGATCGAAGAAAGACATGTTTATTTAACAAAAAGTCCATGCAGGCAGGGGGAAGCAACCAAACATGGTCCTCCCCCAGCTACCAATAAGAGTCTGAAATCTATTGCGGGTGTTAGCAACTACGACTCAATTTTAATAGGTAAATACTGAGAACTTCCTCTTCTGACGATTCGCATACGAATAAATTTACCTTTAGGCAATTCCTTGACCACTCTCTCAAAGCTATCTACGGATTCAATATCCTGACCATTCAGGCTGGTGATAACATCGCCAATAAGCAAGCCAGCATCGGCTCCAGGTCCTGGCAACACTTTTCTCACGACGACTCCACCGGTTATGTTCCACTTGGCTTTACGCTCATCCTCAAGCGGCATTACTTCAACGGCCAGGCTGTTTTCACGACTGCCCTGCCGCTTATTTCGAGAAGCGAGTTCTGACTGCGCAGGCAGCTCCCCCACCAAGAGATCAACAGATTCTTCGTGACCGTCACGGAGAATGTTCAGTTTCACTTCGGTACCCGGTGCGACTCGACCAACAAGATGAGGCAATTCAGACGAGAAGCCGACCGATTGATCATTAAAACGAAGAATGATGTCCCCCTCCTTAAGACCGGCATCTTCAGCCGGACTATTCTCAGTCACCCGAGTCACCAAAGCTCCGGAAGGCTTATCCAATCCAAAAGATTCTGCCAGATTTTTGCTGACTTCCTGAATGTAAACCCCAAGCCACCCCCTGGCTACATGCCCTTTATCCTTCAACTGGTCAACGACTTCCATTGCCATCGTAATCGGGATAGCAAAAGACAACCCCATAAAACCGCCAGAACGGGTATAGATTTGCGAATTAATACCAACCACTTCTCCATCAAGATTGAACAGCGGTCCACCGGAATTACCCGGATTGATAGCTACATCCGTCTGAATAAACGGCACATAGTTTTCATTAGCCAGACTTCGTCCGGTTGCACTGACAATCCCGGCCGTCACCGTGTGGTCAAATCCAAAAGGGGACCCAATGGCAAGCACCCATTCACCGGACTTCAGCTTGTCAGAATTCCCCAGTTTTACGGTTGGCAACCCCTCTGCATCTACCTTCAGCAATGCCAGGTCAGAGCGCGGATCTGCGCCAATCAGTTCCGCCTCCATTTCACTGCGATCACTGAGGCGAACCAGAATTTCATCGGCATCCTTTACCACATGATTATTGGTCAATATGTAGCCATCATCGGAAATAATAAAACCGGATCCTAATGACTTTGGAGCGTTTCGTTTGGAGTTTGGACCAGGATTTCTGTACTGATCACCAAAACGCTCACCAAAAAAATGCTTGAAAATTTCCGGTAGCTGCTCTGGATCATAACCTTCAGGAAGCCTGCCACTCCCCCCTTTTTTACTACCATTCTGCACAGTACTGATGTTGACAATAGCGGGCGATGCCTCTTCCACAAGTTCAGTAAAATCGGGCAGTTGTGACGCCTGTACAGCACGCGCCAATAAGAGCAGGGCAACAAAGACCCCTAAAGACCTCCAAAGATAGCCTCTGTTCATATATTTGTCCTCATTAGTGTTTAACGATAGGTAACTCTATAAGTCATTTCAGACAGGAAGGGCTTAAGATACAGTGGATGTACAGGACCCTGACGTTCGTAATATTTCAGGATACTGCTGGCATCTTGTTTTACGGTCTGATCCTGTCAACCAGCGCGTCACCCCCAACCCCATAAACAACCCGCCTATCCCGGAAACGGCTACCACTCCTTCCGAAAAACCTGCCAGCTCAGCAAAGGTTGCAGTAACAATCATCAAAACCAAAGGCAATAGATAGGCCATAAATGACGCTTTAAGCAGAGCAGACTCAGCAAGCCCCAGTACTACCTGGTCTCCCTTTTGCAGGATCAACCGGCGCGGGTTTGTTGCAATCACTTCAAAACGCTGCCCTTGCCCAATTGATGCAAGCATCTTCTGCCCACACCCCTTAGCTGCAGAACACTGACCACAGGAGCTTTTTCGAATAGTTTCCACCAGAACACCATCTTCGGCGACTGAAAGCACTAACCCCGGTTCTTCAATCATGCAGATTTACGCCCAAACTTCAGTTGCTGCTGCGGTTCACTGAGCCGGCTATCCGGTCCGCAATCATTAGAGGAATGTCACCAACAACGGTAACGAACTGCCCTCCGACCCGCTTACCGAGAGCAACGGTATCACCAGATTGCACAGCACCAGGCACAGATTTCTGAGTGCCATAAGCTTCCACACAAACGGAAATAGAAGTCCGGCCATCAGAATAAATCATAACTTCTGAGTCGGGCATAACCTCATGCCGTAATGGTGAAAAGCCATCCGGCAACCATTCCGCAGCCCAGACCTTTTCCTTTGATCGCAGCAGTGAGTTATGCTGATTAATATAATGCTCCATTCCGTAGGAAAGTCTAATCACATCCGGTTCGGAACTACCTGTGGAAAGAGATAACTTCCCTCCACGCCCATACTGCGCAGGAAGCAAGCCATCAGTAGCTGGAGAAGGCCCCGGAAGGACAACACTCCCCCGACTGAACGCATCATTCCCTTCAGCATTATTATTCGCCAGACTTTCTCCCCCTGAGTTCACAGCTCCACCTTGGAAAGTCTGTGCACCAAAAATAATCATCGCTGTTACCGATGCTGCGATAGCGACACTTGCCAGGGGCTTCCAGAACAAACCGTTTTTATCCGATGCTGGACTTTCATCTTCCGTAACCTTATATGCAGGCTCAGCATCCAGTGCACTCATAACTCTGGAACTAAGGTCAACGTCAGCATTTGGTTTTTCTCCATTAAGCAAAGCACTCACCAAATGGTATCTCGACCAGACAGCGGACTCTTCACTACCGAGCTCTTTAAGAGCACGCCGGGCCTCCAGCTCATCAGCTTCATTGTCCATAAGTGCAGATAACGACTGCCTTAGATTTTCACTCATTGGTCACCTCTTAACGACCGTGGATCTATGGGTACCAGCTTCCAGGCTATTACTCTGACAGTCAGCACAGAATAACCGAACTCTCTCCGCTAAAACTCAACATTCAGTAGCTGGATTTGAATGACGCTTCTTCCCTTCCTGGTTTGAAAGATCCAACTTTATTTAGAAATCATTCATCATGGGCTTGATTACCTTATCTACCGCCTCACGTGCTCTAAAGATTCTGGACCGGACAGTCCCGACGGGACACCCCATTACCATAGAAATATCTTCGTAGCTCATCCCTTCAAATTCTCGAAGAGTCAGCGCCATTCTTAAATCTTCCGGCAATTGATCCAACACTCGATATACCGCCTTTTCTAACTCCATTTTGTACAGCTGGTTCTCAGGATTCTCTATCTCTTTCAGGCTGTGATTACTGGTATGATGCTGGGCATCGTCCACATCCACATCCACATCAGGTGGCCTTCGTCCCTTCGCAACCAAGTGGTTTTTGGCAGTATTAATCGCAATGCGGTATAGCCATGTATAAAACGCACTATCGCCTCGAAATTTAGGAAGTGCCCTATAGGCCTTGATGAAAGCTTCCTGAGAAACATCCATTGCTTCATGGTGGTCGTATACATAACGCCCTACCAAACCTATAATTTTGTGCTGATACTTCTTCACCAACAAATCAAAAGCACGCTTGTTACCTTTCTGCACCTGCCTGACTAATTGCTGATCTGTTAACTCTTGTTTACCTGTAGACAATCCTTTCAGCCCCTGTTACCAAGCAATTCTTTATCAAAACGCCCAGCTAACCTACAACTTAGAACCACTTTATACAATAACCATCCCCAAGAGTTCCGCAGGAAAGTTAATTATTAGTACCTCATGCCCTAAGCATCTACAGGGTAATAGATAGGAACGCAACCGGACCAGTAAGTTCCACCCGTTAGAGAGAAGTCTTTGATGTGATATTATTACTGGTTTTTTGTCGGCTGGTGAAGAAGCATTGGAACTTCAGTAGAGTTTGCAATTAAGATGTCATAAACAACCCTCATCCATGTTCTGCTGAGCATGCGAACTGTATCTAGGCTGGGTAAACGGAAAAGATGAGTAAAGAACAGCATTACGACGTACTTGTGATTGGCAGCGGAGCCGCCGGATTAACTTTAGCTTTACAGATGGCCCCCCACGCAAGAATAGCCGTGTTAAGCAAGGGAGAGCTGACGGCTGGCTCTACTTATCTAGCTCAGGGTGGGATAGCCGGAGTAAGGGACAGTGCCGATTCTACCGAGTCACATATCTCAGATACCCTTACTGCAGGCAGTCACCTTTGCCGCCTGGATGCCGTCAAACACACTGTAGAGAATGGTCCCGGGACCATTGACTGGCTGATAAAACAAGGGGTTCCTTTCACTAAAGATAGTGACGGCCAACTGCATTTGACCAAAGAGGGCGGCCACAGCCATCGCCGCATCGTTCATGCGGCAGACGCCACGGGTAAGGCAATTTCAGAAACCCTGATCCAGCAAGCCAAAAAACATCACAACATTGACCTTAGAAGCCATGCGATAGCGGTGGACCTGATTACCCGACGCAAACTAGGACTTCCTGATAACCGCTGCATAGGTGCTTATGTTCTAAATCAGGACAGCGGCCATGTTGAAACCTACCTCGCCCCTTTTGTTGTCCTGGCCACAGGAGGCGCCAGCAAAGCCTACCTGTACACAAGCAATACTGATGGGTCATCAGGAGATGGAATAGCCATGGCCTGGCGGGCAGGTTGTCGTATTGCCAACATGGAGTTTAATCAGTTCCACCCAACCTGCCTCTACCACTCGCAAGCAAAATCTTTTTTGATCAGCGAAGCTGTCAGAGGAGAAGGAGGGAAACTGCTTCTGCCCGACGGCAGCCGCTTTATGCATAACTTTGATAAGCGCAAAGAACTTGCACCGAGAGATATCGTTGCTCGAGCAATTGACCATGAAATGAAGCGCTTAGGCTGCGATTGCCTGTATCTGGATATATCTCATAAACCCGCTGAGTTTATCCGTGACCACTTTCCAACAATCCATGCCAAGTGTCTCGAATTCGGCATCGACATCACCAAGGACCCGATCCCTGTGGTTCCCGCTGCACATTACACTTGCGGCGGAGTAGTGACGGATACTTCCGGAAAAACCGATATTCCGGGGCTGTACGCAGCGGGAGAAACCGCATTCACAGGACTGCATGGAGCGAACAGATTAGCCAGCAATTCGTTACTGGAATGCATCGTTTTTGCCAGCGCAGCGGCTGCCGACATAATAAAACACCTGGACCAGCACAACACTTTGGCCAAAGCCCCCTTTTGGGATGAAAGCCAAGTCACAGATTCCGATGAAGATGTTGTCATTTCTCATAACTGGGATGAACTAAGACGCTTCATGTGGGATTATGTTGGCATCGTACGGACAGATAAACGGCTGCAGCGGGCACTTAATCGCGTCAGCCTTCTGCAACAGGAAATCTCCGACTATTACAGCAACTACAAAGTCAGCAAAGACTTGCTGGAACTAAGGAATCTATCAGTCGTGGCCGAATTAATTATTCGCTCTGCAATGCTACGCAAGGAAAGCAGAGGGCTTCATCACACCCTAAACTACCCTTCAACCCTGCCGGAAGAACGAGACACCATACTCACACCGGTCAATTACGACTGGCGAGAAGGCTGAAAATTAATCTGCGACGATTAGCGATGATCTACGCTGGTATCAATTCCAGCACCGCACTTCAAATACACCCTGAGTCTTCGCAGATCTTCTGTGTCGGCCCCGTCAGAGAATATCGGCACCAGAAGATTTCGCCCAGTTGCACAACTGCGAAAACATAACAGCGTGTAGCTTGAGCCCAAGACTGAACAAGGACTGGGCTCTACATCCAAGACGAGATCATTCAGCAGCACAACCTGAAAAGCCCCCTGGCGCCAGACGAGTTTCTTAATTGATTTAAGATGATTCAAAAAGACATAACGTCTTATGATGTGAATTGTAAACGTCAAAATCCCGAAAATTAATACTACAGCCAGAGCCCCATCAAGACAGATTTCAATACTAACAGCGGCCAAGAGAGCAATCAGTACAACCAACCCGAACAATCGCGGAGAGGGCCGCAGAAAAAGCTGCTCAGACCTGACCGTCATCTAAAATAACATTGACAATGCGTTGCAACTCGGGATCTTCAGGCTCGGAGTTTCTCATCACCCATGCAAATATATCCTGATCCTCACACTCAATCAGTTTTTCGAATCGCTGCTGATCCTCATATGGCAAACTACGAAAACGCTGGTCTAAAAATGGAGCCAATAGCACATCAAGCTCCAACATTCCTCGTCGGCAGTGCCACCCCAGCCGTTTAATATCAGTCTCTGAGTACATCAGGACAAGCTCCGCATCAAATAAATAAGGAGCCGTATCATAGCACAAGTATACCTTCAATCAGCATGGATAATATCGGTCAGCGCAATAAGCCCCCTCACCAACAGATCAGAGATTGAACAGCAGACATCACAAACTAAAAAATAGGAATTTCTCCTATACCGGAGTGCAAATAATAAGACTATATTGTCACTCAACTAGGGCAAAGAAAGGAATCTTGAGCTGTGAAGGATACATAGCTTAGTCCGAGAGCGACATAAGGAAAAGTGTCTCAGCAGGGAGCGCTGGAAGAGAGGCCTGCAGATGGAAACTGCCAGGCCTTTTTATATCCCGGCGAAAATCAATTTCAGCGAGGCATGATCTTCAATTCAACCCGGCGGTTTTGCGCACGCCCTTTTTCGGTTTTGTTACTCGCAATCGGCTTCGCCTCACCCTGCGCAATTGTGCGTATTCGCCCAGCACTTATACCCGTGTTTTTTAGATAGCTGGCAACAGCCTGAGCCCTTGCTTCTGAAAGCTTCAGATTATATCCCTTTTTTCCTCGACTATCCGTATGTCCACTAACCTCCAGTGCCGTAAACTCAAATCGAGACAAGACATCAGCAACCCCATCCAAAATAGGTAAGAAATTTTGTGCCAACGTATGGGAATCAGTAGCAAAGGTAATATTCCCCGGCATTATCAGACGAATAGAATCATCGATGCGCTCTACACTGACACCCGTTTGGTCCAATCGGGCTTTAAGCTCCTCTTCGTGCTGATCCATATAACGGGCATCAGCTCCAACACCTCCCCCCATGGGTCCCGTTAGAGGCTGCTGCCCCTGCAGCGGCCTTCGCCCCATCACCGCCTGCGTCATAACGTCAGCCTCGATATCCACAGCCCCGCGGCGTTTTTCAAAAGCGTAAGGATCTTCCACCGAGGCACAACCCGACAAGAGAGCCAACATCATTGACACCATCAGTAATGATTTACCCCTGCAAGACCCGCTATATATAAAACCCACACTCACTCCTTATTTTAACTTGACAGCTTTATTCTGACGACTTGACTCGGACAGGATTAGCTTCGTTTAAAATTCCGCCTAAGCCTGCTACGCAATAAAAGCGGTCTAACAACAACTCACCAACCTTTAAACTCACCCCACAGATTCACACTCAACCCACTAAATCTTCACATCCTGGATACTTAAACAGCAAGCACCCTGAAAAACGCCGCCATCCCGCAGTTAACGCTAGCAACAGCGGAAAACAACTTATAGAATGATGACAGGCCAAAGTCCATACCGCGCAAATTTTTCTGAGGAGAATTCGTTGTCTCACTTACCTGTCATCATCGGATTTGGGGGCGTCAACCCAGCAGGCAGATCATCGTTTCACCATGCATACCGGCGCTTGATGCTAGACAAAATCAGTAATGATGCCTCTGAACAAACCTTGCTGGACCTCGCCACCCTGATGAACCTTATTCAAAACAAGAACGGGGCTCTCAGCGACCAGAGCGGTGAACCGGTATCTTCTACCGTTTCAGCGACACTAAAACAACAGATACTCGACAACACCCTTATCCGGAAAATTCACCCTGACTGGTTTGACGTTGATCGCATTGTTTTCAATCAACAGTCACACATCACACCTGTCGGTGATCAGTGTAAATTTACGCTTCGCCGTCGCCACCTTCCCGAACACATTCCAGAGGACTGGATCATCCAGGACCTGGGACTCGGCATGGTGGAAGTAACAGCTTCCAGCACCATTGATGTAATTTTTAACGACCACAAAAAAGCACAAGTCCAGACAGCAGGACAGCTCCCCACTGGATTTAAGCCCGGCAGCCTTTATCAGTCGAGAAACCACCCGCGAAATTTACAAATGACCGTATTTAGCGCCTCAGATGCCATTAATTCAATGGGGATACCCTGGGAGCAGATTCGCTCCATTTTACCACCAGATCAAGTCGCCGTTTACTCTGGAAATTCCATAGGACAACTAGACGACTTTGGCTTTGGCGGTTTACTAAAAAATGCCTCTATCGGAAAGCGCACAACATCAAAGCACATGCCTTTAGGATACGGGCAGATGCCAGCAGATTTTGTCAACGCCTACCTGCTTGGCAATCTGGGTTCAACAGGATCATCTCTGGGTGCCTGCGCCACTTTTCTTTATAACCTGAGAACAGGGGTTAACGACATAAAGAGCGGGCGACGCAAACTCGTCTTAGTGGGAGGGAGCGACGCTCCCGTTACCCCAGAGATTATCGAAGGCTTCCGCGCAATGGGAGCACTGGCCGAAGACAAGGATTTGAAAGCCCTTGACCACACAGACTCACTAACGGACCAGCACTATCGCAACGCCTCCCGCCCCTTTGCAAACAACTGTGGCTTCACCATGGGTGAGTCTTCTCAATACGTTATACTTTGCGATGATCAGCTCGCATTAGACCTGGGAGCGCAAATCTTTGCTGCCGTACCTGACGTTTATGTAAATGCTGATGGGCATAAAAAATCCATTTCAGCGCCGGGAGTTGGAAACTACATAACACTAGGCAAGTCCGCAGCTCTCATTCGTAGCATGCTTGGTGAGGAATCCCTGCGCCAGCGCAGTTTTGTTCAGGCACACGGAACCAGTACACCGCAGAATAGAGTCACCGAATCACACGTTATCAATGAAACAGCAAAAGCATTCAGCATAAAAAACTGGCCCGTTTCAGCCGTCAAGTGCTTCCTAGGACACTCACAAGGAACGGCAGGCGGAGACCAGCTAACTCTGTCTTTAGGCACATGGGCCTATGGCTACATACCCGGTATCGCCACACTTGACAAGGTGGCTGAAGACGTCCATCAAAGCAATCTTCTCCTGCAAAAACAGCACCTGGAAGTCGGTCAGGACGGCATGGATTCAGTACTACTAAACTCCAAAGGCTTTGGCGGTAACAATGCCAGCGCAGTTGTGCTTGCCCCCCATATCACAATGAACCTGCTGGAACGCAAGCACGGAAAGCAAGCCATGGCGAATCACAAAGAGCGCCTTGAAGAAGTAAAAGCCACCGCAAACGAATACGATAAAGAAGCAACTTACGGAATCAGTCGCCCAACCTACCTTTTTGGTCACAATGTACTCGACGGCAACTCTTTATCCATTACCGATAAGGCGATAACTATCCCTGGCTACGAGCTGCCCATCAGTCTTGATATAGAAAACCCCTACAAGGATATGTGCTAGTGAAGGAAAGCTCCCAGAACACAGAGCATGGCCGTGATCACCACAGAACCGAATCCCCCCGAGTAAAGGCAGGGTTATTGGTTACCATAGCACTTATGACACTAAGCGCTTGCGGCGGCCTGCCCGATGTCCCTAAAGGCTCCATGCTCCTGGACACTCAACGACAGGTACTTTGCTACTACAGCGCTGCTGAATGCTATAGCCTGGGCCTGATAACCAGCAACAACTACCGGGACAGATTACTCAAGCTGTATAACAAAGACCCTTGGGACTGGGCAGCATTGCGCACACCCAAGGACCTTGTGGATCTTTTGACAACAACAGCTGATAACACAAACGATACTCAACAGCTTAATGCTACCCAACATCTGCTGCCCATCAACAACCGCACCTATGAAGCGTGGAAAATACTAAAACTAGAGCATCTGGATCGCTATGAATGCCCTGGCGCTCCCTATTGTGATTAATAGAACATTATTGCAGCTAACAATTTATCGACCGGACAACTTTCAATAAAAACTCTTTATAGTAAAGGATAACGAAATTCATTCCAGATGGGACTCGAGTGCAAGCACTCTCACACTGTTATCCCACAACCCTCTCATCAACTCCTCTGCCGATTCCACCCGAAGCGAAGCCAAAACATCGAACACCAGCGGAAGATTTTCGGGACGATTTGGCATACCTTGCAAACCGGCTAACGGCATATCTGGAGCATCTGTCTCTAACACTAAAGCACTCAATGGCAACGACGCCACCACCTTCCGAAGTCGCTTAGCGCGCTCATAGGTCAGCGCTCCCCCGACCCCCAAACAAAACCCAAGTTCGATATATTGCTTCGCCTGTTGATAGCTCCCCGAAAAAGCATGCACCACCCCTCCAGGCTTCAACTGAAGTCTTCTCAAGCGCTTTAACACCTGATCATGAGCTTTTCTAACGTGTAACAAAACAGGTAGCTCATACTCCGCCGCCAACTCCAGCTGAGACTCAAAATACTCAACCTGACTATCATGCAGCGAACTACTCGGCCAAAAATCCAGACCAATCTCCCCTACCGCCACAACATCATCTTCTTGCAACAACTTTTCCAGCTGCAGTAAATCGTTCTTATTATGCTTTTCAATAAAACATGGATGCAGCCCAAGAGCGGGATACACTGAAGAATAAGTCCGACAAACAGACAATTGCCTCAACCAGCGCTCCGAATCAACCCCAGGCACTACAATAGCCTCAACCCCTTTAGCCCTGGCAGTAAAAAGGAGCTCTTCCCGACAACTATCAAAAAGACTGAAATCAAGATGACAATGGGTGTCCATAAAACGCCCGGAACCAGACACTCCTCTCTCCATCGCGATATAACCTCTCCCAAAACACTAAACGTCCCTGCCAACAATAACAACAAAGCCAGACAGATGACCATGAAACAACGACAGGCAACGGATCTCAGCTCAAACAAAGTGGTACGTTTTCATCTACAACAGCAGTTCTAATGAGCGGAAATCCACCCATTACTGCACAGTCAGCAAAGAAAATCGCTAAGAAAATCAAGAGAAAAGAAAGTCGGCACAGTTAATGCTTAGATACAAAAAGAATGGAGAAGAGCCTCAACTCAACCTCCATTCTTTCCGTTGTGCTTGTGAATTGAGCAAGATTCCGGGATCTTTGATCCCGGCTTTTTATCCGATGATGCAATTCAATCACCAAAAGAACAATACAGGCCTATAGACAACGCCACCAGCCAGCAAAGATTCTTTAACAGAGGCGATACAAGTTAAAATTGAATGACCAAACACATAAACGCATCAGGATACAGATTCATAACCCGCCTGACTGCGGTAGATTGCACGAATAATCCAGACAAGCATTCCCGCCATAGCGAGCACCACGCCCGGTATATAGGCCAACGGAGTGCTGAATGACACAACCAGCAAGACAGCCAGACCTATATAAATAAACGGCAAAAACTCATAGACAGCTTCAGGAAAACGAACACTATTGCGCCTATTGGCAATATGTTTTCTGCTATTCTTTCGCCGATAAGCAGAACGCATAACCCAAACAACTGCCCCAGCCACATAAAAGAGGATTCCTGACACATATGTCAATGGCGAATCCATGGCCATCACCACCACAATCCCAATGGCAATATAAGTGTAAGGTAAAACCTCATAAACAGGCTTACGAATAACCAAAGGACAAACTCCTCAGATAAAAACAGATCTCTACCAAGGAGCTCATGCACCAATTGTGCCAAAACATAAGCTATTGATTTATATGGATTTAAAAAACAAACCAACATCAGCCAAAAAGGCTTTGTAAAAATAGTTGACAGTCAGCTAAAACAAGCGTATGAATAAACTCCCAACAAAACCCTCCTACCCACCTCCGGCGTAAATCAAACTGAACACTTCAGGATATCAGAATCAAATAATTCCTAATGCTCTCTGGTTGCCCTGAACTTCACCTCTGGCCACCGCTCTTCAGTTAGAGACAAATTGACCCGGGTAGGCGCCAGGTAAGTTAACAACCCACTTCCATCCAATGACAGATTTTCAAACCCCTTACGACGAAACTCTTCAAGCATTTTTTCATCGGCGCACTCAACCCAACGAGCCGTTTGAATAGTGATCGCTTCATATAAACACTCAACTTTATACTCATCCTTAAGCCGAAATACGACCACATCAAACTGCAACTGACCCACAGCCCCCAGAATCAGATCATTGTTCTTCAAGGGCTGAAATAACTGTACAGCCCCTTCCTCAGAGAGCTGCTGCAAACCTTTTTGAAGCTGCTTCATCTTCAATGGATCTGTCGGTCGCACTCGACGAAACATTTCAGGCGCAAAATGAGGGATGCCTGTAAACTTCAGATTCTCCCCCTCAGTAAAGGTGTCTCCAATCTGAATGGTGCCGTGATTATGCAATCCGATAATATCGCCGGACCACGCCTGCTCTACGTTAGAACGATCGCCAGCCAGAAAAGTCACTGCGTCAGCAATTTTTACATCCTTACCCACGCGGTTGTGACGCATTTTCATACCCCTGGTGTAGCTACCGGAACAGATACGCATAAAAGCTATCCGATCGCGGTGCTTAGGGTCCATGTTTGCCTGTATTTTGAAGATAAAGCCGCTGAATTTTGACTCATCCGGTGCAACCTGGCGCTCGACCGTAGCACGAGCGGGAGGGGATGGTGCCCATTCGACAAAGTCATCCATCATTTCTCGAACACCAAAGTTAGCCAATGCCGTACCAAAATAGACGGGAGTCAAACTTCCCTCAATAAACATCTGCTGATCGAATTGGTGTGTAGCTCCGCGTACCAATTCTATCTCCTCCAGGTACTCATCATAACGATCACCCAGAAGCTCTTTAGCCTCGGGAGAATCCAGCCCTTTTATCCGCACATCCTCAGGAATCACATGACCCATACCGGATTCATAAACATGAATAGTGTCGGTATAGAGGTTGTATACTCCTTTAAATTGCTTACCCATATCCAGAGGCCAGTTTATCGGTGCCGCTGCAATACTCAGGACCTCTTCAATCTCGTCCAATAATTCTACCGGGTCGCGAATATCACGATCCATTTTATTGACGAAAGAAAAAATAGGAGTATCTCGAAGCCGACAGACTTCCATCAGCTTAATCGTGCGCTTCTCAACACCCTTGGCACCATCCACGACCATTAGTGCCGAATCCACAGCAGTCAAGGTACGGTAGGTATCTTCAGAAAAGTCTTCGTGACCAGGAGTATCAAGCAGGTTAACGGTGCGTCCTTTATAAGGGAACTGCATTACCGATGAAGTAATAGAAATCCCCCTCTCCTGCTCCATTGACATCCAGTCAGATGTAGCATGACGGTCACTCTTTCGGCCTTTCACCGTTCCAGCTTTTTGGATCAGGTTTCCAAACAACAACAGCTTTTCAGTAATTGTGGTTTTACCAGCATCTGGATGCGAAATTATCGCAAAAGTCCTACGGCTCGCTACTTCTGCGGCCAAGCGAGAGTCAGTCATGAGTAAACTCGAATTTATTTGCTCAGCTATCTACAACTCGAAATGTATTTGCTGAAGAATAGACAAATTGAAGCGCGGTATTTTACATGAATAGATCGACTTCAGGGAAATTAAAGCCAGCAGATTCAATTCTTTTGGCTGCACAGCTCAAATATATTGGTCAAGCTGAGCCGCTCCCCTATTTCGAGTTATGAAATTCGCCCACTTGCTGTATAATCTCCAGCCTTTGGTACAACCCCACCCTAAAAAACCATATCTGAGTTATGAATTGCGGATTACCCTAAGGACTCCGTTCGAGGTTATTGATGTTTCAGCTGGCAGTAAAAACTACACGCAACCTGAAAAGCGATGTGCTTTCAGGCTTGACCGTCGCCTTGGCTCTCGTTCCAGAGGCTGTTGCTTTCGCCTTTGTTGCTGGTGTTGAACCCCTGGTAGGGCTATACGCCGCATTTATGGTCGGTCTCATTACCGCCTGTATTGGTGGAAGACCGGGTATGATTTCAGGTGCCACAGGAGCACTGGCGGTAGTTATGGTTTCCCTTGTTGCCGATCATGGAGTCCAATACCTTTTCGCCACGGTTATATTGATGGGTATTCTTCAGATAATGGCAGGTGTGCTTCGACTGGGCAAGTTTATCCGAATGGTGCCTCATCCGGTAATGCTTGGTTTTGTTAACGGCTTGGCAATCGTTATTTTTCTTGCCCAGCTGAGTCAGTTCAAGTTCGTTGACGGACAGGGAAATCTGCAATGGATGAGTGGCAGCAGCCTGTATATCCTGCTGGGCCTTATCGCACTGACCATGGCCATTATTCACTTCCTGCCAAAATTCACTCGTGCTATCCCATCATCCTTGGCAGCTATCCTCTTCGTAAGCTTACTGGTCGCATTTGCCGGACTGGACACCAAAACGGTGGGAGAAGTTGCTTCGATAGCTGGCGGACTGCCTTCTTTTAGCATCCCATCAGTACCACTGAACCTAGAGACACTCATCATCATTTTTCCCTATGCAATTATACTCGCCGCTATTGGTTTAATTGAATCGTTGCTGACTCTGACACTGATCGACGAGATAACCAATACACGAGGAAGGGGTAATAAAGAGTGTATCGGACAAGGGGCTGCTAACATCGCTACCGGCTTCTTTGGGGGGATGGGAGGCTGCGCCATGATCGGCCAAAGTATGATCAACATTAACTCCGGCGGTCGCGGCAGAGCTTCAGGTATTACAGCAGCTCTATGCTTGCTGGCTTTCATTCTATTTACTTCATCGCTTATTGAGCAAATCCCTATTGCTGCGCTAGTGGGCGTTATGTTCATGGTTGTTTTCGGAACATTCGAATGGTCCAGCTTTAGAATCATCCGCAAAATTCCCAAAGCAGACGCCTTTGTGCTGGTACTGGTATCCGGCGTAACAGTAGCAACAGATTTAGCTATTGCAGTTGTAGTGGGCGTTATCGTATCGGCGTTGGTTTTCGCATGGCAACACGCCAAACATATCCGTGTCGTAACAAGCCAGGAAGGCGAAAGTAAAATCTACCGTCTGCATGGACCGATATTCTTCGGCTCAGTTAATAACTTCCTGGGACTATTTGATCCGAAAAATGATCCCGATGACGTGGTGATCGAATTCCAGTATTCCAGGGTATCAGACCACTCAGGCCTTGAAGCGATAGACACCTTGGCTGAGCGCTACATTGCCGCAGGTAAAACACTTCATTTGCGTCACCTGAGCCCGGAATGTCGACAGCTACTCAGGAAAGCAGGAGACTTGGTGGAAGTGAACGTAATAGAGGATCCAAAGTACCGCGTGGCGACCGACTCATTAGCCTAAGAACCGGTCTCGTGGGATTCCGGCTATCGGGAATCCCATCGGCACAAAAGCCTGCATTCTCTGGTATAGACAACAATACACCGACTGAAGCAAATTACTCGCTTCAGTCGTTGCTGGAATCCATTGTGGTATCTGACTGGAAAAGCATCTGCTCGTAAACGAATCCAGAGATATACACCCTGTCATCATCACTGACATTACGAAACTGCACACCATAGTCGAACCCACCACCTTCAGCGTCGGGAATCTCAGTGATATTGCGCACCATCGCATTAACGCTCATTTTCTTAATCACACCATCCACTGATGCATTAAAATTAACCCGCAGCTCACTACCAGTCGCAGCCAGAGGTTGATCACAATGCAACCGGGCACCACTGCTACTGACATCTGCAATCACCCCTCGCTGGGGCCATTCTCCATAGAGGGTACCTTTGTGTTCCTCAAATATTATCACTGGAATATTCAACTGAACGCGGCTGGATTGGCGAATAGCAACAGCTTCAAACTTTTTTGGATAAGACAAGTGACTATATAAGTATGGTAGCCGACGGCTTAACAGAACATCTGTCATAAACCCGCAAGCGTAATTGCCGGCAATCAGGCGCACGCGTAACTTTTGACCCTCAGGGAGGTAAAATTCCTGACCGTTTATCTTTGGTGCACTAACAATCAAACTAGCATTCTCTACCATGCCGATCAATCGAACAGGATAGCGCTTCTTGTTAGAAAGAGATTCCACTTTAAATGTGTCATTAATATTCAGGTGAAGATCGCTAAAACTACCAGGTACAGCCTTCAATTGGGGCACTGATGACACTCCACTTCACGAAATTCAATAATTACCAGTAAACATGCGCCTTGCAAGGCTCGCGGTAACTTTACAAAAAGAGCGGTCTATACTCAACCGTTGCCATGACTCGAAATATCAATTCTAAAAATCAATGCATCTTCCCGTACATTTTTTCCTGACGGGTAGTAGTTCTTTCGGTTACCAATCTCTTTAAATCCAACTTTACGGTAAAAGCCAATAGCTGAAGCATTAGATGCTCTTACTTCCAAAAACAGTCGCTCTACATCAACTCGTTTCAAACCATCCAGTAACGAATTGAATAGCCTGGTAGAAACCCCTTTTCCACGATACTGTTGCAAGAGAGCAATAACAAGCAAGTCCGCATCACCGCCCCCCCAAGAAACAATAGCATAACCACACAATCTCGATGATTCTTCAACCACCAATCCGTAGTAACTAGACCCAAACATATTAGCAATCTGCGCGCGACTCTGAGGGTGACTGAACAGCTGCTGCTCAAGCTCCGCAATAGACGGAATATCTTCCTGAACCATCGTTCGAACATGTACCATGACTTTTACGGCCCGTCTCTACAGGTGCTGTTTCAATTTGAGTAACTGATGCCATAACTCTCTCTTTTGCCCCGGAATCCGCATAAGCTGATTAAGACTGGAAGTTGCCAAGACAAGACGCCCTCCCACTTCTGCCGGAACCTCTGAAGATTCAGACAAAGACTCTGGCATGGCATAGATTTCTGCTTGCTCCCCCAGCATAAACAAAGGCACGCTATCAGACAGCTGAAAGCGATTAATCATCTTTCTTACCCCGGCTCTGGCAACAGAATGACTCTGATCAACATGAGCACTGTTAACTACCGGCCAGGCAAACAGTTGAACATTCGCCTCTCCATTACCCAACCCGACACTGGACAGAATCCGATCTAATAGCGCTTGATGTATTGCCGTAAACCCCTGAATAACATCAATAGGCATTTCATTGACTACCAGGCAATCTTTATAACCGATAAACGCCAATCGAAATCGCGGTACAGGTTTCTGCTGCTCAACAACGGCAGATGGAACATCCTTCTCTTCACTGACTTCTGCTTTTACCGGTGAAGGAACTCGACTAACCTCAGCCCCTGCAAGGCTGTCATTAGATAACAATTGATGGATTGCAGCGGTCGGCGCTTGCGCCCCAGCGTTGGATGCCTTGGTCAAAGACAAAGATGCTGCAGATGCTGACCAATCAGAATGTTCAGCTAAGTGCTCCTTAGCCGTTAAGGAGCTATTTCTCGGAGGATTGACCTGAGCAGATTGCTGCGGAATCGCAGGCGCCCCCGCACCGGAAGCCGGTGAAACAGGAGACTGACTATCGGACTGCAAATCAGTTTTTTGCCACTCCCATTCGGGTGAAGACAAAGCACCAGAAAGAGGGCGTACCGGCAACCATGAAGTAACCCCCATAGCCGCCAGATACTGTTGCCGTTGCTGCTCCCGGAAAAGCTGATTCACTGTTTAAACCTGAGGATGCGCCTTCTCTATCGAAGACAATAGCAGGTTGGCAGCGTGCAGATAGGCCTTGGCAGACGCGATAACAATATCCGTATCAGCCCCTAACCCATTCACAATTCGCCCGCCTTTTTCCAGCCGAACCGTAACCTCACCCTGGGAATCGGTGCCGCTGGTGATCGCATTGACTGAGTAAAGCTCCAAACTGGCTTCGGTTTTCACTATACTTTCAATGGCTTTATAGGCAGCATCAACAGGACCGCTTCCCGTTGAAGCAGCTCGCTGCTCTTGTCCTTCCACGACGACAACAACTTCAGCAAACGGAGTTTCTCCGGTTTGGGAGGTCACTTTTAAAGAGCTTAAGCCATAGCATTCGTTATATGCAGATGTTTTGGTATCACTGACCAACGCCTGTAAATCTTCGTCAAAGATTTCATGCTTCTTATCAGCCAGGTCTTTAAAACGGGCAAAAGCCATATTCAATTCCGTGTCAGTTTCAAATATGGTTCCAAGCTCCTCAAGACGGGTACGGAAGGCATTTCGTCCAGAATGCTTGCCCAACACCATTTTATTGGTATTCCAGCCAACATCCTGAGCGGTCATGATTTCATAAGTTTCGCGGTGTTTAAGCACACCATCCTGATGAATACCTGATTCATGAGCAAATGCATTGGCCCCGACAATGGCCTTATTGGGTTGAACCGGAAAACCGGTCACGCCCGCTACAAGGCGTGAACTGGGGACAATCTGTGTACTGTCTATCCCTGTCTCCAGGCCCAGGATATCTTTACGGGTTCGGATAGCCATCACCACTTCTTCCAAGGAGGCGTTGCCAGCTCGCTCACCCAATCCATTGACCGTACATTCAATCTGACGAGCCCCGTTTGATACGGCAGCCAGAGAATTAGCAACAGCAAGCCCCAGATCATTGTGACAGTGAACTGAAAAAACAGCCTTATCAGCATTGGGAATTCGTTCGATTAACCGGCCGACTGTTCGACCAAACTCATCCGGGACGGCATACCCGACGGTATCAGGGATGTTTATTGTACGTGCACCAGCATCAATACAGGCTTCGATAATACGGCACATGAAATCAAACTCTGACCGACTGGCATCTTCCAGCGAGAACTCCACATCATCAATCAAATTCCGCGCTCTTTTCACCGCATGTACCGCTTGAGCGACAACCTGATCGGGCTCCATCTGCAACTTGTACTTCATGTGTATGGGCGAAGTGGCAATAAATGTGTGAATCCGTCCACTATTGGCATTTTTAAGAGCCTCTCCGGCTCGGTCGATATCACCGTCCAAAGCCCTGGAAAGACTGCAGACGGTGCTGCCCTTAATGGTATCTGCGATTGCTTTTACGGATTCAAAATCTCCAACACTGGCAATGGCGAAGCCCGCTTCAATAACGTCAACACGCATTTTTTCCAGGATCTTTGCAATTCGCAGCTTCTCGTCCCGAGTCATTGAGGCGCCAGGGCTTTGCTCCCCATCACGTAAAGTGGTGTCAAAGATGATTACTCGATTGTCGCTCATAATGTGGCTCCGATCTAAAACCGCCTTCAGTTGGCAGTTTCAAGTGCTAATCCATTTTCTTAAGATATAGCTTTACAAAAAGCTCTGAAGAAACAAGTTGGGTAAAAAACAGGTATCAAAGGTAAGCTGCCATTACGGCAGTCTTGGAAGCAAAGGACAGCGAACCTGACAGACTACTCCGGAAATGACCGTGTGACTTATACGAATTGAAATTTTATGTCCAAAAATGAATTGCATGATCACTCAGTCAGCTGAACAATAGATATCAGAGTAAAATATCATTGTATTCACTCCATGCCAACTACTATGCGGGCCATGGACCATTAACCACCCGTCGCAGCGCCAGATTGGCAATTACCCGCAATAAATTGCTTTTAATTTAAAGAGTTTCTGTATACAGCCTCAATATCAAGCTCTATCCAAGGGAAATGCCATGACCTCATTAATATGAGTTGCACCAGTAGCAAGCATCAACAATCTATCAACCCCTAACGCAACTCCCGCACAACTAGGCAAGCCAGCTTCCAACGCCTCCACCAGTCGATGATCTGTAGGCAAAGACTCAATCCCAAGCTGCTGTCGGTGGCGCTGATCAGCCTCGAAACGACATGCTTGTTCAGTACTGTCCACTAATTCAAAATATCCATTTGCTAACTCTACTCCCCCTACATACAGTTCGAATCGGCGGGCGATGGCGACACCTTCACTATCCGTTTCAACCCGGGCTAAAGCGGCCTGACTGGCCGGATAGTCATAAATAAAGGTAGGTTGCCTGAGCTTCGGTTCAATCAAGTGGCTTATCAGCAAATTCAGCCAGCCATCCCGATCATCCATAGTGGTTGATAGTTCCAGTCTCTCTTCAGCAACCGACTTTAACTCAGCCACCGTTGCCTGATGAGGGTCAATATCCAAGTATCGCTGAAACAACTCCCGATAACTGAGCTTTTCACTCCGGCCACAGCCAATTGTCAGTTGAACCAATGCAGCTACTTCATCCATTAGCTTATGGTCATTAAACCCGGGTCGATACCACTCCAGCATGCAAAACTCAGGATTATGCATAGCGCCTGATTCGCCATTGCGGAAGGCCTTTGCCAATTGATAGATAGCTCCACTGCCAGCAGCCAGTAGACGCTTCATTGGGTATTCAGGAGATGTCTGCAGATATAATGGCGTCTCATTGACCGTCCCAGGCCCCTGATATTCCGTTCGCATCGGGTACAAATAGGGGTCTGACACAGCTGCCGCTGAGAGCACCGGCGTATCAACTTCCATTACTTTTCGTTGAGCGAAGAATTCACGGATCAGTCGATAGAGTTTTGCACGCTTGCGGATCAGCTT
Source organism: Motiliproteus sp. MSK22-1 (assembly GCF_001968815.1). Taxonomy (GTDB): domain Bacteria; phylum Pseudomonadota; class Gammaproteobacteria; order Pseudomonadales; family Balneatricaceae; genus Motiliproteus. Next base: position 213,706 of record NZ_MIEQ01000027.1, on the reverse strand, counting down.
CAAAGAGGCTGAAGGCTGCCAGTCAGTCATTAAGAATCACAACGGAAAATAGATAAAGGATAAAAGAAGCAGGCTGATACTTATCAACCTGCAATATGCTCAAGTATACTGATTAATCAAGCCCGACCAACGTATTCACCAGAACGGGTATCGATTTTCAGTACTTCACCTTCGTTAATGAACAGAGGTACGCGCACTACGGCACCTGTTTGCAAGGTCGCAGGCTTTGATCCGCCCTGGGCTGTATCACCCTTCAGGCCAGGGTCTGTTTCAGTCACTTCCAGTTCCACAAAATTGGGTACAGTGATAGATAGCGGTACATCATTAAACAGGGTGACGACACTCACATCCTGTTCTTTCAGCCATTGAGTAGCATCTCCTACTGCGGCTTTATCAGCGGCATACTGCTCGAAAGAACCATCGGTTAGCATAAAATGCCAAAACTCACCGTCGGTATACAGATATTCCATATCACGGTCCATAACATCGGCCGCTTCAACCGATTCACCAGACTTGAAGGTACGCTCCCAAATCCGATCACTTTTTAAGTTGCGCATTTTTACGCGAGTAAAGGCCTGCCCCTTACCCGGCTTGACGAATTCAACATCAACCATTGAGCAAGGATCGCCATCGATCATCACTTTAAGACCTGACTTGAATTCGTTGGTAGAATAGCTAGCCATGTTTCCTCACTAAATAAACTGTCGGACCCCGAAAGGATGGTGCCAATTGTGATCGAATGATCCATTTACCGCAACATCCATAAGGGAAAAGGCTAATCATACCCTGAACGAGGGCCGCTGTGCAGACCAAGTCACTAAAGCTGATCAATGAAATGAGCTGGCAACATCAATTAACAAACGCGATTACCGATCCAAAAGAGTTTTTTGAGCGTTTGAAGCTGCCTTCCGAGCTTTTACCACCCGCAATACTGGCATCAAAAAGCTTTGCTCTTCGCGTACCCGAGCCCTACTTGGACCGGATGGAACCCGGAAATATTAAAGACCCGCTACTATTGCAGGTCTTGCCACTATTGGCGGAAACCCAGCCTGTGCCCGGTTATGTAATAGATCCACTGGGCGAGGAGTCAACCAACCATCAGCCCGGTATTATTCACAAATACCACGGACGAGTACTGCTCATTATCAGTGGGGGCTGTGCAATAAACTGCCGTTACTGTTTCCGGCGACACTTTCCATACTCCGATAATCAACTGGGAACTGAAGAGTGGCAACAAGCGCTAGACTATCTGAATCGGGACCACAGCATCAGTGAAGTGATCCTGAGTGGCGGAGATCCGTTAGCAGCCAATGACAAGCGGTTGAACAAGATGTTCCAAGACCTGGGAGCAATTCCTCACCTTAAGCGTTTACGCATACATACCCGCTTACCTGTAGTTATTCCACAACGGGTTAACTCTGCCCTGATTGAGGCGATAGGACAAAGCAATCTTCAAACGGTCATAGTGACTCATATTAATCACCCTAACGAAATTGATACAGAATTGGCATCAGCAATAAGTAAGCTTAAGCAGGCAGGAGTGACCCTGCTGAACCAAAGTGTGTTACTTAAGGATATCAATGACCATAGCGACACACTTGCCATGCTGAGCGAAAAATTATTTGAAATTGGGTTATTGCCTTACTATCTGCATCTGTTGGACCCAGTCGCAGGTGCCAGTCACTTCAACGTTGATGAAAACACAGCTAGATATTTGGCTGGGAGTCTTTGTGATCGGTTACCGGGTTACCTGGTGCCAAAACTGGTCAGGGAACAGGCCGGAGCGACAGCTAAGGTACCGCTAATGCCAATACTGGGGAAAGAGTGCTAGAAAGCGTTAGCGAGTCAGTCATCTGATTCAAATGTTAACTGATCCCCGCTACGTAAACGCAAAACGTTCCAATCACTCAGTAGCTGCTGACACTGCTCCATGACTCTGTCTTCATAACCAGGCTTAAGGTGGGTGATATGCAGCGAGGGTTTGGGGCAACCTTCAGGCCAACGATCAAGATCTGCCTTTAGGCTGGCTGGTGTATAGTGACCACTGGCCTTCGCTATTGATTTCTGCTCACTGGGAAACGATACATCAACGGCGAGATGCATCAGTCGCTTGACAGAATAAAGCCGGGAAAGGAATTCAGGCGTGGATGCTGTATCTCCACTAAATGCGAAGGCTCCCTCGGAGCTTTCAATCAAATACCCTTGAGTTGGAGTGGGATGGTTTACTGCCAATGCTGTTATTAAAAGTCCCTCCAGAGAAATGGTGCTATCTATTGGCATTTCCCGGAAGCGGAGCAACGAACCCGCTTGGTCGGGGAGTTGAGTATAATCTGGCCATACAGTCCAATTAAAAATACAGTCTCGCAAAGCGCTTATGACAGTATCACTGGCATGTATATGCAATGGTTGTTTTAATCGATCATAAATAGTTGGCAACATTAAAGGAAGGCAACAAATATGATCTAAGTGCGCATGAGTAAAAAAGATATGCCGGAGTTTTAGCATCGCTTCAGTCGACAGCAACTCCAGTCCGGTGCCAGCGTCAATTAAAATAGAGTCATTGATCTTGATACAGGTAGTCTTTAGACCTGCACCGATTCCACCGCTGCACCCCAGAACCTCTATTCGCACTTGTTCTCCCACCCTATTACAACAAAGCAATACACAACAATGATGACAGATAAAGTAGCGATGGACAAAGCGCTGTCGCAAATTACCTGTTATCTTTAGATTGGTGTCTGTAGTCAGGGAAAGCAAACTCTCCGGAACAATAACCGCGGCTGCAAACCAACTCACTTATTAGTAAATTGATACTCTCAGCCTTATAACAGACTCTTCGATGCAGCGCCCTGATTGCCCATCAATGATAAACTCCGCTTTTGACGTATAGTGTTTCTAATCCTGAGGTAATGGTTTTACGTTTTATGGCGAGAATAACCTGCAGACTGCTGTTGAAGCTATTTGGCTGGCAAGTGGATAAACAAGTACCCGCGGCCCCTAAGTACATACTTATCGGCTACCCTCATACCAGTAATTGGGATTTCATTTTGGCGATGCTTGCAAAGGGAGCACTCAATTTACGATTTCACTGGGTTGCCAAAGACTCTTTGTTCTGGTGGCCTCTGGGTCCTTTAATGCGGGCTATGGGTGGCATTCCTGTGAATCGAAGAATAAGCACCGGTTTTATCGACCAACTTGCTCTTCGCTACCAACAGCAGGATCAGCTGGCAATCGTTATAACGCCGGAGGGAACCCGAAGTTACCGAGATTACTGGAAATCAGGCTTCTACCACCTCGCACTTGCTGCAAAAGTCCCTGTTGCCTTAGGCTATATAGACTTCCCGACCAAGAGGCTTGGTATAGGCCCCTTGATAGAACTCAGTGGAGACCTGGATAGGGATTTAACAACTATAAGAGAATTCTATGCAGACAAGGTCGGGTTAAATCCCAAGGATGCGGGCGCCATCCAATTCAGAAAAAAACGCAACGCTGGATAGCGCGGCGAATCTAGACTTTTCCCAGTGCTGCCAGTGAATTTCGTGTAAGATTTTCACATCCAGACGCCGTCAGGTGAATATTGTCTTCAATTCGTATCCCACCAAAGGGGCGCAAACTATCAACCATACTCCAATTCACCGCGGATGCAGCACTGCCAGCCTTTAACTCAGCCAGCAACGAATCAATCAGGTAGATTCCCGGCTCGATGGTGAATACCATTCCGGTCTCCAGTGTTCGCGTAAGACGCAAAAAGGGATAATCGTCAGGAGCCAAAGCGGGGGTTCCATTAGCATCCGCCTGAAGTCCACCGACATCATGCACCTGAAGGCCCAGTAAATGACCTAAACCATGAGGAAAGAAAGCTCTGAGAATACCCTGATGCAGCTGGGCCTCCGCACTCGCATTCACCAATTTATGCTGTTGTAGTATGGCTCCAATATCCAGGCACATTTGCTGGTGAAGTTTGATAAAGCTTTGACCCGGTTTTATCGATCCGATAAGCCGTTGTTGAGCAGAATCCAACGCATCGATTAGCGCTGAAAACACACTTTCATGTAAATCGAGATTACGGGCTCCGGAATCATCTTTCCCTAACATCTCGATATCCTGGCAATAGGTACGAGTCACGTCGGAAGCATAGCCGTTGTAAGCAGCCCCGGCGTCAATAAGAAATGAATGGCACAGGTCTGGTTTCAGGCACTGATAGTACTGATAATGCAACACTGAGGCATTTTCATTAAGCGCCACAATATTACCGTAAGGGAGTTCGGACTCTCGTTGGCGGGTAGCGCTCAGGTAGGCCATTTGAATCTCAAATTCACTCGCTCCATTACGAAAAGTTCTTTCCGCTAAGAGATGCCCTTTGGCAGCAATATCGTTGGCTCGACGTAAGCATTCAACTTCATAATCTGTTTTGCATGCACGATACCAATGCAGTGCCGATAACAGCGGCTTGGGGTTGATATCCGTCAGACCCCATTTTTCTGCCAGATCAGCACGTTCCCCAAAAAAAGCAATGTTCTTATTCCCTTCCAGCCCCCGACTCACCTGATCAGGCTTGTCCATTATTTCAATATCAAAATACTTGGTCCAGAATCCGTCAGGGGCTCCCGCTGGCTTATACCAGAAGTCTGTAGGATTGTAATAGAACAACCTGGGGGCATAGCCAGGCCTGATCAACAAGCAACACTCTGGATGATGAGTTAAGGGTGCCCAGGCGAGCAGATGCGGATTGGTCTTGAACGGACGGTGATTGTCATCCAAATAATAGCTTTGAGTACTGCCAGCATGGATTAATAGTCCATCATATCCCTGCTCATCCAGCAATCGATCATAGCGGGATTGCAATTGATATATATGATCGCAATAAAGCGATTCTATTGACTGCATTGAACTCAACATCAGTATATTCCATTCATTGCTGTTTAATAAAAAGCGATTCACCATTAACCGCAGTCGGCGATGACCTATCAGAAACAGTCGATCCAGAGCACGAGCTCAAGGGGATAGAATCCGCATCACCAAAGCAGTCACAAGCTAACAGTTTGCTGTTTTACACTCTTTTCAACCTGCGTCCAAAGCTCCGCCATTTTGCTATGGCTGTTATTTCTGGATCGGTAAAGTCGGATCTGCAGCGGGAATTGCCAGGATTCATCTCCCGCAGCTACCAATCCTTGATCTCCTCCACTGGACAGTAAGCGGGAAGGTAGCCAACCGACTCCATAACCCTGAGCAATCATCGCTTTAACACTGATTGCCTGGGAATTTTCATTAATATTCAGGAGATTCGGCATTTGCAGCGTATTTTTGCGAAAATGGCTCTCCAAAACCTGGCGTATAAAAGTCTGATCGTTGTAGTTGATGTAAGGTAAAGGAGTCTTCTTTGAACCGGGTAGCAAGAATTTCGGCTCACCACTGCGATCGAGTGCAGTGACTGGCATCAGGGTTTCACTTGCCAGTACCAGGTGCTGGTATTCATATGTTTCAAGCGGCTGCAGGAAATCAATCACAGGTGACCAATAACATAAAATAAGGTCACACTCTCCATGCTCCAGCGCCTGGATCAACTGTCGTCCGACCCAGGACGTAGCCTTAAGATTAACGCCAAGCTCAATATCTGTTTCCAGAGAATCCAGCCAGCCCTGAAAAAAACTCAAATACAATGTTTGATTAGTAGCAAAACGCAGCTTTTCAGCTTCAGCACGTTCCAGCTCCAAACAACCATCTTTGGTTTCTTTCAGTAACCGTGTAATTTTTTCTGAAGCCTCAAGAAACAATTTTCCCGCAGGTGTCAGGGATAGAGGAAGCGTTTCCCGATCAATCAGCATCACTCCCATCTCCTCCTCCAACATTTTTATGCGACGGCTGAAGGTCGGTTGAGTAATGTTCTGCTCATCAGCTGCCCTGGAGAAATGGCGGGTGCGCGCAAGCGCACGAAAATCCTCCAACCAACGTATCTCCATCAGGCAGCCTCTTTGGAAGATCTCAACGAACTATTTAAGCAGCTGAAAACAATCATCTTTTTCACCTACAAGATCGAAGAAAGGCCCAAGGCTGATAATCCGGGGAAATGAGCCTTCTCTTTGCACTGGAACATCCACCATAAGGCTGCTCATCGCACCTGATCGATTACCGCAAGAATGGGCTGCAGAACAGCCTCACCCAGTTTTTGACTTCGCTCAGGCGACCATCCCTGAACCGGGTCAGGATGATCTGCATTGTCTTTAAAAGGCATTTCAATAGTGAAGGACAGACAATCAAAACGTTGTCCCACCTGATTGCAGGCCAGAGTCAAGGTTTCTTCTCCAAATTTACTTTTACCGTATCCCTGCTCTACCTGAAAGTCAGGACTTGCCAGCATGTAATGACTTTTAAACATCTCTTCAAGAGAAGAAATCCGTTGACTGTAGCCAGGATTCGCTTCACAGCCGGCGACAAAGTTGTAAGGCAGTGCTTCATCACCATGGACATCAAGGAATAGATCCACACCTGTTTGAATCATCTTCTCCATCACACAAAAGACTTCCGGACTACGTTCAAGACTCGGTGCATGCCATTCGCGATTCAGATTAACTCCTATGGCATTCGTTCTAAGATGGCCCCGGATACTGCCATCAGGGTTCATATTCGGCACCAGGTAGAAGTCTGCATTCTGCAATAATAAACGAGCGACAGGATCAGCAGGATCCAATAGCCGTCCAATAACGCCTTCCATAAACCACTCAGCCATGCTTTCACCAGGATGCTGACGGGCAGTAATCCAGATTTTTCTCTTTTCAGACTGCTCTGCTCCCTGCTCTTCACTTATTTTCAGCAAATCAACATCGTGACCATCCAGGGTTCTGCCGAGACTATGCAACTGACATAGCGGAGACTGCTGAGTCCAGCTCACCAAGTCCTGATGGCGTTCCCAGCTATAAGGAGCAAAATAGGCATAATAAATACTATCAACTTCAGGCTGGTGCTCAATAACCAGCTCCTTGCCATCATAATGACTCTCGACTCGGAACCATTCCTGCCGGTCATAAGAGGCCACAGCATGGTAGTTTTCCCACCCACCAGGAAAGGCAGCTTCAGATGCGTTCATTAAACGCATCCGGCAGGATTGCCCTTTAGCACCAAGCAAACGAAAGTGAAACCATTGGAAAAATTCAGAATCCCGATCTCTACGAATATTCAGCTGTATATTCTCAGGGTTCTGAAGGTCAATAATTTCAATATTGCCGGAGTCGAAGTTCTGGTTGATGGTGATCATTAAAATATCCTTAATATTTTGCCTACCGTTGAAGGCTCTCTATTTATGTCTATATCCCTGCCAAAAGCAGCAAAGTAATCTGAATCCATGCACTCTTTTTGTTATTCCCAGTCAAAATCAATGTTCAGATCCGTCCCTCCTCAATGCCATGACAGGCGACCAAACTGCCATCACTCTGAGCATTAAGCTGAGGTGAATAACGGCGACAGCGATCATTCGCATGCGGACAGCGCCCCTGAAATACGCAGCCTTTAGGTTGACCAATTTGAGTGGGAACCTCCCCTGGCAGAGAAATATGTCTTGGCTGATCATCCCAGAGTCTGGGCACTGAGCTTAGCAGTGCTTGTGTGTAGGGGTGTTTAGGGGTTGAAAACAGTGTTTTTGTCGCAGCAACCTCACAGACTGTGCCCAGATACATAACGGCAACCCGAGAACCAAAATGCTCCACCACCGCCAGGTCGTGAGTAATAAACAAATAAGTCAGGCCTCGTTGTTGTTGCGCTTTTCTAAGCAAGTTCAGCACCTGAGCCTGTATCGACACATCAAGAGCAGAAAGCGGTTCGTCTGCAACGATAAACTCAGGGTCCACCATAAGCGCACGCGCTATTGAAATCCGTTGCCTTTGACCTCCGGAAAATTCATGGGGATAACGATTCCCCCATGAGGGATCCATGCCGACGGATTTAATCACTTCTGATTTTCGCTCTCTAAGCTCCCCTTCCGTCATATCAGGGTTGTGAAACCGAATCGGTTCTAGCAACGCCTGATCAATGGTCATTCTCGGATTCAGTGACGCATAGGGATTTTGAAAGATCATTTGCATTTTCTTGCGATACGGCAGTAAAGCCTTCTCAGAAAGCTTGTCAATCCGCTGTCCCCGATAGTAAATGCTGCCCCGGGTGGGACGCAGCAGCCCCATCACCAATCGCGCAACGGTAGACTTGCCGCAGCCACTCTCCCCAACAACACAAAGGGCTTCGCCTGGCATCACCTCCAGACTGACATCATTAACCGCATGAATATAACGTTTATGGCGAATGATTCTTCCACCACGAAATCTGAACTGATCAAGCAAATCCCCGGATAAGTCGAAGTTTTTCTTCAGCTCTTTAACCTGTAACAAAGGAAGGGTATCTGAGACAAGCGGGATCTTTTTACCCAGAGATTGACCAGTGTTCGACAACACCTCTTGATCATCGATTACCGGTAGTTCCTGCCTATCCTTCACAGGTCTTCTCCCATACTGTTCACCAGCTCCTCAACCATGTGACAGGCTACAGAACAACCGCCGGAACAGGTAAATCCAGGTTCGACACGAGTACAGATATCCATGGAAAACTCGCATCTTGGATTAAACGCACAACCGGATGGAACATGCTGCAAACCGGGAACCGCCCCCGGAATCTGTTTTAACTCTGTTCCGGGAATCGACAATTGCGGTAACGCATTGATCAGTCCTTGTGTATAAGGATGCTGAGCATCATTTATTATCTCCTTTGTTGGTCCCTGCTCAACAATACGCCCGGCATACATAACAATCATTCGACGCGTCATCTGAGACAGAACACAGAGATCATGAGTAATCAGCACCAGCCCCACATTGTTAGACACACAGAGATCAAGCAATAAGCTGATGATCTCAGCCTGGATTGTTACATCCAATGCTGTCGTCGGCTCATCGGCAATAATTAACAGCGGATCTAACAGCAGAGCAATGGCGATAGTTACTCTCTGGCGCATACCGCCAGACAGCTCATGAGGATATTGATCAATTCGGGTTGCAGGAGAAGGGATTTGTACCTGTTTCAGTTTCTGGATCGCAATAACACGAGCATCTTTGCGACTGATTTTACGATGCGCCCGCAAAGACTCGATCATCTGCTGGCCAATGGTCATGACAGGGTTCAGAGTGGTCATCGGGTCCTGAAATATCATAGCAACCCTGCTACCCCGAATACTTCTCAGTCTTTTTTCGCTGAGAGTGGCTAAGTCCTGGTTATCAAATAAAACCTGTCCACCACTAATATACCCAGGACGACTCAGCAGATTTAAAATGGCAAATGCCAGTATCGACTTACCCGCACCACTTTCACCAATGATACCGAGTCGCTCTCCTTGGTTCAGTGTAAAGCTGACATCACGCAGTGGTTTAATTATTCCCTCGCGGGTACGAAAGCTGACTTCCAGATTTCTTACTTCAAGTAACGCCATGTTCACATCCTGTAAAACTTGGGGTTAAGCATATCGCGAAGCCAATCCCCTAGCAGGTTGATCACCAAAATCAGCAGAACCAGTACGACTCCCGGAATAACTGCAATCCACCAGGACTCACTGAAAATATACTCGAACCCACTGGAGATCAGCGCGCCAAGCGATGGCTCACTGACCGGCATGCCCAAGCCAAGAAACGACAAGGAGGCCTCTGCAATGATTGCATTCGCGATCTGAAGCGTAAAAATAACCAACAGAGGTGAAAGAGTATTCGGCAGAATATGTCTCCACATGATTCGACTACTCCCAAACCCCATTACTCGTGCAGCTTCGACGTATTCTTTCTGTTTTTCAGCCAGAACAGATGCCCTCACGGTCCGGGCAAACTGTGGCCATTCAACGGTGCCAATAACTAAAATCAGGATAACCACGGCTAGCTCACCGTAAAGTTCCTCACCGAATGCAGCTCTAAACACCGCTGCTGCAATAATGGCTACCATCAGGGTCGAAAAACTGAGTTGAATATCGGCAATTCGCATTAAAAGACTGTCAACCTTGCCACCGAAGTATCCAGCGGTCAGGCCGATTGCAACGCCCAGTAGCGTTTGTAACAGCACCGCCCCTACACCAATCAACAGGGAAATTCGCGTTCCGTAAAGGATTGTACTGAACATATCTCGCCCTTGAGCATCAGTCCCCAGAAGGAATCGGGGATCTCCCCCTTCCTCCCACAGAGGTGGTAACTCAGCATCGAGAATATCAACCTGACTAAGATCATAAGGATTAAAGGGCGCAATTACAGGGGCAAACAAGCTTGCCAACAGATAAACAAGCAGAAGAGAAAAGCAAAAAATTATAAATTTATCCCGCTTGAAACCATCGATCAGCTGAGCCCGGAGAACACCTTTATTCCCGACTACAGCAGACTCAACCATAGATCGGTCTTTTATTGGATTAAGCTCAGCATTATTCATCTATCGACTCCTATTGCCTTGCTAACTTGACAGTTGGATTGACCAGACCGTAGATCAAATCAACCAGTGTGTTGGTTATTACAAAGATAGCTCCAACCACAATCAGATAGGCGACGATCAACGGTGTATCGACCCGATTCACTGCCTCCAGGAAGAGAAAACCCATTCCTGGCCACTGAAAAATAGTTTCTGTAACAATGGTATACGCCACCATCGTACCTATTTGCATTCCACCCACCGTGATAATGGGCAGCATGGTATTTTTAAGCCCATGTACCAACCAAATACGTAATGGCGATAAACCTTTTGATTTGGCAAATTTCACGTAATCCAGCGATAGCACCTCCATCATTTCAGCTCGAATCAAGCGAATAAACAGCGGCAGCATAATTGAAGCAAGGGTGATACAGGGCAACAACAGATGCAGCAACCCATCACGAGTAAAATACCCCGTCTCCCAACTTCCGAACAAAACCACTGTTTCCCCACGGCCAAAAGAAGGAAGCCAGCTGAGTTCAACAGCAAATAAATAGGTCAGCAAGATGCCGGTAAGAAATACTGGCACCGAAATACCAATCAAACTAAACCCCATGACTAATCGGGACACCCAGTTATAGGGCCGAATTGCGGTGTAGACTCCCAGCGGGATGGAAAATATCGATATAATCATCACTGCGCCAAAGACCAGCTCCAGGGTGGCAGGCAACTTATTAAGAATGACCTCCAATGCCGGCTGCTTGAAGAAATAAGAAGTCCCCAAGTCCCCCTTGAGCACTTTTTCCCCGAACCTCAGATACTGAGTAAAGAAAGGATCGTTTAATCCCATTTCATCCCGAAGTGTCTCGCGCTGTTGTTCAGAGACAGATTGTCCCACCAGTTCACGCAGGGGATCTCCGAGGCTGCTCTGTATCGCAAAACCGATAAGACTGACCACAAACATAACGATAAATGCCTGTATCAATCGCCGTATCAAAAACGCTACCATAGCCCAGTATTCACTTTACGATCAGTATTCACTCAGTTACCACCAAATCCCCCAGATAGGGCAAATTCATTACATTTAACACCGGTTCGATCTTAACCTTTTTATCGACTCCCCAAGCCATTTTCTGCCAATGCAATGGCACGAAGGCAGCATCGTCATATAGAATCTGCTCAACTTTCTGGAGCTGCGACCGTCGCTTATCTTTATCGATTTCAGAACTGCTTTGCATCACCAGCCGATCAACTTCCGGATTGCAGTAACTACCGCTGTTATATTGCCCAGCGCCTGTTTCCGGATTAGGGCACATAATCAGAAATTCACTGAAATTAGCCGAATCCTCGGTATCAGAACGCCAACCGACCATCATAATATCCGCTGACCGAGCATCCAGTTCCGCCCAAAACTGAGCCTTTGGAATAGTTCTGAGATCAACCTGAATATTAATTTTTGCCAACATCGACACCACCGCGCGTGCTATTTTGGCATCATTCACATAACGATTGTTGGGCGTAACCATCGTCACCGAGAAACCGCTTTCATAGCCTGCTTCCTTCATTAACTGTCGCGCCCGCTTTAAATCGTAACGCGGCTTCAGGCTTTCCTTGTGTCCAACAAAACTTTTCGGGCTCTGCTGGCCGGCAGCGGTGGCAAAACCTTTCATAATTTTCTTAACGATCCCCTCATTGTTGATCGCATTGACAATGGCCTGACGGACCCGCAAGTCCCTGAACTCCTTTCGGCGCTGTTGATTCAATTGCAGGGTAATAATCCGTGTACTCGGTAAAGTCACTAAATCAAGGCGATCGTGGTTACGAATTCTGACATGATCATTTGGAGGAACAGGCGAAATAACATCCACATCCCCCGATAACAATGCGGCAACCCGTGTCGGATCACTTTTTATAGGCGTCAGTATTATTCGGCTGACATTCCCTTGCGATTGACGATCCCAATAGTCCGCAAAGCGATCAAATTCGACACGAACCCCCTGTTGCCGGTGGCTGACCAGATAGGGTCCAGTACCGGAAAGATGTTTTGACGCAAAGGTGTTGCCATGCTTTCGCAGTAGCGCCTTGGGCAGCCCCTTCTCATCAACACCGGTATAAAACCTGGAGTCCATTGGAAAAATATAGGTCGCCGTCTGCAAGGCCAACGGATAGGGGTTACGAGTAATAAGATCAAATGTATATTGATCAATCACTCTGACCTTTTCAAACATCGCGAACACCGGCTTAAAATCAACACTTCGTTGCAGGCGCTCCAATGTCCAGCGAACATCCTCAGAGGTCAGTTCATTGCCGGTGTGAAATCGAACCCCCTGCCGAAGTTTAAATCGAAGAGTGTAAGCATCTATTCTCTGCCAGCTTTCCGCCAACCTTGGCTCAATCTGCTGGTCCTTTGTCCAGCGCACCAATGGGTCAAAAACCATATGAGAGAACTGTAAAGTTCCACCCGATAGCTGTTCGTGCGGGTCCAGAGATACGGGATCTGCAGCATAGGCCAGTTTCAGCGTAACAGCCTGAGCAGCCGAAACGAGTGACACCACCAAGACGACGACTGCAAAAAAACAACGAAGGCTAGTCATTTTAGAAATCCGAGTATGGTTGATAAGCTTATTATTGTTAAATTACCACACAGATTACGGCAACTACCCTAAGGATAGAAAGTCCTCTTTTATTAAATCTGTCTTTTTTCTGATTGCTAAATACGAGATATATCAAACTGCTAGAAAAAAATTGCCGGTCTACTCTGAAACGCCTGAACATACCTTCAGCGAAGAATTCCTGCTACTTAAAACGATCACCTCAGGCCCCCCAGTGCTACCCTCTGAACGGGTAGTAAAAAGTAGAGAGTAAAAAAGGCCTTCCCTGGCCAACCTCATGAATCAATTTTCAGGTGACACACGTTGAAAAAAGCATTTGGCCTGAATCAAGCAGAAATAGGCTCTTCCAGCTGTGGACCTTCCCACGCTTTGCCGGGTACGGCGTCCAGTAAGGCTCGTGTATATGGATGCTGAGGGTTGTTGAAAACCTTGGAAGTCTCTCCGTATTCAACAATTTCCCCTAATCGCATCACAGCAATTCGGTCACAGATTTTTGCAGCCACACGAAGATCATGTGTAACAAACAGCATTGATAAATGCAGTCTCTCCTTGATTTCATCCAGCAACTCCAGAACCTGAGCCTGAACAGAAACATCAAGAGCGGATACCGCCTCATCGGCTATCAGCAGTTTTGGGTCCATCGCCAACGCCCTGGCGATGCCAATACGCTGTCGCTGCCCACCGGAAAATTCATGAGGGTATCGCTTCAATGCCGAAGGATCCAAGCCAACCAGCTCCAAAAGTTCTCCAGCTTTCTTCATTGCCTCAGACTTAACAGCACCATGAATGACAGGTCCCTCGACAATAATATCACCAATTTTTCGACGCGGGTTGAGAGAGGCATAGGGGTCTTGGAAGATCATCTGAATATGTCGACGAACAGGCATCATTTCCTTGAGCGTCAAACTATTAATATCCTTACCATCAAACAATATCTGCCCACTATCAGCATCATGAAGTCGAATCAGGCAACGGCCAACCGTAGACTTTCCAGAGCCAGACTCGCCCACCAACCCTAATGTTTCCCCTTTGTAGATTTCAAAATTTACGTCTCTGGTGGCATGAACAACACGTCCCTTTCCGCCAAAGAAACCACTGTTACCACCATAGGTTTTCTGCAGGTTTTTTACCGAAATGACCGGGGTAGGCTCTTTCGCGCTCTTGTGCACAGCTTCAAGATGTGGAACGGCTGCAATCAGTTTTTGAGTATAAGGGTGCTTGGGACTGTTAAGAACCTGTTCTGCACTCCCCTGCTCAACAATACGTCCCGTCTGCATGACAATAACCCGATCAGCAATCTCTGCAACGACACCAAAGTCATGAGTGATAAAAATGACTCCCATGCCTCGTTTTTCCTGCAGATCTTTTACCAAGCCCAAAATCTGCGCCTGAGTGGTCACATCCAGAGCAGTGGTCGGCTCATCAGCTATCAGTACTGAAGGCTCTAACGCCAACGCCATAGCAATCATTACCCGCTGGCGCTGACCTCCTGAAAGGGCAAATGGATAGCTTCGACCAATAATCTCCGGGTCTGGTAATCCAACATCACGAAGCATTTCAATAATGCGCTGTTTTCGCTCTGCACGACTGTATTTGCCATGAGAGACGAAAACTTCATCCAATTGATCTTCTACCTTCATAACGGGATTCAGAGCGGTCATTGGCTCCTGAAAAATCATCCCGATACGACCACCACGAATCTTCTGCATCTCAGCATCAGAAACGGTCAGCAGATCTTGATTCTCAAACATGATCCGACCGTTTACCGGACGAACATGAGGCTTAGGCAATAGCCCCATAACCGCATTGGATGCCATGGACTTACCCGAACCAGACTCTCCTACAATACAGAGGATTTCACCGGCGTAGAGTTCAAAACTAACTTCTTCTACCGCAAAGGCGCGATCAGCCCTGCTTGGCAAGCTAACGGAAAGATTATCAATTTTTAGAATTGTTTCATTGCTCATCTCAATCACCGTTCCTAAGCTTTGCCACGTTTCATTTTTGGATCCAGCGCATCTCGTAAACCATCGCCAATCAAATTAATTGAAAGCACGGTAATCAGGATAGCCAGTCCCGGCAGAGTCACCAACCAGGAAGCAGTAAGAATAAATTCACGAGCAACTGCCAGCATACTGCCCCATTCCGGTGTTGGCGGCTGCGCCCCCATACCCAAAAAACCTAATGCGGCAGCATCCAGAATCGCAGTGGAAAAACTCAGAGTTGCCTGCACAATCAGAGGTGCCATGCAATTTGGCAGCACGTTGATGAACATCAACCTCCCGACCCCTGCTCCCATGGTCTGACTGGCTGCAACATAGTCTTTACCCAACTCGGCAATCGCCTGTGCTCGGGTAATTCGAACAAAATGAGGAATCAAGACAACGGCAATAGCTACCATCGCATTTTCAAGACTTGGCCCTAATATGGCGACCAGCGCCAGAGCTAACAACAGGCTGGGGAACGCCAGAATAATATCCATTGCCCGCATAATCAGGTTTTCAACAAAACCTTTAAAGAAGGCAGCCAGCAGCCCCAGCATGACCCCAACAGTCAAGGATATGAATATAACAATCAGACCAATATACAATGAGTAGCGAGAACCGTGAATAAGCCGCGACAACAGGTCACGACCAACACTATCGGTTCCCAATATAAATTCCCAGCTTCCACCGTCTTGCCAAACCGGTGGCACCAGCATGGCTGTTCGATATTGTTCAATCGGGGAGTGAGGAGCGATGACATCGGCAAATACGGCCATCAGAACAACCAGCCCCATTACGACCAACCCGGCCAAAGCCCCATGGTTCTGTTTGAATTCGTGCCAAAAATCACTCAATACCACCGCCAGAGCACTGCGGTCACGACTATAATTTAACGTTTCAGTAGACATAACCTTATCTCTTGTTGCGGATACGTGGATCAATCAAGCCATAGCAAAGATCAACCGTGAGGTTAATAATCATGACAATACCGGCAATCAAAATCAGACCTCCCTGCACCACTGGATAGTCCCTGCGGAAGATAGAATCAACCATCCACTTACCAATGCCAGGCCAGGAGAAAATAGTTTCGGTCAAGATGGCACCAGCCAGCAACACACCAACAGACAGGCCAATGACGGTTATGACAGGAATCAATGCATTACGAAATGCGTGAACAACGATAACTCTGAAATTACTGAGCCCCTTGGCCCGAGCAGTCTTGATAAAGTCTTCATTAAGAATTTCCAGCATCGCAGAACGTGTTTGTCGTGCAAACACCGCCATTGGGATAGTGCCCAACGCAATAGAGGGAAGAATTAGGTGACTCAGCGCTGATTTAAACGCACCCTCTTCTCCTGACAGCCAACTGTCTATCAGCATAAAGCCGGTTACACTGTCAAAGTAAAACATCACAGAAATACGCCCGGACACCGGTGTCCAACCCAGAAACCCAGAGAAGAAAACAATCAACAATAGCGCCCACCAAAAGATAGGCATTGAAAAACCAGTCAGTGAAAGCGTCATTAAACTGTGATCAAAGAATGAACCCCGCTTCACTGCTGCAATAATTCCGGCTGGAATTCCAATTACTGTTGCAACAATGAGAGCACAAATTGATAGCTCAATCGTCGCGGGAAACAGCGCGGCAAATTCTTCAAGAACAGGTTGTTTAGTAACAATTGATGTACCGAGATCACCTTGCAACAACTGCCAGATATAACTGAAGTACTGCTCCCAAATAGGCTTATCAAAGCCAAAAGCTGTCATCATTTCTGCATGCCGTTCAGGAGTTATTCCTCGTTCACCTGCCATAACCAATATGGGGTCACCAGGAATAACTCGAATAAACGCAAACGCAGCGAGTGTCACACCTATAAAGGTGGGGATCAGAATCATCAATCGATGGATAAGAAAGCTGAACATAACCTAAAACTCTTTGGGCACGAAGCTGGAGGGGTAGTCAGAATGTCGTACCGCAACCCAAGGCTCCTTACGACATATAATCCTTCCATGGATATAGGAAATCCGGCGGGTTAGACCGCCGGATAATTAGACAGGCAAGGCCCTACTTGAGGGTAACCCCTTCAAAATAGTGACCGCCAAGAGGATCAATTTTGAACCCTGAAACTTCTTTGCGCACAGGCTTGAAGACCAGAGAATGCGCGATAGTCGCCCAAGGAGCTTCACGCTTGAATACAAGCTGAGCCTGTTCGTACAATTTGGTTCGCTCTGCCTGATCAGAAGTGGCCAGCGCCTTGTTCAGCAGATCATCAAACTCCTTGTTACACCAGTTTGCACGGTTCGCTCCGCCGTTGGCAGCCTGACAACCCAGCAGCACCCGCAAGAAGTTATCCGGATCACCATTGTCGCCGGTCCAACCCAGCAATACTGAGTCATGCTCACCCGCCTTGGAACGCTTCAGATACTCACCCCATTCGTAAGTCACGATTTCCGCATCAACACCTACTTTTTTCCAGTCTGCCTGGATCAACTCAGCCATACGACGAGCATTAGGGTTGTAGGGACGCTGTACTGGCATTGCCCAGACATTGGTTTTAAGACTGGTAACACCTGCATCCATCAGCATCTTCTTGGCCATTTCGGGGTTGTAGCTGTCATCAACAACCTTATCGTTATAGGACCAAATGGTAGGTGGCAGCGGGTTTTTGGCAACTTGCGCAACACCATTAAAAACGGCGTCAATGATGGCATCTTTGTTGATTGCCATATTAAGCGCTTTACGGACCTTAGGATTGTCAAAAGGAGGCTTTACGGTGTTGTAACCCAGATAACCAACGTTCAGACCTTCTCGCTTCATCAGATTGATGCTGCTGTCTTTAGCCATCATGCCCAGGTCTGCTGGATTTGGATATGCCATCAGGTGACACTCACCGGCTTTCACCTTCTGGTAGCGAACCGAAGCGTCTGGAGTAATTGCAAACACCAGGTTATCAATATCCTGACGACCGCCCCAGTAGGAATCATGCGCCTTATAGCGAATCAGAGCATCTTTCTTGTACTGTACAAATGCGAAAGGACCGGTACCAACAGGCTTCCAGTTCATTTCGGTTTGTTTTCCTGAAGTCGCCAGCTGATCAGCATATTCAGCGGAAAGGATCGAAGCAAAATCCATAGCGAGGTTAGCAATGAAAGGGGCTTCTGGACGGTTTAGAATAAACTTGACCGTGTAATCGTCTATTTTGACGATATCCTTGATCAGGCTCCCCATATCCATGCCGTCAAAATACTCGTAAGTACCACCATTCACATCATGATAAGGATGTTTTTCATCGCGCTGACGGTCAAAAGTGAACAAAACATCATCTGCCGTAAACTGTCGACCCGGAGTGAAGTATTTAGTGGTATGGAAGTCAACACCCTTGCGCAGATGGAAAGTGTATTCAGTGCCATCAGCAGATACATCCCAGCTTTCAGCTAAGCCAGGTACCACTTCAGTGGTGCCAATCTTAAACTGAGAAAGTCGGTTATAAATCTGACGGGAAGATGCATCCATTGTCGTACCAGAAGTGGTCAGAGCGGCGTTAAAACCTTCTGGACTTCCTTCGGAGCAATAGACCATCGTATTTGCAGCCTGCGCCTGACCAGCCAGTGCCATGGCCCCGGTCAATAGAGAGACAGCCAGTGTTTTCTTAATCATGTGTGACCTCAGATTAATCTGTTATTTTTTTGAAAAGGTATTTCACAGTACTAAAGAATCTCCAGTCACAAACTACGGCAAGCCTCTTATCAGACACAATCGAAATTCTGATTGCCCTTGATAGAGAATATGTATAGAAAAAATAGAAGAGGAAAGAAAAAGGGTATTATTTCTTAGATATCATCATCTTATAGAAAGACACATAAACAGTAACGGGACTCAAACGAATCAGATCAATAGAAAATTTCTTTTATTATCGGTAGCAGCGGTAGACACCAAAGCTTCAATACAAGTTCAATTGAAGCATCAAGGATTTGCCTTTACCCAATGATCGGCAGGTGTGAATGTCAATTA
Source organism: Motiliproteus sp. MSK22-1 (assembly GCF_001968815.1). Lineage (GTDB taxonomy): Bacteria > Pseudomonadota > Gammaproteobacteria > Pseudomonadales > Balneatricaceae > Motiliproteus. Next base: position 194,684 of record NZ_MIEQ01000027.1, on the reverse strand, counting down.
TTCAAGTAAAAACAGCGATAAAACTGATAATCCTCTGGCTCGAAAAAACAAGCCTCTCGATTGTTACCACATTGAGCTAAGCGCAGGCCCCCTAAATAATAAGGAAGTCCACTGATATATCCTTGAGTCTCGTCGCGTAGCAAATTCCTGTTGCTACAATAACTGAGCTTATATCTGGGCTAAAACTGAAAACGCTCTCATTTTGGATAGCAGACTAAGCGTCCGGTAAACTCAAAGTCCGACCAGGTGTAAATACCGGTTAACTGGAACAAACCCTTTTCTCTGCCAGATTCACGATTATTTTTTACTCAGCTTTTCCCTGAATCAGGATTGATTGTCATTTAATCTGCTGATAGGATGTGCGGCGAATCCAGAAAAGATAGATTTCTAAGCAACATTCAAGCTAAATCACTAAGCAAGGAATTGCTAGACTAACCCCCTATAAGGAAGTAAATATGCCGTTTGTCACACTCTCCGCAAGCTGTACCCCTCACACCCCTCTGGTCGAACCTGCTGTTAACGCAATACAACGGTTCCTGTATTTGGCTCCACAGAAACCTATATCTGGAACAATCAGCGAAACAACAGCACCTTGGATGCTTTGGCTGGGTCCTTTGCGCAAGGGCTAAATAGTCAGGTCATCCAGGCATTAACACTGGCAGAGGAGGTGATATGGGCAACACGCAGTTAATCGCAGGTCTATTTATCGGTTGGCTATCGGCCACGCCAGTATATGCCGCCAGCCAAGCGATCAATCAAAAGGAGACGGAGTCGGTCATAACGGTAACAGAAAAAGACCGCTTAAATTGTACTGGAGAGCTGGTTAACGAAACCCTCCGAGTTATTTATCAAAAAGATCCGTACAAAAAAGTGCATAAAGCACGGGAGATGATTCAGCCCTGTGCGGATGCCGGTGACGCCGCCGCGCAACTGGCTTTAGCAGCCGTATATTACAAAAGCCCCGACAACCCTTTATCGAATGAGAAAAAAGCCCTGGCTTGGGCAGAAAAAGCCGGATTACAGGGTAATGCGGTGGCTCAGTTTAAATATGCTGTTGCCCTCGATAATAGCGGTTCTCTTCGGTTTAAAGAACGCCAACCCGTCTTACGAAAAGCTTTTAGCTGGTATTACAAGGCAGCCTTACAGGGTCACCCTGAAGCACTCTTTCAGATCGGCAAAGCCTTCAGAAAGTACTCTTTTGATTCGGTTTCAGCCTATATGTGGCATGTATTGGCCTTCGACGAGTAAAAGAGAACTTTAGTTACTCCGGTTTTGCCAGCTATGCTGTCGATCATCTGGAATCCTCCGGGCGAGTATCCAAAGAGGATATTACCGAGGCGTTACGACTGGCCGATGCCTGGGAGGCACGCTATCCCAAGGCCGCTAAATCCTGGCCGACAGAATCTTGGGTGGAAGGCCTTAAAGGACCCTCTGCCCAGTTGATTCCGCCTCCATTTACCTACGATTCAGAACCTGACTTTTGCTCAACGTTCGGATCACTTCTCTTTATCTGCCCACAACATGACCAAGATAGCTACCCTATTGTGAAGAAACTCAGGGCCGAGGCTTATCAGTATCTGGCGGGGCCTCCAGCGGAATAAAAAAAGAGGTATTGCGCGAGATTCATCCGCAGTTTTCACCAGTATATTAGCAACATTTGCTCTCTGACACGGGTCTCTAGCGGTAGCGAGTAGTTTTTCCGATGCAGCAACTTGTTATGGTTTGATTTATTGATGTTGCAAAATATTCAATAATTTATCAAAAGGATCGCGAACATAAAACCTTCGGACACCCCAAGGCTCACTCTCTGGGCCGTACTCAATTTTATAACCGGCTTGTTGGACAGCCAATAAAACCGCATCAAGATCGTCAACCTCAATGGACAAATCAGGTACTGGAGTACCTGAACCACCTTCTGAAGCAAGGCTTATTTGGAGGGACATTTTTGAAGATGAGCCATAAGTTTGAATCCAACCGTGATCCATGAGAAGTTCAAGACCTAGAATATCCTTGTAGAAAGCCCCAGCATTAACTAACTGCGAGGTTTCTATATTCGAAACTATCCTATTAACTTTCATTTTTCACTTTCTCCTAGAACCATAACATTTGTATATCACGCAGGCTCGGTTTGTCGATCCGTTAAATCGGTCGATATCCATATAAAGATTTGAAACGATAGGGATTTTTCAAACATTTACAGCCTCCTTTCTCCGGATATCGCGCATCCGCGTTTCCATGCACGGATGTTCGCGGTATCTCCATCTACGCATTCAGATGTCTCGGATATTGCACCAGTTTGTTCTTTGGCTCCAAAGACAACGCGAGCATAAGAAACCGAAAAAGCGAGCCAAGAACATTAATACCCCAAAGCAATTGAGCAGGTCCAACCTTAATCTTTTTTGATTTCCTGGGCTAAGGAACCTAATAATTTGACAAAGGCCGGACTGCATTTACCTTTCGACGAGTTCAACCCGCCTGTTCTTGTCTTGACCAACATCGCTATGATTTGAGAACTTCGGCACAAGAGGCCCGACGCCATGTGGTTCTAACCGCTCCGATGCGATGCCGTAGTTCTTCTTCAGGGCATCTGCAACGGCCTGTGCCCGATCAGAAGATAGTTTTCTGTTGTAAGCAAAGCTTCCCTTCGAATCAGTGTGTCCAACCACATAAAAGCTTTTCTTCGGGTTGTTATTCAGGTATCCGGCAATCACATCGAGCGCAGCCTTTGATTCAGGCTTGAGTGTGGCCTTGTCAAAGTCGAATACGATCCCCTCTAGCACAACGCGACCATATTCTTCTATATCAGATCCCAGGGCTTCAGCATCAACAACAACGAGCCCTGTTTCGGCAGCCTCGACTTCAACAATATCTACTAATGTGCCGATGTAGTTCTTCGAGTGCTGTTCGACATAAACAACGAGATAGGCGGTGCCCACCGCACGTTCTTTCCTGGCGACGATAGCACCTGCGCCACCCGACGAAGATGTGCCCGAAAACATCGTTCCCACTGCGCCAGGCTTGGTTGCAGGATTAGCGCGAAATGTAACTTCCATCCATTGCCGAGAGCCGATGGCCGAGCCTTTACGATCTGCAAACATACCTTCACCGAGAATCTCGAAGCCCTCGGCCTTCAGCGCGTCGCGATAATTCTTGTAAACCTCGGAATAGGTCCGGTCCTCCCCCTCATATTTGTAGAAGGTTCGGGTCACCCGACCCTCTGTCTCGATCCAATCGGTGATCGACCGGTAACCGGTTACCGGACCCACAGCAACCTTGTAGGGCTGGTAGTTTTCAATGTGTTGCCACGCGATGACTTGCCCAGGATAGCGTTTGATCATTGGATGTTCGACGATGCCATCAATATCTTGCGCAATCACCATGGGGGGCATGAATAAAAAAATAACTGCTACGACCGCCGTCGGAATATGCATCAACATTCGCGTCTCTCCTGAGAATCGTTATTTAAACTATACCTATCGACCAATGCGCTCTAACGCTGTGCTTTGGAGTGGCCAAAACAGAGCAAAATAGCGAGCAGACTCTCCAATGAGTTTAACCCCAATGAGTTTAGTCCCAATGAGCTTACAGTGACGCAGTTTTCTTTATAATTGTGCACATACTGTACGTTAGCCATCATGAGGTCCCTTATTTACTACACCATTAATAACAGCCTGGATCTCCCTGTTATGGCACGACACCCAGATCTGTCGCAGTGTGCCAGCAATCCATTAACCCAAACGGTTGACCAGTACAGCTACTCTCTTAGTACTGATTTGTCCTACTTTGGCATTGGATTACTACAACTCTTATTGTTTCGTTTTTCCGCATCAGGTTAGCATCACCAAAACTAATACCTATACAGATCTTATCTGGCGCGGGGTAAAACGGTGAGCATCATCAAGGTAGGGTTGGGGCATTCAACAGATGTACAGCAGGCAATAGAGCAAGCAATGAAGACGACTTCCAAGCCTGACCTGATTATCTGTTTTGCTAGTTTTAGTCTGAACCTCAATCAGGTCTATCATCAAATTCGAAGAGTGGTAGGCGAGGATGTACCCATCATTGGCGGTAGTTCCGCCGGTGAGTTTTCCAGTTTGATGGATTCACCCGTCACCGATAGCATTGCAATAATGACCCTGCAAAGCGCCTATTTTAGTGTTGGCGTGGGAATAGGAACCAACCTTCACGCCTCTCCCAAGCAGGCTGCCAGCAGAGCCATTGGCAGTGCATACGCTAATCTGGAGCCCAATCCTATGGTGATGTCATTGGTGTTCAATGCTATGGATGGCAAAGACGCTTCAGATATATCTCGTATCAAACCCTGCATAAATATGGTGCTACCTGACGGCACTTCCAGGCAAGAAGAAGCATTTCTTAGGCAACTGATTCTAGAGACAGGGTCTGTATCCCAAATTGTTGGTGGTTCCACCGCGAATGATTTCTCCAGCCAGTACTCTTATCAAATATGCAACGGCGTTTATCAAGATTCAGCCGTTGTTGCCAGCTTTAGCAGCGGATTAAAAATGGGAACGTCCATGGGCCACCCATATCTACCCTCAACAAAAGGCGCGGTAGTCACTAAGTCCCAGGGGCGTGTTGTATATACCTTGAATGGAAAGCCTGCGGTGGAAATTCTGCAGAATCTCATGGAAAGTGACGAACTGACACCAGAGTTGTTTGTGCAGCACCCCTTTGGCATTAAATCGTCCGATGTGTTTGGTGAATATACGATTAAAAGTGCACAGGCTGTCAATGAAGATGGCAGCGTAAGCTTCTATGCCGAGATTCCACAGGGGGCTTTTTTACGATCGATGAAAACGGACCAAGACACCGCCAAACGACTTTTTCGGGAAACCCTAATAAAAGCTATCGAAGATGCGGGTAATCCGAAAAAAATCGCTGCCGTTATAGTTTTTAACTGCATCCTTCGCCACTTACTGAAATGTCACCTGGGTGTGAATGACTTGATACTGCTGCGAGAGGTCTGTGGTGAAAAAGTTCCTTTAATTGGCTTTAACACCTTCGGAGAACAAGGAGCCACGATGGGAGGCTCGATCGGCCACTATAACCAGACCGCCACCGTAATGGTGTTGGCAGCAGAAACCATTAGTCAATAAAAACCCTGATCAATTATATTCAGCTTTTCTCATTCGAGAGCTGGGAGTAATCATAGCGATCTACGATTTCTTGATAGTATGTCTTTCATTGCCTTAACCGTTGCCACGATGTTCTTGCAGATAAATGGATTTTCTCTCGATGCTCTATTTCAAGTGCCTAAAAGCTTTTTTCTACGAACTCAGGCACAGCCATGCCCTTAACAACGGCGTCCATTACTCCTAACCGTTGCGCCCAGGATTTAACCGATGGAAAATCCTCAAGTGCTATTCCCTGCCACTCATGGCGCATCACCCAGGGATAGATCGAGAAGTCTGCGATACTAAGGGAATCACAAACAAACTCCCGGTTAGTCAATTGTTGATCCAGCACTCCCCATAAACGCCGGGCTTCGCTGGAATAGCGCTCTATTCCGTAGGGGTTTTCTTCCTTTGCAAAACGGCGAAAATGATGCGCTTGTCCGAGCATTGGCCCAAATCCCCCCATCTGCCACATTAACCACTGCATAACCGAGAAATATTGACGAGGATCCTGGGGAAGATAACGACCACTCTTTTGAGCCAGGTAGATTAAAATCGCACCGCTTTCGAACAAACCAATCGACTCCCCATCAGGCCCCTCATGGTCAACAATAGCTGGAATCCGATTATTCGGGCTGATACGAAGAAAGTCGGCTTGAAACTGCTCGTTATTAAAAATATTGACACTCTTAACCCTATACGGAAAACCACAGGCCTCCAGCATGATCGAGACTTTACGTCCATTTGGAGTACCCCAGGTATAAAGATCAATCATGTGAGTTACTCCTGACGTTGAAGTCGATGAACACCCCATCGCTGCCGACAAAGCTCTTCCATCAGCGACAACACGGAGGAAGGATTCTGCTGCTCGGGATAGGCCAATCCGATTTGCTGTTCCAGAACTATATCGCTGAATTGACGAAGTACAATATCTTTTCGCACCAGGGTACTCTCCCAGTCAGGTACCAGAGCAGCTCCAACCCCGGCGCTGACCATTCCTATTGCATATTCCACAGTACGAATATTTGCACGACTGGTAAACCCGACCCCCGCAACATGCAGAGCTTGCTTTAATAACTCCAGAGCGGCACAAGGCGAGCGGTTTATAAACGGAAGTCCATCCAGATCCGCAATAGAAACCTGCTCCTTCAGACTCAGCTCATGTCCAAGAGGGAGTGCCAGATAGAAGCAATCTTGCCAGAGAGGTTGAAATACTTCGCCTGCAATCAAATCTGCGGAATTAATGATCCGAGCATCACAATTTTCTTCAGGATTAACTAATGTGAGCTCCAGGTGTTCCAGACTGGTGGTGAGATCTTTTAAAAGAAAGCTCATTCGCTCAACTCCCAAAGAGCGCATAAGTCCAAGCCTGAAAGGTTCGGGTCTGGGCTTATCAGTGAACAAGTTTACAATTGCCTTAGCCTCCCCTGTCAGCTTTTTGGAAAGCGGATAAAGACGCTCCCCAGCCTCTGTAGCCGTTACGCCTCGGGTATTACGAACAAATAGCTGAGTGCCCAGCGTATCCTCCAATTGATGAATAGCCGCAGAAACTGACGGCTGAGATACATAACAATGTCGGGCAGCTCCGCTAATACTGCATTTTTCAAACACAGCCTCAAAGTATCGAAGTGCTCTTAAGTCCATCGTATTATCCCCATTGCACCATCTCCATCACTCTATCTCATAGCTAATATCTATATACAGTAGGTTATCCATATATTTTAGCTCTGGCAATTTTTTACCCATATATAATTACACCGCTTTGAACTATCGAAATCTTGTTATTTTTTGTCTGGGAATGAATCCAAATGAAAGTTACCAGCGTAACAATAAGTATCTACATGTGATTCTGTATCAATAATCGAGAACAACGGTTCCCTGATTGCCTGAGGACCACTGGTCAGCACGATGGCAGTTTGTTTCTAAGAGGAAAGCACCATGAAAAAACGAGTGCCCGGTTTAGTATTAGGGTTACTGGCAATTACCGGACTCAGCCAGATATCTATAGAGTCAGTGGCGGAAGACACCATGAAGTCTTCACCTTCAGAAATGATGTCGGCAAAAACAAAAATCGCCACCTTTGCCGGAGGTTGCTTTTGGTGCACTGAATCAGATTTTGAAAAGCTGCCCGGCGTCAATGAGGTCGTGTCCGGGTATACCGGCGGTCAGACTGAGAATCCGACCTACAAGGAGGTTTCTTCCGGAAAAAGTGGGCATGTTGAAGCCGTAGAGGTCCACTACGATCCGAAAAAAGTCAGTTATAACGATCTGCTTGAAACCTACTGGCGACATGTAAATCCAACGGACAGCGGCGGTCAGTTTGTTGATCGGGGTTACCAGTATAGTCCGCATATTTTTTACCGAAACTCTGCTGAGAAGTTAGCAGCAGAAAAATCCCGGGACCAGCAACAAGCCTCCGGACGGTATGACAAACCATTGGCTACCGGCATTCAGAAAGCGACCAAATTCTGGCCAGCGGAGGATTACCATCAGGACTACTACAAGCGAAACCCGCTAAGGTACAAATACTACAGATATAACTCAGGCCGAGATCAATATCTGCAAAAAACCTGGGGGGATGAGCTGCACTATAGTCCTAAGGGTCCTATGGAAGTCAGCCAAAAGGAAGAAATACCGATGGCAAAAACCTACATCAAGCCTTCCGATGAAGTATTGAAGCAGACACTTACGCCACTACAGTATGAAGTCACCCAGGAAGACGGAACGGAACGTTCTTATAATAATAAGTACTGGGATAACAAAGATCAGGGAATATACGTGGATATTGTCACCGGTGAACCCCTGTTCTCCTCTGTCCACAAGTATGATTCCAAGACGGGGTGGCCCAGCTTTACCCAACCTTTAGTCAGTGAACACATCGTCACTACTACAGATTTCAAGCTGATTTTTCCCCGTACAGAAGTACGGAGCAAATTTGGAGACTCTCACCTTGGGCATGTTTTCAAGGATGGGCCGGAGCCAACAGGTTTACGTTACTGCATTAACTCCGCAGCGTTGCGCTTTGTACCAGCGGATCAGCTTAAAAAAGAAGGCTACGGTGAATTTGCTTCTCTTTTCGACAGCAGCGATAAATAGTCTGCGAAGAGACTGACAATTTACAGCATTCAACTACCTTGGCCAGCGAAAAGCCAAGGTAGTTCACAGGCAGCCAATCGTTTTCTCTAGAATCCGCAAATAAGTCTCTTGAGCTATTATTTAGCCATGTCCAGAATAACTACAAAGCGGTTCTTACGGAGGGGCTGTGCCCATAAATTTCTTCGCCACCCTGTCGCTTCTATCCGGGATAATTATTCTAGCGACTGAGAACATCACGACCACCCGCGCTCCACAGGTTTTAATCACAGAAGGAGAATACCTGCTCGGCAGTAATAGCAAAGAGCGAGACTGGGCTTACCAAAATTCTCCTGAACTCGTTCGCCAGCAACGTTGGTATGATCTCTGGGAACACCCTCAGGAAAGTCAGAAGATAAGCAGTTTTTGGCTGGATCATTACCCCGTCACCCAAAAACAATATGCACTATTCGTCAAAGCCACGGGGCACCGGGCGCCCTATATCTCCGCGCAGGACTATCATCAACAGGGTTTTTTGGTTCATGACTATTCTGCGGTGAATCATTATCTTTGGCGAAATAAGCAACCACCAGCGAAACGGGGAAACCATCCAGTGGTTCTCGTCAGCTGGAGCGATGCGCAATCCTACTGTAAGTGGAAAGGAATGAGATTACCCCGGGAAAACGAATGGGAAGCGGCATGCAGAGGAACTCAAGGACATCAATTTCCGTGGGGGAGTCAGTGGTCAGCCTTGAACTCACATCATCAGGCCGAGGGTACAGCTTCTGTATATAGTCACCCCGAAGGTGTATCCAGCAACGGTGCAATGGATATGCTGGGTAATGTATTCGAATGGACTGAATCGACCTTCAAAGATGAAAAAAATCAGCAGGAAAAAGGTATAAAAATCCAAGATTCCAGTCATAAAACCCTCAAAAGTTGCTCCTGGGATGATGCTCCAGGTACCTGTCGTTGTGGCTTCAGACATGGCAGAGCAGCACAGTCCCGCCATATCCTGATCGGCTTTCGTTGTGCGAAAACCATTGAACAAGAGAAAAAATAAGTTGGATCAAAGATCCTAAGCAATGCTAAATTAGCAACACTCAACGGCTGCTCTGAGCATACTGATTCCAGCGACCCAGCGGTTACCATGCGGAGCCCCCATCAACCGATCAGCATCACGGAAATAGTTCAATCAAGGATTGAAACTGATGATCAACTCAAATACTAATGATTTTCTAAGCAATAATGCCAGGGCGCTGAAATCCAGGGTTTCCAAAACGGCTTATCAGGGCATAACCATTGCTGTATCAGCCATTATTATTGCGACGCTACTGGCCTGTTATTATCATTTTGGGGTTATCAGTATCGATGGCATTATCAAAGTGCAATCCACCAATTACGCCCTGTGGATACTGGATACCATACCGTTTGTATTTGGAATTTGGGGACAATACTCCAGTACAATCATTGCCTACGAAGCAAGTGCTCTGGTATTTGATCAAACACAGGAGTTACGAGAAAGAGCCGATGATTTCGAAAAAAAGGCTCACCATACAGCAACTCATGATCTGGTCACGGACCTTCCTAACAAGGCGTTGTTTTATGACCGGGTGGAGCAAGCGGCGCTAGCCGCCAACGTTATCAATGGCAGTTTATCCATATTGCTGATTGAGGTCGGTAATTATAAGGAAGTCAACGACACTCTTGGACGCAACAGCAGCGACAGCTTGCTTAAACAAATTGCTGCTCGCCTTAAAGGAGCATTTCCCGCCCCTGCTTCTATCGCCAAAATCGACAGCAATGTATTCAGCCTGCTGTTATCCGAAGCACACAGTTATCATGAAGTGCTGGCAATTGCCAAAAACATCCATAGCGCTTTGGAACCGGTCTTTTTCGTAGATAAAGTAAAACTGTCGGCCCATGTTAATATCGGTGTGGTGAACTTTCCCGACCATGGAGAGGATGTGGACACTCTGGTACAAAGAGCAGGTGTTGCATTATACATGGCACAGGAATCCAGCAACGGCCTTGCCATCTACGACTCCTCCTTTGATGCTCACAGTCCGCGACAATTGACCCTTATGAGCGAACTCGGCCAAGCCATTGACCGAAACGAACTGGAACTCTATTACCAGCCCAAGGTTAGTATTGATAACGGCAAGATTTATGGAGTTGAAGCTTTGGTTCGTTGGAATCATCCAACACACGGGCTTATTCCACCCGATGATTTTATCCCTCTGGTCGAGCGTACAAGAACGATACAGACGTTGAGTTCCTGGGTGCTAAAACGAAGCTTCGAGCAGTGTGCCATCTGGCATCAACAAGGACTGGATCTGAAAGTCTCTGTCAATCTGTCGGTGAAAGATCTGCATAATCCAGAGTTACCGGACCTGATAGCCGGTATACGCAGCAGCACGGAAGTTGAGCCCGCCTGGATTATTCTGGAAATCACCGAAAGCTCAATTATGACTGATCCGGAAATGGCGCTGGACATCGTTCATCGCATACACCAAATGGGGTTTCAATTCTCCATTGATGATTACGGGACGGGATACTCTTCACTTTCCTATTTAAAGAAGTTACCGTTAATCGAACTCAAAATTGACCGTTCTTTTGTATCTGACATTCTCACCAGCGATAATGATGCTGTTATTGTTAATGCCACCATTAACCTGGCTCATAATCTTGGTTTTCAGGTTACCGCCGAAGGTGTGGAATCTCTGGAAATACTGAACGCACTGCACGATATCGGTTGCGATATCGCTCAGGGATTTTATATAGCTAAACCGCTGCCAGTATCAGAATTCAATGCCTGGATTGCCGCTTCAGAGTGGACAACCATACCACTACTGGAAAGCAATTCATCTTCAGCTCTATAGCCTACGAAAGGCATGTTTTAGCAACTATCTGAAAAATAACTGGCCGTTTTTGATATCAGCCGCACAGACATAGGACATAAGCATTAGAAACAACCAAATGACTGATATTAGCTGGATAAAGAAACATTTTGATGAACTCGACATTGAGCAATTGTATGATCTGCTCAAATTACGGGTTGATGTGTTTGTCGTACAGCAGCAGTGCGCCTATCCCGAACTGGATAACAAGGATAAGGATTCAGAGACCATTCATTTACTAGGTATTCAGCAGGGAAAGCTTATATCCTATTGCCGAATACTGGCTCCAGGACAGAGTTATCCGCAGCCCAGTATTGGCCGTGTAGTTGTGGCTGACAGCCATCGAGGGCAAGGCCTGGCGGGGGAAATGCTACAGATGGCCATAAGGTTATCAAATCTCAGCTGGCCTGAGTATGACATTAAAATCGGTGCGCAGGAGCATCTACTGTTGTTTTACCAGTCACATGGTTTTTCACCCGAAGGCCCAAGCTATCTCGAAGATGGCATTCCTCATGTAGATATGATCTTGCAGCGGCCTCCAACGACTGAATAAAACGTTATAGCCAGAACAATTGCCACGACCATACACCCGAGCAGCAAAATCAAAAATATTTATCTATGCTTATCGATGTACCGCTGAATTTGTATCGAGGGTGACACGATGAATACAGAAATAGACCACGGTCTTTCCGCGCAGGAAACCGAGCAAATATTACAGGCAATGAATTCAGAGCGGGCCAACGACCTGTTACTCTACGCACAGGTTTATGGTAAACAAAGTGGTGCTAAATCCGCTAGCTTGGTGGGACTTCATGAAGATAGCATGGAACTTGAACTGGAATTTTTGTACTCCACGCCGAAGCGATTAAGCATACGATTTAGTGAACCCATCAAAGATGTTAAGGATGCATTGCTACATTTCGATCAATTGGCCCAAAAAGCCCATGCGATCTTAGGCCATACCGACAATGAGCCATTGGGACGAACGGTTTACAATATGCTGCCAGAATGGATGAAGCATTGACCAGCAGCTAAGATATTCTATCGCTGGCTTCAAACTGATCAAAAGATGCTGTCTTCTATGCCAGGTTTACAGTTGTCTGATCTCTGCTAGGTTTGGCTTAGGCTTGGGTTTGTACTGCCAGAACAGTCGGACCCGTTTCGGGCTAATCAAACCATTCAACATCGGCGACAAACATATACCCTGCGCCATAGACAGTTTTGATTATTTTAGGATTCTTGGGGTCAACTTCCAGTTTTTTGCGGATTCTGGACATGCGAACGTCGATGCTACGATCAAAGGGCATCGACTCTCGCCCCATCAGGCGTCCCATTAGCTGATCTCGTGATAGCACCTGCTTGGAAGACTTCAGCAACACACACAGCAATTCAGATTCCGCAGAGCTCAGCTCTTCCTGATGTCCGTCACCCGCCGTCAAGGTCAAGGTTGAAGGGCTAAATGTCCAATCATCAAATTTTGCTCTGGTACAAAAGGATTTATCACCGTCCTGACTGATCGACTCCAATCGACGACAGACACTCTTTACCCGGGCAACTAATTCTCTGGGATCAAAAGGTTTGATGATGTAATCATCCGCCCCAACCTCCAGCCCAAACACCCGGTCAGGCAAACTCCCGCGTCCGGTGAGAATAACAACGCCTATACGGTGTTGCTCACAAAGCTCGCGAACCAACCCCATGCCATCCATATCCGGTAACCCCAGATCCACAATACACAGATCCGGTAATTTGCGACCAATCTCCTTCGAGGCTTGACCACCAGTGGTAAACGCTTTGGTTTCAAAACCAAAGTTCTGCAGCTCATCGCAAACCAGAGAGGCGATATCCTGCTCATCTTCAATGACATAAATAAGTTTCTTTGTGGTCACTGCGGCTTTAGTCCTTCTTCTCAAAGCAATAAATTGCCGATGAGATATTTTCTAAATTTATTATCAGGTTCAGAATCCCAGAGCATAACTGCATCCTGTTTTCTATAACCCAATTGACTTGTTTGTTGGTATCTTTAGCATCGATCAAAAAACTTGTCAGGATACCTTTGCCAGATTTATAGCGTTACGAAGAGCCTCCTTCTCGAATGGCTTATGCAGCATAGTAAATGATGCTACCCCTTCTCCTCTGGGGTCGTTCTCGAACGAATAGCCACTGATTAAGACGATCTTGCACTCCGGTCGCACCTGGTTCAAGCTCCTGGCCAAATCAAATCCGTCCACTGCCCCTGGCATCATCACATCCGAAACCATCCCATACAAACCGTCCAGACTTTCAATGAGTGCTAACGCTTCATCACCATCGCTGGCTTCGATAACACCAAAGCCCATCTCAGTCAGCTGATTACGGATGACAGCCCGTACATCATCATCATCTTCCACCAACAGCATCAGTTTACCGGTAAAATCATGACCACAGACTTGCTGAGGGTCGGGCTGCTGTTGAGCTAACATTTCCTCAGGTACGGTTGGCAACAGTAACGATACACTGGCCCCTTGCCCCGGTTGACTGTCCAGACGGATATAGCCACTGGATTGTTTGACAAAACCATAAATCATACTCAACCCTAAACCCGAACCGGCACCGCCGGATTTGGTGGTAAAAAATGGTTCAAAAGCGCGAGTTAAACTTTCAGCAGAAAAACCTTCTCCGCTGTCTTTTACCAAAATTTCGATATAGTCTCCGGGTTTTACCGCTTCGTCGTATACCACTGGCCCCCTGATAGTACGGGCATGAACTTCGAAACGCAGATCTCCTCCCTTTGGCATCGCATCTTTGGAGTTTAGCGCTAAATTCACCAACGCATTTTCAAGCTGACTGGGATCAGCAAACGCCCGATGACCACCCCCGTTACCCTGATAATGGACCTGAATATTACTGGGCAACGAACCTTGCAACAATGCGATACAATCGCTGATCAAGGCTTCAACATCGACAGCGGTTGGTGTCAAGGGCTGGCGTCGGGAGAATGCCAGCAAACGACTGGTAATATCAGCACCGCGGCGACTGGCTCTAATCGCTGGAGAAAGATATCTCTCTATCCCTTCAACCGATTGATACTGATCTCGGACGATGTTGAGATTACCCAGTATAATGGTCAGTAAGTTATTGAAGTCATGAGCCAATCCCCCGGCAAGCTGACCCACAGCATTCATTCGCTGCGCTTCGGCCAGCTTTCGCTCAGCCTCTTTTTCACTGGTAATATCCAGTGACAGATTCAGCATACCCGTAACAAAACCTTCAGCCGATTTATGGGGGATTAGTATGCGCTTGGTAATAACGTCTTCCCCGCCTCGTTCGAAGTGGTATTCATAGACCGTCTTTTTACCATTAAGAGTACGCTGAACGGTCTTCCAGATATCATTCAGCATCTCCTCTCCCATGACCTCACTAACCGTCTTGCCGACAACCTCCTCTTTAGTCATGCCAAACATATCCGCATAACCCTGATTAACAAAACGATAGCGCAGGTCTTTACCGACATAAGCGATTTGTGCGGGAAGTGCATCCAAAATAAGCCGTTGACGCTCTTCTGTTGTCGCCAGCTCTTGTGTACGGGCCTTCACCTTTAAATCCAGGGTTTGAATATTGCCACTGAGACGCTGCACCATGTCATCAAAAGTGCGGGCCAGCACCCCCAGTTCATCATCACGTTGGATACCGCTTTGCGCCGTCAAGTCTCCATTGCTGACACGGGCCGCAGTCGCCGCCAGGCGGTTTATTGGCGATGCTACCCGGGAAACAAAGAAAAATGCCAATACTGTCGCAATGGCAAGAGCAACCAGTGCAATAGTCATGATCCGTTCACTGAGCAGCTCGGAACTACGGCGAAGTTCGTCCACATACACGGACGAACCTATGTACCAGTCAAAACCATCTAAATGCCGGACCAGAGATATTTTGTCATAAATATAGTTACCAGGATCAGAAGGCTTATCCCACTTATACAGGTGCTCCCGCCCGGTATCAGCAACCTCCATCAATTCTCCTGCAATAGAGTTCTGCGTCACAGGGTTTCGCTGATCTTTAAAGTTAATACCGTCCAGATTGGGGTTCGGATGAATTAGCATGTTATAGCTGGAATCAAAAATATAGAGATAGCCTGTTTTTGCTATTTTTATCTGGGACAAGGCGCTTCTTAATTCTGCAATTGCAGACAGGGTGCGCTGATGCACCTCATCTTCAATATCATCCAGATAAAGCCCGGAACCTATCACTATCCCCCATTTGGGAAAATTCTTTACATAGGAAATCTTATCAATCTCCTCCGGTTCACCCAGACGACGCCATTTATATTGATAAAACCCCTCTCCATCGGCCTGCGCCAGCTCAATAATTTTCGGAATAATGACCTGCCCTTCATTACTCCTTAAAGATGAGGCATCAGCACCATGAAAACGGGGGTCAGGATGAGATAGCAGCACCGCATCGTAACTGGATACCCAAATATAGTCGTTATTGCCGTAGGTAAAGTTGCGAAGTCCCTCAAACACGCGCTCTCGGGCTTCCTCTCGGCTCATAAAACCAAGTTCCACCTGATCAAACGCATCCTGGGTATATGCCTCTGCTAAAGATACAACGGTTTTTAGTTGACGCTTTTGATTCTCCAGCGCCTGTTGACGGTAGGTTTCCAGATTGAGGTACATCTTGTTAGCCAACTCAAAAACGTTATTGAGGGCTATATGGCTGGCGTTTCGTTCGATATCGTAGACGGTGTCTTTAATCAGTGGAACCGAGTAAAAATACACAGCCATAGAAAACAGAGTGACAATCAAAACGATCACTGAGAAGAAACGTTGTGCTAACTTAGAACGAAACATCAGGGCTTATTGTTCTACCTACTCTTAACAGCTTTCAACCAGCATCCAGCACAGCTTTCAACCGGCATCCAGCAGACTGTTTGTTACCTGCGGATCAAAACCATCACTCAGGAACTCCCTCCCTTATCATCACTCTCGTCCCACCAGCCACATAGTACCTTACGTAAACTGTAACCTCAGGCCTTTTAGACTAAAGTCGCCCACAAATTCAGGCAAAACTCGCTAAAAGTTACATTTCGTAATAATTCAGAGAAATTGTAGCAACACTTTGTCTTTAAATTGTCCTCCACTGACCGAACAAAAATAACAACACTGCACTTTACGTTAACGTAAATAACAATAACGTATTTTGCAGTAAGGGAAGCGATAATGAGCCAAGACTATATTCTTGAGAGCCGTAACCTGATCAAAGAATTCAAGGGATTCACTGCGGTAGACGATGTTAATCTCAAGATCAAACGCGGCACAATCCACGCATTGATTGGCCCGAATGGCGCTGGTAAAACCACAGTGTTCAATCTGTTGACTAAGTTTCTGACACCGACAAAAGGTCAGTTGCTGTTCAACGGAAAAGATATTACCAAAGAAGATTCCGCCTCAATCGCCCGCCTCGGTGTTGTACGATCTTTTCAGATATCAGCGGTGTTCCCTCATCTCACTGTCGTAGAAAATGTCAGAATTGCGTTACAGCGCAAACGAAATGACAGTTTCTTTTTTTGGCGCTCCGAGAAAAAACTCGATGAACTCAATGACCGCGCTCTGGAGCTGCTGGACTCGGTAGGCCTCAGGGATTTTGCTTCAGCCAGAGCTGTAGATCTGCCCTACGGTCGAAAGCGTTCTCTGGAAATAGCCACCACTCTCGCTTTGGATCCTGAACTGTTACTTCTGGACGAACCCACTCAGGGCATGGGCCATGAAGATGTCAGCGTTGTGTCAGAGCTGATAAAGGAAGTGGGTAAGAACCGAACAATCCTGATGGTCGAGCACAACCTGAATGTAGTAGCAGATCTCTCCGATACCATCACCGTGCTGCAGCGTGGAGCCATTCTTACCGAAGGCGACTACCAGACTGTTTCAGCTGATCCCAGAGTGCGTGAAGCCTACATGGGTGTAGAAGCAGACCAGCCAGTCAATGACGAATCACAACCTGAGAATAATAACAACGTCACAGGGGCTGCCGTATGAACTCCATTATGAACACCCAATCCACTCGAGAGAAAATTCGCATCAGTGATCTTCACGCTTTTTACGGTGAATCACACATTCTTCATGGTATCGATCTTTCAATAAAACAGGGCGAGCTGGTCACCCTGTTGGGAAGAAACGGTTCAGGCCGTTCCACAACATTGCGTGCCATCATGAATATGGTTGGAAAGCGTACCGGATCAATCAACATTAACGGTCACGAAACCATCGATATGTCCTCGCACCGCATCGCCCATCTCGGCATCGGATTTTGCCCGGAGGAACGGGGCATATTCTCAAGTCTTAACGTCGAAGAGAATCTGATGCTACCGCCTAATGTTCGATCTGACGGAATGTCAGTAGAAGAAATATACGAAATGTTTCCCAACCTGGCCGAACGCCGAAAAAGTCAGGGCACACGATTATCCGGCGGTGAACAGCAGATGCTTGCAATGGCCCGTATTCTGCGCACCGGTGCCAACATTTTGTTACTCGACGAAATTACTGAAGGCCTGGCACCGGTCATCGTTCAAAAACTGGCGGAAGTCCTGACCAAACTGAAACATCGGGGTCTGACCATCCTGTTGGTGGAACAGAATTTCCGCTTTGCCGCTCCGATTGCTGATCGCCACTATGTCATGGAGCACGGCCATATTGCCGAAGAGGTTCATGCCCATGAACTGGCAGCCAAAACCGAACTGCTGAACACTTATCTGGGTGTATAGAAGCACGACCGATCAGCCCCTGAATTAATGAAATTACAAAAAAAAAACCGTACTACAAAAACAAAAACTGGAGAATACAATGAATTTGATGCGTAAATCGCTGATCACTTCAGCACTGGCAGCTGCTATGGCCGTTTCAGCTACCGCACAGGCATCCCTGTCAGACGACAAGGTTAAGATCGGTGTGTTAGCTGATATGGGCGGTGTGTATGCCGATATCTGTGGTCAGGGCTGTGTTGAAGCTGTGAAGATGGCTGTTGATGATTTTGGCGGTACTGTACTGGGCAAGCCTATTGAGGTTGTTAGCGCCGACGATCAGAACAAGCCCGATATCGGATCTGTAAAAGTTCGTGAGTGGGTCGAGAAAGATCAGGTGGATGTGGTTACAGGCATGGTTTCATCCGCAGTAACCGGAGCGGTCACCAAAGTTCTGACAGCAAATGAAAAAATAGCCCTGATTGCAGCGTCTGCAAGCCATGCATTTACCACCAAGGCCTGCTCTCCATTTAATGCTCACTGGACCTACGATGTTGTATCTCTGGCAAATGGTACGGTCAAGCCTACGGTTCAGTCCGGCAAGAAAAAATGGTTCTTTATTACCGCTGACTACGCTTTCGGCCATGCACTTGAAAAAGTTGCAACCGGTGTTATCAAGGAAAACGGAGGGGAAGTTGTCGGAGGTGTTCGCGCACCGCTGGGAACATCTGATTTTTCCTCCTACATTCTACAGGCTCAATCTTCTGGTGCAGACGTAATCGCATTGGCAAATGCCGGTTCCGATATGGTCAATTCACTTAAAACTGCAGCAGAATTCGGCTTGACTGAAATGACCGATGTAGCAGGTCTGCTTGTATTTACCCCCAACGCACTGGCACTGGACCCAGAGGTCGCAGGTGGTATGAAGCTAACCACGGGCTTCTACTGGAATATGGATGATCAGACCCGTGCTTGGTCTAAGCGATTCATGAAGCTTAACAATGGCAAGATTCCAGCCATGCCTCATGCAGGTGCATATTCGGCGACGATGCATTATCTAAAAGCCGTTGAAGCCGCTGGAACTGATGAATCAAAAGCAGTGATGGCTAAAATGAAGGAAACTCCGGTAGAAGATTTCTTCTCACGAAACGGCTACCTCCGCAAAGATGGTCGTATGGTCCACGATATGCTGCAAGTTCGTATCAATACTGCGGACGAGCGTAAAGGATCTAACGATGTATTTACCATCGAAAAAGTCATTAAAGGTGACGATGCCTTCCTTCCGCTGGATAAAGGCGGCTGTGCTTTTGCTCTAAGCCAGAAGTAAATGCTTAGAGTCTGCTAAACCCGGGGGGTGGCACCAGTCGCCCCCAACTCAAGATGAATAACAATTATAAAGGGAGCCGTTTTGTGTGCTCCACGGATACGCTTTAGGTGCTGTTATGGCAACATTTCTTGGAATCAATCTTTTCGGCCTTTTCGGACAGCTTTTGGTCGGCCTGATCAACGGCTCCTTCTACGCACTGCTGGCGCTTGGTCTGGCAATTATTTTCGGCCTTCTCAAGATCATCAACTTTTCCCAGGGTGCTCTTTACATGCTTGGAGCCTTCACCGCCTGGATGGCGCTGGAGTACCTGCAAATAAACTACTGGTGGGCTTTATTTCTGGTTCCTCTTACAGTCGGTGCATTCGGCATATTACTGGAACGGTTTCTTATCCGCCCCATTGCCAACGAAGATCACCTCTACAGCCTGCTGCTCACCTTTGGAGTCGCACTTATATTACAAGGTCTTTTCACCGACTGGTTCGGCTCATCAGGCCTGCCCTATGCCATTCCGGAAGAGTTAAAAGGTGGTACAAAACTGCCGTTCATGTATCTGCCCAATTACCGAGCCTGGATTATCATATTTTCATTAACTGTCTGCGCTGCAACCTGGTTCATGATTGAAAAAACCAAACTCGGAGCCTATCTGCGCGCAGGTACAGAAAACCCCCAATTGATGCAGGCATTCGGTATTAACGTACCACTCATCGTTACTCTGACTTACGGTTTTGGTGTTGGACTCGCTGGACTTGCAGGAGTGCTGGCGGCACCTGTTTACTCAGTCTCCCCTGAAATGGGGTCCAATATTCTAATCGTTGTGTTCGCCATAGTGGTTATAGGTGGTATGGGCTCTATTGGCGGTGCGATTCTAACCGGACTAGCCATGGGAATTATTGAAGGGCTAACCAAGTACTTTTATCCAGAAGCCTCTAACACCGTAATATTCCTGGTAATGGTGCTGGTACTGCTGGTCAAACCTTCGGGCATGTTCGGTAAAGAAGCTTAAACACTGTTTATTTAAAAAATAATTCAGATAAGTACTTTAAGAAAGAGCTTTCAACAGAAATACGACTGGATCGCGCCCCAGAGCGCTGTCTACGAGGTCATAATATGAAAAATAAAAAACTCAACCTTGCTATCTTTGGCTTGGCCTTGCTTGCACCATTCGCCCTCTATCCGGTATTCCTGATGAAGGTGCTCTGTTTCGCACTATTCGCCTGTGCCTTTAATCTGCTGCTGGGATTTGCAGGTCTACTCTCATTCGGCCATGCCATATTCCTGGGAACAGGAGCCTATGTTACCGGCTACCTTATGCTGACTTACAGCATTACTCCAGAAATAGGCATTGTTGCAGGAGTCATCGTTTCTGCCCTTGTCGGATTGGTTTACGGAAAACTGGCCGTTAAACGAGAAGGGATTTACTTTGCCATGGTAACTCTGGCATTAGCCCAGCTGATGTTTTTCTTCTACCTTCAAGCACCATTTACCGGCGGAGAAGATGGTTTACAGGGAGTGCCACGAGGAGCCCTGTTTGGCTTAATTGATCTGACTGACAATATGGTCATGTACTATTTTGTTCTGGCTATCTTTGTTATTGGTTTTTTATTGATCTATCGGACCGTTCACTCCCCATTCGGCCAGGTACTGAAAGCCATTCGAGAAAATGAGCCCAGAGCTATCTCACTGGGCTATAAAGTTAATCAATACAAATTGCTGGCCTTTGTTCTTTCCGCCGCATTGGCGGGACTGGCAGGCTCAACCAAGGCATTGGTCTTCCAACTGGCTTCCCTTAATGATGTTCACTGGTTTATGTCAGGAGAGGTTGTGTTAATGACCCTTCTGGGGGGTATGGGGACCATCTGGGGACCGGTTTTAGGCGCAGTCACGATTGTCGGCCTACAGAACTTCCTTGCCTCTGGTCCTTTGGCAAATTATATCCATGTAGTCATGGGCGTCGTATTCATCCTTTGCGTGCTGGCCTTCAGAAACGGCCTGGTAGGTGAACTACAAAGGTTGGTGAAGAAGAATTTCTAGTAGTCTCTCCTCCCCTGCTTCAAACATTGCACCTCCCTTCCAGAAGGGTGCCTTCCCCGGTTCGCCGGGGCTTTTTCCTGAGATGACTAGCAGGAAAATCTATGTTTGATCAGTACTCCCAT
Source organism: Motiliproteus sp. MSK22-1 (assembly GCF_001968815.1). Lineage (GTDB taxonomy): Bacteria > Pseudomonadota > Gammaproteobacteria > Pseudomonadales > Balneatricaceae > Motiliproteus. Next base: position 173,382 of record NZ_MIEQ01000027.1, on the reverse strand, counting down.
CCTGATTTTTCCTTTCAGCATACAAAGCTAACATCAGAGCTGCGAACGAACAGGCACCAAAACCAACCGCCAGTGGTATCAAAGTATCGTTATAAAATCGCCCTGCAATAACAGAAACAAGGGCTGCTACAAGACTTGAAACGGAAGCAATCAAGGAAGCCCCTAATCCGGCAATATGCCCCAAGGACTGCATGGCCATCGCATTGATATTTCCAAAGATAATTCCAACACAGAACAGCATCAGAAAACAAAGACCCATAAAACACAAAAAGGGTGGGATGCCGTTATATAGTTGCGTAACAACCAGCAAGAGAGTACTGCTAATAATAAGCCCGATCAGCGCACTTCTGGTCAGAAAAAACATACCATAACGCATAACAAGCTTGCCGTTAGTCAAAGAAGCAATGCCTATCCCCATTGCCAACACAGCAAAATAGAGAGGGAATAAAGTCCCTGTTTGATAAAGATCCTGAAAAATAGCCTGAGAAGTATTGTAATAAGCCAATTGCATTCCAAAAATAAGACCGGCTATCAGAGTGTAAGCCATAACCTGCTTGTGCTTCAGGACTGAAACAGATGACCGATACAAATAGGGGACAGAAAAGGGCCGGCGTTTACTGACAGGCAAGGTTTCAGGCTGCCTCCAGCTGAACCAGATAGCGACGATAATCCCATGTAGCAAAAATACGTAGAATATCCCCCTCCAATCCATCACTAATAGAATCAATTGCCCGAAGGCCGGCGCCAGCATGGGAACAAGAATAAATATCATCATGATAAACGACATGATTCGAGCCATTGCGTCTCCGGAGTATTGATCCCTTATCAATGCTCTGGAGGCTATTTTAGGCCCTGACAAGCCAATCCCCTGAATCACCCGCCCGATCAGCAACTGGTGCAACGAATCAGCTGCCATTGCAGTTGAAGTGCCCAGACAATAAATGGTTATACCAATCAAAATCGCTTTCTTACGCCCGATACTGTCAGAAAGAGGGCCGAAGAAAAGCTCACCGGCAGCCATGCCAACAATTAGCATGGTGATAATAAGATGGGTGTCATTCAAGTTTGATAGTGCCAGGGACTGGCCAATAGCAGCATAGGCAGGCAAAATCGCATCTATGCTCAAGGCCGTCAGAGAGATCATCAGTGCAAACAATGAAACAAACTCAGCCAGGCTGAGCGTAGATCCCTTAGTCATTGTGCTGCTACCGTCCATGCTTTACCTGAGTCCAGACTAATTTGTTGTAAATTATGAAAAATTCGCAAACTATCGGGCAAGTCTGCCGATCAGGATAGAAACAAGCAACTGAAATAAGGATTCGATGAATGGAATTGCAGATTAATCCAGAGGTCGCCTCTGTATTCAATAGCTATCCACCACCCGTGAAGGAAGCGCTTTTAACTCTTCGAAAACTCATTTTCGAGACCGCTTCGTCAACTACAGGTGTTGGGCAATTAGAAGAAACTCTAAAGTGGGGAGAACCTTCCTATCTAACCAGCCAATCGAGAAGTGGCAGCACCATAAGACTGGCATGGAAGCCATCGCGTCCTGAGGTTTATGGGATCTATTTCAACTGCAAAACCACTCTGGTTGATTCCTTTCGAACGCTGTTCCCGGGTGATTTTACTTTTGAAGGCAATCGAGCCCTTATATTCAAAGCAGGAGATCCCATTCCCAAAAAAGAATTGGAATATTGCCTGGCAATGGCATTAACCTATCATCTGAACAAATAGCCAAAACAGAGGACAATACATGTCAGAGCAAGAATCAAACCTGCAATACATTGCCGAAACTGTCAGGGATGCCTGTATTGAAGCCGCTTTAGAGGGCTACGAAAATGCTGCAATCAGCGGTCTTTGCCGAGAAGGGGCCTGGGAAGCTGCAATTAGTTCCATTCGCATGGTCGATATTGAGGCGATCCTGAAAAAACAGGCTGTTCCATCAGGAGCCTAAGCAGTTTAACGAGATAGCTGCCGAATCCCTTGCTCCATCCCTTCCAGAGTTAATGGATACATATGTCCTTCCAGCTGCTGTCGGATCAATTGAATACTGTGGGTATATTCCCAGGACCGTTTGTGACTGGGATTCAGCCATATAACCTTTTCCCAGGTATCAATAATACGCTGTAACCATAGCTGTCCCGGTTCATCATTCCAGTGCTCAACGCTCCCCTGAGAATGCAATAACTCATAAGGGGACATCGCGGCATCACCCACAAAAATGACCCGGTAATCACGTCCGTAGGTATGTATCAGGTCAAGAGTTGGAATGGTGTCATTAAAGCGACGCTGATTATTACGCCACACTTTCTCATAAACACAGTTATGGAAATAGAAGTACTCCAGATGCTTAAATTCAGAACGAGCCGCTGAAAACAATTGTTCGCATTCTTTGATATAAGGATCCATAGAGCCACCGACATCAAAGAACAACAGCACCTTGACCGCATTATGACGCTCTGGGATCATCTTCAAATCCAGGTAGCCAGCATTTCGGGCAGTAGAGCTAATAGTATCGTCCAGATCCAACTCTTGCGCAGCACCAGTGCGGGCAAACTTGCGCAGTTTTCGCAGAGCCACCTTGATATTACGGGTTCCCAGCTCAACACTGTCATCCAGGTCTTTGAACTGTCGCTTTTCCCAGACTTTTACTGCCCGTTTATGGCCGCTTTCACCCCCTATTCGCACGCCTTCGGGATTATATCCCCCATGACCAAAGGGTGAAGTACCTCCTGTACCTATCCATTTGCTTCCACCCGCATGGCGACCTTCCTGATCTTTAAAGCGCTCCTTTAACGTTTCCAGCAGTTTATCCAGGTCACCTAAGGACTCGATCTTTGCTTTCTCTTCATCGCTCAATAGTCGCTCAAATTCCTTACGCAACCAGTCATCAGGAATTAACGCCTCGATAAAACCTTCTACTTGCTGCAGGCCATGAAAATAACTTCCAAATGCGCGATCAAAGCGATCAAAATATTTCTCATCTTTCACCAAACAGGCCCGCGACAACAGGTAGAAGTCATCCAGGCTGGCGAAAGCCAGATGCTTCTCCAAAGCCTCCAGCAGTACCAACAATTCCTTAATCGTAACAGGTACCTGGGCTTTACGCAGATTAGTAAAAAAGTCGATAAGCATAGTCGGATTGACCTCATGCTATTTATTCAAGGACAGAAACATAACAATGTGTCAAACCGAAAGTATCGATTCGACTTCTTTTAACGAGATTCCCGACGCGCCATAAAGGCTAAACGCTCAAGCATATGAACATCCTGTTCATTCTTCAGCAATGCCCCGTAAAGCGGTGGAATAGCGTTGCTGTTGTCCTTGTTTTGAAGTACTTCGGCAGGAATCTTATCGGCTAGCAACAATTTCAACCAATCAATTAATTCAGAGGTGGACGGCTTCTTTTTCAAACCGTTAACCGAGCGTACCTGAAAGAAAATTTCCATCGCTTCCTGGACCAGCTTTTTCTGAATATCAGGAAAGTGAACACTGATAATATCTTCCATTGTTTCCTTATCCGGGAACTGGATGTAATGGAAGAAACAACGACGCAGGAAAGCATCGGGAAGTTCTTTTTCATTATTGCTGGTAATGATGATAATTGGACGATGGGCAGCCTGAACTCTCTGCCCTGTTTCGTAGACAAAAAACTCCATTTTATCCAGCTCTACCAACAGATCGTTAGGAAATTCGATATCAGCTTTATCAATCTCATCAATTAACAACACTACAGGCTCATCAGCTTCAAAGGCCTGCCAGAGCAACCCTTTCTTAATGTAGTTATTGATATCCTGGACTCGCTCATCACCTAATTGAGAATCTCGTAATCGAGAGACGGCATCATATTCATACAGCCCTTGCTGCGCTTTAGTCGTAGACTTGATATGCCAGCGCAATATAGGTTTTCCGAGGGCCTCGGCAATCTCTTCTGCCAACATGGTTTTTCCAGTACCAGGCTCCCCTTTTACCAGCAGAGGGCGCTCCAGCGTAATAGCAGCATTGACTGCCATCCTTAAATCATCGGTGGCTACATAACGGTCTGTGCCTTCAAATCGCATCAACAGGCTCCGGTATCTGATTCATTAATTCGAAATGGATGACAGCCAGTGTATCAGAACAACGTCATTGCTGTCGTTGACAAAAACGCTCAGTTATCAGCCATGGCAGGTACGACTTCGACACAGAATATGGGGGCTCTGGGAAGAAGTCGCTCCAGCGTAACTACTTCCCACTGACAGGAAACAGGTCCTTGATAGACCCAATAGATCCCAGTAACGAAGAAGCCTCGTACGGAAGGAAAACCCGCTCTCCTTCCTTTGCAATGGTCGGGAGGGTTTTCATGTATTCCAGTGCTATCAAATAACTGAGAATCTGCTCTTCTTTAACTGTTTCTCCGGCCGCCTCCATAATGGTAGTGATTGCCTTTCGTTGGCCTTCGGCACGAAGAATCGCCGCCTGTTTCTCACCTTCAGCGACGTTAATTTGTGCTTCCTTATGACCCTGAGCTTCAGTTACCGTGGCACGACGCTCCCGTTCTGCAGACATCTGTTTACGCATGGCCTGCTCAACCTCATCCGGGACAATAATATTCTGCAATTCTACCCGATTGATTTTAGTCCCCCATTTATCGCCAGCCTGGTCGAGAGTTGTAGTTAAAGCGATATTTATTTCCTGACGGCTTCCTAACAAACGATCCAATTCCAATTCCCCGACCTTACTTCGCAGTGAGGTTTGAGTCAGTGTCTCAATTGCCTGAACCAAATTTTCCACCGACAACACCGCATCCTTTGGTGTAATAACCTGAAAATACAGCGCGGCATCAACTAATACCGTGACGTTGTCCTTGGTAATAACCGCTATCTTGGGGAAATCAGCAACCATCTCACGTCGATCAATTCGAACAGACTCCGTAGTAATCGGTATCTGCACGCCATCAATATTTTGGTAACGGCGCATCTGAATGGATCTGGCTTTATCAAAGAAAGGGATAAGCAGATGCAACCCCTGGTCAAGGGTGCGGTTATATTGCCCAAGACGTTCAATCACCATTGCCTCACTCTGCTGTACGATCACCAACCCTTTAACCAGAAACAGCACTACAACAACGGCCACCACTGTGATAATTATCGTGGTGGCATTAATGTCGATATTTTCCATTTGGTTCTTTCCTTTTAATTTATCTATCAAGCGTTTCAGGGTTCGAGTCGACGATAGCGACCATTGCAGTGATGCCGGAAAACTCTTTTACCTCTACTTGCTGGCCCACCTGCAATTCCCCGGCATTTTGTTGCACCAACCGGGCTGGAAAAAAATCCCCCTTAATGACGACCCCCAAGCGATCTTGTTGAGAAACGATAAGGCAAATTTGTCCCAATGAGCCACCGTCCCCAGTAACGGAAACGGGGTCTGACGATACGCCTGCTTTCTTATACCAATGCACAAAAAGAGGAGTTAGTATGGCTGCAGCGACCGCCGTTGCTGCGATCTGCACCCACAAAGGCTGATCCATCAACGCAGCAACGGCTCCCGCTATACATGAAACGCCAATGGCCAGGGCGACAAACCCCAGCCCCAGCATTTCCATCGCTGCCAGAGCCAAAGCCAAAATAACCCAGAAGTGCCAGGTTTCAAATACTATCGACATTGAACGCTCTCCATTTCAGTTTTACTACCATGCCAGAGGACAGACTTTAGGCTTGGTTTTATTGTCTATCAATAGCCATCTTCAATATTCTTGTATAAAAACAAAGTTTCACAGCTCTTCTAAAGAGCCTGCCAGCAACTCTGCGAAGAAACCACTATTCATTATCCCTACAAAAGATTCTAAGGATGCCCGCAAATAACTACCTGAGCAAAAATAAGTACTCACAGATAAATAGAGGCTTCCTAGTAAATAATCAGTTCACAGTGCAAAACCTATCAGGCAGAATCGGGTGTTGTTTTCCAAACTACTGATGATATGAATAAACTACATCCTTCATTAAAACCTCATGCCGAGGCTGTAAAACCAACGCTGCCTCCAGGGGATCTGTGGGTATTCGCTTATGGTTCTCTGATGTGGAACCCTGGATTTGAATATCTGGAACACAGATCTGCCCGTCTTTTCGGTTATCACCGTTCACTCTGTGTATGGTCTTACGTGCACAGAGGCACGGTTAAAAAACCGGGGATGGTTTTAGGTTTGGATCGGGGGGGCTCCTGTTGTGGCCATGCATTTCGCATCGCCTCAAAGGACATCTCAACAGTGACCGAATATCTTTATGCCCGTGAAATGCCAACGACCATTTATCAGGCGAAACTTTTACCCATTCATTTTGGAAAACCCGGAAGCTCTGCCCAGGCACTAAGCTTTATCGTCAACAGAGATCATGAGCAATACGCAAAGAAAATATCCCCTCAATATGCAGCAAAACAGATACAACACGCAAAAGGAATCAGTGGAAGCAGTCAGGAGTATCTTTCCAACACGTTGGAGCACCTGAAACAATTAGGAATTACCGATCATCGACTGCAGAATATTGCTGATCAGCTCAAGCAGCTGGCCAATTAAAACAGGATCAGCCACTTATCCAATAGTAACTGATCTTCTTAAATAGAGGTTGATCTTGGCACCTACTTAATGGGTGTTGACAACACCTCCAGATCTTCTACCAACGAATCACCCAACTGAACATTATTGTCGGACCGGCCAATAGCATCCTGAGTTCCCTCAACGGAAGTACGCATAACACTAAGCACCTGCGCAGAGCCTTGTAACTGGTCTTGCAGCTGATTAATTACGGATTCGGCAGCCCGGGCATTTTCTTTTGCCATTGTGGACAACCCATCCAGACTCTCCACCGTACCATGGGCTATTTCACGACTATCAACGATCCGAGCAGTTACACCCTGCTGTTTTTGAATAATGGAATTGGAAATATCCATTATTTTAGCCATTTCACTTTGAATCTTTTCGGCAGAACCATTAGCTGTGTTGGCCAACGCACGTACTTCATCAGCAACCACCGCAAAACCTCTACCATGTTCGCCGGCTCGAGCCGCTTCGATAGCAGCGTTCAAAGCCAACAGGTTTGTTTGATCAGCAATCCCTTTTATCGACTCAACCAGCTGATTAATCGTCTGGTTGTTTTCGTTAAGGCTTTCCAGCAACCCGGTGAACTCCTGGATATTCGTTTCAGCCAGCTGAATTTTTTCCGCTAATTCGTTGAGTTGCGTAACACTCTGTTCACTCGTAGACATTGTCTGTTGAGCAGCATTCACAGCCTCACTCGACAAAGCTTCAACTTGCTGAGATTGCTCGATAAAACTTTCGACTACCTGAAGGCTGTGTTCAACTTCCTCCAGACGCTGCATTGAGGTTTCATTCATTTTCCTGGAGTTATTCGTCATCTCCAGGGCCTTTTTTTGAGGAGCAGCTTCGACCAATCGATCAACAAGACCTGCCTTGCGCTGCAACAAAGCAAGTTCATCTTTATCAATTAATTCCTGAGAGGAGCTAGCAGAACTTTTTTTTGAAAAGAACACAGGGCAGATTCCTTATAATGACCAATAATTTATTAGGAAACACAGGGCTGGCAGTGGTTTGTAGCACATTTACCAGAAACAGTGTTTCGATTATTATTCTTTGATTCTTAATCAAGCCTCTACGTTCGTTACGACTGAACATATCGACAACTGTTATTTCCATTCCAGACAGTTTACTACCTGCTATCAGAGAGTCTGCTAACAGTTCGGTTTATTCTCCTTTTAATACAAAAGGTTCATGAGGTTCGATATTACCGTCATTCATCAGTTCATCAAGCGTTAGTTGGTAACTGGGAGCAAAAATCTCCAGAAAATAGTCAACTTCAGGCAGGGCCGCTTCTTTTAGCCTGGCTTCCACATATCGCTTGGCTTGATCAAACTCTCCATTACCGGCTTTTAACTCTACCTGACACTTTAGATAAGCAGATAGTGTATCGGCAGCTTTGATTAACTGACGATAGTCTTCAGGCAGATTGTCCTCAAGCATCACTTCGGCAAAATCGTCCTGCAGCTCCGCTGGCAGTAGATTGATCAACTCAGCACCCGCAGCCCTTTCAATCGACTTATAGGCATCTCGTATATCTGTAGAGTGATATTTGATTGGTGTTGGCATATCCCCGGTAATCACTTCACTTACATCATGGTATAGCGCTGCTGTAGCCAGTCGACATGGATCAATAGAACCTCCGTAAAAACGGTTGCGGATCAATGCCAGTGCATGGCAGATCGTTGCTACATCCCAGCTATGCTCCATAACATTTTCCGGGATCGTATTGCGCTTCAATCCCCAGCGCTGAACCCAGCGAATCTTGTTAATGTATGCAAAAAAATGACTACGAACATTCATTCGATGACAGGGTCCTCAGAATGGTTTGAAGAAGATCCGTTCGTTCCTGTTAACAGCTCTACTGAATAATAACACCATAAGTATTTACTAACAGGGCAATCAAGGATATTAAAGCCTCATCACAATCCACTCATCTCAATTAAACTGTCGCTCCAATCAGACAAACCTCAACGAGACTGTAGAACTTAGTGAAAAATACAATAATAGTATTATTTTTCAATAAATTAAGTGAACAATAACGTCAAATTCAGACTCTTCCTTCCGCTTTGGTTTTTCCGACCACAGCTTGGCTCGTCAACATATGGATAAAACTAACACATTGTTTTTTAAGACGTAAATTCTTTATAGAAAAACTTTGTCGGCCAATAGCTACACTAATCAGAATATTTAAAGCCAGCTCGGTTACGATTTTCTCTACCAGCGTCTTTGTAAAAACATAACTCTTTGTTATTTATTGTTTTTTCAAAACTGGCACGAGGTTTGATATAGCAATTGCGAACCATCGATTCTCACTGACCCGAGGTCAGGACAACAGTATCGATTTCATTTATATCAACTTAAGGAATGACCAATGAAACAAGTTATCAGCACCTTTGCCATCGCAGCCTTAACCAGTAGTGTAGTTATGGCAGGAGCCATGAAGAACCAGGCAGTAGAGAGCTTCGACGTACTGGATCTTGATCAGGATGGTACAGTCACTGCAACGGAAGCTGCAAGTCACCCCAAATTGGCTGAAGTATTCGCGACGATTGACCGTAACAAAGACTCCCAAATTAGCAAAGAGGAGTACAGCGCATACCTAGCGGAAATCGAAAAAAAGTCTTGATGCTCAATTTTTTGAGCGAACAAGCGGTGTCAATCATCTAGGTTAGAGATCACCGCTTACAGAGCCCCAGGGAGGTGAACGCAGCGCTGTATGGATACAGCCCGATAGTGCTCACCTCCTGAATGTCGGCAGTATAAATCCCCGAACTGCCGGCTCCCTTTGTCTTTACAGGAAAAACTTATCTGTCATCTTCCTGAGATCCAGCTTCCTGATCCAGCTTGGCTTGTCTGTTTAAATCAGCAGCGATAGCTGAAGTCACTGAAGCGGCGGCAACAGCGGATGTCACAGAAGTACCGGCAAGTAGCTGATTAGATGCCTTCTCAGCAGACGGGCCGATGGAAGATCCATTCACCTCATTTCCCGTCAACGCCTTTTCATTTTCCAGATCCTGCGGCATCAGGACATGGACAGATCGGTGGGCAAAGTGAATACCATTTTTTTCCAGTCCCGCTTTTACCCGCGTATAGGCTTCGCGGCGAATAACCCACTGTTCTCCGGGCTTGGAAGTAAACTTCATGCGAAAGATCAAAGCAGACTCCTCAACACGCATAACGCCTTGAGATTTAAGAGGAAGTATAAGATTAGGTCCTATTTCTTCATCTTCCATCATTGCCAGTCCAATCTTTTTGATGATCTTCCGGACTTTCTCGACATCAGTATCGTATGGGAGGCGAAACTCCAGTTTCATCGTCACCCAATCTCGCGATAGATTTTTTACCGTGGATATTTCACTGTAGGGAACTGTCTGAACAGCCCCCAGGTGATGCCGCAAACGCATTGATCGGATAGAAATATTCTCAACGGTACCGCGCATATTAGCCGCTTCAATATACTCACCTCGACGGAATGCATCATCAAGCAAGAAAAAGACACCTGAAATAATATCGGCAACCAGTTTCTGAGCCCCAAAACCAATAGCAATACCAACCACACCAGCCCCCGCCAGCAAGGGCGCAATTTCCACTCCGATAGAGCTCAATATAGACAGCACCACGGTCACCACAAGTACCGCAAGAATAAAGGACCTCATCAGTGGAAGCAGGGTTTCTGTTCTTGAAGCCCCTCCCCCGCCACCTTCACCTTCAGGACTTTCTGTTTCCTGTTCAACGGGTTCAGGCAACCGTCTTTCTATAGCCGATTGAATCAGTTCCCAGGTGATAAATGCCACCAGAATGATCACGACTATATCCAGCAGAGCCCTCAGTAAATTCTGTACCCAACCGGCTTCCATCATTGCCATTGTCTGATATCCCCAGCCCTCAGCCAGTGAAAAGACAGCAAAAGCCACTAACATGAGTCTCAAGCCATTTTGGAGAATTTGCCGGAAGCGTTTTGAACGCTGCTCAAAACGAGGACTCTGGAGCCAACGTAACTGGACCAGGTTAGATAACAGCACATAGAACAAACGATCCACCAATGGAAAAAGCAATGTAATCCACCAGCTGATTGTCAGTTTATCTGCAGCCTGAAAGTCTCCAGTAAATATTGCGTAGCCCCATATCAACCACAACGTCAGCAACCACATTGACACAAGCACGGGCCAGGCCTGAACGATGATTTGTTTAAGATTTGAATCAGCTGACTCATCATCACTGAACAGCTGGGTGATAGTATGTCGGTGAGTCCAGACAAAAACATTCACCATCAGATTCATCACTAATCCACCAACAGGCACGATCAATTGCACCATTATTGGCTCCAGACCCAAACCAGTTAACAATTCAACAACATTAATCAGCAGGGCGTAATAAAGAGAAAACGCAAGAACCCACCAATATATATTTGATGCCTGATGACAGTTGAGAGCCAGCGGCCTGATACCCCGGGCAGTAGGAGCAAAGACAGCTTGTCCCAACACGGCAATGAGACGAACAATGAATATCACTCCAAGCATTGCTAACAGCGCTGTACGCCAAGGACTATCGGCATCTGTCACCAGCATGGGTACGATCAGCGCACCCAAAGCAAAAACCCCGACCCGAACTAAATTGAACAACAGCCTGAGCAACATGTAGCAAAGGATAGTCAACCAATGATCAGTACTTTGGTTGGCAATATTGTCGCCCAGCTTCTGTAAACGCCAGCCCAACGTTTTCTCCAGTACAAGTCCTGACAAAACCATTAATCCGAACCAGCCCAGCAGTTCACCAAAACCATTCCACCCCCGCTGATTACTGATATTTTCCCATATTGCATTTATTTGCTGATCCCACCGACCGAGGCTCTCACGAATCCTATCGGCACTTATTTCAAACTGGCTGGAAGAGCGTTTAACCTGTTCCATCATCCCGGCCTTTGCAGAGTCTTCAACACCATAGCTCTGTTCAACTGGCCTGACTCCACCCTCGTCCATCAACTGAATCAACTTTTCCCGAACTTCAACATCACTCATTCGGGAAACATCAGTTTCGGCCGCCATCACACCAGGTAAAGGCATCATAGACGTCAGGATTAACATCAGTAGCACAATCAAAAACTGCTTTGGAAAGGATACAAGCGCCATGAAAACTCCTTTATATGAAGGGTAAAACGTTTCGATTGTAAGAACAGAGTCCTGGGGAAGCAATCAGAAAAGGAAGGCCTATAACTACAAGGCGCAATAGGTATCGCAGAATATGTCTGGCGATCGCCTTACTCCCGGAAAATACTCAACCACCATTGCCAAACGGATGATCAGTAACGAATGGCTGCTTTTTGCCTGTGTCGGTTGTCAGGAAGACGATTAGGAGCCGCTGGCCGTTTGCGAGCGGAGATGATCGCTAATCAATCCATTTCCCTCCAGCACACGATAAATTTTCTTACAGCGTTTTGCCAACTTTTGGATATCACCCAGTTTGGGCTCTTCTCCTTGCTGAAGTCGACTTTCCCAATCCTCAAGCTCCATATCAAGAAAATCCAGCAATTTCTTCGAACAACCAGTACAGGGCCCATTGCACAGTGAAGCGACAGGGGCATCAAAAGGAATAACCAACCGAGTCTGCTCAATAAGCTCTGACATAGCAGCGGTAGTAGATTTGCGTACAGGTTTCATTACTTAAGAAACAGTCAATTGAGTTGAAAACCAGATAATTATCGAACGAAAACCATACAATCCTAATTGTTTTTTTACCAATACCAAAGTATTTTCACAAAAAACGATAGATTAAGGAGCCCGGAAACAAGTCCCTTGGGCCTCAGGGGGGGTCGCTGAGAACATAATGGACTTATTCGAAGGTCCCCTAAACAATGGTGATAAGCAGAAAGAAATATTCATGTAACCGAGGATTTATACTACAAAATCAAAGCACTACTGGTAGTTCAATGGAAAAACTCACCCCATCACCCGGTTGACTATTACAGTCGATCGTTCCCCCCAGGGATTCTGTTATTAGCCCGAAAACAAGGTGCATGCCCAGACCACTGCTACCCTCTCCCCTTTTTGTTGTAAAAAACGGCTCAAACATACGCTGCTGATCCTGCTCAGAGATGCCGATACCATTATCAGAATAGTCAATCAGCAACTGATCCTCTTGCTCCTCGACTTTAATACCGATCAATCCATGACCTCTGTCCAACTCCGCAAATCCATGAATCAAACTGTTCATTATCAGGTTAGTCAACACCTGACAGAGTGCACCTGGCTTGGAGTTCATTTCGAGATAAGAAGGACAGTCTACAATAATTCGATGCTTACCTTTCTTTAGTGCAGGCTGCAGGCTTAGCACTACCGCATTAATATATTCCTCAAGACTGAACTGTCGGGTTTGATCGCTACTTTGGTCCACGGCAACGTTTTTAAAGCTTTCAATCAGTTCCGTCGCTCGCCGCAAATTCGCAATCAGAATATCTGAAGTTTCCTGCGACTCTCTTAAAAACTGGTCCAATTCATCACGGGTCAGCTTTTGTCTAGTAACCGATTTAACAATGCCTGAGGCTTCAACTTTAAGAAAAGAGGCTGCTGTCAGTGCGTTTCCAACCGGTGTATTGATCTCATGGGTGAGCCCTGCCACCATCCCCCCTAAAGCAGCGAGCTTTTCATTACGTAATAACTGATCCTGGACCATTTTAAGTTCAGTCAAATCCGTAGCGGTTCCCTGATAACCACTGAACGTACCATCAGCTTTAAAATACGGATTACCGCTGATTCTAATACTCATAGGGCTGCCATCAGCCTTAACACTGGCATATTCAAACTCTTTGATGCGCTGTCGAGCATTGATCGCATCTTCATATTGCTTCCAGTTTTCCGGATCCCTTGCTATTACCTCTTGACCTGCAAATTCCTGCCGTGTTTTACCGATAACATCAGTCTTTGCCAATTGAGTGATGTCATAAAATCGATCAGAGATATAGGTAAATCGTAGATTTTCATCGGTAACCCAGATCCAATCCGAAGCGGTCTCAGCGATATCTTTAAAGCGAATCTCGCTCTCTTTCAGCGCCTGTTCTGCTGTCACCTGTTCAGTTGCATCGCGGGCAGCGCCGCGATACCCCAGAAAGGTTCCATCACTACCGAACATTGCCTTGCCACTGGCCTGAATATGCCTGGCCTCACCACTTAGCGCTCTGACGGTATACGGGAACTCTCTGAAGTCACGATAATTTTCCATATCTTCACGGTGTTTTCTCCAGGCTTCTTCATCACGATCCACTAATAAAGGCTCAACGTACTCCCACCGGGTTTTACCAATAATATCAACAGGCCCAATACCCAACCTCTCCATCATATGTTCTGAGACATAGGTAAAACGATGGTCAGGGCCCGTTTCCCAAATGGAGTCAAACATATAATCAGTGATATCTTTATGGCGCTGCTCACTTCTCGCTAAGGATTCCTGCACCTTCCTCTTTTCAGCACTTTCCTCCTCTAATGCCTTGGAAGTCTGATCAATTTTATCCGCCAGCAGTTGCTGATTTTTACGGGAATAGAGATGCTCCTTCAACATCACTTCTATGCAGATCTTTACGATAGCCGCATACTCACGAGCCTTGGCAAGCGGCGCTGCAATCCCGACATTGGCCACTCGTTTTCCATTTAATTCAATAGGTTGATTACAGCCCTCAATCATTACATCGGACTTCACTGCCATCTCGGGAGAAATATCCAACCCATCCAATTCACCTGACATGATTCTTTTTGCCCCTTCATGTACGACTCCTAGCCGTCCTTCCAACGAACAGGCAACAATAACTCCCTGCCGATCCATGATGGATATATCACAGGGAAGACGTTGAGAAATTGCATCACAAATATCCTGAAGAACAGGCAGATTAAACCCTAGGTCGAAGTCAAAAGAGCCATTCGACGACAGTGCGGGGACTTCTGTTTTTTTCTTAAAATGGTCAGATTCAGTCATCAATACCTACAGGCTACTTTTACTTATTATGGCCTTATACCGTCCCATATAAGCGTAGTACAGCATCCTGAAAGTGCATCTTAAGACACTAATGAAGGGCCATCCCATAGGGGATTAACCTGTAGTGTCGGTGAATGCGTTTAGGCTCGACATTCAATAATCCATTCGGTCTCCTGCCCCTCAGAAGGTCTGAAGGAGAGGTTCGTTGGTTACTGATGTCGACCGGGTAATTGATCAAACTTCACAAGATCACAGGTTTCTATAGCCCAGGCAGCTTTGGAGTCCCAAAAAATATTCTGAGACGGCCGTATTCCTGGGTCACTGTCTAAGGTCCCTGCCGGTACAATATAAAGAGTGTGACTTTTATTCATCCAGGGCAGTGAAGAACCGCAGCGTTGGCAAAATGCGGTAGCAAAATGACGAGTATCTGCCGGCTCAAAGCGACCGACCTGGGATTCCCCCTGTAACCACAGAAACTGCTCGGGCGGGACAAAGATGTTGCTGGCATGAGCACTACCGGTAAACTTGCGACAGCGTGAACAATGGCAATACTGGAAGACAGAAAACGGTCCGTTTATCTGGTACTTAACCTCGCCACAAAGGCAGCTACCCAAGATACTTTCATTTCCCATTATTTAACGCCCCCTATCGCTCAGCCAGAGCTGTTAGCGCTCCAGTTCTGATTGAAAAGCCTTCTTTGCTTTAGCCAACGGAATCGATATACCAAACCCTTCGGTACCAACTTCCCGATAAGAAAGCTTTTGAGTATTTATACCTAAGACTTCACCCTTTTCTGTCACAAGAGGACCACCACTGTTGCCTGGCAAAATCTGAGTATCAGTAATAATCGCATCTCTTTGGACACGGGTAATGATTCCAGAGGTAACATAATCCCGACGCCCCAGAGGGCTTCCAATAGCGTATACCGTATCCCCCTGGGAAGGCCGTCCTCGATATTCGCTCAAAAAAGGCGTCTTATAGCCAAGAACTCTTAACAACGCCAAATCCAGATCCGCACTCAAAGACACCAGCTCAGCATGTACCACTGTGTCGTCTTTCAAAATTACTTTAAAATTACGAGATATATTGGAAGCACTGCTTCTTAGTCTGAATTTGGAACTTTCTCGATCATATTTTTGCTTGGCGATTTTATATTCGTTAAGAACCTTATCGTAATTGTCTTTCCAGTTCTCATATCTGTTCAGCAGCACCCGATAATCAGAATCAGCGGCAGCCTTTAAGGCACTTCCGCTTCTCTGCTCAATTCGCTGTTTATAGGACTTTAACTCTGAAGCCATCTTTTTTAATCGCGGCCCCTCCTTGTCCAACCACTTCTGGTTTTTCTTTAATCTGGCATCAAAAGCTTCAAGCTGTTTTTGAGATTTTTTCCAATGGCTGCTCTTTGCTGGCCTGACCACGTGTTTATTGGTCAACAAATAGCCACTATCAGAAATAAAGAAACCCGATCCGGTACCCAGTGGCGTTTCTATAGAGACCACTGCTAAGGTAACTCTTTCGATAGGAGTATTTGGATTAAATTTCTGTTCCAGTTGCTGCGCAAGGTTATTCTGTTGTGTAACAGAAAGAGCCCTCTCCGACTCAACTGCTGGTAAGTTGCCCGGCTCCTGCGTCCCTTGATGTTTTTTTTGAGAGTTGAGCTTTTGTTCCGCTGTTATCGGTTTGTCACTGAAATGCCAGTTTCCACCTTCGTCCTTGTACTTGTATATCTCACCATAGGCAATAGCATCAACAAACAGCAACGAGGCAAAAAAAACCACTCTGGTAACTGGGCTTAGCATCCTTTGGGTACCTTTCGGGCCTAAACATCCCATTGTACTGGTATTCTCTACACTCTATGTTTTAGACTCAAACCGGAATCAGCCTCCCGACTTCTTGGCCTGGAAACCTCGTTTATTAAGCTCTTCCACTAGAATATCCCGTTGCTCTCCTTGAATCTCAATAACCCCGTCTTTAACTGCACCTCCGGTACCACAGCGCTGTTTTAACTGTTTCGCCAGGGTTTTCATTTCGGCCGCATCTAAGGGCAACCCTGTAATGAGTGTAACTCCTTTACCTTTACGGCCCTTAGTTTCCCGACTGACACGAACCTTTCCATCTCCACCGGGTGCTGATGCATTACTGCAGATGCATTCATCCACCGGTTGACTGCAACCAGGACACATACGACCAAATTCCGTGGAGTAGACAACGCCTGATGTTTTATTTCGTGCCATAAATACAAAACCTACTGACCAGTGATAGAAGGCGAAAACGGTTAGATTACTGTATCAGAATTCTAACAACAGTCTTCAGTCTAATAAACCAGAGCCGCCCCCTTGCATCTCTGCATTCCGAATATCTGACCGCTCTAGAGCCCACAGAGAACAGAATCGACTTATTCAACGGAATGGATCAGTCAGTCCAGCAACCAGATCACTGCGTTTCTTAATCATTGTCTGAGCGGCTTTATTGACCTGGTATCCAAGCTCTTTAGCCGCTTCAAAAACCCGCTGTCGCGTTTTTTCGGAAATCCGGCTACTCGGATCAAAACTCCGGGATACGGTAGATTGCGATACGCCCGCTAGAATAGCGACATCGGCAGAAGTGGCATTATGTTTATTCATTGCATCTCAGCTGTGGAAAAGTAAATCTACCTGCTGGCTACGAATCCAGTGAACGATAAAGTGAAGACAAACTTAACTGTATAGCTTAAAAAGCCTCTTAACTCTTCAACCTAAAAATAACCAAACTAAAAACAACCAGGGCAAGCAACAACTAGAGCAAAAAACACCAGAGCAAAAAGCGATTGCCAGCAAAGCCGGTCATCAGCTCCCAAAGGTGGGCTAAGCCCAATACTTTAATCGGTCACCCGTCCACGCAGTGACTTGGTCTGACCACGCTTGGTTTTACTGTCCATACGCCTTTTTTGAGACCCCCGGGTTGGCTTTGTGGCTCTGCGTGCTTTCTGCACCACCGTAGCCGCCAGAATCAGTTCACGCAACCGGTTCAGGGCGTCTTCCCGGTTTTTCTCCTGGGTTCGGAATTGCTGCGCTTTGATAATAATTACGCCTTCTTTATTGATGCGCTGATCCTTCAAGGCTAACAACCGTTCTTTGTAAAACGCGGGTAAAGAGGAACTTTTGATATCAAAACGTAAATGGACTGCAGATGAAACCTTATTGACATTCTGGCCGCCAGCTCCCTGAGCACGGATTGCAGAAAGATCAATCTCTTCATCAGGAACAGAAACATGGTTCGATAAGATCAACATAAAAACACACTGAGACTTAAGCTAAAGAAGAAGTTTATCTCTTGATGAACAAAGAGACCAGAATGAGTGGAGTAGGTTTAGAGTGAAAGAGCGTTAGGGTGGCAGTATGCCCAGAGTCTGACTAAATTAAAACTTGGCTGTCAGAAAATTTAACCAACCCTGCTCTTTACAGTGGCTGTCCGCGTCCTGATTTTTTTGTTGAGACAACCTGATATTTCGAAACGGTACCCAAAGGACTCTTAAATACACCAGCACAAAGTGGATCTCTCATGTTCAAGAGTTACAGTGAAATATTCCGCCAACGCGCCCATTCCTATCATGAGGCCATGAACACCTGGCCAGAGGCTCGCAACCAGGAATTCAATGCTCTGATCAACCAAACGCCGATACACCGTCAGGATAGAATTTGTGATGTCCCCGCAGGCGGTGGCTATCTCGCCAATTACCTACGCTCTTATGACGTATCTTATACAGCGATCGAAACCGCCCATTACTTTTTTGAACAATGCCCGGATATCCAAGGAAATAAGCGGATATTAAGTGAGTTAGACAATATTGATTTGCCAGACACAGCGTTCGACATCATCTTTTCTTTAGCCGGTTTACACCATATTGAGGACCGCGGGCAAGTCTATCGGGAACTGCACCGATTGTTAAAACCCGCAGGAACCGCAGTCATCGCTGATGTAAAGACGAACACTGCAACCGCCTTATTTCTCAACCAATTTGTAAACCAGCACAACAGCATGGGGCACGAAGGGATTTTTCTAAACGAACGGGATTTACAATTGCTGGAGGATGGCGGATTCAGTATAACCAGCAATAAACAGATAAGTTATTATTGGCGTTTTCCATCGGTTGAAGCAATGGCTACCTACTGCCGACTCATGTTTGGCTTGGATCAGGCTAACAATGATGTGGTTGTAGAAGGTATTTCGCAGTATCTGGGTTTTCAAGAGCAACATTCAACCGTCGAGATGAACTGGTCTTTGCAATTTTTAACCGCTAAAAAAATAGTAGCTAATTGATGCATATATCCAGCATTCAAACAGAAACCCAAGATGAAACAACAACGATCAGTGCCTCTATTGATGATTTTGAGCTTTGGTTTCAGGTACCTCGTCCCTTTGGCCGTGCTGACGTGGCTGATCCCTTTGTAGCAGCCGCCCTACTCCCGGCAATGAAAAGGGGTGAAAATATCGTTGTTGATCCAGCTATCAAGCTGTCTTACACCTTGTTTCAGGGAATCAAACAATTACAGGACATCTATCAGGCATGGTGGCCAAAATTACAGAAAATCAACATCGAAGCAACCATTGCTCCCAGCCCTGTACAACATCAAAGCTATGCATCATTTTTTTCAGGTGGTGTTGACAGCCTTTACTCATTCTACACTCACCAAAAGGAAATCGATTACCTGATATTCCTGCATGGGGTGGATATTCAACTGGACAATCACAACTTACGAGAAGAAGTTTCAAAGCGGAATCAGGTATTTGCTAATCAGCATGGCGCACAATTAGTGGAAGTGACCACAAATATCCGCTATTTCGCGCATCACTGCGGGTATTCCTGGAGCCATCATTTTTGCGGTGCCGGTTTGGGCAGTATTGCTTTGCTATTAGGTTTCAGACATACCCTGATACCTGCCAGTCAACCATTTGTGAATTTGTACCCTGATGGAAGTACGCCAGTTGCTGATCATTTGTTCTCCAGCGAAGCCACTCAAATCTACTACGATGGTGGTCTTATCCGTCATGAAAAAATTCAGTACCTTGCTACTCAACCAGAGGCGATGGCACTGCTGCGAGTCTGCTGGCAGGATAATGGGTATAACTGCGGCCATTGCGAGAAATGTCTGCGGACAATGCTGATTTTACGAATCTTTGACATCACATGCCCTTCACTCCCCAGATTACAGAACCTTTCCGATTTGAAGGATTGGAGAATCAGTGACGAGGGCGAAGCATACATTTTTAAAAATCTATTACGTGCAGCCAAAGCTGCCGATAACAGGGAAATATATAACTTTCTCCGTTTAATCGATCTTCGGGAAAGACTGAAGCGTGGTATTGTCGCTCTGGATAAACAGCTGTTTTTGGGTAAGCTGAAATCCGTATTTACCGCGATCAAGCAGATAAAAAATCGATAGCTTATTAATCTTTTGAGATTATTTATGAACAAATCCGAGCCAATCACAGGCGAATGTTTTTGCGGTAACATAACCTATCAGATAGCAGGATCACTTCAAGATCCTCGCTCCTGCCACTGCTCAAGGTGCAGAAAAGCATTTAGCTCTCAAGCTTCAGCCTATGCACTGGTGAATCCAAATGAATTTACCTGGTTATCGGGAGAACATCTGCTGACTTCCTATGTGGGGAAAGATGGATTTGGACTTCAGTTCTGCAAAATATGCGGATCTACACTCTGTGGAATCCACAAGGGCATTGTTCATGGAATCACTCTTGGCTGCGTGAACGGCAACCCTGACATTGAGCTTGGTATGCATATATACGTAGGCTCAAAAGCAAGCTGGGAAACAATCCCCGACGGAATACCTCAATATGAGGAGGGGCCACCCAAGCAACCCCAATAAGTCCGCTAACCATAGGAAACCTGTAAACAAACAATTTGAATGAGTCCTGCGTACATGAGAGATGTAGAAATATCCAAAGAGCCCGTTGAGCTATACAAAATTCTAAAATTCGAAGGATTAGTCGCCAGTGGTGCTGAAGCCAAATCAGCTATTGCCGAAGGTTTGGTAGCGGTAAACGGCAGCATCGAAACCAGAAAACGAAAAAAGATAGTATCAGGTGACATTATCAAATTTGGGGATGAAACATTTCGTATCCAATTGAGCCCGTAACTCATACCTAACGACTGATAAGCCTCTGAGAACATAAAAACATATTTAGAAGCAATTGGTATTCAGAAAAAGTCCTTGCTGCGAATAGCAGCAAGGCAGCGCAGAACTATAGCGGTTTTACAGCCATGCACAGATCTAATACAAATTTATCATCAGGATGATTATCAGCTGTCTCGTGATAAATTTCATAGCATGGGCGATCATCAGGTTGATAGCGATTAATTAATCACCTGGCAGATTCTTCGCTCATATTCGCGATGAGTTCGACTGCTTTCCATGCCTTCGTTTTTTAAAACAATTCTTCTCTCAAGAAGTTTATACTTAAGGCCTCGATGAATTACGGAAACCTTATCGGCTTTCCATCACTTCAAGGCGCTCGGTATTGGCTATTCGGACCTGTTGCCCCTGAATCGTTTTGAAACTGCGTTCTTCCATATCCCCCTTATAGACCTGATAGCGTATCTGTTCTCCACTCTGGGGATTAATTACTTTTACCTCCAAAAGAGTTCGGCTGTCGTTCCAGTCATAGATGAAAAATCCAACGGCACCCGCTACCGATAAAAATACCAGCCCTGTTGC
Source organism: Motiliproteus sp. MSK22-1 (assembly GCF_001968815.1). Lineage (GTDB taxonomy): Bacteria > Pseudomonadota > Gammaproteobacteria > Pseudomonadales > Balneatricaceae > Motiliproteus. The sequence continues at coordinate 152,130 of NZ_MIEQ01000027.1, read as the reverse complement.
CAGCCAGCGTACAACGGTCGAGGGAATCGCAGGGGTTGGAGTATTGTCATCACCCTTCAATCGTTGTGACGATATATCACCCTGCTCAAGATTGCGTTTATAGCGAAGATAGGTATAACAGCCGACAATAATCAGCGCCGTCAACAAAATTTTAGTTAACATGAATATCCTTGGTACTGGAAACCTTCAGACTATACGTTCTTCATTAAACTGTTCCAACAACCATCTTCTTACCCTGTCATTCTTTTTCATTGTCGCCTTGTATGCCGGAACAATCATGTAGTAGCCATAGCCACTATCAAACCGAATATTTAATAGATTTACCAGAGCCCCCTTCTCCACTTTGGGTCTGACCATAAAGCCAGGCACTAAGCCAATTCCTGCCCCCTGTAAGATGGCCTCCATCGTCATATAAAAGTGCTCAAAGCCGGTACCAAAAGTTAATGAAGGAGGCACCCTGGTCGCAAGCTGCCCCGTCAACAATGTCTGCCAGAGTTGAGGACGAGTCAAATGAGGTAATAGGGTCTGTCTGCCGAGTTCTTCTATCCCCATCAGAGGCTGCTCAATTTGTTGCTGGGGGCTTGCCACCAGCCACAGCCGCTCCGCCAGCAAGAGATGAGAATCAGCGTAACTCCCCAGTGGAAGACAACGAACAGCAATATCGCCATGAATATCCTTTGAATGAACATGACCATCACCCGTGCTGATTTCCAGATGAATATCCGGGTGCTTAGCAGTAAATTCTTTCAGTCGGGGAATTAACCACAACGAACTGAATGATGGGGTCACCTCCAGAGAGACCACTGATTCGTGCTTGGAAGTCTGTTTTAACAGCGAAGTCGCCGATTGAATGGAATCCAGTGACTGACTGATGACCGGAAAGTATCGCTCGCCCGCCGCGGTTAAACGAATTCCCGAAGAAAGCCTTTCAAATAAGATCTGATCAAGGTAATGCTCAAGTTGCTGAACCTGCTTACTGATTGCCCCCTGAGTAACACACAGCTCCTGAGCAGCACGAGAAAAACTCAAGCAACGGGCCGCAGCTTCAAAAGCCTTTAACGCATTAAGCGGTGGCAAGTTACGTTTCATTTACACTTCCCTCTTTTACATTTCCCTCGTTGGTCCATAACAGCCCATACCTGATATTCCTTTTTCTCATACCAAGACAGAATAACTCGTTTGCGCAGCTCCACAAAGCAGAATCTAATAAGCCTTACAGCCGGGGCCTATTACTCCATCAGAACCTTAGAGACAAGCGAGCGCCACCATGAGCCAGCTATTCCATCGTCATTGCCACAGTCATCTGCCTACCGCTGTCCGTGGTGAAGGGGCCTATATTTTTGACAATACCGGTAAGGCCTATCTGGATGCCTGTGGTGGTGCTGCCGTATCCTGTCTTGGCCACAGCCATCCAAGGATTCGCAGCGCCATTCATCAGCAGCTCGATCAGTTGGCCTATGCCCATAGTGGCTTCTTTACCACTGATGCAAGCGAAGAGTTAGCCGATTACCTGGCTGCCAGAGCCCCTGGAGATCTTAACCATATCTACTTTGTCAGTGGTGGTTCGGAAGCGGTTGAATCGGCACTCAAGCTGGCTAGACAGTATTTTCTGGAAATCGGTCAGCCAGAACGTACTCGCTTTATCTCTCGACGTCAGAGCTATCATGGTAATACTCTGGGTGCCTTAGGCGTGGGCGGAAATGCCTGGCGCCGTGCACCTTACGATCCACTGTTAACCAGCAGTGACCACATTTCCCCATGTTTTGCCTATCGCGATAAAAAAGCAGATGAAAGTGAATATGAATATGGTCAGCGAGTAGCAAACGAATTAGAACACAAGTTGCAGGAACTGGGACCAGAGACCGTGCTGGCCTTTATCGCTGAACCGGTTGTCGGAGCCACTGCCGGCGCAGTCCCTGCCGTCGACGGCTACTTTTCTCGTATCCGTCAAATATGTGACCAATATGGAATTTTGCTGATACTTGACGAAGTGATGTGCGGAATGGGACGAACAGGTAGTCTTTTCGCCCAGCAACAGGATAACATCCAGGCGGACATCGTTACTATTGCCAAAGGACTTGGCGCAGGATACCAACCGATTGGAGCGATGATCGCCAGCTCAGGTATTTACCAGGCAATTGCCGAAGGTAGTGGTTTTTTTCAGCATGGTCATACCTACATGGCCCATGCAACAGCATCTGCTGCTGCATTAGCAGTACTGCAAACCATTGAGGAAGAAGATCTTCTCAGTCATGTCAGAAAGCAAGGGGAAGCGCTCCAGGCACTATTGCGTCACAGCTTCTCCAATCACCCTCATGTTGGTGATATTCGGGGTCGGGGTCTATTTCTGGGACTGGAGTTAGTACAGGATAAAGCGAGCAAAAAACCATTCAGCCCGAAAACGGCTCTGGCAACGAAAATAAAGCAAACGGCAATGGAAGCCGGATTAATGTGCTACCCCATGCCAGGAACCATCGATGGAGAGCTGGGTCACCATATAATGCTGGCGCCGCCCTTTATCGTTACCGATACTCAGCTCGATGAACTGGTTGACAAGCTATCCCTATCTCTCGATAAAACCTTTACAAAGCTGGTTGCGTCTGATTAATCCGCGGCCATTTAACTCGATAGCAGCACCTAAGGAACCTATCCATCACCGGAGTATTGTAATGCAACCCCCTTGTTTAATTATGGTCGCTCCCAACGGAGCCCGCCGCAGCAAAAATGATCATCCGGCGCTACCTGTAACCCCGGAAGAAATGGCCGAAGAGGTTGCAGCCTGTGTTGCAGCAGGTGCTGCAATGGTCCACCTGCATTCCCGTGATAAAAACGGGCAACATAGTCTTGAGATTGATGACAATGCAGCAATGCTGCGTCAGGTTACAACACAACTTGGGGATCAAGTGGTTATACAGTTGACCACTGAAGCAGTGGGCGTTTACCAACCGGATCAGCAAATGAAGCTGATAAAAGAACTCCAGCCAGAGGCCGCCTCCTTTGCCATTAAAGAATTAATCCCTGATGACAGTTGGCTCGACAAAGGCGCAGAGTTTTTTTCCTGGGTTCAGAGTAAGGGGATCCTTGCTCAATACATTATTTACAGTGCTGAAGAATTGGAAAGGTACTTCAATTTAGTCGCAGCAGGCGTACTGCCTGCTGAAGGTCACCATTTGCTGTTTGTGCTCGGACGCTATCAAAAAAAGCAACAGTCTGATCCTCGGGATCTACTAGCATTTTTAAACCAGTACTTCAGCCAATCAGCAGATTTACCGAGTCCCCCCTGGGCAACCTGTGCGTTCGGGCAACTGGAACTGCAATGTCTGGCAAGTGCCAGCAGTATGGGTGGTGACGTTCGTGTCGGGTTTGAAAACAACATACTTCGACCTGACGGTAGCCAGGCTCAAAACAATGCCGAGCAGGTTGGTCGCTTACGGCAGGTTATCAACGATATGGGCAGAACGGTTCATTCAGCCACAAGCCTGAGACAATTCTATAACCTTCGTTGACCTGACAGATAAGGTATATAAACAGATATGCCAGGATGCTCAGGAATCTGCGAAAACTCCCCACCACCTCTGATTTACTGTTCAACAGGCAAGCATCCGGTCAGAGCAAATGAATAAATCGGAGATCCAGGGTTCAGCATGAACATAAAAAAACCAGTGCTGAGCCCGGACAGATATTTTGATCAACTGAGTCGCTGAATCAGGCTTCTACAACTAGAATGAAAAGTGTTTCCCAATTTCCTGTAATAGCAGTTTAAGTGCTTTCAAGTAACCAGACACCGGTCTAAATCTGCTACTGCTATGGAGACCAAATCATGAAGCCAGTTCTAACCCATATCGCTTTGCATATCCAGGATTTGGATGCATGCCGTGTATTTTACCAGGAATTTTGCCAACTCAGGGTCATTCATGAGCGCCACCCCCACGGCAAAACTATTTTATGGATGGCCGAAGCGGGTCGCGAACAGGAGTTTGTTTTTGTTCTGATTTCTGGAGGCCCTAACCACCCCCATGATGGACAGGATTTCAGTCATTTAGGATTCGCTGTCGATAGCAAAGCAGCCGTGGATGTTATTGCCGACAGAGCTCGTCTTGAAGGTTGCCTGGTATGGGAGCCCGTCGATGAACCCTTTCCTGTGGGGTACTATTGTGGGCTACGAGATCCTGACGGGAATTATATTGAATTCAGTTACGGCCAGCCTCTCGGACCGGGTGCACCTTCCCTGGATGATCACTTCCATCTGGCCAGCGATGGTATTGAATGAAGCAGACTCCCCTGTCATTGTTGTGATTTAAATCATGTGCGAGTCGATTCAGCAAGGAAAAAACTTAACAGTAAAAGTCAATATTGATTTTTGCTATATAATCTTACCTTCAAGAAAGACAAATTTTCGGCAAGTGCTGCAATCGCCTACTCATATTAGTGATGGTTTTCTAAATTGCCTTTGGGAATTTAGGTCATAATTTGTTGTCTATCCTCTGATCGTTTGTTGTCTATCTTTTTTTGATAACCGTCAGAAGCTCTGCAGATAGGAAAACCCATAGCATGAAGTTAGTTTTTAAACGGTGCTGTCTGCCTGCCCCTCTTGCTCTTTCGTTACTCATGACAACATTGTTTCTTTACAGTGGCTCCGCCTTTTCCGCCTTGTCCTTTGCCGATCAAGTCCAGCGGATGTACGTGGCCTATTACGGACGACCCGCAGACCCGGGAGGAATCCAGTTCTGGGTCGGCAAGTTGGAACAAAGTGATGGAAATCTTGACTCGATAATTGATGCATTTGGCAATTCACAGGAATATAACGAACGCTTTGGAAATTTAGATAATCCAGCGTTGGTTAACAATATATTCCTTCAGTTATTAGGACGTAATGCGGACTCTGGCGGCCAGGCATTTTATGTCGAACAGATAGAACTTGGCAGAATGACACTGGGTTCTATGGCACTGAATATCGCTGATGGTGTACCTGAAGGAAGCACTGATGCCCAAACCGTAAGCAATAAACTAACCGTAGCAAACACTTATACTCAGGCAGTCGATTCCGGGCAGTTTTCTTACAGTACAGCTGATGACATTAGCAATGCAAAAACCTTACTGGACTCTGTAGTAGACAACGATGATTCTAGAAACTCCGCCCTATCGACCATAGATGACATGGGAACAGGGCTGGACGAAAATCAATTCTATGCTGACAATATAGCCACAGATATCGTCCAGGCTCGATGCCAACTTTGCCACGTCCAAGGAGGGTTATCAGGACACACGCGATTAGTATTTGATTCGATTGAAAGCGAGTTTCAAAATCAAAATAACGTAACAGTTTTTCAGAACTTCGTAGATTCAGTAACCAATGGCGCTGAATTGATTCTCAGCAAAATAGTTGGAGTTAATCATGGTGGCGGTACAATCTTTAATTCCTCCAGTAACGAATACCAAAACCTTAGTCGATTTCTAGATTCTCTCACCGGTGGAAATGGCCTTGGCAATTCCAACCGCAGTGGATTCTGGTCCGGTGTGGAAATGGCCTCCGCAACTCAAACTTTGAGAAGAGCTTCGATTATTTCTTCTGGGCGACTTCCCACCCCAGAGGAGCAAAACAACGTTTCTGATAATTCAGAACAGTCACTAAGAGAGAGCCTCAGAGGATTAATGACTGGGGATGGATTCCATCAGTTTCTTATCCGTGGTGCTAATGACCGATTATTAACCGATGGCTTTTTTGAGGGCCTGGATCTCACCACAACAGACTCTTCTGAACCCTATTATCCGATTCTTGCCGACAAAGCCTATACTTTACGGAGCCAGGGACAACAAGATGAGTGGCGTGAATGGTTTAGGAAGTTTTCCTACGGTACAACTAGAGCGCCGTTAGAACTGATCGCCTATGTTGTTGAAAACGATAAGCCATACACCGAAATTCTTACAGCTGACTATTTCATGCATAACCCTCAGTCAGCAGAAGTTCACCGGGCCGGTCTATCCTTTGCCTCCGATGATGCCACGATCTTTAAGCCTGGTCCTAATCGCGGACAAATCCTCGCTGATGACAACCTAGAGGTGGAATTCATCCAAGGTATCGGACTGCGTATAGATTCCCACGGTTCCTACATAGCCTATCCGATAGCAGGAGTACTCAACACACAGGCTTTTCTGAGCCGCTATCCAACCACTGAAACTAATCGTAATCGTGCGCGTTCTCGCTGGACACATTATCACTTTCTTGGGGTGGATATAGAGAAGTCAGCTTCACGCACAACTGATCCCGAAGCACTGGCAGATACCGATAATCCAACCCTGAAGAATCCAAACTGTACAGTTTGTCATATTACGATGGACCCCGTTGCAGGAGCTTTCCAAAATTACGGACTCGAAGGGTTTTATCGCCAAAGCAGAGGCGGGAACGATTCCTTACCTTATCAATACAAATATCCGGAAGATGATGAGCCATCTCTATATCAATATGGCGACGTTTGGTATCGGGACATGCTTGCTCCGGGATTCGAAAATTCACTGTTACCTGACAACGACAATGGTTTGCAATGGCTGGCAAAGGAAATTGTCGCAGACCCTCGATTTGCTTCGGCGACGGTGAAATTCTGGTGGCCTGCTCTCATGGGAGAAGAAGCACTTAGCGCTCCAGAAGAAACCAGTGATTCTAACTACACACAAAAACTAAATGCTTACGAAGCTCAACAAGCTGATATCGAAACTCTGGCTGCGGGTTTCATTGAGGGGTTCACCGACAGAGGGCCATTTAACCTGAGAGATTTATTGGTTGAAATGATGCTAACCCCCTGGTTCCGAGGAACTGGCTTAATCGCGGCAAATAACGTCAATAGAGACGATGAACTGCTGGATGTTGGCGTAGGAAGGTTATTAACCCCCGAAGAGCTGGAAGCCAAAACAAAAGCCTTGACGGGGTATGCTTGGCGGGAGAGCGACGCATACTGGAAAGCCGATGGTAAGTGGAGCGCCCTTGGAGATACCTATAGTATTTATTATGGCGGCATAGACTCTAACGGGATTACTAAACGTTCGCGCCAGTTAAATACCATAATGTCCAACGTCGCATTAAAGCAGGCACTCGAAATGTCCTGTCAGGTCGTAATACTTGATTTTGGCCGAGAAGACGGCGATCGAAAACTATTCAATGATATTTCGCGCTATATCACCCCTTTGGTTATCGAAACGCAAACAGAAAGTATCACTGCGAGCGACAGAACTCAGACTCAGTCAATTAGCCTGACTCTGGAACTTCCCGTCGGAGCCACTTATCTTGCAGCTTCGTTTACAAACGATTTTTATGATGAGCAGGACGGTGACCGGAATCTTATCGTCTCAAACCTCCGTGTGCGCAATGCAAGCGGTGCAGTAGTGGCTAGCTATAACGTCGCTGACTTGGAATCAATAGAGGGCGCGATAAAAACGACTGGAGGCTCATACCGCGAAGATTCCTGGATGCTCTGGAGCAATGGCTCCATTCTGATTCCTCATCAGATCGATACGGCAGGCCGATATACCATAGAAATAGATGCCTGGGGCCAACAAGCAGGCCCTGATCCTGTTGAAGCCAAGTTAAGTGTGGAGGGCCGGGATCCATCTGCCGGGAATACTAAGGGCGCACTGATAATTAAAGACAAGTTACGCTACTTACACCAGCAAATGTTCGGAGAAGAGCTATCTATCTACAATATTGAAATTGAAAAGAGTTACGAGCTGCTGGTTGAACTCTGGACTCGCCGACGAGATGAAGACCTGACCTATGCCGTAGATTGGGACCACGAAGCCTGTCGTATTGGTGTAGAAGGTTTTTGGGATGAAAACAGAAATGACGATTTCAGAGATCCACAGAGCATGCTGGGAACCTGGATCTCAATGATGGTCTATTTTATGTCTGACTACAGATACCTTTATGAGTAAGGAAGAATATTCAAGGGTGCCTTTAGACCGGTACTCGCAGATAAGCTGATACCTAATTGTAATGCTACTTGATAGTGAATGGCAGACAGATGTTCAAAGGACAAGTAACAATCAGAATATGAGTGACAGACTATGAATCGGCGGCACTTCCTACAACTGATGGCGGTGACAGGTTACACAATGAGTTGCTTTCCTCAGTACAGCTTCGGTGCTGACCTCCCCGAATACACCGGCCGTTTCCTGGTTATTCTGCAGGCTGAGGGTGGCTGGGATGTCAGCAGCTTTTGTGACCCAAAAGCAAACATGACTGGTGAAGAGGAAATCAACACCTGGTCGAGAAGTGAGGAGATCCAGCAGTCCGGCAACCTGCTCTATGCCCCCTATGGTAACAACGCTCAGTTTTTTAATAAGTATCGCAATTACCTAATGGTCATTAACGGCGTTGACGCACAAACAAATTCTCATTCTGTGGGTGTTACCCACAATTGGAGCGGTCGAAATTCAGCTGGCTATCCCTCTTTGAGTGCATTATTTTCTGCAATCTACGGAGCAGAGTTGCCATTGTCCTATCTTAATTTCGGAGGCTATGGTGTTACAGCGAATTTAATCCGCTCAACACGTATGGATAGCATTGATTCCCTGATTGGTATTCTGGAACCAAACCTGCGAAATAGTGATGACAGTAGAGGCTATCGAACAGAAGCAGATTTGTCTGTCATTAAACGTTTTCAGCAACAACGATTAGAACGCGCATTTAACCGCAGTAACCTTTTGCCAAGAGAAAGAAACAGTCTCAGCTGGTACCAGCAGGCGACTGAGAGATCCTCAGGATTACAAGCTTTTGCCAGTATTATTCCACCCGAAGGACAACGTCAGCCCAACGTTAACGTTGGCGACTGGGAAAGTGATTTGTTGAAACAGGTGCAAATGAGTGTACTGGCATTTAAATCTGGAATGGCTTGTACCGCAGATCTTCATTTGGGTGGTTTCGATACCCACTCTCGACATGATATTGAGCATGAACCTCTGCTGGCCCACCTCACTGACTCAGTCGATTACCTATGGGACTATGCTGAAGAGCAGGGAATCGCCGAGCGCATGACTGTTATGATTGCATCTGATTTTGGTCGAACTCCCTATTACAACAGCAGCAGTGGAAAAGATCATTGGCCCGTTGGAAGCGCAATAGTTATGGAAAAAAACCCGGTGTGGGGAAATAGAACTGTCGGGCTAACAGATGGTCAGCAAAATGCGCTCAAAATAAACCCTGATAGCCTGCAAAGAGACGATAGCAGTGGTACACATATCTATCCAAAACATATTCATGCAGCGATGCGTGATTATTTAGGACTGACGGGCCATGAGTTGCTGACAGCTTTTCCTTTTACCGGAGTGGAATCCCTGGATCTGTTTAACCCAGCAAAAAGCAGCACCTAACTACAAACCCGTTGAAAGAAATAGAAATGTCAAAATTGGCTGTTTCACCACTTATATCTTTAACTACTCTGATGCTTTTAGCTTGGATAGCAATCGTGCAATTGGTCTATGGCTCAGAAAGTAGTGAAACTTCTATTAAGACAGGAATAAATAAAACAGAAGACACCACTAGCAAAACCGCACCCAACTTTACCGCCCCATTGCTTTTACAAGAGGGTAGCGTCTCTCTGACTGATTTTCGGGGTAAGATCGTATATTTGGATTTCTGGGCCTCCTGGTGCGGTCCCTGTCGAAAATCCTTACCGGCTATGCAAGAGCTACACACGGAACTCTCCAAATCAGGATTTACTGTAGTTGCTGTTAACGTCGATGAAGTTATTCAGAATGCCAAGAATTTTGCAATACCGCTTGCCCTCTCCTATCCGCTCGTATATGACGGTAATGGAAACATTGCCAAAAGCTTTGATATCAAAGCTATGCCGATGTCCTACGTGATAGATAAACAGGGAAAAATCATACATGCACATAAAGGTTATCGATCAAAAGATATGCCTCTAATTCGCCAGGCTCTTATGGAAATGCTCAAAGAGAAATAAAGGTGATAAACAGCTTAAAGGCTATCTACGAGATTAAATCAAGCGTGCAAACGATAGAAGCAAACTAAAATAGGCAATTTTATCAACAAATTAACTAAAGTGGATAGGTGCGTCTATAAATGAAAAGACTGATATTTCGTTCGTTTATTCTGATGGTTTCCATCGCTTATCTAGCCTCCTGTGCAGAGGTCAAGCCTTGGCAAAAAGAGAACCTTGCGAAGCCAGAAATGCAGTTTGGCGACCAAACCTTATCAGATAGAATAAAGTCCCATACCTACTTCAGCAAAGAATCAGCCCACGGTGGCACAGGAAGCAGCAGTGGAGGCTGCGGCTGTAACTAAGTGCACTAACCCAACAGCTAAGGCTAAGACAACCCTTCTATGGCAATAACAAAAAAGATAACTCCGACATTGGCCGCTCTCACAGCCTCTGCAGCAGCAATGCCAGGCATTTCCGGTTTCGCTTCTGCGGCCTCCCCTATCACTGAACCCAGAATATCTATCAGTACAAGCAGCTACCAAGAACAAGCTATTGACGGTATACGAACTACCGGTACAGATAATGCTGATCGTTACGACATAGAAGTAGGCCAATTCCAATTGGTAGCACCAATGGGAGATAACGCTGAAATTGACTTTCGACTCGCAAAGGACCGAATGTCCGGCGCTTCCCCCTGGTTTGTGGTTGAAGGTGCAGATGGTGAGCCGGTTCAAGTCATGAGTGGAGCAACCATTGATGATGAACGAAAAGATGCTTCATTGGAATATAAACACTTCAATGATTCTTCTGCGATAAGCGTAATTCTGGGAATATCATCCGAAAATGATTACTTATCACACAATATAGGCGTAGTTGTTGACCAGGAACTCAACAATAACAACACGACTGTATCAGTTGGTTATTCATTTTCTGATGACAACATCACTGCTACTGATTCAGAACTTTTTTTCAGTCGGCCCGAAAAGGAAAACAAAAGTGTCCAACTCTTATCATTAAACGTTAGCCACGCAGTCAATAAAAACTTAGCCTTTCAAACAGGACTTTCCTACGAAGTACAAAAAGGTTTCCTTTCTGATCCGTACAAACTAGTCATGGTAAATAATATCCCACTGGCAGATTCTCGCCCGGACTCTCGCTATGCTCTAATATATGTCGCAAACCTGAGGCAATATTTTCCAAAATCCACAGCAGCTCTAAAAATTGACTACCGCTACTACGCAGACAACTGGGGAATCGACTCCCACACACTGAGTTTGATTTGGCACCAGAACCTAACCAATAACTGGTCAGTGGCCCCGATGGTCAGATATTACAAGCAGAATGAAGCTGATTTTTTTGCTAACTATCTTGTTACAGCTGAAAATCAAGCATCTATTCACCACTCTAGTGATTATCGCCTCTCTAAATTCGATGCCGTATCCTATGGCCTGACACTGACAAAACAGATCGGAAGAATGGGCATAGAACTCTCAGCAGAGCAATACGAAAGTACTGATAGCCGGAAACCGGGCGACTCCAGAACGTCTCCCGGATTGGTTGATTTCTCTCTGGTTAGTCTAAGTGCTTCTTACGAATTCTAGTTCCTACCGCCAAATATCCACAGTTGAGTGCTATCAATGCAAATAAAAGGGAATAACCATGCGAAGCTGTGTTTAGAAAGCAGACAGTTCAATGCAATGGGTTCTCCCTGCGAGGTTCAACTCTATTTGTCCTCTGCAGATATGGATATATTCGACATACTGGAGCGAGAAATTAAGCGTTTGGAAGGCAAGTACTCGCGCTATCAGGAAACCAGTGTGGTAAGCAATATCAACCGTGTAGCCAAACTCGGTGGCCAGTTGACCGTCGATTCAGAAACAGCTGCAATTTTACAATTTGCAGATCACTGTTTTCAAAGCAGCAGCGGACTTTTCGATATAACCACTGGAGTTTTGCGAAATGCCTGGAACTTTAAAACAGGTATAAAACCCGCTTCCTGCAAACTTAATAAATATCTTTCTCTAGTTGGCTGGAAAAAACTTCACTGGCAGAACTCTCGGTTATCCTTTCCTGAGCCTGGAATGGAATTGGATTTTGGCGGCATCGTCAAAGAATATGCTGTTGACGCCTTAGTTACTCTTTGCAGAACAGCCGGAATCGAATCCGGTATTATTGATCTTGGCGGTGATATAGCAGTATTAGGACCTCACCCCGATGGATCTCCCTGGATGATTGGCATACGTCATCCCAGAAAAAACAACCAACCTATTTTAAAAATCCCTGTAAAACAAGGTTGCATTGCGACAAGCGGTGATTACGAAAGATATTTCGAGAAGGAAGGTCAGCGCTACTGCCACCTATTGAACCCATTAACTGGCCAGCCCGCAATGGAATTACAAAGCGTATCAGTGATTGCCAATCTCTGTGTCATTGCGGGTATGGCTAGCACTACATCTATGCTGATGGGTGAGTCGTTGGCGAAAGAGTGGCTCGATTCGCTTAATCTACCTTATTGTCTGATCAATAAATCGGGCTTGTTAACCAGTACAGGCTAACTCTGTACTCACAGTTTTACCAGACACATCACATTAAACAGTCACCCCACCTTACCGTCGTCGCGCCCAATCAGTCAATTTTCATCTGAACAAAAAAGCAATGCCTTGTTCTATGTAAGGTTTTATATGCTGACTATACTACTAAACATGTCCCCTTTTGTTCCCTTAATCTATGGGCTTCATCAGGGTATAACCAATACGTCAAAAGGGGGTTCCAATGAAGTACTTCTCACGACTGTTTGACTGGTATCAAAGATCTCACTCGCAGCACCCGACGTCAAAGCCCAGCAGAAATAACCACAAAACACTTAGCCGTTTTAGTTCGACCGGAATCTGCCTGGTTGTGGCAGTGGCACTTCAATTGGCCTCAACTGCTATCTACGCAGAATGCACATTCCGTTCATTTTCCAATGCTGAAGATGATGTAATTGGAGCCTACATAGCGTATTACGGCCGTCCGGCAGATCCAGGAGGGTTAGGTTTTTGGTCAGGTAAGCGCGAATCAGAGGGCTCATTGGATAGTATCATTCAGGCATTTGGTGAGTCTCAGGAATTTGATCAACGATTCGGTTCTCTGGATAACACAACCCTGGTAACAAATTTATACGATCAGCTATTTGGTCGCAGCCCAGATACTGAGGGTCTTAATTTTTATGTCAGTAATATTGAAGATGGCACCATGACATTGCAAAGTGCCTCTCTGAATATCCTGTTCGGTGTGCAAAATGAAGACGTTACCATCGTTAACAATCGAAAGAATGTCGCCAAATACTACGTTTCTCAGCTCGAAGAAAGGAATGCCACTAGCCTTGAACCTTCAGGTGACACCTTAGCATCGCTTATCGCTGGCGTAACTGTTGATACAGGAACAGCAAACAGTGCCTGTGCCAGCATAGATACCCTTATTGCAGATTTAATTGAAGCTAACGATCCCACGACTTACTCTGGCAGTGGTCAGCTGGATAGTACCGGTGGAACGATCACCGCAGGAGATGCTTCAATCACCATTCCAGAAGACAGCTTGCTGGCTCCAGTGTCTATCAATATCGCTGAAATGGAGCTACCGGCCGAACTCCCAACAGGACTGACGCAAATAGATGACGCTGTTGATATTGCTATCGATGAGACAGAGCAAGAAGTAATCAATGCGCCTCTCAGCATCACTCTCAGTTACAACGATACCGGTATGACCGAAGAAAAAGACCTGTTAGTCTTACATTACGATGAAGAAACAGGTTATTCGCCGGTTAGAATTACTGATCAGGACACCGAAGCCAATACTATCACTTTCGAGTCACGCACATTCTCTCCTTTTGTATTGGCAGCCATAGATGCGGTATTGCCAACTGAATTTGACTCCGGCTTTGCAGCCAACACAAACGGCTGGAACATTAATAACTTCGGTTCGTATTTTGCTCCTGGCGGTAACTGCCTGGGAATGTCCGGTTACGCCACTTGGTACTTCAACAACAAGAACGATAATCTGCGCACCAAGTACAGTAGTGATATTGCCCGCCTGGTCTCTATCCGTGCTCATATGGCCCAAAGCCAATCCTGGGCTATTAAAAACTGGCGAGAAGAGCAGAAACTTGATGCCCCTCATCTGGGTCGACTGATGAAAGCGTATATGGTCATGCTGAATCAGCCTCTTATCCTGGTTCTCGGAACAGATAATTCCCCGGCCCATGCGTCAGTGATATATGGTTACGATGCCAACGGTTTCAAATTCTATGATGTGAATGTCATGGATACAGAGCAGACGGTCTCCTTTGATGGCAATAGTTTTGGAACCTATGGCACCTACAACACCTTTGGCTATGTCGCAGTAAACAGTCTGGGTAGAACTGAAGATTTTGCAGGCTTGACCACTCAAGCCATCGCAGGCTTTACAGCATCTTCCGATATCAATCTAACCTCTCCCGAAGAAGACGAAGAATTTAATGTACGAGAGGCACAATTACAGGGAACACTTTCAAACTCACTGAATAGTTTAACCAAGCTGTACGTTGAGGTTAAAGGAGTCGGTCGGCAGATAGCTGTTGCCAACGGATCTTTTAACGATACCGTCGAAATATCCAACGGTGATAATACAATCGTATTGTTAGCAGGCGTGGATATCGGCTCTCAATCAAACTGGTACCAAAATGCAGCCACGCTAATACGCACAGTAAAAGGTGCTATTCCAGTGACCAACCTGCTGGTTACACTGACTTGGGATCAAGCTGACACTGATGTCGATTTATATATTACTGAACCTGAAGGTGAAACTATGTGGTATGGAGGCACAACAACTTCAAACGGGCTTGCATTGGATATTGACGACACTTCCGGCTTTGGACCAGAGCACGGAACCCTGGCAACAGGAATTGAGTCGGCATCATCGGGGACCGTGCTCCCAGGGGACTATATCGTCCGTGTCCACTATTACAGCGATCATCGCAGTTCTGATCAAGATCCAATTCCTGCCACGGGAAAGGTCACGATTGTTATCAACGAAGGTGAAGACAATCAGGAAATAGCCGAAACCAACTTCTCCATATCAACTGACAATAGTTCTGAGGACGGACCTGGAAATACAGGCGCCTCCTGGGCTGATATTGCTATTGTCGATATCGTTAATGGCGTCATTGTTACAAACTAAGACAAACTGGACACTCAACAAAACCTGGAATTTCGCAACACTGGAAGTACACTCAGCGCAATTGGGGAGGGCATCAAGTCCCCTCCTCGTTTGTTGAAGACAAAAAAGAAATGCTGGGGAAAACGCTGAAAAGGTCACTCTAGATTACGCACGATGCAAAGGTAGCGGACAGATCCAGTCGGGATGTGTACCACCATAAAGACAAAGGGTCGATCTACTAGCATTTCATACTGGCTGGGGGGTTCTGGCAAGGATCCCAATAAAGTAGCGGTGGTTAGCGATGCCGCTTCCGTGCCAATTTCATTAACGTCAATGACAGATTTATGTTGAATTTCATCAACAAAAACAGCCGCTTCATTATCAATCATATTTCCGAGCTCAGCGCCTCCAAATTGAAAAAGTCGATTAATTCCTTGTTGCTGTAAAATCGACTTCAAGGGACTTTCTGATTCAATGGCAAACCTTGGTAACTGGAATACCCCTTGCCGAGGCTCCGAAGAAATAAGCAAATCAGCCATAATAGAGGGTATATGTTTCAGAGTGTCAGTCAGCCCTGTTTGCCTACCCGGTAGTATTACAATGGAGGTGTAGGTTTCATCTTCATAATCCAGCGCAATGGCTTGGTGGTCGGGACTCTCAACAAATCTAAATTGTGATTGAATCCTCATCATCGGTACCGAGCTTTGTCCCTTTTCGCCATAAAATGGAAATGGTCGGGTCTGGTGCTCATTAAATTTCTTTTTCCAGCGGCCCATAAAGTAATTCGTATTCGCCACAATAAGCTGAGCATTCTTGGCATTGTCATCCAATATTGATTTTATCTTACTCCTGCTCTGATTACGGACCCATTGATTAGCATCTTCAATATCCTTTGAAGTATCCAATTTGCCTAACATCACATTTGATTGGTGAGAGAGCCACTTCCTATAACTATCTTTAATTACAATGCTCGAACGATGGAATATTCCATTAGATGAAATCCACCCATTCTCTTCACTCATAGGTTGCGTAGCAGAATCCCCAGTTAATTGTTCCGAATAACCTTCTGATTCAGCGCAGCCGTCTTCCTGCCCTAAAAATGCCTCAATTTCAACCCTTGTTTGTCCATTCGCTCCATTTCTCAATAGGCATAGTAAAGCTTGTATACCCGTTGGAGAAAGAAGAATGTTATCTCCACTTGTGAAATACAACTGTTGAGAAAGTCGCTGACCTATATGGTACTCCGACTGCTTCATTGCAATATCTCCATCTTTTTGTACAGACATAGCTGAAGCTGAAAAAAGCCACAAATAAGATATAAAAAGAACTCGGGCAATGCCGCACATAAACGGATTCATTCCTAAGATCAAAGTTCCTGTGGGAGGTGTCTACACTCTGCTAGTGCAAAGTATAGACTCCCTCACAAAATCAGCACGAGTTCCAATACTCAAAGTTACGACTGAAAGAATCCTCCTTTGGGTGGAGCTGCAAACAAAGCCATTGCCGCCTGCATATTTTCTTTAGGATAGTTTTCTACCGATTTCTGATGGGACTCCTCCGACAGCCATTTTTCTAAAACTACAAAATCATCCAGGTTATCTTTGCTTTGAAGCACTTCACAGGACAAACATCCTTCTGATGAAGAGATATAGGGCACCAGAGAATGAAGAAAACTCAAAAGATCTTTCTCTTTACCAGCCGCCGCTTTGAATTGATTGATTCTGGTGACAGTCATTGTCATTCCCTGCTTACTTTTTGGATTAACGTCGGTCTTTAAAAAAATATACATCAATCAGTCCCTTTCTCACCTATACACGAGATTTGGGTTATTTCGCAGCAGATTTTGAAATCGGCTTTAGAGCAGGCTTTGGAGTAGATACTGAACGAGTTACGACCTTCCCATTCTGTATACGTTGGAGCGCAAGAGTTTGTCTTGTTTCTATCGCACCCTGACACCAATTGTAGTCAATATGACCCCATAACTCGTCATCGTAATCCAATCCCATTAAGCGTAGATACGGTCGGTCAGCAACAACAAATTGTGTTCGGTACGGAAGCAATATCCCACCCCGCGCCTGCTGCACAGCCAAAGCTTCCCGATAGTCTCTACACCAGTGATTAAGCAACGTTGAGCATTGATTCGTGTACCAGAAACGACCGTAGTCTTCCGTGGGGAAAGCACTGCTGCAGGATAAAATATGCTGAGCATGCTGCCAATCCCGAAAACCGTACTGACGAGCAATAAACAACTGACAATGCTTGAGTTGCGGACTGTTTTTCTTACTCAAGGCAAGTAGCCCGGTATCTACCGGTTCCTGCTTAAGCAATTTCTTGGCGCGGATCTTAAGCTCTTCTACAGGGGACAACATACAATAAATCCTAAATAGTATTTTGTTTCCCGCAGAACAATTATTCAGAATTAGAATGCTGTGTCTTCTGACTAGCCAAACTGACTGGCATTACAACAAGGGTGAGATCCTCTTGGCGGGTAGGCACCCCTCAGTGCCTGTCAGCTGAACTATGCCTGACACCAAGGGAATTGACAAGGACTATAAAAGATAAAATGGCAGTCAAGAGAACAGCGAACAACATCCACTGGTCACTGGATCTGAAACACTTAACAGCGCTGAACCTCTGCTGAATTAAGGTAGTTCAACTCTTTAAAGCACCCCATAAGTACCATAATGGTTCCAAGCATTTCCAAGCCCTCCTCCACTATGAATTCCACTTGCTGCAGAACTTCAGGTAAAGGGGCAAAGTAATGGCTTACAAATTCAGAAAGGAGTCCTCCCGTCGCATAAACAACAAGCCCGCCTAAAAACCAAACACGAAGGTCTTCGCTGTCGCGCCTGACCACCCAAAAATACATAAAACAGATGGAGAAAAATACCGCAGCAAATGGCGCATAGACGTAAACCCATTTTATAGAGGTACTTCTATCAATCAGTTCATGCAACCGGGCGCCTTCATCCAGGGATAAAAAACAGTACGCGGAACTTAACACAAGCCAGAACGAATTCCAGCGTTCAATAGGCCTGATAAACCTTTCACGTAAAAAATAAATAACTAAAGAGAGAATTGAAATAGAAAATAACAACACGGTGGAATACCAGGTCGGTATATTCCCCTCGGTGTCAAGATTAAATCTATTATGTATACTCCAGGACGAACTCTCTGGAAAAAAATGCATCAACAACAGGATAGCTACAATAAACGAAAAAAATAGAAATGATTTTCGAATGGGTATTTCCATTGATTTCATCCTTTGTAATATAGGAAAGTTGTCGGATTATAACGACAGTTTTTCATAAATCCAGATGAAATTTCGAAGAGCCGGAAAAGCGCAGCCGATACCAATAGCACAGACCGATATACATAGACCTATGATCATATGTTCAGCCACTGATAAAATAACTTAATCGGAATTGAACAGCATCAAATTACCATCATCCTCCCCTGCAATATCGATTCTTTCTGTATATGTTGTTGCATAAAATCTCTTAGACACCGGGCTTTGGCACTTAGCAAACGACCACTGGGCCAAACTGCTAAAATATCACGCTCAGGGCCACACCATGGGGCCAAGACTTGCTCTAAACGTCCCTGCTGCAGCTCCTCTTTTACCTCGCTAACCGGCAGCAAAGAAATACCAAGTCCATCCCTGGCCAGCTGACTGGCTAAACGAATATCATTAACTGAGGTCGCAGCAATAGGGTTTACTGTAGCCGACGCCTTTGTCTTGATCTTTTGTAGTTTCCATACGGGAAGGTTACTCACTG
Organism: Motiliproteus sp. MSK22-1; assembly: GCF_001968815.1. Classification (GTDB taxonomy): domain Bacteria; phylum Pseudomonadota; class Gammaproteobacteria; order Pseudomonadales; family Balneatricaceae; genus Motiliproteus. Next base: position 133,241 of record NZ_MIEQ01000027.1, on the reverse strand, counting down.
TAATCAATCGATGATGATTCAAATCCTCCAGAACTTCAGGACGGCCTTGCTGTTCCAAATAGTCAGGCGCGGCAAGTAAGATGGTAGCAACAGACCCCAACCGCTTCTGATAGAGCTGCGAATCAATCTGTGGACCAATGCGTAAAGCGATATCCACTTGAGAAGAGAGTAAATCCTCAACCTGATTATTTAGCATCAGCTCTAATTGAATATCCGGATAAGCACCGATAAAAGCCGACCACATAGGTTGCAGTAAACCAATCGAAATATTCGTTGGAGCCATGACCTTTAACTTCCCGTGCAGCTGGTGCACGTCTGAACTCAGGTCTCTGGCAGTCTCTTCGAACTGTTTCACCAGGCCCGCATAAGCTTGGTAGTAAGCGTCCCCTTCAGCAGTCAGTTCAAACTTCCGTGCAGAACGATGAATCAGTCTGCACCCGAGTGTCGTTTCCAGCTTTTGCAGGCGGCGGGTAACCGTTGCTGCAGGCACCTTTAGCATCTCAGCAGTCGCCGACAGACCCCGATGCTGAGCAATATGAACAAAAAGAGCAATATCATCTAACATGATTTCATAATTGGAATATGTAGTTCCATATTTAGTCGTATTTATCAACTTAGCAATAATATACTCTCTTTCAAAATATCCAAACAGTCATTTCCAAGTAATCATTTTTTTATAACTACAGAGGTTATTATGAGTAAACTATGGATCAGTGCCGGAATAGAAATGCAAGATGGTAAAAACATTGAACAGGCGCTAAAAGCACTAAAGCAATTAGCCAAAGTAACCCTGCAGGAACCTAGCTGTTTTCAGTTCGACGTCCTTCAGCATCAGGACAACCCGAAGCGATTTACCCTGTGGGAATGCTGGCAGGATGAGAGTTCACTGGACGCTCATTTCAAAACTTCCCATACCAGAGCATACCTTGCTCAGAACTTCACCACAGTCAACTACGTCGAACGTCTATCTTTGGTAACCATTGAGACTAGCGAGTCATTCGTATGAAGCAGCGTTTTGTATTTGCAGTCCTAATGTCATTCATCCTGTCGTTGTTGATGACTTGCTGGGTGACCTGGATCAATCTGGGATGGAGTGAAAGCTTTATAACACATTGGAGTAAGGCTTTTGTCCTGGCCTGGCCCGCTGCGGCATTGATCGCCTTTATTTGCGGCCCTGAGGTACAGAAACTGACACAAAAAATCACCAGCAACAAGTAAGAATAATAATTAACAACACAAGATTTCAAGAGGACCACCCTGTGAATAATGCCTGATCACAAACACGTCAGGATGGTCAATTTTTGATCTTCATCAGGTTTGGGGGTAGATGCATTAAATAATGATAGATAAGCAGTCTAAAAGTCGCTAACTTGCTTGGTTCAGCAATGACTACCCCGCCAAAATGTTTGGAATAACTGCAAGAATCACCCTGATATTTACCCTGATGGCGGCTGTCATAATAGGGCTATCCGCCTACGGCTATTACTCCAATTTCCAGGCATTGGTCAATCAGACCTTATATAGTCGGGCTGAGCAGCAACTCTCGCTCGCCAGTCAGGAAATCCAAAGCACTTTTGAAAATGCGCATCGCGATACCCATCTACTGACCCATACTCCCGAAGTTATCCGCTATCTCAATCTGGTTAAACATGGCCCGGTTAATCAAAACAGCACGGGCAATCATGAGCGGCTTGCCAGCTTTCTGGAAGCTTACCTGGAAGAGCGTTATCAGTACTTTCAGATTCGCCTTATCTCTCCCCAGGGAAGAGAGCTGATAAAGGTGGAATCATCTCCTTCACCGGACACACCTCGTAAAATCTTCACATACCCTCAGTCACAACTACAGGATAAATCCCACAGAAAATATGTGCTCGAATCACTGCAACTGGGTGAGCATCAAAGTTATGCAAGTGTCGCCAGTCTAAACCGAGAACAACAGAATATTAGCGTCCCTTTACGTCCGACCATTCGCGTAGCCATGCCGGTGTACCTGAAAAAACAACTACTGGGTTTAGCCGTCATTAACCTGGAATTAAACACATTATTCAGCCAGTTGAAAAAACAGCAACGGACTGACGATTTATTCTATCTGATAGACGAGAGTGGCAACTTTCTGATGCACCCAGAGCCAGATAAGCGCTTCGCTTCAGAGCTTGGTCATACTCATAAACTTCGCAGCGAGTTCGAACATATTGACCTTTCGCGTATTTCTGATGATATATCTACATTTACCATCAACGGTAACTATCAATATTTTCAACGGGATACCGCTAAAGCGAGTAGTTACTTTCCAAAATTGATGCTATTGCTGGAAATAAATGGCACTCCAATCAAAGCAGCCTTTGGCCAGATGCAAGATATGGTTATGTTAATCACTCTGTTATCAGTTATCGCCTGTTTTCTATTAGTGTTTGTCCTTTCTGGTCGCATTGTACAGCCGCTTACCCTTCTGGCTTCAGCAATGGCTCACTTGCCAGGTGCTCCATTTAAAGGCGACACTTTACTTCCGGTCAATCGCAAAGACGAACTGGGGATACTATCCCGAGCATTTGTGGAGATGAAAAACGAGATTAGTAAACAGCACCACATGCTAAGCGTCAGGAAACAGCGTTTTCAGGCAATTACAGAAAATATCCTTGATGGCATTGTCATTATTGATACTCAGGGTCTTGTGCAATTTTGTAATCCGGCCCTCGAATCTCTCTTTGGCTACACAAAAGAAGAGCTTCTAGGGAAAAACATCAACAAACTGATGCCAGAGCCTTATCATCACCTCCATAATAGTTATCTGGAACAGTTTTTAAACGACAATACGTCCCGCAAGGTTATTTGCAACACACGAGAAGTCGAAGCACAGCATTGTGACGGTCGACTTTTTCCTGTTGAACTCTCCGTTACACAATTCAATATTGACGGAGAAATACTGTTTATCGGCACCTTAAGGGACATCACTCAGCGGAAAAAAACAGCACAGGACCTGAATGAAGCGAATCAACTACTGCGTAGCGCACAAGCCAGACTCGAAGAGCAGGTTGCTATCCGAACCCGCGAACTTGACCAGAGCAATAAGGCTCTGTTACAGGAAATAGAAGAACACAAAAAAGCTCAAGAAGCGCTGAAGCTTAACTACCAGGTCATTCGCAGCACCAGTGAAGCGGTTGTCGTAACAGATGCCAATAATGTTATTGTTGAAGTAAACGATGCCTATACCAAAATCACCGGCTATAGTCGTGAAGAAATTATCGGTGCAACCCCTTCCCGTTTACAGTCAGGTAGGCACAACAAAGAATTCTATGCCCAGATGTGGAGCCAGCTATTGCGCGAAGGTTGTTGGAAAGGAGAGATCTGGGATAGAAGAAAGGGCGGAGAGATATTCCCCAAGTGGCTTACAATCAATATCGTTAAAAATGATGTGGGGGAAATTTCACATTATGTCGGCGTTTTTTCTGATATCAGCGACCTGAAACAGCAAGAGGCTGAACTGGAAAAGCTTGCGCACTTTGATCCCTTAACACAGTTACCGAATCGGCTGCTATTCAAAGAAAGGGTTGAACAGAAATTACTCCGAGCAGCTCGCAATGGTGACAAAGTTGCGCTGATGTTTCTGGACCTGGATCACTTCAAACATATAAATGATTCTCTTGGTCATGAAGCAGGAGATCTTTTACTGATTGAAATTAGCAAAAGACTTGAAACCCAGATACGCGATATCGATACCTTAAGCCGTCAAACGACCGAGCAGGATATTTCTCTTTCACGGACTGTCGCCCGACAAGGGGGCGATGAATTCACCATAGCACTGGGTGACCTGCATAGTCTCTCAGGTCTGGTCGACGTCATTGAGCGTATGCAGGCCCTTTTGCAAAAGCCGGTGCACATTAAAGGCCATGATATATCCGTTAATACAAGCATCGGAATCGCAGTCTACCCCCAGGACGGTCTTAGCTACGAAGAACTGACCCGTCATGCCGATGCAGCCATGTACCGATCCAAAGAGGCGGGCCGAGGTAACTTTCTTTTCTTTACCGAACAAATGAATGTCGAGGCTCACAAACGTTTAAAACTTGAGACAGAAATGCGCAAATCTCTGTCAAACAATCATTTCCAGTTATTTTACCAACCCAAGCTGGAAAGTGGTCAGCAGAATGTTATGGGCATGGAAGCTCTGGTTAGATGGCAGCACCCTGAGCAAGGGCTGATCCCGCCAACAGACTTTATTGGTATAGCCGAGGATACGGGGTTAATCATTCCTCTGGGAGAATGGATTCTACACACGGCCTGTCTCAACTGCGCAACCTGGAATCAACAACAGAATACTGAGTTGCAGGTGGCGGTAAATATTTCGGCAAAACAGTTTAACGATCCGAAGTTTGTATCCAAGGTAACGGCAGCACTACAGAATGCAAACCTGCCTGCCCATTGCCTGGAGCTTGAGATAACCGAACGTGTCTTTATCAGGAATATCAACGACTCTATTACCATCGTCAATCAACTAAGAGATTTGGGTATTAAAATAGCAATGGATGATTTCGGTACCGGCTACTCATCTTTAAGCTACCTCAGACAACTGCCCATTGACACACTTAAGATTGACCGCAGCTTTATCGTTCAGCTCAATCGTCAGGATTCTGCAGCAGACAGGGCAATCATTAAGGCTATCATTCAGTTGGGTTGGAATCTAAAAATGAAAATTGTTGCAGAAGGGATCGAAACAAGCGCCCACGATGAACTGCTCAAAAGTTTAAAATGTGACATGCTCCAAGGGTACTTTTACAGTAAGCCCCTCGCTGGAGAACATTTCACAGCATATCTGAACGACGTGTTATCAGGAGAAAATACTGACCAGCCATTATTGACTAACTAAGGCGTTGACACGGCCAACTCAGTGATTTATCCGCTACCTACCCAGAAAAGCGTTTAGGTATACAAGGATGTGGATCGCCAGATCCCCTCAAATCTATGGTCATATTAACTGTCATCGGAAAAGCGCACCGCAATCTCTCTGAACTCATCCTGAAGAACAACCAGCGCATCCACTAAATCAGGATCGAATTGAGACCCCTTGCCTTCTTTGATCATGGATATGGCTTCTTCAGGCGGAAAAGCTTCTTTGTAAGCCCGCTTATTCACCAGCGCATCATAGACATCAGCTATGGCCATAAGCCTTCCCGACAGGGGTATATCATCACCGGCAAGTCCTTCTGGATAACCCGTTCCATCCCACCGCTCATGATGGGCACAAACAACCTCCTTGGCCAGTTTCAGAAACGATGTACTACCCAGAGCGGCTTCAGCTCGTAACAGTGCATCACGGCCGTAGATAACATGCCTTTTCATCTCGACCCACTCCTCATCATCCAAGGGGCCGGGTTTTCTGAGTATTTTGTCGGGAACCCCTACTTTGCCGATATCATGCAGAGGTGCAGATTTAAACAGAAGATTGATATATTCAGGCGTAATCAGACCTCTGAAACGAGGCTTATCCTGCAAGTATTCAGCGAGTCGACGGACATAATGCTGTGTTCTGCGGATGTGATTTCCTGTTTCATTGTCTCGGGTCTCCGCCAATGAGGCCATGCAATAGATAGCAATATCCTGAGTTTGTTCGATCTCCCGGGTCCGTTCTCTAACACGCCTTTCCAGCGCTTGATTCTGATCCTGAAGCACCTTATGAGCCTGAATCAGTGCCAAATGATTTCTAACCCTGGCCTGAACAATCGGCGGACTGATCGGTTTTGTAATATAGTCTGAAGCTCCAAGCTGAAATCCTCGAATTTCATCATCCACTTCGCTTTTTACAGTGAGAAAAATAATCGGTATATCGCAGGTGGCAGGATCTTTCTTAAGTTGTCTGGAAACTTCATAGCCATCCATTCCTGGCATCAGTACATCCAACAGAATCAAGTCAGGAGGAGTTACTGATCTTGCCCGTTTAAGCGCTTGCTCTCCGTTCATGGCAACAACTACTTTGTAATCTTCACGCAGAAGGTCAACCAGAACATCGATGTAAAAGCGTTCGTCATCAACAACCAGAATACGTGTTTCAGATGGGATCTCAGATAAATTCATTACGCCTCCTCCGGCAAGTCACGACAGTAATCTGTCAGCTCCTCTAAGCTCATTTGAGCCTCTTCAAAATCATATTGATTAAGCTGCTCAAGAAGATCCTGTATGAGCGGCCCTGTCTCCGGGGTATTGAGTTGAGTTATATTTTCATTTAATAAAATTCTCGCCTCAGCATCCCCTTCCTCCACCAGCGAGCGTATTCTGGCCAGCAATGCCAGCTGTTCTGTTTTACCTAGCTTTATTTCTGCGTCCATTTGAACGCCATGCTCTGGCCCGCTTACCAGCTTTTCCAAAGAACTGATGAGTTCCGTAAAGACTATCCTGAATGCCTCCAACGGCTCATTAATACCGCTTGTGGGTCTTTCAACGATCACACTTTCAAGCGCTTTAGCCGCTTCTTCAACCTTTTCAGCACCGATATTTCCGGCAACCCCCTGAAGCGTATGAACCACTCGACGCGCCTGATCATAATCTGCTGCTTCAAGCTGATCGCCAATATTTTTAATCTCGTCCTTATGTCGCGCTAAAAATTCAATCAGTAAATTTCGGTACAGCTTGGCGTTACCTCCTATCCGTTGCACCCCCCACTCCAGATTAATGCCGGGAAGCACTTTAGGCAGTGGTGGGGCTGCCTGTTGGGTATTTTCGCCAGTGGTATCAACGATATCAGACTCGGAGAACGGGTCTGAAGGTTTTAGCCAATACCTCAGACGAGCGTATAGCTGCTCCGGATCGATGGGTTTGCTGAGGTGTTCATCCATACCTGATTTCAGGCAACGATCCCTGTCACCAGCCATAGCATGAGCAGTCATCGCAATAATGGGGAGATTCTTGAATCGCTTATTTTTGCGTATTACAGAGGTTGCCGTAAAACCGTCCATCACCGGCATTTGTATGTCCATCAGCACCAGATTGTAGTCAATATACTCCAGTGCCTCTATCGCTTCATTACCATTAGATGCCACCCCCACCTCCAATCCGTATCCCAACAGGAGTTCTCTGGCTACCTGCTGATTAATGGGGTGATCTTCCACCAACAGAACCCGTCCTTTCAGTCGCTGTTTACGGACAACCAGAGTCGCTTGAGGGTTGCCAGACTCCGTCTGACCATTCACTCGCAGGGCCCGTATGATGGTATCAAAGAGCGTTGAGGGGTTTATCGGTTTAATCAAAAAACCGTCCAGACCCAGCTGTTCAGCTTGCTGCATTATCTCTTCACGACCATAGGCGGTTGCCATGATGAGTTTAGGTGGTGGCGAAAGCTCCTTCATCATACGAATCTGACGACAGGTCTCGATCCCGTCTATTCCCGGCATGCGCCAATCAATCAGTACCAGACCATAGGGTTCATCGGTCTGAGACAGGGAGCGTCCTGGTAAAGAATTTCCAGGCTCTGTAACGTCAGAATAATTGCCATGCAATAAATTTAAAGCCTGCTCACCACTCTCAACCGCAGTGACTTTAAATGAAAACGACTCAAGCATCTCTCGCAGTACAGTTCTGACACTGGCATTGTCATCAACCACCAGTACTTTCAGTCCTCTTAAATCAGGGTCTGGCTGATACTGGGTTTCTTGCTTATCACAAAGACAATCAAAACCGAGAGTAAATTTGAACTGGCTACCCTCTCCCACCTTGCTCTCTGCGCTGATTTCTCCCCCCATTAACCCGACCAGTTGTTTACAAATACTCAACCCCAGGCCAGTGCCTCCATATTCCCGTGTGGTAGAACTATCGGCTTGGATAAATGGGCGGAACAGCTTGGATATTTTATCGCTGTCAATTCCTACACCGGTATCACTGACAGTAAATAAAATAGTTACTCGACCACTCCCTTGCTTACTCAGTCGCGCGCATATCCGTACTTCACCGGCAGAGGTAAATTTGATTGCATTTTGCGTCAGGTTGATAAGAACCTGGCCCAGTCTGAGCGGATCACCGATCAAGATATCTGGAATTTTCGGGTCTCTGGAAATAAGTATCTCTAGAGACTTTTCTTCAGCCTTTAAACTAATCAGGCCCGTCAGCGTTTCAAAAATATCATCAAGCTTGAATTCCGTTTTATCTATGCTTAGCTTGCCTGCTTCTATCTTTGAGAAATCAAGGATGTCGTTGATAATGCCCAGTAAAGCAAGGGCGGATATCTTAATTTTCTCAACATAGTCCTGTTGTTTTGCCGTGAGCTTGGTCTGTAACGCCAGGTGGCTCATACCAATTATGGCATTCATTGGCGTTCTGATCTCATGGCTCATATTTGCCAGGAAGTCACTCTTAAATTGATTCGCCTGTTCAGCTACCTCCTTCGCATTAGCCAGCTCCTGTTCCATCTTGATTCTCTCGGTGAGATTCACAAACATTCCCAATCGAGCCTGCTGCTCACCCATCTGAATCGGAATAGCAGAGATAGCGCCTTCGATAAGATCCCCTCGGTCGGTAATAAATTGAATCATTCGATCATGAACTTCCCGTTGATCGACCATCTCCTGAATAAGTTCAAGTCGGTCATCCGGGTTGGCGTAAAATGAAACCATATTTCTGCCAATCAACGACTGCCCTTCCAAGCCGATTTCACGCCCTGCATGAGGGTTCGCCAACATAATCCGGCCACTGTTATCCACTACAACAATTGCCAGAGGCAGTGAATTCAGAACGTTTTTAAGCTGGGCTTCACTTGCTTGCAATGCTTCCTCTGCGGCTTTGCGTTCCGATATGTCTTCTTTAATTGCTACATAGTTCACAACATTATTTTGTTCGTCGGATACCGCAGCAATAGTGGCAGATTCCCAAAACAACGAACCGTTCTTATTTCGATTAAGAAGCTCTCCCCGCCAGGTACCGCCCGCTGTAATCGTATTCCAAAGATCGCTGTACAACGACTTTTCTGTTACCCCTGATTTGACGATTGCCGGGGTCTTCCCGATAGCCTCCTCTGCGCTATAACCTGTCACTTCAGTAAAACTTGGATTTACATATTCAATGATCCCCGCCGGGTCAGTAATAATGACCATAGCCGGACTCTGTTCGACAGCTCGGCTCAGTTTCCGTAGTTCCGACTGGCTTTGCCGCAGGATTTCTTTTTGCCGGCGCATCTGAATAGCCCAAGCCAGCACCAGTAAAATCAGAAACGCAGCCGCAGTCGCCACTTGCCATAGCAAACGATAATCCACTGCCGTATCGTATCGAACAGATAACCAGCGATTACGAATCTCTGCTTTTTCTGAAGGAGTTATGCTTAACAGTACTTTGTTAAGAATGGGTACCAGTTCGGGGAACTTCTTGCTTACGCCTATGCGAAGCTCATAATCGTATGGCGTTGGAGCGGCTACTTTAATATTCGCTAACCCCAGATGCCCGATGTGATAGCTGCCCACCGCTAGATTGCCAACAAAGGCATCCACTTCCCCAAGCGACAGCTTTGTCAGTGCCTCAATGGCATTATCAGCCATCACTTGTTGCAGACCCGGGAAGTCGCGACGCAAATATTCCTCTGCGATACCACCCTCTTCAATCGCTATGCGCTCATTAGCCAGATCCTCAAGCCCAGAGATATAAGGCTCATTTTCCCTTCTGAATATCACGAGTGGAAAACTGAGATAGGGGCGGGAAAAATTTAAATAGGCATCCCGATCTGTTGATCGAACCAAGGCGGGCAGTACATCAAGACTACCTCTTTTCGCTTCCGCCATGACCTGAGACCAGCTCAGTCCCAGTTGCGGGATTAAACTGACGCCCAGCCGCTGTTCAATAAGTTCGACATACTCTGAAGCAACCCCTTTGTATTGATCCTTTTCCACAAACTCAATCGGCGCCCAGGCGGGATCGACACCGATGCGAATCTGAGGATGTGCCCTTAACCATACTTTTTCATTAGCAGACAGCTGGATCGTCGGTTCAGATGACTGAGTGAACGAATGGAAAGAGATCCAGCTTTGCTCTATACCCCGCCTTTCATCCTCAGTCATTGCCGCCAGTACCTTGTTAATCAGCGCTCGCAGAGGAAGCCATTCAGCTTCATTTCGAACAGCAAATTTCTGATCGGCGGGACCCAGGCCCGGGTCTCCTGAAAAACTCAAATTTGTTAACTGTTGCTGCTCAATCGTCCACTGAGCGACAGCACGAGTACCAATATAGGCATCAGCTTTTCCCCAAGAAACCATTTGCAGTGCTTCGGTGGTAGAACCAACGGGTAGCAGTTCAATCTCAGGGTAAAGTTGTTGTAATCGTTTCATCGTAAAAAAACCATTTTCTATGGCCACTCGCTTGCCATAAAGGTCTTCTACCTGAGTTATTTCCTGTTGCCGCTCCTGCCGCGTCACAATCACTTTCAGGGCCGTATAGAAAGGATCAGTAAACACCATGTTTTTCGAACGTTCAGCTGTTTCTACAACCGTTGCGGCTATCTTTAGCGACCCTTCGTTGACCTTGTCCAGCATCTGCTTAAAGGTGGGTCCGGGGACCGTCTGAAAACGAATACCGAGAGATTTTTCAATTCTGCTCAAATAATCAGAAACAATCCCCTGATGGCGCCCTCTTTCATCCATGAAATCAATCGGAGCCCAATTCCCATCGACCCCGATCTCAACCAGAGGATGGGCCTTTAACCATGCTTTTTCTTCCTTGGAGAGATCAAGCTTATTTTTGTAATCTCCTCTTGCCGTCCACTTAAACCCCAGCCATTTACTGGTAATTGTGGCGTGTAATTCAGGGTCAAGCTCTCTCAAATACAGATTGATCAGCTTGAGTAGTTCGCTATTCCCTTTTTTTACACCCGCACGATATGAACGGATATATAAAGGTGAGTCGTCGGCCTGAAAAGGATCTGCCAATCCATGTTTATGCAGATAGTTTGATAGATAAAGACGCTGAGAAACAAATGCGCTTATTTCACCCCTTAGCGCAGCTGAAAACAGTGCATCATATCCATCATAAAGAATCAGCTTAGTTGCCGGGAATTCCCGACGCATATAGTGCTCATGAAAACTCCCTTCGGTTACTCCAACAGGGAGTCTGAGTAGTGATGGCCTGGATAAGTCTGAAACAAGCTCTGGGTTAAAGAAAAGATGGTAAGCGCTACTCAGGATCGGTTCGGAGAAATCCATGACCTTGTTGCGTTCGGCATTTTTAAAAAGACCCGCGTTAAAATCAGCAGGTCCCTCCAGCACTGCCAGCTGGGATTTTTCGTTATAACCTCCGACAAAGCGCACAGCTATCCCAGCTTGCTCAGACCACAGGCGCCATAAGTCGATCAGTATTCCATCAGCCTCACCCGATTCATTCCTGAATTGAATAGGCGCACTGTCCAATCGATAGGATACGACTAATTCCGAAGGTTCTGCGTGACTTAGCCGCACAGGCAGAAAAATGATCAGGAAAAACCAGATTCTCAACAGGCAAGCTGGATTGATAGCGATCAACTCCGGTCCTCCTATCTGACCTTATCAGCACTCCAGATAGCTGCGATTGACGCATACCTCTGATACGCACATCAAGCGTTACCATCCTCAACAGGCTTATTCAGCTAACCCGCCAAACTTACCAGCCACGAATCGCGAATAACATCAGCACAGCATAATATATAGACCGACCTGCTACCAGCTGTCATCACTGGATCTGACGTATTAAAAGTGATCGCCGAAAAAACAAAACCTGAAGCAGCATGGAGCCTACCCCCATGGCATTTACAATCAGAAAAACAAAGACCCCCAAAACCGGGATAAGCAGAATCACCGTCATTAACAAGATTCCAATAAAGACGGCAAGGAGTTGAGATAGGGAGCTGCCCGATTGAGATTTTCCCAGCAACGAAAGCACTCTTTCACCAAGAATAAACACAGCAACGATATAACCGATCATTCCCAGTAGCAGATAAATACAAATAAACCCGAGGCCTAAAGGTATTCCGAAAACACTGGAAATTAACAACACACTCAGAACAGGCCCGGAAAAAATCAGCAGTAATCCAGTCATAAGTGCTTTCCCTTTGTGTGACTGAAATCGCTTATTACAGGCAGGAAGCATCGCTGGAGCAATATATACTGTAAGCACAGAAAAAAGAATCAGACCGACCAATAAAGACAAAAAGGTCAATCCAGCAACAAAAAACAGTCCTTCCCGATTTTTCTCAATTTGGGAAGTTTTAATATAGACAATATCCTTACCGATAGACACGCTATCTGCAATATCAATCACTTGAGGAGAATAATAGATAAGGCTTCCGGCAATTGTGGTTCCTGGTAATAACCTGATGTGCTTCGAAACCACCTTAACGTCCCCTTTTATTTCGCCTCCTATCGTGACCTTACCACCCGCTACGCGCAGGTCACGGCTGAATATTCCATCTAAGTGAACCTTTCCCCCGGCTGCCATCACCTTGCCATCAACATTCAGACCTTTACCAAGATTGACTTCACCTCCAACAAGAAAGATATTACCGGTAATACTGGCATTTTGGACGTGCACATCCCCGCCGACGATTACCATGCCTTCATCGGTATCAGCGGTGATATCAATATTTCCTCCTGCAACAATCAGGCTGCCTTTTACCTTGCCATCAATGGACAGATTGCCACCGGCTACCGCGACCTCTCCATCGATCTCAGAGTTGACCTTCAAGTCACCTGAGGCTGCAAACAGATCTCCTGCTACATCCCCCGCAACATACAATTCATCGGCGGTGAGGAATATATCACCGGAAATACTCCCCGTTTTACTGACAACAGAGCGCTCTTCACCATCTCCCTGGTTTCCTGAAATCACAATAGCAATGACTATAAGGATTATGACGAGGATCCACACTTTTATTTTATTCAAGGTCAATTCCATTCATTATTTGATCATGGCTGAGATCTGATTTGAATTTGTCACTTTCATACTGGATGTTGGAGTGTCTGGCGACTCTGCCAGCCACTCCAGGAGTTTCTGCGGCATTAATACGGCCTGCCTGGCTATACGACCTATTCTGGATATTCCTAAGTAAACAATGTCTCTAGCTTCGCCCATAAGACCTTTATCTGAGCTATTACGCAGATCTTCCAGCTCAATAATCTGTTGAGAAACGGCAGCAACTATTTTATTGGTTACTTCATCCTGAGTATTTAATACATCAGTAAGCTTTCGATCGTAACGCCCACCCCACAAGTGGAACTCGGTTTCAGAATCCACTAGCTGTACAAGAATACGGACACGATCTTCAACCTGTTGAATACTACCTTCAAAAACATAGTTCACTTTGTTTTTTTGAGTGACGCTGTTTTCTATTTTCAAGTCATTGCGTATCACAATGAAGTTAGACGTGGATAAAAGAGAAGTCTTCAGGTTTTCCATCAAACCAACACTAAATGCACTCCCCTGGGTGGTCTCGCCTATCAATTTAAACGGGACAATTGCTAAAGCGGCTTTCTCGCGGCTCGATGTTTCAGCCGGTGATGAACCGAAATCAGAAAAAAGAACAAAGGTCAGCAATAACAAACAGGCAACAATAATCAGATTAACCGGTAATTTAATCCACTCAGACAGGCGCCTTAAAAAGGACTCGGTTGACTCTACAGACTGGTTTTCGACTTCAATAAAATAATGTCGCAGAGGGGTTGCGATATTCTTGACCTTTTTTGTTCCCATATCCTGAAAACCAAGATCAAGTTTGTTTTTTACCTGTTCGTAGATAGTCGACGAAACGCAAATACCACCAGCCCCGGCCAAGCTTTCCAGCCTGGCGGCAATATTGACACCATCTCCATAGATATCTTCTTCATCAACAACAATTTCACCGAGATTAATACCCATTCGAAAATCGAATCGTATGTCAGCAGGCTTGCCGACATTACGTGCGTTCATCTGCGTTTGCATATCGCACGCACACCTGACTGCATCACTTGCGGTTGGAAACTCAGTCAGAAAACCATCACCGGTATGTTTGACTATTCGACCGCCATGACGACTAATGGATGGATCGATGACTTCTTTACGGGCAGCCCACCAGTCTTTGATAGTTCGGTCTTCGTCAGCAGACATCAGCCGGGTATAGCCCGCTACATCAGCAGCCAAAACCGCAGCCAAGCGCCGTTCAGAGTAGGCTTCACTCACCGCTATTCTTTCCCATGACAGAAGACAAAATGCTCATACAACTCCGTGTTCAGCAATCACAGCGCTAATATACCAGAGAAAATAGCAATGCTATACGTCTTGCGTCAGTGCCTGTACTTTCCAATAAAAAGTCCCGGAAACCAGACAATTAAAAGGCTTCACTCCCCCAAATGATAAAACCTATCTGTTGCTGGCAACCAAGTTACCGGTTGAAAGCACAGGACATTAATTGAATGGACAGGATATCTAAGGAATCTAACTGGAGGTAATGACTCTCTTGGCTTTCCAGTAACGTGGAGACCAATAGACGTTATCCAGCCGGCTCAAGGTCACCCCCTGGCTCGTTGAGGCATGGAGAAAGACCTGATCGCCAAGATAAATACCGACATGACGCACCTTAACCTCCGTCTTGAAAAAGATAAGATCCCCGGTTTGCAGCTGGTTACGAGCCACTGATTTACCGATACGGTGTTGCTCCGCTGTGGTTCTGGGTAAAGAGATTCCCAGTCGTTGGGAAAAGGTCTGTTGAACAAAGCTGGAACAATCCACCCCTTGACGACTATTTCCACCTAACCGATAGGGCGTTCCTCGCCATTCAAGATACTGAGCATAGAGAGGTTCACTCATTGAGGAGGTTGTTTTAAACGATGAAATTGAAGCGCTGGGCTGCCTGGCTGCCGGTTGCCCACAACCGGTCAACAGCGCCAGGCCAAGAAAAACAGCACACCAGTAACCGCCCCATCTGATCAATTCTGGGCCATACTGTTGTCTGTTCAAAAATCTTAACCGCATAATCATAGTATCTATACTATAAACTATTCTTCGAACTGGCGTTGATCCAAAGTCGCTGTTAAGCACTGGTTTAAACAATAAGCGATAGCGGGGCTTATCAGGTTTTATTAAGTTGCTGACGGATAGAGCGGACCTCTATTCCCAGTGTATCGAGTTTTTTGACAACTCTTATTCGCTCAGGAATCGAGCGTAGTTTGCTGATTCCTTCCCCGCCCGCCAACAGTATTACCGACACAGGAATTTTATCGCTCAATTCTCTGAGTACCGCAATTACCGAGGCTCGTTTATGAAT
This sequence comes from Motiliproteus sp. MSK22-1, assembly GCF_001968815.1. Taxonomy (GTDB): domain Bacteria; phylum Pseudomonadota; class Gammaproteobacteria; order Pseudomonadales; family Balneatricaceae; genus Motiliproteus. The sequence continues at coordinate 118,009 of NZ_MIEQ01000027.1, read as the reverse complement.
AGCACTGAAAGACAGCGCAAGCACTTGGGGATTTAACCCGATACAGGCTTCGACAAGTTGATCCACTGGGGTCTCAACCCCTAAATTAATCGTCTCAACTCCCTCAGCACGCAGTAATAGTTCTACCATCAACAACCCCATTCCATGTCGCTCTCCAGGCAAAGTCGTCAGTAAAATCTTAAGATCATCTTCAATATGACTGAACTCATTAGTCGCTTCATTCAACATATTACCCAAGTGGTTGGTAATCAGGTGCTCCATATAAATAGAAAGCTGGCCATTGGCCCAGGCATGTCCTATCTGCTCAAGCAAAGGGGCGGCAATATCATAGGTGAAGAGCTGAGGTCCCTGCTGCTTCAGCATCACTCTGAGGCTTTGCAAAACCTCCTGTGTCCTTCCCTCTCCAAGTGCACCCACCATTTCATCAACTTTGGGATTGTCGCGATGGTCCTTAACCGTTTTTAGTTGCTCTGCCAGGATATCCAACTGCTCCGGGCTCATGGACACAATACTACCGGGACGACAACCTTGATCTAACAGGCGGCTGATACTTCTTAATCGATCCAGTTGCTCTTTCGGATAAAGACGCTCTCCTTTCTTCCCCCGCCTTGGCTGAGGAAACCCATAACGGCGTTCCCAGACACGTAAAGTGTCTTTCCCTATCCCGGTATCTCGGGACACCTCTTCAATAGAAGAAGTCAGGTTTACATGCTTATTCATGGAAAGCGCTCTGGACAATTTTTAATAATCATATCTATTTGTCCTAGACAAAATAAACTAATCAGGTGTATTTTTAACTCACGGCCCACTAGGAGGTGCTTATGAAAATCATCACAACCTGCAAACAGACCAAATCAGAAAAGGTGGATAATTCAGAAATAAAAGTAGGCATAAGCGCCTGCTTACTGGGTCATTCAGTACGCTATAACGGCGGACATAGCCGCTCTCGTCTCTGTCTGGAGGAACTGAGTGAGCACTTTAGCTATCGTAGTTTCTGTCCCGAAACAGCTGCCGGGTTCGGCGTTCCCAGGCCAACCTTGCGGTTGACGGGTGAAATATCCGCCCCTCGCCTGGTGTTCTCCAATAACCAGCAACAGGATGTAACCGAGCAATTAGTCAATGCGATTAATCCAGTAATAGGCACACTGGCTGATCTTGATGGCTACATACTGATGAAAAACTCCCCCAGCTGTGGAATGGAACGAATCAAAGTTTATCAGGACAATGGCTACCCACATACGAGACGCACTCAAGGGCTGTTTACTGCAGCCCTGCAGAAAAAACACCCGAATCTGCCAATAGAAGAGGAGGGCCGGTTGAACGATGCCCGCCTGAAGGAGAATTTTATACTTCGGGTATTTGCACATAATCACTTTCGCAACCAAGTTGATACTCAACCAACCCTGGGCTCACTGATGAACTTTCATCGGGATTACAAGTATGTGCTGATGGCTCACAGTCAATCCGAATACAAAGCGCTCGGAAGACTGCTTGCTGAAACAAAACCCCATCAAAATATCGATAACCTCCGTGACTTGTACTTCCAACGATTTATGCAGGCAATTTCAAAACCAGCCAGTCGAAGCAATCACTGCAATGTGCTGTTGCATATTCTTGGTTATCTGAAACGATCAGTAGACGGTGAGGTGCGACGAGATATTGCTGACATCATCGATAGATATCGCCGGGGAGAGGTCAACCTGGCAACACCGTTAACCCTTATAAAACATTACGTACAGCGCTTTGGTAGCCATTATGTTCAAACTCAACGCTATTTACAGCCCTATCCTTCTGTACTGGGACTAAGTAATCAATTATGAACGATCAGAACCTTTAACTGATCTATAAATCCTCCGGCTTGAGAGAGATCAGATATAAAACATCAATAATTGCAGGCATACTGCATGCCTGTACTCATTAAGAACGCTGTCTGATCACTCTTTAGCAATCTGAAATGTCCCAGAGGACCAGTGGTTTCCCCCGTTAGATCTGTCGGCAAAGGTTAGACAGACTGGATCTTAACACTGGACTCTTAGAGAAAGGGCTTTTATCCTTCCCACCACTTTTTGCCCCGTTTTAGCTGTAGCCTGATCTACAGAGGATTTATCATGAATTTTTCATCTTTAGACCTAGCACCAGAAATACAGCAAGCAATCGATGCCTGTGGTTATAAACAGATGACTCCTATCCAGGAGAAAGCAATCATACCGGCTCGACGTGGTAAAGACTTGTTGGCAAATGCCCAGACAGGAACCGGAAAGACTGCGGCCTTCTCACTGCCGATTATCCAACGAATGTACGACAAGCCAAAGCAGGCCAGACCAGGTACTCCACGGACCCTGATCCTGACTCCGACTCGAGAACTTGCCGAACAGTTGACGGAGACAATCAGGCGCTATGCCCAGTTTTTACCATTCACGATTACCGCACTCTACGGCGGCGTTAAAATGACCGGGCAGCAGAGTAAATTAAAGACTGGTGTTGACATCGTAGTGGCCACACCAGGCAGACTGTTGGAACACCTTGAGCAGTGTAATATCAATCTCGCTGAAGTTGAGTTCGTGGTACTGGATGAAGCTGACCGCATGCTGGATATGGGCTTTATTACCGATGTCCATGAACTATTGCAAAAAACCCCCGATAGCCGACAAACCCTGTTGTTCTCCGCAACAATTTCTCCATTGGTTAATAACCTGGCGAGAACACTACTGAATAATCATGAAGTCATTCGTGTGGCTAAGCAGAACGCAACCGCTGATACCGTAGAGCATGTGGTCTACCCGGTAGAGGAACGCCGTAAGATAGAACTGTTTCTCGACCTGATTGAGGAACACAGTTGGTTTCAGGTTTTAGTGTTTACCAGTACTAAAGCTCAAGCCGATGAACTGATGCGTAATCTGAAAATGGTCCGAATCAGTGCCGCATTATGTCATGGTGATAAAACTCAAGGGTCCCGTCGCCGTGCGCTGGCTGATTTTAAAGCTGGAGACATACAGGTACTGGTCGCTACAGAGGTTGCCGCTCGCGGGTTAGACATTCAAGGTCTGGAGCACGTAGTTAACTTCAACCTCCCTTACTTGGCAGAGGACTATGTACACCGTATTGGACGTACCGGCCGTGCCGGTGCTAAAGGTCAGGCCATCTCTTTCGTAAGCCGCGAGGAAGAACGCTCACTGGACAATATCGAACGCTTAATCGGCAGCACTATTTCTCGTATCTATATGCCAGGCTACGAAGTGGGCAGCCGAGCTAAGTTACAGAATAATCTTGCACAAAAGGCACGACCGGCACGGACCAATAAAGCCAGTCAAACCAAAATCATCCGCAATAAGAAAGAAACGGTGAGGACTAAAGGCAAAACTGCGAACAAGAAAAAACGCTAGGATTCTTCAAGCCGAGAGAACACTGGGAAGAGACATCGGAAAAAGAGGGAGAGTTTGATTCTCCCTCTTTTATCAAAAGGTTAAAAGCAAAACAGGAAAAACGTTAAGCCATTACTTGCTAGTCTGAGAAATCAGAATCCTGTTTTTTTGTCCGGTATCCGGGCTTTGCCAGAATTTCCAGATAAAATGACCCTAACTGGAGTTGTTCAGCTTCATCGATACATTTATTTATTTCTGACAGATGAATAACCCTGGCTTCCTTTTCTGTATGTCCGTATTTGCAGTCGAAATCCAAAAAATCAACCCCTACGGGTAGCTTCTTATTCCGTTCTCTTCTCAGGTATTTTTTTACATCGTGCTTAATTGAATCAACCAATCTGGCAACTTTGATTTTGGGGTGAGTAAGTAAAAATGTTTTTTTCATATCTATCCTAAAGATTGACCGCCAAAAAAGCAGATCAAATATTACACCAGCTCGCCGCCATCTTACTCCAATATCGAACCAAAGTATTTCAATTACACAGTGGAACCGATGGATTGCCTGCTGATAACCTAGCCGCCCCACAACAACGATGCCAAACACACGCGTGGATAGGTTTACAGAAGACCTTAGTCCACCAGTTCGATGCCCAGACTATGAAGTAAGCTTGCCGCTTCATAACGACAAAACCTGGCCCCTTTGACTTCATTGTCATAGATGTTGATGTTGTAATCAGTTGCCTCGGTAAAATCAGAACCCGTTAGATTTGTCTTATTAAACAAACTATTGGAGAAATTCGTATAAGTAAAAATGGCATCACTGAAATCTCCCTCCCTAAAATCCACATCCTCGGCTTTGCAATCTTCAATTACAATCTGCTGTAAGCTAAGCCCGAAAAATGACGAGTCATTGATAATACATCGATTAAATTTAATCGAACTGTGCAGGGCTATATCTGGCCAGGTTGCTTTAGTCCAGTCAACACCAATAACCTTGCACTCATCAAAGAAGACATTTGAGAACTTGCTGTATTCAAGCTTAACAACGCTTAAATTACATTTTTCAAAGCTGCAATCCATAAATGCGCACTTGCGGAAGATGGCTTCACTGAAATCGCAGTTTTTAAAGGTACAGCCATCAAATTCTTTATAGCAGATTTCAGCCTTCGAAAAATCCAGACTGTTGAAGTTTTTGGACAGATACTCTTTCTCACCCGCTTCAAAATTAACCATCTACGCTTCCTCAGCTCTTGCTGGCTTTACATCAATTTGGTTTTGCATCGTTTTAGAGGATGTGGGAGAAAACAGCATTGTGCTTTTGTTGCTCTGAGCTGTAAGTTGGACACTCTCCAGTGGTTAGAATCACGTCACTCTGCGCGAAAACAGAGGTCGAAAGCAGTATCCAGATAGCTAAAATCGTCAGAATTCTCATTTTCCGAATCCATTCATCAAAACAGGTCTTAGTATAGGTTATGCTACATAATTCTGGGGGCTTCCGGCTGATTTCTCCAGCAAATCCATCCCCCCACAACGAGCGGAACATTAGCAAGAAGGAGGTTGGCCTGGTACTAGCTATCTGGCAAGTTAAAAGTCACAGATCGAAGGCAAGGCGACTGTAGTTTAAATAGTCGTTTTACACACCCATAAAGTCAATTCAACCCCCTCACCTTCCATGGTTTTATCTTTAACTACCTTGAAACCAGCCCGTTCCAATGCTTCAAAGAGCTCACTTTTAGCCTCAGATCCACAGGGAAGTCCGCCATCTTTGACAATCACGAACGCCCCATCAGGAGTGAGTACACGCCGAACTTCTTTTAGCCCCTGATGCTGATCCTGCCAATGATCGAACGAATCAAAAGCCAGTACAAAATCAGCCGATGCATCCTCTAGCGGCAAGCTCTCAGCAGCCCCTTGATAAAAGTGAATTCGATCAGCAGCAACATCCGTGGCAGTTTTCTCTCGTGCTATCTCAACCATACGAGGCACGGGATCAATGCCAATTAAAACACCATTGGTAACCTGCTTCGCGGCATGCCTTAAAGCAGACCCGGTACCGCAACCAATATCAACAACGGTGGATTCTGGAGAGAACTCCACGGCCGCTGTGCCAAGCCTGTTAGTTGCATATTCACCGTATTTTTCTGCATACCATTCGGCCGTCTCGGAATCCCATTTACTCATTTTCTTCCGTCTCATCTAACTGTCTTTATTGCTTTATACGGAAACAAGCTAACTACGCTGTCAGCATTCCACAAAGCCTCAACAGTATCAAACGATTAGACAGTCAAACAAGTAGTTAACATCAGTTCGGTTATAATCGCGTCAGGTCTGCAATAGATTCCGGAATCAGGTAAACAATCAGGATAACCAGCGGCAACATAATGAAATAAAGGTTCATTGAAAAGCGGATATAGGGGTGAGCATTACGCAGCTCCATAAAACGATCAACCACTAACCACCCCTTGAGCCCAACGGTACCGGCAATAGCCAGCGTTACCAGCAGGCTCGGTTCAGCAGACTCAGCAATAAAGGCGCTGCCAAGTGTCATTACCATCAAGGCCAGCCATACATAGTTCTGGATTTTATAGTTTGATAGGGTAACCATCCTCATCACCTTAATACGTAGAGTAGCGGAAAGATAATAATCCATACCAAATCAATCATATGCCAATAGCACGCAATAGCTTCCATTCCCTCATGGTCTTCTGCGGTATAGCCGCCACTCTTGAGTCTGAAAATAGCCCAGAGAATGGCTCCACCACCCCAACCCACATGCAAGAAGTGATTGAATGTCATGTAGTAATAAACGGTAAAGAAAAGATTGGTTTCTATTTCAATCCCCTGCTCCATATTCCATTGATATTCCCAACCTTTAACCACCAGATAGAATAAGGCACAGACGATGGTCCCCCAGAGCCAGCGTATCGCCAGGTTAATCCGGTTCATCCGGACGCAAGCCATCGCTTTGGCAACACAATAGCTACTGGTCAATAAAGCCAGCGTATTTAAAGTTCCCGCCTGAGTATTGAGCTGTAAAGGCCCCTGGTTGAAAACTTCCTGGTAGTGCACCTTGGCAATAAAATAAACCAGAAACATCAACGCAAATTCACTCATTTCTGCGTAAATGCCAACCCAGACCGCACCATTTCCCGGAATTCTATTATCTTTTGGCAGATCAACAGCCGGAGGGGCTACTACATCCGCCGCCTCCCGCGCTGTGACCGCAGGGGTACCTACCACAGTAAAATGCTCCTTTTAAGCCATACAAGTGAGTTATATGCCACCTAATTTAAACGGTACATAACGGCGTAAAACCAGTAGTGATAGGCTACTCTGTCGAAAAAAAAGGTACAGATGCAAAAATTTAAACAATAAAGTGCACAGGCTAACCAATTCAGCCACTGTGCCTGTTATTTTTGGTTAAGCTGTACCCCAAAGACAGCAAATGCTCCAGCCCCCTGCTACAGCCAAGGCTTAAAACTCTGTCCTGTAACATCCAGAGAACGAGGCGCAATAACAAAAAAGGATTAAGGTTCAACCAAACCCTGACTCATTTAGCGAGACTCACTGCTTTATGGGCAAACCATTGCTCAAGATATTCTATGCATTGGACAAGCTTTGAAGGTACAAAATGTCGCGCCGGATAGAGGGCATAGAGAGTCAGGTCAGGTCTTTCAGAGTTCGCTAAAACTTCGACAACCTCTCCTTTTTCCAGCGCTTCCCGGCAGACAAAGTCTGGAATGAATCCGACTCCCCGACCGCCTTTAATGGCCTCCATCATAAAAATTGTACTGTTAACCCGCAGTGTCCCCTTAACGGCAATACCATCTTCGATGGGCCAGATATTCTTTCCCTGGAAATAACTGTATACAAAACAATTATGATCTTTCAGATCTCGCGGTAAGTTAATCGCAGAGTGTTCTCTCAAATACTCAGGTGCCACGCAGACGCGATACTTAAAGCGAATCAAAGGACGCCCAACATAATTCGAATCAATCGGTCGACTGGATGCTCGGAAACCCAAATCGAACCCCTGCTCTACCAGATCAACCGTTTCATCCCCCAAATGAAGATCCAACTCAATATCCGGGTACGTCCGCATAAAATCCGCAAACAAGGAAGACAGGTCGGTAATACCTAGGGCCATCGGCGCATTAATCTTCAATTTACCGCGAGGATGCTGTTGAAGATCCTGGACAAAACTATCGGCATCATCAAGCTTCTCCAAAATCTCCCGCGCTCGTTGCAAATAGCCTTCGCCTACGTGAGTCAACTGAACACTACGTGTAGAACGGTGCAGCAGACGAGCACCTAACGCCTGCTCAAGGCGGCTTATCTCCTTACTGATCATCGATTTGGAAGCATTAGTCTGCTCCGCGACCCGCGTAAAGCTACCCAGGTCAGCCAGACGTACAAACAGCTGCATTGCGCGTAGTTTATCCATAGAAAAATTTCATTCCGGGGAGACGCTGATAAAAACAAAACTGTTTCCCTTGCGGAAACAGATAGTTCTTATTGTAGCTATATATACAAACAATTAGCAGCCGTAGACTTCTCCCTGTGGTTACTCATTCTCCAGAAAACGACACACGCGAAATCTAACAATTTATCCAATAATAAGGACACGACTATGTACACTCTGTATTACCTACCCGGCGCTTGCTCACTGGCAACTCAAGTAATTCTTCATCAGTTGGACCAGACGGTTGAAATTATCGACAAGCAGAAAGTCGAGAACTTTACGGCAATCAACCCTGTCGGCACGGTACCGGTACTGATTGAAAATGGCACGACACGCCGAGAAGGCGCTGCAGTGATCCTATACCTGCTCAATAAGCATCCGAATACCATGCTGCCAGCCATTGGAACGGCTCGCGAGCAAGCAATCCAGGATATAATGTTCGCCAATGCTACGATGCATCCCGCCTACGGTCGCCTGTTTTTTATTGCTCAGAACATTACCGATCAGAAAATCAAAAAATCAGCCTTTGACGCGGCTGCCACAGCAATTTCCAGCCTCTGGCAAGTGGTAGAGCAGCAACTGGAAAACCAAAGTTTTCTTGGAGGTGATCAGCCTTCGGCAGCCGATATTATGCTGACTGTATATTCCCGATGGGGAGCCAGCTTTCCGGTAAAGATCCAGTTTGGAGCTAACACTCAAAGAATGCTTGATGCGATTCAGTCCATGCCGAGTTTCCAACGCGCTCTATCCGCTGAACAGCAGCAATCAGCCGCTTAGCACTATAGCTTACAACAGCTCCAGACTGTCGACGATTACAGGAGAAAATTTATGGAAACAAATGCAGTGCCTGGCGGTGATTTTGGTGCCAACGAGTTTGAGTCAGTAATAGCCGTTGTGCGGGACTATTTTGACGGCTTACATCATGGAGAGGAATCAAAGCTACGGGCCATTTTCCATCCGGATGCCTATCTGAAAGCACCGGGTTTATGCCGCAGTCTTGAGCAATGGCTGGAAGCTGTTGCAAACAGACCAGTACCTGAACAACAGGGCCGGCCATATGACTTTAAGCTGCTTTCAATTGAAATCATAAAAGACCAAGCCATGGTAAAACTGGAGTGCCCGCTATTTGATCACTTTTATCTTGATTTTCTGGGCCTTCTGAAAGAAAACGGCCGCTGGTTGATCGTCAATAAGATGTATACCGATTTGCGAGCAGAGTCGTTGCGGGCAATGATTACACCTTAGCCTTAGCTGTCGACTCCAATTCGGTCGAATACTTCGAACGGACATTAACAAACAGAAAAGCAGCCGACTGTTCCAATCTTAATATTTCAGGCTAACCTGATAAAAGAGAAACAATCATGCCCTATGTTAGCATTAAAGTAACGGATGAAAATGTGACTAAAGAACAAAAAGAAGCGCTGATAAACGGTACGACCCAATTATTAGTGGATGTTCTTAATAAAAACCCTGAAACAACCTTTGTCGTAATCGATGAGGTTAATACAGATAACTGGGGCATCGGCTTTGATCAGGTAACCAAACTGCGCAAAACAGCGAGCACCTAGAGAAAGACCTGTAAAAATAAAAACCGGTATATACGCATATTAGAAAATATCTGCTGTATATACCGGGGCCAGAGAGCCTGTAAATGATTCTGTGTAACTGCCAGAGTTATTTACAGGCTCTCTGGCTCCTTATCCGGCAACCAAAACCCGATCCACAAACTTCTTCAGCAGGTTATTGGACTCCGGTGTCTCCTGAGCATTATCCAATACCGCTTGCAGGTGCCCATCACCATCGGTGTACTTTTCTTTAAACAAAGTCAGTCGGTCAATTAACGTTTGCAGATCAACTTCCGGGTGGAATTGGGTGGTCCAGAACTCCGCATTGTTTACCTTAAATGAATGGCAGCAATCCTGCGTGCAGGCTAATTGTGTACAGTTTACCGGTGGTTCAGAAGCTCTTTCCCGATGCACTGATACCGCTAGGAATCCGTCGGTAACATCGTGAAAAAGAAGGTCTTCAGACGCCGGTTGGTCCAGCTTGATTGGGATGGTTCCCATTTCAAAATCCTTTTCATCATGGACGATGGTGCCTCCCAGTGCCATTACCGCCAATTGATGACCAAAACATGAGGCAAAAACGGGAACCTGTAAATCAATGCAACGGCGCAACAGTTCTTGAGCAGGTAGCACAAAGGGATATTTTTCCGGTTCCAGTACGCTTGCTTCACTGGAACCTCCAACGTATAGAGCATCGTAGCCTTTCAGGACTGATTCATCGAACTCGGGTGTATCAAAAACATTGAGCACGGAAAACTGATCAACGGGTAAGTCACTGTAGCGGGCAAAACTCTCCAGCTCTTCCCTCCGGGTTTGGGCTTCGTTACGAATCTGAAGTAACAATATCCGGATTTGGCTTTTGTCTTTGCGCATACATATCCCCTGATGATCCGATTAACACTGATGCGAGATTACCGGTAACAGGTGATCGTCGACAGCCGCTTAAGGATAACGCAACTGCAGCAGACATTTCACTATTACGAAGGATTAACACAGGTTGTTATCACATGTTGAAAATCGAATACCAGAGGCGGTTAGACTTGGGACTATCGTTAATCAGCATCCACTAGTTGGTCTGAATATTCATTACGTAGTGACCATCCACAAAGGCATCAAAAAAGTTTGCAACCTCCGGGTGGCTGATAGGTTCGTTCTCGGTATCCAGTTCCAGGTTACTTTCGGCCACATAGGTTTCGTGAATTGCATTGTGAACCAGTACCCGGTACCAAGGCTGATCTTTGGCTGGGCGGCTTTTGGCAATTTGTTGATACCATTCCTCGGATAGCATAAACGATGGATCCACATCGACAATAACGCCACGATAATCAAATAAACGATGATGAATCAACTGACCAACAAAGAACTTAGCCGTTTGCATAGAGTCTCCCTGCAGGGGATCAACGAAGAAATCCATGAGATTTTTCACTGTTTCCTGAGTCTTTTAGCATAGCTTATCTTCCCCTATTTTCATTAAAAAAATGAAGGAAGCTAACAAATTTAGCCAACCATTCTACAGGTATTCTGTTACTGCCAGTTTACTAAAATTAGATAGCTGGTGGCTATTCGTACCCGGACAGTTCCACATATCCTCTTCCCTGATGAGATCCTGTAACCTTTACGGCTCCTTCCCAATAACGGACAGATAAATCCATTAACTGATCTTTGACCAGAGGCTGTATTTCAAGGTTCAGATCTTGATCAGGAACCCTTAACTGCCAACCTGAAGGATACACAGCTCCCTCAGGGCTGAGCCACTCGTCCAATGGTGAAAGCTCAACAGCATCTGGTTCAAGAGCCAGGCTTCGCCCTGTCGTATCGATTAGATTAAAGTGACTTAATCCCTTACTACCATCCCGGTTGCGAAAACGGTAATACATCAGTTCACGACCATCATCCAATTGCAGGCTGAACCAGTCCCACCCCTGCTGATAGTCCGCCAGGCTATTGCTACTCCATTCATGATCAAACCAGGCCAGGCCATCGACCGCATATTGCTGCCCTTGCCATTGCAGTTGACCATCAACAGATAACCGAGGATAGGAGTAATAAAATGATGCTCCCCCTTCAAGGTTTTTCAAACTAACGCCCTTATTACCTTGCAGTACCATTGGTTTAGTGGTGATCGCCTCCAGCGTTAAGCCGATCTTTTTATCCGAATCAAAGGCCGCTATAGTCATTGGAAACAGATCTTTCTGCCCGTGACTTTGCATAAACCAGTTAGCCAGCCACAGTTTCAGAAATGGCTCAGCAGTATTGACCTCATCCGTTTTCATCCATCTGGCACCGGCCAGCCCAGGTCCCTGGCGACTAAAACGCTCTCCCGCTCGATGCTCTCCGTCATCAACATGGGTTATGGCAAAGTGAGCCATGTAAATTTGCGGTTCCAGCCAGGGGTTATCTGATTTTTCCAAGCTTGAATTATTCATAGGCGCCAGAGCAAATCGAAAGAGCGTGAACTGGAATCCAAACAGCTGCTGCGGATCATTTTTATCCCGTAAATTGCCCGTTAAGTACCACCATTCATTCTGAAACCCTGAGTGGGATGCGTGGTCTCTGGGAAAGACCAGAGAAACGCCTTCTTTCGCTTCAATAAATCCTGCTTGACTGCTTTCACTCCCCATCAAAGAATCAAGCTGAAGCCTTGATCCTGACGGATGCCTGGTCGAGCCGTCATGGGGTGGATCTGCGCTTAACACTAGCGCTATCACAAACAGGACAGCGCTCAGCAGGCTCCCCCAACTGGCGATAAGAACAGAACGGGGCACTCTCTTCACGACATACAACCCACGGTACTCTGAGAGCGGCCGTCACGTTTAATTAACCAGGCGGGATAAATACAGGCCAGCATCGCTGCCAACACCGATAATAACGGTGCTTGAAATAACATCAGAGGGTCGAGCTGATAAACCAGAGTCCAACCAAAAGCCCTCAACTGAATCATATCAATCAACCCCCAGGCTAGCAGTAATCCCACAGGAATTGCAGCAACACCAGCTAAAGACCCAATAATCAGAGCTTGATAGAACAACAAACGAATCCGTTGCCAGGCACTAAAACCGAGAGCCCGGTAGAGGTGCATTTCTTGCTGCCGCTCCAACTGCAATGCTAAGAGCGCAGCCAACACACCAACAAAAGCTACGGCTACAGCAAATAATCTCAATACATCTGTCACCAGAAATGTTCGCTCAAAAATAGCCATTGAGCGGGACAGTACTCCTCTGCTTTCCGTAATTTTCAGAACAGCCAGCGGATCAATCATTGTTTGTTTCTGCTCCAGCCTGGCCAGGAACTCTGCAAGGTTAACTCCAGGTTTTAAATAAAGTCCGGCTACCCTTCCGGGCATTAAACGCCAGTCATTTTTAAAGTTCTTTTGACTGATAATCATCCGCCCGTTCTCATGACCGTAATCGTAGTACACTCCGGCGACTGTAAACTGCTGAAACCCTTTAGGCGTCTCAACGTTAATCACTTCTCCGGTTTTTAACGCATGTCGATTAGCCAAAGGCTCACTTATCAAAAGCTGCCCTGGTTGATCAAACAGCCTCCAGATGTCATCAACATTACCGCTGGTAAATCGGTACCCTGCTCGTGTCTGAGGTGGCATATGATTGGCAAATAGTTCTACCTGTCTGACCTGACTGGAGTCTGCTTGACGATTATGTTGACTCCGAATCCGGGTATTGATCCGGTAGTAAGACGCAACGGCTTCCAGTTCTGGCCGAAGCTCTAACCAGTTCCAAAGCTCTTGGCTCAGTGTTCGTGGATCATTAGGGACTCTTGATTCTGGAGCAACATAAACATCTGCGTTAAGTCGCTGATTAAGCCAGACTTCCAGGGTACTACGGAAACTACCAATCATAGTGGCCATCCCCACTGTTGCAGAAACAGCGACAACCAAAGCCATCAGGGCAACGGCGGTACGACTAAGGCCCCTTTCTGTATCACCAATAGCGATTCGCAATAAAAAAAACTGATTGACTCGGGAGTACCGATTCAACGCTGAACGCAGCCCTTTACAACTGATCACCACCAACATAGGCATCATGCTGGCACAGGCTAACAGCAATGCCGTGACAGCAATATAGCCACCGACCACACCACTTTCCGGGAGAAGACTGAAAACCAGTGCTAAAACAACAAGTCCAATCACCTGCCGAACAATATATCGACTTTGTTTCAAACTCTGAGTTTCCAGTTGTTGTCGGCTCTGGCCACGCAGAATGGACAAGCCTATTATCCGACGTCCGGGAATAATCCCGGCCAGCAAAGCGCCTCCCACGCCAACAATTACAATTTTTAACATCAACCAGGAATTCAACTGCAACAAGACAATAGGACTGGTCATATAAAGATCATTTACCGTGCGGCTCACTAAAACCAATAACTGGTCAGCCAGCAACAAACCTATCAGAAGCCCAAGCACTGACCCAATCAGCCCTAATAATATGAGTTCAAGTAACAGGTAGCGAAGCAGTTCGCGCTGAGTAATCCCCAGACTCCGAAGCTGTCCAAAAAGTTGTTGACGTTGCAACAGTGAAAACAGCAATGTGTTATAAACCAGAAAAAGACCAACGACTAAAGCCAGTAAACCTAAGGCACTCAGGTTTAAGTGAAGAGAGTCACTAAGCCCTTCGGTGGCTGAGCGCAGCTCTGAACGACTGCTTAATCGATAACCCTCTGGTAACCAGTCACGAACCTGCTCTGCTTGATTATCAGTTAACCGAAGCTCAATGGCGTCAAGTCGGCCCTGCAATTGCAATAGCTGTTGGGCATGACCAATATCCATCAACATCAACCGGCTAAAGCGGCTATCATCGGCATCGCCGATGCGACCCAGAATCTGAATGTTGGACACACCAGCCGAAGTGACCACTGTTAAAACATCTGAACTGAGATCTAAACGCCGATAACTGATCTCTCCCATCAGGGCGCTACTATCGGTTAACAATAAATCCTGTGTATCAAATCGGCTACTGGTCTGAACCTGTCCGACAGTTCGGAATTCGCGAAGTTGGAATGGGTCAATACCCAGTACCTGAAACACCGGTCCCTGTTCGTTATGAAGTCTCAGATGCCGACTGATAAGAGGAGCAGCGACAACCCCTAACTCAACTCTGAGTTGCGTGAGTAAGGACTCAGGTATCGTCTGCTCAGCGCTAATACGATGGGTTCCTTTCCCAAGCAGTTGGTTGTTCGCTAACTGAAAATTCTGCTGAGCGCTGTCGTTGGTTATTTCCACTCCGGCAACCACCGCCACACCTAAGATAATTCCCATTAATGCCGAGGCCAGTAGCCATTTATGTCGACGAAAATAGCCCAAATTAGCTTGTATTAGTGGCCAGGGCACAAGCTTAGTCAGCATAGCGGCTACGCTCTGTTCAAGCAGGAAGCGGATGTATTCGGGTTAGAACCCAGCACCCCCTGATGCAATTTCAGCACTCTGTCAGCCTTTTCCGCCAATGCTTCGTTATGGGTGACCAGTATCAGACTCTGATTTAGGGCCCGAACTTGTTCGAAAAGTAACTCCATGACTACATCAGCAGTATCATTGTCCAGGCTACCCGTAGGTTCATCGGCCAGCAGCAGCGCAGGTCGATGAATCAGCGCGCGTCCGATAGCAACTCGCTGCTGTTCACCACCAGACAATTGCTCTGGGTAAAGTTCCCCCCGGCCCGTCAGGCCCAGTCGTGCCAATAAGGTGCTTAATTGCCCTGGTGTCTCCTGCAAATTATTAAATCGCAAAGGTAATAATAAGTTTTCAGAAACAGTTAGGGTTGGAATCAAGTTAAAGAATTGAAAAACAATTCCAAGGTGTCGACGCCGGAACAGGGTTCGTTGCTGCTCATCCTGAGCAGTTAACCGGGTTCCTAGTATATAAATATCACCCGCATCCGGGTACTCTAATCCGGCAATGAGGTTCAGTAGCGTTGACTTACCTGAGCCACTGGTACCCAACAACACCAGAACCTCACCACTTTCGAGATTGAGGTTGACCCCCCTAAGCACCTGCTGACTGCGATGCCCAGCCGCGAACGTTTTTTCCAGACCTGTAACCTGAAGTAACATTTCCGTGGTCATCTATCGCTCCTGAAACATCAATACCGGTCCCGGAATGTCACCCGGGGATAGCCGTTCTCCAGAAACAACAAGGGCATACTGAAGAGGTCTAAAAACGTCAGTATGCCGGTTATATCAGAATGTCTCAAAACTATTGGTAGTGTTTAAAACTATTGCCAGCGTTTAAAACTATAAGCGGCGGTGCTGTGGATAAACTCCTTCCAGTTCAATGATGCGAATCTTGTCACCTTCAGATAATTTCAGCTGGTCCGCAATTTCTTTAGGCATTCCGGCTAAGCCATCCTCAGTTAAGGCCAGATCACAAAGCGTCGCCCTAAAGTTTTTCAAATCAGTATTACAGACCAGACAGGGTTGGGAGGGTGCTTCAACAGTATCCAGAGTCACTTTCTGACGTCGACTGTGACGAACGCTGTGGATGTTTTCCAGCGATGCTTCTACCGTAGGCCCACCATCAAAAATATCGATATAACCTTCGTGAGTAAAACCTTCTTTCTCTAACAGCTTCAGCGCTGGGCGGGTTTTTTCATGAACTTCTCCGATAGCAGCCTGGGCAGCAGGACTCAACAAATTCACATAGAGTGGATACTTAGGCATCAATTCAGCAATAAACACCTTATTCCCTGATCCCACCAGATAGTCCGCCTTGGGGAAGTCCATTGAAAAAAAATGCTCGCCTAACCACTCCCAGAAAGGAGAATGACCGCTAGCATCAGAAACCCCTCGCATTTCGGCAATCACTTTGGGGCTAAAGCGTTTGCTGAATTCCGCCATAAACAGAAAACGACACTTGGACAACAGACGTCCGTTAGTCCCCTTTCGGTAACTGTCACGAAGATAAAGTGTACAGACTTCAGTACTTCCCGTGTAATGGTTACAGAGAGTTAAGACTTCCATCTGGTTGTGAACGCCCAGTTCACGGGAGGAATGCACCACTTTTTCCCGGTGGTAATGGTAAAACGCTTCTTTGGTACCAACTCCTGTAGCAACCGCTGTTGTACCAACAATTTTACCCGTATCGGTGTCTTCCAACACAAAAAGATAACTTTCGTCTCCGGGTTGTTCCAGTTCTCGCTGAAATGATTCCAGAGAATTATCGATTTTCTGTTGGAGTATCCCTTCATTTAACGGCAATGAAGTGAATCCAACACCTGACTCCTCAGCAATGCCTAACAGGGCGGGAAAGTCTGCAGCAGTAATGGGACGAATCAGCATCATAATTTTATTATCCTTAACACTGAAAGGGGCCTCTAACGGCGCCCAAGGCTATTTGATTATCGATACGAGCCTTACCTAAATTAACCAGCTCAGAGCGGTGCAGTTTACCCACTCATAATTAATCAAAACTGTGCCTGATTCAGAAACAACTTTCTTTTCGATAAGCGCCTTATTATTTCAGTCCTGAGGACTTAAAGAGCAGCTTTCCCGTGATCGGCAAATCCAACAGAACAGAATCGGCAGAATCCAGTCCAGCAGAACCCGAATTCGACCAAAGTCAGACTCTGGACCAATAGCGAATTTTATAACCATTGAGGTTTTTTTTAACCAATCCTGAAAGATAACGGTATAAATATTAGTTTCATACTATTTCAGTCGACTCTCAAAAAATGCCAGTGTACGCTGCCATGCCAATTCTGCCGCCTGCTGATCGTAACGGGGAGTTGTATCATTGTGAAAGCCGTGATTAGCCCCGGCATACATATACGCCTGGTAATCTTTACCGTACTTTTTAAGGGCCTCCTCATAGGCTGGCCAGCCCGCATTGATTCGCTTGTCAAGTTCAGCATTGTGGATAAGCAGGGAGGCTTTGATATTGGCGACTTCTTCAGATTTTGGTTGACGACCATAAAAAGGTACTGCCGCTTTAAGGTAGGGCAATCGAACCGCCAAAGTGTTAGCCATTCCACCGCCAAAGCAAAAACCAACCACTCCGACCTTGCCGTTACTGTCCGGGTGGTTTTTTAAGAACTCAGCGGCAGCAACAAAATCCTCAGTGATATGGTTTCGATCCAGTTTCTTCTGCATCAGCTTGCCTTCGTCATCCGTACCGGGGTAGCCTCCAAGCGGAGTCAGGGCATCTGGCGCCAAGGCCATATAGCCAGACACCGCTAAGCGCCGGGCAACATCTTCAATATAAGGATTGAGACCTCTATTTTCATGCACCACCAGAACCACCGGCAACTTGCCGGACGAATTTGCCGGTCTTGCCAATAATCCACGCATGGTTCCAGATCCATTGGCAGACTCATACTGCTGATATTGCGCTAGAATGCGACTATCATCCGGCGATACCTGAACCGCAAGCGCATAATCAGGAAGCAGGGATTCTGCTAAAGTTGTCGCTGCTATTCCAGAAACAGTCAGCGCAGCTGCACGATCAAGAAACCCTCTGCGAGACATCGATGAGTGGACGTATTCATCATAGAGGTCAAGCAGCTTCTGATCATAATCTGTAGCCTTCTTGCGGTTCATAAGGATCCCCTCCAGTGTTAAATATCAAAGTTGGGCAGCAAACACATCTCAACAGCCTGCCAAGTTGACTTAAGTGTAGTCAGGAACCCTTAAGAAGGGGGACTGCAGCAAGAAACTCTACAGAAAGGGCTCTCAGCTTTTGTTGCGGGAAAGTTGCTTTTTTAAGGTCGGGGGAACGCCACGAATGGTAAGCGTATCAGTATCAGCGTCATAAAGAATCTGCTCTCCCAACAACATCTCAGAAAAGCTCAAACTCATGCCCTTCATCGATCCGCTATAACGAACAAACTTTTTTAAGCCGCCACGATCGGCCGGAATCTCTGATTTGAGATCCACTTCCTGCTCACTGGCATAGTTGTAAAACTTGTCAGGATCACTGGTATCCATCACACAGGACAGTTCCTGCAGGTGCACCCTGTTTCCAGACTCTACCTGTTCATTACAATATTCATACGCTTTCTGCTTAACCGCAGATGCCTGACCTGAAGGTAGATCAGCGTCAGAACAGTAATCATTGAATACTTTTAGCAGTGTCTGAGTCTGGGCTTTGGAGTCAACTTCCTCAGTACTGCCAATACATCGACGAAAGCTTTCGCTGATCTCTTTTCCGGAACGAGATTTAACAAAGGAGATAAACTGTGTGCCAGTACCCTTACTCCATTCATCCAGATTCACTTTAGCTCCCAACTGGACCTTACCAAGCTCCAGATGATGAGCTTCGTTCAATTCCAGTTGATCATCAATAATTACAGCAGGACTGGTACTGAGTACCAATAACAAAAGCTGATCAACCTCCAGTACTTCCTGTCGGGCAAAAAGCAGATAACCCGAAAAAGCTTCTGTTTGTTCATCCAGCATTTGCTTAAAACGAGTCAGTGTTGCATTGCCAAACTGCAATAAATCCAACTCACCATCAACGTAACTTTTTAACCAGCCACCGAAGGGGTACTCCTGACCATCCTCTTCAAACCCGCCATATATTTTACCAGCACGTTTGTTATAAGCAGCCGAGACTTTACTGATCAAATCATCCAGCGATGGGTTATTAGTAAGCAGAGACTGACGCGGAGAAATTTTTGCTTCTCCTCCCTCAGGCTTTTCAATGAAATGAACAATTGCCTCTTTGGTCGCCATCGTCGTAATTCTCGTCCGTAAAAAACACCCTATTATGCCAGAAACTTCAGCCAGCGGGCGCCAAATTTACTGCCATTTATCAAAGCAGCCGTCACTGGATTTTAACATCCGTTTTGTGCGCTCCTGGCGTTAAGATGCATCCTGCTCCCAAGAAGAAACCTAAGGAACCTTCGAATAAATCCATTATGTTCTCAGCGAGCCCTGGAATGGCTAAGTGCGCGAAAGACGGCGCAGCGGAATAACGGGTCCTTTTCAAGCTGTCTGACAAAACAGGATCCCTAGCCAACCAAAAAAATATTTTATTACAAAACAAACAATTACCGGAAGGCCTGCAATTATATTAAACCACACGGTTGAATTATCAACACAACGGTCTATTATTAAACCAAATGGTTGAATAAAAAGAGAACAAGGTGACCACGACAAAAACGGACCCATTGGACCAGGTATTCATGGCCCTCGCTGACGCAACCCGTCGGCAGCTGGTGCATATGCTGGCTGAAGGTGAAAAAACTATTTCGGAGCTTTCTGATCCGTTTCAAATGTCTATGGCTGCAGTATCAAAGCACGTCAAGGTATTGGAACGGGCGGGACTTGTTAAACGCCGGGTTGAAGGTCGTACTCATTACGTCAAACTTGCCCCTGAGCAGCTCACAGGAGCCCTGGACTGGATAAGTGTTTATCGCTACTTCTGGCAACAACGGATGGACGGCCTCGACCAGGTATTGAGTAAAAAAAAGTGATTAGCACTCATTAAAGTGACTAACTGATATCAAAAGAGGATTACAGCTGATGTTTCAACTCACTATCAATCGAAAATTTGACGCCCCTGTTAATAAACTGTTCGATGCCTGGTGCAAGCCTGAAGTAATCCGCCAATGGTTTGCTCCAGGCAATATGAGCGTACCTGAAGCAGAGGCAGACGTTCAGGTAGGAGGTAAGTATCGGATCGTTATGCAGGATCCTGATGACAATTCCCAGCACATCGTGGGCGGCGAGTATCAGGAAGTTGAAAATAATCAAAAGCTGGCTTTCACCTGGCAGTGGGAAGGTAGTCCCAATATTACTCATATTACACTGACCTTCAGCCCAATCGATGAAAACAGCTCTGAGCTACGCCTTTGTCATTCCGAGTTTGCAGATCAGCAAACCTGTGAAAAGCATGAAATGGGATGGAATGGCTGTCTGGCAAAGCTGATAAACCTGCAACTGCCATAGATCCGTCAGCAAGGCCCGCGCATCAGTCGTACCAGTACTGGAAAAGATGAACTTATAGAATTGCATATCTGTGCTGCTTAGTCCTATCGACAAAGCAGCACAGATATAGCAGAAGCCATTGCGAAAGTGTGCTTCAGCGTTTAAGCCACTTTACGCAAGTAGTCACAAGGTACGGAACTGATATTAGCGACCAGTGATTCGAGACTCTTCTTCGCACTGATCGGCTCTTCCAGGTAGCCGATAGACAACAAGTGCTCCAGCCCCATAAAGCCCTGTTCCGCAGGAACACTCAAATCTGTACGAATTTCGTAATCATAATCCAGTACCTTGTAGATTTTTCGGTACAGTCTTGATCGATTACTGCCAGCGACACTAAATGCATAGCTATAACCACAGGCTCTGGCATTTTGAATCATTGACAGGGCCAGCGCTTGAAGGTTCTCCATACTTCGATACTCAGGAAGCAACGCCAACCGTGTCCACTGGCAATAGGACTTACCTTCCAACGCCAGCTTTGAAAAAACTTTGAGGACCATAAAACCATTGTTTTCCAACGGTAACAGCCCAGGACTGTAAGGAGTGCTGCCGGATAACCGCGCACCTCCTATACACCGATCGCCATCACGAACAATCAATATACGTCCCCAACGATCAAAGTCATTTTCACCACCATCAAACGACTGAATACCCAGCTCTCTGCGGAAGCACTCTTCCCGGATATTATAATACTGCTCTAACAGAGCAGGTTCTTTGGAAAATTCGAAACTGATCGACACGACTACTCCTTCATTATACTGGTCCGATGAACCACCGCCCCACCACAGGATGCACAACAACACTGGATCAGCTGTGATCCAGAATGACAACTCAGATACCCTACTGAGCTGCAATCTCATATCTCAGCCTCAGTTTTGTATAACAAGATTAGCTATACAAAAACTATGCCAAATGCTGCCCTGTATGATGGTGAGGGCAAAAAACGGTCCATGTATTTCTTATTCTTTTATTAACAGCCAGTTAACAAAATTCTGCAGCGATACCCAAGACAAAAACTATCCTGGCAATACCAATTTGTCGCATTTTAGCAACACCCCTGGTAAGAAATAGCTATATCTTTCTAATTTCAACCACTTAGCCTGTATCCAAAAAGAGACAAAATGATTCTGAGTAAATCACATGCATTCAATCGACAACATCAGATCAGAAATATACCGTCAAAATGAAATAAAAACCTTGTCTATTTGCATTTTTTTTCGATGTTTTAACAAATTAATGCTTATTTGCAGAGAATTGTTGCCGTTCGTCGAAATAAAGACCCTATTTTAACTGTGTCCGCTCAGCGACAGTACAGAAAATCAGGCTACTTTAAATTGCTCGGCCTTTAACCCATGGCGCTGCAACAACTTATAAAAATCAGTGCGATTACGTTGCGCGAGAATTGCGGCTTGAGATGCGTTGCCTTCTGTCATCCGCATCACCTTTACCAGATAGTCCCTCTCGAACTGATGTCGAGCCTCATTAAATGACGGCAGATAACCCGACTCATCCGCGAGAGCCTGCCGGACTTGGCTGGCAGGAATAACCCGGGCATTGGATAAGGCTACTGTTTGCTGAACCACATTTTCCAGCTGTCGGACATTACCGGGCCAGGCAGCCCCGCTTAACAGACTAATAGCCTCCGGTGAAAACGCTGTAACCTGCCCGGCTGCCCCTTTATTAGTGTGCTTCAAGAAATGATTAGCCAACAGTGGGATATCTTCAGCTCTGTCAATAAGATCCGGTAACTTGAGATTAACAACATTCAGGCGGTAATAAAGATCCTGTCGGAAGCTCCCTTCTTCCATCCCCTTATCCAGATCCTGATGGGTCGCTGAGATAATCCGAACATCGACCGGATAGCTCCGGGTGCTGCCAACGGGCCGAACCTGCCGTTCTTGAAGGACGCGCAGCAGTTTGACCTGCAATGTCAACGGCATATCACCGATCTCATCCAGAAACAGAGTCCCTTGATGAGCGGCTCGAAAAAGGCCCTGATGTTCACTGACCGCCCCGGTGAACGCCCCTTTGACATGGCCAAACAACTCAGACTCCAACAGCGGTTCGGGAAGAGCGCTACAGTTAATAGCCACAAAGGATCTCTCTTTCCTATCGCTGGCTCGGTGAATAGCCTGAGCCAACAGCTCTTTACCGCTACCACTCGCGCCGGATATTAAAACACTGACATCGGAGTCAGCTACCTGTTGAGCCGTGCCCAGTAAACGGTCCATCACTTCGCTGCGAGACAGGATATGCTGTCGCCATTCATCATTTGGACGACCTTGCCCATTAGCACTGGAAAAGCTGAGAGCCTGGGTAATCTGGGTAAGTAACTCTTTCTTATCAAAAGGTTTAGTAAGAAATCCGAAGACCCCTTTCTGAGTGGCTGCAACGGCTTCGGAAATAGACCCCTGGGCAGTCAATATAATCATGGGAAGACCGGAATAATAATGCTGCACTTGTTCAAACAGCTCTATACCGTCCATCTCATCCATGCGTAAATCACTGATAACCAGGTCAATAGACTGGCTACGCAACACCTGCAGAGCTTCATTCCCGTTGGTTGCCGTAAAGACCTGATATTTTTCCGCTTCCAGCCTTAGAACCAGAAGCCTCATCAGGCTTGGATCATCATCGACTACTAGTAATTTGTATTGCATCTTACTCATGCTTGGCATTTGGTGCTGTTTCTTTCTCTAAAGGGTCAGAATTAGGTGTGTCTGTCGTTAATGCGCGACGAATGCTTACGCTTTTCTCCAAATTGGTCAGAGCGCGAATCTTGTCAGACAACAATTCTGCTTCTGCCTGGCTCTCCGCTAGCGCAGCAGCCATCTCCTGCTGCTCCTGTTGACCTTGTTCCAAGGCGACCAGTAATCGTGTGTACCTTGCATTTGCATTAATCATTGCCTGATTATGCTGTTGCAAGAAAGTGGCCAAAGCGACAGACTTTTCTGGAACTTCTGAATTTTTTAACAATTGACGAAGGCTGTCCCTTGCTCGAATCCAACCCAAGCGGTCTTTTAGCTGTTGATTTAACAGAGCATAACGAAACAAGTGGATAGCTTCTGTTGGTTTTTTACCGCCGAACTCTTTGAGCTGCTGCTGAGCCTGCTCTTCATTGAGGTCGATGGTTTGCTCCAGTTGATCAAACCATTTCGAAGCGATACTGTCTTCTACAGCGGGTACAGGAGCCAGAACCGGGTTGATCGTAGACAGAGGCTGGCAGCCACTCAACAGCAAACTGAGGACCAGACTCAGGGTTCCAAATCTAAACAAACAAATCGGTTTCATAAAGTCATCTCGTGGCTCGGTAGTGTTAAGCTGAAACACACCGGAAAACGATCATGGGCAACAAGATCCAATCGGCCTCCGTGGGCATTAGTGCATTCTCTAGCAACACTCAGGCCAATCCCTGAACCTTTAATAGCTCCACTTCGGCTGTTTTTCCCCTGAAAGAACGGCTCAAAAATCTGCTTGCGCTCCGCTGCTGGAATCTGCTGCCCACTGTTGCCAACTTCACAATAAAGCGCACCATCCGCTACATGCCAGCTTATAGAGACTTCCCCTTGAGAAGGGCAGTAACTGACAGCATTGGATAACAGGTTATCCAGCACCGTTTTTATTTTAGCGGTATCAGCAACCCAGCTAAGCGCCTCTCCATTACAACTGACCCTAATAGACTTCCGGGCAATGGTCATTTTATATGTGGTTAAAAGCTCCTGCCAAAGCTCAGCCACCTCAAAACGTTCAAGATTAAGCTGCTGCTGATGCAAGACCTGGTTGTAATCCAATAAGTTTTCAATCAAACGCTGTAGCTCTCTGCTGTTCTGCTGAATAATAGAAACGATCTCCAGCTGTTTAGTTTCCAAGGGCCCGACAATCCCTTCAGCCATCAGATCTGCACCTTCACGAAGACTTGCCAGCGGGGTTTTAAGTTCGTGAGACATGTGGCGTAAGAACTGCAGCTTTTGCTCGTCCAACTCATGGAGCTGCCCCCGTAACCAGTCCAACCTTTCACCCAACATCTGCATTTCCTGGGGCCCGCTAATTCGGATTTTTCGAGTCAGATCACCGGACCCTAACTGGCTGATTTCTTTCTCCAGTTGGCGGACAGGTTTATTAATCCAGTAGATAAAAAATAAAGCGGCCAATAAGGTCAGTACAGCCAACGATATAACCATCAGCAGTAGTGATGCCTTAATCTGTGAGGCTTCTTCAGTCTGCTGCTGTAACTGATCATCCACAAACTGCTGACTGGAACGGCGAAACTGGACGGAAAGATCACTGATCTCATCAAAAAGCCCTTGAATCTGCCGGGCATCGAACGGCTCTCCTGGCACAATTATCGCGAACCAAAGGCTTTCGACAGCGTCTTTGAGCGGCCCCAGCTTTTCTCTTCGCTCCTTGTCCACCAGAGGCTCCAGTTGCTGTAACTGCGCCAATATTCGCTGATGCCCCTCTTCAAAAAAAGCCAATAAGTTTTTTTCACCAAGTGCTGCGTACTGACCTGCTCGACGTTCAAGATCCAGCAAATCCGATTGCAATACCTGATTGGCCCTGGTCAGGGCCACCAGCTCATGGGTAACACGATTGTTTTTAAGCGCTTGCTGATCAAACGCTTGAACCGTGTAGAAAATTGCAACACATAGTGGCGCAATCACGGTAAAGAAGCCGATTAGCATCAGCTGGAGAATAGATCGGGGACGCCAGAACATAAGATATTTTCTAAGACTGAATGATAAGAAGTGGAAGACGCTCAAAAATTAGACAGCAAGTCTACTGTGCGCAAGAGCAGGAGTCGAGACCGAGCTTCTACAGATTTCTATAATCCGAAGTCTTCTTACACCTGAAAACAGGCATCATTTGTTGTATCCGGCTGTTTTAGTGATGAATTTAAAAAATTTCAGGTCTTGTCCACTTATTTTATCCATGTCCATCCATTTTTATCCATGTCCATCCATTTGAAGTTTCCATCGTTCTTCGGAACATTAATTACCGCTATCAACCACCCTGCCATAATGCATCTGGTTCCGAAACTGATTACATCCATATCCACCCCATAATTGGAAAAAATGGCTTCCATTGTCTACAGTCGATTTGATAGCAAAAATCAAACACACCGAGTTGTTCTGAATGTGACTGGAGCCCCTTCAGCCTGTTATCTCAGACTAGTGACTCTTGCGACTCTCTCTATAGCTCAGTTGATGATGGTTTTAAACCAGCAAGGAGCGTAGCTATGGCTAATCTAATTTTTTGCTTCGATGGAACCTGTAATGAGCCGGAAGATGCCCGGGAAGAACGCGCAGCTTTCGGGTTCGGCAGCCTTAAAGATAATAACATCACCAATGTACTGAAACTCCACCTTCTGCTCGGTGGTAATCTAAGACCTGAACCTTCAACCGACCAGACGCAACGAAGTTACTACTATTCAGGAGTTGGCACTTACGGCTCCAGAATGCAAAAATTGCGAAATATTCTCTTTGCTCCAGATAATGAAGACGTTGGCGCGATTATCAAGCGAGGCATCAAAGATCTTGTAAGAGAGTACAAAGCAGGTGATGAAGTCTATGTGTTTGGCTTTAGCCGAGGAGCGGCTATTGCTCGATGCTTTGCAGCCCGCATCCCCACAATCTGGCCAGCAGTGGCTGAGGGAGCCCCCCCAAAAATAAAATTCATGGGAGTCTTCGATACCGTCGCCTCCGTCAATAAACCCAATGTGTTCAAAGAGGAGAATAAACCCGGATCGGATGTTGTATTTGAAAATCATACGCTGGCACCCTGCGTGGAGAAGGCTTTGCATATTGTTGCACTGGATGAGCGACGCATTGCTTTTATGCCAACCCTGATCAACAAAGATGACAGAGTAACGGAAATATGGTTTCCCGGAGCACATGCAGATGTTGGTGGTGGATATCGCTATGATGGCCTTTCAGATCAAACCCTGGAATTCATGTTGGAATTTATACAGGACTCAAATTATCCTCTGATTATCGCTGATCCCAGAACCATAGATTACCCCAAACTGAGTACCGATCCTGAAATTCTGATCGAATTTGAAGATGTGATCATCCAACCCAATCCCTTAGGAAAAAGCCATGAGCAGGAAGCGCGGCTTTTCATTAAAGAAAAGGCACTAACTCATCGAAACCTCCGAGTATTAGTCAATGGGGTAACGAGCGTTCACCGCCCGGTGCTTCATCATTCAGTACTGGATCGTCTCTACTATGACCCGCTGTATAATCCTGAACCCTTACTCCAGGAAAGTCTGATCAACCCTTATTCCAATCAACCGATCCGCTTTGATATTCAGCACAGTGACGGAAGCATCCAGCCTCCGCCGGCCCCCTCACTGAAACAGTTAAGAAAACAACCACGACGTCCACTGACCAAGCTACAGACAGGCGTTCCCGCTACAGTAAAGGTGTACGCCAATCAACTGTACAACGCCAGTGGCATCATGCTGGAAAAAGGAAAAAGCTATCGGTTTTCCATCGTGGATGGCCAGCATTGGTTCGACAGCGACATAGACTGTGGACCAGAAGGCTGGAACAGTGCGAATGAAATATCAGGCTTTGTAAAACGAAGCTTAATAGCATTCTACGAAAATGATAAACGAGTTCCGGAAGGCAAATGGTTCGAACTGTGCGGCACAATAAACTGTTCTGATGATCATGCCTTCCGCATATTAAATTACCTGGCAGATGACTCTGTTTACAAGCCTGCAGTGAGTGGTGAACTCTGTTCTTTTGCCAATGATCTGGTTGATTTTTATGGCAACAATATGGGGCTGATTAAGTACAGCGTTACACTGGTTTGATGTTTACTCGTAAAAACCAACCAGCAACAATAACCTTAAGAGAAAGCTGAACACTCAACCAATCAGTCTCTTAAGACCCGGGCTTTCAGAGAGATATCTACAGGTTGCTATTGCCTGTCGAAATCGTTAGCACCGAAATAACTGGTGTCAAACAGCAATCTCTCTGAAAGTCGATCATACCGTTAATCCGTTATCAGCTGATTCGCATCATATGCCGATATATGGGCATTTTCGCAAATACTTCATCATTGCATGGATATTAAATATTGTGCAGATATTAAAGAACGTAAAGGTACTCAGAAAACAGTAGCTTTTCCAAAACCGCCGCCCCATCCGGATCATCGGCCCAAGGCAATATTTGCGCTACAGACATTTCGTTCTGGTCACAAAGAAGCTCCACTAACGGGCGCATTTCCAAAGGACAGTTAAAACTATGGCCGTGAACAAACAATTGCAGTAGCCCACCACTCAAACTATAAGCAAAGCGAATTCCCTCTCCCCGTCTTAGTATTCCATCTGGTTGCATTTTCAGTTCTTCAACAGGATCACCTGAATCCTCCGGCGTAGCCTCTTGCTGATTTTCAGGATACTTAGGTTCGGTAACAAAGCGTCCAAACCAGCGAGCCAGATTTTCACGATCCTCCACAAATTCACGGAACATAGACTGCACTCGCTGCAAATCTGAATTACAAATTTCTCCTGAGCTGTTGCGCAGGCTTAAATCAGGATCCGAGTAACGATCAGTATCTTTTAGCTGCCAGCCACAAAAATTTGCGAAATGCATAAGCATATCGCCGTTTTGTGGCGCCCGATAACCCACTGAATAGGTTACACAATCATCGCTGACGGCCACTCCGTTATGACCAACACGAGGAGGCAGATACAGCATATCTCCAGGGTTAAGAACCCAGCTTTGCTCTGGCTGCCACTGACTTAAAATACGTACCGGTTTGCCAGGCAAAAACTCACTATCCTGATCATAGAGTCCACCAATCTCCCACCGGCGCTGTCCAGCCGCCTGTAACAGGAAAACATCATAGTTGTCATAGTGCGGCCCTACTCCCCCGCCCGGTGCAGCATAACTGACCATCAGATCATCCAGTCGCCAACTGGGAATAAAACGGAATTGTTCAACAAGATCTGCGGCCTCCGGCACCCAGTGGTCCACTCCCTGCACCAATAAAGTCCAGTGATCCTGAGGTAACTCAGAAAAAAGGCTCTCCTCAAAAGGTCCGTGCTTTAGCTGCCAGTCACCCGTTTCCGGTGTCTCAATTAACAATCTTGACTCAACTTCTGATTCACAGGCCAGACCAGCCAATTCATCAGGAGTTACCGGCGCTTCAAAATCAGTAAATGCCTGACGGATCAACAGTGGTTTTTTGTGCCAGTATTCGGAGATGAAGGTTTCGATTGGCATATCGCCAAGGTGACTTAAAGGAGGGGGGGTTGGCATTGGGAGTCCAGGTCTCAAAGTTTATCAGGCTGTTTATCGGCGCATTATACTGATTGCCCCGGTCAACAGATAGCCTGATTTGTATTCACCAATCTGTAAAAAATCGCTTGAGCTTCAGGTTGCCAAAATTAGGTGAGCCTCGGCTGTTGCCGGAAACAACAACCTGTTCTGTTTTTCAGCTCATACCAGAAAATGGGTGGGAGGTGGTGTTGAGCCGAGAATCTCCGCCAGTAGTTTCAAACCATATTTAATACGGTAACGGCTACACTCCATACCCAGACTGATTCTGATACGATTCAGACGCTGCGTCTGATCCACGACAAAAGGCTGATAACCCGTGACTAGCAGATTACCCTTCTGGGCAGTTGCCACCAGCTTATCCGCCCCCCAGCCTTCCGGCAGGTGCAACCAGATATGCATTCCATTGGGATGGTAGTCATACTCGAACCCTGCCAAAACCTTTCTGGCCAGACGCTGTCTGGCAGAAAATTCCTGCTGTTCAAATTCAATCAGTCGCTTCAGAGTTCCATCGTTAATCCAGAGAGAGGCAATTTCAAATGGCATCGGTGTTGCCATCCAGCTGGTTGCAGCCAGGCGACTGATGGTATGTTGCAAAAGATGCCGTGGTGCCACCATAAAGCCGGTCCGCATACCCGGTGCCACAGTTTTGGTCAGACTGGTAATGTAAAACGCCTGATCCGGAAGAAAACTGGACAACGGCGGAGTTCTATCAGGCTCCAGGGCGCCATATACATCATCTTCGATCACCAGTACCCGGTGCTTGCGAGCAATATCAGCAATGTGCTGTCGACGCGTTAAACTCATATGTGAACTGGTGGGGTTACTCATACTCGGCGTACAACAAAGTACTTTAATGACCTTCTGTTTACATGCCTCCTCAAAGGCTTCAGGAATAATCCCTTCGTGATCCGTCGCCAACCCGCACAGCTTAAACTTCAATATGTTTGAACGGGCTATAAGCCCATGGTCAACCAGGTTTTCACAGGCTACCAGATCACCCGGTTGTACCACGGTTCCCAACGCCAGCATTAACCCGTGAGAAGCGCCGTTGCAGAGAACAATACGGTCCGTTTCCACAGGAATTTTCTGGCTCTCCAGCCATTTAGCAGCCGCTTCCACATGGTGTTTTTGTCCCTGAACCGGCCTGGCTGCACGAATCAACGCATCGGTATCACTTTGCGCCATTTTCAGCAGAGCTTCTTTGAAAAGCTGGGAGTGCTGAGCAGTGCATACAGGATGAGCAATAGACAAATCGATTGCCCGCCCTTCAGTATCCTTGTCTTCCACTAACAAAAACTCTGTTTCCTGCTCTACCTCATAACTGTTTACAAAAGTGCCACTACCGACCCAGGCGCGGACAAAACCTTTTTTCTCTGCATAGGCATAAGCATTACTCACTGTCTGTACGCTGACTTCCAGCTGTTCTGCCAGCTCCCGATGAGTGGGCAATCGAGCCCCGGAAGGCAGATCACCACTGGCAATTGCTTTCTCCAGTGCCTCAGAAATAGCCAGATATTTGGGAATTCCTGCGGTCATTAACGGTTTTAGATTAATTGTCATAGTACAAAGAATTTATTGACCTGAAATATTGTATTGGTGTGTACTGATAAAACATCTCTCTATATTAGGACAATACATCAGCACTTGCTACAAAAGCGCTCAACACAGAGTTTCCAATGCAGGACAACAAAAATGGATGACAGTGTATTGAATTTCTCCCGGGAGGAATTTGCCTTAAGACTCGGTAAGGTTCGAGAGGCAATGGCCCAACACCAGATCGATACCCTGATCGTGCATGACCCTTCAAATATGGCCTGGCTGACAGGCTATGATGGCTGGTCATTCTACACACCTCAGGCAGTCATCGTTGGTCCCGACGGAGCCCCTGTATGGTACGGCCGTCAGATGGATAGTAATGGAGCCCGTCGCAGGGTTTATATGGAAGAAGAAAACATTCTCAGCTACCCGGATCATTACGTTATGAATCCCCCTCATCATGCGATGGAGCACCTGGCTAACCGGATTCTTAGTCAAAGAGGCTGGAACCGTGGCCAGATTGGTGTGGAAATGGACAACTACTATTTCAGCCCTACGGCTTACCTTTCTCTGAAAGATAACCTGCCAAAAGCTGAGTTAAGCGATACCACGGGATTGGTGAACTGGTGCAGAGCGGTTAAATCCGACCGGGAAATCAACTACATGCGAATAGCAGCCCGTATTGTCGAAAACATGCACCGTGCCGTTCTGGAAATGATTGAACCAGGCTTGCCGAAAAACAAGCTGGTCGGAGAGATCTACAAAGTTGCCATGGCAGGCCACGATGGCCATTTCGGCGACTACCCGGCCATCGTCCCGATGCTACCCTCCGGTAAAGATGCATCGGCCCCCCATCTGACCTGGGATGATACCCCGTTCAAAAACAATGAAGGCACCTTCTTTGAGTTGGCAGGATGCCATAAGCGTTATCACTGCCCCCTGTCCCGAACCCTATTTCTCGGTGAACCGACAGCTGATTTCCGTCGCGCGGAAGAGGCTTTGAATGAAGGATTGGAAGCGGGACTTGCGGCGGCAAAGCCTGGCAATCGCTGCGCCGACATTGCAGATGCACTGAACGACGCACTGATCAAATTCGGGTTTGATCGCGGTGCTACCCGCTGTGGTTACCCTATCGGTCTGAGTTACCCCCCTGACTGGGGTGAACGCACGATGAGCCTGCGAGGATCTGATAAGACGATTATCAAACCCGGAATGACATTCCACTTTATGCCAGGCCTGTGGCTGGATGACTGGGGTATAGAGACAACCGAGAGCATTGTCATCACCGATACGGGTGCAGAACCCCTCTGTAACTATCCCCGCAAACTTTTTGTAAAGAACTGAAGATAAAAAACACGGATCGATAAAGGTTATGCAGTCATGCAAAAGACTATCAATACAGACGCGATAATGAACACTGCAACGACGACGCCTGCTACAACAATAACCCCTACCGTCGATTTCAACCTTGACGGGAAACAACATGGGTTCCTGAAGCTACCGCACTCTCACGACGATTCGGCCTGGGGCTGCATTATGATCCCAATCACCGTAGTCAAAAATGGTAAAGGCCCTACGGCGCTGCTCAGTGGAGGCAATCATGGGGATGAATATGAAGGTATAACCGGATTACTGAAACTTGCCAATGAGTTAGAAGCAGACCAGATCAACGGACGAGTCATTATTGTACCGGCTATGAATTACCCCGCTGTGCTGAACGGTAGCAGAACATCACCAATAGATCAGGGCAATATGAACCGCTCTTTTCCTGGCGATCCGCAGGGCAGCATCACTGAACGTATTGCCGACTATTTTACTCGCTATCTTGTTCCGCTTTGTGACTATGCTCTGGATATACACTCCGGGGGAAAAACGCTGGATATCATCCCTTTTGCCGCTGCCCACAGATTACCGGACAGCGCGCAAGAAGCCGCTTGTATCGAAGGGGCCAAACTTTTCGGCGCCCCTGATGCGCTGACACTGTTTGAACTGGATGCATCGTCCCTGTACGACACAGCGGTAGAAAACCAGGGTAAGGTCTTTGTCACCACGGAACTCTGTGGTGGCGGTACCAGTACGCCCGAAACAGTTGCTATGGCTGATCGGGGAATCCGCAATTTTCTGATCTTCGCCGGTATCACCAAGGGTGAATACCACCTTCCCCCAGTAACCCGAATACTCGATATACCAGACGCAAGCTGCTACCTGCTCAGCGAACACCAGGGAGTGCTTGAGATGTGCGTTTCACTCGGAGACAAAATACGTAAAGGAGATCTGATTGCACGGATTCATACCCTGGAACGCACAGGAGAGCGACCCAAAGAGTACTTTTCGAAACGAGGGGGAGTGCTGGCAGCACGACGGCACCCGGCCTTGATAAGCATGGGGGATACCTTTGCAGTAATTGCCACAGACCTGAACAGTGCTTGCCTGCAAAGTGAGCCTATTTGAAACCCGAGAACCGATGACTACCTGAACAGATACGCCATGGAGAAACAGATAATGACTTCTGATAGCAGTGATACAGTTAATAACAGTGATGCAGTTAACAGCAGTGATACGCTCGGTATCAACCAATCCCCTGATGCCTGCAATAAGGTTGACACTCAAAAAATCCTGGAGATTGATCGAAACAACGTTTTTCATTCCTCCACTCACCTTAAACAATACGCTACAGGAGAGCTACCCGGACGAATCATCACCGGTGGCAGTGGTATCCGCATCAGGGATTCCGAAGGTACTGAACTAATTGATGCCTTTGCTGGCCTGTATTGTGTCAATATCGGTTATGGCCGTACCGAAATGGCGGAAGCAATCTATGAGCAAGCCAAGAAATTAGCTTACTACCACACTTACGTCGGCCACACTAACGAAGCATTGGTCGAACTGTCCGAGCGGATTATCAACATGGCGCCGGTGGGGATGAGCAAAGTTTACTACGGCATGTCCGGTAGCGATGCAAACGAAACCCAACTTAAACTGGTCTGGTATTACAACAATGCCCGAGGCCTGCCAGAGAAGAAAAAGATCATATCCAGAGACCGCGGCTATCACGGCTCCAGCATTGCTTCAGGCTCAATGACCGGTTTGCCCTTATTTCACAACTATTTTGACCTCCCTCTGGATCGTATCAAACACACCATCGCACCTCACTATTATCGTCGTGAAGACGATAATATGAGCGAGTTGGAGTTTTCCAGACACTGCGCAGCAAAGTTAGAAGAGATGATACTGGCAGAGGGGCCAGAAACCGTTGCAGCAATGATTGGCGAGCCGGTACTGGGAACTGGTGGAATTATTCCTCCACCAGAAGGCTACTGGGCTGAAATTCGTAAGGTTCTGGACAAATACGATGTATTGCTGATTGCCGATGAGGTGGTATGTGGGTTCGGTCGACTGGGATCTGACTTTGGTTCCATTCACTACGATATGAAACCCGACCTGATGACAATAGCGAAAGGCCTGACCTCAGCCTACCAACCACTGTCAGGTGTCATCGTCGGCGAAAAAGTATGGAATGTACTGGAAGAGGGTACCGATCAATGGGGTGCAATGGGTCACGGTTATACCTATTCAGGCCATCCGATAGGGGCAGCATCTGCCATATGCAATCTGAATATAATTGAACGGGAAAACCTGGTCGGAAATGCCCGAGATACCGGTGCTTATTTACAGCAACGGATGCAGGAAACCTTTGCCAATCACCCGCTTGTGGGAGAAAGCCGCGGTGTAGGCTTGCTACATGCATTGGAGTTTTCAAGCAATAAAACCAACCGCGAGCATTTCGATCCAAATCTCAAAGTCGGTCCCCAGATCGCCGCCGCCTGCCTGGAAGAAGGCCTGATTGCTCGCGCTATGCCGCAAGGGGACATTCTTGGCTTTGCCCCTCCTCTGGTCATCAGCCCGGCCGAAGTGGATTCCATCGTTGAACGAGCCGAACGGGCAATTAATAAAGTCACTGACAAGCTGATTACTGCCGGAGAGTGGACTGCCAAATGACCGCAACAAACTAATATATAACACAGCTTTATATAACAGAGTAGTGCATATAAGAGAAATGCATATAAGAGCAATATATAAGAGCAATAAAGGCTCTGAATTTAAGCCAGAGCCTTCAACTCTGGAATTCAGACCCAGAATGCAGAATCGTTGCACTGAGAGTGTCGACCCTCAGTGCAACCTGATATGCGCTTATTCACTGGATCAACGCCACCCCCATTTGTGGTAGAGACTTTCCATCGAACCGTCTTCCCGTAGTTGCTGAAGAGCCTCCCAAATGGCATCGACCTGAGGCTGATTATCGGCGTAGTATTTTTTACCAAAGACTAAATAGCCGTTAGACTGCCGATAGGGTAAAGGATGCTTTTGGACATGAGCAAAAGACTCAGGATTGGCCAGAATGATTTTGTCACAAAGGTCTCGAAAGCAAA
Source organism: Motiliproteus sp. MSK22-1 (assembly GCF_001968815.1). Taxonomy (GTDB): domain Bacteria; phylum Pseudomonadota; class Gammaproteobacteria; order Pseudomonadales; family Balneatricaceae; genus Motiliproteus. The sequence goes on along the minus strand of NZ_MIEQ01000027.1, from coordinate 83,428 downwards.
CCGCAGCATCAATTCTTTTCCCTTCGACCATTTTCATCAGCTGTTCATTATTTCTGGAGTTAAAAACGCTGTAACCCTGTTGCTGCAACTGCTCGGTTTGCATATCACCAAAACTGGCTCCAATCGAGACCTTACCAGCATCAGTGGTTTCATTAACGACTAGTTTCTTTCCATCCCAGGATACCGCGCTACCTTGGCGAGAATACAGCCAATAACTAACACTGGATATCGCTTGTGAGAAGTTAACTTCACCATCAGACAAAACAGGATAGGCTCCCCATTCTGCTCGTTCTTCAGTATAGCCGGTAACAAAAACGGCATCGGCAACACCTCGTTCAGTAAGTTTAAGAGCCCTAACCCAAGGTAAACGAGCATAAGCAAAACGAATTTGTAATTTGTCTGCTACCAGCCGAAGTTGCTCTATTCGCAAGCCGGGTTTGTTCCAGTCAATCTGATCGCCGGTGGTATAAATCAGGGGAGCCTTGGGTAAATCAGAGGTAGCAAGGTAGACTGTTGGCCCTTGATTATGAATCATAGGATCCACTGTAAATGGTTCTTTGGCAGCGGCAAACAAAGGGGCAATAAAAACGACTAAGGCAATGATAAGCCTGATAAGTGCCAACTTCCCCATAGCATACTCCCACCCTATACAGTGAATATTTGTTCTTTACAGGGCGACGGGAGCAAACCACCCATGGCCCACGCCCGTTACTCTAAGTTTAGTCAGGGTCCAACGCCTCTACAAGTACGCAAAGGCGGCGCTCCTACGCCTTTGATAACAGCGGATTAACAGCACCTTCTTGACGATTCTCCTGCCCCGTTGTCTATTAATTCAATGTTAAAAATGCCTTGGTTGCAGGTACGAACAGCTTGCGGGTCGGTTGATATAATGGGTTCAGAATCGTAAGATGTTGATGTTATAACATTTTTTATTACAAAAACGCTCACTAAGGATGTTCACATGCGCATACCCACTGTTGCTGCAAGCGCCGTGACCTTAATACTCGCCAGCGCTTCCAGCTTTGCCTCGGAGAGTTGCGGTAAGGTTTCTATCGCCGATATGAACTGGAACTCGGCCACCCTGATTGCCAATATTGACCGTTTTATTCTTGAGCACGGTTATGATTGCGATGCTGAACTGGTACCTGGCGATACAATGCCAACAGGAACCTCGATGATCGAGAAAGGTGAACCAGATATTGCTCCCGAGCTTTGGAGCAACTCCATGAAAGATGCTCTGGACAAGGGTGTAGCCGAAAAACGGCTACGAATCGCAGGTAAATCACTTTCTGATGGTGGAGAAGAAGGTTTCTGGGTTCCACAGTATATGGTCGATAAAGATCCCAGCCTCGCGTCCATCCAGGGCGTAATAGCCAACGCCAAACTGTTTGAACACCCAGAAGACCCTGACCGTTCTGCCTTTATCGGTTGCCCGGCGGGTTGGAACTGCCAGATTACCGGTGGAAATCTGTTTAAAGCGTTGGACCTGGAAGGAGCAGGATTCGATCTGATTGATCCCGGCTCAAGTGCAGGCCTCTCCGGTTCCATCGCTCGAGCTTATGAACGCCAGAAACCCTGGTTCGGGTATTATTGGGCGCCCACCGCTGTACTGGGAAAATATAAGATGGTTAAGGTAGATTTTGGTTCCGGGGTAGATCTGGAACACTATTTAACCTGCACCAGTAAAGCCGATTGTGAAACCCCAAAAGCCACCATGTACCCACCCTCTCCCGTACATACTGTGACGACCGAAGCTTTTGCCTCCCGTGCCCCAGGCGCATATAAATACCTCAGCACCCGAGCCTTCAAAAATGTACAGATGAATCAACTGCTTGCATGGATGGAAGAAAACCAGGCAGACGGTGACATTGCCATGGAGCATTTTCTGAAAAACTACGAGAGCACCTGGTCCCCCTGGGTTTCTGATGCGGTAGCGGGGAAAGTAAAAGCAGCCCTTGATAACCTCTGACTTCCATTCCAGCTGCTAAGGGCTGCTGTATTTGTTGAACGACTCAAACCCGTTAGGGGCTTGGGTCGTTCGTCACAAGTGCTGAACCAGCAAAATAAGTATCGGCAGTACGCAACTAGCGGGGCCATACTTAATAACGTAACCCAGAACGACGTAATCAAGCTCTGGAGGCTTAGATGGCCGACTCTTCCTGGCTCACCAAGTTCCCGCAAATGGATCGAACCGATCTATTGGCAATCCGAAAATCACTGGACGCCGCCTACCGCGAGTTTTCCCGCAGCTACGGTGACTTAATTGAATCCTTCTTCGATCCGTTACTCAGTTTTCTGATCTGGTTTGAAAAACTATTACTGCAATCTCCCTGGTGGGCGGTGATTCTGGCAGTAACGGTTTTGGTTTATCTGGCCAGTCGTTCCTGGAAACTATCCTTAAGTGTTGTACTTGCTTTCCTGGCTATCGGTTATTTCGGTATGTGGGAAAATACCATGCGAACCATGAGTATCATCACGGTATGCACCTTACTGTCTATTTTCCTTGGCATTCCTATTGGCATTATGATGGCCCGCTCAAACCGAGTACAAGCCATCGTCACACCGATACTTGATATCATGCAGACCATGCCTGCCTTTGTTTATCTGATACCCGTAGTCATGTTATTGGGAATCGGTAAGATACCGGGGGTAATCGCGGTTGTTATCTACGCCATACCACCTGTGATCCGGTTAACCAACCTTGGCATTCGCCTGGTCGACAGGGAGGTTCTGGAGGCTGCGACTGCCTATGGGGCCAGCCCGATGCAGCGCCTTTTTGGTGTACAACTCCCGCTGGCCTCTCCCACTATAATGGCCGGAATCAATCAAACCATCATGATGGCTCTGGCAATGGTCGTAATCGCCTCTATGATCGGGGTAAAAGGCCTAGGGCAGCCGGTATTGAAATCAATCACCAATCAGTATTTCACCCTTGGGTTATTTAACGGTCTTGCGATAGTCGCCCTGGCAATCATCTTCGATCGCGTTTCTCAAGCCTACGCAAAGCGCGCTCAGAAACATATGCAAGGTACAAAAGATGCCTGATACTCGTATCCAAGAACAAACAGCTCACCCCCAGCAACAAGCGATTGATAAGCGGAAACAAGCAGAGCAGCCGGATCAACAGCCGTTTATCCAGATAGAAGCGCTCTATAAGGTTTTTGGTAATACTCCATCTACCGTGATGCCTCTGGTGAAAGAGGGTAAGTCCAAGGATGATATATTAGCTGAAACCGGTCATACCGTTGGACTCAAGGCCATCAACCTGAATATCCAAAAGGGAGAGATTTTTGTCATCATGGGCCTCTCTGGCTCAGGAAAATCGACACTTATTCGTCACTTTAACCGACTGATAGATCCCACCGAAGGACGCATCATCGTTGAAGGCACCGATGTTATGCAGTTATCTGCCAAAGAGCTTGAACAGTTCCGCCGCCATAAAATGTCGATGGTTTTTCAGCGCTTTGGATTAATGCCCCATCGTACCGTGATAGAAAACGTCAGCTATGGACTCGCCGTTCAAGGCGTTGCAAAACAGACTCGCCTGGAGAAAGCACAGCAGTGGCTGGAAACAGTCGGCCTGTCCGGTTATGAAGAGCAGTTCCCCTCACAGCTTTCAGGGGGTCAACAGCAACGAGTGGGACTGGCCCGCGCTCTGTGCACCGATGCAGAAATTCTGCTAATGGATGAAGCTTTCTCCGCTCTGGACCCGTTAATCAGGAGCGAGATGCAGGACCAATTGATTGAACTTCAGGAAAAACTGCACAAAACAATCATTTTTATTACTCATGATTTAGATGAAGCCCTACGACTGGGCGACCGTATTGCAATCCTTAAAGACGGAGAGTTGATACAGCAAGGAGCCCCGGTTGATATCCTCTTAAAACCTGCCGATAGCTATGTGGAGGCATTTGTTAGAGATGTAAACCGTGCTCGCGCACTCACTGTAGAAACCGTAATGAAGCCGGCCTTGTGTCGCATTAGCGCAGAAACAATCGACGAAGCACTGATACAAATGAAAAAGGTACCGGGAAATTACGGTTTCTATGTAAACGAGGAAGGCTACCAGGGAGTTATCAGTCAACGCTCTCTGGAAGCCGCTGCGCTAAAAGATGGAGGGCACCGGCTAGATACTGAGATTCTCGAGGAGATTCCATCAATTTCACCGGAGGCTCTGCTGGAATCGGTTATTCCCGAAACTCTCGATACCGACTGTCCACTACCGGTTGTGGACGAAAATGGCGGACTGCAAGGGGAACTGTCCAGGGCCAGCCTGGCTGAAGTCCTCGGTGACGGCACCGATCACCGGGCAGCATAGCAACAGTAACAGTAACAGAATCACCGTCCTTGCATCTGGACCAGCAGGCATAAAAAAAGGGGCTTCTGAAACAAAAGCCCCTGAACCCAAAATGAATCCATCTAGAACAGGGATTCATCCATCGCCATGATAGAGCGGCTCCCTCCCGTTGCGGCTGCAGCATAGCTTAGATATCGCGGTAAAACCTGCTCCATATAAAACTCCGCCGTTGCCAGCTTCGCATCACAAAAATCTGTATCGGCACCGGATTGTTGCAACAGCCGTTCAGCCGCCGAGGCCCCACAGAGCATCTGCCAGCCACCGCAGACCGTTCCGGCAAGCATCATATAGTTAAAAGACAAGCTTCCGGCAAGATTAATATCATCCTTGGCACCTTTAAGCAGAAACGCCTGAGTTTGCCCCATGGACTCAATAGCGGATAGCAGCTCCCCTGCAATGGCCTTGAGTCGCTCTGACCCCTGTTGCGCTATCTCCACGGATTCCAGCATTTCATTCAGCAAGCAATCCATCGCCGCCCCCTGGTCAAACAACGTCTTCCGACCAACCAGATCCTGCGCTTGAATACCGCTGGTACCCTCATAAATAGTCAGAATTCTCGCATCACGATAGTACTGTGCAGCACCTGTCTCTTCGATAAAGCCCATGCCGCCGTGAACCTGAACCCCCAGAGAAGTTACTTCCTGGGCAACCTCGGTACACCAACCTTTTACAATCGGCGTCAACAAGGCTACTCGTGCCTGATGGTATGCCTGCTGCTCCGCTGTGCCCCGGTGCTGATAGTCCAGACTTCCATAGGCACTATAGGTTAGCGCACGACCGGCTTCGGTCAGAGTTCTCATCGTCATTAACATTCGGCGCACATCAGGATGCCGAATGATTTTACTGGCTTCTTTGTCCCCAGGCGCCGGACACTGCACCCGATCCCGGGCATAATCCACTGCCAGCTGATAAGCTCGCTCAGACAATGAAACGCCCTGAAGCCCAACCCCGAGACGAGCGTTGTTCATCATCGTGAACATGCAGGCAAGGCCTTTATGCGGCTCTCCTACCAAATAACCAACAGCCCCTTGCTGGTCTCCAAAGCTCATCACACAAGTCGGGCTGGAATGAATACCCATTTTATGTTCCAGAGATACGGCTCCACAGTCATTTTTTTCAGCCAGCGAACCATCCTTATTAACCAGGTATTTGGGCACCACAAATAATGAAATACCCCGGACGCCCGGAGGAGCGTCCGGTAAGCGGGCTAACACCAGGTGGATGATATTCTCTGCCATATCATGTTCACCCCAGGTGATAAAAATCTTTTGGCCTTTAATGCGATAATGATCGCCTTCCGGCTCAGCTCGACTACGAATCGCAGCCAGATCCGAACCTGCCTGCGGTTCGGTCAGATTCATCGACCCGGTCCATTCACCACTGACCATCTTGGGAATATAGCGGTTCTTCAATTCAGCGCTGGCATTGGCATCAAGCGCTTCAATCGCCCCCTGAGTCAGTAGTGGGCACAGTCCCCAGGACAGGTTGGCTGACTGCCACATTTCCATCACCGGAGTAGACAGAACAAGAGGCATCCCCTGCCCGCCCTGATCAGGATCAAACTGCAACGACCCCCAGCCTCCTTCCACGAACTGCTGGTAGGCTTCCTTATAGCCTTCAGGTGTAGGAACATCACCGTTCTCATTCAGCGCTACCCCCTGCTGATCTCCAATGACATTCAGTGGCGAAAGAACCTCCCCCGCTAGCTTTGCCGCCTCTTCGAGAATGGCCGAAACCATATCAGGCGTAGCCTCTTCATAGCCGGGCAGTGTTGAAATATCATCCATCCCGACCAGCTGCTGGAGGACAAAATTCATATCTTTTAGTGGGGCTCTATACTCGGCCATAAGTCAGTCCTGATTTGCTTTTTCGTTCTTCACATTCGGTTTAGGTAATTTTCTGTCAATTAGGCTGTTCGATTAAAACGGTTCAGTTGAAGCAAGCAGACTGAACCGTTTCCATCACCAGAACACTAATCGAGATCTTTCGCCTGAGAGCGCAGCACAAACTTCTGAATTTTTCCGGTCGAGGTCTTTGGCAAGCCGCCAAAAACCACAGTTTTGGGTACTTTAAAACGAGCCATATTGTTACGGCAGAACTCAATCACATCCTGCTCGGTCAGCTCAGCGCCTTCAACCAGTGTGACAAAAGCACAGGGGGTTTCTCCCCATTTATCATCCGGTCTGGCTACCACAGCGGCTTCCTGAATCTGTGGATGACGATAAAGCACATCCTCTACTTCGATACTGGAGATATTCTCACCACCAGAGATGATGACATCCTTAGATCGGTCTTTAATTTCAACATAACCATCCTCATGCCAAACAGCCAAATCGCCGGAATGGAACCATCCACCCGTAAAAGACTCATCAGTGGTGGATGGATTCTTCAGATAGCCCTTCATGACCAGATTGCCACGCATGAAAATCTCCCCGATGGTTTCGCCATCTTTGGGGACGGGTGCTAACGTTGTTGGGTCAGCGACCATCAGACCTTCCAGCATCGGCGCACGAACACCCTGGCGTGCCTTTAACCTGGCTTTTTGCTCAGCGTCACTATCATTCCACTCATCCTGCCAAGCGCAAATAACAGAAGGGCCGTAAGTTTCCGTAAGACCGTAGACATGGGTCACTTTAAAGCCCATCTCTTCCATCCCCTGGATAACCGCAGCAGGAGGAGCCGCTCCTGCGGTCATTACTTTAACCTGATGATTTATCCCCTGTTTCAGTTCAGCAGATGCTCCATTAAGCATGTTCAAGACAATCGGAGCACCACAGAAATGGTTAACCTGCTCTGATTTGATCAGTTTATAAATAGGCTCAGCACGAACATGTCTTAAACAGACATTGGTACCGACACTGGCGGCAATTGACCAAGGGAAGCACCAACCATTGCAATGAAACATCGGCAGAGTCCACAGATAAGTCGGATGCTGCCCCATATCCCAGGACAAGACATTGCTGATGGCATTGAGATACGCCCCCCGGTGGTGATAGACCACCCCCTTCGGGTTACCCGTAGTACCGGAGGTATAATTAAGACTGATGGCACGCCACTCATCATCCGGTCTCTGCCAATCGTAATCGGAATCCCCCTCATCAAGCAGTTGCTCATAGGTCATGGAACCAATAAGTTCACCACCATTATAGTTTGGATCATCAAGGTAACTGGGATCATCAATATCAATAACCAATGGTTTCTTTTCAACCATTTTCAGAGCCTTTGATACGACTTCGGAAAACTCACGCTCGGTAATCAACACTTTGGTTTCGGCATGCTGGAGTATAAAAGCAACGGTTTCAGCATCCAGTCTGGTATTGATGGAATTAAGCACAGCCCCGGACATGGGTATACCAAAGTGGGCCTCAAAATGTTCAGGGATATTCGGGGCCAATACAGAGACGGTATCACCAACCTCAACCCCTCTCTTGCTCAGAGCGCTCGCCAGTTGCTTACAACGCTGGTATGTTTCCTTCCAGTTGCGCCGAACATCCCCATGAACGACCGCTGTTTTCTGCGGGTAAACAAAAGCAGCTCGCTCCAGAAAGGTCAACGGGCTGAGTGGTTCATAATTGGCAGAATTCTGATCCAGGTACTGTTCATAGGGATTGCTTGGTGACTGCGGCATTGATGTCCCCTTCAATGTATCGTTACGTTGATTGGCTGTTTATTCAAATCTGGCTGACTGCACATCAGTAAATATCGATCAGATGGCCTATCGGAGTACAGGCAAACCCATGCAGCCAATAGCAGGATAGATGCTAAAGTTATCGCCGGAACCATAATACGGGTTTTCCCCTATAAAAAACAATGTAACTTTGGAAAAACACCGATCTAATACGACTAATTGCTAATACAGGCACCCATTAATGATTAAAACAGACACCGATATAACTGAACTAAGTCACGTAAGTTGTTAAATATAGCCATTCTATTCTGACCTGAGTCCTGAGAAACTGGACAGCGTCGCCTGAACCCCCGACAATAGGAACATATCAACTAACAACCGTTTCAAAAGTCATAAAAATTATATTTGCCGCTATTGATATGCCTTACGCCGGCTGATATCCACGACATCAGGTGGCCAAAGTGTTTGGTAACAGCAGCCATGAATAAACCCAGAACCAAGGGAGTTACGAACAAGTCCTCAGAACCTGTGGCGCTACGAGTGACTAGAGATCAAGGCAACAACGACAGCGATATTCAGGTCTATCGAACCTTGCTGCGATAGGGATCCGGTCTCCTGAAAGCCCAAACAGCCCGCAGAGAAATTAATGCACTTATTCGCAGGTTCCCCGATACATGCCTGACTCAATGCTTCAGCAAGATGACTACACACCACTGGACCGTTACCGGCAACTTGCCGAAAAGTCTCCAGATCTTATCTCCAGACATGCTCCGGAAGACTTCAGCTTTATTGACGTCAACCCGGCCGTGGAGAAAATTCTTGGCTACGCGCCTGAAGAAATTATCGGCATACCCGCTTATGATTTGTTTCATCCTGAAGATGCCAACACCTGGGCAAACCGAGATAGTGGAGTAACCTACAGAGAAGGCGTCTATACCAGTACTTATCGATTCAAATGCAAAAGCGGCAGCTATGTATGGCTAGAAACCACCAGTCGCTCTATTCGCAATCCAGAAACAGGAAACATGGAAGAGATTATCTGTGTTTCCAGGGATGTTACCGAGCGCGTGCAGACCGAGCACACCATGACCCGGCTGGCACGGGTGGTAGAGGCCTCTTCAGACCTGGTAATGTTCAGTACCGAAGATCACCAGATCAACTATCTCAATGAAGCCGCCCAAAAAACCATGAATATTGATAAGGGCCGTTTCCCGACATTACATCTTGATGAGCTTGTTTCCCGAGAGACCTATCATGTAATGCAGGAAAAACTATTCCCCCAGGTCATGAAAACAGGTAACTGGCGAGGAGAAATCCCCTTAAAGCCCGACTCGATGGAAGACCGTATCGCCGTGATTCAGCAAATCATCGCCCATAAGTCTGAGGAGGGTGATTTACAGTATTTTTCGATCATTGGTCGTGATATCACTGACTACAAAAAAGCTGAAGAAGAATCAATGCAGCACCAGCTGGAAATGGCTCATATCTCAAGACTGCTGTCAGTCGGTGAAATGGCTTCAGGACTCGCTCATGAAATAAATCAGCCTCTGGCCGCGATCCTCAACTACAGTCGCGGCTCACTGCGTCGTATCGAAGACGGCAGCATGGCCCGTGTGGAGGATATCAAAAAAGCACTGGAACTGATCGCTCGGCAGGCGGTAAGAGCTGCTGACATCATCAAACGACTTCGCAGCTTTGTAAAGAAAACAGAGTACCAGCGGATGGAATTCCAGATTAATGACGTGTGCGAGGAGATATCTCAATTTCTCGAACAGGAAGCTCAAAACGCCGGTATTCGCTTTATTTTCCGTTTCGATGATAACAACCCGCGGATACATGCAGACAAAGTTCAGATAGAACAGGTCATCCTGAACCTGCTGCGCAATGCTATAGAATCCTATAAACACTCTGATCAGCCGGTAAAAACCATTACAATACAAACTCGGCAAAAAGATGGACAGATGAGAATACTGATCCAGGATCAGGGATCAGGCATTTCGAGTCAGCAACTTGAAAACCTGTTTGAGCCATTCTTTACTACCAAAGAGAATGGTCTCGGTATGGGTCTATCAATTTCAAGAACAATAATTGAGGCACATGGGGGGCGCCTTTGGGCAGAGTCCGACGGTCGTTCAACGACCACCTTCACGATACGGCTTCCCCTGGGTACAAATTAGTATTCCTCTAGGTACATACATGACGACAGCCACTAATTCAGTTACAAAGTCCAGTGCAAGCAACAATGTTTTTGTAGTCGACGATGATGATGCCTTTCGCGACTCCCTGACCTGGTTACTGGATTCTCCTGATTATCAGATCAGAAGCTTTTCATCTGGAGAGCAGTTTCTTGAATCCTATCAAGGAGAACCGGGTTGCCTGCTATTGGATATCAGAATGCCCGGCATTAACGGCCTGGCATTACAACAAGAACTAAACAAACGCCGCTTTCGTCTCCCCATTATTGTCATTACCGGTCACGGTGATATTCCGATGGCTGTAACAGCCATCAAGAACGGTGCTATGGATTTTGTCGAAAAGCCGTTTGATGATCAGGTACTGCTCAACCAGGTTTCCCGCGCACTGAAGCTGTCAGAACAATGGCAAAACGCCGCCCAACAGGAAATCAAGGTTTTGGGCTACTACGATACCCTGAGCAAACGAGAAAAGCAGGTCATGAATCTGGTTGTAGAGGGCATGGCAAATAAGGTGATAGCTGAAACACTGGATATCAGCCCGAAGACAGTGGAAGTGCACCGGGCTCGGGTCATGTCTAAGATGAACGCTAAAAGTCTACCGGAGTTGGTCAATCAGGCGCAGATTATTCACAATACGGATAGCTGACTTAGCGATTGATAGCTGACTTGGCGATTTCTGCCTCTTTTTATCTCAACAAGGAACAATCTTATCCGATTCCGCCCGTCCGCTTATACGCTCTATTCGAGTCCTGTTTTCTAAAGTCTCGTAAAATAAGACCTGAAGGCTAGCCATATACCACTTATCACCCCAGTCTTTATTTTTTGCTGTCGGTAACCAATTGTTCATCACTGGAGATCTATATGCCACTCTTTCACTGCTTTTATGCCTATAGATCTTCTCTTTTTTGACCTGACACTATTTGGCTGGTTGAATACCGAGAGGATTAAATTATGAGGGAACAGGTATGGCCTATATTCTCGCTGTGTTAGGCGGTCTGCTAGCTGCCGGAGTGTTCGGGATAGAAGGTACGATATTTGGCCTTGTCCTCGGTTTTTTGCTGGGAACAATGTTTCAGCAGAAACGGCGACTTCAACAACTGGAATCAAAAATATCTGAGCTTGGCGAAAGTTATGCCAGGTTGTCTCAAGCTTTGTCAACGGTTCAGCAGTCCGACATAGCAATGGCAAAGGCGGATAACAAAACACAGCGAACGACTCGGGACATATCGATAGCAACGCCTGCTGATCCCCCCTCTTCATCATCAGCAGCCAAAACAGACGATACTGATAGTAACGACAAGCTGGATTTCCAACCAATTCATCAGGCAGCTGATGCATCTTTTAACGAAGATTCAGACAAAGTAACCAATGCCCGTTCGGAGACAGAATCAGTTTCCGATCAATGGAGCGCAACCTCTGGCCACAAGACAGTTTCAGCACTGGATGGGATGATCAGTAAATTAGCAGTACGGGTAAAGGACTACTTCACCAGCGGCAACCTGATTGTTCGTGTAGGTGTGATTGTGCTGTTTTTTGGTGTTGGATTCCTGCTTAAATTTGCCGCTGAAAACAGCATGCTGCCCATAGAATTCAGACTGGCAGGGGTTGCTGTTGGCGGTATTATCATGTTGCTGTTAGGCTGGCGCCTTCGTAATCAACAGCAGACCTATGCGCTGGCCCTGCAAGGAGGAGCCGTCGGCGTTCTCTACCTGACTGTCTTTGCTGCGTTGCGACTTTACACCGTTTTACCAGCAACCTTAGCATTGGTGTTAATGCTGTTATTTGTAGCCTTTTCCGCAGCATTAGCGCTGTTACAAAACGCCAGATCATTAGCCGTTCTGGCAACCGCTGGCGGCTTTATGGCTCCCATTCTGACCTCCACCGGCGAAGGAAGCCACGTCGCACTGTTCAGCTACTACCTTTTACTCAACGGCGGTGTTCTGGCAATTGCCTGGTTTCGAGCCTGGCGGGTTTTAAACCTGGTCGGTTTCGGCTTTACCTTTGTTATAGGATCGCTCTGGGGCTTTCAATATTACCAGCCCTCATTCTTTGCCAGTACGGAACCTTTCTTAGTTGCATTCTTTCTGCTTTACACTGCAATCGCTGTTCTTTTTGCCCTGCGGCAACCGCCCAACCTTAAAGGAATGGTCGATGGTACGCTGGTATTTGGCGTGCCACTTGCCGCGGCAGGTCTACAGGCAATGTTAATCAAAGATTATGAATACGGTCTGGCATTCAGTTCCATCACCTTGGGAGCCTTTTATATCCTACTGGCTATAATCCTGTTTCGCCGTGGAGGGGTGCCATTACGGCTGCTGTCAGAGAGTTTTCTATCGACAGGAGTCGTATTTGCAACGCTGGCAGTTCCCTTTGCCTTAGAAGGACGGCTCAGTGCTGCATTCTGGGCGCTGGAAGGGGCAGCGATGGTTTGGGTCGGGCTACGTCAAAACCGATTGGTACCTCGATTGTTCGGGAGTGCATTACAGCTGTTAGGGGCATTACTCTATATCGAGGACATGCACCGTATTAACTGGGACATGCCACTACTGAACAGCCTGTTTCTCGGTACAACGATAATAGCTTTTTCGGGGCTATTCAGTGGTTTTTACATTAATCGTCACCGGGATAAGGTACATTCTTTAGAAAGACGCCTACCTGTTCTGCTGCTCATCTGGGGCATCCTCTGGTGGTTATTTGGCGTTGTTCGGGAAATAGATGACTTTGCCTCAAGTTCGACCGAGTGGGCCTGGCTGTTAGCTGTTCTGGCGGTAACCGGCGTAGTCGCACAGATTCTCAAAACCCGGCTATCCTGGACTCATTTACAGTGGCTAGGACTTGCTCTACTGCCGGCACTGACTTTGGCCGCCCTGGGCGTGATGGTAGACGAATCCCATCCTTTTGTTGGCTGGTTAGCTTTGGGGTGGTTCATGGCATTAACGGCCCAGTACTGGATACTGCATCATTATGATAATCCAGAGGCTTTGTGGTTTCGATTATCCCATGGCCTGAGCTACTGGTTACTGACTTTCCTGATAACCACCGAAACCATCTGGCAGATAGAGCAACTGATAGAGGGTGCGAGCACATGGGAAGCAATCCCGTTTGGATTGGTACCGGCGCTGATGATACTTTGTTTATTTACCCTGGGTAAGCGACTGGATTGGCCGGTAGTCCGTTATAATGAGCTTTATAGCTTCCTGGTGGTAGCGCCCATCGCAGTGTACTTACTGATCTGGACAATGTTGGCGAATGCGGTTTATCCTGGCAGCCCCTGGCCACTCCAGTTTATACCGGTGGTTAATCCGTTGGATCTGACTCTATTGTTCAGCATCTTGGTTCTGTTCAAGTGGTGGCAGCATAGCAAAGAGCAACTCAATGCCAGAGGGCTTAGTCGGCAACTTTATCTGGCTATACTGGGTGGCGCATTATTTCTACTGCTTAACGGTATTGTCGCTCGCACAGTGCATCACTGGAGCGGTATTGCTTTCAATTCTCATGCCTTATTCAACTCTCAAACATTTCAAGCCTCAATTGCTGTGCTTTGGGGAAGCATAGGACTGATCTGCATGCTTGGCGGTACCCGATTTAAGTATCGAACACTCTGGCTGGTCGGTGCCGCAATGATGGTTCTTGTTGTTGCGAAACTGTTCCTTGTAGACTTATCCAACAGCGGTACCGTCGCCCGGATAGTTTCCTTTATAGGTGTAGGTCTGCTACTGCTTGTGGTGGGATATTTTTCACCGGCACCACCCCGTGATCAAAATCCCAGGCAAGAGAAGGCGGATAACCGAGCAGAAGAGGCCGAAGTATGAGATTTATTTACAGGTTAACTTTGCTATTTCTCTTAACCGGATCGGCCCACGCACAAGAAAAGATATTTGAACCTGAAGATTTCGCCTGGGGAATGAAACTGAACACCAGCAGCACAAGTGCCTTTTACCAGCTATCAATCCCGCAAACAGTCTATCAGGGTGTTACCCGGCATGACCTGGGGGACCTTAGAGTCTTTAATGGCCAGGGTCAGATGGTACCTTATGAGCTAAAACTGACTCCACTTCAACAACTTAAAGAGTCATCTCGTCAAACGGTACAGCTATTTCCGCTGTATGGCAGTCAAACAACGAGTATCAAAGCGATTTCTCTTAACCTTAGTCAGCGTATCAATAATGGGTACATGGGCATAACAGCTTCCGAACAAGTACCAAAACAAAATGAGATTCTGTATGGATACCTTATTCAACTCTGGGATTCGACGCCACATCCCAGAGCGGCCAGTTTGCAATTGGATTGGCAGGAATCCAGCCAAGGCCGAGTACACCGACTTAAGGTAGAGCTAAGTAATGACCTTGAAAACTGGACGGTTCTTAACGATGACGCAGTTGTGACCGACCTGCATTTCAATGGTAACCGGCTACTGCAGAATAGTATTTCATTAGCTGATACCTCTTCACGCTATCTCCGATTAAGTCCTGTAAAGGGGAGTGAAATAATTCAACTGAGATCAGCATGGATGACCCCTATTGATCAAAATGAAAAAGGCAAGCGACAGCAGCTTTCGATACAGGAGGTTGTGCAAAATGCGGGGGCAAAGGACAAATCAACCGACGAACTGCTGTTCGAACTACCAGGCCCCTTCCCGGCTGCCGAATTAGAGGTATTACCCAGCGAGCAGAACACCTTTGTTAAGGCCAGGCTCTATTCTCGGTTTGATCATAAAAGCCCCTGGCAATACCGGAGTTCTGGAATGATATATAACCTGACAGCAGATGGCGCTGTTCTGCGGCGGACAAAGTTACACCTGAACCAGGAAACCGATCGCTACTGGAAGCTGGTAACTCAAAGTTCAACCGGAGGCTTTGGTTCCAGCCCGCCAAAACTGGTCTGGCACTGGAGCCCTCACCAGCTATTGTACTCTGCCCGGGGCGATGGTCCTTTTGTGCTGGCGTATGGTAGTGGTAAAGCAGGTCTTATCACAGGATCCGGACTGCATGTTTTCGCTCATAATCAGCAAACAGCGCTAGTCAACCAGCAGGTTCAACCGGGCGAGCAGTACGAACTAAAAGGAGAAGAGGCTCTTTCAAAAACCAGAGAAGTGGACTGGAAACAAGTGATGCTGTGGGGCGTGTTGATCTTGTCAGCACTCCTGTTAGTGGCAATGGCTTGGTCAACATTACGGCAGATGCGACAAGGTGATAATAACCCGGCTCCCTGAATCGAAACACCTATCAGTCAGCCAAAAAAGGCGGGGATATATTTATTCCGAGCTGCGGGAAAACAAATCCCGCTCAAGGTTAAGTAACTTTTCTTTGACATTCAGACCTCCCGCATAACCAATCAGTTCGCCATTGCTACCGATGATGCGATGGCAAGGAACCAGAATGCTGATAGCGTTCGCCCCATTGGCACTGGCAACAGCTCTGACTGCTTTCTTATTACCGAGCTTTTCCGCCAGTTGTGCATAACTGGAAACGGCACCAAAAGGGATCGTTAATAATGCTTCCCAAACGCTCCGTTGAAAATCTGTCCCAGCCAGGTACAACGGAATATCAAATTGATTTCTTTTGTAGGAAAAATATTCCTCTAACTGCTTAATAGTGCTTTCTACCACAGCACTTTCTTTCTCTATATAAATGGCTTTCAGGTTCTTTTTTATTCTGTTATCAACAGAATCCCTTGCTTTTCTATACTGCCAGTCACAGAGACAGAGTTTATCCTGATAAGATCCAAGAATTAAACTTCCACATGGAGATTTATAATATTGAATATTAATTGATTCCATCTAATTTTTCTCTGTCCTAGTTAATACTAAATATTCTCGGCTGTAGATTATAGCTTAAATATTCTTTAAACAAGTTCATTCTGACCACCCTGCAAACACTCATTAATCAGTCACATTATTCTGGACAAAATCTATGAACTTTCCCACTAAAGCACTGTCCTTCTTTCGTTGAGTATAGAATGCGTAGAAATTCTTGGATTGGAGACTATAACCTGGTAACAACGTTACAAGAGTTCCCTCTTCAATACCCTGCTGTACAATATAGTTCGGAAGGACTGCTGCCCCCTGATGCCGGACTACAGCATCATATACTGATTTCTTAGAATTAAATGTTAAGCTTCCAGTCAGGGTAATACTCTGAAGACTACCTTGGTAGTCAAACTCAAGTCTATTGTATGTATTTTCAGAATGACTGAAAGTAATGTAGTCCAATTTTTCCAGATCACTCAACTGCTCTGGAAGAGTATTTTTTTTTATATATTCTGTACTGGCGCATAGTACTGATCTATCTGTTGAAATTCTTTTAGACAAATAGGGTTCATTAGTCAAATTTGTACTACGAAATGCAATATGGATATTTTCTCTAATTAAATCAACAATATCGTTACTGTAGCTTGCCCGGATAGAAACATCAGGATATTTTTTCTTAAACTCAAAGACCAAAGGCGTTAAAACGATATTCCCCCACAGCTCCGGCGCGGTAATTCTCAACTCACCGGTAAGGCGATTCTTAATATAATTTAAGTTATCCAGCAGGCCATCATAGGACGCCAATATTTCCATTGCAGCATCATAATACAACTCTCCCGCGTTGGTGATACCGATTGATCGCGTTGATCGATTCAACAAAACACTGCCCAGATCCTTCTCCAGTTGCTGAATGTCCTTGGTTGCCTTTGAAGCAGCAATGCCCATCTTGTCAGCAGCTGCGCTGAAGGTTCCCAGATGAATGATCTTAACGAACAACTGCATGAGATAGATTCGGTCGATCTGGGCCATGATTATTTCACCTGAGGAAATTAAGAAACCCATATTAGAGCCATTAATTACCATTGGTCAAGATGATACAACTACAACCTATTGCTCATGACCTATTACAAACACTCTTTGGATCACTCATTATGAAAGTTTATCAAATCCATAAAAACAGTCTTTTGATGACAGAACAGGAAGTTCCTGAATGCGGTTCCAACCAGATTCTGGTTAAAATGAAGGCCCTCGCTCTGAATCACCGAGATCACCTGGTGGTTAACGGAATCACCCGCTGGAAGCTAAAGGAGGATGGACGGGTTCCCGTCGCAGATGGCGCAGGTGAAGTTGTCGCTATAGGTAAAGATGTGACTGAGTTAGCAGTCGGAGATCGGGTAAGCAGCCTGATCGTCCCAAACTGGCAGGATGGGGAAATGACCCCAGCCAAATTGCAGGGCTCTCCGGGCGGCCCCGGTGCAGATGGGGTTGCTGCCGAGTACGTACGATTCAACGAAACCGCAGTGATTAAAATTCCAGACTATCTATCCTACCAGGAAGCAGCCACACTGCCTTGTGCCGCTTTAACCGCGTGGAATGGCGTAGTCGAGAAGTCTGACTTAAAACCCGGCAATACTGTTCTGATTCTAGGTACCGGAGGAGTCTCACTGTTTGCCATGCAATTTGCTTTGATGATGGGCTCCGAGGTGATTGTGACATCAAGCAATGACAGGAAACTTATGGAGGTGAAAAGACTTGGAGCACATCACACTGTTAATTACGCTGCAAACCCAGACTGGGTCGATCAGGTTCTTCAAATAACCAATGGCCTGGGCGTTGACCATATTGCAGAAGTTGTAGGAGGCAGCCACCTGAACACCTCGCTTCAATGCATCAGGCCGGGCGGTACGATCGCACAGATAGGAGCCATTCAAGGTGTGTGTGACGGTAATGTTGATACAGCAGAAATAATGTATAACGCGGTCAATATTAAAGGTGTTGAGGTGGGGTCAAAAGCAATGCACGCCCGGATGCTAAGAGCCATGGAGGTCCGCCAGACTAAACCCGTTATAGATAAGGTATTTGAATTCTCAGATCTCGCCGAAGCCATTGAGTATCAGGGAAGCGGTAACCACTTTGGCAAAATAGCTGTAAATCTTTAATTGTATTTTCGGCTTTTGGCACCAACTAATAATCAGAAGGATTCCAAAAACTTCTGATTTTACAACCGAGAGCCGATCCCTGGATTTATCTTCGCCCAATAAATAAAAAGTAGACCTGGATACCAGGCCCAGAAAAGGATAAACACTAAATGCCAAAGCACATAGGTATTGTCGCCTGCTCCGCAGGAGGAGCGGCTCTTTGCTATCGAACAATCTGCGAGGAAGGTGCGCAGCTTCTTGGGCCTCACGCCCACCCGGAAGTATCAATGCATACCCATTCACTGGCAGATTATGTGAAATGCCTCGACCAAGATGACTGGGCAGGGGTCGGCGAACTGATGCTCTCCTCTGCAAACAAGCTTGCCCAGACTGGAGCCGACTTTTTAATCTGTCCCGATAACACCATCCACAAGGCACTCAACCATATCAAATCTCGTTCACCCCTTCCCTGGCTGCACATTGCCGAGGTGGTTGCGGAAGAAGCCATTGATCGAAACTTCAGGTGTCTCGGTCTCACAGGAACCCGCTGGCTGGTTGAAAGCGAAACTTATCCGGAAAAACTAACCGGACAAGGACTGAAATATGTCAGGCCCAATACAGTTGAATGCGAAGAAATAAACCGCATCATCATGGATGAACTGGTCTATGGGAAGTTTAACGCTGAGTCAGTTTCCTACTTTCAGCAGGTTATCTCTAACCAGAAAGATCAGGGCTGCGATGCCGTCATTCTGGGCTGCACTGAAATCCCCTTGATTATTGACGATAAAAATTCTCCATTACCGACACTGGACTCTACAAGGCTACTGGCGCGAAAGGCTCTGCGACGAGCGGCTTAGTTCAACAACTTTTTGTTACGAACAAAGGTGCGTATTGGAGAGATTTACCTATAACCTCCATATCTGGGCCATTTCTGAGCGCATAAATCAATTCATCATAAAAACCCACTGAGACAATTACTTAAATAAGTAATGACTCGTACAATAAACGGAGTAGGTCATGACTTCACACAACTTATCCGTACCAGTTAGCCGATGACATATTGCTCAAATTCTTTTGATGGCTTTCTATCTGAGTACACATAAACGGAATTTCCAATGGGATCTATTATCGAAAAACCTCTATCTCCCCAGGGGTGATCTTCCAGGGGCATTGCAATCTGGAGGCCTTCACCGGTTAAACGAGTGTACTCAGTATCCACATCGTCTACCTTGAAGTTAAGCATCACACCTGCCCCGGAAAATACGGGTGTATCTTTTTGCTGCGGCTGAATAAAGCTTATTTCTGGCCCATCTCTATCTATTTTTATCGTGACATACCAACCGCAATCAAACACCGGTTTAGCGGAAAAATATCTACTATAAAATTCCTTGCATAAATCCACTTTGGTGGTGCAGAAGCATGTTGACAGTGCTTTTGTTTTCATAAGGCCTCCTTTCTTAACTTAGTCCATTCTTGTTGACTAATCCGTATTCACAGACGCCAAAGCTGAACCTGTATTGGTTTACCTGAGGTATGGTCGGAAAATACAGTAATTATATAGCCATTAGGCTCCAGGGCTGTTATGCAGTCCCCAGTCTTGACTGGTTATTCGATATAGACGCACCGGCCGACCATGAAATTCATGGGTTCTGTAG
The DNA here is from genome assembly GCF_001968815.1 of Motiliproteus sp. MSK22-1. Taxonomy (GTDB): domain Bacteria; phylum Pseudomonadota; class Gammaproteobacteria; order Pseudomonadales; family Balneatricaceae; genus Motiliproteus. Next base: position 63,706 of record NZ_MIEQ01000027.1, on the reverse strand, counting down.
TCTCCAAACCCCGCTTTCTCAATAACTCTTACGGACGCCATATGCTCTGGCTCAATGATAACAACCACCGACTCACAGTGCTTTTGATCAAAGGCATAATTCATAACGCCGTTGACAGCTTCAGTCGCAAATCCCTGATTCCAGAACCTCCGCGCTAACCGGTAACCCAGGTTGATCTCCTCAACGTCACCAACCAACTCGGGACCAACACCACAGAAGCCAATAAGGCCACCCGATGTTTTCTCCAACAATGCCCATGGCCCTACTCCGTGGGATGAATAGCACTCCATACACCAGTCGATAAACTTTCTGGTAGCTTCTTCGTCACAAACTCCGCGAACAGAATATTTCATGACTTCGGGGTCACTCAAAATTTCAGTGAGTGCTGGAAGATCTTTGAGCGATAGCGGCCGTGCGACCAACCTCTCAGTTTCAAATAATAGCACCTATGTCTCCCTGTGCATGACGCAGCGGGTAAGGGATCGAAGGCGCACATAGAGAACCGTAGATCCCAAACTTGACCCGATTGTTATATGTTGGCTACTTGCGAATGACAAGATCCCCACCACTGAACTGTATTTGTTGACCTTCTAAGTTAACCTCTTCCCAGTTTTCAGGCTGAGATGACTCGTTCTAATGTACGACCAGATAACAAAAATTTGGATTACCTGTTTCTGGTAAAACACTAACTAAGGATCCACCAGTAATGCCATGCTTCTCGCAAAGCTTGAGTTGGCCAATGGCGTCACGAACCTGGTTAATGACACCAATGTGATCAACTTCTTCTTCCAGAGAACCAAAATCTTTGCTAGCTTCAAGCTCAACTAAGAATTGGGTTAGTTTTTCAATTGCTGGAGTCATACGCGATTACACATGATATCTGTGTACCACACAGGCTCGGTTTGTCGATCCGAGAAATCGGTCAATATCCATATCAGCTCTCCAACCAGAATATAATTTAGACTACTAAGAATCGAAAATCCCGCAGGATCCAGTCAGAAACAAACAATTCCTGAGCCTCTTGTTATTTCCTTAACACCAGACCAGTCCTGGGTAGGACTTTTTCTTCAACGCTTCCAATCGGCTGCTAAGGCTTCCCGCATGAACTTCTAACTTATGACCATCTGGATCAAGGAAATACAAAGAATCTCCCTCGCTTTTATTTTCTTTCCAAACGGTAACATCAGCATTCAACAGTCTTTCTGAAATGTCGGTAAAATTATCTTTCGCTACTGCAAAGGCTATGTGCGTATAGTCAGTGCTTGTTGCAACTTCATCATCGAGTGATAGACAAAACCAAAGATCACCCAATACCAAATATGCTCCGTAATCCCACCTGACACAGGGTTTCATCTCCAGTAGATTGACATAGAAATCAAAAGACCGATCTATATCTTTTACGGCTAAGGTAATATGACTCAGACCATCAAGCAAAAGCTATCCCTCTTATCCAGAACCCGAAGCCGCTACACTTCATCCTCTCTGCTTTGTAACCTATGCATAGTATTCTAAGCATCGAAACCGAGAGCGATTCCGACTCACCTTAACCTGTTATAACTAATATATTCAAGACCAACACTATACTCGTGCTCCTGGTACAATCTAAATCCTGGCCGCTGATATCCTATCCACAAAGAATTAACATCTAAGCCCAGACAAGCTTGCCGTAAAGCCATACTGACATCAAAAATACGTTCTTTGAATACTTTGGCAAAATGCAATTGATGATGAACCAACTTCTTTCTGCTACCCACTAATCCACCATGACCTTCAACACCCCAAAGAAATGCTTACTCTCTGGCCTTGATTTTGATACTGGATTTGAGATTATTTTTTGCTCAATTTTTCCCTGAATCATGATTGATTGTCATTTAGTCTGCTGAATAAGATGCGCGGGATTTTTAAAAAGATAGTTTTATAAGCACATTTAGACTGAACCAATAAGCAAGGAATTGCTGCGGAAAACAGGGTCAGAGAAAGATTGTAAAAACATAACCGCTAAGCAAATTAAGGACTGTCTCGCATCCACAGTTTTCACTACTATATTAGCAATACTTGCTCGCTGAGTCGGGATTTCCGATAGCCTCAACATCAGGTACACAGGTAAGTAGCGAAGCGACGATTCCAGGCCGCTTGCGAGAAATGTGCTGCTGAGTGTCAGGCGTTTTTACCACTCGCCATTAATACTGTCATGGTGCCATTTAAACTGCTCATTTCAAATGGCGTTTTCACTTGAACCTCGATGTATTTATTTTCCTTGAGAGCACGAACCACTCTGGTTTCAGACAACCCCACATCAGAAGTATCATCATTCGATAGCCAATCCCACTGCACAAACACACCGCCAATTTTCAAAAGAGACTTTAGCAGTCCCAGAGTTATTTCATAATCGGGCAAAAAACCACAAACGGATGACGCAACAATTAGGTCAAATTTCTTGGTTAAAAGAGGATGACTATCAATCAAGTCTTGAGTCAAAAATCCCGAAATAGTGGATACATTACTTAGCTTCTTCTTACTCAGAATATTTATCATTTCTGATGAGCCATCAAGGGCAACAATATCCTTCACTCTTGGGCTAAGTATTTGGGCAAGTGAACCAGTACCACAACCAAAATCAAAGACAGATAAGTCATTAAGATCAACGAGCTTAGATAGTTCATCAAATGCATTATCGGCATATTGCTGCACCGAGGCATCAGCATCCCAGCCTTCGGCATATTCGTCCCATTCATTGTTCAATTTTGCTACCCCTATAGATAAGCGACCAAATCAGATAAATGTCTATGGATTCAAGCAGCGGTGCGCTGCATCCCCTGCCTTGACTGGTTAAGCGCTTTTACACTCATAGAATCCCTCTTGCTTTGGCGGACAACCAGGGCGCGAGGGCAGTTATAAAAATGGCTAGAACGAACAGATCCCCTTTGAGAGGATTAAATACCTGCATTATCTCCGACCACGTTTTTCCCACAACGTAATACCCAAATAAAAATTCAAAACAAACTGTAAGTGTTACCCAAAATAAGCCAGTTGCAAGCAGTACTCCCGGTTCCGAAGAATCGAGAAAGGATACCAACGCAAACGATACACATAACACCAGAACGGACAATAGTACGCCACTCAACGGCAATGCAAATTCCGCCCCGAGCGCAGGGACCAAAAATTTTTCACGAAACAGTCCATTAACGATTGCTGTAATGACTATTACCAACCAAACCCCAATCGCTTTCAGAACTATGACCGCCACGGTTTGACTCTTAGCGCCTCAGGAAGAGGCAACTTTTCTGCGAAACAGTGCTTAAAACTGTCACACTTGCCAGCGCTTGTTAAGCGCTCACTGGGTAAATGCTTTGATATATGCATAGTCACTATTGTTTGCGGCTGGTTTGGAGCACAGCGGAAAAATGTCGAGTGCAAGCACTTATTATACAGTGCTCTGATTGGATGATTGAACGAGCGACCGGAATCCGCCATACACCATCCGTTCAGCATCAAAGATCGGTCTCGATGTATTAGTCAGTGGGTTGATCAAATCCGTCATCCTTGGATCGGCTGCAACTCTTTTATTTGCAAGATCACGCGCCTCACGAGATTTGAATGAGACCCACCCAAAGATGACGACTTCATCCTCTTTTATGTTCGCAACATCAGTGAAAGATCGAGTGCCCTCCAAATTTGAGTTGTCGCCAACATATTCTGAGTAATCAAGTGCACCATGTTCCTTCCAAATCTCCGCAACCTTTTCAACGACTTCTCTATACGTCTGTAGTTGGTCACGTGGCACAGGAAGAATGAACCCGTCGATATAGTGTGTCACGTTATCCTCCAATCTTGTTACTGAATTTTGTGTCAAGCCGTATAAGGTCGCATTAAAAGGCCGGAGCAAGCGCAGTTTGCGGAGATCCTAGCCGCGAAGCGGCGATACTTGACCTGATTGTTATGCGCAGCTACAATTTGTACATATTTTTGTACATGTACAGGTTTAGAAAAATGGAAAGTATAAGCTATACGTCTGCCCGCAGTAACCTTGCCAAAACGATGGAACAGGTTTGCAATGATCACGCGCCAGTGGCCATAACCCGGAAAGGAGAAGGTACTGTCGTCATGATTTCCATGGCCGATTATCAAGCGCTTGAAGAGACTGCATACCTTTTGCGAAGCCCAAAAAACATGCGCCGACTGATTGAAGCAGTGGCCGAATTGGAAGACGGACAGGGTGTCGAGAAGGAACTGATTGAGTGAAATTAATATTTGCTGAAAAAGCATGGGAAGATTACCTGTATTGGCAGAAAACCGACAAAAAGCTACTCAATCGCGTAAACACCTTGATCAAAGATATTAAAAGAGAGCCGTTTGAAGGTATAGGTAAACCCGAGCCTCTCAAACATGCCCTTTCAGGCTACTGGTCGAGGCGCATCAATGATGAGCATAGAATCGTGTACAAAGTCTCTGACGACTCTATTCTCATTGCTCAGCTTCGATACCACTACTGACACATAACACTTGTATATCGAGCCGCTCGGTTTGTCGATCGCTTAAATCGGTCAATATCCATATAAAGATTTGAAATAATAGGGATTTTTTCAAACACTTACAGCCTCCTTTCTAGGGACATTGCGCATGCGCGTTTCTATGCATTGATGTGCGCGGTATCTTCATCTACGCATTCAGATGTCTTTGATATTGCACTACTTTGTTCTTTGGATCCAGAGACAAAGCAAGTATCAGAAACGGGAAAAGCGAGCCAAGAGCATTAAAACCCCAAGGGAATTGATCTTATAAATAATTTCTAATAACAGCTTCTTTAGACTTATCCAAATAAGTGTTCCTACAAGTAAAGATTTTGGGCAACCCCTGACCAATCACTCAGCACAGCGTTTCAGGCTAGACACCTGGCCAATAACACGGGCGAATCTCTATTCTTTTGACCGACTACACAAGAAAGCGCAACGAACACAACGGGCAACGAAACGATAGTAAGGGGTACAGAGAAGAAACCTTTCAATATCTGGGTGTCCGGCAGTTTTTCGTTTTTTATCTGTTGCACCTTGATTACCCGATTTCAAAAGACGTTACACCAAATAGCCGGTTGAACGGCAATGCAGGCATTTCTCCCGTATACATTCTTGCTGTTTCAAACGAAACGTCCATATTGTAGCTTTCTGCCAATGATACTGCTGCCTGGTTAACTTCTGGCGTGTCAAGATACACAGGGACCGAGGGTTGTACTTTCGATTTTAGAGCCAGAAACAGGAATTCGGCTAGCTCAGGACTATCCGCTAAGAGGGGCCCTATCTTGTAGCCCATCCGACACGCACGAATAACACCATAACCGGCCAACATTCCGCTCTTCATTATGCCTAAAGCATAGCTATCAGGTTGATTTATCCAGCATTTTAAAAAGTGGGATCTGTGTGCAGGAAACATCGGTTGGTCACATATATCAATGGTTTCAAAAGGTAAAGAGGACAGTTCAACAATATCCGCATTTTCAGGAAAATCGCCCCCACCTTGCCCTTCATATCTTATATTTCTATAGGCTAAGTTGAATCCGGATTTTTTGTAATTGTCCTGCTGGGCCATAACCCCATCAAGGCCAATATTTCGCCCTTCAAGATATTTAAGTCCAGCCTTCCAAAGTTGAATACCATAACCTTTGCCACGATATTCAGGTTTGACCATGTAAAATCCGATGAATCCAAAATATTCGCCGTATTTGATCGCAGAAATTGTAGCGATGGGTTCCCCATCAAGAAGCCCAACTAGAAAACCGGTTGGATCTGCTGTGTAATAACAATCGGCATCATGAAGTCCCGGATTCCAACCCTCCTGCGCCGCCCATTCAATGGCAATATCAACATCCTTTTTATCCATTGTCTTAATGGTATAGTTTTTATATTGCATTCTTACTCCGAGAAAAATATCTGCACTTGTCAAGTGAGCACTCAACAAGCAATCCTACCGCAACATCTTCTATCGGCATCCACTCAAGTCCTTTAAAAGGCTATGACTTATAGCAGAGAACACCAAGAAATTGCGGAATGGCGAAGCAGCGGTTTGGCGCCTCGCTGCCCAGTATGGTCAAATTTTCTGTATTTTAAACACTGGAGTCTTTAGCGGGCTGAGTAACTATTAAATAAACAATATACCCTAACCATGAAAATATAAAGACTGCCAAGAACCATCCAAATTTAGCACCTCCATGTGAGCGACTTGACAGAATCACGTGGATTATTGGAAGTAGGATTATAAGCAAAATTATCAATTGCCAAATACTGATTCCAGCCATTCCCATAAACTATCTCCTTTATTTAATATCAATAGCATGATTGCTGCATCTTATTATATTAATTTATATTTCCACCTTCATTAGTAAGCAACCACCATTATGAGGAAGAAGTTTATGTGGCTCTAATTTGATATTTCTAAGACTCCTAAATCCTTGCCTTTTATAAAACTTAATAGCGCGACTATTGTCGGAAAATACGATAAGGCTTAGTTCATTGTAGCCTTCACTAATCGCTTTCGATTTTGTATGTTCGAGTAGTGATTTTCCAACCCCTAACCCTCTGTACGCTTTATCAATGCACATAGCATCCAGAAAATAGCTTCCTTCAACTCTGGCGGAATAAAATTCATGGAATTTCTCTAAACGATCCACCGGTAAAAAATTCGTTAGCTCATCGGTTATACAATGCAAGTGTGCCGGATAGGACAATGCCATTCCGATGATGTTTTGATCGAACTCCGCGACAATACAACTACGAAAAGTATGCGAATAAACGTCTTGCTCCAGACCGTCAGAAAGTAGCTCTAAAGCAGATTTGTTGGGTATCAAATCGTGAAACAGGTATTCCACAGCACCACCAGAAGCTATGTGATCTAACTCTGCGATGCGGCAGCAGTCACCTTTATTTCCTTGCCTATAGTTCACATTCAACTTTTACTTCCTGAACCACAGTGTTCAGTAGCACCATTTATATAATGCTTCAAGAAGAGGCCCGGTTTACCGCATCCTTCTTGCTTGATTTGTTAAGTATTTCAACCTGAAAATAGAATGAATATAAAATTATCCATGTGTACATTGATAACTCAAATATTCTTTGAGCTAACCCAACAAGTAAAAACTCAGGATAAAGAAGAAAGAACATTGCTACTGCAACACTGCCAAGGACGTAACCTATAATCCCTAATTTTCTGTTGCCCTTTTGTTTTACGTCTGATGCTAATATAAAAACACCAGCTATTCCATTTAAGTAACCGAAAATGGCCGAAAGGTTGTGAATTATTTGAGATGTGGTCGGACTATCAGGACGGCATCCAGCATCGCAAGGGTACAGAGCTGCAATGCAAAGTGTTATTGCATACATCCCTATTCCCACAAAGCCTAGAGTTTGCTTTGTTTTCCTTGACGAAAGGTATATCGCCAAAATAACAAAGGCCGTGAGAAAAATGCTTGCAGGAACAAATCCTATTAGATTTACTGTCTGTCCATTAATTGTACCAACTGCACCAAGCTCGCTTATAAATTGCGACATATGCTGGTAGTTCGGATGATTGATACCCCCTAATGTAATGGTAGTCACAAACCAGAAAGCGCTAGCAACAGGAAGGTATATAATAAATTTTCTCATGAATTTCTAGTCCGATAGTTCTTTACTGCAACAGTAATAGCCCCAAAGCCCAGGCCAGCCATAATTCCTACAATTTGAGAAGGAAGAAAACGGCTCAGAGAAGTATTTTAGCTAATATAGCCCTCTAACAAGCTAAGGAAACGCTAGCATCCGCAGTTTTCGCTAAGATATTAGCAACATTTGCTCTCTGACACTGATTTCTTCCCAATGATGAAATGCCCCGCACGACCCACTTGTTATAACTTTCATACAACGGAATCCATTTTAAAAATAGGCAAATACATGAAAAAGAATGTTGTGGCGGTAACCAGTACACAGACCGCAAAATTTGTAAGTGCAATCTTTTTAAATAATGATTTACTAATGCCTGATATAAAAACGGTTAAGAAATATATGATAAATGATATTTTTTCTATATAAAATAAGTAAGGGTAATACATGAAATTTTCATACATAAACTGAGTAATAACAGGGACTTCCACACTAAAAGCTCTCGATAATTCAGAAAATTCGGGAATAGCTAGCATTAAGCCCGTGTAAATATAGAAAAGAGCCACGAGAATTAATATGCTAATTGTAAGGTGAATTAGGTTTTGCTTAGTAAAGAATATCAGTTTAGTTTGTGAAACTGTCTGATCCATCAGGACGCCTCCTTGTAGTAATAACTCTAAGCTCAGAGGTTTGAATGAAGTGGCGGATTTTTTGTGCTTTTTTCAAAAAAATATGACACTTTACCTAAATCCTGCTGTAGCGCCTTGTTATAACCCAATATTTACAATACTGATATTGCATTGTTTACTGCCTCAATAATATGTTGTCTGCGCATAGCTGTTTGCTGGTAAATATACTTCATGCCTTCATTTGTTGATACATCAGCTAGTGACAAGTCGTCTACTTCCGTCGCAATCAGTGCACTTAAGCCTAATGCCTTTTTCTCTTCATATATTTCTGTGTACTTTTTCCAACCCTTCAAAAACTGATCGTGTTTTCGTTCAGGAAGATGTAACAATAATTTTCTTGCAGCTTCATCGTGGGCTGGATAGTTTTGCGTTACTACCAATGCTGGATTGGTATCAGTATCCTCTAACTCCTTTAAAAATGGAACTAGGACGCTTTGAACTCATTAACAAACTGCCTATAGACTTTGTCTTGCTCCCTGCGATAGGTTAGCCGGTGTGCTAGAAGCATTGATAACAGTACTCCAAGAATAGTTCCTATCGAAACTCTCCAATCTACCATGTCAGTGACTTAGTCCATTTGGGTTATAACATTTGTATATCACGCACGCTCGGCCTGTCAATCTGTTAAATCGGTCGATATCCATATAAAGATTTGAAACGATAGTAATTTTTTCAAACATTTACAGCTTCCTTTCTCTGGATATCGCGCATGCGCGTTTCCATGCATTGATGTGCGCGGTATCTCCATCTACGCATTCAGATGTCTTTGATACTGCACCAATTTGTTCTTTGGGTCCAGAGACAAAGCGAGCATCAAGAACGGAACAAGCGAGCCAAGAGCATTGATACCCTCAGGCCAAGTATGCAGATCCGACCTTAATCTGCTGGTGCTGTCAGTTGCTCTGTGCAGACTTCGCGAACACTCTTGCGCAGCCAGCGATGTGCCGGATCAGCATCCATTCGTGGGTGCCATAATAATGATACCGTCACTTCCGGTGGGGGAAATGGCAGGGGGAAGCTGTGCATTCCTGCACGCAGACCTTCGGTGTTTAATTCTGGTACTGTCGCAATCAAATCAGACTTTCGTGCGAGTGCAAGTGCCGTCGAAAAGCCGGCAACCATCGTAACAATATTTCGTTCCAGCCCCAAAGGCTCCAGCGCCTCATCCACCGGTCCTCGGTTGAGTCCTCTTCGCGAGATTGCAATATGCTGAGCGGCGGCATAGCGGGCGGCTGTTATCTTACTTTGGCTTAGCTTGTGGCCAGTTCGTACCACACCGATAAAGCGATCCCTGAACAAGCCCTGTGTTCTTATTTCCGGGCCCATTGTTTTGCTCACAACACCGGTCTCTAAATCCACGCTAGCGTCGCGAAGGGGTCCGCTGTCTTTATCTGGTTTTGGTACGAATCGAAGCTGCACGCCAGGAGCTTCTGAACTGACTCGTGCAATCAGATTCGGTCCGAAGGTCTCCACAAAGCCTTCTCCGGTCCGCACTGTAAATGTCCGTGCCAACTGTTTGGGGTCGAGTTCTACCTGAGGCCGCAGCACTTCCTGTACGTCGTCAACCAACTGACTCACTCGCTGACGAAGTTCAAGCGCTCTGGGGGTCGGTACTAAACCACGGCCAGCCCTGACTAACAGCGGATCCCCCGTTGTTTGACGCAATCTTGCCAGCGCTCTGCTCATCGCTGAGGGGCTCAATCCCAGTCGTCGGGCAGCTGCTGCAACGCTACCTTCAGCGAGGAGTACATCAAGGGTGATCAGCAAATTAAAATCAGGTGTTGGCATGGATCAACCATAACACAGGTTTATTAATTTGATATAGCGCCAGGCGCACGAATAAAGTGCAAAGAGTGCGTCTTCCGCCATATATAACCGGGAAGTATATTACTACAGATCAATTTCCACCGTTATCAAAGCATGGAGTAAAAGATGAAGCCAAACAGGACTGAATCAAGCGAAGAAACAACAGATAAAACGCAGCCAGGTTTGGTTCGGTGGGCGCTCACTGGCCTGGCGCTATCAATGCTGTTGTCATCACTCGGTATCAGTATCGCAAACATTGCCTTACCCACTTTAGCTCAAGCGTTCACAGCCTCTTTTCAGGATGTTCAATGGGTCATTATTGCCTATCTACTTGCCGTCACCATCCTGATTGTCAGCGCCGGACGCTTAGGTGACATCATAGGGCATCGACGAATGCTGTTAATCGGTATTCTATTGTTCACCTTAGCCTCAGTTTTATGCAGTATTGCACCGACCCTCTGGATGCTGGTGGTCGCCCGTGCGGTGCAGGGCCTCGGTGCGGCGATCTTGATGGCACTGACAATAGCGCTGGTTCGGGCAACAGTCCCCAAAAAAAAGACGGGGAGAGCAATGGGATTACTGGGAACCATGTCTGCAATCGGTACAGCTCTGGGTCCAACCCTGGGTGGAATTCTGATTGCGGGGCCCGGCTGGAGGGCCATCTTTCTTATCATGGTTCCCCTGGGTATCGTTAATTTCATGCTTGCATATCGCTTCCTGCCCATTGACCGGAAAATAACCCGAAAGGCCCGGGGTGGTTTCGACCTGTTGGGCACCTTGCTACTTGGCCTTACCTTGGCAAGCTATGCTCTTGCTGTGACCGTTGGGGATGGTCAATTTAATCAACTCAACATAGCTCTGTTACTGGCCGCGGCCGCAGGGCTGGTGGTATTTATTTTTGCCCAAACGAAAGTAGCATCACCATTGATCCAGTTGGCAACGCTTCGAAATCAACAACTGAGCGCTAGCTTGATTATGAATATTCTGGTCGCAACCGTGATGATGGCAACTCTGGTGGTCGGTCCGTTTTACCTTTATCACGCTCATGGACTTAATGAAGCCGTTGTCGGGATAGTGATGTCGATTGGCCCCATAATAGCGGCCCTAAGCGGCGTTCCGGCAGGTCATATGGTTGACCGCCTGGGTGCTCCGTTCATAGTCATCCTCGGACTCGCCACGATGGCGCTAGGATCATTTGCGCTATCCGGGCTGCCTGTAATGTTTGGTACCGCAGGCTACATTGCAGCCATCGCCATCCTGACCCCCGGTTATCAGTTATTTCAGGCGGCGAACAACACAACCGTTATGATGGATATCTCCCCGGATCAACGGGGTGCAATTTCCGGTATGCTCAGCCTGTCCCGCAATCTTGGACTGATTACCGGTGCTTCTGTTATGGGCGCTGTTTTCGCATTCGCCTCAATGACTACCGACATCACCCTGGCTTCCCCTGAAGCCGTTACTCAGGGTATGAGAATAACATTTGCTGTTGCAGGAGTTCTGGTAGTCGTAGCGCTGGGAATTGCCTTGGGATCTGGTGTCCTGGCAAAACGCGCTTCATCAGATGAACAGAGATCCGGAGCGGCATAAAGAGAATGAAAGCTTGAATTCAAGATACGGAGAACTTCCGTTTAGTACGACGCTGCTGGCAAGTTAAAACTGAACGAAGTCTCCTTAATCGTAACGGTCAGAATTCGTTCAGTTTATTGTCTGGACCCCGCTTAGGGCAACAGGGACAGCTAGCCATAGGCTTCCCACAGAGTTATCCACAGAAACTGTGGATACGTTCGATAAAGGCTCAGGATCTTCAGAGCACATGCTCAGGCATTATCAATACGGGGACCAACATGAGTATCAATAAGGAAATCGATTTTATTATAAAAAGCGATCCTGACCAGCCGGAGCTGCTACTGAATGACGTATTACCAGATCTGGCTCAAGCATCATAACCTTTCCTTCAGAACGGGGCGTATTCAAGCGGTCGATCAAAGTGCTAACGGCCAGTTTTGCCAACGGCTCCTTAGGTTGATTAACCGTGGTCAACGGCGGACTGAAATAGGCAGAGAATGAGATATTGTCGTAGCCAATGACAGACAACTGTTCAGGAATCTTTAAGCCCCGTTGCTGTGCAACACTCATTGCCCCCATCGCCATCATGTCATTACCCGCAAAAATGGCCGTCGGCAGTCGATCCCGTGTAAGCAGCTCGGTCATTGCTAACTGACCTCCTTCACATTCAAAATCAGATTCAAGAACCCAGTCAGGATTTATGCGGATACCCGCATCAGCCATCGCTTGCCGAAAACCTTCTATCCGCTGCTGAGCTGGTAATTTTTCTTTAGGACCTCCGATATAGGCAATATCTCTGTGGCCGGCATCAATCAAATATTGAGTGGCCAGCAAGCCTCCTTTAAAGGAATTATCCTGAATACGATCCAGATAAGCATCGGTAGGCCCCCAGTCCATAACAACCATTGGAAGATCCCGTTGCGAAGAAATAGTCTGGAATTGAGCATCATCATAGGCGGTACACATAATAAGAATACCGTCGACTCGTTTCTGAGCCAGCATCTGTAAATAGGAGCTGGTTTTTGTCGGATCACCATCGGTATTACAGAGAATCAGGTTGTATCCCTGCTGATAGCAATACTTTTCGACCTCTCGAACGACCTCTGCATAAAACGGATTTAATGTAGTGGTCACCAGCATCCCAAGACTTTTAGTCGTTTTTACTTTCAGGCTGCGGGCAACGGCGCTGGGTGCGTAGTTCAATTCCCGGGAGGCTTTAAATACTCGCTCTCGAGTTGTTTCAGCAACAAAGCGCGTCTCATTTAATACATGAGAGACTGTTGTTGTCGATACACCGGCATGTAATGCGACATCTTTAATCGTTGCTGCCAAACGTTTAACTCCAATAAATTAACTGGCCTTTGCCACTAAAAACGACCGAACTTCATCCAGACAGGGTATCGAGGCTTGAGCCCCCTCACGCGTAACCGAAATAGCAGCAGCAGCCTGGGCAAACTCTATGGCATCTAACATCGGTTGCCCGTCCTGCAGCCCAGCCACCAATGCACCATTAAAACAATCACCGGCAGCAGTTGTATCGACAGCTTTCACCTTGAAGCCGCTGATTAGTTTACCTTGGCCTTGCTCACTGAACCACACCCCGCGGGAACCCAGTGTGATGAGTACTGTAGGAACGCCCTTGTCATGCAACACATCAGCTGCTCTGGCAGCACTGCTATTATCCCAGTCGGAACCGGAATCCGGGACAGCCACACCGGTCAGTATTTCGGCTTCTGTCTGATTAGGTGTAATGATGTCTATCAAGCTTAATAACCTGTCTGGTAGTGGCTGGGCTGGTGCAGGATTCAAAACCACCATGGTCGCTGCTTCTTTTGCAATTCTGGCTGAATATTCGATCCCTTCCAGGGGTGTTTCCAGCTGCATTAACAATGTCCTGGCTGACTCAATGGCCTTCCTGTTAGGTTGGATTCGATCAGCAGTCAGCTCGCTATTAGCCTGGGCCGAAATACCGATACAGTTCTCACCTGCCGGGTCGACAAAAATCAGCGCCGATCCGGTTTTACTGCCTTCGATCTGCTGAAGGCCACTGGTTTCCATCCCCAATTCGGCAAACCGGGCGATCATTTCAGAGCCGATCGCATCTTCTCCCAGACAGCCGACAAAGGCCGTATTAGCCCCCATTTGACAGGCAGCAACAGCCTGATTGGCACCCTTACCACCATAAAGAATCTGAAAGTCTGTACCCGATACGGTTTCGCCGGGTTTAGGCAACTGCGAAACCCGTAGTACATGATCGGCGTTGACACTCCCCAAAACAACCAGTGTATTCATATTGAAATTCAATCCTGTGACCTAGATATCTACTCTCGGTAGTCTGCCGGGCAATCTTTCAGCTATGAAAAAATCACCCCCTTCTTCAACATGAAACAACCGTACCCCCTGGATTCTCCGGTGATGACAATGGCAAATGCATTTCTGGCAGCTTCATAAAACGCAAAGCGTTCCAGGGATCCCATCAAACCTTCACCATTTGTACTCTTTAACAAAGCCTCAAACTCCAGTTGTACGGCAGGCATTTCAGACGCAGGCCGATCCACCATTTCCATTCTTTGGACTGGTTTTTCAACAAAGGTATCCAATGGAAGCACGGACAAAATCGCTTCGCCTGCTCGTGCGGTTCCAACACCATCTAAGCGAATAACCGGTTTTCCCATTGCCATAGAGATAGCTGGAAAATTACAGTCAACCAGAGCTAATTCATCTCCATGTCCCATAGCCCGCAAAACATGCAACAAATCAGCATTCAATAAAGGATCAATATTTTTTAACATTCAACGCTCCGCAGACGAGTGCATAGAGGAAACAACAGCAATGGCTAAATTTTCACAGTTTTATACCTTGGTATACTTTTCTCGGTAATGATCCAGCACCACCGCAACAATAATCACCAGACCCGTAATCATTTGGCGCATAAAATCATTGAGCCCTATTAAAATAAGCCCGTTAGCCAGAACACCTATAATGAAGGCCCCCAGCAAAGTCCCCTGTATGCTCCCTCGCCCGCCCATCAAGCTGGTGCCGCCGATAATAACCGCAGCGATGGCATTTAACTCAAAGCCAATTCCTGCAATAGGGCTGGAGATGTTGAGGCGTGCCATATATACGATGGCTGCGACACCCGCGGTTAAACCACAGATAGTAAAGGCTGCGACCTTGTACCAGAAGACGGGATGACCGGCCAATCTAACGGCTTCTTCATTGTTGCCGATACCATATATCATTCGCCCAAAAACGGTTTTGTGTAACACAAACCAGGCAATTCCAACGAGCACCAAAGCGACAATAAAGACAACCGGGATGCCAAATATCGAGGCGGAACCAAAATCATTAAATTGTTCGGGAAAGGAGTAGATGGTTTGAGCTTCTGAAATATGTAACGCGCCCCCCCGGGCAATATTCAGCATACCCAAAGTAATAATGAAAGACGGCAGTCCCCAATAGGCGCTGATAAGGCCGTTTAACAGCCCACAGAGCGTCCCAGCCAGCAGCGCAGCCATCACTGCCAGCATAATTGCTTCTGTCGGGCCAAGCCCTGGTAAAGTGATCGCTTTACCGGCAACAACGGCAGCAAACGCTAGCACCGAGCCAACCGACAGGTCGATACCCGCAATAAGAATCACAAATGTTAAACCAACCGCCAGAATAAGGTTGATGGTAATCTGGGTAAGAATATTGGTGATATTATTGGCAGCCAGAAAATGTTCCGACGACAGTGAAAAAATCACAATCAATCCGATCAATGCCAACCCTATGCCGGCATCCCGGATAATTGCCTTGAAGGAGAAACGACTGGATTTCGCTGCCCCATTTACTTTTACGTTCGTAGCGGTCATCACCTAAAACCTCTTATTCTTATCTGCTACAGCCTTTACCTGGCGTTTACTGATACCTGAGAAATTACTGATATCTGTAGCTCAGTTATCGCGCAGCTCTTTTATCAGTCAGTGTCTTTAACTCACCTGATTTTTAATTATTCAGGCCTTTACTTAATTCAGCCCTGTTTAACCAGGTTCTGGTTTAACAGCTCTATTGTCGATGGACTCATCATAGGTTCCTTAGTTGCCCTTATAAGCAAGCTGGAGAATTCTTTCCTGGGAGAACTCATCAGGTGCCAGTTCGCCTTTTATTTGATGGTCGGCTAACACGAGTATTCGGTCACAGAGAGTGATCAGCTCCGGCATTTCCGAAGACACCACCAGCAGCGCCTTACCTTCACGGGCCAGCGATCGGAGAATGGAGTAAATTTCAGCCTTTGCACCTACGTCTACTCCCCGCGTTGGTTCATCCAGCAGCAAGACTTCAGGCTGACGAGCGATCCACTTGGCCAAAACCACCTTTTGCTGATTACCACCCGAAAGACTCGATACATTGTCTTTGAGCTGTCCGTATTTCAGTTTCAGTACTTCTCCGTTTTTTCTGGCAAGTTCATTCTCACGACCGATTTGCATCAGCCCTGCGGATGAAACCTGCTCGATTGATGCCAGAGATGAGTTTTCTGCAATAGACATATCGAGGATCAGCCCTTCCTCTTTTCTATCTTCTGTCACAAAACCTATTCCGGCATCGATAGCATCTCTGGGCTTTTTAAAAACAACCTCCGATTGGTCTCTGAGAAGACAGCCTGAAGCAATCTGCTGAACACCAAACAGGCTACGTAATAACTCCGTGCGTCCCGCACCGACCAATCCGGCAATACCCAGCACCTCTCCATAACGTAACTCAAAGGAAACACCACTCTCATGGGGCGACTGCGGCACTCTTAACCGATCAGCAGATAAGGCAATTTCACCTAGCTCATGCGCTTCAAAGTTGTGGGCCATTTCAAGTTCAAGATGCTTACCAACCATATGGCTGACAACTTTTTCAGGAGTCGTGTCTGCTATTTTTTCGGTAATGATCGACTCACCGCTACGAAAAACAGTTACCCTGTCACAGATGGAAAACACTTCATTCAGGTGATGAGAAACAAATACCACGGTGACACCCTGCTTCTTAATGGTGTCAATGATCTGAAAGAGCTTGTCGGTTTCTCGATCCGTGAGCGTCGCTGTTGGCTCATCCAGAATCAGAATCTGGCTTTTTGATTGCAGTGCTCGGGCAATTTCAACCAACTGACGGTATGCGATACCCCATTGGCTAATACTGTCGGACACGTTCACATCCGACAACCCGATAGCTTCCATGGCAGCACGGGCTCGGCGGTTCATTTCGTTACGATCCAGCAAACCCAGGCGTGTTTTAGGAAAGGCTTCAAAACAGATATTTTCGGCGACAGACAGATGAGTCAGTAAATTGAATTCCTGATGAACCACCTGCATTCCCTGAGCTTTAGCCTGCCTGGGATTTTCCGGCTGATATTCAGAGCCGTTTAGAAAAATCTTTCCGCCATCCATTGAATGAACACCGGTAAGAATCTTTATCAGCGTAGACTTGCCTGCGCCATTTTCACCAACCAGTGCATGGACTTCACCTCTTTTCAGGGAGAAATTCACTCCCTGCAGCGCTTTTACCCCACCAAAGTGTTTACGCAGAGATTCAACTCGTAAGATTTCTTCATCAGGACTTTCCAACAGATCCTGATTGTGGACAGGGGTTGTGGACATCAAGACCTCCCAAACTTCAGCATTCCTATCTGGACAAGAGTCTGAGCCACTCCGCCTCTGGACCTAAGGCGGAATGACTTAGCATTCGACAAACATCACCGGCTCAGCAACGTTGTTTAATCAATCAAATCGATTACTTCTTATCAGATACCACGAGTTTGAGGGGAGTCTTAACCCAGCCTTCCAGCTGGGGTCCACCTTTTAATACTTCCAGACCAAGTTCGATAGAATTGGCAGCCATATCACGACCAAACTGATCAACCGTCGCCAATAATCGACCATCCGCCAGCATCGGACCGACCGCAGGGATATTATCAAAGGCAACGACCTTAATATCACCGGCACGGCCTGCTGATTCCAGCGCTTTCACCACACCAATTGCCATGGAATCATTGGCGGCAAGAACACCCTGAATATCAGGATGAGCGGTCAGCATATTGGAAAAAACGGTATTTGCTTCTTCCGTTTCCCAATGTGCCGTACGTGAGTCAATCAGCTTCAATCCACCCGCCTTAATGGCATCTTCAAAACCCAGTTTCCTCTCATGAGCATTATCCGCACCCGGGTTCCCTTCAATAATGACAACTTTCGCCCCTGCTCCAAGCTCTTTGGCTAGCGCATCACCGGCCAATCGGGCACCGTCACGGTTATCAGGTCCGACAAAAGCAAGGTCAACTCCTTGTTTTTTCTTGGCATCAGCATCCAGAGATACATCAAAGTTCACCACAACGACACCCGCTTCCATTGCCCGCTTCAAAGGACGAACCATTGCCCGAGAGTCAGCAGGAGCAATGACGATAATGTCGACTCCCTGAGTAATAAAGTTCTCAACAGCATTTATCTGGGACTGAAAGTCGGTTTCATTCTGCATGCCTACGGCCCGCAGCTCATAATCACCACGGCGCGCAGCATGTTCTTTTGTCCCCTCCAGCATATCTCTGAAAAATTCGTTCGCCAGTGACTTCATGATCAAGCCCACAACAGGCTTATCATTAGCCATGGCCGATCCAGCCATCAGCGCAACAGATGCAACTAGAGCAATCGATGCTTTTTTTAGAAAGACCATTACAGCTTCTCCATTTTGTTTTTATTGGGTCAGGCCGACACGCAAACGATTGCGCAATCGGTTGCGTAAGAATAGACAGGTTGATTGCAGAGTGTCAAATAATTTTGATGGTTAGCGTCGAGAAAGCCTCTGCTATCGCTCTGATTAAGACACAGAGCGATAGCAGAGAGCCGATCAAATAATAAAATTTAACCTTTAATGTCAATAAATTGCGATAAAACTCAACAGGAATACAATCTACTTCTGATAGCTTGATATGATCGTGACACTAGCCACAGAATCTTTGAAATACTTTTCTTTGACTATCAGATACTCAGGATTAGTAAAGAAACCATCCATTTGTTCTGCATCTGAAAAGTTAATTGTAAAAACGCGGTTAATTTCTTCCTCCGTTTGAGACAACAGCACTTCTGATACCCTGAAGTCGTAACCGAAGGCTCCTCCATAAGATGACAGTATGGGCTTCATTGCTGCTCTGTATTTCTGATACTCCTGATCGTCCAGAACATGCAGGCCAACTAGCATTTCATAAGACATTTTTGATACTCGCTTACAGTTTTTATAATACCAAAAGCACCAGCACTCTATCAGAGTGCCTAAAACCAGCTTATCTAAAACCAGCCTCTGCTGATTTCGTAAGGTGTTCCCATGAGAGTTTTGGTGTCGCCGACTCTGTGCTGGATTATGAGCGGTAGGGATTCTTCTGAGTGGCAATATATAAGTCTTCGACTTTTTTTCTTGCCCAGGGAGTCTTGCGTAAAAACTTGAGACTCGACTTAACAGATGGATCGCTATTGAAGCAGCGGATGTTTATACGCTCGCCCAGATCTGCCCACCCATAGTGCTCTACCAAACTGTTGACAATTTTTTCCAAGGTAATTCCGTGTAACGGATCATTAGGTTGCTGCTGGCTCATAAATAGATCACTGCCCTTAAATTCGTACCCGTTTCATTTTTTGTAACGATCACACTGACATCCAGCACCACTGGTTTCAGTCTCATCATCCGTAATTTATTCAGGAGAGCGATCAGTTTGTGTGATTCCCAGAACCAAAGCAAACCTCATTCACAGAACCTGAACTGCCGAATTCGAGCACGGAGACTATAGTTACCAGACGAGTACGGTTACCAGACGAGTACAGTTACCAGATAGCCACTGCACACGGACTCGCTTATGTCGAATCCCCTAGCTCCATTAGTTTTACTTGTCTTGATCTTGCTGGGCGTACCCAAGGTCCAAGGTGAGACGTTTCGAGTCGGGTTTTACAACGCCCCCCCACTGATGATTCAGACTCAGAACGGTGGTATCTATCACGATATCCTAACCGCCATTGCGGACCGAACCAATCATCATTTTGAAATCAGCTACTTTCCTATCACCCGCTTACAGCGTCTATTCGAACTGGCAAAACTGGACCTGGAACCAGGCATCAACCCGCTCTGGCGTCAGGACTCAACAGAACCAGGATTGTACAGCATTCCCTTTGCAACCCTGGATCAGGTGCTGTTGTTCAGGCCAGGACGCCAAATTGAGGTTCGGACTCCAGAAGATCTCCGAGGGCGTCTAATCGGGGCGATAAGAGGGTATATCTACCCGGGTTTTATGGATGGATTCAAACGAGGCATCTACCAGCGTCTGGATGTCACCGACGAGCCTCAATTGCTTTCACTGCTGGAAAAAGGCCGTGTGGACCAGGTATTTATTGACCGGGTGGTATTGAATTACTGGCAAAAGCTGAAACCTGAGACCGTAGCTTACCAAGTCAGTCCTACACTGGCAGGGCTTGAAATAATGATGCGCATCCACCCTTCTCAGGCTGCCCATCTTGATGGATTAAACCAGGTCCTGGCAGCATTAATGACGGAAGGAGTTATTGAAGAAATTTTTTCTCGTTATCAGTAATCGTTCTTTGTGACGACGCAACAACCCAACATTGCTCCATAGATGTCCGCTTCATTGCTAAAATTAAACACAGGTCTCGGGGATATTCAGTACCGGCCGCTGATGCAACCAGAGCACTACAAAAAATGAGCAATCGTGTAAAAAGAACCATAATATTGGTACCGAGTAGCATATACGAAGCGAGGGATACCCGAGCCTGATAAACGTGCTCTAACAACATATATCCATATTGAACGGGTCCCTCAATTTCTTATAAAGAAACATAAACTCAGTTATAACAGTGAAGACCTTCGCCTAACCATTTGCCAGTTCTCCGAAGCATACATATTTGTCCACTAAATACTCATCCAGGCCCTGGCGCCCTCCTTCACGCCCCAATCCCGATTGCTTTATTCCACCAAAAGGGGCGACCTCGGTTGAAATTATTCCGGTGTTAACTCCAACCATTCCCACTTCAAGAGCCTCGGAAAAACGCCAGGATCTGGACACATCCGCTGTATAAAAATAGGCGGCAAGACCAAACTCAGTTTGATTGGCAAGAGCCAATGCCTCCTTCTCATCATCAAACACAGATATAGGAGCCAGTGGGCCAAAAGTTTCTTCCTGAGCAATCAGCATTTCTGAGCTTATGCCGGAAAGAATGGTTGGCTCAAAAAACTGTCCGCCTAAATCATGGCGATGGCCACCGAAAACCAAAGTTGCGCCCTTAGAAAGTGCATCAGCAATGTGCTCTTCTACTTTAGCAACCGCAGATTGATCTATCAGTGGCCCTTGAGTGGAGTCATTTTCCATACCATTCCCAACACGAAGTTCAGACACAGCGATTCTCAGCTTATCAATGAATTGCTGATAAACACCTCGTTGGACGTAAAACCTATTGGTACAAACGCAGGTTTGCCCGGTATTTCTGAATTTGCTTGCAATCGCTCCAGAAACAGCAGTATCTATATCAGCATCATCAAAAACCACAAAGGGAGCATTTCCCCCTAGCTCTAAAGAGAGCTTCTTGAGAGTCTTGCCAGACTGCTCCATAAGCAATCTTCCTATTTCTGTAGAGCCGGTAAATGATAGTTTTCGGACGATGGTACTGGACGTCATTTCAGCACCAATAGCACGGGCACTGCCGGTAATAACGGAGAAAACGCCTGGAGGAATTCCCGCTCTGTTAGCTAATTCGGCTAAAGCCAGTGCAGTCAAGGGAGTCTGAGAGGCAGGTTTTACGACTATTGGACACCCTGCTGCCAAAGCAGCACCAGTTTTTCTGGTTATCATCGCTGCCGGAAAATTCCATGGAGTGATTGCGGCACAAACACCAACCGGTTCCTTGTTAATAAGGATGCGCTTATCTCTACTTGGAGGAGGTATTAATTCTCCGTAAGCACGACGTCCCTCTTCGGCAAACCACTCAAGATACGAGAGTGCATATGCTATTTCTCCCCGTGACTCTGTCAAAGGTTTACCCTGTTCAAGAGTCAGGATCCTGGAAATATCCTCCAGATTATCTTGAATAAGAGTTGCCCATTTTCTCAGCATGCGTGACCTCTCAGCCGCTGTTTTCTCTCGCCACAAGGGCCAGGCGACATCAGCAGCCCTGATAGCTGAACGCGCTTCGACCTGACCGAAATCGGGCACTTCAGCCAGAATCTCCCCTGTTGCCGGATTCGTTACCTCAATCGTTTCATCGGAAGAGAGCCAACGCCCATTAATAAAAGCACCTGTACGAAGCAAAGTAGGATCATTTAAATTCATTTTTCCCCCCAAGAAACTGTTCAGCTTTTTTCACAATCCCTTCTGAGTCCAATTGATAATGTCGATACAGGTGTGTTGGAGGACCAATCAGTGCGTACTCGTC
Source organism: Motiliproteus sp. MSK22-1 (assembly GCF_001968815.1). Lineage (GTDB taxonomy): Bacteria > Pseudomonadota > Gammaproteobacteria > Pseudomonadales > Balneatricaceae > Motiliproteus. Next base: position 41,572 of record NZ_MIEQ01000027.1, on the reverse strand, counting down.
GTAGATACCATGGCGACATAACTTGATAGGCAGCCCTTCATCAGTGATCACTTCTGCTACGGCTCCACCTAACCCACCGATCACGCTATGTTCTTCAATCGTCATAATTTTTTTGCTGAAGTTACCGGTGCCAATGATGACCTCTCGATCGATCGGCTTAATCGTATGCATATCAATGACACCAACAGAAACACCTCGGCTGCGAAGTACCTTGGCGGCTTCAAGAGCCGGATGAACCTCAATACCACATGCAATAAGGGTAAGATCCTCCCCCTGGCTATGTTCTATCGCCTTACCAATCTCAAAATTAAGAGAAGTCGCTTCATACACCTCAGGCTCCTGCCCACGGGACATGCGAAAATAGATGGGGTGGGGATGATCTACCGAGGCTCGAATTGCAGCAGCTAACGATGCACTGTCGGCAGGGTTAATAACAGTAAGGTCTGGAATACTTCGCATAATGGCTAAGTCTTCTGTTGCGTGATGTGAAGTACCGTAAAACCCCATAGATATTCCACTGTGGTGACCAATCAGCCGAACAGGTCGAGCACAGTAAGCCACATCTGTTCGTATTTGTTCACAGCACAACAGTGCCAGAAACGAAGCAAATGTACCCACAAACGGAATAGCACCCGTGGTTGTCAGTCCCGCAGCAGCACTAACCATGTTTTGCTCAGAAATACCAAACTGTATATAGCGATCAGGAAAACGCTCTGCAAACTTGACCAGATTGTTGGAGTACATAACATCAGCGGAGCCTGCTACAACCGGATAGCCTTCTTCTGCCAATTCAATTAACGTATCAGCTAACGCGTTGAGCCCTGGAGCATGGGTAGCGACTTCTCGATACTGCCAGCTTTTTTGTGGTTGATTTGTACTCATTATTTGTCTCCTCTGATCAACTCATATGCCTCGGCTTCATCCTGTTCAGACAACCATCCCAAATGCCAACCCGGCTCTGTTTCCATATAGTCAATCCCCTTCCCCTTTACAGTGTGAGCAACCAGACAGACCGGCTTTGTTCTCTTGGGGTTGTCACGAATCTCCCTCAGAATGGCTATTGTTGCCTCTACATCGTGCCCATCAACTTCATGCACCTCCCAACCAAATGATTCCCAGCGCTCTCTAATTGGGCCGATATTGATAATATCGTCGACCTCTCCATCAAGTTGATAACCATTGCGGTCGATTATGGCGACAAGGTTTGAGAGCCCGTAGGTGCTGGCATGCATAGCGGCTTCCCATATCTGCCCTTCTTGTAGCTCTCCATCCCCCAGCATCACATAAGTAAGAAATTCTTTCTTTTGCAACCGGGCACCATGCGCCATGCCAACCCCCACGGAAAGGGCATGCCCAAGAGATCCAGAGCTAAAATCAATCCCTGGAACTTTTCGCATATCTGGATGATCTCCCAGAGGATTCCCCACTCGCGTATATTCACTTAAAATTTCAGCACCAAAAAACTCTTTCTCCACCAGTACTGGATAAAGCCCTACGGCCGCATGCCCTTTACCAAATAGAAATCGATCTCTATCCACCCAGTCAGGTTCTCCTTTTCGGATTCTCAGGCAGTCGTAATAGAGTGCTGAGAGTAATTCAGCACAGGAAAAAACTGAGGCGTAGTGACCTACCTTGGCTATTGAGATTAGTCGAATGGTTTCTTCCCTGATGAACAGGGCTTTGTCGGTTACGCGTTGTATTGTTTCAACATCTATTGAGGTTTCGGCGACCATATTTTTCTCCATACAAAGTACTTGCTTGTTTCTCGATATAGGATATATGATATATCATGTATCGCAAGAGATATTTCTAAATCCAGTCATTTCGGATTTACAGGGAGTTCCTCAGATGAATAAAAAAAGAGAACCAATCCTATGAAAAAACTTATTTCTATCAATAAATTAGTAGATTCAACACGCCGTTTAACGTCGATACTGGCTTTATGCAGTGTGCCAATTATTGGCTCTGCAGCAGAGCCAATAACCGTTGTTGGGTTTGGAGGTTCTTTACAGGATGCCTTCCACTCCGCCTACTTCGAACCCTTTAGTGAGCAATACAAAGTAGATGTAATTGAAGATAGTTATACCGGGGGATTTGCCAAACAAAAGGCCATGGTCAAAACAGGCAACATAACCTGGGATCTTGTTCAAATGGACGAAAATGAGATGATCGCAGCCTGTGACCAAGGCATATTGGAACCGATCAGAAAACAGGAATTGCTGCTGGCTGATGAACTCAACCCATCAGCATTTTCCAGGTGCGGAGTTGGAGCATTCGTGTGGTCCATGGTGAGTACCTATAGTCCTGAAAAATTTGGCAATGATGGCCCTAAAAACTGGAAGGAATTCTGGGATGTAGAGAAATGGCCAGGCAAACGCGGCCTTAGAAAGCAGCCCCGAATGACACTGGAAATTGCACTGCTTGCTGATGGTGTTGCCAGCGATGACCTGTATAAAGTTCTGGCTACCCCTGAAGGAAAAGACCGCGCTTTCGCGAAACTCAATGAATTAAAAGAACATATTATCTGGTGGGAATCTGGTGCCCAGCCGCTTGAATGGTTAAGGGGAGGTATTGTCACAGCGACCAGTGCCTACAATGGACGGATCAGTGTGGCCAATCAGGAAGGTAGTCAATATCCCATCGGCTGGGACGGACAGCTTTACAGTATGGACTACTGGACAATAGTGAAAGGCACAAAAAATATCGACAGGGCTTATCAACTATTGGATTTTATGATGAAGCCAGAGCAACAGAAGTTATTTGCGGAGAATATTCCCTACGGCCTGACAAACCGTAAAGCCAATCAAATATTACCTAACGCGCTTTTGTCTATCCTTCCAACAGCACCAGCCAATCAAAAAAATGCTCTGCTACTTGACTCATATTTCTGGTTAGATCATGAGGAAGACCTCCAGCAGCGTTTCACCAGTTGGGTTTCTCAGAATTGACACCCTGAATAAAGCCAGCTCCGACCTTCGGGTTGGGGCACATTCTGTCAAATCTGAGGTAAACATCTATGTCAACGACTCCACTGGGAACCACGGACAATGTCCACTTCGAAGCAACTGAACCGGGTACGCTTAAAAAGTCCATGCATCGAGCGGAAAAGGGTCGACGAGCAATTACCTGGTTATTGCTGGCACCACTGCTCATCTACACTTCGGTCTTTTTTGTATTACCTCTATGCACTATGCTGTACAAGGCAGTTGATAATCCTGAAGTCATTTCAGGCGCACCCAATACTTCAAAATTGTTGTCAACATGGCAAAGCAAAAGTACACCTCTTCCAGATGCGGCATATTCAGCACTTGTTTCCGACTTGAAGCATGCTTACGGAAAACCTGAGCTGGGTGAATTGGCGCGACGGTTGAATTACGAAATTAGCGGGTTTCGATCACTGATAATGAAAAGTGCGAGAAAGCTACCTGCGCTTAAGCTTGGTTCGAATGATGCCAAGCAATTACTATATGATATCGATAACCGCTGGCAGGACACTCGCTATTGGATTGCATTGAAGAGGTCCTCTGAAAGGTTTACTCCTTATTACCTGCTGGCCGCTTTAGACCTGAAGGTAAATGATAAGGGTGAAATCGGATTTGTTGACCAAGAACAGCGTGTTTATACAAAAGTACTGATAAGAACATTAACAATAGCGACGGTTGTTACTCTGATCTGCCTGTTGATCGGTTACCCGCTAGCAGCATTAATGGTCAGAGCACCCAAACCGGTGACGATTATTTTGATGCTGGCGATCATGTTGCCATTCTGGACTTCTCTTCTCGCCAGAACTTCTGCCTGGATTGTTACACTTCAGGCGAATGGAATATTTAACAACTTTCTAATCTCCTTAGGGATTATTGCTGAACCTCTGGAATTGATATTTAACTCTACTGGGGTCTATATCGTGATGGTTCACATATTATTGCCATTCGCTGTCTTACCCATCTATAACAATCTTCAAAACATACCAAACCATTTAATGCTTGCTTCTTCATCCTTAGGAGCACACCCGGTAAAGGGCTTTATCTCCATTTATCTTCCGCTGAGCATTCCAGGGATATCTGCCGGTGGATTATTAACCTTTATCGTTGCGGTTGGCTATTACATCACCCCTTCATTGGTGGGTAGTGCCGGCGAGCAAATGCTGGGCTACTTTATCGCTTTTTATACCAATACCACGGTCAATTGGGGAATGGCTTCTGCATTAGGTATCGTGCTGCTGCTCTGTGTTATGGGCCTCTATGCCCTTGCATCAGTCACGCTGGGTGTTAAGCAACTGGCAGGAATAAAGTGAGGCAACTATGAAGCATAGAAACCATGTACTTATCGGCCAGTTAATTCACTATTTTTTCGGCATATTGATGGTGTTATTTCTTATTACGCCGTTAATAGCGATTATCCCGCTTTCATTCAGTTCGGGTAGCTTTTTATCATACCCGCTGCCTGGGCTGTCACTTCGGTGGTACCAGGAGGTATTTAGCAGCGGTCCGTGGCTTGATTCACTTCAGAATAGTATTTTCGTCGGTTTGTTCAGCACCGTACTCGCTACCGTACTTGGTACGTTTGCTGCGTTTGCCATGGCACGTCGGAATATATCAGCACAACGTAGCATTTTAGGCTTCCTTATTGCGCCAATGATTGTGCCACCGGTTATTACCGGGCTCGGCATGTACTTTCTTTTTGGCCAACTGGGATTAACAGCAAGCTTTAAGGGTCTTGTGATTGCTCATACGGTACTGGCTACACCATTTGTAGTTATAACCGTCACTGCAAACCTTCAGAATTTTGATATGAAACTTTTCAGGGCAGCAAGTAGCTTGGGAGCCTCACCAGTACGTGCATTTTTTACCATTGTTTTACCGCTGATTATGCCGGGGATTATGTCAGGTGCGCTTTTTGCCTTCGTAACCTCTTTTGATGAAATAGTTGTCACTTTATTTTTAGGTGGACCAGCCCAGCGAACCTTACCCAGGCAAATGTTTGATGGAATCAGAGATAGTATCGACCCATCGATTATCGCAATGTCAGTATTTTTGATGCTGATTGCATTGCTTACATTGATAACGTCTGCGTGGCTAAATCAACGTAGTAAAAATAAATATATGACGGAGTAAATAACCTTGAATGACAAATATAAAAATGGAGTTGCCTATATAGACGACGCCTACATTGCTCTGGCTGAGGCAAAAATACCAATACTCGATCGAGGCTTTGTTCGATCCGATGCTACCTACGATGTAGCCCACGTATGGAACGGATCATTCTTTCGACTGGATGATCACATCGAGCGCTTTTATTGGTCTATGGATCAGCTGAGAATGTCGTTACCCTACAGTAAAGCCGAGATCAAAAATATTTTAACTAAATGTGTAGCCTTAAGTGGTTTAAAAAACGCTTATGTTCAGATGACATGCACGCGCGGGGTACCCACACTCGGCAACAGAGATCCCAGACTTTGCAAGAATCGATTTTATGCCTTTGCTCAGCCCTTTGTATGGATAGCAACACCAGATCAGCAAGATAGTCATTTTTCAATGGTAATCAGCAATGTCGAAAGAATTTCATCAAATTCGATTGATACCCGTATCAAGAATTTCCACTGGCTTGATCTGACCATGGGAATTCTGGACGCATACGATCAGGGAGCTCTCGTATCGGCGTTACTTGATGGTCAGGGGAATATCACAGAAGGGGCAGGATTTAATATTTTCAGTGTCAAAAACAATACTCTGATCACTCCCGATAAAAATATTTTTGAAGGCATGACAAGGCGCACAATTATCGAAATAGCAGAGAAAATCAGTCTACCCTGTGAGACTCGTTCACTCTCTCCAGAGGAATTGCGAAATTCCGATGAAATATTCATTACCAGCACCGCAGGGGGAGTTATGCCTATCACAGAGTTAGACCACCAGCCCATAAATAATGGTGAAACTGGCGGTATAACAAAGAAATTAAGAACGCTGTATTGGGAACGCCTGGAGTCCGATCCGAAGTGCATTCCAGTAGACTATGAGAAGGAGTCAGTATGAATAACAACAAGGTAGTCATTGTAACCGGTGGGACACATGGCATCGGCGCTTCAATCGTTGAACGGCTGTCCAAAGACGGCAAAACGGTTGTCTTTACCGGACGAGATAAATCGGCAGGGGCAAAACTGCAAGCGGCGATCATTCATTCGAAATTTGTACAGGCAGATGCGTCAAATGCTGAAGAACTCGAAAGTGTTGTGCGGGTAGCAGCTGAACTGGGAGCGGGGAAAATTTGCGGTTTGGTTAACAATGCCGGTACAACTTCTCGAACCTCATTTGCAGATACCACCATTGAAGAATGGGATCGTGTATTTGGAATCAATACTCGAGCTGTGTTTAAACTGATTAACTGCGCATTACCTTATCTTATTAAGGGAGAAGGGGCCGTAGTGAACATGTCATCAATAGCCGGTAAGGTCGGCGAAGAAGGATTAGCTACATATTGCGCCTCTAAAGCAGCGGTGATCGGACTTACCCAGGCTTTGGCACTGGAATACGGTGAACAGGTTCGATTCAATGCCATTTGTCCAGGGCAAATAGAAACCAGAATGATGTCAGGTGTTATTAACAATGAGCCACATCTTTCCGCCTTGACTCAACGAATTCCAGCAGCACGGTTAGGACAGCCACAAGAAGTAGCTAAGGCGGCAGCCTGGTTACTTTCCGATAATGCCAGCTTTGTAAATGGAGCTGTTCTTAGTGTTGATGGTGGAGAGTCTGCTGGCTATCGTACCCCCTATCGATCAACAACTTGAATTTATGTACTGTCTGTAAGCAATCCCATCACAAGCATAATAAGGGTCTGAACAGAAAGGTCTTAAAATGTACTCAATAAATACCAGCCTTCCGGGAATTTTAAGACTTACTGATTCGATTAACGTGTCAATGTTACTGACCCGTTTATCTATTACCTGATTATGATTTAAAGCACTGAGAAGAATTTATCGTATTAAGTTATTAATCAAATTCAAGATATATCATGCATCATATATAACAATAGGAATAACCAATGAGACAAGAAGCTGAATTGAACCCGAGTGCACCGGAAAAAATGAGTCATAGATCTTTAGAGGATTTGAGCTATCACATCCATTCCCAAACGAATCTTCGTGAGCATCAAAACAAGGGACCTCTGGTAATAGAACGTGGTCAAGGAGTCTATGTGTATGACGAAAAAGGGCAAAGCTATCTCGAATCAATGTCTGGGCTTTGGTGTACATCTCTTGGTTTTTCTGACGCGAGACTCATAAAAGCAGCAACCAAGCAGCTCGAAACCTTGCCTTATTATCATACGTTTAACCACAGAACCAACAACGTTGTATCTAAACTGGCAGCAGAAGTTTCTGGTCTTGTCCCTCTTAATAAAGCGAAGGTATTTTTTGCATCATCTGGCTCTGAAGCCAATGACAGCATGATTAAGATGGCATGGAATTATCATATAGCTCAAGGGAATCATAAACGTAAAAAGGTTTTGATCAGAGATCGAGGATTCCATGGCTCTACCGTTATGGGAGCAAGTCTGTCCGGTTTGCCCCATATGCATACTGCGTTTGGTTTACCTTTAAACTGTACCGTTCGATTGGAATGCCCTGACTATTATCGAAACGCTGAGCCAGAAGAATCTGAATCTGCATATTTAGATCGTCTGCTCGACGATCTTGAAGCAACTATTGAGCGAGAAGGAGCCGATACAATAGCAGCCTTTATCGCAGAGCCTGTCATGGGGGCCGGCGGAGTCCTGGTACCACCGGTGGGATACTTCGAAAAAGTTCAGAAAATACTCCGTCAATACAAAATTTTGATGTTATCAGATGAAATTGTTTGCGGTTTTGGCCGTACCGGGAACTGGTTCGGCTGCCAAACATTCAACTTCCAACCAGACATGATGAGCTGCGCCAAAGGCCTAACCAGTGGTTATATACCCATGTCCTGCGTAGCTGTAAGTGGCGATATTTATTCAGTCCTTGAAGAATACAGTGAAGTAACCGGAGTCTTTGGACATGGGTTTACTTATTCTGGTCACCCGACTGCCGCAGCGGTTGCCCTTGAAGCATTACGTATTTACCAGGAAATGAACCTGCCAAAAGTTGCTCTTGAACTGGGAGCAGTCCTCCATGATTTATTGGAAGAACTCAAAGTGCATCCTATGGTGGGGGAAATCAGAGGAAAGGGTGTTGGCTTGATTGCAGGAATCGAATTGGTCGCTGATAAGAACACTCGTGAACCCTATCCAACAAGCAGAATAGCAGGCAAGAAAGTGGAACAAGCGGCACGTGACCAGGGGCTTATCATTCGAAATATGGGCGATGTAATTGCTCTCTGCCCTCCTTTCATAACTTCACACCAAGAACTCAAATTAATAGTTCAAAAGCTAAGTACGGCTATAGACGTCGTGTACCAGGATCTAGAATCGGCTTTGGATCAATAAGGGGATGATATGTACAACAAGAACTTTATCGAATTTATAGGCGTTCAAAAAAGTTACGATGGAGAAAATTTGGTTATCCCCCACCTTGATCTTTGTATCAGGCAAGGAGAGTTTCTCACATTTCTAGGGGCTTCCGGGTCGGGTAAAACAACAACGCTAATGATGTTAGCGGGATTTGAAATACCCACCAAAGGCCAGATTTTAATGAATTCCCAACCTATTCAAGATGTACCTGCTCATAAACGGGGCATGGGGATGGTCTTTCAAAATTATGCTTTATTTCCACATATGACCGTCGAAGAGAACTTGGCATACCCGCTAAAAATGCGCGGCTTAAACAGGACTGATATCGATAAAAAGGTGAAAGCGGCCATGGCTAAAGTTCACCTGGAAAATATGGGTAAGCGTAAACCGCTAGAGCTTTCCGGAGGACAACAACAGCGAGTGGCTCTGGCCAGGGCTTTAGTTTTTGAGCCCGAACTTATTCTGATGGACGAACCTTTAGGTGCCTTGGACAAAAACCTCCGTGAACATATGCAGTACGAAATAAAACAGCTACATCAGGAACTTGGGGTCACCGTCGTTTATGTCACACACGATCAAAGTGAAGCTTTGACCATGTCTGATCGAGTTGCCGTTTTTAACAACGGTCGAATTGAACAAATAGCGTCGCCTGATAAAATCTACGATCTACCGAATTCTCCCTACATTGCTGGCTTCATTGGTGAGAATAATGCTTTAAAGGGCTCCTTGCAGAAGATTTCTGGTACCACTCATCGGGTAGACTTGGGTGAAGGTGTTTCTATTTCGTTGAATCGTAATGTCGATAGTTGTCTTTCTCCAGCAGCAGATAAACCTGTCACTGTAATGATTCGTCCAGAACATATACACCTACAGACATCTAAACATTCTGACGAGGTCACATTATCATGTACTATCACTGATAAGGTCTATCTGGGAGACCACACCCGCTTAATAGGGCGTTTAAAAAACGGGAATACGATAGTTGCCAAAATTATCGATGATTTATTGACAGACGAAACCTTAGTAGGGAATGCTGTTGAATTCGGTTGCAGCGAAGAAAACATCCTGCTGTTCCCTGGTTATGACTAAGCTAACCTGCTTAAGTTAATTATTTGGACAAAGACACTGACGGTCGCTCAATGAGACAAAATGATCAGACAATAGAAAAAAGCAACTTAGCCGAGCGAGTCTACGCAAAAATACGAGATTCCTTAACTGCAGGTGAGTATATGCCGGGAGACCGCCTTAGAATCAGTCAGATGGCTAAGGCATTCGGAACCAGCAATACTCCTGTAAGAGAAGCCTTATTGCGTCTGGTCAGCGAGCATGCGCTTGATATGCAAGCAGCAACAAAAATTGTTGTACCGGAATTAAGTTTGCCTCGATACATCGAAATCCGTACCGTCCGTTGTTCTTTGGAAGCTATGGCCGCGGAAGCGGCTATGGCCTGTTTTTCCCCCGACGAAATTAAAAAACTAAGGGAAATTAACAAGTTATTTGCAAAATCGGAAAAAGATAACGATTCCAATGGAATGTTCATACACAATCGGGAGTTTCATTTTTATATCTATGAAAGATGTGGAATGCCTATTCTGCTGGCTATGATAAATAACATGGCTGCGTCGATGGGGCCGATTTTACGTGCCTTTTACCAGCAACACACTCAAACCTACTCTGAAGGTGCCGCACAACACAACAAAATCATAGATGCCTTAAGCAAGAAAGATGGATCTACGGTAAAAACAGCACTCAAAAATGATCTGTTAATGGCAGGCCCAAGCATTGAAAAATTCTTGCAGGATTATGAGGAAGAGCAAAGACAAGAAGCAATCAATCTCACGCAATAAAACCTGGAAACATCGTTTTACCAACATTACTCCATAGATGTCCGCTTCATTGCTAAAATTAAACACAGGTCTCGGGGATATTCAGTACCGGTTACGGATAAATAACAGGAGTTTCTAAGCAATCTAAGAATCCTGTCGACTAACCCCAGCGTTTTCAAACCTTCCAGTAGTACCCGATGAAGGAGACCCGTGATGAAACCCAGAATATATTTGATATTGGCGATAGTGGGGTTGGGATTAGCTCAGCCAACCTTTTCCTCTGACTCGGCAGTGGCCCACGCACTCTATATGCAAGGTGATTACACCGGGGCTTACAAAGAATACCGGACCTTGGCTGAGGTCGGCTACGCCCGTTATCAAAGTAAAATTGCAAGCATGTATTTCAAGGGAGAAGGGGTTGAAAAGGACCTCTCTCTAGCCTACGCCTGGTTTGCATTAGCAGCCTCTCAGGGCGACCAATACGGGCAAAAAAGAATGCTTGAACTTGCTAAACAACTGAGTGCAGAGCAATTGTTACAGACTGATGAGATTATCAAAGAATACAACAATCGCTACATCGCACCGTTTCGACCCGGTGGACAACTGAAGTAGCCAGAAGCAGGTGCAGGCCTTTAGGCGTGCTTAAGCCCCCTGAGCCTTCAGTAAAGCATCAGAAGGCAAACACACGCTTTTGCTTGTCTTTTAATCAGCCATAATGGGATCAGGACAATCAAGTCGATTGCGGCTTATCCACCAGTATCTGCTGAGGCTGTGCCTTCTGGCGACTGTACCTTGGTAAAAGCTGTACTCCCGCAACGGCCAGTACCACGACGATCATGCCACTGGCGCTAATCGCATCAATATTATTGGCTGTGATCATCTCAGGCCACCAGCCTAATTCAACAGCAATGGCAGAAAAGGCAAAACAGGTAAGAGGGGTTATACCAACCATGGCACTAACCTGCGCGGTTGGCCAATATTTCATTGCTATTGAAAAAGAGGTATAGGCAATCACGGTATTAAAAGCACAGAAGACAGCGATATACCAGTCCCCCTCCGCCATTGGCTCGAAGGCGGAAAAATCGGCAAAAGGGGCTATAACGAGCAGCCCAACAACATAGATAAACAACAGAGTATTTGCTGGAGATAGCTTATGGAAAAGGGATTTTTGTAATAGCGCAAACCCTGACCAACTCATTGCAGAGAACTGCACCCAGGCAATACCCACCCATATCAAACCATTCTTCTGCTCGGCAAAGTTCAGATACGGATGGAAGAACAGCATTAATCCAATACCAAGAGCAATAAAGCACAGCCACTGGACCCGGCTGATCCGTTCTTTAAGCAGCAACACACCCCCAATGGCAAGATAAAACGGTGCCAATTGAAAGTTCAGCTGCGCTGGCCCGGGTGCGATGTAGTCCAGAGCATAAACAAAGGAAATATAGTTGGCTATTGAAAACAGCGCACAAGCACTGAGAATAACCCATTCCTTTTTTGAGAGGTTAGCAAATTGCTTGACGGCACCAGTGAGAACCTGAGTAAAGAAAGCAATGACCAAGGCCACCGAAAAACGAAACCAGGTCAGGGTCACCGGATCAATAAACGTTGAAGATAACTTCAGCGCGATCGGCAACATTCCCCAACAGATAATTGCAATGCTGATCAAGATAAAGCCAATCTGAAACTGCTGTCTATTCACTGTAAACACTCATACGGGTTACAAAAATAGATCTTCGACCAGATAGCTTATATTATCTAATGAATAAACCGACTAATGATTATTCGATTTTTAAATATTATTGATGAAGCACCGACAGCTCGCACAACTCGACTTTAAGTTATTGCTTTGCCTGCAACAATTGCTCTTGACCTGCAATGTCAGTCAGGCCGCAGATCAGTTGCACATGAGCCAACCGGCAATGAGCAGGGCCTTGAACCGACTACGGGAGCTTTTCGACGATCCTCTGTTTATTCGTTCTAACAGCGGTATGCAGCCAACGACCCGTGCCCTGACCCTGGCAGAGCCGCTTTCTGCAACCCTCGCACAACTTGACAATCTGATGCAGAAAGAGCGATTTGAGCCAGGCAAAAGCAAACGTCAGTTTCGCTTGCAGATGACCGGCTATATGGCACAGGCCTATCTGGCAGAAATCACTAAAAAATTCTACCAGCAAGCTCCTCATGCAGACCTGGAAACAATAAACCTCAAGGAAAAGAGCTTACTTAATCAACCAGCCAGCGTTGCCGATCTGACTTTTTGCAGTGACGCCATGTATGTACCTGATCACTACCGTCGCCAGCAGCTCGGTGAGGAATTTTTTAGCTGCGTAATGGCCCAAGATCATCCTTTGAATTCGCTCGATCAACTCAGTGTGGATGATTATCTCAGCTACCCCCATGTCATAACCACACTCGGGGGCAGTCCTCATATTCGGGTAAATGACATGCTCAGCAAACTGGGTTACCAGCGCCGTATCGGTATGCGCTTACCCCATTACATGGCAGCCCTGGAAATTGTCGGTAGCAGTCATCTACTGATTACATCCACAACATTGGTCGTCGAGCGTTATAAACAGCAGTTTGGCCTGAGTGTAAAACCCTTGCCGATTAATATGGAGCCAGCAACCTATTATCAGGTCTGGTCACCCGTAGTTCATCAGGACCCTGCTCTGATCTGGTTACGACAACTATGTGCTCAAATAATTTCAGAGATGATAGAGAAGCACAAACAAAGTCAGAACCACAAACTCAGCTGATCAGGTTCCCACAAAGCCTTTGCTGACACGCTGAGAACTCAGCGAATACCTCAATCAGAGCACTGGGGAAAGAAAAGTATGTACTTTTGAAGAAAAACCAGCAGCTGTCATTTCCCTGTAAAGAATAACCTGTAGTCAGTACATAACGTGACATTAACGACAGTGACACAAATATTATTCAAGGTGAATAAAATGGCTGACTCAGGCAATAACCGGGTAACAATCCAGTGCCAGAATGAACGCTGCAAAAACCAGCTGGAAATAGGTGTTTCCATCGCCAGAAAATATGGTTCAGCAGGCGGTGGTCTGCGTTGCGCCAATTGTGATGAAGACAAGGGATTTATGATATTGCCGACAGCCGTTCCTGCTGTTAAGAAACTATTCAGCTGATCAGAACATCAAGGTTTCAAGATCACCCATATATTCAAAAGCTTGTGATTCAACCGGAGCAAATCCTGAGGTTTTAAATAATAGATTTTTGCGAATATATACCAGCCTCCTGAATGGCGCTGACTCATCAAACTGATGATCAGCGCTGCTTCAAACAGTTACCCTGCTATTTTGAATCGTTCAGTACTCTCCAGCAGCCCTTTAGCAAGCTGTGCAAGCTCCTCGCTTGTCACCGATAGTTTTTCGGAATCCTCCCTGGTCTCTTTTGACATCACACTGATCTGATTGACATTTTGACTGATATCCGCTGACACTGCTTTTTGTTGTTCAGCAGCAGAGGCAATCTGCGCATTCATATCAGAAATATCAGCCACTGTTTGTTGAATCTGCTCTAAGGCGTTGGTTACCTGACCGGACTGGGTCAGCAGTTTATTCGCCTGATCAGATCCAACCCGCATGGAATTAATCGAAGAGCTGGCGCTGGATTGCAGACCGAGGATCATCTCCTCAATTTCAGAAGCAGATTCCTGAGTACTTTTTGCCAAAGAACGTACTTCATCAGCCACAACGGCAAAACCCCTTCCTTGCTCACCAGCCCGGGCAGCCTCAATGGCCGCATTGAGTGCCAATAAATTAGTCTGGTCAGCAATACCCTTAATCACATCAAGAATACCGGTGATTTTTTCCGCGCCCTGCTCCAATTGACCAATATCCGTCATGGTTTGGTCAAGCTGCCGGGACAGATCCTTGATCCCCTGAACAGTATTTTCAACCAGCTCTCCTCCCTCGTTCAGTTGATACCTGGCACTTTCTGCAGCATCAGCGGCGGAAGTGGTGTTTCTCGCCACCTCCTCCACTGCCGCTGTCATTTGTGTAATAGCAGTTGCCACCAGTTCAGTATTCTGATGCTGTGAACTCAGATTATGGTTAGTTTGCTCGGCAATGACGACAAGGTTACGGGAAGATTCTGACACATGCTCCGCCCCCCCGTGAATTTCTTTAATGAGTCGCTTAAGATTACTCACCATCTGGATCATTGAGGAAAAAACTCCCAGCTCTCTTCCAGTACTCGAGATGTTCATGCTGAGATCTCCATCAGCAATACGCTGAGAAAGAGAATTCATCGCCTTCGGCTCTAAACCAATCTGGGTCCAGACAGTACGAATAATGATATAAGTTGCCAGTACCCCCAAAATGGTTGAAACAAAGAGGATTACCGATAAGACCCTAACAGCGCTCTGTTCATGAAGTTCCGCTTGATGGGCCGCCCGCTCGGTAAACTCACTGATTTCGTGAAGTAAGCTCTCTAGCTCCCGGGTCAGTTTGTCCGCCTCCTGTTCGATCTCTACAGTCATCGTTGCCAACGCTTTGGTTTGGCGTTGTTTAATCATTTCAAACAACTCATGACCGTGTTTTTCAAAGGCTTTATGCTGTACCTCTATCGATTCAAGTACTTTTAAGAGATTCGTAAACTGCTCCAATTCCTCAGTGTTGTGGGCATGACTAATCGCCTCTTTTGCTGACTCCTCTGATTGTTTTATCTCCTGATCCACCTGCGAACTGATTCGATCAAAAGCCACGATTTCATCGTTAACAGCGTTAATGGCACCAGAATCTCCTGAAGTGAGGCGCTGGCCATGGCGTAATACTCTTTCCAGATGAATAGTCTGCTCCAACTGGTGCTCAGTAATGAGTGTAATCGCCTCAGTCAGAGGAATGTCCTGTTCTGCTATTCCTTCCAGCTCTTGACCAATTTGATTCATGGAAAATATCGAATAACCAGATGAAATCCCCAGCAATATCAGTAGTAACAACGAATTTCCAAGAATGAGCGAACGAATGGAAAAGCGACTAAAAAAGTCAGAAACAAAAGACACCAGAGTGACCTCCTAAGCCAGCGGAGCCTTATGCCACTTGCGGAAAACAACGTCACATGGGAAAAACAACGCCATTTTTCAATACATTTTGCAGCAGGGGTATTAAAAGCGCGCCAGCACATTGAAAACAGGTAAGATTACCGTAGCAATATAGTAGGTTGTTACTAGAGTTTGCAAGCAAGTCGGGATTAAAAGCTCATTCAACATATTGAGCAGAGAGGATAAAAAACGCCCCGGTAATGAAATTAACCTCTTCGTTACCGGGGCCGGAATTATCATAAAGATAGGTGATTAAACAACAAACTGTCCTTCAAGTTCTCTGACTTCATTGATACTGGGTTCCAGAGTCGGCTGATAGGGTTTACGGTCTCCTTTATAAAGCACTCCCAGATTAAGGTTATCATCGGTCATCAGTCGCCGTGCCGCTCTGGCGGGGTCTGTTGTGGCTTCTACCGGCGCAGGTCGAACCATCTTTTTCCAGGCCAGTTGATCACGATTGTAGGTAATACATGGACTGAGAATGTGAACCAGTGAGAAGCCCGGATGCTCGATGGCTTCTTTCAGAATGGGCACCGCGCCGTTGGCATCAGTACCAGAAACCCGGGCAATAAAGTTAGCCCCGGAAGCAAGACCCACGACCAGCGGATGGAATGGATTAATACCGGTACCACCCGGTGTCAGCTTGCCTTTCTCCCAATCCGGCGCGCTGGTTGGTGACGCCTGCCCCTTGGTCATACCATAAAGTTGGTTATCCATAACAATGTAGGTTAAATCTACGTTGCGACGACAGGCATGTAAGAAATGATTTCCACCGATAGAGAACCCATCTCCATCACCACTGGCAACAATAACAGTCTGATCCGGGCGGGAAACCTTAAGCCCTGTAGCCAAAGCCAGTGATCGACCATGGACACCGTGAAACCCATAGGTCTTTAAATAAGCCGGGATTCTTGAGGAGCAGCCAATACCGGAAATCACTGATACCTTTTCAGGCTGCAATTGGAGTTCCGCCAGCGTCTTAGTCAGGGATAACAGCACCCCGTAATCACCGCAACCCGGACACCAGACAGGTTTAACCCCAGACTTGTAGTCTTTAGGAGCCATTGCCGGGCAGCTACCTGAACCAGCGGTACTGTCTTCGAAGCCACCCGTGGATGCTATATGTTCCGTTGTTGTCACCATGATCAACTCCACTCAGTAAGGGTTTTACGCACGTCAGAAGGACGAATCGCCAAGGGTCCTGGAACCGCCATGGACTTAACATCGGCATCCAGATCGTAGTAGGCACGCAGGTAGCGATAAAACTGACCGCCATGGCTTTGCTCCACCACCAGTAACTTACTGATCCCTTGTAAAGCTTCTGCCAGTCGTTCAGGTTGTGCAGGAGAGAGCAGACGCATGGCAATCAAACGCGCTTTTTGTCCCTCGGCTCTAAGCTCCGCCAGGGCTTCACTGGCAGCTCCATAGCTGGAACCCCAGGTAAGCACCGCAGTTTCGGCATCCTCATCACCTTCAACAACAGCCCAATTATCACCAAAATCAAAATCAGTCAGCTTACGCAGACGCTTGTCCATTTGCTTATGATGATCATCTGCCTTGCTGGACGGCATACCCGTCGGGGTATGTTCCAGCCCATCAGCAGTGTATTGGCCACCCGGCTGTCCCGGCACCGCCATCGGCGATACTCCAGAGTCGGTAACGGCGTATCGCTCATAACCGTCCTCCAAAACGGTTGGTACCTCACGTTCAGCCACTATTCCTGCGTCTTCCTGCTGAGGAATGATTGTGCGCGTTTGTCCAAGTGCCTGATCAGACAGCAGGATAGCCGCCGTTTGAAGTTTTTCAGCCAGCGCAACCGTCCATTGAGTGGTAAAGATACAGTCCGCTATCGACAACGGCGCCAGAACCAAATGTGGCGCATCACCATGCAGCCCGTATAAAGCGATATTCAGGTCGGACTGTTCAGATTTGGTGGGTATACCCGTTGAAGGCCCACCACGCATAACATTGACAACGACAATTGGAGTTTCAGACGCAACGGCCAAACCAATTGATTCCATCATCAACGCCAGTCCTGGACCAGAAGTCGCGGTTAACGAAGGAGTACCGCCGAAAGAGCCACCGATAATCTGATTGACCGACGCCAGTTCATCCTCGGCCTGAACCAGAGCCCCACCCAGTTTCGGTAAAGCGGGTGCCAACCACTCCAAGACTTCAGTGGCCGGAGTAATCGGATAGGCTGCGACGAATCGCGTACCACCTCGAACCGCTCCCAAACCGCAGGCTTCATTTCCAGAGATATTCCAGCGAGGATTGGATGGGTTATCTACAGCCAGGGGATCCGGGTTTTCAGCATCAACAGTCAACTGATCAAAGCGTGGCAAGTGTGCAGCCGCTTCCATACCTGCCCGCAACGCTTCTTTACCAGCACTAACAGCTTCATCACCTTTTCGCTTAAGCGCTTTTTCAACCACCTGTGCCACAGAGCTTTCGGGCAAACCCACTAAGGCAGCTGCAACACCCAAGGCCACCATATTGGGCCGCCCACCCTTAATACCTTTGGCAATCTTTTGTAAATCCACTTGAAACTGTTGTCCGGCAGCCTCGGAGAACACTTTCGGTGGCTCACCATCCCCCAGCACAATGCTGTCTCCGTCCAGCGGAATTTCCGTCGCAAATCGATCAGCATTTTTCCAATCGATTCCCAGGAGGATCTCATAGCGGTCTTTGTGGGATAACACGGGTTCAGAAGACAGCCGTAACATAGCAGCCGCTTCACCACCTCTGATCTGCGGTCCCGCAGATCGAGTCATTAATCCGAACCAACCGGCCCGACCCGCAGCTTCCAATAACAGGTTTCCGGCAGTCATAACACCAGAGCCACCGCTACCGGTCATGGTGATGGATATAGAGGGTACCGTCATAAGGTTTGCTCCTCGTGGATTAGATAATGATTGCGTTCCGTTTTAACAATCCGCTACCGACCTGAAATGTTGACGTTAACGGTAAGTTTGAACTAGTATAACCCAAACTTAACGTGAACGTAAACATTTGTGATTGATTGTAAATTTACGTTGATAAAACGCCTGGAAACACTAGACAAATTTACTTATGTCTTTGTTATTAAAGGTGGAGGTATTAGCATGACGTTCAACAATGAGACCATCTGTCACCTGTACAAAAACCAGTTGGAGTCCCTGACCTGGTTAGAGCGCCTGGAAGATAATCAACAAACTTTTTGTTTCCCGTCCAGCGCAGACACCCCCCTTCCAGCAACAGTGGAATCAACCTTAACGGCTGTACAACGGACGCTGGAAAGCCTGGAAGCCAGTATGGCGTTTGAAGAAACTCAGCTATTCCCAATGATTAAAGCTGCCGGCGAAGGCTCGCTGTTGGTTTCACTGGAACAACGGCGCCAGAAAATTCTGGCACTGACCAGCAACCTGTATATAACAATTGCAACGATACGCTCCTCCCCCCGGGAAAGAGAGCAAGCCTGGGATAAGGCCGCAGGACTGGTACCGAGACTGAGCAACCAGCTTATTCACTATCTATTTGTGGCAGAAAAAGATTATTTAACCATGGCTGACTATCTGCTGGGTCCGGCCAGTTCCAGTGAATCCTGGGCCGGTACCTGTGAATTCACTGTTGGTACAGGCGAGCTTAGCCATGATCTTGAATCAACTTATCTCTACCAGGTGCAATCCTGATTCTCGCCAACGGTTCTGACTTATAGGAGGTAACGCAGATGCTGGCAGTCAATGAATATCTGATGCTTTTGCTCGGCACGGCGCTGGTAAACAACGTTGTCTTGGTACAGTTTTTGGGACTCTGCCCATTTATGGGCGTATCCAGCAAGATTGACTCAGCACTTGGCATGGGACTGGCCACTACCTTTGTACTGACGCTGGCAACCGCCTCCAGTTGGCTGATCGAGTATTACATCCTACAGCCCTTGGATGTTGAATTTCTGCGTATTATCAGTTTCATTCTGATTATTGCGGGTGTCGTCCAGTTTACCGAAATCTGTATCCGCAGCCTTAGTCCCACTCTCTACCAGAACCTTGGTATTTTCTTACCGCTGATTACAACTAATTGCGCTGTATTAGGCGTGGCATTGCTAAACAGCCAAAAAGGTAATGGCTTTTTGCAAAGCCTGCTTTACGGCATAGGCGCCTCTCTGGGTTTCATGCTGGTGCTGGTTATCTTCGCAGGACTTAGAGAACGCCTGGCATTAGCCAATACTTCAAAATTATTTGCTGGTCCCCCCATCGCCTTTATTACTGCTGGCCTTTTATCCATGGCGTTTCTGGGATTCTCCGGCTTACCGATTGAATAGCTTTTAATTAGACAGAATCAGATAGCACAGCATTTAACTGAACAAGCTTTATCGCTACTGAATAAATTAAACCAAGCACCTGAGAACAAAAAAAACAGGGAGCACAACAATGATTATCTCAATACTGACCCTGACTATTATCGGCGCCATTCTAGGCTTGATGCTAAGTGCCGTTAACCGGTTGCTTCCCTATAAAGAAGATCCTCTGATCAAACAGGTAACAGAGATTTTACCAGGAACTCAGTGTGGTCAATGCGGTTATGCTGGCTGTAGTCAGGCTGCAGCAGCCGTCATTGAAGGAGAAGCTCCCTTAACCCTATGCCCGCCGGGCGGCCCATCAATGGCCCGACAGTTGGCGGAAATTCTTGACCGCCCTTTGGAACAGCAATCCTCGGACGACATCGTTTTACCCAGTCTCGCCAATGTAATATCAGAACAATGCATCGGCTGTACCAAGTGCATTCAACAATGCCCGACAGATGCTATTGTCGGGGCCCCAAAACAGCTCCATATGATTCTGGATGAAGCCTGCACAGGCTGTGGCGCCTGTGTAGAAGTCTGTCCTACAGAGGGCATTCTTTTGGCAGAAATGCCTCTAACCTTAGGTAACTGGCGCTGGAGTAAACCTGCCAAACCAAACCCCTTTAGAACACCAGCTATCAGCAGGGAAGGCATCGCATGAAATTATTTGGATTTCGTGGCGGCGTTCATCCTGAAGCGCTAAAGCACCATACAGAAGCCCATCCCATCCGAAAGCTCCCGATGCCTCGGCGGTTGTATATCCCCTTGCAACAGCATATCGGCGCTCCAGCAAAAGCGGAGGTCGAAGCAGGGGATCGAGTCGATAAGGGACAACTGCTGGCCCGTAGCCAAGGACTTATTTCAGCGCCGGTTCATGCCCCGACCTCGGGCACAATCGTAGCCATTGAAGAGCGTCCGGCCCCTCATCCCACAGGCTTACCAGTGAAGACTATTGTTATAGAAACTGACGGGCAGGATCGCTCCTTTCTGAACGCAACGGCCGCCGGTGATCCTTTTAATCTTTCTCCTGAAGAAATTGCCAACAGAGTTGGTCAGGCAGGTATTGTTGGCATGGGAGGCGCAACCTTCCCTTCTGCCGTTAAGTTAATGCCCAATCCTAACAGCCCGATTCATACGCTGATTATCAATGGTAGTGAGTGCGAACCCTATCTCACCTGTGATGATCGTCTGATGCAGGAACGACCGAACGAAGTCATCGATGGCATCCGCTTAATCCGTCATGCATTGAAAGCAAATTGCGCTATTTTAGCCATCGAAGACAACAAGCCAGCAGCCTACGCCGCGATGATGCATGCGGCTGAGGAAACCGGCGGCGTCCAGGTCATCCAGATACCCTCACGCTATCCCATGGGCTGGGAGAAACAACTGGTACAGATTGTAACGGGTCACGAAATCCCCCATGGACAGTTGCCTGGAGGAGTTGGGGTCTGTGTACACAATGTCGGTACAGCATTCGCGATTCATCGAACTTTGCGTGCTGATCACCCTCTATTATCTCGTATCGTCACCGTGTCCGGCGGAGCGATTAAAAGGCCTCAAAACCTCGAAGTCCCCATCGGTGCTCTGATATCAGATCTGATCGAGTTTTGTGGTGGTTTAACAGAACCTCCTGCTCGGCTGGTGATGGGAGGCCCCATGATGGGCCAGGTCATGCCCCATCAACAGGTCCCCATTGTAAAGGGAAGCAGTGGCATTCTGGCCCTGAGTCATCATGAAATTGACGATGGACCAGAACGCCCCTGTATACGTTGCGGTCGCTGTGTCATGGCGTGCCCGGTTGGGCTGATGCCCTTGGAAATGGGGGCGAAGATGCGTTCCGATGATGTCACGGGGGCTGAAGCGTTGGGAGTTCAGGACTGTATCAGCTGCGGCTGTTGTTCCTATGTCTGCCCGTCAAAAATCCCATTGGTTCAGTATTTCAATTACGCCAAAGGAGAACTTCAGAGTCGAAGAGCAGCAAAATCCAAGACAGACCAGACCCGGGAATGGGCTCAGGCCCGTATCGAACGCTTAGAACGAGAAGCCCTGGAAAAAGCCGAATTGAAAGCGCAGCGGGCAGCTGCCAAAGCAGAAAAAGAAGCTCGGTCAGCAGAAAGAAAAGCTGCGGAGAAAAGCCAATGACTAGCCGCTATCAGCAGACAAACCCACAGGCAGGCCCCCATGTTCGTAATCCAGGTAAGGTCCCCTCATTAATGACAACAGTGCTGATCGCACTGTTACCTGCTACTGTATTTGGCATCTATATTTTTGGCTTACCCGCACTGAATACAGTCGTCCTGTGCCTACTCAGCGCATTTTTGTTTGAATCACTCTGTGTCTGGCTGGTCAAAAAGAGGATTCGCCTCGTGCTCTTTGATGGCTCCGCATTGCTGACCGGTCTGTTGTTAGCTCTGACCCTTCCTCCCTGGGCCCCCTGGTGGATATCAGTTGGCGGTACTGGCTTTGCTATCATTGTCGGTAAGCATGTTTACGGCGGCCTCGGGCAGAACCCGTTCAACCCGGCCATGCTGGCACGTGTTGCCCTGTTATTGTCCTTCCCCTTACAGATGACAGCCTGGGTTAACCCTGCCCCTCTTTTTTCAGCCAATTCTCCCGGCGTTATGGATTCATTATTCACTACCTTTGGCGGGATGGATATTCCCGATGCCCTGAGCGGTGCGACGTTGCTGGGACAGGTAAAAACAGATCTTGGTCAGGGATTAGGACTCAACTCCCTGTTAGTCAACTATTACGACCCACTACTGAATGGGATAGGTTTCACCTCGGGTAGCCTGGGGGAAACCTCTTCCTTGTTGATTCTGTTGGGCGGTGTTTATTTGATCTGGCGGGGAATTATTAACTGGCAACTTCCCCTGAGCTTACTGATCAGTGTCACGGTTATCTCCAGTCTGTTTTATGGATTTAATCCGGAGCAATACGCCAGTCCCTTATATCACCTTTCTTCCGGTGCCCTGATGCTCGGCGCTTTCTTTATTTTGACTGATCCGGTAACCACTCCTGCAACTATTCGAGGACAGGTTATTTTTGGTACCAGCTGTGGATTACTGGTCTATGTGATTCGCACCTGGGGTGGTTATCCAGAGGGCGTCGCATTTGCAGTGTTACTGATGAATGGCTTAACCCCCTTAATCGATCATTACTTCAAACCTCGCCAGTACGGCCGCAATCGCCAGGGCAGCCCGTTGGCTATGCCATCGCTGTCCGACGTTAAATCAAGGACTCGAAGCTAGTTATGAATACAGAAACACAACGAACTGGTGCTCAAGCCCCCGGAACTCAAGAATTCGAGACCAAAGAGCCAGAGAATAAAAAATCTGCGGCTAAAAGCGTGGCCGCTCTGGGCTACCCTGGCCTGTTATTGGGTGCAGCCGTTTTACTTTCGACCTCACTCCTGGCAGCAGGCCACCTGGCCACGAAAGAATCCATAAAGGAACGCCAGGCTGAGGACCTGAAAGCATCCCTGGCGCAAGTGATGCCTACGACTCTTTATGACAATGATCTATTGGAATCCCCTGTTGAAGTGATTGACAGCGACGGCACCAGGATTCCGGTTTATCGGGGAGAAAGGCAGCAGGCCGTGACGGGCGTAGCTTACGCTATCAGCGCAGCTGATGGGTACGGGGGAACCATCAGAATGATTATGGGAATAGCACCGGATGGTCACGTACTTGGTGTTCGGGTACTGTCTCACGCAGAAACACCGGGGCTCGGTGATAAAATTGAAACGACAAAATCTAACTGGATACTGGGCTTTGACGGATATTCGTTACAAAACCTCCCGGAAAGCAGCTGGGCTGTGAAAAAAGACGGTGGGCAGTTTGACCAGTTCACCGGCGCCACAGTGACACCTCGGGCCGTTGTAAAAGCCGTGAAACAGGGGTTGAAGTTTTACCGCCGCATGCAAACAGCCCTGTTGGTTCCCTCTGATTCTGCAGAGAAAGACAACTCGGTTAATGACAGCTCCCAGAAAAATAATCCTTCCGCTGACAAGCCATCCACCCAGTTACCTGTAGCCAACGGAGAAGCCAGATGACTAACTCTTCAGGTACTTCTATTAGCAACGCTTCAGATACCCCTGCAAACAGCTCCTCCATTAACTATCGTCAAATCATCGCGGATGGTCTGTGGAACAACAATGTGGTCTTTGGACAGTTGCTCGCCCTTTGCCCGTTGCTGGCGGTAACCACCACGGCCACTAACGGATTGGGAATGGGACTGGCATCAACGGTCGTACTGGTCGCATCAAACGTGCTGGTATCGATGACTCGATCGTTAATCAGTTCGGAGGTCAGAATTCCCGTTTTCGTGCTGCTGATTGCAACGTTGGTAACGCTGGTAGATATGGCAATGAATGCCTGGCTCCATGATCTTCACAAAATGCTGGGGTTGTTTATTCCTCTTATCGTCACTAACTGCGTTATTTTAGGTCGTGCTGAAGCCTTCGCTTCACGGCAGCCGGTCATTCCTTCCGCTCTGGATGGATTAATGATGGGGATCGGTTTCACCTTGGCACTGGTGCTGCTGGGCGCTGTCCGTGAAGTTCTCGGCAGTGGTACGCTATTCGCAAATGCCAGCTTGCTGTTAGGCCCAAGCTTTACCGCCTTGGAATTAACTCTGGTGAATGACTATCAGGGAATTGTCCTGATGCTGCTGCCCCCGGGCGGGTTTCTGGTACTTGGATTTCTTATTGTCGCTAAGCGCCTGGTTGATCAACGAATTGAACGTCATCGTCAAAAGCCATCCGGGCTTATAGCAACCTCTTCAGAACAGCAACTTCAGCGCAATCACTAATCAGCGTAACGAGCAGGGGAAATATGATGAACATCAGTCTTGTCTATGCACATCCACAACAGCGCCAATGGCTGAATTTGGAGCTGGCCGAGGGCAGCACCGTTGCCGATGCCATTGATAATTCCGGCATACTGGAGCGTTGCCCGAATATCGATCTGAATACTCACAAGACCGGCATCTTTGGCAAGCTGGCCAAACTGGATCAACCCCTGAAACAGGGAGATCGGGTTGAAATCTATACGCCCGTTATCGTCGATCCGAAAACAGTCAAACGCCGGGACAGCAATTGAATTTCAGTAGCTCGACAAGTGATTTCTGACAAATCGCTTTGACGCT
This sequence comes from Motiliproteus sp. MSK22-1, assembly GCF_001968815.1. GTDB lineage: Bacteria > Pseudomonadota > Gammaproteobacteria > Pseudomonadales > Balneatricaceae > Motiliproteus. Next base: position 16,728 of record NZ_MIEQ01000027.1, on the reverse strand, counting down.
CCATTAAAGGAGTCTAGGCGGAAAGTTTGCTGACGCTCTGGTGGCTTACAATGAGGGTCTGATTGTAATTCCTACAGGCGGAACGCAAGTGATACATAATAATTGATGGCTTGTATTTTTTCTGTATCATTAAATTATCCATACCGCTTATAAGTCTACTCTTCATCTGGATTTGATAAACGGCTCAAACGGATTATTTTGACAACAGATTAGAATAATAACGATCTCTAAAAGCTGTAAACCGGAACAATAAAATAACCTCTATATAGCAACAACCTCAACATAACAATAAAGAGGAGGCGGATGTGCTTAGGTTAGAGAATACCCTGTCAGATAATGCCATCAGGCAATACCCCGTCAGCCGCTGGTTGGCTGGCCAGACAGAGCGCACCGAAGACTGGGTCGCCGAAGAGGTTCCCGTAGCGCTGGTGTATAACGGTCTGTCCCATGCAATCATGATGTGCAGCCCGCTGGACCTGGAAGACTTTGCCAGAGGTTTTTCCCTCAGCGAGTGTATTGTCGAAAGTAATGATGAGATCTATGAGGTTCAGGTAAGCGAGCAGATTGATGGCATCCAGGTAGAACTGACCATAGCTCAGTCCCGTTTTTGGGCACTTAAATCCCACCGCCGTTCCCTGGCAGGACGCACTGGTTGTGGCCTTTGCGGCAAAGAAAGCCTGGCACAACTGACCTGCACAATTGATCCGGTCAACAATAATCAACGCATCTCCAGCTCCACAGTTCAGCACGCCATGAGTCGGATAAAGACTCATCAGCATCTTTTCAATAAAACCGGCTCAGCCCACGCCGCTGCCTGGTCCGATTCTCAAGGAATAATCCGCTGCCTGCGCGAGGATGTTGGACGCCACAATGCCCTTGATAAGCTGATAGGTCACTGTGCCAAGGGCGGACATGCGATGAATGACGGTCTGTTGATTATGACCAGTCGAGCCAGTTACGAAATAGTTCAAAAAGCCGCTGCCTGTGGAATCTCCATGATAGCAGCCATCTCGGGTCCTACGGGTATGGCCGTGCGACTGGCGGAAGAACTGGGGGTTGCGTTGATCGGTTTTGCCCGTAATGACAGCCTCTGCGTATATGCCCATCCCGAGCGTATCTTTTAATCCCCTGTGGATAGTTTAACGATTGCACAAAGGAAGCACAGATGAAGAGCTCTAGCGACCAGACCAAGACAATACCCACCTATTGCTACAACTGCGTTGCCGGTCCCGACCCCATGGCAGTAAAAGTTACCGACGGTGTAGCCTCCGAAGTCACTCCTAACTTTGATGCCTGCGAAGCACACCCCGGCAATGGCCGCCCCTGTGTGAAGGCCTATGGTTTGATACAAAAAACCTATAATCCAAATCGCATTCTGCAGCCGATGAAGCGCACCAACCCGAAAAAAGGGATGAAAGAAGACCCAGGATTTGAACCCATATCCTGGGAAGAAGCGTTGACCTTATTGAGTGACAAACTCAACGGTATTCGAGACAAAGGACTGGTGGACGAATCTGGCTTACCACGCATGGCCGCAACGTTTGGTCATGGAGGTACCCCGGCTAACTACATGGGAACCTTCCCCGCGTTTTTAGCATCCTGGGGACCGATTGATTTCAGTTTTGGCTCAGGACAAGGAGTTAAGTGCGTTCACTCGGAACACCTCTATGGTGAATTCTGGCACCGTGCTTTTACTGTTGCAGCAGACACCCCGAACACAAGGTTTGTACTCTCCATCGGTACCAATGTGGATGCCACGGGAGGACCCAGTGCAATCGCTCGTCATGCCGATGCCCGTGTACGAGGATACAAGCGCATTCAGGTAGAACCTCATCAGTCCGTCACCGGAGCCTGTTCTGCAGAATGGGTTCCTATCCGACCAAAAACAGATGCGGCCTTTATGTTTGCCCTGATCCACTGCATGCTTCACGAACATGATCGTCAGCAACTGGACCTTGCCTTCCTGCGAGACCGCACGGCTTCCCCCTATCTGGTAGGACCTGATGGCCTCTACCTGCGAGACCCGGAGTCAGCGAAACCCTTAGTGTGGGACCTCAGCAGTCAGGCAGCTGTCCCCTTTGACACAAGCGGAGCCGAGCTTGCTCTGGAAGGCGCTTTCAAAGTCAAGCGAGCCATCAGTGTCGATGCCGACGAGCAACGCCACGAAATGCAGGATATTGAGGCAGCAACCGGATTCAATAAGCTGGTCGAGCATGTTGCGCAATATACACCGGAATGGGCGGCTGATATCTGTGATATACCAGCCGAAACTATCCGCCGTATCGCCTCTGAATTTTTGGATAACGCCTGCATAGGTGAAACCATCGATATTGATGGCGTTGAGATGCCATTTCGCCCGGTTGCTGTCACTCTGGGAAAATCAGTCAACAACGGCTGGGGAGCCTACGAGTGCTGCTGGGCTCGTACCCTTATGGCCGTACTCGTAGGCGCATTGGAAGTTCCCGGGGGAACGCTGGGTACAACCGTGCGACTGAATCGTCCTCATGAAGATCGCCATCTCAGCGTAAAGCCTGGTGTTGATGGTTTTATGGCGCAAAAATTAAATGCCACCGATAAAGAGAACTGGGTCGCTGAACCCTCTGGCCGCAATGCCCATACGACGCTGGTTCCGATTGTCGGCAGTTCAGCCTGGAGCCAAGCGTTAGGACCGACCCAACTGGCCTGGATGTTTCAAAAGGAACGGCCGGAAGGCTGGAATATGCCAGTACCCACCAAACCGGATATCTGGCTGATATTCCGCTCCAACCCGGCAATTTCATTCTGGGACACTCACAGTCTGGTCGAGTCCATTGCGGACTTCCCCTATACCGTGAGTTTTGCCTATACCCTTGACGAAACCAACTGGATGGCAGACTTGCTATTACCTGAAGCGACCGACCTGGAGTCCACCCAACTGATCCCCGTCGGCGGCACCAAATTTGTTGAACAATTCTGGAAACATAAGGGCGCGATACTGCGCCAGAAAGTTGTTGAACCTCAGGGGGAGGCAAAGGACTTTACCTGGATCTCCACAGAACTGGCCAAGCGCACCGGGTTGCTGGAAAAATATAACAACGCCATTAATCGCGGAGCTGGTGGTGTTTCGCCCCTGAAGGGAGAAGGCTACGACTTTACCCTGGATACCAAAACCCCTCATCCACCCGAACAGATCTGGGACGCCATATGTAAATCAGCCAGCGCCAAACTGAGTGACAACAAAGAGGTTAAAGACCTTGATTGGTTCAAGGAAAACGGCCTCTATCTGACACCGATGTCCCAAAAGCTCTGGTATCTCTACCCGACCATGGCGGAACAGGGATTACGCTTTGAAATGCCTTATCAGGAACGCTTGCTGAGAATAGGAAAGGAGTTGGGTAACCGGCTTCATGAAAAAGATATCGCCTGGTGGGATGAGCAACTCTCAGAATATGCCGCATTACCGGTCTGGCACGACATTCCCGGCCGCTGGGAAACGGCTCTGATCAACGACGGCGCTGACCCGGAGGACTATCCCTTCTGGCTGCTTGCCACCAAGAGTATGCAGTATCACACCGGAGGAAACGTCGGTATTCAGCTGATGCAGGAAGTTTCACAGAACGTCCGTGGCCACACCGGCGTCATCATGAATACCACCAGCGCCGCTCGTTTGGGTATCGGCCACGGTGACCGGGTAGCGATTCGTTCCCATATCGGTGTCACCTATGGACGCGCAGAGCTGATCCAGGGTGTTCGCCCGGATACCCTGGTGATTGTCGGTCAGTTCGATCATTGGGCTACCCCCTACGCCAAGGGTCTGGAAATGCCCAGCTTAAACACTATCGCCCCCATGTCTCTAGAGTTGACCGATGCAACAGGTTCGGGTGCAGACATCGTACGGGTAGCCATCAGTAAGGTAAAAGGAGAATCCCTATGACTCGTTATGCCATGGCGGTAGATTTACGTCGCTGCGTAGGTTGCCAGACCTGTACAGCCGCCTGCAAACAAAAAAATGGGACGCCTCCCGGCGTACAGTGGCGTCGAGTCCTGGATATAGAAACCGGTGAATTTCCCGATGTTCGTCGCAGTTTTATGCCGGTAGCCTGTATGCACTGTGATGAGCCTGCCTGCGAAGAAGTCTGCCCAACCACGGCTACAAAAAAGCGTGATGACGGCCTGGTAAGCATTGATTACGATCTTTGCATCGGTTGTGCCAACTGCGTTATGGCCTGCCCTTACGAAGCCCGCTCTATTGTTCATAAGGCAGAGTTTGCCTACGGTGATAAACCGATGGCTCACGAGGCGCAAAGTTTTGATCCGGCCCGCGTTAATGTCTCTACCAAATGTACATTCTGTATCGATCGCATTGATCTCGCTGAAGAGACGGGATTAACCCCTGGCGTCGATCACCAGGTGACCCCCGCTTGTGTTAATTCCTGCGTTTCCGGGGCGATGGTTTTTGGCGATATCGAAGACCCGGACAGCGAGATATCCAAGCTACTAAAAGAAAATAAGAGTTTTCGCCAGAACGAAGAACTGGGCACAGGCCCCGGTGTTTACTACATATGGGATAAAGCCGATGAAGACAATGACCTTTAACTCACGTATCTCTTCTCGAGTACAGCGTAACTGGGATTGGCGTGCAGCTGGTAATTTTATCGGAGGTGGAGTCGGCTCAGGTTTGATCCTCTGGTCTGCCCTTATGAGCCCACTGGGCTATGACAGCTTACCGATGATGCTGATTGGATTGGCACTGGTCGGCACGGGGCTTTTCTGTGTATGGCTGGAGATTGGCCGTCCCTGGCGCGCATTAAACGTATTTAAGCACTTTTCCACTTCCTGGATGTCCAGGGAGGCCTGGGTAGCCCCCTTGTTGTTTATAGTCGGCGCTATCACCTGGTTCTTTGAACCTTTATTGGTTTGGCCCACAGCCCTGTTAGCGTTACTGTTCCTTTATAGCCAATCACGAATTTTGCAGGCAGATAAAGGGATCCCGGCCTGGCGGCACCCTCGTTGCGCACAGTTGGTGGTAATTACCGGGCTGACAGAGGGCTGCGGTCTGTTACTTCTGCTGCTGCCGCTGGTCGACGAATCTCAGCCCTGGAGTTGGGTCGTACTCTTTGTGCTACTGGGTCTTCGGCTAGTGGCCTGGCAACGATATCGTGACGGATTAACGCAAGCCTGTGCTCCACTCGGAAGTCAGAAATGTTTGGAGTCCATCCATAAAAAGTTTCTTCTGATCGGTCATTTGCTACCCGCATTATTATTGTTAGTTGCACTGCTGATACCACCGGTAGCCATCGTAGCGGGGATACTGGCAACCGTTTCCGGCGCCTGGATGAAATATATCCTGATCTGCAAGGCGGCCTTTAATCAGGGCTTTGATCTTCAGCATCTTCCGGTAAGAGGGCAACCCTGACCAGAATTAACAGCGAAAGCTGACATAAGTTGAATTAACCGACATTGCTGCCCTTCGGCATTTGCGACGGAGCTTCCATCCAGGCCGTCGCTTTTTTTAATTTACATCAGCATCATCAAATCAAGAGGTTTACGATGTCCAACCACCGCCTGCAAGCACTAAAAAAAGCGCTGCAACTGGAGCATGATGGTATGGCCTTTTATGCCGCATCCATGAATAAGTCCACCAGCGAAATCGGGAGACGAATGTTTGACTACCTGAAAAAGTCTGAAAAAGGCCACATCAAACGTATCTCGGAAATTTACCATAGCCTGGAACAATCCAATGACTGGCCTGCTCCACCAGCTATTACAGAGGATATGGAAACAGAGCGAAAAAGTATCTTTACGGACGCCTTGAATCAAATTACCCGTCAGCAGAAGCTGGATACTGATGACTTGAGCGCCTTAAAACAGGCCGCAGAATTCGAACGCAAAGGCGAACATTTTTATTCAGAGCAAGCAACATCTGCACAGGACCCATTTGAAAAGGCTTTTTATCAACAATTGGCCCTGGAAGAAGAGCTGCACTTACGCGCCATTGAAGACAGTATCCTGATGCTGGAAGACCCTCAGGGATTCTTCGCACAATATGAAAAAGGCACACTGGCAGGCTAAGGAACCTCTGAATAAGTCCCTTCGGCCTCTGGCTTGCAGAGCGAGTAGATATCAAGACAGCGATTGACGATAAAATGGTACGGAGCCCAACTAAGCATGACTGATTATTCTTTGGGTAGTAAAGATCGGCCTTTAAAAGCGGCTATTATCGGTTCAGGTCCTTCCGGATTTTATGCCGCCGAAGGTCTGCTGAAAAAAGAAGGCTTATGGGCTGAGGTCGATATGTTCGAGTATCTGCCAACCCCCTATGGCCTGGTCAGGGCAGGTGTGGCGCCTGATCATCAGTCAATCAAATCAATTACTGGTATCTATGATCGGATAGCCCATCTGCCTAATTTTTGCTTTTGGGGAAATGTAGATATCGGTCAAGACATTTCCGTTGATGAGCTTGAGGCCCGCTTTGATCTGATCATTTTTGCCATTGGTGCACAAAGTGATCGCGCCATGTGCATCAAAGGTGAAGAGCTAAAAGGCTGCCATTCTGCCACTGCATTTGTCGGCTGGTATAACGGCCACCCGGACTTTCGCGACTACCCGATTGATCTCAGTGGCAAGCGGGCAGTTATTATCGGTATGGGAAATGTCGCGACCGATATCGCTCGGATACTGGCCTTAAGCCCAGCGGAAATGGCCAAAACAGATCTGGCGGATTACGCAGTACAGGCGCTCAGTCAAAGCCAGCTGGAGGAAATTGAAATAGTAGCCCGCAGAGGCCCTTTACAAGCCGCTTTTACACCGGTTGGTGTGCGCAAGTTTCCAACCCTTGAGAACGCAACGATCTGTGTCGATCCCGCAGAACTTAAGCTGGAAGCCGTTAGCCAGACATTGCTGGAGAAGACCGAAGACAAACGTATACTGCGAAATATGGAGTTTCTTAATAGGATTGTGGATAACCAGCCGGTCCCGAACAAGAAAACTATTCGCTTCATATTCCGTCATTCTCCAACAGAAATCATCGGCAAAAATGGTGTTGTCCAGGGTATAAGACTGGCCAGGAACGAACTATTTGAGAATGACTGTGGAGATCTTAAGATCAGTCCAGGAGATGCAGGTGAAATTCATAAAGCGGATCTGGTGTTCAACTCCATTGGTTATCAGGTTAAACCCCTGGAAGGTATACAGATAGACGAAAGAAAAGGCGTAATCGCCAACAGGGATGGCCGCCTTATTGACCGGGATACCCGGCAGATCATCCCCAATCGCTATGTTGTCGGTTGGGCCAAACGCGGTGCAAATGGTGTTATTGGCACCAATAAACCAGATTCTCTCGCTACACTCGAATGCCTGTTTGAAGATCTTTCCCAGAAAAAAATAACCGACAAAAGCCCCACCACAAAACAAACAACGGAACAGTGGCTGACCAGCAAAGACATTCGCTTCGTTCAGTTTGAAGACTGGAAAAAAATTGATCAAGAAGAACTCAGCCACGGAGACCGCAAAGGAAAACCGCGCGAGAAAATCACCACTGTTGAACAGATGCTGGCAACAATCAATCCAGCACAATGGAGCTGAAACAGAGGTTGATATCAGCAGCTTGACAAATTTTATTATCCACACTGCCAGAGATGGACTCGGGCAGCGATAAGTTCTGGCAGAGTGAATCGACTTCCAGGCAAGAAGCTGCGTCCCCTGAACTACTGAGCAGCTTCTGCCAGTCTAAGGCGACTTATATCTCAGATCACGACTTTACAAAAGTAACCTGGAGATCATCGCCGACAATGGAAAAAGTCGGCTCTACACCCTCAAGACTATTGCCACTGAAATGACCAGCAGATAACCCGGAAAGGTTGGAAGTAGAGAGAATCGTATAGGCCCTATTGAACTCAAACCCTGCTGAATCACTTGTCCAGAAGGAGAAGCTCACATCCGTTGACTTGAGAGTCAGCTCTCCGGATACCGTCAGCCGGGTTACGCTATTACCAAGCTGAGTCACGATAACGCCACCTGTCATTTCGAGTGCACCAATGGTTACCCCACCGGTGTGATCACTGATATCCAGCTCACCGTTACCGAACAGCTGAACGTTGGCTGCACCACCAGAAGACTCTCCATAAAATACGATTCTGCCGCCATAGCCGCCATTGCTTCCGCCATAGGCGATCAAGGTGGCACTTCCCGCACTTGAGGTTCCTGAAAATACGGTATAGCCACCGGTTGCTTTCGGACTGTAGCCGCCAAGATTGAAAAATGTCCCCTCACCCGCTGTAGGTACATTGCTACCTCCAGTGCTTCCACTGGCGCCACTGCTGTCTGCTTGGCTTTCATTACTGTAGACCGAGAATTCGGTGTAACCTGCAGCGGCCCCTTCCGTTACCCCCGGATGATTCCAGAAAGCAGCGTTACCAGCGGTTGGATAGTAATCAGTTGGAAGGTTTATCGAGAAGATCGTATGGCCAGCACTCGATTTGCTTTCAATAGCACTGCCATAGTTAACGAAACAACCGTTGGCTGCGGTTGGTGAGCCATATTTTGCGCTAAATTCAATATGACCTCCTCCTCCCTCTTCGCCCTCACGCGCACCGTAGTTGAAGTAAGAGCCATGTCCTGCGGATGCTCCCTGCAGCGTCATACTCGGGGGATTGTTATTGAAGCTGGTGACACCACCATATGCACCCGCTGCCTTGGCAGCGTGGTTATAGAAATGACCATGACCACCATTAGCAGTGGCGTCAAATGCCACATCACCACCATTGGCCTTGTTACAGGTCCCTCCCCGGTTGTTAAACAGACCATAGGCAGCGGTCGAATCACCGTAAAACTGCGTATTACCCCCATCACCGCCAGAAACCGTTCCACCGATATTAGTGAAAGCGGCGTTATCAGCTGTCGCGGTATTGTGAAAGACCACATTACCGAAGGTGTCACCATCGGTACCAAGAGTGCCATAAATAGTAAAACTGGCGGTTCCTGCCGATGATTCGTTACAGAAGCTTACCTCGCCACCAACAGTGCTGTGCTCCGGGGGAGCCCCTGCCCCTGTCCACACTTTGAATGAAGCCGAACCGGCGGTTGAATGATCGCAAAAACAGATAACACCTCCACCAGAACCCTGTTCCGTCGTAGGACCTGCACAATAAAACACATTGTCTCCACCCGCTGTCGCTGAGTTCGTAAACTTCAGCTGGGGGTCTGTATAGCCACTGCTGGTAGCAGCCACGATAAAACTCTGTTGACTATAAGAATGATTAATAACTCCCTCACCGGAGATCGTCAAAGAGGGTGTATTAGAAGGGCCAAATACAAAGGTGTAAGCCGATGCATCTTCAGCAAACTCGATGTTGGCCACCGTCGCCTCAGCTGTCGCTGAAAAGCTGATCGAAGTCTGGGATGAACGGGTAAAAGTCGCCTTGCCCGAAGGCACTTCAGGCGGGGTCCAGTTGGTTGCAGTGTTCCATTCACCGGTAGCCGGTTGAGTGTTCCAATTTGATCTAGTCATCTACTCCTCCTGAGTTGGTTAAGCCCTCTCACTCCTTGCAACGGAGTCACTGAGAGCCTTTTCTTACTGTTGCCATGTGTTTTCTGTTACCAGATATTATTTACGGTCATGTTGAAATCGCGGGGCCGAATGTATCTGGTTACGCCCCATCTGCTTAGCCCGATAAAGGGCAATATCCGCCTCACGAAGCAGATGCTCCACGCCCCCTTCGCCCTTCGGCACTTTGCTGGCGGTGCCACCACTCACAGTAACCACCGTACCCACCGAGGAGCTTGCATGTACTATTGCCAGAGCTTCCACCGCCCGTCGGACTTTCTCAGCAACCAGAGCTGCACCGTTGTGATCAGTATCGGGCAGCACTATGATAAATTCCTCCCCACCGTAGCGGGCAACCAGATCGGCAGGGCGCAATAGCTGGTTTCTCACTGTTTCAGCTACCGCCACCAAACAATCATCACCGGCTTGATGCCCGTAGTTGTCATTGAAAGCCTTAAAGTGGTCTACATCAAGCATAATGACGGAAAGCGACTCCCTGCTCCTGCGCAACCGCGCCCACATCTCCGCCAGATAGATATCCCCCCTACGTCGGTTGGCAACACCGGTCAGGCCATCACAATCGGCAAGCCTTTGCAGATTCTGGTTGAGTTGTTCCAAACGGTCTGTCCGTTCGGCTACCTTATCCTCCAAAGTGCGGGAGTAATCCTGCACCTGCTCGTAGAGACGCGCATTTTCTATCGCAACAGACGCCTGAGCCGCCAAAAGACGAATGATCTCCACCCTTTCACCGGTGAAAACACCACTGGCTAAATTGTTCTCTATATACAGGGCACCTTCGAAACGCTCTCTGCAGATTGGCACACAGAATACCGATGCAGGGCAGAATTGGAGTATATATGGATCCTGTACAAACGGCCCCTCAGCTGTTGCGTCATGTAGTACGACAGCTTCCTCACTGTGAAGTACCTGACTGATCAGTGTTACCGGCAACGGAACCTTCTCTCCGTCAGCAGTCGGTACCAACGAATGAACCGCTAAGTGTTCCGTCGACAACCCCTCTGCCGGAAGCTTAGCCGCCTCCACAACCAGATTCCCGTCACGCCGAACCACCAGACATCCCCACTGACCACCGGCATTTTCCAACAATATGCCCATGGTGGTCTTAAGCAACTGGTCCAGGACAATTTCTCCGGAAATTTCCCTTGAGGCTTTCATGACTGAGGCCAGATCCAAATCGCCAAGCTCTACCCGCGTGTCACAAACATTAACACCGGCAACCAGTTCCTGCAGTACAGAGAACTCCTGCTCTAACAGAGTCACCTTTCGGTGAGCCCCCCAACGGTCGTAAATGCGGTGCGCGCCGCGCAGGTAACCTTCTGCAGATCTTCTCTGACCAAGCGCTAACAGGTGCCGTGCGGCACGCTCGCAGGCGGTCGCCTCGTCCCTCAGAAAGCCGCTTTCCCGTGCCGTGTCGATGGCAGCGTCATAACGTTTCAGTGCAGCCTCTGAACGGCCATAAAGCCGCTCCAGTTCAGCCTCCATCAAGTACTGCAGATGGCGAAAGTTCTCTTCACAATTGTCAGCCCAGCGCGTCATCCGCTCAAGATCAGCCTGTAGCCGTAGGAGCGTCAGCGCCTGCTCATCAGCCTCCATATCCGGATAATGAGTCGCCAGCGTAAGAAAGGCGACACCATAGAAGCGGACCAACTGGGGTAATGACATGGCCGACTTGATTAGCCCATCCTGAGCTCGCACATGGCTGAGAGCCTTGTTGTAGTCTCCATAGAGTAGGCAGATTTCAGCGCTGTAGATATGGTAGTTGGCAACCCCGGTCATAAACTGCCGCTGACGCATGCCTGCAAGACACTGCTCTTCATTGAAATCATCATCACTCAAGGAGCAAGGGGCATCTGTAAGGCCAAGCAGATTACGCTGTAATTGCAGAAACAGCGTGCCTGAGTCCAGGGAGTCCTGATAAGCACAGTCACGCACGATTTCCAGGTTCTCGGCGTGCTGTCGATAGGCTGTTTCCAGGTCCAGCGTCGGATCCCAGATCACGCAGTCCTGGGCACTATAAGCGAGATAAAGCAGATCCCCCGACTGGTAGCCTGCTTCAATGCCTTTGCGGAACCAGGGTGTCAAACTCGACCAATGGCAACTCCAGTGATGGACAAACATGGCATACACATAGATCACACGTGCACGCAGAGTAAGATCGTCAAGACGTTCATTAATCTCCAGACCAACCTGACCATACTGATAACCAACTGCTGGCTCATCAAACTCACCGCACAACAGCATGCCGTAAGCCGCGTAGGCAAAAGCAGATTCAGGGCAATTACCATGGCGTAGCGAAAGGTTAACCGCCTTTAGTACCAGATACGGAAACAGTTTCCCGCTGCCGGACAGAAAGGCAGCAGGAAAGATTTCCATCAGCAGCCGCATGGCTGTCAGGGTGGCAGGATCTTGCACCAAGGGTGCAGCTACCAGTTCTGAGATACGGCGCTCACCGAGATTTTCCTTGACCAGCCGTCGTTCCTCGGCAATCTCTGCATCTCCCGGCCGATCGGTAAGCTTAACCCCCAAAAGCGCCAATCCCTGAATAGCAGAGAGAATGGACTCCTCCATACGCCCAAGGGTTGCGTACTGACGGGTACGGGTAGCAAGAATATCGCTGCGTTCCAGGTCCGAGTGGACATGCGTCAATATTACTTCAATCCAGCTGTCAGCCTCTTCGGTGTTACCCGTGAGATAAGCACATTGCTGAGTCTCCACTGCCAGCGCCTGCATCAGCTCGGGCACCTCCGTCCAGGAATCAGCAGGCAATAGTTCTGCCGCCACTTTCAGATACTTCAGTGCCTCGTCGTAGGCTGAAGAATGCCTGGCTCGAATCCCTGCACGCAGGTTCAGTTCAGCAAGATAAAGTTGCTCAGCAGTAGACTCGATCAGACAGCGGCCTTCGTTGAGGTGACCAACAATATCGATGAGACGTTCTTCGGGTACCTGATCGCCGGTGTGCTGAAGCATAAGACGACCCACGGAAAGATGCACTTCTCGCAATCGCCGCACATCAATCAGAGCATAAGCAGCTTGTTGTACACGATCATGCTGGAATCGATAAGTCGGGTTGAACTCCAACGATTCAGTACTCTCTGCGACAGCATGTTCTCCTTCTGGTCCTTCACCTACCAAACGATAGTCACTGTGCAAGGGAAGCACAATGTGTTGTTTCAGCGCCGGCAACAGAGCAGCGGCGGTTTTAGCGACAGGACGCTCGTAAATCACTGATAGTGTGTGCAAATCAAAAGTGCCACCAATACAGGCAGCCAATTGCAGGACGCCCTGTGTTGCTGGCTGCAGGCACCGCAGATTATCCACCATGAACTTGACGACATCATTGCTCACACTGGACCAACGGACAGCATCCAGATCCCAGTTCCATTTTCCGCTGACCGGATCAGGGGAGAGGGCTCCTTCCTTGTGAAGTTGTCGCAATAGCTCGTTTGTAAAGAAGGGATTGCCCTGCGCCTTTTCATAGAGCATATCACTCAGAAGGCGTGTCTCATCCGGCTCACGGCACAATGCATCGGCCACCAGATGCGCCACTGAGTTCCGATCTAACAGACCCAGAGGAAGCTGGCGAATGTTCTTGCGGGACTGCAGGTTATCAAGTAACAGCCGTAGAGGATGTCCAGCGCCCACCTCATTACTTCGATAGGCACCAATCAGTAACAGATGGCTTAGCTCTCGTGAAGTCACTAAACGACGTAACAGCTCCAGAGTGGGTGCATCGCTCCATTGCAGATCGTCGAGAAATAACACCACTGGGTGCCCTTCCCCTGCAAAGACCCGAAGAAATGCGGTAAGCACGATATGTAAACGGTTACGCACCTCTGCTGGCGGCAATTCCGGTACGGCGGGCTGATGACCAATGACCAGTTCCAGCTCAGGTACCAAATCCATCACCAGGCGCGCATTGGGTGACAACGCATCAAGCAATCGCTGACGCCATTCAGCCAGGCATTCCTCAGGTTCAGCCAGGACCTGCTGGACCAACCCACGAAAAGCAGCAGAGAGAGCGGTGTATGATTCGCTGTTCTGGAACTGATCGAACTTACCCTGGACCAGAAAACCCCGCTCTCGAACCAAAGGGCGATCAATCTCATTGACCAGAGCCGATTTACCAACTCCGGAGTAGCCGTGAACCAGGCAGAACTCGTTGCGCCCAGCCACTGCCGCTTCGAACAATCCGAATAACTCCTGAAGCTCAGGTTCGCGACCATATAATGCTTGCGGCACCAGAAACTTCTGTACGACATCTTTCTCACCGAGATCAAAAGGTTCCAGAACCTGACCTGCGGCCAGGATATCGGCACAGCGGACCAGGTCATGCATCAACCCTTCTGCACTTTGATAACGGGCTTCAGGACTCTTGGCCAACAGTTTGAGAATAATCGCTGATACGGCCTCAGGCACCTCTGGCACAATCTCGTGCGGTGCGGACGGCAAACGACTGATATGGCTGTGAACCCATTCCAGCAAATTATCAGCCTGGAATGGCAGTTTGCCCGTCATCAGCTCAAACAGTAAAACACCAAGGGAATAATAGTCAGACCGATAGTCCAGATCCCGGTTCATACGCCCTGTCTGCTCCGGCGAAATGTAAGGTAACGGTCCCTCCAGATGACCCGACATCTGCACCGCCTGCAGCTCCTGATCCAGTTCGGAGGCGATGCCAAAACCTGACAAAGCTATCGTCCCGCTGGAGGGATCAAAGAGTATATTTTCCGGTGTCAGCGCTTTGTGTACGATGTCATGGGAATGCATTCCTCCCAGGGTATGGGCGAGTTGCAGAGCGATATCCAGCAACTCGGACACAGGCAGCCGCTCCCCTGGCGACTGGGCCAGATAGGTTTCAAGGGAACTTTGGTACAGCTCACCAACCAGCGCCAGATTGCCGCTGCCATGAGGCAACAGAGCGTACACCTTGCGCACCCCGTCCACCTCTGCCAATCGCTGGGCAATAACCCCTTCACGACGGATGACCGCAACCTGCTGGCGGTCCGGGTATTCGGCATCCAGAGTCTCTATCGCAACAACGGCTCCATCGGCCAGACAGCGGGCACAATAAACTATACGTCCACCGGCCCGCCATAGAACCGAATCGATCTTATAGCCGGGCAACAGCAAGCCCGTTCCATCCACGTTTCTGCTCACAGATCTGACGCTTTAGATACCGAATAAGCGGTTGAAGGTAGCAACATAATCTTGATACGCCGTATCCCGCAAAGGTTCACCGTGACCACACAGAGCGTGCTTGAACGACTGTCCTTTAAGGCGGGAAAAGTCATCTGCTGCAGGAGCAGCGGCCTGAAGCCAGACTGGACCGACATTTGCCGGAGTGAAGAATTCCATCTTTTTCATCAACTCTCGTGAATCATCAGAAAAATATTGGTCCGGAGCAATCCAGTTTTGTAGTGCATCACAGGCAATGAGAATACCACCAGCGCGATCAAGCCGCAGGATACCCTCAGGCATCCCGGTGGTGCGGAATTCAAATAAGGAAGCATCGGAAATAGGTAATGAACCGTTTGGAGTAAGCGTACAGGTCGCCTTCAGAGTAGTGTCCGGCTCACCATCAGCCATTGTCCAGTACCTGGCTCCGTAATGTTCGACGTAGAAAGGATCGTCACGCCCATGAAGAGCACCAAGGCGAATCACATCAGTCACCCGGCCAAGGCGGTCAAGCTCAGCCAGGCCCTGTTCGTTCAGACGTACACTGTTGATAACAATCAAACGTTCACCGTCACGCACTACCGTCATATTACGGCTGAATTCCCAATCCATGCCCTGAAGAACAGTCTCCATTGCACCAGTGACAAAAAAGACGTCAGGAAATACTTCCTGGATAACACCATGGGCGAGTGCTGGGGGAAACTGATCGATTTCTGTACTCTTCATTCTTCACTCTATTATTCTTGGTTGTAGTGGATACGGCCTATGTAGCGATACTCCCTAGCATACTCATTGAGATAGCTATTGAGGTAGCACTGTTGAGCCTCGTTGAGGCGTCCGTGTCGTATATCGTCCATAGATTCCCTGCCGTCACTGCTATCCAGTCGTTTCAGATGGAACAGGGTCATGTCGCGCCCACCAAAGAAGCTCTTCAGGTATTCATGCAGGGGTCGTGCCTCTGACATGTCAAAAACTGCACCATAGAGCGCCGTGTACAACGGGTACTGAGCCAATAAATCAGCATCGAACAAAGGACTATCACCCGGTGGTGATGTGAACGTTGAGTAGTCTTCAGGCTGGTGAACCGGCTGCGCGATAAGTCTCTGCACATAGTCTGATGCAAGCCCAGCCTGTCGGGCACCATTGATCAATAGGTTGAGATAGCGGCGACTCGGCAGACAACCATTGTCGATAAATTCCGGCATACCCACATAGGTCAGTGCAGGGACCCGCTCAATGTTCGCGACTCCATCCACTTCAGACTCTACTTCAACCTCAACGGTAATACGATCGTAGCCATGACCAAATGCCTCTGCTGCGTCCAGCGATGCAAGCGCCTCGTCAGGACAATCGTAGAGCACTCCAAGCACCCGCTCACCAGCTCCCGCATAAGGTTCAATGTTGCCGACGCCACCCTCGTGACGGAAGAAATGCTGCACATTGAAACGCAAACGCCAATCGTGCAACACCGCCCGCCGCGACGCCATGGGTTCAACACCCTTGGCCCGCAGTGAGGTTATGTTCATGTTAGAGCCAAAACCAAAATAGCGAAACATGTCGTTATCAACCACCGTATAGCGGGAACTCGCACAAACCAGCACAAAACCCGGAAGGCTCCAGCTAGCTGACTAAGCCAACAATACAGGGTTAATACTCGAAATCAATATATTGGCGTACATTTAATCCAGCGCAACATACAGCGGTCAGAGCTGCTATAAGAATGACCGCATCGATGGTTTCTATGGATCAACAAAGGTTTTCACATAGAAGATTTACAGCAAACAAACTTACTTTCCAGCAAAGCATTGATCACTGACACACTTATGATCTGATAAAGTCAGCACATATATTATTAACCCGGCGTACAAATAGACGAATTATGGTACACTGCCGGGTATGAATAAAACTGATGCCCGCAAGCTATCTTCTGAAATACAACAACACAATCGAGACTTGGCTATTCGGCTCTTTGGACAGGGCCAGACGCGAAAGCAAATAGCTGAAATTGT
>NZ_MIEQ01000026.1 GCF_001968815.1 Motiliproteus sp. MSK22-1 | reverse complement strand
AATCAGCCTGAGTCTTTATGGAACCAGTTATCAGTCGGATCAGTTCTTTGTTGAGGGGATCATGACCTTTGGTCAGAATGATTTTGACCAGAAGAGAAACGTTAATTACACCTTGGCGGGCACGACGGTCAATCAGGTGGCCAGTTCTGATTATGATGGTGATCAGTTCTCGCTGGCATTGGGGGGTGGTTACCATTTCCAATACAACGAGATGACCTTGACCACGACGGGTCGTGTGGAATACGTGGATACGACGGTGGATAGCTATAATGAGAGTATGTCCAATCCCAATAGTGATGGTGGCGGCTGGGCGGTAGCGTTGGATGAGCAGAATATGGACTCGCTAACGCTGACCTTAGGGGTGGATGCTTCTTATGCATTGAGCCGCTCCTGGGGGATTCTTTCTCCTCAGGCGTCAATTGAGTGGGTGCATGAGTTTGAGGACGATTCGCGACTGATTTCAGCCAACTTTGTTGGCGACCCCACCCAGGAGAAGTTCCTGCTACCTACAGACTCTGTTGATTCGGACTATTTCAATCTGCGTTTAGGGGTTTCAGGTCAGTTTGCGACCGGTGGTTCCGCCTATGTCTACTATCAGAAACTTCTGGGCTATGATGACCTGGATGTGGATAGTATTGGCTTAGGGTTCCGGTGGGCGTTTTAATTACAGGCTTATCGTATCTGACCTGCCGTTGAGCTTAATGTTTATTGATCTCAATGGTAGGACGGTGATACCGGATAGGGTATGTATTCAACATCAAAGAGTCGCTATTCCTATAATGACTCTTTGCTTGTTCCGGATCTTTGTTGAAGTCGTGGATCTGTTTTTCAGAAGAGATGGTGATTGGCTTAGTAATAAGGCTGTTGCAGTGTTACCGATTGTTTGGCGATAGACAGTCGTTCCTCGATTACAGAACCTGGCCCGTTGCAACCAAATAAATAGCGGCGGCGGCACCAACAAGTAATACTAAAAAGACTGTAACCACCGGCCACATGGATGGATGCTTGGTTCTTCGATTATGTTTGTTCGGGCGAGCAGTCTCGGTCGATTTATTGGACTCGATTGCTGGTAGAGCAGGTGGTGCAAGGGGGGACCTCTGGTGTAAAGGGAGGGTTTTCTCGCATTCGTCCTCGGCCGGTGGCTCCCCGGACAACTGGTCCAGGATTAACGTCCGACGGTTTATATAATCAGCTCGGCCAATCTGTTGTTGGGCATACTCCGAGGCGAGCAGTCGAAGCGGCGAATAATGAGGCTGCGGCATAGTCTCCTCCCTGCAAATCATTGTTCTACTATCCGTGTTATTTTTCAAGACAGTAGTACTGGTCCAGAGTTAATTGTGAATGCCTGCGAGTGAAGCTGTATGCTGGCAGCCAAAACAACAACGCAAACGAGTTATTGAATCTCAACAATCAACCTCTGCTGAACGGGCCAGTATCAGGGTTATGTTATCCAGGCCGTTACGGCTCAGCGCCTTGTTTATCAGCTCCAGTCCGTGCTGTTCCGGGGTGCCTGGCTGACTCATCACTTCGGCAATCTCCTCGTCCTTTAATTCTTTATTCAGACCATCACTACATAAAAGATAGTAATCGCCTGGGCGAATTTCATCATGCTCAATATCCACAAACAGCTTATTCGTCGCTCCAACAGCTCTAGTTATCACATTGGAGGAGGGGTGTGACTCCGCCTCTTCAGGTAAAATGACTCCACGTTGGACCAGCTCTTCTACCTGCGTATGATCCTGAGTTAGCTGGCTGAATATCCCACTTCTCAAGCGATACAGTCTGCTATCGCCAACCCACATCATTACTGCAATATGTCGCCAGCAGATAAGAACAACAACGGTACTTCCAATCGTCGTATTTCGCTCACGACCGGCGGCTTCTTCTATCAGAGCATTGTTGACCTGGACCAGTGTTTCTTCTACCCGGTTAATCATTTCACTAAGACGGTCAGGTAATACTAACTGGGCCAGTGCCTCTACTATAGCCTGGCTTGCCAAGTCACCAGCAGTATGCCCTCCCATTCCGTCTGCAACAACCCAGAAGCCGTCATCGGTTCGGTCCAGATAGGCGTCTTCATTAACAGTTCTCACCTTTCCGGTATGGGTCAGTGCAGCAGATTCCCATTTGAACATATTCATGGGAACTTTCATTGTTCTATATCCAAGTCAGATCCGTTATAGGGTTCTCCGCCCCATCCCCATGCTTTCCATTGGCCATCAAGTAAGGCTGAGAACCCCTGGCTTGGCGGTAACCCTGCGGTGATGAGCAAGGTACTATTGATCTGTTCAGCGTTCTGAGCGCACCAGTAACTGCGGGCCGGCAGTCGGTCTGCTAACAGGCTAAGGGCAAGTTCGGATAACTTTGCTGTTGATTGCTGAGGTGATTCAAGGTTAAAGCACCATGCTGGTTGCGGTGTCTGGTAGCCCTGCAACTGCGTTTTATTTAAGGGCACTGACGGTGGATCGAGTTGGCACAGAGACTGATCAAAGTGATCTAATGGTATGTCTCCGTTGAGTGCATCAAGAGCGAGCGCTTCACATTGCTCAAACCAGTCATGTTGTTCGGAAAATAACCTGCTGATATCTGATTCTGCAGGCAGGGGAGTGGCAATAGTCAATGGAAAATAACGACCAACGCTGTCTACACTCGGCATTAATATTCCGCACCAGCAGCTATGTCCGCAAATGCCTGAAGACAGTGAAAATCGCCATATGGGGCTGACCAGATAGGTATTCAGCCACTGTTCTCCTAACTGACTTTGACTATCAGCAATTGCAGTTTGTAGCCACTGATCCCATGGGGCTGTAAAGTTTCGGTTAAGGCGACGTACGAGAAAATCTCCATGGCTGGGGAGCTTTCCATAAAATCCAGTTACAGCATCCATGTCTTTCGCATTGTCCATTATCTCCTTGTTTTTCATAGTTAACGCCGCCTGCTCATTTGATTACAACCGTGACCGGCACTTGAAACGCCTTAATGCTGTTAGGTCAAAAGGATTGTTGACGCTGCTGGCATAAAGTTCGAAGCTGGCCTTTTGTCCTTCTAATTCAAAGGTTAGCAGGTATTTGTCTGCATTATCAGTACGTTCTAACTTAGCTTTGTCCAGCAGTTTGAACCAACCCCAAGGCCCTTCTGAGCTTTCCCCGGTGGTCTTTCCGTCTGCCATCTGAAACTGAATTCTGGCTGTTCCACTCCCGTTTGTTGCTGGCCAGGTAAAACTAGAGGGTACCGTAGGCCCATGGCGATAACTTAGATTCTGGCTGCCCAAACTGAGGCTGAATTTAAGAACACTGGAGTCTAGCTGCACCGGTTTCAGGCTAAAGCGGACAAGCGGCTGACCACTCTCTCGAAAGAACGCATTCTGTATTTGGTTTGCTGCTTCAAATTGTGCAAGGCTGGCGTTAGATATGCTTGGGCGTTTTCCTTCTCGCCAGCGCCATGGATTAAAGCTCATATCTACAAAGGGTTGGATATATTGCTTGAAATACTGGTCCAGCATTTGACCGGGGCCAAAGAACCTGGAGAAATCTTCAATAGTAATATCTTGCCGACTATTTCTGTTTAGCGGGTAGCGACCACCAATACCCCGTTTACAAAATGGTATTACGTCTGCGCTCCAAACCTGGCTTAGTTGGTTCTGGGAACGGCTCGCTACAGCATTTTGGCTGACTTCAGAGAATCCTTCTAACCAGCTACGAAGTGGTTCCGGTAGATTCTTGGTTTTTCTCTGTAGCTGTCGACCGGGATTGCGATCGCTTTTCATCGCTTCTAATGCAGCGCGGCCTGTGCTTCCAGAAGCCTCAAGGTCAGAGAGGAAAGTATACAGGTTGAACAGCTCACTTAATAAAGAATCAATAGGAGCAGGTTCGTCTCCACGTTTACGGACCAGTTTGCTGAGTTTACCGAAGGTGTCGTCAACCCGTTGCATTAAGGTATCCGCACTATTCTCAGTAAAGGCACCCGCAGAGCCAATGAGTTTCTCAAGACGTTGCTGACGCGTACCCAGAGTTGTGCTGTTAGTGATTAATGCTGCGGCATCTGTGGCTGCAGCCAGCTTGTCTTGATCACCTTGTGAGACCGGAGTATCGAGTTCGGTTTTCGCTCTTAACAGGTTGGTGTTTGCTTCCACTGCCTGCAACAGTTTTCTTATAGGAGAGAAACTGCCAGAAGCCGCATCCAGAATTTCGATGGCACTACTTAGGTTGCTAAGGCGTTTGATCTGTACATCACTGAGCAAACTACGCCATTGCTGAATGTAGTCATCGACATAAAGCTCCAGCAGTTCCTTTTCAAGCACGTTCATCTGGGATTCGCCGCTGGCTGATTGTTTATCTTCACCGCGGACCCAGAATGCTTGTTCCGCCGTTGAGCTTAGATTTTTATACTCTTTCAGAAAAACCTTTTTAAATCCTTGTGTTGTATAAAGCCCTGGAACCCTGAGTTGGCTCAGATCCCCTTTACGGTTGTTGATTACTATATCCGCTTTTGTACCGAAGATATCCGTCAGCTCTAGATTAAACGGAGCATGTGCTTGCGTGTCTGACTTAATACGGCTATATATCTGATCTGAGAGTCGAGTCCGGGTTAGTGTATTACGCGCCTCAGTAACCAGTGCAAGATTGAGGGGAAGTGGTTTAAAGCGTTTTTCCAATAATGAATCCAAGTGCTGATTCAGCTCATCAACCCGTTTTTGATCACCTCCAAGACTATTGTTCCAATCAACTCCCATCAATAGTTTGACTTCTTCCTTTTCCAGGCGCTTGGGTTCTCCGAGCATCAGGTAGGATTTAAGTACTAAACTCAGAATCTCCGGTTTTTCTATGTTCAGTGTAATTAAATCTTCAAGACGTTTGCCGAGACTGAACAGAAATCGGCCCTGCAACACCCGTTGATAAGAGTCCTCCGCAGTGGGCTGAAGTCGGTCTCCTTGATAAAGACCTGCACCCATCAGCAGTGGGACATCTTCGGGGTATATATGAGCTGCCTGGCGAAGGTGATTCAGGGGAGGGAGAAGTTTGGCAAAATCGGTCTGCTGATATTCCAGGTTTTCTACCCCTCCCTGATACTGAGCGATTTCCGTTTCCAGCTCGTCAATTGTTATCTGATTGCGTGTGAAACTGGTGAACCAGAGCAAAATACCCAATCCCAAAATAACAACAGAGGCTACGTACACAGCCCGTTGCAGCCAACGGCGACGCTTTTCATATTTGATGTCGGTGCCGACCAGATCAGATTCGGCAAAAATGACCTTTCGAAAAAGGTTATGGATGAAATAGCTTCTGCCTTGGCCGCTGAACGTTGGCTGACTGCTACGGTCAAGTCCGAAGGCACTGGCTACGCTGCCCATCAGGCGATCAATAGGAGTTCCTTCCTGGGTACCGCTGGTAAAATAAAATCCCCGTAGCAAGGGAGGTTTTTCAAATCGATTGGGTAAAAAGGCCTCGTTTAAAAACTGTTCAATCGGGGACTTCAAATTCGCCATCTGTTGTGGGAATCCAAATATCTGAGAACGCTTGGCGACGTCTCTTTCCTGATGGATCTTGGTAATCATTCGCTCATTGATACGTTCAAGTAATGCATCATATTCGGTCGCGAAATTGGCCGCACTCCCTTCGGCGGACTTTTCATTTTCGAAGCTGAAAGTTGCTCCCCAGACCTGTTTGCGTTCATCCGCTCCTAAAGCACTAAAAAATTCGTTAAAACCGGCGACCAGATCACTCTTGGTGAACAGTAAGTAAATGGGGAAATGTATATCCAGTTTTTCATGCAGTTCCTGAATACGACTTCTGATTGCTCGGGCATGTAAGCTACGTTCTTCGGGAGTGTGGGTCAGTAAATCCAGCAGACTTATAGCGATTAGTGCCCCATTGATAGGTCTGCGCTTTCGGTGTTTTTTTAACAGCTCCAGAAAGCCTTGCCAGGTTGTTGCGTCGACAGCGGCATGGCTATCCTGAGTTGTGTAACGTCCTGCGGTGTCCAGAAGAACAGCATTATCGGTAAACCACCAGTCGCAGTTACGTGTTCCGCCCACACCCTGAATAGCGTCCATTCCTAGCCGGTCAGCAAGAGGAAACTGTAGTCCGGAATTGACCAGTGCGGTTGTTTTGCCTGATCCTGGCGGGCCGATAATAATGTACCAGGGCAGTTCATACAGGTATTGAGTTCCCATACGTTTTTTGCTGCCACCCGTTTTTTTTATGACCTGAATCGCCTCATCAAAGCGTTCATTGATTAACGATAACTCTTCTTCGGAAGTGTCTAGGTTTTCGTCTTCACTTCCTTTACTTATGTCATCAACCAGTTCTCTGTCAGTTTTCTGGGCTTTAATATAACCAATTAGCAGAATACCCATCCAGAGCATTGTCAGAACGAGTATTAGGATCAAACGTACAGCAGGGCTCTTTAGCGGTACCCAATCAGCAATGGCGATTAGGGGACCGAGAAACCAGATGAGTACTGAAATGGCTATCAGTCCAAATAACTGAATAACCCACTTTTGTTTAAAGAACGCTATAATTTTTGCCACGATCCGTATGCCCCATCATGGATAACCAGATTCAATTTTTTTCCAGGATCACTTCGACCCTTCTGTTTTTTGCACGATTTGCTGCACTGTCGTTGTCAACTAAAGGATCTGCGTCACCTTTACCTTCAGCACTGTACTGTTGTGGAGGTAGTTTTGGGTTTTGAAGCAACATATCCATAACAGACTGCGCGCGTGCTAATGACAGGTGCCAGTTAGATGGAAACCTTACTGTATGAATAGGTGAGGAATCAGAGTGTCCCTCTACGACAACGCGTTTGTCTGTTTCTGTTTCCAGTGCTTTGGATATTCTGTGTAAAAGCGGCAGGAATTTCTCGGTTATTTGATCACTTCCTGAAGCGAACAGGCCATTACCGATGATCCTTACTCTAACGTCACTGTAATTTTCGAGGACACTAACAAGCCCTTCGTCAATTTCCGGTTTTAGAAATGTCGAGAGATCCTGAGCCAGGTTGTCGGCTGGAGGAGGAGCGACAGTAAGCACTTGTTCCACCGGCTCCGGTGGTGATTCCCGGCCAATGGATGCAAGCTCTTGGAATACAGGTGCAGCTGATTGATTGATAAAGTAACTAAAACCGAGAAAGCAGAGAAGTAAAATCAACCCCAGAAAAGATGCTAAAACCCACCAGGGAAGGTATTGGGTCAGCACGCCGCCTTGTTTTTCTATCCCGCGCCAGTGTGGTGATAGTTCTGCTTCGGGTTCCCCTCTTTGTGCGCGAATACTGAGAAATAGTCGATCCTTAATTTCATCCAGAGATCGATGGCCATTATCCAGTACTCTATACTTTCCTTCGAATCCCATTGCTAGAAGTACGTACAGTAGTTCCAGAATATCTATTCGAGTTGCTGGATCCTGTAACATGCGATCGAGAATGAGAAAAAACTTTTCCCCTCCCCAGGTTTCTTTGTGAAACAGTACTAACAGGCTTTCCTGACTCCATTGGCTATTGACGCCCCAGGGCGTGTTAAGGACTGCTTCGTCAATGGCTGTGCATAGACAATAACGAGTTACTAATACCGCTTCGGAGTCCACTTGGTTTGAAGCCTTACTTTCAAAGCTTTTGATTTCACGCTCGATTCTTTGCCGAAAACCACCGATATCATTCATTGAAAGGCAGTTTCTGACCGAAACCAGAAGCTTGAGTAAAGGGACTGTTGCGGAGATCAGTGGGTTGCCAGTATTCAGAGAGCTGAAGTCACCCGCTTGAACTTGTCGTTGAACTGCAGCGTTTACAGGGGCTGCTGCAGGTCTGCGACGGCCTGGTGTAGGCTTGATGATGGTGCGGTCTGCATCAGCGCTGGAGTCGAAAAAATTATCATCGTTGCTCATGGTTGATCATCCCTTGATCGCCCAGAATTCCATCTTGATACCTGGGAACTCTCCGCTGACATGGAAGGCGAAACCTCCAGAGCGTTTGAGCTGTTCCCACATCTCGCTGGAGCGATCCAATTCGAAATAGGTAAACCCTGCATGATAGGGTATCTGTCGGGGCGCTACTGGCAGTGGACGTATGCCAATCCCGGGGAGCTGTAAGTTGACCAGTTGACTTATTTTTTCCACCGGACCTATTTTGACCTGTGTAGGGAATCGGCTTCGAATCTGTTCGTTGGCAAGCTGTGCACTTACCGCCAATATGAAATCTGCCCCTGCAAGTAGCGTGAGGTCAGGTACTGTGCCAACCCATATGCCATACTTATGGGCTTTGAGGGGGATAGGTACAGCATTTTGTTGGATAACCATACTTAGAGAACCGCGAAGCGACTCCATCAGTGGCTCAAAGCAGCTCTGCAGGTCTTCGTGGTGGTAGGTGGGCAGAGGAGTGGGGCGGCGCGTTTCCGTAGCGAAGGTCGTTAGTTCTCCAGATGTTTGGACACCAATACGATAAAAGTCTTCTGGATGAAGGCCACTGATTGAACCAAGATGGGTGAACAGAGGTTCCAGTCTATTTACCGTCAGTAGCATCATGTAGTCCGCAATTTCAGCGGAACCACCTTGTCCTGAATCCGTTATCCGACTGGCCAGTGCTTCGCCACGGTGGTGGAGTAATCCCTGAAGTTCTTCAAGAAAACCGCTTAATCGTGGGGATGCATTGCAATCCAAACAGGGTGTAATAAATCGATCATCGAGGGTGATTTTTTTATCGGCATTGATTTCGATAATACGAGCGACTGGCAGGCAAATAAAATCATCACGATCTTCACTTTCAAGCATTAACCGAAGACGTAACCGGCCTGTTTGCAGCTGCGCATGATTATCAGAACCTACGTTGTAGTCGCAGACTTCATCTTCCCGGGCCAAATAGCGCGCAACGTTGTCCTGACTATCGTCTGACGCGACTTCAGCACCGTTACGTCTTCGGGCAGGTAATCCAAGGTAAATCAGACTGTTACGGGTGTTTTCGGGAATCTCCAGAATAGGGGCCTGATCACAATCCTCATTGGCGTCAAAAGGGGTTCCATCGGGTAATACACCCAGACAGGTGGCCAACGCTATTTTACCTTGAGTCAGTAATTGTTGATCGATAGATACTTCACGGACTCCCCAGGAATAAGTGCGAAGCGCAGTGCAACGACCTTCCACCATAGATTCCAGATAGCGATCATGTTGCTGGAAGTGGTGAGGTTGGAGAAACATCCCCTCGGACCAAATTATTTTGTTATACCAAGCCATTTCTCATACCCAGCTAATTATCGTACCCAGTTACCCGCTGACATTGCCGCATGGGACTGTTTATCTTTGCTTGTTCAAGACTGCTTATCTTTGTTTGTTCAAGACTATTTATGTCTAGTCCTTCAAGTAGTTAACATACTACTTTCTAAAACATGCAGGTAGATAGCACATTCTACTTTTATCGTGTTATCTCGAACCAGAACTATTCCTGCTTTCAGTCCGAGTCAGAGTCTTTTTCAGAATTGCTACTTTTTAGAATCACTCTTTTTCGGAATCAAGAGCCATGCTGTTTTTGTCCAAATTAATTTTAATGCGATTTTTTTCTGTAGCTTCTATGGGAGCAATAAGTCGCCAACTGGCGTTATCTATATCTCGAAATGCTGCAACTAAACCGATGAATTTGGTTTCGGGTTTTAGTTCTCGATTAATTGTTAGTTCCTGGCCTGGCATTATATTTTGTTCTACACGAGCAATCATCTCATCGCCGAGAGTGGCTGGTTTTTCCGCGTAGAGTGAGAAAAAGTCGCTGCTTTCGAATTTGCTTTTAGCGCTAAGTTCATAGATTAGAATGACTAATGGTGCCGCAGAGCCATCTGCAGCCGGGTTTATATCTTCACTGGCCTTTGCTTGTAATTCAAGGCGAGTGGGTGTGTCATTCACGAAATCCACTACATCTATTACGTCTCTTACGCTGCAGCCGGTTAAGCTCAGCAGGCTGGTAAACAATATCAAAACGAGATATTTCATTGGGGCTGCTGGTAGTGTTCGAAGCACGATTTTTGAACTCCTGATTCTTCGTTATTACGGTTTACTTCAACTAAGGGTCGTATCAAAGAGGTTTTAAACCTACTGTTGGCGAGTTTCCTTCAGCTTACTTGTCTGGTTTTCATAGGCCGTTGTGAAGGCTTCACCGAAAAGTTCTTGAAATTGATCTTCAGCCCGGTCCAGAATTTCTTTGTGTTGCTTGATATATTGATCCCAATACCAGGACTTTTTTTGTTGGAGTAGGCTCTTCCCACCCCTTTTCTCGAAATAATCAGCAAGTTCCTCGGGTTCGAAGCGTTTTAACAGATCGTTTAATGCTGCCTGCATTCCTGCCATAACGGCCAGTTCATGGGCTTTGATATCATCAAAGGCTTCATTGAAAGCTTGCTCAGTCGGAAGGCAGGCTCCGCCTGGATTCAGCAATAACTTAGCCAGAGCATCATCGGTGTTGATCGAAAATTTCAATGGATTGTTTTCTATTGGCCTGATAGTAGTCATCGACATCCTGAAGGCACTTTTAATGTCGGTACGCGCTCTGAGTATTTCAACTAATCCCGCGACTGATAACCTGAAGAGTCTACCCATTGAGGTAAAGAATTCTCGTTCCAGGTCTGGTGGAAGTTTCATATCCTCAATCTGTGCCCCTTTTAGAAATGCGCGTATCGCATCTAAATCAGGCTCCGCGTTTGGTCCAGCAACATCGTCTTGCTGAGCAGCTGGAATATTGCTATCTACAGATGTACGTGCCCGGTCAGCAGAGAGGTTTGCACTAGCTTTTGGTTGTGGCTTTGGAGAACTGGCTGGTAAGGGTCTGTCGGCACTCCCTGATATCGCTTTATTTGTTGAGGGCTTAGGCGTAGGTAAGGGACTTACCGGTGCTTCTACAGGTTCTGGAGCAGCTTCTTTTGGTGATAACGGCTGTGGGGCTAAGGGCTGGGAATCCGAAGAGGATGCTGAAGCTGGCGGCATCATCAGGGAATCCGAGTCAATCCAGCAATCGGGTATCACTGCATTCGATTGAGCCGGTACATCTGTTCCTTGATCAGTGGAAGCACTATCTGGAGGGTTTCCTGCGGTATCGCTGGGAGCCTCTGGAACGCTGTTAGGAGGTACAAAATACTGGTTGATACTTGCAATATGGTCGGCTTCAGTTGCAGGTGTAGAGGGACTTTCTGAGTATCCGCCCTCCAGCGGTTTAGCTGGGGGATTACCACCACCGCCTAGCAGGATATCATCAATACTCATTTCATTGCTGTCTGAGCTGCCTGATTGACCGTTTTCTTTTGCCGGTGCAGCATCCTGGAACGGTGACTTTGCATCGCTGAGAGGATCCAGTATGGCCAGCTCTTCAGAGGGGGATAGCTCTGCCGGATCGGCAAAAGGGTTTGATTCGAAGGGCGTTGAGGTGGCGGGTGCCGGGGTTATATCAGGCGGTGTTGAAACCGCGGGTTCTGAGATTAGCTCAGGTTCCCCACCAGACAGGTTCCTGTCCAGACCGGCAGCATCATTTTCGATATCTGCTGCAAGAATATACTCGCCAATATAGAACCGGTCGCCGGGACTGATTACAACACTGCCTTCGTTGCTCAGTCGCTGATCAGTACTGTTGAGATAGATGCCGTTCAGGCTGGTATCGGTAATGCGGAAACTACCACCTTCATGACTAATCAGTGCATGTTTGCTTGAAATGGTTCTTTCCGGGTCTTCGAGTACAAGATCACAGTTTTTGGCTCGCCCAACAATACCTCCAGACTGATCAAAGGTTACAGAGTCCGAAGATGATGGTGGCTGACCCTTAAAGCTAACAATCGTTAATAACAATTTCATATTGAAACCAGACTGACCCAATTATCCCGTAGTGCTGCTTTCTAGCAGACTCGTATTTTACGTTCTATCAGCTGTGCACTTACCCAATATCGAAGCGTTGACTGAGTTTTTACACATCCTTCTATGTAAGTCTATTGCATAGACCCTGAAGTAGTTTAGGGCACACTGTTATCAGCTATCAAGACAGCAATCGCACCCTATATCGGTATATCTCTTACCTATATTGCAACAGCAGTCGCTAACATTACCAGTTATAACAGTATATTAGGTGTTTTCCGAACTCCGAAGCAAAATTAGCGACGATTCAGCTGTGTGCTCAGTTATAGTTATACGGTCATAGCAAACGACTGGCTTTAAAAATTAATCAAATTCGTAGCTGAACTCACCGTCTTCGACTCCTATATGTACCTTACTTATGGTTTCACTCTCCATCATTCTGGTTAGGAATTGCTCACTAATATGAGGCAGCAGGGTATTAGTGAGTATTGAGTCAATCATACGTCCCCCGCTTTCCAGCTCTTCACAGCGACTGGCGATGAGGGCGACCACTTCATCGTCGAAGCTGAATGGGACTTTGTGGTTCTCGGCAATTCGCCGTTCGATGCGACCTAATTGCAAGCGTGTAATCGCCCCTATCATTTCATCATTCAGTGGATAGTAGGGAATGACGACTAAGCGTCCGAGTAACGCAGGCGGAAATATCTGCATCAATGGTTCGCGAAGCGCTTTAGCGATGCCTTCCGGCTCAGGCATGAGCTCAGGGTCTTTGCACAAATTAGTAATAAGGTCGGTACCCGCATTGGTGGTTAGCAGAATGATCGTATTTTTGAAGTCGATCATTCTGCCCTCACCATCTTCCATTCTGCCTTTATCAAACACTTGGAAGAAAATTTCATGGACATCGGGATGAGCTTTCTCAACTTCGTCCAGAAGTACAATGCTGTATGGGTTGCGACGTACTGCTTCGGTAAGAACACCACCTTCGCCGTAGCCAACATAGCCTGGAGGGGCGCCTTTAAGTGTTGAAACCGTATGAGCTTCCTGGAATTCACTCATGTTGATGGTGATAACATTTTGCTCCCCACCATAGAGTACTTCAGCGAGAGCCAGAGCACTTTCGGTTTTACCAACACCCGAAGTCCCTGCCAGCATAAAGACGCCGATAGGTTTGTCAGGGTTATCCAAATTGGCCCTGGAGGTCTGAATACGCCGGGCAATCATTTCCAAAGCATGATCCTGGCCAATAATTCGACGCTTTAATATGCTTGGAAGGTTGAGAACGGTCTCAACTTCATTCTTGACCATTCTTCCTACGGGAATTCCGGTCCAGTCTTGCACCACGGAGCCAACGGCCTGTAGATCAACAGTGGGTAAGATTAATGGAGATTCCCCCTGTAATTGATGAAGTTGTTCTTGCAAATCGATTAATCGCGCCAGTGATGCTTCACGATCCTTTCCATCGGATATACTGTTTTCATTTTTTGGACTGATATCTGTGGATTCCACGCCCGCTTCAACGGCATCGCTTTCCTGTTGAACTGACGTTTCCTCAGTTTTAGAAGAAGCGGCTGGATCTGCTTCATCAGAGGTGGGCGCTGAACTTAATCCAATATCGTCCAAGGGTTCATCCTGGCTTCTTAGCTGACCACGCAGTTCCAGAATTTCGTCGACCAGAGTTTTTTCCGACTGCCAACGTTCATCGAGTTCTTCCAGTCGTTGGCGTTCTTCAGTCAGCTTTTCTTCAGCTCTATTCTGTCGGTCGCCAATATCTACGCCGACATCCTTCTCTCGACCGATAATGGATAGTTCCGTTTCCAGGGCCTGGATCTTCTTACGACTGTCATCAACTTCTGCCGGGACAGCATGCTGGCTTATCGCAACCCGAGCGCAGGTCGTATCAAGTAAACTAACTGATTTATCAGGAAGTTGACGGGCAGGGATGTAGCGATGGGATAGGGATACGGCAGCCTCTAAAGCTTCGTCTAGAATTTGAACCCGATGATGTTTCTCCATTACTGTGGCAGACCCGCGCATCATCAGAAGGGCTTTATCTTCAGACGGTTCCAGTACCTGAACTACTTGGAAACGACGGGTTAAAGCGGGATCTTTCTCTATATGCTTCTTATATTCAGCCCAGGTTGTTGCAGCGATGGTCCTTAGTGTTCCTCGGGCCAACGCTGGTTTTAACAGGTTCGCAGCGTCACCTGTGCCTGCGGCACCGCCTGCCCCAACCAGTGTATGGGCTTCATCAATAAACAGGATTATTGGTTTTTCCGATGACTGTACTTCTTCAATGACTTGCTTGAGGCGATTTTCAAATTCGCCTTTCATACTTGCTCCGGCCTGCAGCAGGCCTACATCCAGAGATCGCAGACTGACGTCTTTCAGAGGTGGTGGAACATCGCCGGAAGCAATACGAAGCGCAAAACCTTCAACTACGGCGGTTTTACCGACACCTGCCTCTCCGGTGAGAATAGGGTTATTCTGACGACGGCGCATGAGAATATCGACAATCTGACGTATCTCTTCATCACGACCGGCAATCGGATCTATTTTCCCTTGGCGCGCATCTTCGGTCAGGTCTACTGTAAATTGAGCCAGTGCCTCTTGTTTACCCATTTGCGATGGAGCCATGGCTCCGCTTGCTTCTCCAGGCTCTCCGCTAAGGTGACTGCCATCACTGGCTGACAGTCCTTCTTCTGCCGAGCCGGCAACAACTTCATCAAAACGATCCGTCAGGGTATCCAGTTTTACCTTACTGAACTCTTTGGAAATACCCAGTAGAGCATGAGATAGAGCACGAGTTTTGAGAATACCGACAATTAAGTGTCCTGTCCGGACCTGAGATTCACCGAACATCAGTGTGCTGTATTTCCACCCTTGTTCAACGGCTTCTTCGATGTGTTCAGATAGATCTGAAATAGATGTTGAACCCCGTGGCAATCGATCCAGGGATGCGGTTATGTCCTGTGCCAGGCGGGCTGGTTCAATATTGAATTGTTTAACGATGCAATGCAGATCAGTATTCTGTAATTGCAGGATCTGATTGATCCAGTGAACCAATTCCACGTAAGGGTTACCACGCATTTTGCAGAATACGGTGGCACTTTCGATAGACTTATACCCGACTGAATTGAGTTTACCAAATAGTGTTACGCGACTGATTTCAGACATTGCAGAGTCTCCTCAGTTATCAATCAACCACTTATCCTTAATGGATAACCCCTTACAGGGGGTCCTTGTTGGAAAAGGCTGCTAAATCGACTCTGTCTGATTATTTCTTATCAAGAGAGACGTTTTATCCGCTGGTCGCTGATTGGCTGCTGGTTTATTGTTGATTCATATAGGGATCAAGAATTAAATTCGTTGCATCCCTTTCAAAGGGTTTGCTTTTGGACCATGTTGTCCATCCTAATTGTGCAGACTCTCCCAACTTCAGAGTAGGCACTTCGCTTTTTTCTAATATTAGCTGTAAGTCCCAACTTAGTTCATCACCAATGTAGTTTTTGACAATAGATCTTAACCGGCGGAAGCTGTCTCCGGTTGGCAGCAGTCGCCGAAAATCTTTCAGTTTGAGTGGGCCCAGTAGGATTCTGAATTTACTTTGACAGTCCCAGACTTTGGCTCCGACCACTGTTGTCATTCCAAGGCTTCCTGTTTCGGGTGATTCTCCCAGTCGGCACTGGCTGTCTTCCGGTAAAAAAATCCAGTGGCCGACAAACTGTTGTATACGAACAGGAAGGCCAAAAAAATTACTGATAATAATCTTTAAGCCTTCTGCGCTCTTTGTTTGGCTTGAGAGAATTCCTGCATGATAGAGTTTGGCTTTGTCGGGCATTTCGTCTCTGTTGCCAAGGGATGTCATGCCGTAACCACAGGTGGCTCCAATATAAGTCAAAAACCGGTCTTCACTTGGGCGGTCGAAATTAACAGTCGGTTGCGTATTGGCCCAAGCCCGATAGAAGAGTGACATCATGCGATGATGAAACACATCTGCAAAGCGGGATAGTGTCGGATCTTCAGAGTTGTGCAGGCGATCCCGGGCATATTCTGTTAAGTGCAATGGTAATGGGCCGTTAGGACCAAACAGGCCGAAGAATAGCGTTTCCAGTCGTGGTGGTCGTCCCTCGCTGCCCGGTTCAAAATTGGAAACAGTTGAGGGGGCAAAAGCCATAGAGGGCTGTTGTCCAAGGCGAAGTGGATCTTCACTTGGTTTTAATGACTCGCCTAGTTTGCGATATTCAGGATGAGCACATTCAAACTGCCTGATAGCGGCGTAGAAGTCGAACTTGTAAGGTGCTTCCTGCAGATCATTCTGCAGGGCTATAGCACGTGTCGCTGTCCTGTGCGTAATGGCCATTGCATGATCTCTCCGCGCTCTTCTGTTTTAATAATGGTTTGAGTAAAGGAATTGATGGATACGTAACGAGCGAAAAACTGGTCGAGTATAGCTCCCAGAAGAAATACTCCACTTCCTTCAAAAGCCCCCTCTATAAAGGTCAGTTCAATACTGACTCCCCGGCCATAGGTGATTGGGCCCGGTACCGGAATCCGTCGAACAATCGCTTTGGAACTGATGCTTTTGATACCGCTGATTTGTTTTCGGATGGCTGGTTCTGCAATATCACTGTACAAGGATAGCAGTTCCCGCAATGCTGCGGCGCCTTGCTCTTCATCACTGTCAATTATCGACAGATAGTTTAACGAAAGGTGGCTGATAAGCCTCCAGGTCGTATCACCTTCAGCCCAAGAGGGTCTGGGCTTTGAAGGACCTGCTAAGCACCGAACTGATTCAATAGGGCCGCCAGATTCCAGGGTAAAGTCCGTATTACTTTTCCCCACCGGCATTTGCAAGGGTAAATCCCGGTTTGTACAGAGGGTTTGCACACCGAGCTGACGGAGGTCTGTTGAGTAAGGGGCCTCCTTTGAGTCAACCAGGGATATAAATACCTCGCTGCCAATATAGCTTGATCGGGGACCATAAATTTTTTGTTTGGAGGAAAGCACCCGTGGTTGTCGTTGGCTTGCATAGAAAGCTTCTTCAGGGTGCTGAGCAGCGAGATCGTTCGATGCATAAAAAGCGTGGAACTGCTGAGTCTTCTGATTTCCTGATCCGTATCCTTTGACGTCCAGAATAGAGTAAACCTCGAAGTCCATTGGTCTTGTCCGGTCTGGAACAAGGTGGTGTTCATTTTGGCGGTTAGTCAGGTGGATACGATCGCAGTGTTTTGGAAACAGGTTAACGGCAGGAACAGAAAACAAAGCAAAATTATCCAGACTTAATACTTTGTGAACGAATTCATCCTCGCGATCCAACATGAATATCAGTTCCAGCTCATTGCCCGAGCAACGTTTCAGTGCGCTCTCCAAACCTGACAGCTCGACAAACATGAATCTTTCAGGAAATGCAAAATACTCATGAAGCAGGCGGTAGCCTTGAAATGATCGCGGACTTGGGGGAAGCATCGTTTCATTTTCCCCAAGCCCCATAGGGGTTACTTTGGCCTCTTTGACTATTTGCTGCCATGGTGGCGGGCGGTTTGCGGGCTGAGCGATCACTGCTAAGCAATTACCAATCAGTTGTTCATACAGCCGCATAGGCAGCGAGTCTGAGCCTTTTAGGTAGATCGGTAGTCGAGATAGGCTAAGTTTATTGAAGGTCAGCCCTGCGCTGACTGCTAGCCGTATCCGGATTGCTGCTTTTGCTTTTGGTACTGTTGGCAGTCCAGTCCCGCTGAGGCTGTTTAAATATTTTATATCAGTGATTTGCAGCGGGAACAGCTCCAGCTCATTAGCGGTACGGTATTCACAGGAGGTTTGGTCGTTTTTCCCCAGCAGGCTACGCATGACGCTTCCTTTAGGGACCGGGAATCCCTCCGCCAAGCCTGCTTCACTAAGGTCGGGCTGGAACTGAACAACAGTCATTGAAGGCGTCGGAGCCAGATAATGAGGATACACTGCTTCTAGCAGATGCTGAGTAAACCGAGGAAATTCAGAATCTAATTTAAGTTGCACGCGCCCTGCAAGAAAGGCGAATCCTTCGAGTAATCTTTCTACGTACGGATCAGCACAATCAAACCCTTCCAGGCCTAAGCGACCGGCAATCTTTGGGTACTCTTGAGCGAACTCTGCACCCATTTGGCGGATATATTGAAGTTCTTGATTGTAGTATTTAAGTATCCGGGGATCCATCAGGCAAACCCTTTCCCAGATGAATCGGTAACACTGACATTTCCTGTTTCCAAGTCAACCTCCGTCTTCATGTAGAGATGCAGTGGAACGGGTTGTGCCCAGAGTTCTGCCTCAATGTCGAAGCTCAAGGCATTGTGGTCCATCTGACTCTCTGACATCCGCAATTTTATTTTTACAGTGTGTTTTAGAAAGCGTGGCTCGAAATCGATAATGGCTTGACGTAAAAGACGCTCCAGACCATGAATATCGACATTGGATGCCGTATGCCCAGATAAGTCTGGAGTGCCATAGTTAATGACTGATCGTGCTACTTGAGGGTATGCCTCCAAACTCATTACAGAACTGAAATTGACAGTGTTAAGTAACCAGCCCATGTCGCGCAACACGGCGCGCCTTAGCTGATGTAAAGAAAGCACCGACTTATCGCGCGACTCTTGTTTGTGCTGGGGGTCATCATCAGTCAACCGATCAAGCAGTGCAGGTTGTAATCGTTCAGAGTGAGTTAATTCTGCCACTCCATTAACTATCCTGTTCTATGTTGTTGCCATCCGGCTCTTCGGTAACTACCGGATTATCCAAGGTAATGTTTCTAATATCCATTACGGGGTAGTCAGACTTGTCCGAAGTAAGCATTCGTTGACCCAGACCAATATATACTTGGTCATCAGGCGCTATGTCTCCCTGATTGTTTTCATCCAGTTGCCATTCAGTCTTTCGGCTTAGTCGGATTGATGCTTCTTCACTGTGTTCGGAACCTGGGTATCGGGTTGGTATCAGACCGACGGTTTCGCCGCCATTCGTCCAGGTGAACAAGGCTGGCAACCAAACCAGGTCACGGAGATCTTCTGGAGGCTCAATATCAATTGTACTGATACTGTCGAAGGGTACCCAATAGTACTGACCATTAATAATGGCCTCTGTCATCGGACCCAGGCGACTGTCTGCATCTGCGATCCAGGAGAAGGTTTCCCCTTCAACTGTGGTTTCTGAATCATTCGGGTTGTTGCCTGTCACCGAAATGGTACCTGAGGTTGCAGGAGCCTGTTCGAAAGCCTGAGCGCGAATGGATATGGATTCGGCTGTATGTCCTTGAGCGCCAAGTTTTAACGCTTCTATCATCAAGGCGACCCATTGCTGAGGTTGACCAAAGACTAATGGGGAGCGTTTACCGCTGAATACGTCTGCTCTAAATGCTTCACACTTCAGGGCCTCACGATAGGTTTGGACCATTGCGAGTGTTCCGGGATCGAGATCACCTGCAACGTTCAACTGAGTCATGGCGCGATCCCACTGGCCATTCACTGCCATGAGTTGGAATAAAAGAATCCTGTATTTGGGTACTTCCGGGTTTTTGCGGATTACAGCCTGCAGTTCTGCTAGTGCTTCTGTTAGATTACCTTGGCCGATCAAGTCGTCTACTAGCATGATCAATCCCTATGAGCATTTATTAAATCTAAGTTCAAAATATGACGACATAGGGTCGTCAAACATCAGCGGTCCCCGCAAAGCGGATACCGCTGTTTGAAACCACAAATTGATACCGAAGATTTTTAAATAACCTCCGGGACCAATTGTGTTGCCTCTGCTATACCTTAGCGTTAGCTTCGATATCCCAGCCATACTCACCGGCAGAGGAAGTCTTACCTTTATCGTCCTGAACGAAGTATTCTACTTTTACTTTGGCAAAGTTAAGAGTGACATTTTCAGTCAGGCGATCTTCTCCACCGCTACCACCCGTGGATACAGAAGTGATGATGCACTTCTCCATGGTGATTTCCATATACTTCTGTGCGCCTTCACCAGCCTTACGACATAGTAAAACACACTTCGGTATGTGCGTTCCCTGCGAGCAATGTAGCATGATAGGAGTAGATGCAGTATCTAACCACTTGGTGAAAGAAAGGTCTTGAATGTTGACCTTTCCTGCACCACCACCGCCACCGGTATGGAAAGAACCTGATTGTGACATCCCCCAACTCCAGGCGAGGACGTCGATGTCTTTGCCTTTTGACTGCTCCTTATCTTTTGTTTCTCCTTTAATTTTATCGCCCATGTTAATAAAAATATCGACGGCCATGGTGGTTCTCCTTTTGTTGGCTCTTTAATATACGGTCTGATATAACCGAGTTTTTAACAACTTCTGTTATTGAAGAGAGTAAGAATTATCTATATTCCTACCCTTATCGTTTTGAGCTACCACTTATTGCTCAATTTTCCTTGTCTAACAAGTTGTAATCCGTTCGTTCGGCTCTATAACTAAAGCCTTAGAGGCTATCCGCCTCCTTTTGCCGAGGGAAGTTTGGATACCAGTCTCAGAGAGACTGTTAACCCTTCAAGCTGATAGTGAGGTCTCAGGAAAAACTTGGAATTGTAGTACCCAGGATTACCTTCAACTTCACTTATCTCAACTTCGGCCGCAGCCAGGGGTTTCCTGGCTTTTGTATTTTCGCTGGAGTTAGTGGGATCACCGTCAACATATTGATTGATCCAGTTGCCCAACCAACGCTCCATATCGTCACGTTCTTTAAAGGAACCGATCTTGTCTCGGACAATACACTTAAGATAGTGGGCGAACCGACAGGTAGCAAACAAATAAGGCAGTCGAGCCGCCAGGTTTGCGTTAGCAGTAGCATCCGGATCATCATACTCTGTTGGCTTCTGCAACGACTGTGCACCAATAAAGGCGGCAAAGTCAGAATTCTTCTTATGCACTAATGGCATGAACCCGTTCTTAGCCAGTTCCGCTTCTCTACGGTCACTAATGGCGATTTCTGTAGGACATTTCATGTCCACACCGCCATCATCAGTGGGGAAGGTATGAGTGGGTAAATTCTCTACAGCACCACCGGATTCGATTCCGCGAATGCGTGAGCACCAGCCATACATCTTGAAAGAGCGATTGATATTCACAGCCATAGCATAGGCTGAGTTTGCCCATGTATAGTTTCTATGGTCAGCATTTTCCGTATCTTCTTCGAAGTCGAATTCTTCAACCGGATCTGTTTTAGCGCCATATGGGAGTCTTGCCAGGAAACGTGGCATAGCCAATCCGATATATCTTGAATCGTCAGATTCACGAAGAGAGCGCCAGCCGGCATATTCCGGAGTCTGGAATATTTTAGTCAGATCTCTGGGATTACTTAGCTCTTGCCAGGAATCCATCTGCATGACCTTAGGGTCTGCTCCCGCGATAAACGGTGCATGAACGGCGGCGCTGATTTTTGCCATTTCACCCAGAAGTTCTACATCTGGAGGGCTCTGATCGAAATGATAGTCGCCGACCAGGCAGCCATAAGGTTCTCCACCAAACTGACCGAATTCTTCTTCATAGAATTTTTTGAAAATAGGACTTTGATCCCAGGCAGTTCCTTTGAATTTCTTAACTGTTTTGTGGAGGTCTTTTTTGCTGATATTCATCACTCGGATTTTTAACATTTCATCCGATTCTGTGTTGTTCACCAAGTGATGTAGACCGCGCCAAGCCCCTTCCAGCTTTTGAAACTCTTCATTATGCAGAATCTGATTGACCTGATCGGTCAGTCGTTTATCGATTTCCGCGATCATTTCTCTAATGTTTACAGTCACGTCAGCAGAGACTGTAATTGATGACGCCAGGGCTTGTTCCGCAAGTGTCTGAACAGCGTTTTCTACGTCTTCTCGTGCCCTATCGGACTTTGGTTTGATTTCCTGACTTAGCAGGGAAGTGAATTCATTTGCCTCAAGGCCTGTGGCTTCTGCCGCGCCTTGAGCTTCAGTTTCCATTTCGGCCATTGTTTAGTCCTCCTCCGGAGTGGATGCGTCTGCATTATCCTCTTTGGGCTTTGGTGCAGAAGCTAAGGACTGCAGTAATGCAGGGTCATTAAGTGCTTTGGATATCAGATCCTCTGCTCCTGTCTTACCATCCATATAGGTCATTAGGTTAGATAACTGTGTACGCGCTTTTAGAAGCTCACTAAGGGCTCCCACTTTTTGCGCGACGGCTGCCGGAGAAAAATCATCCATGCTTTCAAAGGTCAGATCGACGCTTAGGTTGCCTTCACCGGTTAATGTGTTTGGAACCTGAAAGGCAGCTCTAGGCTTCATTGACTTCAATCTTTCGTCAAAGTTATCCACATCGATCTCTAGAGCTTTCCTGTCAGCGACTGCTGGAAGTGCTTCTTCGGGTTTACCCGACAGGTCCGCCAGTACGCCCATTACAAATGGAAGCTGGACCTTTTTTTCCGCACCATAGAGCTCTACGTCGTACTCAATCTGAACGCGCGGTGCTCGGTTACGTGCTATGAATTTTTGACTGCTTTCCGCCACGGGTCACCTCCTGAGAGTGATAATCTCATTTATATTAATTGTCATATCAACAGCTGTCTCACTAGTCATCATCGTCTTCCTCCGGGCCCCTAATCCGTTCTACTTCACTGAGACCGTCTGGTGCAATGTTCTTGATAATGTCGATAAATCCCATAGGTACAAGTTTCTTTGCTCTAACCATCAGGATAGGAATCGGGCTTGCCGGTTCGCTACGGTCATAATATTCGATGATTTTATCCAGAGCGCGAATGACATCCTCCCGACTGGTTATTTGCCCGCTTAGGGATGCTTGTTGCCCTCCTTGGGAATTGGTTGCTGCTGTTTCAGTATCTGCTTCTGTAGCATCGTCGGTACTCTCAGACACTCCAAGATCTGACAAACGTGCTGAAAGAGATTGCTTTATGCTATGGAGCAAGCCTTGAAGTTCACTGAAACTCGGTGCATCACCTGCCCCCACTTGATCGGTGATATAGGCGTCAATAGCTCGGATATGCTCTAAAGATTCGGAAGCCGCGGTAAATGTCGTTTGAAGCTCTTCAGGATCTGCATCCATGAAAGCAGCATTGATAGCGGCTGAGTCAGCAGAATTTCCATCCTCTGGTTTCGGCAGTTCACCACTTTCAATGGCTAAATCTCGATAACTAAAACTTCCAAATGTGCGGGAATTAACCAAGGGAGTAAGACGAAGTGGTCGCAATGTCGCTGAGTCGTCACAAAGAGACACCAGGGCATTGATGCGCATTGTTGGGTCGCCATCATCTTCATCAAGTTGAGGGTGGATTGAATCCCAATGACTCTCCAGTAATTCCTGCAGGAGTCTGAGGCCGTCCCTGAATCCTTCTAATCCATCAACAGCGAGGGAAGCTCTCTGCAAATACAAGATGATTCGAATATCTTTGGCGCGGGATAAAAGCGCCGAGGCTTGTTTCTTAACGGA
Organism: Motiliproteus sp. MSK22-1; assembly: GCF_001968815.1. GTDB lineage: Bacteria > Pseudomonadota > Gammaproteobacteria > Pseudomonadales > Balneatricaceae > Motiliproteus. Next base: position 20,382 of record NZ_MIEQ01000026.1, on the reverse strand, counting down.
CTTCCAATCAGGCTCTTCAGCATCGACGACCATGTCGCCAATCTGCTGTTCTTCTTTTCTTTGAGCGGTGCGCTCCAGTTCACCGAAATCCGGATCGTACTCCAGATCATCACCACAAGGGCTTTCCGGTGATATTTCCTGGGTTAGCGCTTCTACATCAATTGCACTCATGACTAAATAATATTCCCTGTCTAACAAGAACTTTTATGTGCTGTCGCCGAGTTTCCGTTCAGCTATTGTCTGGTACCGCACCCTTAAAGCCTGCTTTCTGCGGTTTAAACGGTGTGGTGGTCAATTATAGTACGCCTAAACTAGTTACAGGCCAGCGGGTAACAAAACCATGCCTGCAAATAGAGCATAGACTGAGTTCTGACCTCCCTCCAATATGATTTTCAAAATTGAGTATAGTCACTTGGAGCTGAGAAGTATCCCGGAATTACTTTTTTTATCAAGACCTTCTTTCGAATTATTTACTATTGCTTTCAATTGGCTATGAATGCACCGTTCCAGTTCTTCAATTTTTAGCAGCAATAGCTCTGAGTGCTATTGACCGGAGCCGCCATTTGCGATATCGACAGCTTTGTCCAAAAACAGTTTCTGGTTTTGAGGTGTCTGGTCCGCCGGAAGTTTTGAAAGTGTAAGAATTATCGCCGCCCAGGCGGCCTCTTTAGTAAGCTCTTCTGGTGGCGTAACAGGGGGGCTTTGTTTGCTTGTCAGGCTACCGTCGGCCCAGTTGCCTGCTGCTGCTGCCATGCCCGCCGCTGTGCTCATCCCTGTCGCTTCAGCAGCGGCTTTGAGTACCTGATGATTTTCTTCGTTGGGCTCGAATACCCATTTTTCGGCATACTCTATAGCACTAAGATCTTCTTTAGAGGGGCTTTCTGATAAGCTCTGACGCGCGGCCAAACAGGCCAGCCATACTGTTTCCCGTTTAGGTAATGCAAACACCATAAATTGAAGCGCATCGGCGTAAAGGTCTTCTGTTTGCAACATTCCAAGCAGTTCACCTGGACTAAGCGTTGCGTCCAGCCGGGAGCAAATTTCAGGCGATGGATCATAGCGATCACAAATTTCCTTTGCTGTGCCGGCGGTGATTTTCTTCAATTGCAGCTTGTCGTTCATTTTTATCTCCCCCTTAATTGATGAGTATGACTCCACCTTTCAGTGTCAGCACAGCAGTACCCTTTACCGTAGTCATAGGACTTTCTGCATCAAGCTTGGCGTCTGCTTTGATTTCTATCTGGGGGGATTTGATCGAAATTTTTGCCGGTTCCAGTTTAATGCTGCTGGCCCCGCAAACAAGTTCAATAGATTGTGCTGCTTCATGGTAGCTTTTGCCTGCGTTAACATTAACTGTAAGATTTCCTAGTTTTACCGTATGAGTGTCATCGCCTTTTTCTATCGTATCTGTTCGATCACCTGTTTTTACCGTTAGAGTGTCGTCACCCTGATCAATAGTAACCGTGCGATTGTTGTAGATATCGATAGTCTGGTCACCTGGGTCCATTTTATCGAATCCGACTTTAAGCGTGTCGTCATTTTCAACCACCCGGTTAAAATCTTTTTCAGCATGAAAATAGACTTCTTCCTGACCTTTTTTATCCTCAAAACGTAGCTCGTTAAAATTATCTTCGCTGCCTTCTTTGCTGCTTCTGGACTTGATGCCTGATTGGGTCTTATTAGCGGGTAATCCGTAAGGAGGGGTATTATCGCCATTGTATACACGTCCGGTAATGATCGGGCGATCAGGATCGCCTTCCAGAAAGTCTACTATGACTTCTTGACCGATTCGTGGCAGAAAAACACCTCCCCAGCGTTTCCCGGCCCAATTTTGCGATACACGAATCCAACAGGAACTATTTTCATCAGACTTACCGAGTCGATCCCAGTGAAACTGAACCTTAACTCTGCCGTGTTTATCTGTGTATATCTCTTCACCAGAAGGGCCCACAACGATAGCCGTCTGGGGGCCCTTTACTCGAGTTTTAGGCGTTATAGAAGGGGATCTAAAGGGGGTGGTTCTTTTCAAAGTTCTGAACTTACAACGCAGAACATCTTCTCTGGTGTTGCTTTCTGAAGAGGCCGATTGAGAAATATATTGATCGGACCAGATGTCTAGTTGTGTTTCGGTGACCAAGTATTCTGTATTTTGGTCCTCTCGGGGATAATCGCTGAGCTCAAATAGCTTACCTGTTGTAATTTTAGAGCTATTGCCCCGGCCTCTGCCCACTTCGGCGACAGACTGAAGTTCTTCCAGTCGTATACGAGTTAAGTCATCCCCGAGTCCTTTTTCATAATAGTTTCCCGGATAGTCATATATTTCTTTATCCGACTGCTCATGACCTCCTGGGTTTGCGGAACGAGACTCCAAATCCTGTTTGGGTTTTACAAAATCAAAATCATCTGCAACGTATTTCCCTGATCTGACCTGGGTTTTTGTACGCCAGTGATCTATATGTTGCTCGTCTCGGCGGTCCTGATCTGGAGGGTAATAGAGTATTTTTCCTGAGTTTTCATGAGAGCTTATATCGTCCGTCAGTACGAGGGTGTGTTTGCTGCTCTCATGCTTGAAGTAGTAGTAAATACCTTCTTCTTCCATCAGTCGGCTAACGAAGTCGAAATCTGATTCTCGGTATTGCACGCAATATTCTCGCGGTGTACAAGATCGGCTTACAGACAGCTCGAAGTCTGAGAATCCATTGTCTCGAAATACTTCCTGAATAATATCGGTTGCATTGAGTTCTTGAAATATCCGACAGTCCGCCGTGCGAGTCAGAAACCAGAGCCAGGGCCTGATTTTTGCGTGATAGATGGAATATCTATCGACGGTGCCTGAGTAATCAAATTGACTGACAAATCCATTAAAATACCTTGTCTCTTCGTTTTCCGCCTCTAGTTCGACGGTTATATTCTGACCCAGTAAATCCGTGAATTGGATGCTGTGATCTTCACTCAGCATCTCTAATTTATACTCGAATAACTGTCCCAGAGACTCTTGGCCTGTCATACGCTGAAAAACCAGTGTGTCAGAGCCTAGTGGTGATTGTATGGAAATAATTCTTTCTGATTGTGTAATAGGCACTTCTGATCTCTCCCTGCCAGAAATTGCATAAGTCTAATTGAAATCAGGTTGGATTGCGTCTTCTTCAAGCTGATTTGTTAGGCTCTGCCAGTTATGTAACTATAGTTTGAGGTTAAAGTTTGAGATTAAAGTTTACAGTCATCGTTTGGGATTATAGTACGCTGATGCTCAAATAGGTCCAGGAAATCTATGCGACCCGTGAACTAGTTCCCTGGATCTTCAATCCATAGCCAACGGAGCTTATTTGCAGGCTCCTTCAGTCTCTTGTACTAAGCTTATGGTTAAATTCAGAAATTGAATGCAGCTATTCACTGTAAATATTAAGGAAGGGAAGTACATTGTCCGAGTTTCAAGGATCAGGGTTTTCCATTGAATTGCCCGAGAATTGTATTGATGCCTCAAGCTATACTTTTGTACTGGAACAGCATAATGGCTTTTCAGCAAACCTTACCATCAGGTTTCAACTCCCTACGGAAGGCTTTTCAGTTAGCTCCTTTGTTGACGAGCAGGTGTCGAGCCTTCGTACCAGTCTGGACTCTTTTGCTCTTATTCATCAGGCAAATGGTAAAAGAGGAGAGATAGAAGGTGCTATGTTTGTCTATGAGTGGGGGCAGGGGAGTGGACGGTTCAAGCAAAAACAAGTCGTGATGTTGAGTAACTTGGAGCCTGCACGAGTATACATAATGACTTCAACTGATCTAGCAATTAATGCGGATGTGTCAGATCCTGTTTTTGAGCAGATGATGCGCAGTTTTGCTCCTAATGATACCCAGCTTTGGTGATTCAGCCATTTTCAGTTGATCTGAGGCTTGAGATAGTACGCCCTGAGAGCACTGCGTTACTCGAAACTCTTCTTAAAGCTTAGGCGTTCTGAATCATCAGGAATATGGCTGCTGACTTTTTCTATTAGCTGAGGTAGCTCTGCACAATTTTTGGCAGCCATCTTGACAATCCTGGGTGCCAATGGACCGACATGTACCAACAGCTTTTTCGAGACTTTTTCAATGTCTTCCGCTGTGATGCTTTTGTCGGGTGTTCCAACGTAACTGGCTGAGGATTTCAGACCGCTCTCTGCAGACTGAATAGCTGAGGTACTGTAAGAAGGCTGGAGCCCAGATATCGCCTGTTCATAGATTCCTGTCTTGTTGAGTTGTTTAAGAAATTGCTGTCGATCGTCTACAGAGGGAATTTGTTCAGCCAACTTTTGGGAAAGCTCTGACACCCCTGAGATCGTGCGACTATTTTTCCGGATAAGCACACTGGCCATTGGGCCAATATACTTTACCAGGCTTTGCTCAATGACTTTCAATAGATCTGGGTTCCAATTGCTGGCCTGAGACTGACTAAGCTGATAACCAGGTTCTGAATCACCGGGATACGCTGCTGCCGGAATAACCATGGTCTTTTGATCGTCCTGATCTTCCTGACGTGTCTCTATAAGTCCACCCAGGGCTTTGCTGAAAAGGGCTGCAGTTTGAAAACGATGACTTGGGTCGGTTTCCAGGGCTCTTCGTATCACGGATTGCAGATCTCTGCGTAATAAGGGTTCAAGACGTGTCTGTAAATTTAAGGCATCTAGCAGCTCTTCCGTATTTCGGCCTGCATAGGGTTTACTGTGTGTAACCATTTCCAGCAACAATAGAGCTGCACTATAGAGATCAGATCGATTATCGACTTTGAATCCTCGAAGTCCTTCTGGCGACATGTAATTGGGAGTGCCAACCATAAAGCCAGCACTGGTCAAGTCTGAACTGTCTAATCGAGCAACACCAAAATCAGATACTTTTACTTGTCCGTCCGGCAATAAAATAATATTGGCAGGTTTTATGTCGCGATGAACAACTCCTTTCGCGTGGGCGACTTCAAGGGCTGAAAGAACTTGCAGCAGTATCCTTACTGCCTGGACTACCGAGTCTATGCCTTGATTTTTAATGGATTCTTTCAGCTCTACTCCTTCAACATATTCCATCACTATGTAAGGGGTATCCTGTTCAATACCGTAATCAAATACCGTTACGATATTGGGATGCAGACATCGGGCTGCTGCTTGTGCTTCTTGTTTGAAACGTTTTGCCAGGTCTTCGCCGCCTTCCCCCTCAAGCAGGTGCGGGTGCAATACCTTTATGGCGACCCAGCGTTCGATGATGGTATCGAAACCCTTGTATACGGTCCCCATAGCACCTTTGCCAAGTACTTTGGAGATCTTATATTTACTGATGATATGTGGGTCGGAGGTCATTCGTGATACCAATTAAATCGAGTCGATGTGGGCAACTGGGCGTTTATTTTTTACCGATGTGGGCGGTTAACGGCGCAGGCGTTATGCCTATAACTTATGCTGATGAAATTAAAGAGTATCCCATTCGATGTTCCGATGACAGTTGATGGGAAGTGGTGACACGGTGTTGAGCTTTTTTTGAAGAAGGGGGGCATCATTCAGCCTGATTGTTTATTCCGCAATTGTATTTGAGGCCCCATATTACCTGAATCGAGGTCAGCGCTGAAATAGAACTCCACCAAGCTATATTTCAGTGCTGATCTGATTGAGGTGATTGGAGGGCTAGTCCATGGTCTCATCTAACATTTTAACTGCGCTGCCCAGGCTACGCTGCATGCGGTTAAAGGAATGTGCAAGTGATGAGATTTCATCATTTCCTTTGACGGGCAATTCTTCTACATCAAGAGCTCCCATACTGACTTCTTCCGCTTTGGCGGACATCAGTCGAACGGGTTTTATAACAAAGAAATGCAGAAGTATGTTGAGCAAGATTATTATCAGAAAGAATATTCCGATTAATGCTCCCATAAATGTTTGAAAAGCCGATCGGGCGTGTTCAAAAGGAAGCTCCATTGGGACTGAGACAACCTGAGCTCCAACGATTTCATTTAATTTCCAACCAAAACCATTGGCTGATCCGTACGTGTCAATTAGCGTCTGAGGAGCGTCTGCCGCTCGGCTGTGACAGGCTAGACAACCGGGTTTCTTAATTTCGATGGGACGACTGAAAAATAATGAACGTCCAGCAGGTGTATCCCGTTCGCCAACAAAAGTGTTTTCATCTCTGTGACTGCGAAAGTAGGAAATAATGTCTTCTTCCCAGGCCGCTGCTCGATTTTGTGGATTAGTGGGATTAAGAGTTGCTTCCTTGTAGCTGTAATCCGGATGTGTTTCCTGTAGTTTGGCAATGTACTTGGAAGCTGCGTAGGCGGGTACTGTCTGAGGGATAAACTGCCTGCGTTGTTGAACAGCCAGCAATGGTCTTACCTCACTGACGGTATAGTTCCGAACAGCGATTGCGCTTTCCATCATAATCTGAGCTGTCTGTAGAACTTGTTCTCTGGCATTCTTTTTTAATAACAGATCGCCGAAATAGCCCGCCAGAAGCAGGCCAATACAAGTAACCAGGCATAAGATCAGATTGAATTTTAGCCGTAACCCCATAGTCGTACCCGTTTGTTTGTGATTTTTAGTTATGGTTATAGTTTATTGACGCAGCAATAAAGAGCAGTGTCTCAATGACTCAAGAGCCTGGTCAAAACTTGTGAGATCTATTTTCGCTTCATAGGCTTGAGTTATTGGCCAGGTTGGCCAAAAACCCAGGGAAACCGTTAACGTTTCTCCTTGCTTCATCAGGTCCATAGCACGTGTGTAACCGGATGAGTATATAACGGATTCTTCAGTATGGAGTTGCTCGATTGGTATTCGCTGTCCTTGATCAATCTGTATTCCGGTATTCTCGTAGCTGGTGTCTATAATCGAGCGAGTTTTTAGAATAAACGCATCCTCGGTTATCTGTGCCACTAAAGTGGTGCTACCCTGGCCGTCTTCTATGGGAACAGCCTTTGACCGTAGCAGGCATTCGCTTACGGAGGCTGTTTGAGCCAATTCCAGAGTCCAACGGTTGAATGTTATCGGTAATTCTTCCAATTCCAGATCATTTCGGGGAGAAGGTAAGGGAGTGACCATCGCTAATGTGGATTGTAAATCGGTGTTGTCTTCACTTGAGAGGGGGGTTGTGTTTTCTGGTTCTTCTTCTGCGTTCTGAGATGGTGGGTTAACACTGGCTGTCTCGCCAATGGCAGGTGGTTGGTCGCTGTTTGTTGATGGTTGCTTGCTGTTTATTGATGGTGTAATCGAGTTTTTATGTTCTGTCAAAACGGGTTTTTCTGGTGTTGTTGCCTGCTTCGATGGAGACTCTGAGGAAGCCGTTTTTTTCAGTGTGCTGTTTAACGTAGTTGTGGCATTTGCGGTAATAACTTTTTTAGGTGGACGTTTTTTTACAGTTTCCGTTTGAGTTCTGTCTTTTGTTTTTTCACTCGTTGTTTGCGTTTTTACAGTCGTTTTTAATGGTTTGGCAGGGGACTTACTCGTCGTGGTGCTCGTCTTAATCGAGGTTTCTCTGGTTTGTGTGCTGGCTGTATTTGATTTAGATGAGCTTGCTTGTGCCGTTGGAGTCAATGAGGTTTGTTCATTTGCTGTTGTTGATCTCTCGTTTTGCTTAGTTGTTGACGGATCAACTGTTAGATTAGTTGGCTCAGTTTCTTGCGTCTCTGTTGGAGGAACGGTATTTGCCGTCTGGCAACCAGTCAAGCCCAGCAACAATAAAGCTACGATAGTTGTTGATAAGCATGTCTTGATCATTTCAAACATCCCTTCTTTGTAGAGAAGTGCAGAGAGTGGCAGGTATTGAGAATATATCCCAGATTCTAGCAGTTTAAAGACAGTCTGAGACTAAAAAATGATATTTTTCAATTTATATGATTAATGCAGAGGCTTAATTGAGGTTGGAAGATACATAGAATTATTTACAAGGTCTCCAGGGATTTTGTGCATGACTGAAAAATTGTTATGTGAGCAGTCTGGAGTCGATTTTTCGTAATACCTCCTCCTTAGCACAGCCTCCCCCAACTACTTTTACAGATATCCACCTGTTCTCTCTTACCTTCGGTTGAAAATTCTGTGCCTGTTGCCTGTTGCCTGTTGGCCATTGTTGTAGTTGAAGTGTCGTGCTTTGTTCTGTGGCTAAATGACCAATAGGCTACTCAAGCAATGTTGATTTATTCGATCTGGGTAACAGATTTTGTATCAAGATCCAGAAGATATTTTTGATCGTCTTCATTGACTATCTTGAGCTTGTTCTTGAACCAGACTTTAGACATTGATTTGATAAAAACGTCCTGTACATCTTCCTCCATTTCAGGATCGTATTCAGTCGAGTAGATTTTTAAAACCCATATTTCTTTGTCGGAGGAGGCATCAGTGGCTGAAATGTATCCTCCATTCTGGTCTAAGCCACGGTTTTTACCCCAGTGGATAACGTTGTATTTCACTTGTCCTACAACGACAGGATCGACTTCGGCGGGAGGGAGTCTGTCAGCGCTAATCATCACCTTGGTTTCCTTTGTTTTTGTCATTTCAGCGTCAACCTGTTGAGGGCTTGAGGTACATCCCAACAGCACGATAAATAGCGCCGATATAAACTTTCTAATTCCATTCATGTTTATAAGCTTGCCTGTTGCTTGTCCAGGTTACACAAGAAACTTAATTCTATCTGCTTTTGACAGGTATCCTGCGAGATCGATTGCAAAACATGCCCAGCTATCAGCGTTCTCTATTGCCTTGCTATAGGGGAATGTCGTTTTCGGCTTTAAACCGGTATGTCTGTATTGATGGTCTTTGGTTCTGACATCGTGATGGGTAAATTCATGAATAATGGTTCGTGCACAAGTCCAAAGCATACCACTGTTTCCCGCATAACTGCCAAAAGCTCCTTCTATATAAATAATTGGAAACCCTCCTCCTTCACCTCCAGGGATGGCCCCTCCCATGTATGAGGCTCGTTTGGCTCGCCAATCAGGATAATCAGTAAAAACCAATGTTGTTGACCCGCAGGTCGCTGCTACTTTATTAAATCCAGCTGTGAGCTTTGCTATTGCTTCATCTAGTTCAGTGTCGCCACTGCTGTCATCCAAAAACCAGCGTTTTACCAGCTTTTTGACTTTATCTGACTTTTTGGCCAATTCTATCTTGGTGGTTTCTGAAACTTTTAGTGCCATTAGCAGCGCATCAGACATATGCTTTTTTTCTTTATCTGAAAATAGTTCCTCGTTCTTGTTGAGTTTAGCCTTGATGCTCGATTCGTCTCCTGTCAGTTCATCAAAGATCCATTTGGTATATTCTTTCGGCGGCGAATAGACCCAGACATCCTGTCCTCCCCTTTTACTTTGCCGGTAAAGGTGGGTGATCATTTTCAATGTTGCAGCTCGATCCTTATGTGTGGCTGAGGCACTGTCATTTTCTGCTGCTTTATAGATAACCTCTCCTTTGTTGTCGCCACCAAAAAATGTCTGTGAAAACCATCCAGATGTTTCATTACTGACTTTAGTGCGAATCTTATCCGGGCCTGCTTTATGCTTCTCATCAAACCCGGTGCTGCTGAACAGCCCTTTAATCCCGGCATCATCGAGTGTTTTCTGCCATCCGTCGGTTGAGAACTTTCCTGCTTGTACAACTGATCTGCATTTTGTATAGACTTCCGTGAATTTATTCATAGCCAGTAACCTTGTGCTGCTATCGAAATGAACTTTTTATAAATTAGTTGATTACACCCTGTTCCGTTGATCTGAGACACTGAAACCTGAGAACACAAATTAGTTTAGTTCTAAACTCCAGGGTTTCCAGCTTCATGAGATCGATTGCTTTCAATCGGCATAAACCAGTGCTGTCTATAGGGTTATTCCTGAGTAAATCAGCGAAAACTGAGTTGCCTTAACGCTTATCCTGCTTTCCTTGAGCACTATTCCAGAAGTTTCAATGGATTAGCTTATCGTCATCGTTAAAGTATCCAGAAGGCTTGCGTTTCAATCTTTTTGTGAAATAATACTGAGCAAATATACAGTAGTTTATGTGGTGCCTGCTCATTGTTGATTATGACTCCGGCGCCGGTTTTTGACAGCTTGAAGTCTAGAATGCGATATCACAATTGGGGTGAGATAAATGGAAGATAACAAAAAAAGAGCTTTAGCAGCTGCGTTGGGTCAGATTGAGCGCCAGTTTGGCAAGGGTTCCGTTATGCTCATGGGGGATCAGCCCCGTGAAGCAATTCCTTCTGTTTCCACCGGTTCACTGGGGTTGGATATAGCCTTAGGCATAGGTGGTTTGCCTTTCGGACGCATTGTAGAAATCTATGGTCCTGAGTCATCTGGTAAAACTACACTGACACTACAGGTGGTTGCAGAAGCGCAAAAGTTGGGCAAAACCTGTGCGTTCATTGATGCAGAGCACGCGCTGGACCCTATCTATGCAGAGAAACTGGGTGTTAACCTTGATGATATGTTGGTTTCCCAACCTGATACAGGAGAGCAGGCATTGGAGATTACCGACATGTTGGTGCGCTCGAATGCTGTGGATGTGGTGGTGATCGACTCTGTAGCTGCTTTAACCCCGAAAGCAGAGATAGAAGGTGATATGGGGGATACTCATGTTGGTCTTCAGGCTCGCTTGATGTCACAGGCCTTAAGAAAAATTACGGGCAATGTTAAGAACGCTAATTGTTTGGTGATCTTTATCAACCAGATACGTATGAAGATCGGTGTCATGTTCGGTTCTCCGGAAACCACTACAGGGGGGAATGCTCTGAAGTTCTACTCCTCTGTCCGGTTGGATATCCGCCGAACAGGAGCGGTTAAACAAGGAGATGAGGTTGTTGGTAATGAGACCCGGGTTAAAGTTGTAAAGAACAAGGTATCACCGCCGTTCAAACAGGCTGAGTTCCAGATCTTTTATGGTAAAGGGATATATCAGATGGGTGAACTTATTGATCTGGGTGTTAAGCAGGGGATTGTGGATAAGTCAGGCGCCTGGTATGCCTATAAAGGTAATAAAATAGGCCAGGGTAAGGCTAACTCCGCTAAGTGGCTGGAAGAAAATCCGGAAGTTGCCAATGAGATAGATTCTCTTATTCGTTCTCAGTTGCTGAGTCTACCAGCTCCAAAAGAAAGTACAGAAGAGAAACCGGAAGGCGAGCTTAGTTTTTAATTGATATCGCTACAATAAAGCAGCGGCCTCGTAGGCCGCTTTTTTTTTGCCAGAGAATAGTTGAAGAAATGGTCACTGATTGTCAGTTATTGAAGTGTGTATTTTTTACTATTACTGGCGGGCTTGCTTTATTATGATTCAAAAACCATAGGTGGTGCCGCTCAGTCTTTCGATTGACAGCCTTCAGGGGTGGGCAGCATCAAATAATCTATTTATTATAGCGCTCCTATCCAAGGCACAGTTAAACAGGAAGCAAAGAAGAGATGGTTGAAGAATCGAGAGATCAACAATCTAAGGAGCAACAGCCTCAGCAGATCAAGGCTTCAAATGAGGCTTCTGAACTGCCGAAAGATGGAATCAAAAGCAATCCACGAAAGAAGCCCAGTCGTGGTATCTACCTTCTGCCCAATTTGTTCACATCAGCTGCGCTCTTTTCGGGCTTTTTTGCCATTATAGCGGCCATGAATGGCAACTTTGAGAAAGCTGCTATTGCCATTTTTGTTTCGATGGTACTGGATGGGCTGGACGGACGGGTTGCTCGGATGACCAATACTCAAAGTGAGTTTGGCGCTGAGTATGATAGTTTGGCAGATATGGTGTCTTTTGGAGTGGCCCCTGCTCTGGTGGCATTTACCTGGTCCCTGAGTTCTCTTGGAAAAATCGGCTGGTGTGCTGCCTTTATCTATGTCGCAGGGACAGCATTGCGCTTAGCTCGCTTTAATACTCAGATAGGCAGTGTTGATAAACGCTTCTTCGTTGGTTTGCCAAGTCCAGCCGCAGCGGCTCTTGTTGCTGGTTTGGTATGGGTGGGTACTGAGTTTTCTATCGACACAGAGATGTTTGCATTCGCAACTGCATTATTGGTGGCTGCGAGCGGGATTCTGATGGTTAGTAATATCTATTATCACAGCTTTAAGGATGTGGATTTTAAAGGAAAGGTCCCTTTTGTTTCATTGCTTTTAGTTGTATTGATCTTTGCTATTATATCTATTGATCCAGCTACCCTGCTATGGCTGATTTTTCTGGGCTATGCCTGCTCGGGGCCTGTTCTGGCACTTACTCGCTTACGGCGGCGTAACAGAAACTAAGTCCTCATTTTTGAGTTCTTATCCAGCTATGACGATTTTCCTCTGGTCGTTATTCTTGTCTGCGGTTTGGGCTTGGGGAACCCTTTAGCTCATCTTTTGTCTTCACTAATTAACCTGGAGTTGTCTCTGTATTTTCAGCTACGAAGTGGAATCCGGGAAGTAGCAGGGACATTCAGCCTACCTAAGCAGCGGTGTAATGAGTTTTTGGATCTGTTGCACTTAACTTAATTCGAGTCCAGTAGTTGTCCAGTGACAGGTGATTTCATGCTGATTAAACGTACCGCCAGTATTCGCTCTTCGGAAATAACTCCAGAAGACATTTACCTTAACCGTCGAACGTTTATTGGCAAGAGTATAGGTGTCGCTGCGTTGCTGAATACCGGTGTTCTATCCTCTTTTTCTGCTATTGCTGGCAGGCCTTATGAAATAGACCCGGATATACCGACATATCGGGGTCCCGGTTGGCTTGAAAAGACGTTAGATAATCTTCAAGCAGGTCCTTTTCGAACGGATGAGGAGTTGACCCCTTATCTGGATGTAATTCGCTATAACAATTTTTATGAGTTTGGCTCTGATAAGCAGGATCCTGCGAAAAATGCACAGGCATTCAAAACCGACCCCTGGTCTGTAGAAATTGCAGGAGAGGCACTTAAAACAGGCGTGTTTCATTTAGAGGATATCCTGAAACCCCATGCTTTGGAGGAGAGGATTTATCGACTTCGGTGTGTTGAAGCCTGGTCGATGGTGGTGCCCTGGGTTGGTTTTTCCATGGGAGAATTATTAAAGCGTTTTGAGCCTACCTCTAAGGCCAAATATGTTGAATTTACCACCTTGGTTGATAAGGAACAGATGTCAGGGCAGGCATCCGCTTTCAGTACCATTGACTGGCCTTATGTTGAAGGTTTACGTATGGATGAGGCCATGCATCCGCTGAGTATATTTGCCGTGGGGCTATACGGCCGTGCTATGCCTCCTCAAAACGGTGCTCCTCTACGAATTGTTATCCCTTGGAAATATGGTTTTAAGAGCATCAAATCAATAGTTAAAATTCGCTTTACTGAGCAGGCCCCCGTTAATACCTGGCAACAAATTGCTCCTCGAGAGTATGGATTCTATGCCAATGTTAATCCTGCTGTGGATCATCCGCGCTGGAGTCAAAAACTGGAAAGACGACTTCCCAGCACTCTCTTTGATAGAAATACGATGCAGACATTGCCGTTTAATGGCTATGCTGAACAAGTAGCTCAGCTTTACAGCGGAATGGATTTGACTAAGTGGTTTTAGTTAGCGGCAAGCGCCACCTGTTGGTTTGGTGGGGGATTTTTTTGCTCGGTTTATCTCCATTGGCTTGGCTTATTTATCGGATATTTCTCAATGATCTGGGGACTGACCCAGTTTCAACAGTGGTGAAAATTAATGGTGAGTGGGCTATTCGCTTCCTATGGTTAACGTTGTTCGTTACACCTCTAAGAGTATGGTTCAGATGGCGCTGGTTGGTAAAGTATCGGCGTATGTTTGGCCTTTATGCGCTTTTCTATGCCAGTACCCATCTTCTTGCATTCATTGCCCTAATGCTTGAGTGGCAGTGGAGTCAAATATACGAAGAATTTCTTGAGCGGCCTTATATTTCGATGGGAGCTGCTGGTTACTTACTTATGCTGGCGTTGGGAGTGACATCGTTTAAATCGGCGATGAAATATATGGGACGGAACTGGGCTCGGCTCCATCGTCTGGTTTACGTTATAGCCATTCTAGTGTTGGTTCATTACTACTGGCAGATCCGATCTGATTATGGCGAGGTGCTTATATACACTGGTGTACTGGGTTTGTTGTTTTTGGCGCGTGTACTAAACCCGATTTCAAGGGGGGATTTTCGGACAGATTCCCGGTAGCAGAGTTATTTATCGTTGCGGGGTGTGATATCTCATTAGTTGACTTTAATTATCTGGGGATTGTACTAGGCTACCTAGGGCTATACTAAAATAGTCAGTGAGAATAAGATCTTTGACCCATGATTGTTCGTGGGATCTGAGGCTAAAGTGAGCTGCTGCCTGGAGGTGTTTAGTGTTTATTGAACATATGCTTGGTGTACTGTATCACCCAAATGATGAATGGAAATCTATTAGAGAAGAACATTACACGACGCTAAGATGCTATGCATCACATATAGTTTTTTTAGCTGCTATTCCACCATTAGCTGCCTTTATCGGGACGACGCAGATGGGGTGGAGTATTGGTGGGGGAAATTTCTTCCGTCTGACTGTTGCCAGTGCCTTACCCATAGCAATTGCGTTTTACTTTGCTTTGTTAGCCGGAGCAGGAATCATGGCATGGTTTATTCACTGGATGAAAAATACTTATGGGTCTGAGTCGAGCTTCGATGACTGCATGGTCCTGACAACGTTTACCGCAACACCTTTATTTCTTGCGGGACTGTCGGCATTGATTCCTATTTTATGGGTTGATGTGCTGGTGGGTATGGCGGCTGTTGCTGTGACTATCCGGCTGCTGTATACGGGGGTGCCCGTGCTGATGGATGTTCCTGAAGGCCGTGCGCTGGCATTTTCTTCATCCATCTTGACTGTTGGATTAGTTGTTTTGGTTGGAATGCTGGCGGTGACTGCTGTGTTATGGGGGACCGTTATGGGGCCGACGGTGTCAGCCTGATGAATTGTTTCTGATCGATACACAAAAGGGAGCCTTATAAGGCTCCCTTTTGTTATGAGTGGTATATGCCGATGGCCTTGATCAAATCGCAATCAGCCGATAACTTATCGAAAGCTATCGTTGATAACGCTCAATACGTCATTGCCTGGGCATAGAGCGCTTTCTGCCAAAGTGTTGAGGGGCTTGCTTGTGGTTTCCAGTACCTTATGCAGGTCTTCTGCCTTGTGATCGAGATACAATAGCCCGGTCAGTATTTCCCCTTCTGCTTTACACTGCTCAATTGCTGTAATCGCTTCTTGGCGATTTTCAGGATTATAGCTTTCTCCGACGTTCTGCAATCTGATAATTGAGCCGTCATGAAGGCAGATGTCACGACAGGTTTTTCCTACTGGACAGGCGCTGATGATTTCTTCTTTTACAGGAATAAAATCGGTTACCGATGCGGTCTGTACATGATCACGAACATAGTCGTAACTTTTTGTGGATCCTCCGTGGTTGTTAAAGGTGACACAGGGGGAAATTATATCAATAAAGGCAAAGCCCTGATGGCTCAGTGCTGCTTTTAAAAGGGGAATTAGCTGCTCTCTGTCACCGGAAAAGCTCCGTGCTACGAACGTTGCACCTAATTGTAGCGCCATCGTTGCAAGATCAAAGCCCTCCAGTAGGTTTTCTTCACCGCCTTTGCTTTTGGAGCCTCTGTCGGAAGTAGCAGAAGTTTGTCCTTTCGTGAGTCCATAAACACCATTGTTGGCAACAATGTAGAGCATATTCAGACGCCGTCGAACGACATGAGCAAATTGACCCAGACCTATGGCAGCAGAGTCTCCATCTCCAGACATTCCTACGTAGACCAGATCACGGTTGGCCATGTTGGCACCCGTTGCGATGGAAGGCATACGGCCATGGACTGAATTGAAGCCATGTGCCTTGTTCAGGAAATAAGTTGGTGCCTTAGATGAGCAGCCGATGCCGGACAATTTAGCAATGCGGTGAGGCGGGAGAGAAAGCTCATGACAGGCTTGAATAATAGCACCGCCTATCGAATCATGTCCGCATCCTGCACAAAGGGTGGATAACGGGCCTTCATAAGCTTGTTGGGTCAGGCCAAGATCATTTAATGCGAGCTTAGGGTGACGAAATGTGGATTTCTGATAGCTCATGATTTACCGACTCTCTACTGTTTTCGTGGAAGGTTTAGAAGAACTGTCCTGTAGGTGCTCTGATACTTGGGTACTGATAAAGCGAGCCGTAATTGGCAGTCCATCATAGTGCAGCACCTTGATTAGTTTCTTAGGATGAATTTCCAGTTCATTCACCAAAAGGGTGCGCAGCTGACCATCACGGTTTTGCTCGATTACAAACAGTTGTTCATGAGCGTCAATGAAGGCTTCAACTTCTTCGCTAAACGGAAATGCTCGTATTCGTAGTGTATCCACTTGCAACCCTTTAGCCTCCAGTATGTCCAGTGTTTCCTGAATGGCCGCCGATGTAGTGCCGTAATAGATCAAACCTGCTTTATTGGTCTTACCGGTAATCGTTATTTCCGGTGCGGGGATGAGTTGGGATGCAGTTTTGAATTTGCGATTTAAGCGATCAACATTATCTACATAAACATCGCCCTGTTCGCTGTATATTGCGTAACGATCACGGGATGTGCCTCTGGTAAAGAAAGCGCCAATCTCCGGATGGGCGCCAGGATAAGTGCGATAGCAGATCCCATCGTTGTCTACGTCTAGGTATCGGCCAAATTCTTCTAATTTGTCCAACTGTTTAGCTTTGAGTACCTTGCCTCGGTCATATCGACGACTGTCATCCCAATTAAGCTCATCGCTCATGTGATCATTCATACCCAGCTCCAAATCGCTCATCAATATAACCGGAGTTTGCAGTCTTTCTGCAAGATCAAAAGCCTCAGCGGTCATATCGAAACATTCTTTCGGGGAAGAAGGAAATAAGAGGACGTGCTTGGTATCTCCATGGGACGCATAAGCACAAGCGAGGATATCCGACTGCTGAGTGCGGGTAGGCATTCCGGTAGAGGGGCCTGCACGCTGAACATTAATCAGTACTATCGGTACTTCAGCGAAGTAGGCCAGCCCTAAAAATTCGGTCATCAGGGAGATGCCAGGACCGCTGGTAGCTGTGAAGGCGCGGGCACCATTCCAGGCTGCACCGATGGCAATTCCAATGGCAGCCAATTCATCTTCGGCCTGGACTGCTGCGTAGTTTTTCTTGCCGGTGGCTGGATCAATACGTAATCGTTGGCTGTACTTCATGAAATTTTCTACGACCGAGGTTGAGGGGGTGATTGGATACCATCCCACAACCGTGGCTCCGCCATAAACCGCACCGAGACCTGTCGCTGTGTTGCCGTCAATCATAATGTGGTTATGAGTAGAGTTAATTCTTTTTACGCTGATATCCAGAGGGCAATCGTACTGAATGGAAGCGGCTTGATGTCCCAGTTCAAGAGCGTAGATATTTGGAATAATGAGTTTTTCTTTGCCCTTGAACTGGTCTGCAACCATGCTTTTGAGAACGTCAAATTCAATATTCAGCAGTGCAGCAAGAGCCCCTACATAGATAACGTTTTTGAACAGTTGGCGCTGTCGGGGGTCTTCATATTCCCGAAGGCAGATTTCAGAGATCGGAATTCCAATGATATTGACATCTTTTCGCTGTAGTTGTGGGTCCAGAGGTTTAGTCGAGTCGTAGAGAAAGTAGCCGCCTGGGAGCACGTTGCGCATATCTTGGGGAAGGCTTTGAGAATTCATTGCGACGACTATGTCGGCGCCTCCCCCGCGACGGCCCAGATAACCCTTTTCGCTGACGCGAACTTCGTACCAGGTGGGCATCCCCTGGATATTGGATGGAAAGATATTTCGGGGGCTGACGGGGATGCCCATGCGAAACAGTGACTTTGCGAACATCAGGTTGGCACTGGCGGAACCGGTTCCATTGACGTTGGCAAAACGAATTACAAATTCATTGATGGATTTGATTTTTGGCATCGTTCAGCAACCTACGTCAGACTTAATTGAAATTTCTGCATGTCCCAGGCACCTGTCGGGCAGCGTTCAGCGCAGAGCCCGCAGTGCAGACAGACATCTTCATCTTTGGCCATAATCTGACCGGTTTTCAGATCAGCGGACACATATAGAGCTTGTTCATTGCCTTGCTTGTCCAGTGGTGCAGGTACACGTAATCGAGATCGAAGGTCGACTTCTTCCCCGTTTGCAGTGAAATTAATGCAATCCATGGGACAGATATCTTCGCAGGCACCGCATTCAATGCATCGGTTCGCCGAGAAGATGGTTTGAACGTCACAGCTTAAACATCTAGAGGCTTCTGTTAGTGCCAGTTGCTCGTCAAAGCCTAGTTCCACTTCCGCAGAGATGCTGCTAAGAGCTTTGCGTTTATTCAGATGGGGAACCGCCTGGCGAGTTTCGTTACAAACAGCATTCTGATAACTCCATTCGTGAACTCCCATCTTTTGACTGGTCAGAGTGTAGCTTTCTTCAGGTCTCTGTTCAGGGGGGAGACCTTGGCAGAAGAGGTCTATCGATGTTGCTGCCTGGTGACCGTGGGCAACAGCGGTAATGATATTTTCGGGACCAAAGGCGGCATCACCTCCAAAGAATACTTTTGGTAATGTCGACTGCAAGGTTTCACTATTGAGTACCGGCATACCCCACTGGTCCATCTCAATACCCAGGTCGGATTCGATCCAAGGGAATTTTGCATCTTGTCCGATAGCTACCAATACTTGATCACACTCGATCAGATTTGGCTCTTCACCGGTTGGTACCAGTTTTCTGCGATCGTTTTCGTCGTAAATCGACTCAACTTTTTCAAACAGTATTCCAGCTAATTTGCCGTTCTTGATTACATATTCTTTGGGGACCTGATGATTAATTATGTCAATTCCTTCGGCTTTGGCGTCTTCTTTTTCCCATGGAGAGGCTTTCATATCCTCAAAGCTTGAACGGACGACTACTTTTACATCTTTCCCGCCCAGGCGTAATGCTGTGCGACAGCAATCCATAGCCGTATTGCCACCACCAAGTACGATGACTTTCTTTTTGGCTGTTTTGATATGTTCAAACGCGACTCCTGCCAGCCAGTTGATGCCTACCTGCACGTTATCGCCGGCAGCCTCTCTGCCTGGAATATCCAAATCTCGACCGCTAGGGGCACCGGTACCGATGAATATAGCGTCATATTGTTTATCGAGCAGTTCCTTCAGGCTGGTTATATCAGTGCCAAAATGAGTTTCTACCCCCATGTTGAGGATATAGCCCACTTCTTCGTCAAGTACTTTTTCCGGTAAGCGAAATGCTGGGATCTGACTTCTAATCATCCCTCCAGCTTTCTGATCCCGGTCGTAAATAGTGATTGAGTATCCTTTCGGCATCAGATCTCTGGCAACGGTGAGAGAAGCTGGGCCAGCACCGATCAAGGCTATATGCTTGCCATTTTTCTCTTTTGGAATGCCAGGTAGTAAGTTGCTTATATCATTCCTGTGATCTGCAGCTGTTCTTTTTAAGCGACAGATGGCGACAGGAGTGTCTTCAACTCGCCCACGTCTACAGGCGGGTTCACATGGGCGATCACATACCCTTCCCAATATTCCGGGAAATACATTTGATTCCCAGTTAATCATGTACGCTTCCGTATAGCGCTTATCTGCGATCAAGCGAATGTACTCCGGAACGGGGGTGTGTGCGGGGCACGCATACTGGCAATCGACTACTTTATGGAAGTAATCGGGAGATTTCGTGTTTGTTTCTTTCAAGACAGCCTACCTACGTTTGTTTGCCGCAAGAACGCATATGGCAGATACAACGGATAGGCTACATAACGCCCTGGCACCGCAGTCGGTGTGATTTTTACTTTATATTGGGCAGAACTGCTGGTTGGCGGGTTCGGTCCAATAAAGTTCCGTTGCTCGTGATCCGTTCTCAGTTTAAGAACCTGGCGCTGTCTGGGGAGGCGTAACGTATCGAGGTTCACCGTGTTCTAATGATTATCCCGTGTGGACAGCAAGGAGATTTTAGCGTCCCTATGGCAGGACAACCACTGTTTGTTGTAGTAAAAAGGTCTATTTATGACGTTATTTTATAAGTTTCTGGTTTGTTTGTGTGTTAAATAAGTTTTAAAGGGCTGTCACGTAATTGTCTTGCGGGTAAGTTGATCGTTTCTGTTGATAGAAGGAGATCGTCAGCATACAAGGGGATTCTTAGGCATGTAAAACCGCGTAACTTAAGTAGACCATAATAAATTCCAACCATTGGTTGACTCTTTGAACAGGGTCTGTAGAATACGCCCCCACGTTGTCGCTGAAGGCAGCAATAGAAGTCCAGCAAAACCCAAGCAGCATCAGGTTTTGCAGCGGTTGATTGAAGATCTCACCGAGGTGAATGACTGAATCAACCGGCTGAAATAAACAGTTGACTTCGAGATTGGCGCGATTATAATTCACGCCCCGCTTCGAGAAGCGGCCCGCT
>NZ_MIEQ01000025.1 GCF_001968815.1 Motiliproteus sp. MSK22-1 | reverse complement strand
CAACGGTTGTTACCTACGACAACAGCAGTACCAACGGTGGTACGGTCAGTTACAATAATGACGGCACCTTTGATTACACCCCGGCGGCTAATTTTAACGGTACTGATACGTTTACCTACACCATCGAAGATGCTGATGGTCAGCAATCAACAGCCACCGTTACCATGACTGTCAGCGAGGGAAATGATGATCCGTCGGCAGTTGCTGACAGCTACAGCACCCAGGAAGACACGCCGGTGACCACCGGTAATGTGCTCAGCAATGATGACCTGGGTGACACGCCGACAACGGTTGTTACCTACGACAACAGCAGTACCAACGGTGGTACGGTCAGTTACAATAATGACGGCACCTTTGATTACACCCCGGCGGCTAATTTTAACGGTACTGATACGTTTACCTACACCATCGAAGATGCTGATGGTCAGCAATCAACAGCCACAGTCACCATGACTGTTGATAGACAAAATGCGGCCCCTGATGCCAATGACGACCCAGGCTCTGCACCTTATTCAGTCCAGTTGGGGCAGTTTGCCAGCGATTCCTCATGGAGTGATGCGTCATTAAGTGCGTTTGATGCAAATGGAAATGCTGCAACAGTCGGTACTTATCGGGCTGGTAATGGTTTTACTAACGCAAAGGGAGTTTCTGGAAGTCAGCGAACATCAGTGCCGGTATCGAAACAGATCGAATTTGTGGAAGATACCGGGACTTCAGAGTCTCTTGTTGTTCAGTTAAATGGCAATCTTACCAGCGCTACCTTTGCGTTCTCTAATTTATATGCTAACGAAACAGACGGTGCTGGTGGCTCAAACGACGAGGCGGGCGGATGGATTGCCTATTATAACGGTACCGAAGTAGCGTCCGGTCAGTTTTCTGTTAACTCTGGCCATGCGGGGACAGGCAGTATCAGCGCTGGCGGGCGGGTGTTTAATAGTGTTGCTTTTGTCGCAGTTGATGATGGCGCTCTCAGGGGCGATGGTTATAACGACAACTCAGAGTATTATTTGACCGGCCTTGAAGGTTCTGGTCCGGCGGAAGCAAATTCTGACTATATGACTAATGAAGGTCAGGTACTGAGTGTTAATGTAGCTGGCAATGGCTTGTTGGCTAACGACAGTGACAGTGATCTTGATGCGATTAGTGTTCTAAGCGTGAATGATTCAGGAACCAGCGGAGCTGTTACCGTGAATGCTGACGGAACTTTTGAATATGATCCTGGCAATGCCTTTGACTCCTTAGCTGTCGGGGAGATCGCTACAGACACATTTGATTATACTATTAGCGATGGGAATGGAGGCTTGGATACAGCTACTGTAACAATTACGGTTATTGGTTCTTCTAATAGCGCTCAGGGGAATCGGTTGGAATCCGATCATTATTCATCGGCAGCGGATGATATTCTGACAGGGGGGGATGGTGCTGATACGTTTATCTGGAGGGATGGCGATTCTGGAATCGATACCGTGCAGAATTTTGATCTGGTTGAGGATTCGCTGGATCTGAGTGATTTATTGCAGGGGGCTACAGCCGATTCCCTGGATGACTATCTTAGTGTTGGTGTCAATGACGAGGGAGATACCTCCATTGATGTTGTTCCGTTGGGAGATGGTAGTGCGCCATCTCAAACCGTGATTTTGGATGGTGTTAATCTTCAAGACGTATATGGAACTGAAAATAGTTCGCTAATACTGGCTAATCTTGTAGAAAGTAATAAACTAATCACCGAATAATAAATTCGGAACTTCAAAAAGGGTCCGTAAAATTACGGACCCTTTTTTATTTAAAGGATTTAACATTGGCATTTGCCGAGCAGGAGTCATGGATGGCAATTTGATCAAATAGCTTAGGAGAATTGAATAGGTGCACTCAGGCGGATGAATTCACCAGATACGTCGAGAAAGAGTTGGCAGGTAGGAACCGGTCATCATCAGCTTGTGGACCCGCTTCTTGATTCGCTGGTGCTTTTGAGTCGACACTATGGTAGCCCGGCGTCAGAGGACTCTTTAACCTCAGGTCTTCCTTTAGTAAACAATCAGCTAACAATTGGTCTCTTCCCGAGAGCCGCTGAAAGAGCCGGTCTCTCAGCACGCCTGGCGCATCATTCCCTTAACAAGGTTCCTGTTCAATTACTTCCTTGCCTGCTGCTTCTGAAAGAGCAGCGTTGCTGCTTGCTGATGGAGGTGGATCGAAAAAGAGAGCGAGCGAAAATATTATTGCCAGAAGCTGGGGCTGGAGAAGAATGGATATCGTTGGAGCAGCTGGAATCTTTATTTACCGGAAACTTGTTTTATGTAAAAAAACAGTATCGATTTGATGAGCGTTCGCCGGAAGTTTTAGATACTAAAGAAGGGCATTGGTTTTGGGGATGTTTAAAGCAGGCAATGCCTGTTTACCTGGATGTAATTCTTGCATCGTTGTTTATTAATCTTTTTGCAGTTGCATCACCGCTCTTTGTTATGAATGTTTATGATCGAGTGGTGCCGAATCTGGCATTTGATTCTCTTTGGGTGCTTGCAGCAGGCGTTGCTATTGTTTTTTTGTTTGATTTTATTTTGCGCCAGCTAAGGTCTTATTTTATTGACCTTGCAGGAAAGAAAATCGATCTACAAGTATCTGCAAGGATCTTTTCTCGAGTGATGGGGATTCGCTTGGAAGCCAGGCCTTTATCTGTAGGCGCTTTTGCTAATCATCTGCAATCATTCGAAAACGTACGGGATTTTATTACTTCCGCCACGATCGGTGCTGTGGTTGATATGCCATTTGCGCTGTTAATTCTATTTGTTATCTGGATTGTGGCCGGGCCTTTGGTATTGGTACCTCTCGTTGCAATGGTTGTTCTAGTACTTTACAGCGTTTTTATTCAGCGCCCTCTCGCTCGATCCATCGAAAAAACAGCTCAGCACGCTGCACAGAAAAGTGCCATGCTGGTTGAAAGTCTGGCTTCTATGGAGGCCATTAAAATCACCGGCGCACAAGGGCGTATGCAAAGTCAGTGGGAGCAGTCTGTAGGCGAAATTGGCCGTCATGAGATTCAGACTCGAAAGCTCTCTAACTCTGTGGCCTCTCTTGCTTCCTATGCTCAGCAGATGGTAACTGTCGTTTCAGTTGTGTTTGGCGTTTATCTGGTGGCTGACGGTGATCTATCAATGGGCGGCATTATTGCTACAGTGATGCTGGGTGGGAGAGCTGTTTCTCCTATGGCTCAAATTTCTTTATTGGCTACCCGCTTTAATCAGGCAAAGTCATCCATGCGACTGATGGAGCAGATAATGTCTATGCCGGAGGAGCAGAACTCCGGACAAAAATACATTCACAGACCTCGGCTGGAGGGACGAATCGAGTTTGACCAGGTCGGTTTTAACTATCCGCAACAAGATGCAAAAGTTCTTAATAATGTTAGCTTTTCTATTCAACCAGGGGAGAAAGTGGCGATTATAGGCCGTATCGGGGCCGGAAAGAGTACCATTGCCCGGTTGTTGCTGGGGCTTTATCAGCCATGCCAGGGAGGGGTCAGGATTGATGGAATAAGTTTAGGGCAGATTCATACCGCGGATCTGCGTAGAAATATTGGTTGTGTCACTCAGGATAATCAATTGTTTTACGGCTCTATACGGGAAAACATAACGTTGGGGGCTCCTTATATTGATGATGAAGCAATTGTGAGGGCGGTCGAGTTTGCGGGCGTAAATATTTTCACCGATGTTGATCCGCAAGGACTAGAACGGCAAGTGGGTGAAGGTGGGCGGTTCCTGTCGGGTGGTCAAAGACAGGCGGTAGCGATTGCTCGGGCTGTATTAATGGCGCCTCCTGTGCTTGTTATGGATGAGCCCTCCAGTCAGTTGGATAACAGGGCTGAGCTGGAATTTCTTAAACAACTTCAGTCTCTTGATAAAAAACGTACTTTGGTATTAATAACCCATAAAACCAGCATGTTGGAGGCTGTTGATCGGCTTATCGTTCTTGATAGAGGGCGTTTGGTTGCAGATGGTCCGAAAGAGCTGGTTCTTCAACAGCTGAAAGAAGGGCGGGTTCGGGCCGGACGTTTCACAGGGGATGCTGCTCATGGCAGGAAGTAACAATAGCTTGCCCCAAGCTGATCTGGAGCTGTTTATTGATAACGCAGCGGCTGCGACCCTGCTGCGGGTTCCGCGACGGTCTCGACTGCTTCTTTGGGTTATTCTGCTGTTTATGGTATCGGCGTTGGCTTGGGCGTCCTGGGCTGAGTTGGATGAGGTAACAGTCGGAGAAGGGCGAATCATTCCATCTCAGCAGTTACAGGTTGTACAAAACCTTGAGGGTGGAATCGTAAAAGAAGTATTTGTTGCGGAGGGAGAGTTAGTTAAAAAAGGTCAACCTTTGTTGCGAATCGATGATACCCGATTCAATTCCGACTTCCGCGAACGTCGCCAGCAGCTTGATTTTCTGGGGGCGAAGATAGTCAGGCTAAGAGCGGTGTTGTCGAGTATTCTGATTAAAGAGAAATCGGCAGATTCTGCTGGATTGCTGGAATCTATTCAGGTTGTGCCATTGCCGCTTCCAGCTCTTGAAATAGATGATAACAACGGGAATAGAAAGCAGGTTTTGCAGGCTCTTCGCAAGCGAGAGCAGGCGCAGCTGGATGAGCAACTCCGCAATCTCGATAACCAGTTGTCGATTATCGAGAGGCAGATTGAGCAGCGAGAGCAAGAGCGTGTAGAACTGCTTTCCAGAATTAAGCATCTTAAAACTAATTACAACCTTGCTTTGAAAGAGTACAAGCTGACTAAGCCGCTTGCTGAGCAAGGTGTCGTTCCAAAGGTGGAGCTAATCAAGTTGGAGCGTGAGGTTAACGGTATCAAGCAAGAGCTGGATAGTTCTACCTTGCTACTCCCCAAGGTGAGTTCAGAAATCAGAGAGCAGATATCGAAAAGGCGAGATGTTGCTTTGCAGTATCGTAATGAGGTTCAAACGGAGTTGGCAGAAGCAGAGTCTCAGTTGGCCCAGGCTTCAGAAGGGCAGGTGGGATTGCGGGATCGAGTTGAGCGGACAACAGTGGTGTCGCCGGTAAATGGCGTAGTTAAGCAGGTATCAGTGAACACTGTAGGAGGCGTAGTCCAACCGGGAATGGATCTGATGGAAATTGTGCCGGCTGAAGATAATTTGTTGGTAGAAGCCAAGATTTTACCCAAGGATATCGCATTTCTTCGGCCAGGATTAAATACAGTTGTTCGGTTTAGTGCCTATGATTTTTCGATTTATGGTGGTTTAAATGGCCGTTTAGAGCATATTAGTGCCGATAGTATTGAGGACGACAAAGGTAACACGTACTATCTGATTCGGGTTCGTACTGATAAAAATCATTTAGGAAAAGGAAAAGAGTCTCTTCCTATTATTCCTGGTATGTTAGCATCCGTTGATATTCTTACCGGCAAGAAAACAGTTCTTGATTATTTATTAAAGCCGATATTGAAGGCTCAACAAAGTGCTTTACGCGAGCGGTAGTTAATGCTGGTTTTAACAAATGCAGACATTAATCAATAGTAGTGTTAATAAAAAACAGTGGAAATAAGGAAATAAGACAATGCGGTCAGTGAAAAAAGGTCTTCTCCCTGTGATCGTGGCGAGTATGTTACCCGCAGCAGTCACCGCTCAGACTTTGGAAGAAAGTATTGTCAGTAGTCTGAAAAACAATCCCGAAATCGGGATTGCGTTAAACCGTTCATTGGCTCGCCAGGAGTCAATAGGTGTTGCTCGTAGCGGTAATTTGCCCAGCATCGATTTGCAGGCTGGATACGGATACGAAAACAGTGACAATTCGACCACGCGCGTGACCGGGGATCATAGTAAAGATCTGACTCGGCAGGAGCTTTCCGTCAATCTTCGACAGATGCTTTTTGATGGTTTCAGAACTGATAGCGATGTAAAAAGGGCGAGTGCTGAAGCGCTGGCAGATCAGTATCAGTTGCAGAATACGGCGGAGAACCTGGCTTTGCGCGCTGTTGAAGTGTACTTGGAATCACTTAATGCAGAAAAGATTAAGGCGCTTTCGGAGAAAAATCTAGCATCCCACGAAAAAATCAGAGATCAAATCCAGTTGAGGACAGAAAGTGGCATCGGTTCCAGCTCTGACCTTTCTCAGGTGGAAGGTAGGCTGGCCAGAGCAAACAGTAATTTAGTGGCTGCAGACAATAATATTCAAGATGCAGTCGCTAATTTCTTTCGCGTTGTCGGAGAAACTCCGCATCAGTTAGAGCCCCTTGATACCCTATCGGCCCAGCTGCCAGAAGGGGTGGTTCAGGCAGAAGAGACAGCGTTGAGCAAGCATCCCGTTATATTAGCTGCCATTGAGGATGTCAGAGCAACGGCCGAAAAGGTTCGATTTGAAGAAAGTGCTAATTACCCCCAGGTTAGTTTTGAGTTGGGTGCTTCAGCAAATCATGATCTTGACGGCAGTGAGGCTCATGAAAGCGATCTTACGGCAATGTTTCGTGTTAACTACAATTTATATTCAGGTGGGCGAATTAAGCACAGTGTGCAGCAGGCGAGTGCTGAACAGGCTCAAGCCAAAGATGTTCAACGAAACGCCAGTCGTCAAATTGTTGAGGGCTTAAACCTGGCCTGGAATGCCTACAGAGCGTTGAGTGATCAATTAAAATACCTGGATATCCATGTTGAAGAGAGTCGTAAGACGTTAACGGCTTACACAAAGCAGTTTGAGCTGGGGCGTCGCTCTCTCATGGATTTGCTTGATACGGAAAACGAACTCTTTGAGGCTGAAAAAGCTTTTTTGAATGCTGAAAAAGATTGGATTTTTGCCCAATACCGTGTTCTCAATGCGACTGGGCAGCTTTTAAGCGCATTGGAAATTGATCACTCTGTTCAGTAGCAGTTTTGATCGATGTTTTGTCAGTGGTTTATTAATAGCGTCAGTCTGTTTGTTTGCACCGCTCAAGCATGAGTATATAAATGACACTCTACCGGCAGCTTGTATTACTGTTTTTGTTGTTTTTCAGTTTAGTACTGGGGGGCTTTTATGCTTTGGAGTTTAACTCTAGCCGCGAGTTCCTGTCTCACCGAATGAAAAACGATGTTCTCAATAGAATGGTCTTGCTGGATTTATCCTTGTTGCCATCAGTGAAGAGCGGAGACAGGCGACTAACCCAGGCTATCGTTGATACTCTATTTGAAAGTGGTGGATACCTGCAGATTGAGGTTGAGTTCGTAGACTCAGACAAGCCCCCTGTCCGGAATAGTCTGATTCACCAAAACGAAAACACACTGATGGGCTCTAAGGATGTTCCCGAGTGGTTTGTTGGGTTAGGGTTGTTTGATGCTTTTGAAGAAAGCAGAGTGCTTGAAGATGGTGAGCAACTTGCCGTTGTAAGAGTGACCGGAGACGCAACCCCGCTCTATGGTCGACTGTGGCAGCAGATGTCAGGTCAATTGTTCTGGTATATCAGTATCTTTATCCTGGCTCTAATTGGGTTTTCTTATTCGTTGAAGCGAATATTAAGACCACTTGATGTGCTGGATCGTCAGACAGAGCAATTGGAGAATCAGAGTGCCACGCCATTGCTGTCTCAGCCAGGACTTGGTGAGCTGAGAGGGGTGGTCAGTGCTTTTAATAGTATTTCAAAGCGACTTCAAACCTTACTTAAAACCCAGGCTGATGAAGCCGACGATCTTCGTCGTCGTGCTTTTCAGGATGATCTTACCGGGTTGGGAAATCGAGTTTTTTTTGATGCTCAGATGGAGCAGTGGCTAGCCGAGCCGGGAGGGGGGGCTGTAATGCTGCTGGGTATACCCTATTTGGAGAAGGTATACATCGAAGAGGGTTATCGAGCACGTGATGAGTTGCTTTGTGCATTGCAGGAGGTGCTTGCAAGTCAGTTTAACAAGGTTCCGGGATCGGTTTTATCCAGGGTTTCTGTGAAGGAGTTTGGGGCGATCCTGCCAGGGTTGGACGCCGAGCAGGTGGAAGCTTTAGCTGAAAAAATTGTCCGTAACGCTGATATTGCAATCGTGGATCCTTTTGGGAATAGTCGTCAGATATGTCGAGTGGGAGCTGCTATACGAGAGCCGGAAGCAACACCGTCGCAGCTTTTTTCTCAAGCGGATCTGGCTCTTCAGCAAGCTTCAAGAGATGCTGTCAGTTCTTTTCGGATACATAAGCCTGACTCCAGGCAGATGGTTCTCGGGAGAGAAGGTTGGAAGGGGCTCGCTGTTCAGGCGCTGGAGCATGACTGGTTTTACTTTCAGACTCAGCCGGTTATATCGTTGTCTGATGGTGAACAACGTTACCTGGAATTGTTTACCGGTATAGAGAAGGAAGGAGTGCGCTATGGTGCGGGCCAATTTATGCCGTTTGTGGAGCAATTCAACCTTGGAGCGCTGTTGGATCGTTATGTTTTGCAGCAGTTGGTTAAAATGCCGCTCCCCCGGGGTGTTCCTGTCATGGTAAATCTGAGTGATGGCGGGCTGTCCGACAGTGAATTTGTCGTATGGCTGAAAAGATATCTGTCTGAGAGTCAGCACCTGAGTCTGAAGCTGGTGATAGAGGTTTCAGAAGAAGCTGCGGTGAATCATCCGGCTGTTCTTGATGATCTTTTCTCACATTGTCGCAAACTGGGTGTCGATTATGGCATTGACAGGTTCGGGCACTATTTTGACAAACTGGCTGATTTAGCCGCGTTGCAGCCTAAGTATATTAAGTTGGATATATCCTACCTGGAGGGTAGCGGGGTTGACAGCAGCTTTGTTTCCGCGATGGCAAAATTGGCGAAAATTCAAGATATTGAACTTTTTGCAGCGCGTGTGGAAACCGACAGTCAATTAGCTGCTTTGCGCAGCTTGCCTGTATCTGCCTATCAGGGGTATATAGAACCGCCTGCAGATCTTTTATAGTCGTAGTAGTCTCTTTTACCAGGCTTTCCAGTATAAATGTTGCTTTTTCACTTGAGCGGCTGAAAGCAAATCAGATCTTTCCATTCAATTCATTCCTTCTCGCTAGCTAACGGGGCTATAATGCTTGGCTTGCATGAGCGCCTTATCTTGTGGCGTTAAAACTACTCATCTTCAATAAGTAAACGGCATGAGCAACCACAAATCAGCTACACCCGGGATACCCCATAATTCATCATCTTCTGACACGGCAGGGGCTGGCTCAAAAGTATCTAACTTTATAAGCCAGATAATCAGTGAAGATCTGCAAAGCGGAAAATGTCAAAGTATTGTTACCCGGTTTCCTCCGGAGCCGAATGGTTATCTGCATATTGGTCATGCCAAGGCCATCTGTGTCAACTTTGGATTGGCCGAACAGTTTGGTGGTCAATGTAATTTGCGTTTTGATGACACTAACCCCAGTAAAGAAGAGCAGGCGTATGTGGATGCCATCAAAGCCGATGTGAAATGGCTTGGGTTTCAATGGGCTGACGATGTTAAATATGCGTCTGACTATTTCGATCAGTTTTATGCCTGGGCGCAGCACCTTATTGCAGAAGGCAAGGCGTATGTTTGTGATTTGACCGCAGAGCAGGCAAGTGAATACAGAGGCTGGGCTACCGAGCCAGGTAAGGACAGCCCCTATCGACAGCGGTCCGTCGACGAGAATATGGATTTGCTTGAACGGATGAAAGAGGGTGAATTTGACGAAGGCTCGAGGGTGTTGCGAGCCAAAATTGACATGGCATCTCCTAATATGAATTTAAGGGATCCTATTCTTTACCGAATCCGTAAGCAGACTCATCATCAGACTGGCGATAAGTGGTGTATATATCCCAGTTATGATTTTGCTCACGGGCAGGAAGATGCTATTGAGGGTGTTACTCATTCTATTTGTACATTGGAGTTTGCCGACCATCGGCCCTTGTACGAATGGTTGCTTGAGCATCTTCCTGTTCCAAGCAAGCCAAAGCAGTATGAATTTGGTCGCTTGAACGTAAATTACACCGTAACAAGTAAGCGCAAATTAAAGCAATTAGTTGATGATAAGGTTGTCGACGGTTGGGATGACCCGCGAATGCCGACCATTTCTGGCATGAGGCGGCGTGGATTTACCAGTCAATCAATT
This sequence comes from Motiliproteus sp. MSK22-1, assembly GCF_001968815.1. Taxonomy (GTDB): domain Bacteria; phylum Pseudomonadota; class Gammaproteobacteria; order Pseudomonadales; family Balneatricaceae; genus Motiliproteus. The sequence goes on along the minus strand of NZ_MIEQ01000025.1, from coordinate 113,496 downwards.
CGTAATTTCTGTAATGGTTTGCCGATATCCAAATCAGACGGTGTTGTTGATATTGCTCAGTTGGAGTTTTCCATTCGTGAGGATCTGGACAAAAATGCGCCTCGTGCGATGTGTGTTCTGGACCCGGTAAAGTTAACTATCAGTAATTTTTCTGAGTATATTGGTGGGGATGTAGAAACCATGGTTGCGCCCGCGCACCCTAAAACTGATATGGGGCAGCGCCAGCTCCCTTTTACGGCAGAGTTGTATATAGATCGAGCTGACTTCAGTGAGGATACTTCATTATCCAGGAAGAAGTTTAAGCGACTGGTGTTGGGTGACTATGTACGTTTGCGCAGTGCATATGTTATTCGAGCCGAAGAAGTGATAAAAGATTCCGGTGGCAACATTACTCAAATAATAGCAACGCTGGTGCCTGGGACCGTTGGCGAGAATCCGCCAGAGGGCATTAAGCCTCGTGGTGTTATTCACTGGGTTTCTGCCACTGAAGGTAAAAAGGCAACTGTCCGTATCTACGATCGCCTGTTTAATCATGAGTCTCCCGATAAGGGGGAAAGTGATTTCATGCAGTATTTAAACAAAGACTCGTTGCAGGTATTGGATAATTGCTGGGTTGAGCCAGGACTGGTAGAGGCCGAGCCAGAGTCTCGGTTTCAGTTTGAGCGAGAGGGTTACTTTGTTGCTGATCGGTATGAGCACTCATCATCTGGGCCGGTTTTTAATAAAGCTATCGGCTTAAGAGATACCTGGTCCAAAGGGAGTTAATCGGAGGCTCAGGTCACCCCTGTGCAGCTATACTGTCGAGTTGCCTGGAGTCCTTGGTAGGATATGCCTTGTTCCGTAGGTCTTAACTGAAATCGTTTTTTCGAGAAGAAAAGGTCCATGAGTTTACAGATATACAACACCTTAACCCGTGAGAAAGAAGAGTTTAAGCCGATATCGCCAGGAAAAATCCGTATGTACGTTTGTGGCATGACGGTGTATGACTATTGTCACTTGGGGCATGCAAGGGTTTTGGTTGCATTTGATGTGATAACTCGGTATTTGCGCTCGGTAGGTTACGATGTGCACTATGTGCGCAATATCACCGACGTGGATGACAAGATAATTAAGCGTGCTAATGAAAATGGTGAGACTTGCGAGGCTTTGACCGAGCGATTTATCGCGGCAATGCACGAAGATGAACAGGCGCTCTCGGTATTGTCTCCAACAGAGGAGCCGCGGGCAACGGCTCATATGAGTGATATCATTCAAATGGTTGAAACCTTGATTTTGAAAGGGTTTGCTTATGCTGCGACTAATGGAGATGTTTACTACAGGGTCAGGCAGTTCGCTGATTATGGGAAGTTAAATAACAGAAATCTTGATGAGATGCAGGCTGGGGCTCGGGTTGAAGTCAATGAGGTTAAAGAAAATCCCTTTGATTTTGTGCTTTGGAAAGCTGCGAAAGAGGGTGAGGTCAGTTGGCAATCTCCTTGGGGGCTGGGTCGACCTGGATGGCATATAGAATGCTCTGCAATGTCGAAATGCTGCCTGGGGGATACGTTTGATATTCATGGCGGGGGACCCGATTTACCATTTCCTCATCATGAGAATGAGATTGCTCAGTCAGAGGCTGCCAATGGTGTTAAGTTTGTTAATACATGGATGCATGCGGGTGCTGTTCGTGTTAACAAAGAAAAAATGTCCAAGTCCTTAGGTAATTTTTTTACGATTCGTGAAATACTCGACAAGTACGATGCTGAGGTGGTCAGGTATTTTCTGACATCAGGGCATTACCGCAGTCAGATCGATTATTCTGAAGCCAGCTTGAAGGAAGCGAGAGGGGCGCTTGACCGATTCTATCATGCGTTGCGAGGGTTGCCCGAAGTTACTGAAGCTGAGCCTGGCAATGATTTTGATGTCCGTTTCAATGCGGCAATGGATGATGACTTTAATACAGCTGGAGCTGTATCTGTCTTATTTGAATTGGCGCGAGAAATTAATCGGGCTGTTAAGGTTGATAGAGAGGAAGCGGGTCGATTGGGTGCTCAGTTAAGACGTCTCGGTTCCGTGTTAGGATTGTTGCAGCAAGACCCGGAAGTCTATCTGAAAAGTGGCGGTTCCGCTGCAGAAGGGCTCGTTGAGGAGCAGATTGAGGAGCTGATTCAACAGCGGGCAGAGGCAAAAAAAGCCCGGAATTTTGCTGATGCTGACCGTATTAGAGATGAGTTGAAAGCGCAGGGTGTTGTTCTTGATGATGGTCGTGAAGGAACTACCTGGCGCCGAGAAGGCTGAGCAAAGCTTTGCTTTGCGTGGTTAGCAGGGGCTGGTAGCAGCAGGGCGTACACTGGGCGGGGGCTGATCAGGGGGGAATTGATATTCCACCCGTTTCCGGTCCTCATTTTGCTCGTCTGTCAGAGTAAGTGGTTGTTCATCGTTGTTGAAGGGAAGTCAAGCGCTTTTTGGTGTCACCGATGAACAGTCAGCTATGCGGCGACGCTTATTATTGCCTTGATAAAGCAAAGGATTGGAAAAAGTATTGACCTATAAATATGGCAACTGTAATATTCGCACCTCCTTTGATCGATGCAGCTGATGTTGAGAAACTGGCTGTCGGGATAGAGGGAACGGGGTATAGCGCAGTCTGGTAGCGCGCCTGCTTTGGGAGCAGGATGTCGGGAGTTCGAATCTCTCTACCCCGACCATTCTGGTCTTGATAAGAGATCAGGCATGCGGGATTGTTCGTGCGCCCTTAGCTCAGCTGGATAGAGCAACGGCCTTCTAAGCCGTAGGTCACAGGTTCGAATCCTGTAGGGCGCGCCAGTTTTGGTGTGCTGGTTGCTGTGATTGTTTGAATGTTGTAGTTTTAGCGGTCGTGGTGATGTTGTTTTAAAGTCATTGATATGGTGGGCGTAGCTCAGTTGGTAGAGCTCCGGATTGTGATTCCGGCGGTCGTGGGTTCGAGCCCCATCGTCCACCCCATCAATGAGCTGTACGAATAAATCTATCGTGCAGGTGTTATGCGGACGTGGTGGAATTGGTAGACACGCCAGATTTAGGTTCTGGTGCCGAAAGGTGTGAGAGTTCGAGTCTCTCCGTCCGCACCATCTTTTACTCTGTGGTGGGCGTAGCTCAGTTGGTAGAGCTCCGGATTGTGATTCCGGCGGTCGTGGGTTCAAGCCCCATCGTCCACCCCAATTTCTGAATACTTTTGTTTCCTGGGCTCGTCTGGTGATCGTTTGCTTGACTCCGAGCAGTCGATGGCAGAAAATCCGGTCTTTTATTTTAGCCCTATTGGCTTTAATGGTTTCGGATAGAGTTTGGACATTATTAGAGCCTTGCTTAGGTTCAAATTTCAGACTAGATCGATTTAAGCTTAAGCAAACATTCTTTTGTGAGGAATTTTCATGCAAGTTTCTGTTGAGACGACTTCTTCCCTTGAGCGTCAAATGACGATTACAGTACCTGCCGCGCGCATCGAGGACGACGTCAATAGTCGCTTAAAACAGACTGCGAGATCTGCCCGTATTGATGGTTTTCGTCCGGGTAAAGTACCTTTTAAGGTGATCAAGCGCCGTTATGGTAAGGGTGCGCGTGAGGAAGTGTTAGGTGAGGTTATTCAGCATACCTTTTATGAGGCTCTCACCCAGGAGAAGTTAAAGCCTGCTGGGGGTCCAAGCATTGAAGCGAAAAATGACAATGAAGGTGAAGACTTTCAATACGTAGCTACATTTGAGGTTTACCCTGAAATTGAGCTGGCGGATTTTTCTGGCGTTGAAGTAGTTAAAGAAGCTTCAGAAGTTTCAGAAGAAGATATTGCCAAGATGGTTGAAGTATTGCAAAAGCAGCATGCAGAATGGAATGTGGTGGAAAAAGCTGCTGAAGACGGTGACCGTGTCAATCTCGATTTTGAAGGCTTTAAAGATGGTGAGGCTTTCGAAGGTGGGAAGTCAGAAGGGCATGATCTGGTGTTGGGTTCCAGTACCATGATTCCAGGGTTTGAAGATGGTATCGTTGGTTTAAAGGCTGGTGACGAAAAAGAACTGACTTTAAGCTTCCCTGAGGAATACCATGCTGAGCATCTGGCGGGGCAGGAAGTAGTATTTAAAATCAAGATTAACTCAGTTTCCAGTCCTGAGTTGCCAGAGCTGAATGCTGAATTGTTTGCCAAGTTTGGTGTCAACGCTGAAACGTTGGACGACTTTAAGGCAGAAATCGGCAAAAACATGGAGCGTGAAGTTAAGCAGGCTCTGAAAGGCAAGCTGAAAACGAAAGTGTTGAACGAGTTGGTTAAGGTTAATACCATCGACGTTCCTAAGTCTCTGGTAGATGGAGAGGTTGACAGGCTTCGCGAGCAGGCTGTGCAGCAGTTTGGTGGCGGTGCGGATATGGATCCTAAGGCGTTACCTGCAGAGCTGTTCACGGAGCAGGCAAAGCAGCGTGTATCTATTGGTTTGCTGGTTGCAGAAATTATTGCTTCGAAAGAACTGAAGGCCGATCCAGAGCGTGTTCAGGAAACTATCGCTGAGATGGCTCAGACTTATGAGCAACCTCAGGAGGTTATCGACTATTACAATAGCAACAAGGAGCAGCTATCTCAGATAGAGGCTTTGGTGCTGGAAGATCAGGTGGTTGACTCACTGCTTGCAGAAGCTAAGGTTAGTGAAGTGGTTGTGGGCTATGAGGAGGCTATCAAGCCTGCTGCCCCAGAAGCTGAAGAAAATGTCGAAGAAGAAAAAGGCGAGTAAGCTAATACAATCACAGTTGTGAACGCGCTGGTATTGTGCGAGATTTGATACCCAATACTAGCGTATGAGGCTAGGGCGGCAGTCGGCGTTCATCGTCTACTGCCGTTTTTTTCGCCACCGGTAGAAGGAGAAACTAGATGACCCAGCACTTTTCAAGTGGAAAATACGGGCAAAGCGAACTTATTTCAGCGTCCGGGCTTGTTCCAATGGTTGTGGAGCAAACGGCGCGGGGTGAGCGTTCATACGATATATATTCTCGCTTGCTGAAAGAGCGGGTGATTTTTTTGGTTGGCCAGGTTGAAGATCATATGGCTAATCTTGTTGTGGCTCAGCTGTTGTTTCTTGAGTCAGAGAATCCTGACAAAGATATTCATCTCTATATTAATTCTCCCGGCGGATCTGTGACAGCTGGGCTGTCCATTTACGATACCATGCAGTTTATTAAGCCAGATGTCAGCACTATGTGCTTGGGGCAGGCTGCGAGCATGGGAGCCTTGCTGTTAGCGGGAGGTACAGCTGGCAAAAGGCATTGTCTGCCTCACTCCAGAATGATGATCCATCAGCCGCTGGGTGGTTATCAGGGGCAAGCGACCGATATTGAGATCCATACAAAAGAAATTCTTACAATTCGAGAAAAGCTTAACCGGGTGCTTGCTCATCATACGGGGCAAAATATCGAAACAATTTCTCAGGATACCGAGCGAGACAACTTTATGGATGCCGAAGCTGCAGTGTCCTACGGTTTGATCGATTCGGTGGTAGATAAGCGATAATTCTGGTTCTCAAAAAATGATGGCGCGCATTGCTGTTTTAGTGCGCGATTCTGGAATCTTGCGTCTAAAATAGACAGAAAGGATCCAAAAAAAAAACGACGTGCCCTCTTGAAATAGAGGGCTAGGATCTGCATTAATTGGTTAATGCTTGATTCAATGGCTTGATGAGGAAGTCGAATGTCCGACGAAACAACCGGTAAGGGTGGCGATAATAAGCTGCTCTATTGCTCCTTCTGTGGTAAGAGTCAGGATGAGGTGCGCAAACTAATCGCCGGGCCATCTGTGTTTATTTGCGATGAGTGTGTTGATCTGTGTAATGACATTATCAGCGAAGAAGTTCAAGAGACCGGGGTGGAGGAATCCGAAGACAAGCTTCCTACTCCCCAAGAGGTCAAACTGACGCTGGATGAATATGTTATAGGTCAGGAAAGGGCGAAAAAAGTCCTGTCTGTCGCAGTATATAATCACTATAAGCGCCTGAGATATCAGGTTCGACAGGATGATGTTGAGCTTGGGAAAAGTAATATTTTGCTTATTGGGCCGACTGGAAGTGGTAAGACATTGCTGGCTGAGACGTTGGCCCGGTTGCTCAACGTGCCTTTCACCATAGCCGATGCGACAACGCTGACGGAGGCGGGTTATGTGGGAGAAGATGTTGAGAATATTATCCAGAAGCTGCTTCAGAAGTGTGACTACGATGTAGAAAAAGCCCAGATGGGCATTGTTTATATTGATGAGATTGACAAAATATCCCGTAAATCGGACAACCCCTCTATCACTCGAGATGTCTCCGGCGAAGGGGTTCAGCAGGCATTGCTTAAGTTGATTGAGGGTACGGTTGCCTCCGTGCCTCCGCAAGGTGGGCGTAAGCATCCTCAGCAGGAATTCTTGCAGGTGGATACGTCAAACATCCTCTTTGTATGTGGTGGTGCCTTTGCTGGTTTGGAAAAAGTTATCCAGGATCGCTCAGATAAGAGCAGTATCGGTTTTTCCGCATCGGTCAGTTCCAAGGAAACTGTTAAGAGTGTGGGTGAGACACTGCTTGATGTTGAGGCAGAGGATCTTGTGCGCTACGGTTTGATACCGGAGTTTGTTGGTCGATTGCCAATGGTGGCAACACTGGCGGAACTGGATGAAGATGCGCTGGTTCAGATACTGACGGAACCGAAAAACTCGCTCAGTAAGCAATATGCTAAGTTGTTTGAGATGGAAGGGGTTGAAGTTGACTTCCGTCAAGAGGCTCTTTACGCCGTAGCCAAAAAGGCGATGGAGCGTAAAACAGGGGCGCGAGGTTTGCGTTCAATTCTTGAAGCTGCGCTTCTCGATACGATGTTCAGTCTGCCATCCCTTGAAAATGTCAGTAAGGTTGTGGTTGATGAGGGGGTTATACGAGAAGAGTCAGAGCCTTTGTTGATTTATGATCGTCCGGAGCCTTCAAAAGCTGCTCCAGAGAAATAGGAAATGTAATAAAAGGGCCTTGTTTAAGGCCCTTTTTAGTTTCGCGACTTAATTTACGAACGCCACCTTGTAAATGGCGTAAACCACCCCAATCTTTCTCTTTCAGACAATACACTTGTAGTTTCAGCTGGTAGTGCGAAATATTGATCCAGAATGGCTGTTAAGTGTAGTAGCGATTAAGAGACGTTGAGATACAGAGGTTTCACCATGGAGCAAGACATTAAAAAAACCATTCAGTTGCCACTTCTGCCATTACGAGATGTGGTGGTCTATCCTCACATGGTTATTCCGCTGTTTGTTGGCCGTGAGAAATCAATTCAGGCTCTTGAGTTTGCGATGGAGCAAGGTAAGGAAATTCTTCTGGTTGCACAGAAGAATGCTTCGGTAGATGAGCCATCCTCGGAAGATATCTTTGAAGTAGGAACCGTCGCTAATATCCTGCAGCTGTTGCGGTTGCCCGACGGGACAGTGAAAGTGCTGGTGGAAGGTGCTTATCGCGCTCGTATCGAGTCTTTGGTCGAAGACGATGATGGGTGGATGGCAGAGTGTTCGGAGCTTGAGATAACCGGTCTGGGCGATGATGGTGAGGTATTCACTCGTACTGTGCTGTCTCAGTTTGAGCAATACGTTCAATTGAACAAGAAAATTCCAGCAGAAGTATTGTCATCTCTGGCTGGTATCGAGGATCCTGCTCGGTTGGGTGATACCATCGCTGCTCATATTACGGTTAAGCTTGATGAGAAGCAGAAAATTCTGGAAAAAACCGAAACTCGCGAGCGGTTAGAATATCTTTTGGCGCTTATGGAATCTGAAATTGATCTGGTGAATGTAGAAAAACGCATTCGCGGCAGAGTCAAGAAACAGATGGAAAAGAGCCAGCGCGAGTACTATCTCAACGAGCAGATGAAAGCGATTCAAAAAGAAATCGGTGATCTCGATGAGAATGGGCCTAACGAGACTGAGCAGCTTAAGACTCGTATAGAAGATGCCGGCATGACTAAAGACGCTAAAGAAAAGGCGCTTAACGAGTTTAATAAGCTTAAAATGATGTCGCCGATGTCAGCTGAGGCAACGGTGGTCCGCAGCTATATCGATTGGATGGTTAGCCTCCCCTGGAAAAAGCGCAGTAAAGTCAGGCACGACCTGAGCGCAGCTGAACAGGTTCTTGAGGCTGATCATTATGGATTGGAGGAAGTTAAAGAGCGAATCCTGGAGTATTTGGCCGTACAGCAGCGGGTTCGTAAACTGAAAGGCCCTGTTCTGTGTCTGGTTGGACCTCCGGGTGTTGGTAAGACCTCTCTGGGGCAATCTATTGCTCGAGCAACAAACCGCAAATATGTACGGATGGCACTGGGTGGTGTCCGGGATGAGGCAGAGATTCGTGGCCATCGTCGTACTTACATTGGTTCCATGCCAGGTAAGTTGTTGCAGAAAATTTCCAAGGTTGGTGTTAAGAATCCGCTGTTTCTTCTGGACGAGATAGATAAGATTGGTATGGATCATCGGGGAGATCCTGCCTCGGCACTGTTGGAAGTGTTGGATCCTGAGCAAAATCATACGTTCAATGATCATTACCTGGAAGTGGATTACGATCTTTCAGATGTCATGTTTGTCTGTACTTCAAATTCGATGAATATCCCGGGGCCATTGTTGGACCGTATGGAAATTATACGGATTCCCGGGTATACAGAAGATGAAAAAGTTAAGATTGCAGAGCGTTATCTGATACCTAAGCAGCTGAAAACAAATGGCCTTAAAGAAAATGAAGCTGCTATCGAAGAATCTGGCGTGAGAGATCTAATCAGATACTATACTCGTGAAGCTGGTGTTCGAGGATTGGAGCGCGAGATTGCGAAGATTTTCCGCAGAGTCGTAAAAGAAAAGTCGCTTGATAAAACTAACAAGGATCTGGTGCTGATCGAATCAGACAAGCTGGAACATTATAGTGGAGTTAGAAAGTTTAACTTTGGTATGGCTGAAGAGAACGATGTTGTTGGTCAGGTGACCGGTCTTGCCTGGACTCAGGTCGGTGGTGAGATGTTGACCATAGAGGCGGCTGTCGTGCCTGGTAAGGGCCGTCAGATACGTACCGGTTCTCTTGGTGACGTGATGCAGGAATCTATTCAGGCGGCTCTTACGGTGGTTCGTAGTCGCTGTGCGACGCTGGGGATTAAGAGTGATTTTCATGAAAGTAATGATATTCATATCCATGTTCCCGAAGGAGCAACCCCCAAAGATGGGCCCAGTGCGGGGATTGGGATGTGTACGGCACTGGTTTCAGCCTTGACTGAGATTCCTGTCCGTTCTGATGTGGCAATGACAGGTGAAATTACACTTCGAGGCCAGGTTTTACCTATTGGTGGGTTGAAGGAAAAACTGCTGGCGGCTCGTAGGGGAGGAATTAAAACGGTCATTATCCCTGACGAAAATCAGCGCGATTTAAAAGAAATTCCAGACAATATCAAGGAAGAACTGGAAATTAAGCCTGTTAAGTGGATTGATGAAGTTCTTGAAATCGCTTTACAGTTTCAGCCTGAACCCCTCGCTCTTGAAGAAGAGAAAAAGGTCGAGGATGAAGAGAAAGAGCTGAAGCCTGTTCAGGGTCAATTAAGTACTCATTAGCCTCTGGGCGGCGTATTTAGTTGATTTGGTTGCTTGACAGTCGTTTCTGCAAGTTGGTATAAAATGCCTCGGGCTAGTACTACTGGGCATGTAATAATTTTAAGAACATAACAAATAGTATTTTATTAGAAGGGGAAATAAGTGAATAAATCTGAGTTGATTGATGCTATCGCAGCCTCCGCTGATTTATCCAAGGCATCTGCTGGTCGTGCCTTGGATGCAGCGTTGGATGCTATCACTGGTGCTCTTAAAGATGGAGACAGTGTTGCGCTTGTTGGTTTTGGTACTTTTGCAGTTAAGGCGCGCGCTGCACGCACTGGTCGTAACCCTCAGACTGGCAATCCAATTGAAATCAAAGCAGCAAATGTTCCTGGTTTTAAAGCGGGTAAAGCTCTTAAGGATGCTGTTAACTAAGCATTTCTGAGTTTTCATAGTTACGGTGTGCGGTTGGTGCTGTTATTGTGAAATGCAGGAACGGTAGTTCAGTTGGTTAGAATGCCGGCCTGTTGTGCCGGGGGGGAGGATTCGAATTCCGACCGTTCCGCCAGATTGAAAAAGCGTATTCTGAAGAGTGCGCTTTTTTTGTATAAGATTTTCTCTTTGTAAGAACACGTCAGTTGGGGGCTTCATGCTTCAGAGTTTCAGGGATAACACCCAGAGCATCGTTATCAAAATAGTCATTGGATTTATTATTATTACCTTTGCACTCTTTGGAGTGGATTCCTTGATTGGTTTGGTGGGGCAGCCTGCAGCTCCTGTAACGATAAACGGGGTGGATATCAGTGATCGCCAGATACAGGAAGGTATTGACTTACAGCGTCGCCAGTTGATGGCGCAAATGGGAGAGAATGCCGATCCGAGTCTCCTTGATGATAACCTGCTGCGAGGCGCCGTGGTCGGTAATTTGATTGAAGAAGAAGTGGTAAGGCAGGCTGCCGAGGAGCAAGGGTTGATCATCTCTGATCAATATTTGGATGCAGCTATCCTTGCTACACGCGAGTTCCAGGTTGACGGTCGTTTTGACCGAAACCAGTTCGAAGCAATGTTGCGTAACGTCGGTATGACTCCGATGATGTACCGCGACTATTTGCGTAAGGAAAATACGGTTGGCCAAGGTAGAAGTGCAATTGTTTCGTCAGCTTTTGTTTTGCCAAGTGAGGTCGAACGAGTTGCAAGTCTGGACCGGCAGGTGCGTGACTTCAGTTATCTTGAAATTGATGTGGAATCTGTTCTTGACTCCGTCATTGTTGATGATGAAGCCATTCGTGCTTATTACGATAGCAATAAGGCTCAATTCAAATCAGAAGAACAAGTTTCTGTTGATTATGTTGAATTAAATAAACAAATTATTGCCGAGACTATTGAGGTGGATGAAGCCGAGTTGCAGTCTCAATATGAAACTCTGGTTCAAACCTTTGAGAGCGAAGAGGCTCGTGAAGCTGCGCATATTCTGGTTACGGTCGATGATCAGCGTACGGAAGAAGAAGCGCTGAAGTTGGCGTTGGAGTTGATGAAGCAGATTGATGACGGCAAAGATTTTGCCGAAGTGGCCCAAGAAAATTCAGACGATCCTGGATCTGCTGCCGAAGGTGGGAATCTGGGGGTTGTAGAGAAAGGAGTCATGGTTCCTGAGTTTGAAGAGGCCTTGTTTTCCTTGGAAAAAGGACAGATATCTGAGCCTGTAAGAACTGATTTTGGCTATCATCTGATTAAACTGACGAATATTGAAACAATGTCTGCTCCTGCTTTTGATGAGGTCAGAGAGCAGTTGGCACGAGAGCAGAGGCTGCAAAAAGCTGAGTCATTATTTGTGGCCAAGTCTGAAGAATTGGATGATCTTCGCTTCTCTGCATCGGATCTACTGGAAGCATCAGAGGTTCTGGGGCTTGATATTACAAGCACGGATTTCTTCGGTCGTGATGGCGGGGCTTCCGCACTGGAACAGGCCCCCAGATTTTTAGCCGCCGCTTTTTCTGAGGATGTGCTGAATAATGGCGAAAATAGTGAGTTGATTGAATTGGACGCGGATCGTATTCTGGTGCTTCATTTGAAAGAGCACAAACCCGCGCGAATTCAGGAGTTTGAGGAAGTAAAAGACCAGATTGAAGTTGATTTGAAGCGTCAGTTGGCCACTGAGAAAGTAACTGCAAAGGCCGCCGAATTGGTAGCTAAAGCGAAGTCTTCCGGGCTTGAGTCAGTCGAAGAAGACTATAGCTGGAAAAAATACCAGGCTCAGGGGCGTGCTGCGGAATCAGTAGCAAGAGAGGTGATTACAGAAGTGTTTAAGATGCCTCAGCCATCTGAGGGTGAGATTTCGTATAAAGTGATCACTCTTGATAGTGGCAGCGCAGCCGTGCTGGCGCTGGAAGCAGTTGGTGCTGCTGAAGATACGCTGGACGATACCCAACGTAAGGGATTGGAAGGCTTTTTGGCGAACCGGCTTGGTCAGACTGAATATCGTGATCTTGTTGAAAACCTGAAGGCTAAAGCTGATATTGAACAGCTTTAGTTGTTTGATTTTAGGGCTTTGTGAAGTTGTTTTTTTTAGTTGAAGAATAGCTTCCTGATACATGCATTAATAAAAGGGGGGCCTCCCCCTTTTTTTATGTCAATAGGATTCTAATGACACTGATTTTAGGTATTGATCCTGGTTCTCGAATAACCGGTTATGGGGTGATCAATACAGTTGGCAGCAGTACTGAGTATATTGCTAGCGGGTGCATTCGCATTAAGGGTGATCACTTGCCTGATCGCTTGCAGCAGGTGTTTGAAGGCGTGCTTGAAGTCATAAAGCTATATTGCCCTCAAGAAATGGCCATTGAGCAGGTTTTTATGGCTAGAAATGCTGACTCAGCATTGAAGCTCGGGCAGGCAAGAGGGGCTGCAATTGTTGCTGGGGTGTCACAAAAATTACCGGTAGCAGAGTATGCGGCAAGAGCGGTGAAGCAGGCGGTTGTCGGGAATGGGGGAGCCGATAAGGTTCAGGTCCAGCACATGGTCCGGTCATTACTCCGGCTGCCGGGGCTGCCTCAGGCTGATGCTGCTGATGCGTTGGCGATTGCACTTTGTCATGCCAATACCAGACAGGGGCTTATTAATCTTACGGGCGCGACCAGAAACGGCAATAGGCGCCTGAGATAGACAACGCTTCTACACAGGCGGCTGCCGGTTTGTGATTCCCTTTCTTTTTAGAGGTAAGGTTAGTAATGATTGGACGTATACGTGGTGAGTTGCTGGAAAAGCAACCTCCATTACTGGTGGTGGATGTTCAGGGTGTAGGGTACGAAATAGAGGCGCCCATGAGCACATTTTATCGATTGCCCGAGCTTGGAAAGGCGGTCGATTTATATACTCACTTTGTGGTGCGTGAAGACGCGCAATTGTTGTATGGCTTTCATAGTCGTCAAGAGCGCACGCTGTTCAGAACGTTGATTAAAGTTAATGGTGTCGGGCCAAAACTGGGGCTGACAATTCTTTCAGGAATTGACGCAGATGAGTTTGCTCGTTGCGTCTCTAACGACGATAGCGCGGCCCTTGTTCGTTTGCCCGGCGTGGGCAAAAAAACGGCAGAGCGGCTGATTGTAGAGATGCGGGACAAGCTTAAAGACTGGATGCCTAAGGATGCGTCATTTGCATTAACTGCAGTTGATGACGATTCTGCACCTCTGCATAGCTTGGATAGTGGCCAGGAAGAGGCGGAAAGTGCGCTTATCGCTTTAGGCTACAAGCCCGTTCAGGCGACCAAAGCGGTTGCCCAGGCGGTTAAATCTCTGGGCCGGGTAAAAGCGGAAGAGTTGATACGTCATGCGCTAAAAGGGATGCTGTAAGAGTGTTGTTTGAGGCTTTATGTCTGTTGTTCTGGCGCTGTAAAGAAACAAGGCATAAAGGTTCCGTCCAAAGATATTAAGTAGTGTTGTTGTTTCGGAACCACTTGGAAGTATGATTGGGGTCTGAACTGGAGTCGGTAGTGAGATTTTTATGTTAGAAGAGGATCGTTTCATTGCTCCATCCCCTGCTACGCGGGTCGAGGAAGTGCAGGACAGGGCTATCCGCCCAAAGGTATTGTCAGATTATGTTGGGCAGCAAGTAGTCCGCGAGCAGATGGACATTTTCATCCAGGCTGCTAAAAACCGGAAAGAGGCTCTTGATCATACGTTGATATTTGGTCCTCCTGGTTTAGGCAAAACCACCCTTGCTCACATAATCGCCAATGAAATGAACGTCGATCTCAAAACCACATCGGGTCCGGTGATGGAAAAGGCCGGGGATTTAGCGGCAATGCTCACCAATCTGGAAGCTGGAGATGTTCTTTTCATTGACGAAATTCATCGATTAAACCCGGCCGTTGAGGAGGTCCTTTATCCGGCAATGGAAGATTATCAGCTTGATATTATGATAGGTGAAGGCCCCGCTGCCAGATCCATTAAGCTGGATTTACCGCCTTTTACGCTTGTAGGTGCCACCACTCGGGCTGGGTTGCTAACTTCGCCCCTGAGAGACCGGTTTGGTATTGTGCAGCGTCTGGAGTTTTATAATGTTGAAGATTTAACCAGCATTGTGCAGCGCTCAGCGGAACTTTCTTCTGTCAGAATAGATCAGACTGGAGCACGAGAAGTGGCGAAACGATCTCGCGGGACTCCTCGTATCGCCAATCGTCTTCTTCGCAGAAGTCGTGATTTCGCAGAAGTTCGAGGCGATGGTGTTATTACCGGTGCGATGGCTGACCAGGCTCTGGATATGCTCAATGTGGATAGCTGTGGATTTGATCATATGGATCGCAGGCTGTTGATGGCTATGATTGAAAAGTTCGATGGTGGTCCGGTCGGAGTGGATAGCCTGGCTGCGGCTATTTCTGAAGAGCGTGATACGATCGAAGATGTGCTGGAGCCCTATCTTATTCAACAGGGCTATATTATGCGAACCCCGCGGGGGCGTACTTTAACGAATCTTGCCTATGATCATTTTGGTATGGGTGGTAAGGTTTCCGGGACTGACAGGTCTCAGAAATCAGACGGATAGATGGAACACTTATTCCCGCTTCGAGTATATATGGAAGACACTGATACAGGTGGGATTGTCTATTATGTCAACTATCTGAAATTCATGGAGCGTGCCCGTACTGAGTTGCTGCGGGAATTGGGTTTTGAGCAAGCCTCGTTAAAAAGTTGCGGGCTTATATTTGTTGTTCACAGTGCAACTTGTAAATATTTGCAACCAAGTTACCTGGATGATGAACTTCAGGTGGAAACGGTGATCGAAGCTCTTTCACCGGTGGCCATATCGTTTGAACAGAGGGTTCGGCGGATAGGTGACCGGCAGGTTACCTGTTTTGCGCAAGTGAAGATTGCTTCTGTCAATGCGGACACGATTAAACCAGTGAGATTGCCAAAACCCTTGAAGAAAGCGTTAGAATCTTATCTGAAAAAATAGGCGATAGCTTGCCAGCAAGCTGAATTAACAGAACATAATTTGGAAAAGGAATACTCTCCGTGGTTGAAAAAATGTCTCTCTGGAGTCTGGTTGTAAACGCCAGTCTGGTAGTGCAGTTAGTCATGTTGAGCCTGCTTGCTGCTTCAATTTTGTCCTGGGTGATGATTCTTCAGCGACGCAAATTTATAGCCTCTGCAAAGCGAAGTCTGGTTTTGTTTGAAGAACGGTTTTGGTCCGGGGTTGATCTAAGTCAGCTATTTCGTGAAGTTAACGTTAATCCAAACCCTAACTGTGCGCTGGAGAATATATTTCGTTCTGGAATTAAGGAGTTTACTCGCTTAAGGCAACAAACAGATGCTGATCCTGAAGCAGTAATGGAAGGGGTTCAGCGTGCGATGAGGGTTGCTTTGGCGCGTGAAGAGGAAAAACTGGATACACATCTGGCGTTTCTTGCGACCGTGGGTTCCACCAGCCCTTATGTTGGTTTGTTTGGAACAGTCTGGGGAATTATGAACTCCTTCAGGGGGTTAGCAAATGTTCATCAGGCCACTTTGGCCAGTGTGGCTCCCGGAATATCAGAAGCGCTGATAGCCACCGCCATTGGACTATTTGCTGCGATCCCTGCTGTTATTGCCTATAACCGCTTTTCTTCCCGTGTTGAATCCTTGATGAGTAGCTATGAGACCTTTGCAGAGGAGTTTTCCAGTATTCTGCATCGTCGTGTACACGCCTGATTTGATAAAAGCCGAATTTGAACTTGTCGCTTAGTAGAGTCTGAATGCCAATGATTCGTCGTCGTAAGAATCGCCGCAAATTGAATGCAGAAATCAATGTTGTCCCCTATATCGATGTAATGATGGTTTTGTTGGTGATTTTTATGATTACTGCGCCCATGCTGACTCAGGGGGTTGATGTTGAGTTGCCTAAAGTAGGCGCTGAACCCGTGGATAATCGTGATCAAGAGCCGTTAATCGTTTCGGTCACCGCTAGCGGTGAATATTTTATTGATGTCGGTGGTGATCCTAAGCAAGCTGTTTCTCTGGATGATGTCGGAAGTCGAGTTTCGAAAATATTAAACACTAACCCGCAGAAGCTGGTGTTAGTGCGCGGCGATAAAAGTGTCAATTATGAGCGGGTTGTGGAGCTTATGGTGGTGTTGCGTCAGTCTGGCGCTCCAAGTGTTGGTTTGGTTACGGAATAGGGGGCGGAATTGGCTGAAATGCGCTCCTATATAGTACCTGCTGTGCTTGCTGTCAGTATGCATGGCGTGCTCATATATATGGCTTCGACAACCTGGTTTGAGCGAGAACGTACTCATCCAGTGCAAGCGTTCCAGCACGTCAAGGCAGAGTTGATCGATCTTAAAGCGGCGAATGCCGCTAAAGAGAAAAAAGGTGAAGAGCTTAAGCGTAAGCAGGAAACAAAAAAAGCGGAGGCAAAACGTAAGGCTGAAAAGAAGCGTAAGGAAGATGCCAAACGAAAAGCCGAGCAAAAGAAAAAGCAGGAGGCTAAAGTTCGTCAGGACAAGCTGAATAAGCAGAAAGCAAAGGAAAAACAACTGGCGAAGGCGGCAGCCGAGAAGAAACAAAAAGCTGATGCGCAAAAGAAGGCTGATCAGCAGAAAGCTAAAGAAAAGCAAATAGCACTTGCTAAAAAGAAAGCAGAAGAGAAGAAGAAAGCAGAAGCAGAAAAACAGAAGAGGACTGCAGAAGAAAAAAAGAAAAAGCAGCAAGAGCTGGCAAAGCGTAAGGCAGCTGAAGAGCAGAAACGTAAACAGGCGGCCGAGCGCAAGCGGCAACAGGAAATATTAGCCCAGAAACAGCGTGAGGAGGCTCTTGCTCAGGCTGCGGCCAGAGAGGAGTCTGAAAGACTTGAAGCCGAGCGGCAGCGATTGGCAAATGAAGGGCAGATTGTGGAAAGTGCCCGATCGCTTATTGTGCGCGTGGTTTCTTCAAACTGGTCCAGGCCTCCGTCGGCCAGAAATGGCATGCAAGTTGAGGTAAAGATACGACTGTTACCTACGGGCGAGGTTGATGATGCATATATGTATAAAAGTAGTGGTGATGCGGCTTTTGATCGAAGTGCTGTAAATGCTGTTTGGAAGTCGGAGAGTTTTCCCGAGCTTCAGGGAATTGACCCCATAACATTTGATCGAAACCTTCGGGAATTTAACATGATTTTTAGACCAGAGGATCTACGTCTGTGATACGTCTACTGCAAACTTGGTTGTTCTGTAGCTTGCTATTGGTTTCAATACTGACGAGGGCTGAATTGACATTTGAGGTTACCCAGGGGGCCGATAACCCCGTGCCGGTAGCTGTGGTTCCTTTCGGTTGGGAAGGTATACAAGGGCTGCCCGTTGATGTGGCGGAGATTGTTAGTGATGATCTCTACAGAAGCGGCTTGTTTTCTTTAATGGAAAGAGAAAACATGTTGAGTTTCCCATCACAGGGAGGCGATGTGTATTTTCGGGATTGGCGACTGGGTGGGTTGGAATACTTACTTATCGGCAAAGTGCTTCCTGATCCTGCCTCTAATGGGTATCGGGTTGAGTACGAACTGTTTAACGTGATCGAAGAACAGCGTATAGCCGGAGGTTTTTTTGGTGGTGCGAAAAAAGATCTGCGGCGTTTGGCTCATCGGGTCAGTGATGTGGTGTATGAAAAGTTGACCGGAATTAAAGGGGCTTTTGCCACTGAGATAGTTTACGTTACAGCCAGCAAAGTCTCTAAGGATCGCTATAATTACCGGTTGCAAAAGGCTGATGCGGATGGGGCTAATGCGCAGACGATTCTTGAGTCCAGAGAGCCCATTCTTTCTCCTTCCTGGTCAAGAGATGGAAAAAATCTGGCTTATGTTTCCTTCGAAACCGGGCGGCCTTCAATATTTATTCAAAATGTGGCTACTGGCCAACGGCAACGAATTACTGCATTTAGAGGTTTGAATGGAGCGCCTGCATGGTCTCCCGATGGTAAGCGGTTGGCGATAACGCTTTCCAAGGATGGTAATCCAGAGATCTATATCATTGATATTGCGACCCGAAACCTCAGACGTCTGACACGCCATTATGGTATCGATACCGAGCCAAGCTGGTCCTCTGATGGAGGTTCTATCATATTTACTTCCAATCGTGGTGGTAAGCCCCAGATTTATAGTATCGATCTAAGCAATAACTGGATTGAGCGACTGACTTTTGAAGGGGACTATAACGCCCGTGGCGGATTGACCTATGATGGCCGTCATCTGGTTATGGTTCATCGCTCTAACGGGGTTTTTCACATTGCAGTTCAAGATCTTAAGACCGGTCGTCTGGATGTGCTTACAGAGACCTATTTAGATGAATCACCGAGTATTGCACCAAACGGCAGTATGGTCATTTACGCGACCCAGGATGGGACACGCGGTGTATTAGGAGCTGTTTCGATTGACGGAAGAGTTAGGTTTCGCTTGCCCGCGAAATTTGGCGATGTGCGCGAGCCTGCTTGGTCTCCGTACTTGCAATAATCTAATGATGGCAGTACCTTAGGGCGAAAATCAATTATTGAAGTCAGGAATGGCGATTTAGGAGCAAATAATGCGACTTGGAAATCTTAAAGCGATTGCTATCGCGGCGTCTGTAATCTGGGCAGCGGGTTGTAGTACCACCAGTCAGGACACCGATAGTGGTGATTCTATGGATCATACGCAGCAACAAACAGATGAGGGTTCTGCAACAAGCCAAGGGACTGACAGTTCCAGTATGACCCACGGACAGATGGATACTGATACTGGAATGACCAAAGCTGACGTGATGAGTTTAACCAGCGTCTTTTATTTTGATTTTGACCAGGCAGTAGTTAGGGCAGAGGCTTTTGCAGATCTTTCAGCCCACGCTAAGTTTCTGGTGGATAACCCGTCCCAGCTGGTTGTGCTGGAAGGGCATGCCGACGAGCGGGGTACCCGAGAGTACAATATGGCGCTGGGTGAGCGTCGCGCCAAGGCTATTAGTCGGTACCTGACAGTACAGGGTGTTTCCAACTCGCAAATTGAAATTGTCAGTTATGGCGAAGAGCGTCCAGCGGTCATTGGTCATAGTGAAGACGCTTGGGGTCAGAATCGTCGCGTTGAAATTAAATACTAAGCACCATTAAGATGATGAAAGCTGCAAAGGTACTGATTAGCGTTGTTATTGGTTTGCAGGGGTCGGCCCTGTGGGCTCAAAGTTCACTACCGGTACCTGTTGTTGACCGAAGTGGTAAACCTGCAGGTAATGGGGCGTTAACTGCAAATGCAGTAAACGCCGCAGGCCGTGTTCCGGCGCCAGTCGTGATTGCCCAAAGTGCCCAGCAATCCCAGGCGGCGGAGCTGCTTATATTGTTGGATCAGCTGCAACAGGAAGTTCAGTTTCTTCGGGGGAAGGTTGAAGAGCAAGCGCATCAGATGAAAAAGATGCGTACCAGCCAACGGGATCGGTATCGTGATCTGGATCGTCGTATCACGAATCTTACTCGTCAGTTGGCTGAGGTAAGTGCTGCTGGGAGGGGCTCTGTCACTGCTGCGCAGGTTACGCCTAAACAGAGTGTGCTCAACCAGCCTGCTTCTTCCGTGCCTGCCTCCCGTCCTTCTCCAGCTACATCAACCACGGTTCCAGGGTTGTCTGATCGGGAGGCTTATCAGCGGGCATTTGCGCTGGTCCGGCAGCGTTCTTACGCTAAGTCGCTGTTAGCCTTTGACGATTTTGTGAAACAGTATCCGTCTAGCCCGTTAGTGCCAAACGCAGTTTTCTGGACCGGTGAAGTTCATCGGGCGCAAACTGATTATACGGCAGCGGAAGCCGCTTATAAGCGGCTTATCGAGCGTTTTCCCAAGCATCAGAAGGCTGCTGACGCTTACTATAAACTAGGGTTAACCTATGACCTGATGGGAGATAGGCCCGGGGCAGCTGCTGCTATGAAAAAGGTGATTGAACTCTATCCTAATCAATCATCGGCTAAACTGGCTGATGATTACCTCAAGAAGAATCTGAACAACTGATCTTCGAACACACATTAGTTTGATCTGAGCCCTGTGCTCTATGCTTATATGTAGTGCTATCATCGGACGTGGTGGCGCTACTGATCGAGAAATTCCCTTCCGAGTATGTTCCAACATGTCAGATAAATTAAAAAAAGCTATTGTGCTGCTTTCCGGCGGCTTGGACTCTTCTACTGTATTGGCTATGGCGAATCGTCAGGGCTATCAGTGCTATGCATTGAGCTTCGATTATGGCCAGCGTTCTCTTGCAGAGTTGAATGCCGCAAGGGCCGTTGCTGGGCAGCAGGGTGTGATTGATCACAAAATTGTGCGATTGAGCCTTGAAGATATAGGCGGTTCCGCCCTCACCGATCGTAGTATTGATGTTCCTGAGTCAATTGAAGAAGGGGTACCTGTGACCTATGTGCCAGCCAGAAACACGGTTTTCCTTTCTCTGGCACTAGGCTGGGCCGAGGTTGTTGAGGCTCAGGCAATATTTATAGGCGTAAATGCAGTGGATTATTCCGGCTACCCTGACTGTCGTCCCGCATTTATAGAAGCTTTCCAGGCTCTTGCAAACGTAGCCACAAAGATAGGCGTTGATGGTGGCTGCATTAAGATTGAGACTCCGTTAATGACTCTGACCAAGGCTGAGATTATCCAGCAAGGTATCAACCATGGGCTTGACTATTCGTTAACTGTGTCTTGCTACCAGGCCGACGATGAAGGCAATGCCTGCGGTGTTTGTGACAGTTGTCGTCTTCGTAGCCAAGGTTTTGCCGATGCCGGAGTAGAGGATGTTACTCGCTATGTTTCACAAAAGCAGGGTTGATTTTCGTTGATACTTCGGTAGTATACGCAACCCGTTGGGGTCGTTAGCTCAGTTGGTAGAGCAGTTGGCTTTTAACCAATTGGTCGGGCGTTCGAGTCGCCCACGACCCACCAACAACTTAGTTTCATATTTTCAGTTTTTCTACCAGGGGTCGTTAGCTCAGTTGGTAGAGCAGTTGGCTTTTAACCAATTGGTCGGGCGTTCGAGTCGCCCACGACCCACCACTTTCCGCAGCCTGTTCGTGTCATCATGGATTGGTAATGTCGATGACCTACCTCCCCCTGAGTTTTCGAACCCGTTGCTCTGTTTAGGTGCCGGTCTATGGTATATTTAGATCGTCTAGAGCCCGTAAGTGATGACAAGGCAAAGTCTCCGCATTAACGTTTTACTGCCTAGGCTGGTAGTCATGTTGACAGCAAGCAACCGTGTTCAAAAGCTCATCTGTCAAATGGTTATTTTGTCCGAAGTAGTAATGATTAAAATACATGCTGACGAATACTATGTTGACTGAAAAACAAATTGAAGACCGGGTTATGGTCCAAGAGCATTTGGCTCATAACCATCAACGCACCGCACTGACTACAGAGCAGATTTCTTTTTATAAAGAGAAAATCAAGCGCCTGCTTATTGAGCAAAATGCCTGTATTGTGGCTCATTATTATACTGATCCTTTGTTGCAGGAACTGGCTGAGGAGACGGGGGGCTGTGTATCAGATTCTCTTGAAATGGCTCGATTCGGCAGAGATCATGCTGCGCAAACACTGTTGGTTGCAGGTGTGCGTTTTATGGGAGAAACCGCCAAAATTCTTAGTCCTGAGAAACGTGTTCTTATGCCGACTTTGGAGGCAACCTGTTCTCTGGATGTGGGCTGCCCTATTGAAGAGTTTTCTGCATTTTGTGATCGCTACCCCGATTATCAGGTGGTCGTTTATGCGAACACCTCTGCGGCGGTAAAAGCCCGTGCTGACTGGGTGGTTACATCCAGTTGTGCGTTGGATATCGTTGAATATCTGGTTGATGAAGGACAAAAAATCATTTGGGCGCCAGATAAGCATCTTGGGAGCTATATTGCCAAAGAGACAGGAGCTGATATGTTGATGTGGGATGGCTCATGTATCGTCCATGAAGAGTTTAAGGCGCAGGGGCTGAATGACTTGAAAAAAGTTTATCCGAACGCCGCCGTTCTGGTTCATCCTGAGTCACCTGCATCAATGATCGAAATGGCTGACAGCGTCGGCTCCACCAGTCAGCTCATAAGGGCTGCTCGTGAAATGCCTAATAAGGAATTTATTGTTGCGACGGATCGCGGGATTTTTTATAAGATGCAGCAGGCTGCTCCAGATAAAACGCTTATCGCAGCGCCCACTGGAGGAAATGGTGCGACCTGTCGTAGTTGTGCCAGCTGTCCTTGGATGGCGATGAACGAGCTTGAAAACATGGCTCATGTGCTGGAGACAGGAGAGCAGGAGGTGTTTGTTAATCCTCAGCTAGGCCAACAGGCTTTATTGCCCTTGCAACGGATGTTGGATTTTTCAGCTCAAATACAGCCGGCTGTCAGAGCTCGCGCCTAGTCTCCGGTGTTGAGCTTTATCTCCTGACCAGGGGGATCTACCTGGCGCTGATCGCCAGGTAGACTATGGCTAGAATTCCATGCTTTTCTTTATTTCATGCGTTTCTTTTAGTCGTTGTTCAAGTCGAACCCGATCGTTTTCACTTATATTGGGTAGCTTTAGCGCCAGTTTTAGATGGGATTCTGCCTTAGCAGTAGCGCCGATAAGCAGAAAGTATTCTGCTCTTGCCTGATGTACGCCTAGAATGTTGTCTGTTAATCCGTTGGCTTCGGCCAGTTCGTACCATAAATTAGTATTTTCAGGATAACTTCGCAGGTGTTTGCGTAATACTTCTACTGCAGCGTTGTTTTTCTGTTGGGCTCTTAGGCTGCGAATCAACAATACTGTCAGTGGGTGGTTTTGGGGATACAAGCTTAGCAGTTCTCTCAGTTCAGCTGATGCTTTTTCAGGCTTTCCTTCGGCTAACCATAATTCAGATTGCAATATCTTGTAGTACAGGTTTTCGGAATCCTTTTGCAGTAGCCAATCAATGGATGCCTGTGCTGCTTCGGGTTGTTCTGAGTTCAGTGCAGCAAAGGCTTTTGCATAATGGGCTGGTTCGCCAGGATTGTCTTTAAGAAGGTCTGTGAAATACTGATAAGTTGCATGTGTATCTTTGCTTAGTATTGTGCTGATTCGGCCGCGAATAAGCTGATAGCTTAAGCTGTCTATTTTACCTGTGCTCGGTAGTTGTGCTGCTCGTCCCTGGCTGTCGGCTATTCGTGATTCAGTAACCGGGTGCGTCAATAAAAATTCGGGGGCCTGTTCTCCAGCAAAGCGGAAGGATTTTTGCATTTGCATGAACATGTCTGGCATTGTTATCGGATTAAATCCTGACTCCATTAATACCTGCATACCAAGATTATCGGCCTCACGTTCATTTTGGCGACTGAATGCTAATCGTTGCTGTTGAAAAGCTGCCTGGCCAGACGCTATTGCTGCTATGGCTCCGTCTCCATCGCTGTTGGCGGCAAGTATTATCCCGCCAAGCATGGTTGCAAGTTGCAGAGGTAAGCTTTTTCGTTGTTGCTCTAACGAAGTGGCATAGTGCCTCTGGCTTAAATGAGACAGTTCGTGAGCGAGAACCGATGCAAATTGACCTTCAGTTTGAGCGTACTGGAACAGGCCAGCATGGATACCAACTATACCTCCCGGGACGGCAAACGCATTGAGTGTCGGGTTATTCAAAACGATTAGCGTAAGTCTCCGGTCAGGAAGGTCGCTGTTACTTGCCAGTTGATAAATAAGATCTTCAATATAGCTATAAACCAAAGGATCATTCAGTTGCCGGGCTTGAGCGCGCAACGCACGAGCCCAGGCCTTTCCAAGTTTGTGTTCTTCTTCCAGCGTTATTGTGCTGGATGTGGTATCGCCAATTACCGGTAATTCGGAAGCGTCCAGAGGTGTAGTCTGTATCAGCAACAGCGGGGCTGTCAGGAGTAGAGGGATTGCAAGTGATAACAGTTTGGTTTTCAAGTGGATCCTCAATTCTAAAGAAAGCAAAGACGAACATTTGATGAACGGTTATAGATTGTTCGGATTTCGTATATAGTCGCAGCTGTGAGCAATTAGTTCCATCATTTAGACAGTTTTGCGGCAATATACCTAGTTTAGTCGTATCTGTTTTATTCTAGGAGAATTTATGTACGACATTGATCAGGAGCTTGATGCAAGTGGCCTTAGTTGTCCGTTACCCTTGCTAAAAGCCAAATTGGCGTTAAATAAGCTGGAGCCGGGTCAAGTATTGAGAGTGGTTGCCACCGATTCAGGCTCTGTTCGTGATTTTCAAGCATTTACAGACCAATCTGGAGACGAGCTACTAGAGTCTACTGATAAGGCAGGCAGCTATACGTATATAATTCGCAAGAAGGGTGGATAGTTGATCCTGCATTATCACATTACAGGTTGTAGGTAGATTCAAAGCAAGTCGACTTAAATAGATTATTTGAGAAGGGATAGGCAGCGAATGCTGAAGGTTTTTGGAGATTGGGTAGAGCGTTATTTTTCTGATGAAGAAGCTTTGCTTCTTTTCGTGTTTCTGGTACTGGCGCTGGTTGTTGTTCTCACTCTGGGAGGGATGTTGGCGCCAGTCTTTGCCGGTATTATCCTGGCTTTTTTGATGCAGGGGATGGTTGCCAAGTTAAAGCAGTTGGGAATGAAGCATACAGCGTCTGTGGCGGTGGTCTTCGTCGGGTTCGTTAGTGCGTTCATGGCGATTCTGTTGGTTGTTATTCCTGAGTCATGGCGCCAGTTGGTTAATTTGTTAAATGAGTTGCCACGGATGATGGCACAGGGACAAGATTTGCTGATGTTGTTACCCGAGCGTTATCCTGAACTGATCACCAGTACTCAGGTGCAGGCTGTTATTGATCAGGCAACTGCTGAGCTTGCAAAGCTTGGGCAGATGGTTCTTTCCTTTTCTATCTCATCAATAGGTAATCTGATTCAGATACTGATTTATTTGGTGCTGGTTCCTATTCTGGTGTTTTTCTTTATGAAGGATGGCAGTGTAATCCTTCGCTGGTGGACAGCGTTTCTCCCAGAAAAACGTGCTGTGATTACACAGGTTGGTCTGGAAATGGAAGACCAGATAGCAAATTACGTTCGAGGTAAGGTTGTTGAAATCTTAGTAGTGGGTGCAGTTACCTACGTTGCCTTTATTGTTCTGGGCCTTCGTTATTCGGCGTTATTAGCCATTATGGTCGGATTGTCTGTTGTCATTCCCTATATCGGTGCTGCTGTTGTGACGATTCCTGTTGCGCTCATTGCCTTTTTTCAATGGGGGTGGGGGCCGGAGTTTATGTACCTAATGCTGGCTTATGGAATTATTCAGGCGCTGGATGGTAATGTGTTGGTGCCGTTGCTGTTTTCTGAAGCGGTGAATCTTCACCCTATTGCGATTATTGTTGCGGTTCTGGTGTTTGGTGGTCTGTGGGGCTTTTGGGGAGTGTTTTTTGCGATACCATTGGCCACATTAATTAAAGCAGTAATGAGTGCTTGGCCATCGAAAGTTAAAGTGGGCTAAGCTTAAACGGGACTGTTCTGGAGGGCAGGGCTGAACCGGAGAGGTTTAGCCCTTTTGCTGTCGTTGTCTAATTGTCGCTGTATAGTTGCTGTACAGTATGCAGAACTTCTTCAACGTGTCCTTTTACTTTGACCTTTCTCCATTCACGGGCAAGGACTCCTTCTTTGTTGATAAGGAAAGTGCTGCGTTCTATTCCCATGTGTTCTTTTCCGTAAAGCTTTTTAAGCTTGATAACATCAAACAGATTGCACAGGATTTCATCTGGATCGGATATCAACTCGAACGGAAAGCTCTGTTTTGTCTTGAAATTTTCATGTGAGCGCATTTTGTCTCTGGATACGCCAAAAATCAGGGTATCCAGCTGGTTGAAGGCATCAATGTTGTCGCGAAAATCCTGGCCCTCGGTTGTGCAGCCTGGTGTGCTGTCTTTGGGGTAAAAATAGATGACGATGTTTTTACCCTTGAGAGCAGAAAGCTGTACGGTTTTTTCTCCAGTTGCTTCTGCTGTAAAATCCGGAACCGGTTGTTCAAGAACCACTTTGTTCATAAAAAATACACCCTGAAATTAATCGTCAGTTGATCTACGCATGTGTGATCTTATTGGGTAAAATGCTCGTTTCGATTGAGTGGGCTGATCTGCGTCAGCATCATTAAACGGCAGCGATGCATTTTAATCGCCTGAATCGAAGGTGTCACCGTTTAGCTGCGGTGCTGAATATTTTAGCTCTGGTTGGAGATGCTCAATGATTACTGGAAGCCAAGTTGCTCTGGTTACCCCAATGTTGGATAACGGTGATATCGATTGGGAAAAGCTGGACAAGCTTGTAGATTTTCACCTGGCGCAAGGCACTGATGCAATTGTTGCAGTGGGAACGACGGGTGAATCAGCAACGCTAAACTGTAACGAGCATTGTGATGTCATTCAGAGAGTGGTTAAGCGAGTTGCCGGCCGGATTGCAGTTATTGCCGGAACAGGGGCCAACTCAACGTCGGAAGCAATTGAGCTTACCCTGGCTGCGAAAGCCGCCGGTGCAGATGCCTGTTTGCTGGTCACTCCTTATTATAACAAGCCGACTCAGGAAGGGTTGTTCCAGCACTATAAAACTGTAGCAGAAGCTGTTGATATACCTCAGATTCTATACAACGTGCCTGGGCGTACTGCCTGTGACATGCTGCCGGAAACGGTATTGCGATTATCCAGGATCACCAATATCGTTGGTATCAAAGAGGCGACTGGTGATTTGGATCGGGCGAAATACCTTATCGACAATAGTCCCCAAGGGTTTGCCGTATACTCTGGAGACGATGCTACAGCGGTAGAGTTAATGCTGCTGGGTGGGCATGGGAATATTTCTGTTACTGCCAATGTGGCTCCGAAAGCAATGGCGGAACTTTGCCGGTCTGCAATAGATGGGAATAAAGTAGAAGCACGGGAGCTTAATTCAAAACTGGACCCCTTGCACCAGGATCTGTTTCTGGAATCCAACCCTATACCGGTTAAGTGGGCTTTACACGAAATGGGATTAGTTGACGCAGGTATTCGTCTGCCGCTAACACCTCTTGCCGAAGAAAAACGCGATATTCTGAAAAAAACACTGTCACTTTGTGCACTAATATAGGCCTCTGATGAAGCAGTTTCATACTTTTATAACCCGGGCTGTTGTCGTTCTGGCAGGGTCCGCAATTCTTTCCAGCTGCGGATGGATGACAGATAACGCTCTCATTGGCGATAACGGCCTTGTACGCGATAGAAGCCAGGACTATGAGCAAGCGGTTACCATTCCACGATTAGAGGTCCCTGAGCATCTTGATGATGAGGCAATAAGAGACATTCTGATTATTCCTGATGTAGGCACGGTTGCCAGTCGCTCGGAGGAAGAGTTTGAAGTGCCTCGCCCTGATTTTTTCTATGCTGAATCCGGTAACGAAATCGTCAGTCTTGCCCGGGAAGGGCTTGAAAAATATATAGTTGTGGATGAGCCTGTTCGCGAAGTCTGGCAGAAAGTTGGAGATTTTTGGAGCTACAACGAAGTTGATATTGAGTTATCAAATCCAGCCCAGGGAGTGATGGAGACAGCCTGGATTCAAGAAAAATCAGAAGAGCCTGGCTTTTTCTCATCACTATTAAGTAAAGCGACTTTTCAGGATGTTAAGAGTCCTCATCGGGACAAATTAAGAGTGTTGCTGGCCCGTGCTGACAATGAAGGAAGAACGGCAATAAAAATGCAGCACTTACGCGTAAGTGATGCAGAGGATGCCAGTCAGCCTGACTGGTCGGCCCAGTCCCGAAATGTAAGTTATAAGTCTGAGATGATGTATGAGCTGTTGCATTATTTAAGTCGTACGACTTCCACAACAACTGCTAAATCACTGATATCCCGACAGAACAGTGGGCGTGGTACTGCTCTTTTGGGTCGGGACTCGAATGGTAATCCTGTGCTGAAGCTAGCGACGGGAATCGATAATGCGTGGCAATGGGTGGATACTGCGATGGCGGCTGCCAAGGTCGATGTTGGCTCATCAGATAAGGATATTGGCAAATATTATATTACCTATACGACCAGTACGCCGTTTAACGAGGAAAATGAAGGCGGGTTCTGGGGATTTATTGATTGGTTGCACGGGGATCGTGAAGATATTTCCATTTCCACCGACTTTCTGGAAGATGCTATTGGCATAGAGTCTGATGAGGAGGATGCTGCCGATAAAATTCGTTATAGCCAAAGCGATGTTGAGGAAGTGGACCCGGATGATCTATCAAAAAAGGAAGGCTATAAAATCTGGTTGGGTGGAAAAGCTATTTACGTATTTGAAACCAGCAAGAGTGATTTCGTTGAAAATCAGGAAACGGGCGAGCTGGAGCATACAGGGCACTACCAAATTAGGCTAAGTCGACGCAGGAGTGGGGTCTATGTTTCGGTGTTGACAGATGAGTCGAAAGAAGCGTCGGCAATTGTGGCGGAAGAAATTCTCTGGAACATTAAGGATAATTTGCCTCAGGGTTAGTTGTTTATTGGTTATTTCAGTATCCAATGCCGGTGGATAGTGACTGGCTTTTCGTAAATAAAGGGGCTCTGATCGAGCTCCTTTTTATTGGTTCTTGGATTTTCGTCAATTTTAAATTTGCCTGGATATTGCGTTGGTTTAGAGGAGAAGCCGTGAAAGCTGTATTTCTGGATAGAGACAGCCTGGATTGTGATGATTTGGACTTTAGTCCTATTAAGCAGGTTGTTGACCAATGGTGTGAATATTCATCGACTTCTGAGGCGCTGGTTGAGTCTCGCGCCAGTGATGCCGATATACTGGTGGTTAATAAACAAAAGATGACTGCGCCGCTGCTTCGAAAGCTCAAGCAGTTAAAATTGATCTGCGTTGCCGCGACAGGCACTAATAATGTAGACCTGAAAACTGCGACTGAGCTTGGTATTACTGTCAGCAATTGTCAGGCATATGGGACTGGATCGGTTGTGCAGCACGTTTTTTCGTTAATGTTGGCGCTTAGTACTCGGTTGTTACAATACCATCAAGCGGTTCAAACCGGGAGATGGAACCTAGCTAGCCAGTTTTGTCTTTTGGACTACCCAATACAGGAGCTTTCCGGGAAGGTGCTGGGTATTATCGGATACGGTGAGTTAGGGAAAAACGTGGCTCGGATTGCCCAAGCCTTTGGCATGGAGGTGATGATTGCTGAACGAGTAGGAGAGGTTCCAAGACCTGGGCGACATGCGCTGGAAGATATGTTGCCGATGATCGACATTTTAACGATACACTGCCCGTTAACGGAAGAAACCCGAAATCTTATTGCAAAAGATGAACTCAGGCTGATTAAGCGAGGAGCTTTGCTGATTAATGCTTCTCGTGGCGGGGTTGTGAACGAGATTGCATTGGTCGATGCGCTTGAATCTGATCAACTGGCTGGTGCCGGTGTGGATGTGCTTACGGAGGAGCCTCCTAAAGAAGGCAACCCCCTGCTGGATTGTAACCATCCTAATCTGATCATCACGCCCCATAGTGCATGGGGGAGTTTTCAGGCGCGTCAGCGTATCGTCTGTCAGCTGGCAGAAAATATTCGAGCCCATCTTGAGGGAAAGCCTGTTCGAGTTGTTAATTCCTGATACTTTATTGAGCGTATTCAGACTTGATTGTTTGCTTGTGTTCTTTGTAATGGGTTTTTAATACTAGAAAGGGCATGGGGCTGTAAAACAGACCTTCTCACCACTTAAGGGGTGGAAGAGTTCAAGGCTTTCGGCATGCAAATGCAGGCGATCAGCGGCCGTCAGGGCCTCCCCGCTGGCATAGAATCGATCGCCTGCTATGGGGTGCCCCATGGCCAGCATATGTACTCTGAGTTGATGAGAGCGACCGGTAACAGGGGTCAGCGCAACGCGTGTGCAATCTTCAGAGTATTCAATAACCTGCCAATGAGTTAGTGCTGATTTTCCTTGTTCAAAATCAACCATCTGTTTTGGACGATTTTCCCAGTCACAACGCAAAGGAAGATCGACAGAACCGGAATCATTGTTTGGTTGGCCGTATATTCTGGCGATATAGCGTTTAGCTGTCTTGCGTTCTTGAAACTGAATACTTAGAGCGCGATGGCTGTCGGCATCAAGTGCAAGGACCATGACTCCAGAAGTGGCGCAATCAAGCCTGTGGACAATTCTGATTGTAGGAAATTGTTGTTGTAATCGCAGGAGCACTGAATCTTGATTGTTTGGTCCCCTTCCAGGAACCGATAACAGATCATGGGGCTTATTGATCAGAACGATTTGGCTATCGGCATAGATGATTTCAATCATAGGATAGGGTGTTGGCTTAACTGCTGAAGAAGAGGCACAAGAGTACTAAAATATATTTATTAGGCAACGGAAATTTGAGCTTTTGTGTCCTATGCTCATACAAGTGTTTAATGGATGCTTCCCTAATGTAGTGAATGTTTATTTTGGGAAGCTGTCGGAGATATCTGTATGTCAATGGCTCCGCGCGTCAGGAAATTCCTGGAGAGCAGGTCTGTTTCCTATCAGCTGATCAGGCATCGGTATGCGGAAACAGCGGTGGACTGTGCGCAGCAGTCAAAGTTGCCGGTGCATCGGTTTGCGAAGGCTGTCGTTCTTAAGGATAAAACAGGTTTTGTGGTGGCGGTGTTACCCGCGAATAGAAGTGTTGATCTGTCAGCGGTGAACTCCCGGCTTAATCGAGTCTTGTCATTAGCAGACCAGGCTGACCTTCGGCAATTGTTCAGTGATTGTGTGGTGGGCGCGGTGCCAGCATTGGCTCAGGCCTATAATCTCAGCGTGGTGTGGGATGAGCGTATTGTGGATGAGCCCGCGTGTTGTATAGAAGCGGGAGACCATCAAGAGTTGGTCTGTATGTCTAGAAATAGTTTTATCCATTTGATGAAGGATGGTTGTTCAGGGCGAATTAGTGTCTGTTTGTAGATTCTCTTCTAAAAACAGACAGTGTTTTTTGCTTTCTTTTTTACTTTCGATAGATCATTCTCAGCTTTGAGCTGATCTAAATAGCCAGCCAGAGATTCAGGTGCTGATGCCATGTGTATTTCATCAAGTGTTCATTGAGCTGTTCGGACAGTTGACTTTGATTGATGGCAGTAATATCTATTTGGCTCGACGGTGGTGGAGTTATGAAAAGATCAATCTCAATTTTTCCATGCAGATAATGAAGGGTTATATTCTGACGGGTAAGCTCTGGAGCCAGATTTTCCAGCAGGTGGTCGACAATATCTGTAATCTCTGCGCGAAAGGGCAGAACCATGCAGCTGTTTCGCTTATCGTCATTTTCGGTGTCTATATGGAAAATAATGTGGCCGATGGAATCGAATTCTCTTAGTAGTTTTGCTACTACGGAATCGCCAATATAATGGCCTTCAGAAACGCTGACATAGGGCTTTACTTGTAAGTGCATTTCTAGAAGCATTTTAGGGCCCATTTGCCGACTTTTAAAGCTATGCACATCTTCGATCCCTGCAACTTCTTTGGCCGATGCTGTTATTGCACTTAGCTCTTCAGGAGGGATGGCAGTATCAACAAGCTCTTGAATACTTTTCCAGCTAAGCTCCCAACCAATCTTGGCGACAAAGATCGCCACGCCAAGGGCGGCCAGGCTGTCGAGCCAGATAATCCCCATCATTGAGCCGGCGATGCCAATAAATACAATTATTGAAGAATAGGCATCTGTGCGGCTATGCCATGCGTTGGCAATGAGTAAATCGGACTTAATCCTTTTGCCAATGGCCAGAGTATAGCGAAAGAGGGCTTCTTTAATGGCGATTGAGGCAAAAGCAATGACGAGTGCTGGCCAACCGGGTACGTTTTTTTCGGATGGGTCGAGTAAATTAAGCCCGCTGTCATAGGCCATTGCGCCTGCAACGGCTACTAACAAGCAACCGAGTACTACGGTGCCCAGCGTTTCAAATCGTTCGTGACCGTAGGGGTGTTCTTCATCAGGCTCTGCGTGGGCTATTTTGACAATAACGACAACCATAAAATCGGTGATTAAGTCGGATAGGGAATGTATTCCGTCTGCTATAAGGGCGTGAGAAAAGAATAAAACACCAACTATTATCTTGGATACACCCAGAATGGCATCAAAAATGGCGCCTATCCAAGTGACGCGAACTGCTTCCTTTGTGCGGTCTTGAGCGTGGTTATGCATAAAATCTAAATATCGTTTGGTTTAACAGCGTCATCAAAAAAGGTCTGATGTTCTTGATATCAATGGTATAGAGGAGAATAAAGGATGACCAGAGATTCTGGTCATCGAGTTCAACAGCCTCAGTCTGGCATTGGTTGATCAGTCTCCCTTATACACGCAGCCGCTGGTACAAGTCTCTTTGATGACTATTTTAGAAAGCTCTGGTAAAGATGGCTTTAATTCGTTCCAGATCCATCGCGCAAGTACTTCGCTGGTCGGATTTTCCAAGCCGGCAATATCGTTTAGGTAATAGTGGTCAAGGCGGTCGTAAATAGGCCTAAACGCTGCTTTCAGTTGGGCAAAGTCCATAATCCAGCCGGTCCGTGGATCTACCTCGCCGGAGACATGGACCTGTACCATAAAGCTATGGCCGTGAAGGCGGCCGCATTTGTGTCCTTTTGGAACGTTGGGTAAGAGGTGTGCGGCTTCGAAAGTGAACTCTTTATATATTTCCATTTGTCGGCTTGCTTACAAAGTTAATAGGGTTGCTGAAGTTGTCAGGCTGGATCAATGTCCGTTGGTTAAGCAGCGGGTAAAGTGCTGCTAGGGTATGCCGATTAGTTTATGAGTCTGCAGGCTAAGTCGCCATTGGGGGTGTTCCTGGCAATATTTTACACATTGCTGAAGTTGTTCTTTCTCTTGCGGTCCAGCCATGGCTTGCAGAAAAAAATAAGAAAAATCCAGATTTTCGAATCTTTCAGGCAGGGCATCCTGTTGTCGGTAAACCAGTTTAAGTTCATCTCCTTGTTGCAATACCAGTTCTGATGATCCCTTGGGGCTGACACAGATCCAATCTATGTCGGTGGGCGCGGGCAAAGTACCGTTAGTTTCTATCGCTACTTCAAACCCTACTGCTTTGAACGCAGAAACCAGTTCTTGGTCAAGTTGCAATAATGGTTCCCCGCCGGTGCAAATCAGGTAAGCAGAATCTCGCTGAGACGCTGGCCATAGCGCCATAGCGGCCTTGGCCAAATCTGTAGCCCGACCATATTTCCCTCCTCCTTCACCATCAGTGCCGACAAAATCAGTATCACAAAAATTGCAGGCAGCTTTAGCCCTGTCCTGCTCTCGGCCAGACCAGAGATTGCAGCCGGTAAAACGGCAGAAAACAGCAGCGCGACCAGCATGGGCGCCTTCACCCTGGAGGCTGTAAAAAAGTTCTTTTACGGAATACATAGTCTTTGATAGGTAGGAAGGTAAGAGTGAGATTTTACATGGATTGTTGATTGGGGGGAATATGGAATTTTGTTTGCTGGAGTAGTCCGGTGCCAAATTATCTTCAGGCATCCAGGCCTGAAGATAACTGTTGAGACTGGCTACAGGCTAATGCCTATACTGCTATTGCTGGGGCGTAAGCATCCTTGTTTTCTCCGCCCAGGGCTTCTAGAAGATGAGGAATAAAGGTCGAAAGCTCCATGGCCATTAGTGTAAAGTCGGCGTCAAATGCTGCTGCGGCGTCTTCAGCACCCATCTCAGCCGCTTTTTCCAGTACTAAATCGGAGAATTTCAGGCGTCTGAGAATCAGGTCATCACCAGCTACACAGGACAAGTTATCCGCGTAATGCAGAGCAAGTTTAACTGCTTGTTTTCCTGCTTTGAGATGAACGTCGATCTCTTCGCCCACCAGTTCCTGTTGCTTGCAGCGTATGATGGCGCCATTTTCGCGTGGATCCTTTAATTCAGCTTCGTCCCCCAGCTCAAACCCAGCGGCCAGGCTGCTTTCTTCTGACAGCCATTGTGTCATGATGGCTGAAGGGGCTGAGTTCATGGCGGGAATGGTGACGGGTAGCGAGCCCAGGGTTTTTCGCAGGAAGGAGCTTAGATCTTCTGCACGTTTGGCGCTGCTTGCATCAACTATCAGCAGCCCTTCCTTTAGATCGATATAGGCTGAAGTGGTTTGAAAGCGACTAAAGGCTTTAGGAAGTAACTCAAAAATAATCTCATCTTTCAGTGCATCGCGTTCTTTCTTTCGAACCTTTCTGTCTTGCTCCTGTTCAATTTGTTCAACCTTATCAAGTAAAAAATCCTTAACTACTGAAGCGGGAAGTATTTTTTCTTCTTTTTTAGCACTGATCAGCAGGTAGTTTCCGCTAGCGTGAACCAGTTCCTCACTGAGCTTTCCCATCGGAGAGGTCCAGCCAAACCGGGTGGCTTCCTGGCTGCTGCAGGGGACAAAGGGGCTGGCTTCCAGTTTTTCCTGAAGCTCTTGAGCGTTGAGTTTGAATGGTTGTGTAAAGCGATAGAAAACCAAATTCTTAAACCACATGTATAAAATCCAGGCTGTAAAAATTGAACCGGCAAGTCTACCGGTTGAGTTAATAAACGGCTAGTTCTTTGATCCGTTCAGGCGTCAGTGTTTTCTTTGCTATGCTGTTAGATATTGAGCGGCTAAATATTAAGCGCAAAAATCTGATCCCGGTCAATTGTTTGAACTCTTAGGCCAGGTTTGGTTTTTATCGGATGGCTACTCCAATATAATCGGGGCTAGAAGTAACGACATGGAGGGTCATAGAAAAGGGTGTTGAATGTCATTTTCTTTTTTTAAGTCAATTTGCACATTTTTTGGTGGGCTCAGAAGGGCAGTCCCGTTGCATTCATCCTATTGTGAGTTTGAATGCAGAAAAACCCAATGTAGCCAGGAGCACTGGGAAAAATGTCCAAGGCGTAACAAGGATGTGCAGGATCATGCCTAGCTTATAATTCAGATATCAATCCCGAAACAGAATTTCCCCAGACTTGTTGAGGTCGGTGAAATAGCACCTTTGTGTGCCGGATTGTTTATGGAGGAGGTTTGCAAGAGTTGCTGAGAAAAGGACCTGAAATAGCAGCGTCAGGGCTGCTAATCCAGATCCTTACTTTCTAACAGGCGGGACGGCGAAACTCATGATTAAAAGAGTGGCTACCGCACCGTGAGGCTTCATCGAAAGAGCCTATAGAATAGGATAGGCCTCAGGCGAAGGTGGGGCAAGCAAAAGTTTGTTGTTCACCTTGCTATTTTGGGGCTGACCCGTAAATGCAGGAAGGGGGAGAAAATAGTTAGTCCTGATGTAATCAGGTGTGAGTATTGCCACGATCTGCTGGGGATTTATTCGATTGGATCGTCTCTAAAACGATATAAGGAAATGTGATGACAGCTGAGTCAGCAAAGAAATCCAATAAACTCGTGGTTATTCTTGTGGCGTTGGTAGTTACGTTGGTTGCGATAGTTGGAGCCGGTGGTGTTTGGTTTTTTCTCTTGAAGGAAGAGGCTGAAGTGGAAAAGGTTGTTGTAGAGGAACCCAAGAAAAAGGTAGCTATTTACGTTCAGTTGGGGACAACAGGGACTCCACCGTATTTTATCACCAATTTTCCGAGTGAAGATCGGGGTACAGAACGGTTTATGCAGGTTTATGCAGAGGCCCGCACTTTTGAGCCTGAAGTTAAAACGGCTCTTCAAAAACATATGCCGCTGGTTGTTCATGGGTTAGGTGAGTTGTTTCTGTCTCAAACGGTGGTTGATATGGAATCGCTTGAAGGAAAGGAGCGATTGAGAATTAAGGCAACTGAAGTTGTTAACAATATCCTTCAAGAGCAAATAGGAAAGCCAGGTATTGAAGAAATACTGTTTACCAATTTTATTACTCTATAAAGAAATCTTCGATCTTTTGCATTAGGGGGGGGCAGCTACGAGGAGGAACATCATCATTTTGGGCGCAGAGAAATAGGCTGGAACAGGTATCAGCGAATGCCCATCGGTACGCTGGCTGAGGCCGTTTGGTCAGCTGGGCTGGTGTCCTTCTTTCTAAATCACTAAAATTGCCAATCAACCAGTTTTTACATTCAGGTTTTTTATGAAAAACAGCAACTCTTCTCGTATCCTTTTGTTTATTTTGATTGGTTTTTTTGGTGCTGCAGCTCAGGCGGATGGGGTCGACGCAAACCAATCCGGCGGCATCGCTTTAGGCAAGGGCGAACCTGGGCAGGCTAAGCGCACATTAAACTTAAGCCTGGAGCAACTGTCTTCGGAAGAGCAGGCTGCTGCCACTGGTGCTGATGCACTTTTAACCGAAAAAGAGCGGCAGTTTATGGAAAATCTGAAGCCGGCGGAGGTTGAGTCGAATCCATTCGTTGCCAAAAAGAAGCATGAAGAGGGGGTCTCTATGAGCGGATCTATGCTGACTGAGGAGGCAGAACGGGATAGCAAGCCTTCTTTACAGGCGGGTAAAGACTATCTGGATTCCATTCATGGTGCGAAAGTTGATCTTGGTGTTAAGTTTTAATCGTGTCAGTGGCGTGGGAGGATTGGTCTTATTGTATTCTCTTGCTGAATAGGCTTCTGTGCTTTCTTTTATACTTTATTTGCCCGGAAAATCCTTAAAACTGCTAGTATTCTCCCCTCGGTAATAGCGTCCATATCAATTTTTCGAAAGGTAGAACATGCGAGTCTGTGGTGTTGAATTAAAGGGTGGTGAAGCCATTATTTGTATATTGGGTTATAGCAACGGCGCATTTGATGTGCCAGAGTGTAGGCAGCGTCTGTTTGCCGTCTCCCAGTCAGCGGCAACGGATAGTATCCGAGACTTTCATTTTGCGTTCGCGAAATTAATGCAGGACTACCAGGTCGATGAGGTTGTTGTTATTGAGCGGGACCAAAAAGGGAAGTTGGCTGGAAGTGCAACCAGTTTTAAATTAGAAGCTGCCATTCAACTGGTCGATAAGCCGGTTAAGTTGATATCCCAAGCGACGATGAAAGAAAAGATAAAGCTGAATAAACTACAGGTTGATTTCGATAGTCTTGGGCTTAAAAAATTCCAAAAGCCGGCCTTTAATGCAGCTTACGCTTATCAGAACGGGCTCCTGTTTGGTGATTGAAAGAGCTTCGATAGGGGGGGGCAGGGTGTATAAAGAAGAAGATTCGGGATAAAATGCTTAGTCAGGCCCTGGAATAAAAGGGCCTGACTAACTAATTGATTAATATGCAATCAGGGTGTGTACCGGAATGTCAGCTTCCTGCAGTCGAACTGAGCCCTGAAGGTCTGGGAGATCGATAATAGCAGCAGCCTCGGTGACCTGAGCGCCTAGTTTTCTAATCAGAGTGCTGGCTGCTAGAATACTGCCACCGGTGGCAATTAAGTCGTCTAATATCAGTACTTTATCGCCAGAAGAACATGCGTCTTGCTGTATTTCAACGGTTGCAGTGCCGTACTCTAAAGAATATTCCTCTTGTAAGGTTTGACCCGGTAATTTGCCCTTTTTGCGGATTAGGATTAAAGGCAAATTTAGTTTATAGGCGACAATGGAGCCAATGAGAAACCCCCGTGCATCCAATGAAGCTATATGAGTTATATCTGAATCCATGTAATGCTGGCTGAAGGAGTCAGCCACCATGTGTAACGCCTTTGGATTCAGGAAAAGAGGTGCTACGTCGCGAAAGGTGACTCCGTCTTCTGGCCAGTTAGGCACGGCTCGGATAACTGACTTTAAGTAGCATTCGTCAAACGACATTGTAAGTCCTCAAACTTTTGGAGTGGCACCGCGGAGGTGGTACTGCTTGGTAAATGGGATAATTGCATGAACGTTATGAGCTGCTATCGATAGTCTGCAGAGCCAGGGCTTTCATCGCAGACTTTGGCATCTCCTGAAACCTGGAAAAGATCTTCTAAGCTAACAATCTCAATTTCTTTCCCCTCAACATTAATAAGCTGCTGCTTCTGAAATCGAGTAAATATACGACTAACGGTTTCTACCGCAAGACCAAGATAATTACCGATCTCATTTCTAGACATTGACAGTCTGAAAACGGTTGCTGAATAGCCTCTTTGTTTAAAGCGATCCGATAGCTTGCATAGAAATGTTGCGACTCGCTGTTCGGCTGTTTTTTTACTTAACAAGAGCATCATCTGTAGTTCGGCCCTTATTTCTTTCCCCATGCTGTTTGTCAACTGCGTACGTAATTGTGGAACCTGACTTGCCAGTGCTTCCAGCTGTATATAGGGGTATTCAAGAACGGTTGTGGTTTCAAGTGTTTTGGCTGAGACAGGGTGGTGGTCAGTCCCTATGCCACTAAGAGCTACGACTTCCCCAGGGAAGTAAAACCCGGTGATTTGCTCTTCGCCTTCATTAGTTACTGTATAGGTTTTTAGAGTGCCCGCTCGTACAGTGAAGATAGACATAAAAGGGTCACCCTGAAGAAACAGGTGAGTCCCTTTCTTTAAAGGTGGGCTGGCCTCAACAATCTGAGACAACTTGTCTGCGTCGGTGGATTCCAATGCAAAGGGTTGAGAGCTCAAGCCGATAGAAGGACGAGCACGTTGAGCGCCATTGGCATTGTGAAAACTTTCAGTATGTATTGGCTTTTCAGCCATAAACCTCATCCATGCTTGTTGTTCTATTGCAGAGGAGCCTGCTGGAGGCATTATGTAACATTTACAATCAAGGGTGAAGGCTTTGATTTAAATGAATGTTATGGCCGGTGGTAATATTTAGCTATCTATTTCTCTGCTTTGTCATATTAGCAATCCCTGCTATTTTTTTATCCATGGATTGATTCTAGATGATTCTCGAAAAAGTGCGACCTGTTTGCTCTTTGGGTATGTATGCATCGAATGTCATGCAGATACGGCGAATTAACAAACGGCCGGCGGGTGTGACAATGATTTGTGGTCCATCGATGACAAGAAGGCCATCTTTAATATACTGATCCATCCTTAATAGCTCATCTTTAAAGTAGTCATTGAATTCTATGCCGAAGCTTGCCTCAATTTGTTGACAATCAAGCTCAAAGTGACAGATTAGCTTGGTTATAACTGCTCGACGGATTCGGTCATCTTTGCTGAGGATGACTCCGCGTTTGATTGCTTGTTCGCTGCTATCTATCGCATCCTGGTACAGTTTCAGGTCGTGCTCGTTTTGATAATACACATCGCCGATCTGGCTTATCGCTGAAACTCCCATTGCAACCAAATCACAGTCACTGTGAGTGGTGTAGCCTTGGAAGTTGCGGTGGAGGTTTCCTTCTTGCTGCGCTATAGCCAGCTCGTCGGTAGGTTTCGCAAAGTGATCCATGCCAATGTATACGTAACCTGCACTGATTAGTTGACTGATTGTGTTTTCAAGAATAACCAGTTTGTCTTCGGGCGCGGGCAAATCCTCTGCATTTATGTGTTTTTGCGAGCGGAAGCGATCAGGCATATGGGCATAGTTAAAAATAGACAATCGATCTGGGCTTAGCTCAATGATCTTCTCCAGCGTTGCAGAGAATGAGTCTATTGTTTGATGGGGTAATCCGTAAATCAGGTCTATATTGATCGATTTGAAACCCAAATCTCTGGAGCTGGTTATGATCTCTTCAGATAGCGCGATGGGTTGCACTCGATTGACTGCTTGCTGAACTTCTGTCTTTATATCCTGCACGCCAAGGCTTACACGATTGAAGCCCAGCTCCCGGATGAC
Organism: Motiliproteus sp. MSK22-1; assembly: GCF_001968815.1. Classification (GTDB taxonomy): domain Bacteria; phylum Pseudomonadota; class Gammaproteobacteria; order Pseudomonadales; family Balneatricaceae; genus Motiliproteus. The sequence continues at coordinate 73,882 of NZ_MIEQ01000025.1, read as the reverse complement.
TTTCATCCGGCCCGCATCGGCCTCACGTGGATCTATTTCAATGGAATAGTCTCCCAGATCATCATCTCGAAGGTTGAAATTGCTTCTGATATGTCCAACCAGTTCCCGCATTTGATCATCATTGATGAAAGAGGGGGTGCCCCCTCCCCAGTGGAGCTGGTTGACAATGCGGTCGTTCGAGTACCATTCTGACAATTTGCGCATTTCTATGTAAAGCTGCTCCAGATAGGGCTGTGCGCGCTTTTTGTTGCGGGTTATTACCTTGTTGCAAGCGCAGAAATAGCAGACGTGAGTGCAGAAAGGGATGTGCATATACAGTGACAGGGGGGCCGTTTTATCTGCCGTCTCCTGGCCGTGTTGTACCAGTTGCCGCGGGCTTAGCTCAGGATCAAACTGAATCGCTGTAGGGTATGACGTATACCGGGGGCCGGACAGGTCGTATCGCTTGATGAGGTCTAGATCCCATTTGATTTGATTTTCTGCGGTCACAATTATCTACATCCTTTGGTGCCACTGGAAGAGGCTTTGGTCTTGAATATGTGCTTATTAGAACACACTGCTCTTAGTGTTGCAGTAGTGGTCAGTCCTGCAAATATCACAAATCAATTTATTGAAATTTCCTTAACAGGAGTTGAATCCGGCTTGGTTATAGATTGACATCTATAACCAGATGTTTAGTGTGTGTACTTGCGTAGCCGCTTGTTCTCTATAGTCTTTCAGGAGGTGGTGTTTGGTATTTTGAAGCGGTTTGGACACCGGAAGTCAGCTGTTGAAATAGTGTCTTATTATAATGGCTAATTGCGATGGGGTTGGAAAGGGTTTTAAATGCATTTCCAACTCGAGTTGTAAAATGACATATCTCAATAAAAAGACTTTATTTATCAATAACTAGCGTTTGTTTGTATATTGATTTGACATTGCGCACAAAAAGTCGTCTTATTACGCGCGTTTAAAACCCTGCATTAATGGGGGTTAGGTTTAAAGCATCACAACGTTTCTTCGGCCCAAGAAGGGGGGGTTCATGGACGCCACAGCAGAACAGAAGTACAACCTGGGTGTTGTACGCTGGTTCGCGGTTATGTCTATCGTCTACCTAGTGGTAGGCGCTAGTGCCGGAGTATATATTGCTTCGGAATTAGCATGGCCGGTACTCAATTTTGATTTACCATATATTACTTTCGGGCGGTTGAGGCCGCTTCATACCAATGCGGTTATTTTTGCTTTTGGTGGCTGTACGCTGATGGCTACTGCATTTTATTCTGTTCAGCGCACATGTGGCGTCCGTCTCTGGAGTGACAAGCTGGCATGGTTTACGTTCTGGGGATGGAATTTGATTATCGTGTCAGCCGTAGTGACTCTTCCTCTGGGATTGACTCAGGGCAAAGAATACGCTGAATTGCAGTGGCCGATTGATATCGCTATAGCAATTGTCTGGCTGAGTTATCTGTTTAATTTTGTGATGACTATCGCTAACCGCAAAAGTTCTCATATCTATGTATCGAACTGGTTCTTCCTGTCGATGATGATCATGATTACCTATCTTCACGTTGTAAACAGCTTGGCTATTCCGGTCGGTCTATTCGAATCTTACTCCATTTTCTCCGGTGTTCAGGATGCTATGATTCAATGGTGGTGGGGACACAATGCAGTAGGGTTTTATCTGACTGCTGGCTTCCTCGGTATCATGTACTACTTTGTTCCGAAGCAGGCTAACCGTCCAGTTTTTTCATACCGTCTGTCTGTTGTCCATTTCTGGGCATTATCCTTTGGTTACGTATGGCTGGGAGCGCATCACCTGCAATACACCGCGTTGCCTGACTGGACCGGTTCTCTGGGGGCTGCTATTTCACTGGCGATGATCATTCCTTCCTGGGGTGGAGCTATCAACGGTATGATGACGCTGTCTGGCGCATGGGACAAACTACGGACTGACTACGTACTGCGTTTCCTTATTATGTCACTGGCTTTCTATGCCATGTCGACATTTGAAGGGCCTGTTATGTCCATTAAGACCGTTAACGCTCTGTCTCACTATACCGACTGGACCATTGGTCACGTACACTCCGGTGCTTTGGGTTGGGTTGCTATGGTTGGTTGTGGTGCGCTATATCACTTGATCACCAAGTGCTTCCATACAGAAATGTACTCAACACGCCTGATTAACATGCACTTCTGGTGCTTCACCATCGGTACCGTTATATACATCGTTGCGATGTGGGTGTCCGGTATCATGCAAGGCCTGATGTGGCGTGCGTACGACGAATACGGCACTTTGGTTTATACCTTCGCTGAATCTGTAGAAGCGATGCATCCTTACTACGCGATGCGTGCGATTGGTGGCGCTATCTTCCTGCTGGGGGCGGCAACCATGCTCTTTAATGTGTTCATGACCGTTCGCAAGTCCACATCCGAAGGCAAGGTGCAGCAAGCTCGCACTGCCGTAGTCAGCGCTTAATAGGGAGACGGATAAGATGGCTAATAACACAAAACCGAAGAGCTTGCAGGAGTGGTGCGAGGTCAATATCTGGGCCTTGATTCTGGCTACCGCTCTGGTTGTTTCTGTCGGCGGTATTGTTGAAATCGTACCCTTGTTTACGATTGAGAAGACGATGGAGCACAACAGTGCGCCTGAAATCGTGTGGCAGCGTAAAGAGGGTCAAACGCTGGCAGATTGGAAAGCCGGAGACGGTATTCGCCCATATACTGCGCTTGAGCTGGCTGGGCGTGATGTTTATATCCGTGAAGGCTGTTACCTGTGTCATTCGCAGATGATTCGCCCGTTCCGAGATGAAAAAGAGCGTTACGGCCATTACTCACTTGCGTCTGAATCTATGTATGACCATCCATTCCAGTGGGGCTCCAAGCGTACTGGACCTGATTTGGCGCGAGTAGGTGGTAAGTACTCGGATGACTGGCAGCGCAAGCATTTGCGAGCGCCTCGGTCAGTGGTTCCTGAATCAGTCATGCCTAACTACCCTTGGTTGCAAGAGGCGATGGTTGATGGTGAAACCATGCAGGCTCACATGACTGGGCTACAGACTATTGGAGTTCCTTATACTGACGCTGATATTGCAGCTGCTCCCGCTGTTGTTGAAGGGAAGACTGAAGAAGATGCTATGGTCGCATTTCTCCAGGTATTAGGAACGATGGCGAAGCTGGACGAAAACAAGGCTTATCGTGAATAGTTTGAAGGAGTACTTCAGTACTAACTGGGCGGAAATGACCACTCAAGACTGGGTGGGTACGATTCTCACCGTGGTGGTTTTCTGCCTGTTGGTCGTTGTGTACGTCTATGCTCTGCGTCCTAAAAACAGGGAAAAGTTGGAATCTTACAAGCACATCCCTTTGGACGATGAGAGCTCTGATAGCGGAGATAAAAATGTCGGATAAAAATCCTTTTCCGGGTGAAAACAATACGGGTCATATTTGGGATGACAATATCCGTGAGTTGGCGAACCCGATCCCTCGCTGGTGGATGATTGGATTCTGGATTTCCATCCTGTGGGTCGTTGGTTACGGTGTTTTGTATCCTATGATTCCTGGTTCGAATGATCACACCAAGGGTGTAACTGGTTGGACTCAAATCGGTGAGTATCAGGAAGGCCTTGATCAGGTTGAAGCGATTCGTGGCAAATTTGAAGAACAGATTAAAGATTTGTCAGCAGCTGAAATTCTTGCTGATGATGGGCTATCTACCTATACAGTAGCTTCTGCCCGAGTTCTGTTCGGTGATTATTGCGCTGCTTGTCACGGCAGTGGTGGTCAAGGTGGTCCTGGCTTCCCTGTGCTGGCTGATGATGATTGGTTGTACGGAGGTAAAATTGAAAACCTGGTGCAGACAATTACTAATGGCCGTCGGGGAATGATGACCGCTCAAGGTGCAATATTGAAGCCCGAAGAGGTTGATACTCTGGCTCAGGCTATCGTTGATGGAACTATAGCTGAAGAGCCTCTGTTCAAAACCAAGGCTTGCTTTGCTTGTCACGGGATGGATGCTAAAGGAAACCCAGCTTTAGGCTCTGCAAATCTTACCGATGCAATATGGAGATTTGATGAAGATGATAAGCTGGCCAGCGCCAAGTACACGATAATACATGGTGTCAACGCTGCGAATGATCCAAAAACTCGTCAAGCGGTCATGCCTAGTTTTAAAGATCGCCTGTCAGAAGGTGATATCAAGAAACTCGCTGTTTATGTCTATAAGCTGGGCGGTGGGCAATAAGACGCGCTTGTAAAGGCGTAGAATCGACCGGAGCATGTGTTCCGGTCAAGATGGGAGGAACTGATTATGACGGCAGATGCTGTGCTTATTGGTTCCGTGTTGAGTGTACTCGGTGCTGTAGTTGTCTTTGGTTATTTTGTATTCAGAGGAATACAACATATCAATGAAGACTCCGAGCGTCACAACAAGTAGTCGCGGACCATCTCATGGAAGGGGGATTGAACAGTCCCCCTTTTTTATTGTCTGAGCATTTCTCAGGCTCCTTGCTGTTGTCGATTTGCTGCTTACTGATATGACCACTGATTGCAATGAAAAATCTTTGATATAGAGCTGTCTTTGGTATGTAAGAAGTATATAAATTAGTATAATCTTAATAATAGGTTGAACTAATTGTGCGATGCGCAAAGGCTGTCGTTTTTTACCTAAGCCTCCGATAGAATTCGCCCGATCCTGAAATATCACTCCCTCGAAGGAGATCCTACATTGAGCGATGTGCAAAATAGAATTCCAGCTACTAGTGTTGATGATTTGTACGCCGAAGCGGGTCATTGGCATATAAATACTGGCGAAGAAACGATTCATGCTAAGCGAATGCCAGGTAAATGGAGAAGTATAAAGTGGTGGGCAAATAGTTTTTGGTTAGTATTTTTTCTGGGCCCTTACCTTCGCTGGGATGATCGTCAGGCCGTTTTGTTCGATATTCCTAGTCGTCAATTTCATATCTTTGGGGCTACATTATTGCCACAAGACTTTTGGATGTTGGCCCTGTTGCTGTTGTTTTTTGCCATTTTGTTGGCGGTTGTAACAGCTGTAGCGGGTCGGGTCTGGTGTGGTTTTTTTTGTTTTCAGACCATTTGGACCGATATTTACACCTGGATTGAAGAAAAGCTTGAGGGGAGCCCGCAAAAGCGGCGAAAGCTTGAAAAAGCGCCATGGGATCTGAAAAAAATTAAGGTTAAATCTTTAAAGCATTTCTTATGGTTGATTATTGCGGTAATTACGGGAATTAGTTTCACCGCCTGGTTTACTGATGCTTTCGTGCTTTGGGGGGAGTTGTTGAGTCTGCAGCTTGGCATGGTTTCTGTCACATTTATCGGTATGTTCATTCTTGGCACTTACATCTTGGCAGGCTTCATGCGAGAGCAGACTTGCTTTTGGCTCTGTCCCTATGCCCGAATTCAAGGAGTCATGATTGATAAGACCACTGTTTTGCCAACCTATGATTATGTTCGAGGTGAGCCCCGTGGTCGAGTAAAGAAGGGGCAAAGGGAAGAAGATCGAGCAACGGGCGACTGTATCGATTGTAATCAATGCGTTGCCGTCTGCCCTACAGGCGTGGATATTCGTAATGGCCAACAGGAAGGGTGTATTACTTGCGCGCTTTGTCTTGATGCTTGTGACTCTGTTATGGATAAAGTAGGTCGCCCTCGTGGGCTGATCCGTTATGAGTCTCAGGAAGGGCTTGATACGGGGCATTCTATTCCTATTTTAAAGCGGCCCAGAGTCTGGGTTTACGGCTTTATTTTGCTGGCTTCCCTGAGTGGTATCATTTATGGCCTGAGTACATTGGATTCAATTCAGTTGAAAGTGCTGCATGACCGCCAGCCATTATTTGTCATGCAGAGTGATGGTTCAATACAAAACAAATACCGTTTAAAAATGTTGAATAAGTTAAAGGACCCCGTTGAGGTTACAATTACAGCCAGCGGCCCTGCAGGACTGATACTAGTTGGCGCAGAGAAAACTGTGACCTTGAAACCCGGAACTGTCTCTGGGCGAGATGTTTTTGTTCGAGTTCCGCGGAGTAATCTGGTAGGGGAGTCCCAGTCCATCATCTTTTATATAGAAGGTGCCGGAGATTCAAATCAGATTCTCAAAAGTAAGCGCGAAAGTGTTTTTATCGGCCCCAGATAGGATCAGCTGAACGCTAATAGGCTGAGAGGCCCCAGGTGTTTCAGCCATTAGGAACTCAATTAATGACTAACAACCAGCTTTGGTAATAGAGAGAGAAACATGGGAAAAATACAGTCTGCCTGGCGTAGCCCATGGGTGATTGGTCTGACAGTGATGGGCGTGATTTTTGTCACGGCGAATTTCTATTTGATTTATCTTGCCGGCGACCGGGCACCCAGTCTGGTCGCAGAAAATTACTATGAGCGAGGGCAGGATTACGAAAAAAACATGCTAAAAAGGCTAGCGAAGGATCCTGGTTGGAAGATGACATTGACCCCACCGGCTAAGATCAGCCTTAAGCAGCCTGCAGAGTTTCAGTTCAGTCTGCTCGATAAGGAGGGAAAGGTTGTTACTCCTGATTCGGTGACTTTATTTGCTTACCGGCCGTCAGATTCCAGAGCTGATTTCTCTACCGAAATGAGCCGCCTGGCTCCTGGGAATTATCAGGTGAAAACCCAGTTTCCTCTAAAAGGATACTGGGATTTGTTGGCTAGTGTAAAAGACGGAGAGGAAGAGTTTAATATCTCTCTACGTATTTTTGTTGAAGAAAACTAGCTGATGTCTAATGAGGCCGTGACTGGTTCTGCTGCTGGGTTATCTGTAGATCCAGCAATGCAAAGAGTTGACTCCAACAGCCTTTGCTTTCATTGCGGATTGTTTTCCGATTCAGAGCAGGCCATAACCAGAAAAGTTGAAGGAGAAGCACGGCTGTTTTGCTGTCACGGCTGCGCGTCCGTATGTGAGGCAATTTTCAGTGCCGGTCTTAACGGGTTCTACCAGCGTCGAATGGAAGGGGATTTTTTAGCGCCTCCTCCTGAGATCCCCAAAGAACTTGCTTTTTACGATCTAGATGAAATTCAACAGGACTTTGTCACCGAACTCGGGGCTGAGCGTGAAGTTCAGCTATTGGTTGAGGGTATTCACTGTGCTGCCTGTGTCTGGCTGATTGAAAATAGTCTGCGACGTATCAGCGGTGTTATTGACGCCAGGGTTAATCTAACCGGCAGGCGGTTACAAATTCGTTGGGATAATGAAGTTATACCGTTATCTTCAATCATCCGAAGCCTGGGGATGCTGGGTTATAATGCTGTACCTTTCGATCCTGAAGCTGCAGAGGGGAGTCTGAAGCGAGAAAACAGGAAGTTGCTCTACCGTATGGCGGTAGCAGGGTTCGCAATGATGAACCTGCTGTGGATCTCTATTGCGCTCTATACCGGAGCGGACCAGGGTGAGTTTCGAGAGATGTTTCACTGGATTGGGTTAGCTTTGGCCACACCAACGCTGCTTTATTCCGGTTTTCCTTTTTATAGCGGGGCCTGGGCAGGTCTGAAAAACCGAAGCCTGGGGATGGACCTTCCCATTGCATTGGGAGCCACTATTACCTATTTGTATTCGGTCTATGTAACATTGTCCGGAACGACAGTTGGAGAAGTCTATTTTGATACGGTCGTTAACTTTCTCTTTGTAATTCTTGTAGGGCGTTACCTGGAAGCTATTTCCAAACGTCAGGCCGTGGCGTCGACACAACGGCTGCTGGACCTTCAGCCAAAAGTCGCTAACCTCATACGCGATGGTGACGAACGGGTTGTCCCAATTCGTTCAGTTGCGCTGGGGGATATAGTTGTCGTTAGACCAGGAGAAAGAATACCTGCAGATGGTACTGTGGTTGCGGGAGCGTCAAGTATCGATGAAGCAATGTTGACCGGAGAGTCTGAACCGGTGTCTAAGAAGGTTGGATCTTCGGTGTGTGCAGGCACTATTAACGGTCAAGGGATGTTACGGGTAGAGGTTTCCGGGCTCCTGAATAATACGGCACTGGGAAGAATTATTCATCTTGTCGAGCAGGCTCAGTCCAGCAAGGCACCGATACAGAGTATCGCTGATCGGATAGTTCCCTGGTTTGTGGCAACGACAATAGGCTTGGCGCTGGCTACTTTCAGTTGGTGGTTTAATGTTGGAATAGAACAGGCGCTAATGGCGGCAACGGCTGTATTAATCATTACCTGCCCCTGTGCCTTTGGTTTGGCGACTCCTATGTCTATCGCCGTGGCGTCAGGGTTGGGGGCTCGTAATGGTATCTTGGTGAGAAACGGAGAAACGCTGGAATCTTTGTCAGGAATTACTCATTTTGTTTTTGATAAAACAGGGACCCTTACGGAAGGGATAATCTCAGTTGTATCGATAAAGACTCTCAATCAGCATTGGTCGCGGGGAGATGAGGTTTTATCTGAGGATGTTAAAGCCCTTATGACCCTTGTGTATGCGGCAGAACATTCTTCAGAACACCCTGTTGCATCTGCTGTTCGACGTTTCTCTGATGAGTTCCTGAATAAAAATTCTCTGAGGGTTGAGTCGTTCATCAGTGAACCTGGCTTCGGTATATCTGCGATGGTAGAAAAGCAGTTAGTCCATATTGGTACAGCGGCCTGGATGGATAAAAATGGTGTGACAAGGCTTGCCTGGTTGGATGAGCAGGCTGAATCATTGGATGCTGTTGGTATAGGTTCCATACGTTGCGCAATTGATAACAGAGAAGTAGCGGTGTTGGGTATAGAAGACACCTTGCGGGAAGATTCAATTGAAGTGGTCTCCAAGCTAAAACAAAAGGGAATGGGAGTTACACTGCTTAGCGGCGACAGACAGGCCACCGCCGAAACCGTGGCGAAGCGGTTGGGAGGCATGGAGGTGATAGCCGAAGTGCTGCCGGCTGATAAAGACAAAGTTATTGCAGCACTCCAGGCTCAAGGACATAGAGTTGCTATGGTCGGGGATGGTGTAAATGATGCGCCGGCACTGGTTCGAGCCGATGTCGGGATAGCATTGGGGTCGGGAACTGATGTGTCTATAGCCAGTGCTGATATCGTTTTAATGAGTAATGAACTGAAAAAAGTCTTATTGGTATCGAATCTTTCACAGCGAACACTGAAAGCAATCAGGCAGAATATTGCTATTTCCATTTCCTATAATTTAATTATGGTGCCTTTGGCAATGGCTGCATTGGTGACTCCGCTTGTGGCAGCGATTACCATGCCTATCAGCTCTTTACTGGTGATTGGTAATGCTGCTCGAATTCATTCAGTATTTCGTAAGCGTGATTAGTGTATTGTCTGATCATGTGACCGGAATTAGAGAACACTTGGGCATAATTCATTGTAGTGAGATAATGTTCCTGCCTAAGCGTTCAGGAGTGTGTTGATGGAAGTAATCTATGGGTTGATACCGGGAATGATCTTTCTTGGTGTCGTTGGAGTGGCTATCCTTTTTTGGGCTGCCAAGAGCGGTCAGTTTGAAGATATGGAGGGGGAGGGGCATCGAATATTGATGGATGATGATCTGAGCCCCGACTTTGATTCTCAGGCCTCGACTTCTGCCAGCAATGCCGCTGGTGGCCAGGAGAGCAAGTCTGGCGGTGATACCAAGAATGATTAATTGTCCCCGATCACTATTGTTCGGATCGGGGGACATTAGCAGTCAACAGGGACAGCCTGTTGCAGACGTTTTGGTATCCAGTATTACCGGAGGCAGGGCATTTCAGAGGGACATCATAGCTTTTCCAATGGGCTTATAACGCGTTGGAATTCGCTCGGTGTAAGGTATTGGAATACCTCTTTACCATCACTGTTTACCGTGATATCGAGGCCTTTATCAGGATATAACCAGTGAGTCAGATGCTCGCCTTCGGCTATTTTCCTGTCCGGTATTCCAAAGTGTTTGGCAATGAGTGGTGCTTCCAGGTCTGCGGCTGGCAGGTAGGTGATCAGATCTATCGTTGATCCGCCAAGGTGTTGTTTGTCTTCCTCGCTGATTTCAACCTTTTTGCTGCCATCGCCCAGCTGGCTTATTCTAATGCCGCGAGAGAATATCTCTTGTGCTTGTTGAGCGCTGACTTCGAGAGTCAGGACAAGGTTGGCTTTGAGGCCGCTTAAGTAAATTCTGTCAAAATAGGCTTCCACGGAATACTCGCCACTGGTTGTTCGAAACAGGCTTAGGGTTGCTGCATTTTCAAAACTCAACTCAGCATCCTTAAGAGTGCTTTTTCCCAAAGTCAGGCCGAAAACGCTGGTGTTGCCATCGGCATCCGTTGTTATCTGCCAAGGAAGTTTTGGATTGCTGTCGACTTTCCGTCCTCCTGGTAAGCTAATCGCAATAATGATGGCCAAAGTGCTGATCGCAATCAGGCCCAGGACTATTTTTCGGTCCATAACAGGTAACTATTTCCTTTGAGGATAAGGTGGTTGCATGCATCTAATGATAAAAACTGAATGCCTGTAGTTCGAATATCATTTTTTCCTGAACTTTCTGCATTTTAGCGGCCTCAACGAAAGGAATACAGGGAAATATTAAGTATCATGGCGTCTGGTGTAGAATCCTGATCGCTACTGGAGACAACTGAATGAAGTTTGACATTCCGGCTGATACTAAGCGTAAAGCCAAAGCCCCTCATGAGCTGTTTTTGACCAATATGGTGGGTAATCATATTCTTTGGTTTGTTGCTGCGCTGGGGGTCTTTAATACGTTTTGGCAACCTCTGGTGGTTGTTCCGGTTATCTCGTTCATGACCATTGTTTATACGATATGGCGAGCGAAAAAATCTCTAGAGGCCGATGAGTGGTTTGTTATGTGTCACTGGCAGGTGGCAGCTCGGCGTAGCAAGGTGTTTGCCTCAGTGCTGTTGGTCGGTTTTTTAATAGCCGGGTTGGGGTGGATGGGCTATAGCGTCCTCGGAATGAAAAAAGTAGCGGTAATGGCTCTTGTTGGAGGCGTAGGATTATTGCCGATAATGGTTTCTGTGCTGGTGTTAATTGTTATGGAATCAGATGGAATGCATCAGGCTTCCAGCGGAATTATATCAAAAGGAATCTATGATCGATTCCCAAACGAAGAGGCAGTGTTGTTAGCTGATCCGAATCAGGAAGTTGCGTCGACTGGTGAGCATTAAACACAAAATATCAAAGCAGTCGCGCTAAGGTGACTACTCCAAATGCTATGATGCTGAGTCCTGCGAGCTTTCGTGTCAGTGGAGCTTGGAGTAAATGGGCAGCAACGCCTGCCAGCATTCCCATGATGATAAGATTTGGTAGAGTGCCTAATGCGAAGGCAAGCATGACTCCTGCGCCACTAACCGCGCTCCCGGAGGATACTGCGTTAATCAGCATGCTGTAGACCAGGCCGCAGGGTACCCATCCCCAGATGAGGCCGACTCCAACAGCCTGCGTTGGGGTTTTGACCGGTAGAAGCTTCCTGCCGGCTGGTTCAATGATTCTCCAGAGAAGTGTGCCCGCCTGTTCAACTTTATTGAGCAGCATCCACCAGCCCCCGATATAGAGCCCAAGCAAGATCATAAAAATGCCCGCGAAGGTCAGCAATATTCTTTGCGCAAGATAAAGAGGTAACCACTGCAGTAACAGTGCTCCTATTCCACCCATCAAAGCTCCTGCCAGGACATAGCTTACCGTTCGGCCGAGATTGTACGCTAGCTGATAGGGAATCATTGCCAGCGGGCTCCGTCTTTGCTTCTCTGGCAGTCCCAAACTGAGAGTGGCAACAATACCGCCACACATTCCCACACAGTGTACTCCACCAACTAAACCAACGATAAAGGCACTCAAAAAAGGCGATAGAGTATCTGGCAAGGTTTCCACCCATTACTTGGTGTTGTGAAAAAGAAGGAGGTCAATTGTGCCTAGACGATAAGCAAAATAGAAGCGGTACCGGTATCAAAGGCTTTTCGCTTTACTCTTCGTTCAGAGAAGGATGTGAAAAATATCAAAGGAGCTGGGCCGTTGTAAAATGACTATTGCGATTGTACTCAACGAGCAAAATCAGCATAAGGTTTTTTGGCGGCACAAGTCCAAAAAACCTTTTAGCCGTTTTGTGATTACAATGAGGAAATCAGCCCGTATACAGTCAGGAGGCTGAGGAGGGGAGTCCTGAAGCTTTACGCAGTTGTTCTGCATTCAGCATCCGGATATGTTTTCCGCGTACTGCTATTGATCCTGATTGATGGAGTTTGGTGAATAGGCGACTCAGCGTTTCTTTACGCAGTCCGAGGAAATTTGCAATATCATCTCGTGACATCGGAAGTTGGAACTCCTCAGCAGAAAAACCGCGTTCCTGTCGTCGCAATGATAAATTCAGTAAAAAGGCGGACAAACGTTGTTCTGCATTTTTACGTGCCATCAGCATCGCGAACTGGCGATACAGGTCAAAGTTTTCCTTGTGCAGCATCGTCTGGAAGTTGTTTAGCAGTACTGGCACCTGATTGGCAGTCTCCAGCAAGCTGCCGAAGGGTAATTCACAGACAAAGCTGTCCTCCAGAGCTATTGCGCTGCATGGATAGCGTTGAGGATAAATGCCCGTTTGTCCCAGCGCTTCTCCAGAGAGTACAAAGCCGACAATTAACTCTTCATCTTCATCAGAGTTGTTGACAAGTTTGATGGCTCCGGAGGTAACAGCATAAATTGCTGTAAATGGAGCTCCTTCGGAAAATAGATACTCGCCGGCTCTTATGGGCTGACGTCGTTCTACAAATTCTTCGGCCATGCTCAGCTCATGACCGCTGATATTGATGGGATTACATAGCGGAAACAGTCCGCAATCGTCGCAGGCTACATGGTTGGCCTGGCCACGGCGTGGTGGGCGATCAGTGGTGATTCGAGTTGTCATTCAGGCACCTGCTTGTATGTTCGCCGTTCTAAGCTTGTCAGGCTTATGGTTTTGGCTAAAGCTCTTTAGTCTCGTTGAATATTGAGATATTAGCATTTTGGTATTTTGCGCTAATTGCTTTATATCAAATGGGCTCGTTGATAATTATATGCTGAGTATTAATGGCTGTTTGCCATACAGCGGCTTGGTGAAATATGATCAAGAGCGGATTTGATGTCTTGTGACTAATTCTTGCGCCGGACCTCTGGTGTATTCCTTCAATGCTGTAGATAATGGCGACCACTTGCAGCAGTTATCTGTTGTTGTATTCATATTGGGTAGAGAAAACAATGGACCATTTGATTCTGTATTGTCGTCCGGGCTTTGAATCTGAAACAGCGGCCGAGATCAGTGATCAAGCACAGCTGGCGGGTGAATTTGGCTATGCTAAAACCCAGAGTGGCGATGGTTATGTCTGTTACGTATGTCAGCAGCCTGGTGGAGCCCATCGGTTAATTAAGTTGCTTGCTTTTTCAAAGATGGTGTTTGCTCGTCAGTGGCTTGCTTGTGGCGAGAGAATTGACGAGTTGCCAGCTAAAGACCGGATAACAACCCTGGTAGCTGCCGCTAAGCAACTACCGCAGTGTGGAGAGTTGGTGATTGAAACTGCAGATACCAATGACGCTAAGCAACTAGCAACTTTCTGTAAGAAGTTTACCTCGCCCTGTGCTGCTGCATTTCGCCGTGCCGGGGTCTTAACGCAACGTCGTACGTCAAAGCTTCCGCGCTTGCATCTTTTCTTTCAGGATTCGTCTTCTGCTTATATGGGGATCAGTTATCCTGAAAACAGTTCTCCCAATCCAATGGGAATTATGCGATTAAAGTATCCTTCTAAGGCTCCCAGTCGATCCACTTTAAAGCTTGAAGAAGCTTGGCATACATTTCTTTCATTGAAGGACAGGGAGCATTTACTGGAACCCGGCATGACCGCAGTTGATCTGGGGGCAGCTCCTGGGGGGTGGACGTGGCAGTTAGTTAAAAAACATATCAGAGTTACCGCTGTCGATAACGGCCCGATGGAGCAGTCCCTTATGGATAGCGGGCTAGTTACTCATGTTCGGGAAGATGGTTTTGCGTATCGGCCAAACAAGACTGTGGATTGGATGGTATGTGATATCGCTGATCAGCCAAGCAAAGTCGCGCGACTTGCCGCTGACTGGGTAGCTAATGGTGGCTGCCGAAGAGCTGTGTTTAATTTGAAGTTGCCGATGAAAAAACGCTACCAAGCGGTGGTTGATGCCAGAGAAACAATAGAAACGTTGGTAACAGATCTACCTGGTCATTACATTCTGGATGTTAAACACCTCTATCATGACCGTGAAGAAGTGACTTGTTATCTGCGTCCTACCGATACCGTATAGTTAAAAATAATGGCTTAGCCTGTGGCGCTGGCGGTTATGTCATCATATATGTTCGAAAACGGTTATTTTTTCATCTTCTACCAGCATAGGTCGTAGTTCTTCCATCAGGGCCTTTCGCTGATCTGAATGGTACCAGAGGCTCCAATTGGAAGAAGTGTCGTAGCTGGCAATGATTAACCGATGATTAGGATCATCGGAGTTTTTAAGAGATTCGCCTGATATAAAGCCACGAGACTGCATTGCCATCTGAAGAATATTGCGGGATGCTCGATGATAGTAGTCTATAAGCTCCCCGGCCACGTGACGTTCAATTATTATCTTTATCATGGGTTCACTACGCCTCTTGCTGTGTGAGTCTTCTGAGCTCCTATTGTTTTAGGTTTCTTAGTCTTTTTGGAGTTCCTGTTTTATCGCTATCATTGTTTCAAGCTTGCATTATCTATTTACAGGCAGGCTTAAATTCCACCATTTGTGATTTCCTTTAATTAGAAGTATAGGAGAGCTCTATCAGTGTTCTAATAATTCTTGAGGAAAAAAGGAACAGGAAGCTTTTTCGTCGGGCTGTGTTCTGAGAGAATAGGCGTTATCGAGATTTGAGGTTTTTTTGATGCCCGATATAAAAGTGGATCATTACATGGACGCAAAAGGACTGTTTTGTCCAGAGCCGGTAATGATGTTACACAATAAAGTACGTGATATGGGAATTGGTGAAGTACTTGAGGTTGTAGCAACGGATCCATCAACTCAGAGAGATATTCCGAAATTTTGCACTTTTTTAGGTCATGAGTTGATTGATCATCAAGAAGTGCAGGAGTGTTTCCTGTATTACATCCGTAAAGGAGCTGCTTGATTGCCATCGGGCTTAATCGCCTATAGACTGCCGACAAGCACTCTGTGCCGTCGAATTCTGGTTTTATCTATAAAAGCAGAATATTCGATTGCAATCTCATCGATACGTCGTCTGTGAATGACTCGTTTCGCTATAAAATTTGTTTAATATTGGTTAAGCGAAGTAAAGCTCCATGACTGCAGAAAAAACAGCAACAGAAAATACAGCCGCTGAAAGTACTCCTACTTCTAAGGGTAAATCCCCAAGTACAGGTAATCCCTCAAGCAAAAGTAAGAGCAAGAACCGGGCTGCAAATAGTGCTGCTATTGCGACAATTTCCGAACACTATCCTGAAGTTTTTAACCGTAACAGTGTACGGCCACTCAAGATCGGTATTCAGGAAGATATTGTCGCTGATGGAAAGTTATCTCAAGGCAAAATTAAACGTGCCTTGGCTTCTTATGTGCGCTCACCGCTTTATTATAAAGCGCTAAAAGCAGGGGCTGATCGGATTGACCTGAAGGGAGAGGCTGCTGGTAAGGTCAGCGAGCAGGAGGCTGAACACGCGAAAGCCATGTTGAAAAAGATTCGGGATAGCCGTAATGAGCGAATCAAGAAGGAGCGTGAGGAGAGTCGTGAAAACGCACGCCAGGAACGTTTTAACGATAAATTGAGCCAGCTGCTGCAAAAAGGCGGTTAAACCGATGCAGCAGATCGCCATCTATTGTGGTGCTAACTCTGGAGTAGATCCTGATTTTATAAAGCAAGCTGAGAGTTTCGCAGATGTTTTGGTCAGGCGCAGAGTTGGCGTTGTCTACGGTGGTTCCCGAAATGGGCTGATGGGTGTTATTGCTGACCGCGTGCTGGGCCAGCAAGGAACAGTAGTTGGAGTTATGCCCAAAGGGCTGATCCAGTGGGAACAGGCCCACCAGCATTTAACAGAAATGGTAAGTGTTTCCGGCATGCATGAGCGGAAACAGGAAATGTCGCAGCGAGCTGATGGTTTTGTAGCGTTACCGGGAGGAATCGGTACGCTGGAAGAAATATTCGAGATGATCTCTTGGGCTCAGCTTGGTGTTCACTTTAAGCCTTGCGCATTTTTCAATGTTAATGGCTATTATGATAAATTGATTGAATTTTTGGATCACAGCGTCATACAAGGTCTGATGAGGAAAAAAATCCGCGATATGATTCTCATCGGGGATGAACCTGAGGCTTTGTTGAATGCCATGAATAATTATTCTTCACCTGTCGATAATAGCTGGATCGAATCTTCTGAAGTGTAAAACTGCTCAGAACGAGTCAAAGGCGTTTTTTTGTTGATAGCTTCTTTTCTGTAATTAGCTTTACCTCTCCTCAACATTCTGTAGCAGCAGATTCATTGCCCTAAACACCAGGCATAAGCCCGCATTCGGTCAGGAGTTTTTGCCAGGCTTGTGTGTGGCGTTTTATTGACCGTTGATAGCTGGACCAAAGCCCTTCCGGAGCATCCATCGCTAACATACGTGTTTGGTAGTGCTGAACGCTGACAGGTAACCTAAATCGGTTGGAATTTATCAGTTTGTTTATATATTTTAGCCACTCTGAGCCCTGTTTTTGGACAAGAGCCATGTAGGGTTGTACATCCTTAGAGTAATATTTTATAAAAACGTTTTTGAGTATTTTGGCACTCTCCGTGGGGGTTTGGTTGAAACAAAGGGGGCGTCGTTCCATTCGTTGTTCCAGAACATTTGCTGTCAGGTTGAGATAATAGGAGAGTAACGCCAGGGATTTAATTAACTGGCTTCCATATTCGCTACTGTAGATGGCAAAGTAGTGCTGTTCGAGGTCTTCTAGTTTGTTGGGTAGCTTTATATGATTGTTGTTCCGGTATTCACTAACACTTTCGACGACCTTATCAAATTGTTGTAATGCCCGTAAGCTGTCGCCAAATCCTGGATTCCCGGTAACGGGAAGCGGATCTTGGGAAAGAGAGAAATTTTTTTCCATTGCCTCGCTGGTAAATATACCGTTCCAGACGACAGCTTCCAGGTTGTCAGATTTCACTTGGTGTACTTCTTCGAGTAGACGAAAAAAATCTAAATCTATTGATGTCCTCGAAGCACGGTAGCGCTCATAACATGGATGTAATCGTTCAAAGAAATCGAGTTCATAGCGCATGAGTACTGAGGGTTTCATGACCTTGCCCAGTGAGCTGTTCCGCTTGGCAATCAGTGGCAGTAGGTTGCAGTTTGAAAACCCAAGCGTTTCCAGTAATCCACTGCGAAGCTCGGTTGTCGGTATTCTGCGTTCGCGTCGC
The DNA here is from genome assembly GCF_001968815.1 of Motiliproteus sp. MSK22-1. Classification (GTDB taxonomy): domain Bacteria; phylum Pseudomonadota; class Gammaproteobacteria; order Pseudomonadales; family Balneatricaceae; genus Motiliproteus. The sequence goes on along the minus strand of NZ_MIEQ01000025.1, from coordinate 56,513 downwards.
GGCGGAAGAGGAATTAATCCTGCGTATGGAGAGGCTGGCTGATATTCCTGGTCAATGCTGTTACTGACTCGTACCAGATAATCTTCGAGCATCGCTTCCGGGCTGTTTTGATCGCAGCCATATAGTAACACCCAGGCTGACAATAGAATGAGTCTGACTGAATGCAGGAAGAGTTGCTTGGGCATGGTGATATGGCCTCCAGTGTTGGTCGGTCACTTTGTGCTTAGGTGCGGTGATGAGGCCCTCGTGTGAATGGGTTTGTTCAATGAGGTTGAGATGTTTTCTCTGAGCAGCTATCTCAAGTCTCGGGGGAGCTAACACAAGTATAGTTATTCTGAAAACCAGTATAGGTATGACTTACTCATCTGAGATATATTTGCGGGTTACAGAGTGTAGTCGAGCCACCAAGAGCAGAGCAGCTGCTGTCAGTCCAGCAATCAGGCCTATCCAAAAGCCCTCTGGACCCTGTGGGGTGCCCAAAAACTCAGTCAGGCCCAGGCTGTAGCCTAGCGGTAAGCCAACCAGCCAGCTAGCAAAAAATACGGCAAACATGGGGATTTTAGTATCCTTATATCCTCTTAATGCCCCTGCTGACGTGACCTGTAGTGCGTCCGAAAATTGAAAAATTGCTGCCAAAACAAGTAATTTTGTAGCGATGGTTTGTATCTCGTAACTTTCCGTGTACAGGGTTGATATTGTATTTGCAAATAAAAAGATGACGAGAGAAGTTGCGGAAGCAATAAGTATGGCGAGGATTAGCCCTGTTTTACAGATGAAGCGGGCCTGCTCCGGTTGTCCTTTACCAAGAGCATAGCCTGTGCGGATGGTGAGAGCCATGGCCAGACTGAGCGGAATCATAAATAATAAACTGGAAAAGGAGATTGTGATTTGGTGTCCTGCTACGATCTGTGGTCCTAACGGAGCCAGAAACAAGGCGATTATCGTAAACATGCTGACTTCGATAAATAACGATATTCCAATGGGAATCCCGAGTCGTAGAATTTCAGTCTGTTGTCTGTAAGCTGGTCTGGACCAATCAGCCCAGAATCGTATTTTCTTGAAAGATCGGCTTTTAAGGCTGTAAAACAGCAAAATCAAAAACTGTATCCACATGACGATAGAGGTGGCCCAGCCGCAACCCGCGCCGCCTAGCTCGGGAAGACCCGCAGCACCGTAAATAAGTAGATAGTTAAGAGGAATATTACAGGCTAGGGCGATAAAGCTAATTACCATAATCGGTTGAGTTCGGTGAAAAGCCTCATTAGAGCTTCGCAAGACCTGATATAAAGCGGTCGCAGGAAGACCCCAGGCAAGTGCCTGAAGGTAGTCTACACTGATGACGGTCACAGCGGCATCGACCGACGCGAGGTGAAATACCGGTTCAGCATGCCAAAGAAGCGTTCCGGCCAGTATGCCCAGAACCAGTGCAAGCCAGGTTGATTGCTGAATAACCTGCTTTATCCGGTTGAAATTGTTCCCACCAAAAGCCTGGGCTATCAAAGGTGTAGTCGCCAGCAGAACACCTGTAAGTGACAGCATTACCGGCATCCATAGACTGGAGCCCATCGCTATTGCCGCTAAGTCATTATCACCATAGCGTCCTGCCATTACGGTATCAGTAAAACCCATGGCTGCTTGTGCCATTTGAGTGGCGATGATGGGAAACCCTAGTTTGAATATGGCTAAGGTTTCGTTCCAAAACTGCCTGGAAGAGGGTGGTATGGCCTGTAATGACTGATTCAATATGGTTTCTTGCTGCTAGTGGTGATTATTGTTGAATTCAACCTGTTTGAGGAGTGCAAAAATCAGAGGATAATCTCAGAAATAAAACAGTCCTTCCGTAGTGCTTGTTTATTCAGAAGGAAAAAGGCTGGTGGGAAGGTCAACTGTCCCGCTTTAGCTTATCTGATATCGTTCGTGCAGTCTGGATCTGATATTAAGGAACCTCTGAACAAGTCCCTTCGGCCTCTGGCATTAGAGGAGCCGGTACCTCAGACAATTGAAGGGGAGTTGAGTCCCCTTCAATTGAAAGTTTAAGGTTACAACATATAAACGTTACATAAGTTTGTTAGTTTATACGCTTTTTAACAAAGCTTCCCGGGGCCGCCTCAAGGGGGGAATAAGTTTTAGAGCCGAGCTTTTCGGTGGCTTTAACCATTTTACCTGCACGTTTCTTTAACCAGGGAGTCCAGTGGTTCCACCAGCTTCCATCAACCTTTTTAGAGGTTTCCAACCAATGAGCCGTGCCTTTACCTAGTTCTCCATCAATTTGGAAGTTGCGACGGTTCTTTGAAGCTGGGTTGATTACCCCTGCGATATGACCGCTGGCACCCAGAATAAACTCAACGTTGCTAAATAGCTCAGTGGCGGCAAAGGTCGACTCCCAAGGAGCAATGTGGTCTTCGATGCATGAAAGCATGTAGCAAGGTGTTTTTATTCTCCTGAGGTCTATTTTCTCACCACAGATCGTCAGTGCGTCGGGTTTAACCAGATTGTTTTCCAGGTACATATTGGTCATATAGTAGCAATACATATCACCGGGCAGGTTTGTTGGATCGCTGTTCCAGTAAAGAATATCGAAGGGGGCAGGGGCCTGTCCTTTCAGATAGTTGTTGACCACATAGGACCAGATCAGATCATTTGAACGCAGCATGTTAAAGGTTGTAGACAGGTTTTTACCGCTAAGGATGCCTTCAGATTTAACCTGTTCAACCAGCTTGCCAACCTGCTCCTCATCAATGAAAACGCCTAGATCACCAGGCTCTGAAAAGTCTGTTAGTGTAGTAAGGAAGGTGGCAGAAGAAACGGTATTGTCTTTTCTGGCGGCCATCACTGCCAATGCTGAGGCCAATATAGTGCCACCTACACACCAGGCGACGGCATTTACACGATCCGAGCCGGTAATAGATTTGGCGGTTTCAAGCGCTGTGAAAACCCCCTTGTCCACGTAATCGTCCCAAGATAAATGTCCGTCTTCGGCGCTGGCATTTATCCAGGATATCAGGAAGACAGTATTACCCTGTTCTACGGCATGTTTGACAAATGAATTGTGGGGCTGTAAATCCAGAATGTAAAACTTGTTAATGCAGGGCGGGATGATGAGCAGAGGTCTTTCGGCTACTTTTTCAGTGGTAGGCTTGTACTGAATCAGCTGCATTATTTCATTCTGGAATATGACCGAGCCTTCAGTTGTGGCGATATTCTCACCTAGAGTAAAGGCCTCTTCATCAGTCATACTGATGCTGCCTTTGTCTATGTCACCAATTAGGTTTTGCAAGCCATCAATGAGACTTTGACCTTTTGAGTCTATTGCCTGTTGGATTACTTCAGGGTTTGTTGCTGCAAAGTTGGTTGGAGACATTGCATCTATATATTGCTGAGTATAGAACTCGAGCTTCTGTTGGCTTTTTTCATCGAGATTAGCGCTGGTCGCCAGTTTATTCAGCATTTTAGAGGCGATCAGGTAAGATTCCTTGATGTAGTTGAATACAGGGCTTTCACTCCATTCATCACTACTAAAGCGGCGGTCACCGGGAGCGGGTTGTGTTGCAGCATTCGTATTGCCCGTCAGTAATCCGGACCAAAACTGCATTTGAGTTTTTTGATATTCAGAAATTGCATCCACCCAGCCTTGGGGATCATGGGGACGGTTAAGCAGTTGAGACCAGGCGCTGTTAAGATTATCCAGGTACTCTTCTCCTGCTTTGCCACCGAACATTTCCATTACCTTGTGTGCTTCGGTGTTCATAGCAGTTAAGAAATCCTGAGCGCTGTTGGTTGTGTTCTTGCTATCCATATACAGAGTCTCTGTGTGGTCTGGTAAGAAAAATAGGCGTTGACGCAGCCATTTATAGGGGCCAAACTGCGACACATTATATACCAACCCCTGTATATAGTAGTAATCCTTTGGTATCTAACGCTCATCATTACAAGTTGGTTGACAAAGTTGGCCTTAAAAATGGAACAATTGTTACTTTATACCACGACAGGATGTCATCTCTGTGAAATAGCCTTGCAATTGATCCTGAGTTCTCAAAAAACAACTGAATTTCAAGTTGAGCTGGTAGAAATCAGTGATTCTGAATCTCTGGTCGACCAGTACGGGATTAGGATACCTGTGGTGGCTGATAAAAAAGGTGGTGCTGAGCTTGGCTGGCCTTTTGATTACGAGCAATTTCAACAGTTTGTTGATGGTCTGAGCCGTTGTTGATTCCCCTGTGTCAATTCTGTAGCCGCTGATGGCCTTTTTATAGGCGATTAGAAACTTAAAATCTCCCTCAATCTTATTCATGGCGCCTTGTCGAAGGCTTAAATTCCGAAAAAGGTTTTTGCTGTGGCTGTAGTTTTCTGGGCCAGCAATTCAGGACTGATATCGATTTGCTGGGCAACCTGTTGGCAGATGTGTGTCAGGTAGGCGGGCTCATTTCGACGTGATTTTGGTTTTGGCGAAAGGTTTCTGGGAAGTAAATAGGGAGCATCGGTTTCAAGCATTAATCGGTCTAAAGGGATCTCTTTAAGTAGCGGCAGTAGGTGTTGACCACGGCGTTCATCGCATATCCATCCGGTAATTCCGATGTGCAGATCGAGATCGAGACAAGCAAAAAGCTCCTTTTTGGTTCCGGTGAAACAATGAAGAACGCCATGACTTAACTCATCCCGGTAGTGTCTTACTATTTCATAGAACCGATTGTGTGCCTCCCGCTCATGCATGAAAATGGGGATGTTCATCTCACAGGCCATTTCCAGCTGTTGCGCGAAAACCTGTTCTTGTTGTTGTGCTGGAGAAAGGTTTCGATTGAAATCCAGGCCTGTTTCTCCTATTGCTTTAACGGAAGGATGTTGCAGCAAGGCTTTGATGTGGGACAGTGTGTTGCTGTTACAATCTTTGGCATAATGAGGGTGGACCCCTGCTGTTGAGAATAAATGACCAGGATGGCGTGACGAAAGTTCGACTGCTTGCTCGCTGCTTTCCAGGTCAGTACCTGTGACAATTAAGTTTTTGACTCCTGCGGCCATTGCCCGGTCTATAACTGCATCAATGTCTTTGGCAAATGATTTATCTGTAAGGTTGGCAGCAATATCAGTTAAATAAGAACAAATTTCAGACATTTTGGGTTGATCCTGTTTTGAAAATTACGCAATAACTGCAATACAGGTTATGCTATCAGGAGATGCGGTTTTTTATATATAGCTGAACAGCTTAATAGCTCAGAATTAAGGTGAAGATCGAAATGAGTGGATTATTAGACTCGGTTGATCAGAGAACAAGGCTCGTAGGTCAGAATCGTTTCGAGCTTTTATTGTTTAGACTCGGAAGAAACCAGCTTTTTGCCATCAATGTTTTTAAGGTCAAAGAGGTACTTAAGCTGCCACGGCTTAATGCTCTTCCTCAATCTAATCCATATATTTGCGGCGTCGCTAATATGCGTGGATTAACCGTGCCGGTCATTGATCTGAGCGCCGCAATTGGGATGCCAGCAACCGTTGTCACCGATGCGTCTCATATGATTGTTGCTGAATATAACGGCAGCGTACAAGGCTTTCTTGTTAGTGATGTAGAGCGGATCGTCAACCTGGACTGGAGTGATGTGATGCCACCACCTGCGACAGCTGGACGAGCACATTACCTGACTGCAATTACACGACTGCAGGATAACAGCCTTGTCGAGATAGTCGACGTGGAAAAAGTACTGGCAGAAATTACGCCATTCTCTACTGAAGTGTCTGAGGATGTGATGAAACAAGATCTGCACAAGCTGGCCGAAGGAAAAGAGATATTGGTAGTGGATGATTCTCAGACAGCGCGGGATCAAGTGCGAATCACGTTATCACACCTTGGAGTAAGGATTACTGAGGCAGTTAATGGTACTGACGCCCTTGAGCAGTTAAAGGCGTTTGCGTCTCTCGGAGATGTCACGCAAAAGTTCGTGATGGTTATAACAGATGCAGAAATGCCCGAAATGGATGGTTATCGCCTCACGACTGAAATTCGTAATGATCCAGATCTGAAGAACCTTTATATCGTTCTGCACACGTCGCTGTCAGGTACATTTAATAAAGCGATGGTGCAAAAGGTGGGCTGCAATGATTTCTTGCCAAAATTCGAATCAGATCGACTTGCTGAAAAAGTACTGGAGCGTATCAGTGACTTGTATGCTGTTGGTTAACCATTCTCTTCGCGCCAAATAACCTTTACGTCAATATCAACCGCTAGTTAGCATCAGCTGTTGTCAGATCTCAGGTATATCTGCCTGTTTTTGCGTTGCTGTGATTTGATCAGGCTGGCGAATGGTTCGCTAGCCTGATAACGATTAACAGCAAAGCGGCTATGGGCCGTGCCTGGCGTTAGTTTATCGGCGGTAATTTACTGGCCTCAACTGGCGTAAGGAATTGCTTTGGCTGCCCCAGCAGGTCACTGTATATTACTGAATAGCTCAATACATTCTGGACGTATTGCCGGGTTTCATCAAAGGGAATGCTTTCTATCCATAAGTCAACGGGTAGTGCCCCTCTTTTTTCCAGCCATCCCTTTACCCGATGCGGTCCCGCATTATACGCTGCTGTTGCGTGAACACGGTTTCCCTGATGTCGTTCCAGCATCTTGGACAGGTACGCACTGCCGAGCTGAATATTGGTGCTTGGGTTTTTGAGCTGATGAGAGCCTTTGTAACGAAGGTTAATTGATTTCGCTGTTTGTTTTGCTGTTGCGGGCATCAGCTGCATCAGCCCAACTGCTCCAGCAGGAGAACGTACGTCAGCTGCAAATGCACTCTCTTGACGTGTAACAGCAAAAATCCATGGGATGTCGATAGAAAATCGTTGTGCGTTTGTTGAGATGCTCTGGCTGTACGGTGCTGGGAATCGCAGTCGAAGGTCATCCCAGTGTCTGGCGTATATTGTGGCCCTTATCGCCTGTGTGTACCATCCCCAGCGTCGCGCAATGTGTGCAGACTGAATATGCTGATCAGCGCTGAACTGGCGAGATAATTTCCACCATTCTCTTCGGGCGTCAAGTAATTGGTCATGATGAAATAGCTCTCTGGCACGATTCAGTGCTGGTAACTTTGATAGCTGTGAAATGACTTTCTGATCAACAGGTTGAGAGCTGTTGTTGAGGCTGTAGGTCTGTCCTATCCTATCTGCAGCCAGAAACCCATAGAAACTCCGTTCTCTGGATAGCTCAGTAAAAATGCCAATGGCTTTTGGTTTGCTGCCATTGCTTTCCATGGCGCGTCCGAGCCAATAGCGCCATCGCCCCTTGTCTTTATCTTCAGGAGAAAGCTGGGCAATCAGCTTTTCTACTGCCTCCCAGTCCTGATTACTGAGATGGAACCTCAGTCCCCATTCTATTAGCTTGGGGTCTTCAATTTTGGGGTCCAGCTGCTTCAACCAGTATCCGCTGCGGGGGTGGTATTTTTTCAGCATTGATAATCCCAGTCTTTGCCTCAGCTTTAATTTTTGTTCGGTGTTAAGGGTGAGTGTCGGTTCCAGTTTTTGCCATAACTGAAGTGCTTGCTCCGGGTCCTTCCAGACAAGACGCTTCAACGATGTAACAACCAGCTGGGTATAACCAGGTGTTTTTGATGGTAGTTTCAGCTTTGCAAGCTTTACCGGATCTTTATGCAAGTTGATTGCGGTGGTAACCATGCGGCGGTGGGCTGAGTCCTTGATCAGGTCACCAACATAACGGGCTAGAGAGCGGTTTCCATTCTCCAGCACTAACCAAAAACGTTGCCATGCATCCTGTTCTTTCAAATGCCCTGCTTTTATCCAGTTACGAAAAATCTTGTCGCAACTCTTTGGTTGGGAGCGGCCAACTTTCCAGAGGGGGAGTACCTGAGAGTATGCAAGTTTTTTCTTACCTGTTTGATGCAATGCCCAGAGTCGCTGGCACTGCCGACTGGTCGATGAGGTGTTGGCGGGATAGTTGTCTAAAAAATTATTCCAGCGTTTTCTTTTGGCCAGATAAGACAGCCACTTGGATTCGAGCCTGCTCGGTAGTGGCGTATCTTTGTAGCTTTCCATAAAATCGTTGTAGTTTTTTTGATTCAGCTTGGATAAGTCGGATGTTATCTGAGAGTAATGTAAATAGGGATATAGTGGATAGTCCACCAGAGCGGGCATGAGGATTTGCAGTTGCTTAGTGTTTCTTGTTGTGATCGCTTTACGGGCCTTTTTATAATCGGATCGCAATTGACGTAGCTTCTGAGGAGAGATTGCCGTTGTATTGAAATCAGGTTTTGGAGCTGCAGGGGCTATCTCTGACAGACTGGATACCGATGCTTTGACCTCTGATGTTTTAGCTAGGGCACTGCTGCCAATACAGGGTTGTATGAGCCCCAGTATGATCAGCAACCCTTGCTGGAGCGGCTTATGCCTCCATCGGGTAAGTGATCCGAAGATCTGTTTTGGTGAAACGGCTGATACTAATCGTATTACTCCTTGGGGTTGGTGCTGCACCAATATACCTCCGATATGGTTAACCCAGAACAATTTCAGGATAGAATAGCGTACTTTGAAGGTAAACAGTGTGAAGTTTTAAGACTCTTTTGACCAAAATATTGCGAAAACTCATTCATGAGCTGCAGTGTCTGGGGTCAGTGATAAGACTCTGGCTAATAGTTTTGGGTTGGATGGTGATATTTCCAGAAAAATTCACAATCCTGTTCATTGGCTTGGCTGGTTTCACAATTTAAGAATATATATATTTACAATCAAGTACATACATTAACTATTTAAGAAGTGGCCCAAAATGGCGTTGTTGCGTTTAGATCAGGTATCTCTTGCTTTTGGTGATCATCCTTTGTTGGATAAAGCCGATTGGGTTGTTCACGCCTCAGAGAGGATTGCTTTGATCGGGAGAAATGGGGCTGGAAAATCTACCCTCCTGAAACTGATAACGGGCATAAATAAACCGGATAGTGGGGAGCTTTGGCGGCAACAGGGGTTGAAAATAGGGGTGCTTGAGCAAGACCTTCCTGATGCTGACAATAAAACGGTGTATGACGTTGTTGCCAGCGGACTCGGTGATACCCAGTTAATGCTTGAAGAGTATCACCGCCTTTCAAGCTCCGATGACCATGCTGAGAACATTAACAAACTTGAACAGCTGCAGCAGAAAATTGAAGCAGTGGATGGTTGGCACCTTGATCAGCGCGTTGAGAGAGTGTTGACTCGTCTAAGATTACCAGCCAACGAAAAGATGGAGTCTCTGTCGGGCGGCTGGAGGCGTCGAGTTGCTTTGGGTCGTGCGTTAGTTTCTGAACCGGATATATTGCTTCTTGACGAGCCGACGAACCATCTTGATATAACAACCATTCGCTGGCTGGAGCAGCAACTGCTCGACTATTCGGGAACGCTGATTTTTATTACCCATGATCGTTCTTTTCTTCAGCGACTGGCTACCAGAATAGTTGAGCTTGATCGAGGGCGATTGGTGGCCTGGGATGGCAACTATGAAAGCTTTCTTGAATATAGGGAACGGATGTTTGCTGATGAGGAGCGACAGAATGCTCTTTTTGATAAGCGACTTGCCCAGGAGGAGGTCTGGATTCGTCAAGGGATTAAGGCACGGCGTACCAGAAATGAAGGACGTGTACGTGCATTGAAGGCTTTGCGAATGGAGCGAGCGCAGCGTAGAGAGCAACAAGGGAAAGCGAGTTTTGGTCTCGAATCAGCCAAACGGTCCGGTAAGCTGGTCGCAGAACTGGAGCAGGTTAGCTATGGCTATGGAAATAACAAGCTGGTGAGTGCGCTGGATTTGCGAATAATGCGAGGTGACCGGATCGGTCTGATCGGGCCAAACGGCGCGGGAAAAAGTACTTTGCTGAGTCTTATTCTGGGTGGCTTGGAACCTCAGTCCGGGAAAATAGAAAGAGGGACTAACCTTGAAGTGGCTTATTTCGATCAGTTGCGGGATCAACTTGATCTGGAGAAGACAGTAATTGATAACGTCGCGGAAGGACGCGAGCAAATCACGATTAATGGTAAGCAGAGGCATCTAATCAGCTATCTTAGTGATTTTTTGTTTGAGCCGGCCAGGGCCAGAGCCAAGGTTAAGTCTCTTTCAGGAGGAGAGCGGAATAGACTGTTATTAGCGCGTTTGTTTAGTAAACCCGCTAACCTGCTGGTACTCGATGAACCGACAAACGATCTGGATCTGGAGACTTTAGAGCTGTTAGAAGAATTACTCGGTAATTTTGAGGGTACTCTTTTGTTAGTCAGCCATGATAGGGCTTTTCTGGATAATGTAGTAACGAGCACTTTGGTCTTTGAAGGAAACGGCAGAATTGCTGAGTATGTCGGTGGCTATGAGGATTGGATTCGTCAGGGTGGAACTCTTGGTGATGCAATCGCACCATTGCTATCTGTCAAAACAAAAGGGCTTGAGCAGGGGGCAGGAAAGCCGGGTATCGAATCAGGTAAAAAGCCAGCAGTTGCACCTGTTAAGGCTAAAAAACTGAGTTATAAACTGCAGCGCGAACTGGATCAGTTACCGGCTAAAACTGAGGAGCTGGAGGAGCGGTTATCGGCATTACAGGAGGAGACTTCGGCCGGTGACTTTTATCAGCAGGATCATGCGCTGGTTGCTGAGCGCCTGAGCCAGCTGGAAGCTTGTGAGGCTGAATTGGAGACCTTGATGGAACGATGGTTGGAGTTGGAGGAAATGCAAGAAGGTTGATCAGTGAGTCGGTCGTTCAGGCGCAGCTGTTGTTAGTTGAAAACTCACGAATCTTTATGTTATTTGCTTGAATTGTGGTGGTTGCTAAGCACGTTGAAAGCGTGCCAGCAACCACCATGATAAGCTTTGTAAAATAGTTTACAGGGTTATGCAATATAACCATGCTAATCTGACTTTTTGTCACTTACCCGGACGGCCAGGACATCGCAACTGGCTCCATGCAATACACCGTTAGCGGTGGAGCCAAGTAATAGGGCTAATCCATGACGGCCATGACTTCCTACCACAATCAAATCGACAGAGTCTTGCTTGGCAACCCGATGAATTTCACTCTCAGTGTGACCTGAAACAACGTAGAGTTTTTCCACGCTGTAGTCCAGAGTGTTGCCAAAATTACTCAGCCGCTGTTGCGCATGCTCATCCAATTGTTCCTGAATAGCTGAGAGGTCCATTGGCACATCGCCTCCATAAGCAAAGCTGAGTGGCTCTATAACATGGATTAAGCTGAGTTTAGTTGCTCCTTGTTTAGCCAGTGAAACCGCTTTCTCTGCTACCTGAGCTGATTCATCGGTTAGATCAACAGCAAGTAAAATATGTTGGTAACTCATTGTTGTTCCCTCTGCATTTCCTTTAGGAATTAGCTTACCATAGGCCGAGTCGATAGAAATCAACTTCTGTAAGCTTGCTCTCTAACGCATTAAACCGACGCTTTATCTCAATAACGTTCTTAACTCAATATAGGCGATAAGATGAATTGGGTCATCATTGTATTATTGTTACTTTCTATTGTTGGCTCAATGCTTTGGATGATGCCTTCTCCGAAGCAACGGGTCCAGGCTATGTTACGTCAAAAAGCGGTTCGACTAGGACTACAGGTGCAGATTACCCGCTTATTATTTCCCAGAGCCCTCGGGGAATCACTTCCCGAGGAGCGCACCTGTACGGCTTATCGATTACCGAGAACACCTGCTAAGACTCGAGGAAAAAAAAACACCATCCCTTGGCATATTTTCAAGCTGGAGAGCCACGCCTCGGTGGGATTACCCAGTGGTTGGAGTTGGTCCAAAGGAGAAGGGCATCTCAATGCATCGCAGCTTGAAATAATAGAGAAAATTATTGCAGAGCTTCCAGATGATGGTTTTTCGCTGGAGTCTACACCGCTAGCGGCCTCTATTTACTGGAGGGAAAATGGCACTCCTGAAACAGTGGATCACATTTATCAGTTACTCAATCGCATGATCGACGAGAATATATAGGCATATGGGGGCTGTTCTCTTGCTTATATCCTGTAGAGGTTCCCATTTTTGTCATTTTCAGGGGGATTTTAATTATAGATAATACAAAGGGGGATTGTGATGATAAAAACGGGTCGATACCAGCACTATAAGGGTAATGAATACGAAGTGGTTGGGGTCGCAACACACTCTGAAACAGAGGAATCTTTGGTTGTTTATAGGATGCTGTATGGTGACTACAGCCTTTGGGTCAGGCCGGTTGATATGTTTCAGGAAAGTGTACTGTTTAACGGAATTTCTGTGCCAAGATTCAAATATGTAGGAGATGTTGATGAACAAGGTTGAAAATAAACCTTACAGATTATCGCGGCGAAAGGGCAATTTTTTTATTGGTTTGGAGCCGTGGTGTCCAAGGGAGTAATCTTTGAGGCTTGAGCTGAAGATTCTGCAGGAACTGATTTTTCTATCAACTCCTTGATCTCATTTAATTTTATTTGCTTTCTAGGGTCTTTTCCTGAAGTTTTTGATATTGTGCTTTTTGCGTGTTTGAAGTGATTTACGGCGATACTGATTTTGCTGCTTTCCAGCAATTTTTTCCCCATTTCGATGTGAGCCTCAGCTTCGATCAAGCTGTGAATCCAACTGAGTTCCCTGCTGTACTCAGCAAACAATAGCGGTGTCAATCTACCTTTGCTTTTAAGCTTGACCAGTAAGGAGGTACCATTTCGGATGCTTCGCTGCGCAAGTTTTATGCTGCTGTCACTATGAAAAATAATTTCCTGGGTGGGTGGGACATGGGTCTTGCCTTGAAGTTTGTTCGTAAAGTCTCCATTTTTGTCCAGAGATTGGATTTGGCCGATAAGATCTAACGAGAAGCTTTCCATGGAAGAAACAAGCTGTGGATTACAAGGGGTTTGTTTAAGGACCGTGAGTGTATCCAACACTTGTTCCAATTGAGCTTTTAGTTGTTTTATTTTAATTCGTCTGGCTGTCTCTGCTTCCTGACGTCGGTAGAAATAATAATTAACAGAAAGTGCCCCAACGAGAACGCATGCTAAGCTGACGATTAAAAGAGCCTGGTTTTCTTGGAACATAGTGTGTGGCAATCTGAATTAAGGCGATTCGAATCACTATATAGTAGTCAATTAGAAGGGTCAGTAGTAGTCAATTAATTGGGCTACCGGAATGAGGTTAATATCTGTTTTTCCTATATCGTTGCTTGACCCATGGCCGTTCAGGCCTTATATATGTCGCTCGCAGACCGTCGTATCTTTAAAATTAGCCCTGTTTGAGTTTTTATCTGTATGGGAAAGTCACTAGTCATAGTTGAGTCACCGGCCAAAGCCAAAACTATAAATAAGTACCTCGGTAGCGATTATGTCGTTAAATCAAGCGTAGGGCACATCCGAGACTTACCTACTAGTGGGGGGGGCCGTAAGCCTGTTGATGCCAAAGCCAGAGCCAAGGCTGCCGCTGCAACTCGCAAGCTGTCGCCAGAGCAAAAGATTATTCAGAAAAAACGCAAGGCAAAAGAGCAGCTGGTTGCTCGTATGGGGGTTGATCCAGAGAATGGTTGGGATGCCCACTATGAAGTGCTTCCTGGTAAGGAAAAAGTAGTTGATGAGTTAAAACGTCTGGCGAAGAATGCAGATCAAATCTTTCTCGCGACGGATTTGGATCGTGAAGGAGAAGCAATTGCATGGCACCTTCGTGAGTCGATTGGGGGTGAAGATAGTCGATTTAAACGAGTCGTTTTTAACGAGATTACAAAAAACGCGATTACTGAGGCCTTTTCAGATCCAGGGGAACTGGATATGCATCACGTTAACGCTCAGCAAGCGCGGAGATTTCTGGACCGTGTCGTGGGCTATATGGTCTCGCCATTGCTTTGGGCTAAGCTGGCCAGGGGGTTATCGGCGGGGCGTGTACAGTCAGTGGCTGTTCGATTGATTGTTGAACGTGAGCGGGAAATACGTGCTTTTGTGCCTGAGGAATATTGGGAAGTCGCAGCAGAACTGCTGACTAAGAAGCAAGAGAAAGTTAAGTTTCAGGTAACCAAGCAAAATGGTGAGGGTTTTCGACCGGTTAACAAAGAACAGGTCGATGTCGCGTTAAAAAACTTACAAGCGGGCCGATATGAGGTTATCAATCGTGAAGATAAGCCTACCACCAGTCGTCCAAATGCCCCGTTTATAACTTCAACCTTGCAGCAGGCTGCGAGTACCCGACTAGGGTTTGGTGTAAAGAAAACCATGATGATGGCACAGCGGCTTTATGAAGCAGGTCACATCACTTATATGAGAACCGACTCTACCAATTTAAGTCGGGATGCAGTGGAAAGTTGTCGTGAATTTATACTTGAAGGATTCGGGGCGGAGTATCTGCCTGATTCTCCGAATGTCTATAGCAGTAAATCCGGTGCTCAGGAGGCTCATGAAGCGATCAGGCCTTCTGATGTAAGAGTGAAATCTACTCACCTCAGTAGCATGGAGCGAGATGCTCAACGGTTATATGAGCTCATTTGGCGACAGTTTGTTGCTTGTCAAATGCCCCCGGCGCAGTTTACCAGTACTCGAATTCAGGTTCGCTCCGGTGACTATGAGTTACGTACCCGAGGTCGAATACTGCGCTTTGATGGTTATTTGATTGTGATGCCATCCAACAGTAAGAAAGATGAAGATCTGATTCTTCCGGATATTCAGTGCGGGGATTTGCTGGAGCTTGGCCTTCTTGACCCGTCACAGCACTTCACCAAGCCTGCACCTCGATATAGTGAAGCGGCGTTGGTAAAAGAACTTGAAAAACAAGGGATTGGCCGGCCTTCGACCTATGCTTCGATTATTTCTACGATTCAGGACAGAGGCTATGTCAGGCTGGAAAACAAACGTTTTTATGCGGAAAAAATGGGCGATATTGTCACCCTTAGGCTTTCTGAAAGCTTCTCTGATTTAATGGACTACGGCTTTACCGCGAAAATGGAAGAAGCCTTGGATGATGTTGCTAATGCCAAAAAGGATTGGAAGCAGCTGTTGGATCAATTTTATAAGGATTTCTCAAACAAGCTGGAGCTTGCTGAGGATGAAGAGGAGGGGATGCGACAGAACACTCCGACGGAAACAGATATCGCTTGCACAAAGTGTGGTCGGCCAATGATGATTCGAACCGCAAGTACGGGTGTGTTTCTTGGATGTTCCGGTTATGCCTTGCCTCCCAAAGAGCGTTGTAAGGCAACAGTTAATCTAGTTCACGGCGATGAAGTTATCAGTGCTGATGCTGATGATGAAGCGGAATCCCGATTGTTGCGTAAGAAACATCGTTGCAAAATATGTGACACAGCTATGGATAGTTACTTAATAGATGAACAGCGAAAGCTTCATGTCTGTGGCAATAATCCAGAATGCCCGGGTTTTGAAGTGGAAAGTGGCCAGTTTAAAATCAAGGGATATGATGGTCCTGTTATTGAGTGTGATAAGTGTGCTGCAGAAATGCAGCTTAAAACCGGTCGTTTTGGCAAATACTTTGGCTGTACTAACGAAGAGTGTAAAAATACTCGAAAATTACTCAGAAGTGGGGAGGCTGCTCCTCCCAAAATGGATCCGGTCCCGATGCCTGAATTGAAATGCTTGAATGTAGAAGATCACTATATTCTCAGAGATGGGGCTTCAGGTATGTTTTTAGCGGCTAGCCAGTTTCCAAAGAATCGTGAAACCCGCGCTCCGTTGGTTTCTGAGTTGATACCTCATAAAGATGAAATTGATAGCAAATACCATTTCTTGCTTAGTGCCCCGGCTGAAGATTCAGAGGGTAATCCTGCAATCGTTCGTTATAGTCGTAAAACCAAAGAGCAATATGTAATGACTGAAGTGGATAAGAAAGCCACTGGTTGGAAGGCTTTCTACCAAAACGGCAAATGGGTTATAGAAGATAAAGTCAAGTCAAAGACGAAAAAGGCTAAAGCGGCAGCTAAGTAGCCACTGTATGTAAGGTAAGAAAGTGTGTGGAAGACGTTAGTAAGCGGGGTAGTTTAATGAGTTCTGTTTGTCTGAGCATGCTGTTTCATTGAATCAGGAGTAAATATGTCGAGCTTGTATGTTACCCGCACCAACCAGAAGCTTGGTTTTTGTCGGCTTCATCTTGAACAGCTAAAAATTGCGGAGAGCAGCTCAGATTGGAATAAGCATGCGCTGATAGAATCTTTTAATGAGTCAGTGCTTTTTTACCTCGCCGGAGCATATGGTGCATTTCTGGGAGAAATTGCTGATATATATCGGCTTGACCCACAGGAGGTAGACCCGCAATCTGCAGATGCCTTAAACTCGTTGCTGACTCGGTTGTCCAATCAGGGAATTGAAGCGCCAGAGGTTAACGAAATAGCGCAATTACTTGATGGAGAAACTTGGTTAGCTGCTCTTTTGCGTGCTTATCAGGCTTGCTGGCGGGCTGAGTCAAGAAGAGTTCGGCAGCCATCTGAACTTGCTAGCCAGTCGGAAATTCATGTGGTGCAGGTTAATCCTGATTACGCCGATGAACCCCAGGTGATCTCTCAGTTGGAGCAGTGGTTGAATGCTCTTAGTGAGTTGGTTGAACGCCACAGAGAATCCATGAAAGAATGGTGATTGATTGTTGCCATTCAGCAATGAAATAGGATACTAGATGTCTTCTGAAGTTCTAGAAATTGTGAAGTTAGAAAATGGTGGTATAGCCTTGCGTAAAGTCGATGATGCCGAGGCTGAGCCAATGATTACTGTTCAGTTTTCCAGTGAAACCACTGAGTCTTTGCAGGATGAGCACCTGGGAGTTGCTCAGGCAATGATTGCTGCGGGTGTCCAGTTGATAGTGGACGCGCGAAAACGAATTGCTGATGAAGATTTAGAAGAAAATCCTGTTATACACTGACTCATTCAAAGAGTTTGCGTATGCGGCCATATAAACTTAGAGCCACCCGGCCAAGCGCGGCTCCTTATGGTATGCGTGCTGTCTAGCGTCTTTATACGGAGTCCGTTGCTATGCTGTTAGCGTGGACGAATAAGAATAGCATGGCTTTGGCCTCGCTTTGCAGCGAATTGCAGTTGCTCAAAATCCGTTTCGTCTAGCTGGCCAGGCCAGCTGATGACGGCATGACAAGTGCCTGTCTGCAATGCCTTGGTGGCAAGTTCTAATTCATTGTGTTCCTGATCCGGTTGCAGGACCATTATTTTGTTTATGTCTATTCCTGCTTCCAATAGCCATGCTCTTGGCATTTTCTTTGGTGGGGCTATCCAGGCGAACCAGCGATCATCTTTACTTAGCTGGGCTAGCAGTGGCATCAATAGTTGGAAGTTATACTCATCTTCATCCTGAAGAATAATTTCTGTTATTTTGCCTGCCATCACCGGCGTTTTTGGTTGTAAGGCAGGAACCCAGGGGATTGTGCTGTTCTGGTTATCCAGGGTCTCGAAGATAGTGGTCTGCATGGCTAGTTACCTCTTCTCAATACACCGACAGCCAAGCCCTCAATCGTGAGTTCTTGGTGTCGAAGATCTATTTCAATTGGAGAAAAATCTTTGTTTTCTGCAATAAGCTGGACTTTATGTTTGTTTTTCAAAAACCGCTTGACCGTGACCTCATCGCCTATGCGTGCGACAACGATTTGACCATTGTTTGCCTCCTGAGCTTGATGTACCGCAAGTAAATCACCATCAAATATTCCGGCATCTATCATGCTTAACCCCTGCACACGAAGAAAGTAGTCAGCCTTTGGGCTGAAGAAATCAGCAGAAATTTGACAATGCTCATCAATATGCTCCTGAGCAAGTACAGGGCTACCGGCAGCAACGCGGCCGACTATAGGGATGCCCTGGGTATCATCTTCCATTCCCGGTACCCTAATGCCACGAGATGTCCCGGGTATCATTTCTATGGCACCTTTTCGTGCAAGGGCTTTTAGATGCTCTTCGGCTGCATTAGCTGATTTAAAGCCGAGTTCTCTGGCAATGTCTGCTCTGGTTGGCGGATAACCGGTGCTTTCTATATAGTGCTTGACGCACTCAAGGACTTCGGTTTGCCGCTTGGTCAGATTAATCATGGCGCTTCCGGTGTGTGGTGGATGAAATCTCTGTATTTATATACAGTATATGTGTTTTTATACAGTTGTCGACCACTATTTGCAAAACAATTTTCACCACGTGCTTTGATGCAGTTTATTGACAGCAGTTAAGTCCTGAAAGCTGAGCTAACAGCTTTTAGCTTTTTATATTGATTCTTAGCTGGGCCAATTTATTGCCTTCAGGATTTGAGGCAAGATAGTGGCTTGGTTTCACCTGACTTGGAGTTACAGTGGCGTGACAGTTGCCATTCCAGAAGCATTAAAACAAGAAGTTCAGCAGGCTTATAGCCATTATATCGAGAGTAAAGAGTATCGGGCTCGATATGGTCAGCGGCTGATGATCGCAGAAATCGTAAAAGGCTTAATGGCCCAGGATGAATCAACACCGGCAATCAGTGTGGTGGAAGCCGGTACGGGAACGGGTAAAACAGTCGCATACCTGTTAGCAGCATTGCCTGTGGCCAAGCACTTGGGGAAAAAACTGGTTGTTTCTACCGCTACTATCGCTTTACAGGAACAAATCGTTCTGAAAGATTTACCTGATTTGGCACAACACAGCGGTATGGATTTTAGCTATGAGCTGGTTAAAGGACGAGGGCGATATCTTTGTCTTAGCAAGTTGGATATGTTGCTGCAGAATCATGAATCTCAAAACCCCAGTCAAGCGCTTTATGAAGATGAATTAGATCTTCGCCTGGATGATAGGACGCATACGCTTTATCAGGACCTTGGTGAAAGCTACGCTAAAGGTGATTGGGACGGGGAGCGAGACAGCTGGCCGAAGGAGCTGGATGATCAAGATTGGCGGCCGGTTACGACTGATCATCGTCAATGTACCAACCGTCGCTGCAGCCACTTTTCCGGCTGTTGTTTTTTTCGATCGAGACAGGGGTTGGATAAAGCTGACTGTATTGTTGCAAATCATGATTTGGTACTGTCGGACTTGGCTCTGGGGGGAGGGGCTATTCTTCCTGATCCTCAAGAAACGATCTATATCTTCGATGAGGGCCATCATCTCTCCGATAAAGCGCTTCAGCATTTCAGTTATCGTCTCAGGCTTCGCTCAACGCAGTCATGGTTAATGCAGCTCCCTAAGACGCTGGGCAGACTGGTGAAAGATCTGGGGAATCCTGACGGGTTGGCGCGCAAGCTATCCATGGTGGCTAGTTTGTCCGAAACTACCAATCAGTCTTTAGGGGTGTTGCTTCCTGCTATTGAAGGGCTGCAGCAAGAGCTGGTCGCTGATGACCGGGAAAAGAAACACAGCCGTTTTGCTGGCGGGGTGGTGCCAGAGCAGGTGCGGGAATCCGCTTCTCAATTAGCTGGGTTATATAATCAGATCTTCTCTCAGCTGGATGCGACGGCAGAAACGTTAAAGGAAGCTATCAGTGAGCCCTTGCTGGGTATTTCCAAAGAAGGAGCGGAACGCTGGTATCCTACGGTAGGCCGCATGCTGGCAAGATCAGAGAGTGCTCTTGCGCTGTGGCGCGATTATGCTGTTGCCAATCCTGCGAGTGGAGCTCCCCAAGCGCGCTGGCTCACGGCTGTTGATGGGGCCGAAGGGCATGATATTGAGTTGGCTTGCAGTCCCATTGTGGCATCAGAAACGTTAAAATCCCATCTGTGGGAGCCTTGTGCAGGGGCGGTCGTGACTTCGGCCACCCTTACAGCGCTTGGAGAGTTTCAGCGATTGATTATGCGAACGGGGTTGCCTGAAAACTGTCGATATAGTCGTGTGCCCAGCCCTTTTGACTACGCTAACGCTGCCCGTTTGAATATACCTGATTTGAAGGCTTCTCCGGCAGATACGGAGGCTCACGATGAAGCGGTTGCTACTACTTTACAACAAGTACTATCGAAAGAAGATGCAGCCTTGGTGTTGTTTACATCGTGGAGGCAAATGCTCAGGGTACAGGAGTTATTAGCTCCCGCTAAGCACCTTGAAATTATCGCTCAGGGAATGTATTCAAAGCAGGAGGTTCTGAGGCAACATAAGCTACGGATAGATGACGGCAACGGGAGTGTGCTGTTTGGATTGGCATCATTTGCAGAAGGAGTCGATTTGCCGGGAGAATATCTTACTCATGTTGTGATTGCTAAAATTCCTTTTTCTGTGCCGGGAGATCCGGTAGAGGCGGCGCTTCATGAATGGATACGTGAACGTGGAGGCGATCCTTTTATGGAAATATCGGTTCCCGATGCTTCGGTAAAGTTGATTCAGGCTTGTGGACGGTTGTTGAGATCAGAAACTGATCGGGGGCAGATTACATTATTAGATAATCGACTTGTTACCCGGCGTTACGGCAGGGCTTTGCTAGAGTCACTACCGGCATTTTCCAGGTAGTGATTTATTCGAGGGGAGGGATAGTTTTAGTTTTAAATTTATCAGAATCATTATTGATAGAGTTTTTGGAATGCTTAACCGCTGCAGTAAGTAAAAACTGACGGCAAGGGGGATTTGCTTTACAATTCAGCACGCGTCAATCTGAGGGTTAGTTTGACGCTCTTGTTATCAGCCTACATAGAACTCGGGGTACCCCATTGCTTAAGTGGATTTCCAAAACGTTCGGCGACTCATCCAAGGCTTCAAAGAAGCAAGATACAGACACCGGTGAGAATCTGTCCCCGACAGCTAGGCCGGTTACAAAAAGTACTTCAGCAGGAAGAAAAAATAACAGAAGTGACGGGCAGAGTGTCGATAGGAATAAGGTCTCAGGCAAGCCTGGTCATCGGAATTCTTCTCAGTCAGAAGTTAAATTGGAAAAAAAATCCCGCCAGGATAATTGGTCATTAAGCCAGTTTATCGTACCTGAGGATCCTGAAAAAATACGATTTCACGATCTTGATCTACCTGACAGCGTAATGCATGCAATTGCAGACGTTGGATTTCAGTACTGTACTCCGATACAGGCCAAAACACTGGTCCATACCTTAGAAGGGAAAGACCTTACCGGAAAAGCTCAGACAGGAACCGGTAAAACAGCTGCCTTTTTGATCAGTGCTCTTACTGATATGGTTGACTATCCGTTAAAAACTCAGCGTTCCAACGGCAAGCCCAGAGCTCTGGTTGTCGCACCAACCAGGGAGCTTGTGATGCAGATAGCGAAGGATGCTGCAGGGCTGATTAAATATACGGACCTAAAAGTACTTACTGTTGTCGGGGGAATGGATTATGAAAAGCAACGTCGTCAGCTTAAGGAAGGTGTTGTGGATTTATTGGTCGCAACTCCTGGGCGTTTACTGGACTTCAATCGAAAAGGTGATGTCGATCTTAGCGCCGTAGAAACATTGGTGCTTGATGAAGCAGATCGAATGTTGAGTATGGGATTTATTCCCGATGTAAGGGAGATTATACGAAGTACACCCCACAAGAAGGATAGGCAGACCCTGCTGTTCAGTGCAACATTTTCTGAAGATATTTTGAACTTGGCCAGAATGTGGACATTGGATTCGGTGATGGTTGAAATTGAACCGGAGCACGTCACCTCAGAAAATGTCAAACAGCAAATCTACCTGGTCGGCGAAGAAGATAAATTTAACTTACTATACAACGTCGTTCGACAGCAACATCTTGAACGGGTAATGGTTTTTGCTAATCGTCGTGATGTTACCAGGCGTTTGACCGAACGATTAAAGCGTACGGGAATTGGTGCTGAGCTGCTGTCCGGTGAGGTTAGTCAGAGTCAGCGGGTGAAGACACTGGAGGCTTTCCGAAGTGGTCGGATTAAGGTTCTGGTGGCAACTGATGTGGCTGGGCGTGGTATTCATGTCGATGGCGTTAGTCATGTGATCAACTACAACTTACCAGAAGATCCTGAAGATTACGTGCATCGGATTGGTCGTACAGGCAGGGCTGGTGCGGAAGGTATCTCTTATAGTTTTGCCTGTGAGACGGATTCTTTTATGATTCCGGAGATTGAAGAGTTGATCGGGCAGCAACTGGAATGTGTGCATCCCAGTGAGGATTTGCTCAAGCGGCCCTCTTGACAGGGTTTAATCTATTTATCCGATTCATTACCTGAACGGATTGACGCTTACGTTGAATGATAAAAGGTTAGT
Organism: Motiliproteus sp. MSK22-1; assembly: GCF_001968815.1. Lineage (GTDB taxonomy): Bacteria > Pseudomonadota > Gammaproteobacteria > Pseudomonadales > Balneatricaceae > Motiliproteus. The sequence goes on along the minus strand of NZ_MIEQ01000025.1, from coordinate 34,453 downwards.
AATCCAGCGATGAATCAACAGGTAATTACCGTTTTAGGTGGAGGCAGCTTTGGCACCGTTCTTGCTAATATTGCTGCTGAAAATGGCAATAAAGTTTATCAATGGATGCGGAGCTCTGATCAGGCTGAAAGGATGGCAGTCAATCGGGAAAATGAACGTTATCTGCCAGGATGTAAATTGCATCCCGGGCTAATTCCTGTGACTGATTTTGCAGATGCTCTTGCTGAAAGTTCTCTAGTTCTTGTCGCAATACCCAGCAGCCATTTTCGTCAGGTGGTTAGCCAAATCAAGCCCTATTTAACCGCGCAGCATGCCTTAGTCAGCACGACCAAGGGAGTGGAGGCAGGCACTTTTAAGCTGATGAGCGAAGTGATTGGCGATGAAGCCCCGCAGTGCCGGGTTGGCGTGATAAGTGGTCCGAACTTGGCGAAAGAGGTGGCCACTCGTCAATTGACGGCTACTGTTATTGCTAGTGAGAGTGAAGAGCTCTGTGCAAAAGTACAGTCCGCATTTCATTGCGATTATTTTCGTGTCTATGCCGGCTCTGATGTTTACGGTGTTGAATTGGGTGGCGCCCTAAAGAATATTTATGCAATAGCCGCAGGTATGTGTGCGGCTATGGGGATGGGAGAAAATACCCGCAGTATGCTAATGACACGGAGTCTCGCTGAAATGAGTCGCTTTGCTGTCCGAATGGGCGCAGATCCTATGACTTTTCTCGGGCTGGCTGGAGTTGGTGATTTGATTGTGACTTGCATGTCCCCTCTTAGCCGGAATTATCGTGTAGGTTTTGCTTTGGGGCAAGGAAGAGATCTTGAGGGTGCTGTCAGTGAATTGGGTGAAGTCGCTGAAGGTGTGAATACGATCAAATATGTGAAAGCTAAAGCTGATGAGTTGGGTGTGTATATGCCTTTGGTTGGCGGGCTTTTTGAAGTGGTCTTTAACAAGCTTCCAGTTCAGGATGTCGTTCGAAAGTTGATGCTAAGTCAGCAGGGAGAGGATGTAGAGTTCGAAGTTCTGGATAAATCTATTCCTCGATGAGTCGAACCGTCTTTTTTCTTCGGCACGGAGAGGCTGGCAATGGATTAACAGATCGTCACCGACCTTTGACTGAGCGGGGGCGGAAACAGGTTGAAGTCATTGTTGATCAGCAAAAAAATAGCCTCGGCGGTATCCCGCGCATTTATTGTAGCCCCTATTGGCGTGCTCAAAGCACAGCTTCAATCGTATTGGATTCGCTTGAAATTGAATCCCCCGTTGAAACAGTTCACTGGTTAGCCCCTGGTACTGATTTGCAGCTCTTTATCGACAGAATAGAGCCTCTTCAAGACAGAGTGCTGCTTGTTGGCCATAACCCGTTGTTAACCAACGCGATAAACAGTTTAGCTGGCTATGTATCTGGTAGAAAGTTTCTGGATACAGGAATGATGGCAGCCATCGAATATGAAGTGGCTGCCACAGGTTGTGGTGAGTTACTGTGGATCAGGGGTGGGGACTGATCGCCAGTACTGATCAAAAATTCCGGCCTTTCTATCGAGTTCCATAATTTTGTCTCGTCCTGCAAGAGTGAGAGGTGTTGTGGGATAGATCGCTAGTGCTCGACCTATTACCTGGTGGCTGGTGTCATAGTCTTTGAGGTGATGTAGTGCAACGGCCAGTCCATTGAAGACATTAATGTCTGGTGTGTTTGTCAGCCGTGCGAATGCCATTGATACGTATTCTCTGAGCAATTCTTCATTGTTTTCGTCGAGACCGGCGTGCAGTAAAATACGCATTCTAAGCAGGTTGACGTTTTCGAGATGGTAGATATTCTTTGCAGGCTGCTCGAGCGCGCGGATATCTTTGTTTTTGTTTACCAGGAAGTTTATGGTGCTGTTAATGGCTGATAAGCTGTCAGTGAAAAAGGTTGTTGCCAATACCGGTATTGCAAAGGCAATGGAAAGGCTGGTTACTCTTGCATAGCTGCTCAGATTTGTTGGTATTATCTTTCTTTGGTGGGTGGCTATCATCGCTAGTATAGTAATAAATGTTATCCAGTGAAGCTGTGAAATATAAAATGGAAGTTCCACCTGGGTGTGTATGCCTATAGGGATTAATAGAGCTAGATGCTTGCCGCCTTCTTGAATGCCCAGTCGTGAGCAATACCAGAAAACGGAGAGCATCATTAGTAATATGCCTAGAACAGCAATAGCTCCCCCTTCAACGGCCCAGTAAAGCAATTCGTTGTGTGGATGGCTGAGGCGATGAGGCATCACAGGAGCTTCAGGATGGTTCTTAATGTATTCGATCTTTTTTTCATGCCAGACTTTCTGGAACTGACCGATACCGTAGCCAAGAAGAGGCTTTTCTTTTATCAGCTCCCAGCTGGATTCATATATTGCAGAGCGATGACTACTATCCTTTATAGCCGAACTGAATTTTTTAACGCCTGTTTCCAGTCCACCTGTATGAGTATCCAGTTGCGTCGTTAGAATGGCGCTTGCGGCAGTAAAAATGATAAATAAGGTTATGGCATTTTTTGACCTCCAGACTTTGTGGAATCGAGTAACAATCAGGAGCGTAATCCCGATTGCAGCGCCAGTTAAGCCTACTCTGGAGCCTGCGCTAACCAGTGTCGCAATACATAGGGCTGCAGCTGCTAATGGTAGAGCTTGGATAATTAATTTTCTGTTTCCATATGAAGCGGAAGTTATTAGGTATAAGGCGATAATCAAACCAGTAGCAGAAAAGCTGGCATTGAGATTGGTTTGCTGGAAAATTCCGCGGGGAAATCCAGGTGACATTGGCAGCCATGAAGGAGCTGGATCAGTAATCAGAACTTGAATCAGCCCATATATTGACTGGATGGCAGCAGAGATCATAATTATGTAGAGTAGGTTGTCTTGCCAGCGTCGATTCAGTTTAAATTGAGCCATGGCAATAAAGAAGAATACGCCTCCCCAGAGAGCCAGGCTTCGGAACAACCAGGGGACGGGTGTGGCTACGCTATTAACCATTCCTAAAATAGTTGTGGTTCCCAGGAAAAAAAACATAACGTAGGTCATGCTTGGTACATAAAGGTGTCCCGTATGCAGTACCTTCAGTAAGGCTAGTCCCAGGATAAAACTTACAACAATCCATACGACATTGTTAAAGGGCAGAAATAGCCCTTCTCCCCCTTGGTTTGGCTGGTAATAGCTAGGGGCGAGCAGGAATAGAAGTGAAAAAAGTGTAATAAAAGCAATGTTAAAGCGTCGTTCTGTCTGCTTATCCGCTAAGCTATTCATAAACAATACCCTGAAAGTTAGGTTGTCGATAATAGCGAAAAATGCGAACGTAGAGTATCTTGAGTTGAAAATTATCTAAGCTTTCAGATGACAGTTGCTTTTTGATACGGAAGGGCCCAATGGAGATACAGGTGGGGACAAAAGTAAAAAGTAGGAGTGATCTTTTGCAACGCTATCGAAAACAAAATATGCCTGAATTAGCTAGAAAGACAGGACTTCGGTTAATGTTGAATGTCATTCTGGGTGGTTTGTTTATGTTTGGCGCATCAATGGTGTCAGCTTCTGTGGATGTGAGCGGTTCTGCTGATTCTGATGTTCTGGAGCGCTATCCTCTTTCTTATATAGATCAATATACCCAGTTGCTGGTGCCTGAGTATCGCTTAGCTCTTGGTCGGATGAAAAAGGTTAATGGTGTTATTTCCCCGGAGAAAGCGGAATATATCGATGGTCAGCTGACTCGCATAACCTACCGGATTCCATCAGGTCACAGCAGCAAGGCTGTGTTTGAATATTTTCAGCGACAATTGGAATCTATCCCTCACGACGTTTTGTTCTCTTGTGAGGAGCGCAACTGTGGTAGCAGTAGTGAGTGGGCCAACAGTCAATTTGGTATAGCCAAACTGTATGGTGTTGATCGAGAACAATATTATCTGGCGGCGAAGCTGAACTTGGATGAAGGTGTGACTGTCGTGCTCTACAGCGTTCGACGAGGGAACAGGCGGGTTTACCTTCATCTTGATGTGATAAGGCCTGCTGCAGCGGTTGCCGGCGATGAGGGCGTTATGGCTGTGGATGCTGTGATCAGGCGATTACAGCAAGGAGATCGGGTTGCTGTACTGGACAAAGACTGGAAGGCCAGTGAGTTAAAAGTGCTGGCGGATGCGCTTTTGTCCTTGCTTTCTGAGCGGCCTTTGTCGGATATATGGCTGATTGGTCATCAGGAAAAGAGAGGTCCTTTTGAAAGGTTGCAAAATGATGCCAGGGTTTATGCAGAAAATCTGAAAGAGATGCTTGTCGGTCTAGGGGTTCAGGAAGCCCGGTTGAGAACCTTCGGTGTCGGTCCGCTGGCTCCCGCTTATAATAGCGAAGTTCCGGATAATAGAATTGAGATAATGGTGGAGTAGATTTGCCCTTTGCACGGTGTGTATTGGGAAATGAGTTTGAGAGGTTTTGTTGGCTTGGTTTATCTGTAATTTTCAGCAGTGGATAAATTGGGTCGATTCGATATTGAATATGAAGACATGTCGACAGGGCGGACGACTTAATGGTGAAAACCGTTTCTTTGGTTTTGGGTAGTGGTGGTGCGCGGGGGCATGCACATATCGGTGTCATTGAAGAGTTGTTGAGTCGAAATTATAAAATCATTGCAATTGCTGGTTGTTCAATGGGGGCCTTGGTCGGAGGTATATATGCTGCAGGAAAGTTGAGGCAGTATGAAGAGTGGGCTACCAGTCGAAGTTACATTGATATTTTACGGCTGGTTGATCTTTCTTTTGATACATTTGGCATGATCCGTGGTGATAAAGTATTTGCCATAATTCAGGATTTGGTCGGGCCTCATCTGATCCAGGAATTGCCGATTTCTTATACTGCAGTTGCTACAGATCTAACTAATCAAAAAGAAGTCTGGTTCCAGGAGGGGGATCTGTTTGAAGCAATGCGTGCATCTATTGCCATTCCGAGCTTGTTTGCCCCTGTTATCAAGGGGGATCGCATACTTGTCGATGGTGGGTTGCTTAACCCCGTACCTATCGTTCCGACGGTTTCTGCTCATGCTGACATTATTGTTGCGGTCAATCTCAGTGCCCCGCCTGTGACTAGAGGTGGTGAAGAGTTTGAGCCGTTGTATACTGACAAGCATGGCTTTATGGATGACTGGGATGCAGGCATAGCGCTGGGTGGTACAGGGCCTTCTGATAATCTTAATAAAGCCAAGAGCAAGCCCAGGCCCTTGAAAGTTAAGAGCGAGCGTTTACGTAAGCGGAGTAATAAAATCGGCCGTCTGGAAATGATCTACCAGTCAGTGGAGGTTATGCAGAGTAGCTTGACTCAATATAAAATTGCTGGCTATCCGCCAGATGTGCTTATCGAAATCCCCAAATCATCCTGCCGTTTCTATGAGTTTTATCGTGCTAAAGAGATGATTGATATAGGAAGGGAGGCTGCCAAGCATGTCATGGATCACTACGAACACGGTTTAAGGCTGGCCGGGGAAGGAGAAAGCTAAATCAAACTCGGGCCTTCTTGGCTTTGGCGGCCCGAGCAGCAGTTTGAATCTGTTTTAGCTAACGAGAGAAAGGAATTCCGCCCGGGTGCTGGGATTGTTGCGAAACAGGCCCAGCATCATTGATGTTTTCATTACACCGTTCTGTTTTTCTACGCCGCGCATCATCATGCACATATGCTGAGCTTCAATAATGACTCCGACCCCTGCAGCGCCGGTTACTTCCATAATACTGTCAGCAATCTGTTTAGTCATATTTTCCTGTATCTGCAGGCGCCGGGCATACATGTCAACGATACGGGCGATTTTCGACAAGCCGAGCACTTTGCCAGATGGGATGTAAGCCACGTGGCATTTACCGATAAAGGGGAGCATATGGTGCTCGCACAGTGAATACAGCTCAATGTCTTTTACGAGCACCATTTCACTGTTATCGGAATCAAACAGAGCGTTGTTGACCACTTCGTCAAGTGTCTGTTGGTACCCGCGGGTAAGGTAGTTAAATGCCTTGGCAGCGCGTTCAGGAGTGTCCTGAAGGCCATCTCGTTCCAGGTCTTCTCCCACGGCCTCGATAATACTGGCAAATGCTTCTTTCATGGTCTTACTCTATTGCGTCTACTGTAATGTAGCGGATGATCGTTGGTGCAGCGACAGGCTGCCCCGACCCAAAAGGGGCTACGCTACGCTATTCATTCCGTCAGGTAAAGTAGTTTTACCCTTGCGGTATAGTAGAGTGTTTTTTGAATATGATGTGTTCCTGATTCGTCATATTTATAACTCTGAGAACCTTTGGTTTCTCTTATTCCTGTTTTTTAAAAGTACATAAAGCGCACCAGTGCCACCATCTTTTGGTTGGGCGGAAACAAAGGCCAATACCTGTTCCATCTGCTGGAGCCAATCGTTGACGTAAGATTTAAGTAACGCAGGAGTGCCGTCTTCAGAGTGTGCTTTACCGTGCACAACTATTACGCAGCGCTGATCCCTGTAACTGGCCTGTCTGATAAAAAGTCCTAGCTCTTCTCTTGCTCGATCCACTGTATAACCATGGAGATCCAGACCTTCTTCCCAAGGGATATGTCCCTTTCTGAGTTTTTTCATCACCCTTAGCTGAATCCCTGCTTGAGCAAAAATAAGTTCTTCCTCCGAATCAACAAGCGTACGCAGTTCGTCTGATAATCCCTGATCGAAACGGTCGTCGCTAGATTGTGCCGCTGTTCGTCGGTACTGGCTATTGCCACTGGTATTAACTCGCCGGGAGATATTTGCACGGTTTTGCTTAATCGGTGTAATGTCGTTACCCATTAACTCCCTGAAGCAGGCTTCTGTCGTATCATCAGGGGCCTGAGTCTGGTTTTTGTCCGACTGATTCTTCTCTGTCATGGTGATTTGCTACAAGATTCATTACTATAAGGCCCCATTTTAAACCTTGGGGCATAGGTTGCCAGTGCGGGATTCAATTTTGTCTCCTTATATCTTGCATGGCAAGAAATCTAGTTTTTGAACAAAATGCTTTGGAATATTGAAATATCCAATGGATCAGAATGACACAGCTTTAAAACAGCTGAAAACAATACGTGATTTCATCCGGCTGGGCGCCAGTCGAATGAATAAAGCTGACCTCTTTTTTGGTCATGGTACAGACAATAGCTGGGATGAAGCTGTTCAGATGGTCTTGCACGTAGCCGGGATGCCATGGAATGCAGATCCAGAGGTGCTGTCTGCACGGTTGCTTGAATCTGAAAAACGAGAGGTTTTACGACTGTTCGATGCCAGAATAAAGCAGAGAATTCCTGCGCCTTATCTGATTGGAGAAGCTTATTTTTGTGGCATGCCCTTTTTTGTTGATCAGCGTGTACTGATTCCCAGGTCCCCTATAGCAGGGCTGATTGAAGAAGGGTTCCAGCCCTGGTTAGGTGATGTAGCTGTCGAACGTGTATTGGATCTTTGTACCGGGAGTGGTTGTATTGGTATCGCCTGTGCTCAGTATTTTGAAATGGCTGAAGTAGATCTGGTGGATCTTTCAGCTGATGCTCTGGAAGTCTGTCAAAAGAATATCAACCAATACCAGTTGCAAGAACGGGTTCAGGCCATCCAGTCTGATCTGTTTACAGAGGTTAATCAACGTTATCAGCTTATTGTTAGCAATCCGCCCTATGTGAATAGAGATGATCTAGCCTCAATGCCTAAAGAATATCAGCATGAGCCCGCATTAGGGCTTGGTTCTGGAGTTGATGGTCTGGATATTACCCGACAAATTCTACGTCAGGCTTCAGAGTATTTAACCGAAGATGGAGTTCTTGTTGTCGAGGTTGGTAATTCAGAAGTTGCCTTACAGCAACAATACCCTGAGGTTCCGTTTATTTGGCTGGATCTTCCCAATGGGGGAAACGGTGTATTTTTGCTAAGCGCCGAGACGTTACAGCAGCATCAAAGCTGCTTTTAGCAATTTTTAGGCCGCTCTTGTATCTATGTGGATTTGTTCAATTACCCTATGATGTGCTGAATCGATTTGTTATCTGTTGTGCTGAATAGATTGTGCGTGCAGATAATTGAAGTGTTGGTTCAGTTGATCAAAGAATTAAGAAAGCAGTTCTAATGCTGATGATATCAGCAGCTGAGTAGATCTGTTGTGAGATAGCCCGGAGTATGCAATGTCAGGAAACACATTTGGTAAATTATTTGCTGTTACAACCTTTGGTGAGAGCCATGGTCCGGCATTAGGTTGTATTGTCGATGGTTGCCCTCCCGGATTGGCGCTGTCAGAGCAGGATCTGCAGAAAGACCTGGATCGTCGTAAGCCGGGAACCTCCCGTCATACTACACAACGAAGAGAACCGGATCAGGTCAAAATTCTCTCTGGAGTGTTTGAAGGAGTTACTACGGGGACCCCTATTGGGCTGTTGATTGAAAATACGGATCAGCGTTCTAAGGATTATTCGAACATCGCTGACAGTTTTCGCCCAGGTCATGCAGACTATACCTATTTGCAAAAATATGGTGTTCGTGATTATCGTGGTGGTGGGCGATCCTCCGCTCGCGAAACCGCGATGCGTGTTGCTGCTGGCGCTGTCGCTAAGAAATATCTTGCGACAGTTGGGATTCAGGTGCGTGGTTATTTATCTCAGCTAGGGCCAATACGAGCAGACAAGGTTGTTTGGGAAGAGATTGAAAACAATCCGTTTTTTTGCCCTGATCCAGATAAGGTATCAGAGCTGGAAACCTATATGGACCGGTTACGCAAGGCGGGAGACTCTATCGGCGCTCGATTGACTGTGGTGGCCAGTGGTGTAAAAGTTGGACTGGGTGAGCCCATTTTTGACAGGCTTGATGCGGAAATTGCTCATGGGCTGATGAGTATTAACGCAGTCAAAGGTGTTGAAATTGGAGATGGTTTTGACGTGGTTGAGCAAAGAGGCAGTGAGCATCGGGATGAAATGACTGTCGAAGGTTTTCTGTCTAATCATGCAGGTGGTATTCTTGGGGGAATCTCAACAGGGCAGGACATTGTTGCGCATCTGGCGCTTAAGCCCACGTCAAGTCTTCATCTTCCCGGAACCAGTGTTGATCGAAATGGACAGCCGATTGAAGTGGTTACTAAGGGGCGCCATGATCCTTGTGTTGGGATCAGAGCCACGCCAATTGCGGAGGCCATGTTGGCGCTGGTTTTGATTGATCATTTTCTCCGTCATCGTGGGCAGAATGCTGATGTAGTCTCCGGTGTTCCCATAATTCCTGCATCTGTAAAAAAGTCCTGACTTGAATGCGGAAAGATTCTTTGCCGTACTGGCGTCTTTCTTCATTCTATCTTTGTTACTTTGCCTTGCTCGGGGCGATTGTTCCTTACTGGGGGCTGTACCTCGAGCATCTTGGTTTTGATGCCGGAGAAATTGGATCGTTGATGGCGATCCTCATGGGGACGCGCATAATCGCTCCAAATCTATGGGGTTGGCTTGCTGATCGTACCGGCAAGCGTTTGAGTATCATTCGTATAGGTTCCTTTTTAACTTTCCTGGTATTTTCTGCCGCTTTTTGGTCTCATGAATATTGGCAAATGGCTTTGCTGATGTTTTCTTTTACCTTCTTCTGGAACGCCGTGTTACCACAATATGAAGTGATCACGCTTCATGCATTGGGAGACCAGCGAGCCCGGTACAGTCAGGTCAGGTTATGGGGCTCTGTTGGTTTTATTATAGCTGTAGTGCTTTTGGGAGGGTTGTTTGAGCAGTCCTCTATCAGCCTGCTGATCCCTCTGTCTTGGGCTGGTATGGCGTTGATATGGATCACGACATTATTTGCACCCCGGCAGCCAAATATTAAGATTGATTCAACCAGTGCTGAATTTCTAGGTATTCTCCGCAGGCCTGAAGTCATAATCTTTTTTCTCGTTTCGCTGCTGATTCAATTGGGGCATGGTCCCTATTACACCTTTTACTCCATCTATATGAGTGGTTTTGGATACACTAAGGTCGATATAGGTCTGCTTTGGGCACTGGGCGTTGCGGCTGAGGTCGTCATGTTTATAGTCATGCACAGGGCCTTGGGTCGGATCGGACTGCGGAATATGGTGATGTCAGGTTTGCTTGTTTGCACAATACGCTGGTGTTTGATCGGCGCCTATCCCCATTTGTTTTCAGTTGTCATTATTGCGCAAATAATGCATGCGGTTACATTTGGTTGTCTTCATGCTGCGGGTATTGCGCTGGTGCAGAGTTTTTTTCCGGCTGGCACTCAAGGGCAGGGGCAGGCACTATACAGTAGTTTTGGCTTTGGCGTAGGTGGTGCTTTAGGTGCATATGGCAGCGGCCTTATATGGACGACATTTGGTGGCGGCGCTACATTTTTCTCTGCAGCCGTTATAAGCCTTATTGGTCTTTTTCTGGCCTGGAAAGGTTTAAGGATTGATTAGGCTGATTTGAAATGCCCTTATCATAGAAGCAGTTATCTGCTATAAATTACTTAGTGCAGATTTCCGACATCAATGAGTTCAGGGAGTTGAAGATGAAAGTAACAATAGATTTGGATATTACCCCTGAAGAGATGAGAAAAATTTTGGGGCTGCCTGATGTTCAGGAGTTCCAGAAAGAGCTGTTGGAGCAGGTACGAGCGCAGGTTGAGGCGGGTACCGAAGGATATGATCCTATGACGTTGATGAAGCCTTATTTACCGGGTTCCGCGTCAATGGATCAATTTCAGAGGATGATGATGCAGATGATAACGTCCTATACCGGGGCTGATAAAAAGGCTGATAATAATTCAGATAAAAGCTAAAGGTGCACTGTCGCTACAATGCACAAAAGAGGAACAACAGACCTTGCGTATTTTAAGAAAGTACACCAACCGTCGACTCTATGATACTTCAAGAAGTTGTTACATTACCTTGGAAGATGTCAAGGAGCTTGTGCTGGAAAAAGTACAGTTTCAGGTACAGGACTCAAAAACGGGGAAGGATCTTACGCGAAATATTTTGTTGCAGATTATCTCTGAGCAGGAGGGAGACGGCGCCGGAATCCTGACTAATCAAGTGCTGCAGCAACTGATTCGTTTCTACGGGGATAACATGCAAGGGATGATGCGCCAGTATCTGGAGCAAAGTATTGGTACGTTTCTCGCTCAACAGGATCAAATTCGTGAGCAGATGGAGTCAATGATTGATGCGGCGAACCCTTTGACTATGATGAACAAGATTGCAGGCCAAAATATGGCTATGTGGAATATGTTTAAGGCGCCTGAGGATGTAAAAAGCAGTAGTGACTCAGTCCCACCAAAGGGGCCTGCAGACGAGCCTGGCAACACTGAAAAATAGAAGTACTCTGTTCTGACCGGCCGTAATAGGCCGGTTGGATTAATTGCCTGCTGTAAGTCTAAAGGAAATATTGTTCGAGAACGGAGCATTTGCTGTAGGTTCTGCTGATTTAGACTACGTGAGACTGTTGTATATTCTAATCGCTTATCCTTATCCGTTTTTATTCGTGATCTATGAGCCACTTGGCAATCAAATCCGGTAGTTTCTTTTGGGATTGCTTACCCACAAATATACCTATATGGCCTCCGTTAAACTGTTTTTCCTGGTAATCCCTGCTGGATGTTAGTTGTTTGAGGGCTCTGGATGCTTGAGGAGGAACGAGGTGGTCCTTGGCAGCAAAAAGGTTAAGAACAGGCTGGTGGATTTTTTTGAGATCTACTGCTTTTTCTCCGATGTTCAATCCGCCTTCTAGAAAGCGATTGTGTTCAAAGAAGTTTGTCAGGAACTCCTTGAATGCCTTGCCAGCCAGATCTGGACTGTCGTGAATCCAGCGCTCCATACGCAAAAAATTAAGTGCGTCAGCATAGTTTTCAAGTTGCATGGGTAACCCTAGTTGCTTCTCCAGCCCGAGGCGCACGGGGAGCAGGGAATTATATGCTTGAGTTAGCACCTCTCCCGGGAAATTTCCATGGATTTCAATGGCAAGTTCCGTATTAATGGTTCGGATCAGCTGGGTGAGAGTGTTGTCGGGTGTGTGGAAGTCCACAGGCGTTACCATGGTAATCAGACTGGCAACTTCATTTGGGTTGATTGCCGTGTAGCAGAGGCTAAAAGTACCTCCTTGGCATACACCCAGTAAATTTATCCTGGAGTGGCTGCTATGTTCCAGTGCTTTGCTGACACAGTTCTGAAGGTAACCATTAATATAATCGTCCAGATCGAGAAACTGATCTGTTGAATCAGGGTAGCCCCAATCTATCAGGTAGATGGGAATACCTCTTTGAGTGAGTGATTGTATCAGTGAGCGTCCTGGTTGCAGATCAAGGATATAGGGGCGATTTACCAGAGCGTAGACTATAAGTAACGGGGCTTGTTTTTGTTTGGAGCTTTCTGCGGGGTAGTAGAGCAGGCGTAGTTTATCTTCCCGATATATTTCGCTATTTGCAGTGCTGCCGACCTCAATACTGCTAACGTTAGCTAATGTGTCCAGGCTCTTTAACATCCTGCTGTTGAACTCAAGCAGCTCTCTGGCAATTTCCGTCGGTTTCAGATTGAGATTGTTCATTTCGACTTATATTTGTTGGCTACAGCAGGTGCTTTCTTTTTCTTCTCTTTGCTGTTTGATTTAACGGCGGTCTGAGCGGAAGGGAGGTCTTTCATTAGTGATTGAATCTGGTGTTCAAGTTGTTGCAGTTTTTCTGTGTTGTTGTCTGTTTCCTGGCGCAATTGCTGTTTCAGTTGCTCAATCTGCTGAGTATTCTTCTTTACGGTCTTGCGAAGATCATGATGGCGTTCCAGTAGTTGGGTGTACTCTTTCAGTGGAACTAAGCCTAAATCCAGATACTCCCTTTCCCAGTGCTGCCGATTAAGTTTTTTTAGCATCAAAGAGGCATTGGAAAGGCGGCCATAGGTGGCTTGATAGGCAGGGGTGTGGAGGTGTTGGTGATAGCAGCGTTCGTAGTGATGAGCCCAGAGAGAGTGTAATTCGGATAGTGACTCTACCTTATCGCCCTCTTTTAAAGCCGTCAGTAGTTGGTGGCAGCTGTCGCGATTAATGTCCTTCTGGATTTCTATATATTCACTTAACGCGTTACGGAACTCTTTAAATCCCTGCTCTGCTTGTTGCAATCCTTTCTTTAAATGAGCCTGGTTATTCTTTATTCCTTCCTGAATAAAAGGAAAACCTGGTAGTGAGAGAGTGTCTGCGCCCAGGCTTGACAGAAAGGTGGACAGATGGTCAGGAAGCTCCAGTTGCTTAAAGAAAATGGAGTTGGTCTGATCTTGCACGTGACTGCCAAATTCGAAAACAATTTCCTCTAAATCAGGGGGGCTGTCGGGGGCGCTCAAGGCTTTTAACAGATGCTCACCATAGCGAGAAAACTCTTTTGCCTGGTCAGTCATTGATCGTACCAGGGTTGCGCTTTGTGGTAACAATTGTTCCGCAATCTGATGGCAAGTGTTGGTCAGATCTGACCAGTCACTGGCGGGTACATCCTCACCGTTGAGCAGGTTTTGCCAATGTTGCTTTTGGACTTCCAGCCAGTCCTGAAGAATCTCTTGCTGTTTGTTGTCCACGTTTTTTCTCCGGGAATGCTGTTTTGCGGGTGTGTCGGGCTGGGTCTTCAGTCTAATGCAAACTTACTTGTGTTCAAAGCTGCTTGTGATATTGCAGTGAGTTACCGTCCGTTTCGGTTTTTAGTGGAAAGTAGCTCTATGAAAGCTTTGGCCGCATTTGAGAGGGTGCGATCTCGATGATAGATGAAGCCAAGAGGGCGTTGGATTTCCTGATCGGATACGGGCAGGACTTTCAGCGTATCGTCGATCATTGTGTCCGGCAGCAGGCTCCAGCCCAGTCCAACGCTGACCATCATTCGAATAGTGTCAAGATAGTTGGTGGACATAATGACGTTCAGCTCAAGTTCTTCGGCATCAAAATGTTGCTCGGCGATTTGGCGCGTAAAGGTGCTTTTCTCCGGCAGGATGGCGTTGTATCGATATAGATCCTTGAATTGAACGTGTGATTGCTGAGCCAGGGGATGTTCTTTGGTAACGACATAACGCATCTGATCTATCCATACTTCCCTGGATTCTATTTGAGGGTGGGGTAGCGGTGATAGTGTGATAATCGCCAGTTCCCGTGAGCCATGTAGAATTTGATCATAGGCAACTTCTGATTCTGTGAATTTCAAGTCCAGAGTCGCCTGAGGATGCTGCATTGAATAGCGCTTGAGTATGGGAGGGAGCCTGTGAAGGCTGACATGATGGCTTGCGGCCAGGGAGAGTTTGCCTCCTACCTGCCCGGACATGTTATGCAGCAGGCGTTGCGTATCATCAATCTCCAGCAAAATATTTCGCGCTTTTGGCAGCAGGGCCTTTCCTGCTTCGGTGAGTGAGACCTTTCGACCAATCCGATCAAATAATCGACAGTCAACCTGGTCTTCCAGATTGGATATCCGCTTGCTGATCGCAGGCTGGGTAATGAAGAGTTGATCGGCAGCAAGTGAAAAGGATGATGTCTCTGCAACAATGACGAATGATCGAAGTGCTTGGATATCCATTGACGAACTCTTCAAAATAAGCGGCGTTGGGAAGTCCTCTCCAAAATAACTCTTAACTAAAAGGGAGGCGGGGAGGTGGTGGATGGCAAAGTATAACCATAAGGAATCCAAAATATAAATATTTTGAATTTGTTTTATTTGATTGATGCTCATAGGATGTCTTGTACGAATTGAGGCTAATCCTTGGCGCTCTGTTGCAAAACATCGTACTGGGAAATAGAAGCGGGTTGGAACAATAAAAGGTTAGGAGAATAAAATGGCCGGAAAAACGCTGTACGACAAGCTGTGGGATGCCCACTTGGTAAGTCAGCAAACGGATGGCAGTGCACTGATCTATATCGATTTACAGTTGTTGCATGAAGTTACCTCACCGCAGGCGTTCGAAGGGCTGAGGCTGGCTGGCAGGTCGCCATGGCGTATCAGTGGCAATCTGGCGACTCCTGACCATAATGTGCCGACTACATCAAAAGAGCGAACAATCGGTGTTGAAGGTATCGAAGATCCGGTGTCCAGAATTCAGGTCCAAACGCTGGATGACAACTGTGATGAGTTTGGTGTGGTTGAGTTCAAGATGAATGATCCGCGTCAGGGGATTGTCCATGTTGTGGGGCCGGAGCAGGGAGCAACTTTACCTGGTATGACGGTTGTGTGTGGTGATTCTCATACTTCCACTCATGGTGCGTTTGGAGCGCTTGCTCATGGTATCGGTACTTCCGAAGTTGAGCATGTGCTTGCAACTCAGTGTCTGATTGCCAAGAAAATGAAGAACATGCTGGTGCGCGTTGATGGGGCATTGGAGGCTGGTGTGACAGCTAAAGATGTCGTTTTGGCGATAATCGGAGAAATTGGTACAGCTGGTGGAACGGGCTATGCAATTGAGTTTGGTGGTGAGGTAATTCAGAATCTTTCCATGGAGGGTCGAATGACTGTCTGTAACATGGCTATTGAAGCGGGCGCTCGAGCGGGAATGGTAGCTGTTGATGACACTACTGTGGAGTACGTTAAGGGCCGTCCTTTTGCTCCGAAAGCTGAGCAGTGGCAGCAAGCTGTTGCTTCCTGGAAAGAGTTTGTCAGCGATGATGATGCTGTTTTTGATCATTTGGTTGTGCTCGATGGTGGTTCTATCAAGCCGCAGGTTACCTGGGGGACGTCTCCGGAGATGGTTCTGCCGGTGGATGCTCATGTGCCCGATCCGGCAGCAGAACCTGACCAGGGTAAGAGTCAGGGGATTGAGCGGGCGTTAAGCTATATGGGGTTGACTGCAAATCAGGCTATTACTGATATCCAGTTGGATCGAGTTTTTATTGGTTCCTGTACCAACTCTCGCATAGAAGATCTTCGCGAGGCAGCTGCAGTCGTTAAAGGCCGTAAAGTAGCATCGACTTTAAAGCAGGCGTTGGTCGTGCCAGGCTCTGGTCTGGTAAAGGCTCAGGCCGAGCAAGAAGGGCTGGATCTGATCTTTCGTGAGGCCGGTTTAGAGTGGAGAGAGCCAGGGTGTTCAATGTGTCTGGCGATGAATGCTGATAAGTTAGGTCAGGGTGAGCATTGTGCTTCAACCTCAAATCGAAATTTTGAAGGTCGACAGGGATTTGGCGGACGTACGCATTTAGTAAGTCCTGCGATGGCTGCCGCAGCAGCTATAGAAGGGCATTTTGTTGACGTGCGTGAATTTATGGGGCAGTCCTAGTCGGGATCAGGAGAAGGCAGATGCAAAAGTTTATTCAGCACAAAGGTGTGGTGGCCCCTTTAGACCGGGCTAATATTGATACAGATATGATCATCCCGAAGCAGTTTCTTAAATCCATTAAACGCTCTGGATTCGGTCCAAATTTGTTTGATGAGTTGCGCTATCTTGATGAAGGTGTTCCTGATCAGGACTGCAGTCAGCGGCCACTGAATACTGAATTTGTATTGAATCAACCCCGCTATCAGGGTTGTTCGATATTGCTGGCGCGTGAGAATTTTGGTTGTGGATCCAGCCGCGAGCATGCTCCATGGGCGTTGGATGATTTTGGCATACGGGTTGTTATTGCCCCCAGTTTTGCAGAAATATTCTTTAATAATTGCTTTAAAAATGGTCTGTTACCCATTGTTCTAAATGAAGATGAAGTGGATTCTTTGTTTGAAGAGGTAGCAGCAGCTGAGGGGTATGAGCTTCGAATAGATCTGGAGAATCAACAGGTCATTAAACCAGACGGTAAAGCGCTGGGGTTTGCAATAGATGATTTTCGTAAGCACTGTTTGTTGAATGGCTTGGATGATATAGGGTTGACGTTACAGCAAGCGGATGTGATCAGGGCCTATGAAGTGAAGCGAAGGAAAGAAGCGCCTTGGCTGTTTTGTGATAAGTAGATCAGATCGCAATTCCTGGGTTATGCATGTAAATGTTTTGCTTTTAAAATGATTTGATTATGGTGTGTAGATGACTAAGAAAATTCTTGTTTTGCCTGGGGATGGTATCGGGCCTGAGATCGTAAATGAGGCTGTAAAAGTTCTGAACGCTGTTAAAGCTCAGTTTGATCTTGATCTGATTACAGAGGAAGGGCTTCTGGGCGGCGCTGCGATTGATGCGGCAGGTGTGCCCTTTCCTGATGTCACACAGACGCAGGCACAAGCGGCTGATGCAATTCTTCTTGGTGCTGTGGGTGGGCCTAAATGGGATACATTGGATACAGCTATCAGGCCGGAAAAGGGGTTGCTTGCGATCCGTTCGCAGCTTGAATTGTTTGGTAATTTACGTCCGGCCATTTTGTATCCTCAGCTGGCAGAAGCTTCATCCCTTAAGCCAGAGATAGTTTCCGGTCTGGATATTTTGATTGTGCGAGAGCTAACCGGCGGTATCTATTTTGGTCAGCCCAGAGGGATTCGTACACTTGAAAATGGTGAGCGTCAGGGGTACAACACTTACGTTTACAGTGAGTCTGAAATCAAGCGCATTGGTAAAGTTGCTTTTGAAGCAGCCATGAAGCGGGATAAGAAGGTCTGTTCCATTGATAAGGCTAACGTTCTGGAAGCAACAGTTCTCTGGCGAGAAGTTATGGATGAGCTGGCAACAGAGTATCCCGAAGTTGAGCTGAGTCATATGTATGTCGATAATGCAGCAATGCAGCTGGTGCGAGCGCCAAAACAGTTTGATGTAATGGTAACCGGCAATATGTTTGGCGACATCCTCTCTGATGCGGCGGCGATGCTGACTGGATCTATTGGTATGCTTCCATCAGCATCTTTGGATGCCAATGGTAAGGGGATGTATGAACCCTGCCATGGCTCGGCGCCGGATATAGCGGGCCAGGGTATTGCAAACCCTTTAGCAACCATCTTATCTGCTTCAATGATGCTGCGTTATTCATTGGGTGAGAGAGAGGCTGCTGATCGAATAGAAATGGCGGTTAGTCAGGTGTTGGACCAAGGGTTGCGCACTGCAGATATCTACTCAGAAGGCAACCGTAAGGTGACTACGCAAGAGATGGGTGATGCAGTAGTGGCAGCCCTGTCGTAGTGGGTGATACAGAGCTGGTCCCCAGCCGGTTTAGATAAGTTGTGCTCAGGGGGCGCTTTAGAAACAGTTCTGATATGATGGGCGTCACTGGGCATGATTTGTGGTTTTTGGTGCTCAGTGACAAGCTTGCTGACATGTTCGGGAGGAGCAAATTAAAGTGTTACAACTGAGGTTGTAACAACGTTAAAGCGTAAATTTTTCGGGTAAGTCGTAAAGTATCAATTGGCCGTGATTTATCAATTGAAAGTGAATTATTCAATAACATTAAGTAGGACGTAAAGATGCGTGTAGGTTTTGTAGGCTGGAGAGGTATGGTTGGTTCCGTACTAATGCAGCGTATGCTTGAGGAGCGGGATTTCGACAATATTGAGCCCGTGTTTTTCACCACATCTCAGGTAGGCCAGCAAGGCCCTGAGATTGGTAAAGAAATTCCAACACTCAAGGATGCTCGGGATATTACCGAGCTCAAACCTATGGATGTTATTATTTCCTGCCAGGGCGGTGATTACACGAAAGAAGTTTATGCTCCTTTACGTGCGTCTGGCTGGCAGGGCTATTGGGTGGATGCTGCCTCATCTCTGAGAATGGTGGATGAAAGTGTCATCGTGTTGGACCCTGTTAACGGCAATATTATTCGAGAATCAATAGCCAAAGGTGGCAAGACTTTCGTTGGTGGCAACTGTACTGTTAGTTTGATGCTGATGGGGCTTGGCGGATTGTTTCAGGCCGGTGCGGTCGAGTGGTTAACTTCTATGACCTATCAGGCGGCTTCCGGTGGTGGTGCAAAGCATATGCGCGAGCTGGTTCGTCAGATGGGCCAGATAAACGCGTCTGTTTCTAACCAGTTGGATAACCCGGCGTCTGCGATACTTGATATTGATCGTGACGTGGCCGCAGCTATGCGAGGTGACGGTTTTGATACGGCTCAATTTGGCGTACCGTTGGCTGGTAGTCTGATTCCATGGATTGATACCCAGTTGGATAACGGTCAAAGCCGCGAAGAGTGGAAAGGTCAGGCTGAAACCAACAAGATTCTGGGGCTTAGTGAAAACCCGGTTCCTGTGGACGGAACCTGTGTCCGTATTGGTTCAATGCGTTGCCATAGCCAGGCGTTTACAATTAAGTTGAACAAGAATATTCCTGTTGATGAAATTGAGGGGATGTTGGCTGAACACAACGATTGGGTGAAGGTTGTGCCCAACGATCGCGAATTGACAATGCGTGATCTGACCCCTGCTGCTGTTACTGGTACGTTGACCGTCCCCGTTGGTCGCTTGCGGAAGCTAAATATGGGGCCTGAATATCTGAATGCCTTTTCTGTGGGTGATCAGTTGTTGTGGGGGGCTGCTGAACCGTTGCGTCGGATGCTTAATATTTTGCAGGAAGCATAGGTGCTTGATTCAATTTAGATTGAGTGTTTGGATGTTTTCCTGAATGATCTGTAAAACGGCTGGCATGTATGCTGGTCGTTTTTTTAGTATTACAATGTGTTCGGTATTATAAAACATTCCAATATCAGGTAATCCCTGTCTGTCTTTTTTATGTGCTTTCAAATCTAATTTTGTCTGGGATTTGGCTGCTGATTCGCTTTGTTGCTGGGTCGGTGGTTCCTTCCTCTGTCTGCTTATTGCGTGTTTATTATCGAGTCTGACTGGCTTAAAAGTAAGCAAAGTCTCTGGTAATTAAGAGACATACCCGGTAGCAAGTTATGAAATAATTTGATTCTAAGCAGCTAATTTGCAGTTATATGCTGTTGAATGCCATCGACATATTGATTATAACGCATTATTAAATAATACTTTAAGCCGCTATCGGATAAGACTTGCTTCAATTGGGTTTGTTCTGCAGATGCAAATAAACCGATGAAGTCAGCCCCATATTTATACTTGTAACTTCGTCGGAGGACGCTCCGAAGATGTGAACAAAAGGAAGAGAGTATGTTGCGAAAATCTGCGGTCACTCTGGCAGCCATTGGTGCCCTTACCACCGCACAAGCCCAGGCGTTGGGGCTGGGGGAAGTTACTGTCCATTCCGCCTTGAATCAACCTTTGGATGCAGAAATAAATCTGCTTCAGGTGAGGGATCTTATACAGACCCAGGTTATCGCAGGTCTGGCTGATGCCGATGATTTCTATCTTGCAGGGGTCAAGCCAACAACAATCCTTTCTGATATTAATTTTCAGCTAGATATAAAAAACGGTAAGGGCGTTATTCGACTCACTACCCGTGATCCTATTAAAGAACCGTTTCTGAATTTTTTGGTAGAAGTTAATTGGCCTAGTGGTCGGTTGGTACGCGAATATACGGTATTATTGGATCCGCCTGTATTTACAGCTAAAGACCTGGCTCCGCGGGCTACTCCTTCCGCCCCCGTAGGAACCTCTGTTTCCAGTCAGACTGTTGCGCCAACTATTCGTCCCTCAGGGAGAGCTTCTAATCCGGGGGCTGTGTCTTCCACAGCAAATCAGCAAGCAGGTACGGGTAGAGGGGCGTCTTATAAAGTTGGCGCTCGAGATAATCTTTGGAACATTGCACTTAAAACACGTCCGGATCGTAGCGTCTCCCCCCAGCAAATGATGCTGGCAATCCAAAAGATGAACCCTGACGCTTTTATCAACAATAATATTAACCGACTGCGTTCCGGCGTAGTGTTGGATATTCCGAACAAGCAACAAATAGCAGCTTTGGACTTTTCTACCTCGGTTAAAGAAGTTAAGCGGCAGAATTCAGCATGGAAAGAGACGGTTCCGAAAAATAACGCCAATACCGACAAGAAAGCCGAACAGTTGGATGCAAGTAAGTCAGACTCTCCGCAGCAGACTTCTGCAAGTGTGGATGAACAGTCTCAGCTTCGAATAGTCAGTAAAACCCCGGAAAACGATACCGGAAGCGGTGATGCTGAAAATATCAGTGTGGATAGCGAAGGGAACGCTACTGGCGGAGGAGTGGCGGAAGAGCTGCGCGCGAAGAATCAAGAGCTGGAAGAGCAGCTTGTTGTTACTTTGGAGGGGCTGGATAAAGTCGAGCGGGATAACACAGAGCTGTTCCAGCGAATGGAGCGACTGGCTGAGCAGTTGGAATCCGTACAGCGGCTTCTACTGTTAAAAGATCAGGAAATGGCTGATCTGCAAAATAAGCTTACAGAAGCGCAGGCGGGTACTACACCGGTAACTCCGCCGCCTCAGCCACCGACCGGAGGGTTTCTTGACAAGCTTCTCCAGTCTCCCGCGATGTTGGGTGGTGGGGTTGCAGGTCTCTTGGCTTTGCTTGCTGGAATCTGGTTTGTGACTCGCAAGCGCAAATCTGATGAGCAAGAGGACGAAAAAGCCGTTGAAGAGGCCATGGCTGTTTTGGAGGAGCGTGAAAAAGCTGCCGAGGATGTTGATTCGACTGTAGAATCAATAGCACCTGAAGAGCCTGTTGTTGAAGAACCTGCCAATGAAAAACTGGCAGAGGTTGATGTGGTTGATGATCAGGATGATCCATTTAATCTGGCAACAGATGATGATATGTCAGATGAGTTTGAAGCGCTGATCTCAGATGATCTTGATCAGGAGCTTGGTGATGATCTTGATATGGACTTGAAGATCGATGAGCCTGTAGAAGAAGACTCCGAGATGGCTGAGTTTACTGCTTCGTTGCTCAATGACGAAGAGTACGATCTGGCGGGAGAGGATGAAGAAAATCTGGCCAGTGATGACGAGCTTAAAGAAGCATTTGATGAAATAGATACGGCGGATGAAACAACCCTTGAAGAAGCTGCTGATGAATATGTTGAAGACGAAGCTGCTGTCGATAGTGTAGATAACGAGCTGGACTTTATCCTTGCAGAAGAAACCGCTGACATAGAAGAGGAGGTCGCCGGGGCTGAGGCTGATCCAGAAGATGAGCTGTCCGAGCTGGACATGATTCTGGAAGAATCTGAAGCGGAAAGCGGTAATGAGCTTTCAATTGATACAGAAGAAGATGAAGAGCCCGACGCGCTTAGTCTTGATGATGCAGATGATCTGGAAATTGATGGTCTTGACGCCATCCTTAGCGAGGATAGTGAAGACAGCCTGACTGAGGATTCTGGCTTAGAGGAGCTGATGGATGATGCAGATCTTGCTGAAGCTTCAGGGCTGGATACCATAGATGCCTTGCCGGAGGAAGAAGAGGAAGATCTGCTCGGTGATGATGCCCTGGATGATTTACTAAGTCAGGCAGAAGCGCAAGGGATGTCCCCTGTAGACAGCGAGCCTGTCAGTGAAGTAGCAGAAGACTCAGAGTTAGACTTGGAGAGTTTCGATCTTGATGAAGAAGATGAGCTTGCTGATGAAAAAACTGAAGTTTCCAGCGAAGGGTTGGATCTGGGTGAAATCGATGCGTTAGACGATGATTTGGATGACCTGGAGCTGGAAATCCCCGGCCTTGCTGAAGGCTTAAGTTTGGATGAGGAGTCTGCTGATAGTGCTCCGGCTACTGAAGTTGATCTGGATGAAGTGGTTTCTGAGGCCGAGGACGAGGTAGAGTTGGCTGAAGAGGCTTCAGATGATGTGGGGTTATCTCTGGAATCCTCTGAAGATGTGAGCTCAGAAGATGTTGATCGCAATGTGCTTGAAGAGGCTGAGGAAACGCCTTCTGATGAAAGTTCATTGATGTCTTTGGACTCCGATGAAGACCTTGATGGCGTTAATGATGAGGAGTTGGAGGCTGAGCTCAATCTTATGCTTGAAGGTGACGATAATGAGCTGGATCTGGAAGAGACCGACGTATCAGATTCTTCAGAAGAGCTTAACTATCTTGACGCTTCAGATGAGTTGGGTACAAAACTGGATCTCGCAAGGGCCTATATCGATATGGACGACCCAGATGGTGCCAAGGATATTCTTCAGGAGGTTATTAAGGATGGTGACGGACCTCAGCAGGCTGAGGCTAAAAAATTGCTTGATGAGCTGACATCGCAGTGATGAATCAGTGTGGATGCAGCAATTGCTGTTTGGATGGGTAGATTTTTTGTAGGTAAAAACCTTTTATAATTGTCTGGAGCTGACTTGAGTTATTCAGCTGGTCAAGACATGTTAACTTAAACGGTCAGTCCTGAATTTTGGTCATTCGGTTCTGGCCGTTTTCTTAGATGTAAGTTAAGCGATGGATAACCCCCAAAAAGAAGAGGTGGCTCAGCCACCTCTTTGCCGTTACGCGGTTTGTGTTGAGTATGACGGTAGTAAATATCATGGCTGGCAAAGTCAGCCGGGTAGTGTCAACTGTGTTCAGGAGGCGGTAGAGGCGGCTTTAGGGCGGGTCGCTAACCACCCGGTTTCCGTAATATGTGCGGGACGCACTGACAGTGGTGTTCATGCCAGCTACCAGATTATTCACTTCGATAGTGCCGCCGTCAGGCCTGAGCGCGGCTGGTTGTTGGGTAGCAACACTTATTTGCCGGATGATATTTGTATTAAATGGATAAAATCCGTTTCCGAAGAGTTTCATGCGCGCTTTTCTGCTCTAGAGCGCAGATATCGCTACGTCATTTTTAATGGCCCCGTGAAGCCTGCTCTGCTAAGCCGTCAGCTTACCTGGACTTTTCGACCTCTGGATGAAGTTCGAATGCAGGAGGCGGCCAATTATTTGGTTGGAACCCATGATTTTAGTTCGTATCGTGCTGTGGGTTGTCAGGCTCATAGTCCGGTGCGAGATATTCGGCATCTTTGGGTCAGGCGGTTGGGGCAGCTAATAGTTATTGATGTAAGGGCTAATGCCTTCTTACATCATATGATTAGAAATATCGCTGGAGTATTGATGAAAATAGGCTCCGGTGATGCGGAGCCTATCTGGGCTAAAGAGGTGCTTGAATCTCGTGACAGAAGAGAGGGAGGGGTCACCGCGCCACCATTTGGCTTGTATTTTGTTAATGCGATTTACCCTGATGAGTTTAATCTACCAAAATCCGAGCTTGGACCGGTATTTTTGCCTCAGTTTGACTAACCTAAAGGGGCGCCATCTGGTACTATTTCGGTCTTTGCCTTTCCTCGCTCAATGAAAGCGGGCGAAGGATGGTCATAATCTTTATATGAGTGGAACCTTAGGGTGAGAACCAGGGTCAAGATTTGCGGGATTACCCGTGTTGAGGATGCTGCGGCAGCGGTCGATGCTGGGGCTGACGCTATAGGGCTGGTTTTTTACGATCCGAGTCCTCGATCTGTTGCTATTCAGCAGGCTGTTGAAATCTGTCAGGCCATACCCGCTTTTGTGACTGTTACTGCGCTATTTGTTGATGCTCCTGTTGAGCAAGTCAGGGATGTTTTAAGCCAGGTTCCTGTCGATTTACTCCAGTTTCATGGTGATGAATCGCCGCAATACTGCCGTTCCTTCAGCCGCCCTTATATTAAAGCCATAAGAGTAAGAGAAGGGCTTGATGTGCCTGCTTTTGCACGGCAGTTCCCGTGTTCCAAAGCTCTCTTGTTAGACGCCTATCGACCGGGTGTGCCGGGGGGAACCGGTGAAACCTTTGATTGGGGATTGATTCCCGAGAATCTCGATCTGCCGGTTATTCTGGCCGGCGGTTTAAATCCAGACAATATCGAATCAGCTGTGGCGCAGGTGCGTCCGTTTGCCGTTGATGTCAGTGGTGGCGTTGAAGCTGCCAAAGGCATCAAAGATAGTCAGCTGGTCAATCAGTTTATAAAAGAGGTGAGTTGTGCCGACCAACGTTGATTTTAAAGCACTGATGGATCTCCCTGATGAGCTGGGACATTTTGGTCCTTACGGGGGGCGTTTTGCTTCTGAGACGCTAATGAGTGCGCTACAGGACTTGTCGGAACTCTACGAAAAGCTTTCTAAGTCTCCTGAATTCCAGAAAGAATTTGATGCCGATCTGGCGCATTATGTTGGGAGACCATCGCCATTATATTTTGCTGAGCGTTTGACGAAGGAAGTGGGTGGAGCACGTATTTACCTTAAGCGCGAAGATCTGAACCACACCGGAGCGCACAAGATAAATAACACAATAGGACAGGCTCTTCTGGCAAAGAGTATGGGTAAACCCCGTATCATTGCCGAAACAGGAGCCGGTCAACATGGCGTTGCATCGGCCACCGTTGCCGCCCGCCTGGGTCTGGAGTGTGTTGTTTATATGGGGGCAGAGGATATTCGCCGCCAGGCGCTCAATGTTTACCGAATGAAGCTGTTGGGTGCCAAAGTGGTTTCAGTAGAATCTGGAACTAAAACCTTGAAAGATGCCTTAAACGAAGCGATGAGGGATTGGGTTACTAATGTAGATAACACTTTTTATATTATCGGGACGGCAGCAGGGCCACACCCATATCCAAAGCTGGTTCGTGATTTTCAGGCCGTGATCGGCCGTGAGGCCAGACAGCAGTGCTTGGCTCAGGCCGGTAAACTGCCAGATGCGCTGGTTGCCTGTGTTGGTGGTGGCTCTAATGCCATCGGATTGTTCTACCCCTTCATCCCTGATAAAAATGTCCAGATGTATGGTGTGGAAGCGGGTGGCCACGGTTTGGAAACAGGGCTTCATGCTGCACCGTTATGTAAAGGACGCCCCGGTGTGTTGCATGGAAACCGTACCTATCTGATGGAAGATGAATCGGGACAGATAGCAGGTACCCATTCTGTCTCTGCCGGATTGGATTATCCAGGAGTCGGGCCAGAGCATGCATGGTTAAAAGACTGTGGACGGGCTAATTATGTGGCAATTAATGATGATGAGGCTCTGAATGCTTTTCGCGACCTGACCCGGGTTGAGGGAATTATGCCAGCTCTTGAGTCCAGTCATGCGATTGCCTATGGAATGAAGCTTGCCCGCACTATGGATAAAGACCAGGTGTTGATCGTAAATCTTTCCGGGCGTGGTGACAAAGATATTCATACGGTAGCGGAAATTGACGGCATTGGTATTTAGTCCGTTTAACGTTCTTTTTTTCGCTGCTCAAAAAGACATATTGAGGATTCTATGAGTCGTATAAAAAGCTGCCTGCAGGAGCTGAAGGTTAAGGGCCGAAAGGCATTGATTCCTTACATTACAGCAGGTGATCCACAACCGGGTGTTACCGTTAAACTGATGCATGCACTGGTGGAAGCCGGAGCCGATATTATTGAGTTGGGTGTTCCGTTTTCTGACCCGATGGCCGATGGTCCTGTGATTCAGCTTGCCTGTGAGCGGGCTCTTGTTCATGGCGTAAGATTGGTGGACGTTCTGGATATGGTGTCAGAGTTTAGAACGACTGACTCAGTAACCCCGGTCGTGTTAATGGGGTATCTCAATCCAGTCGAGGCTATCGGGTATGAAACGTTCCTGGAACGGGCCAGTAAAGCGGGTGTTGACGGAGTTCTGACCGTTGATTTACCGCCGGAAGAGGCGGAAGACTTCTGTGCGGGTCTAAAACGCAATAATCTGGACGCTGTCTTTTTGTTGGCTCCCACCACATCTGAAGAACGTATTAAGCAGATCTGTGATGTCAGCAGTGGTTACGTTTATTACGTTTCTCTGAAAGGCGTTACCGGGTCGGCATCTCTCGATGTTGATGAAGTCGCTACAAGACTTGAAGCAATACGCGAAATTACAGATCTCCCCGTGGGTGTAGGTTTTGGTATTCGCGATGACAAATCCGCAGCATCGGTTGCCAAGGTTGCTGACGGAGTTATCGTTGGAAGTGTGTTAGTTAATAAAATTGCTGAACTAGCCAGTACCCCGGACAGTATACCGCAGCAGGTTGCAGACATTATTCGCGGAATGAGGCAAGCGATGGACGCTTAGTTTTGTTGTTAATGTTCAGGCGCAGAACTTTGACTCCCAGACGGGAGCGTTCAATGTTTTCTGCGCGGATTTGAACGCTATACATTACATTTGCACCAAAGCGTAGCTAAAAATCACGGCTAGAATTCGCGAGTTTTAATCGCGACTATTGATAAAGAGTATTCGGGTTGAGCCTGGAGAGTATATGAGCAGCTGGCTAGATAAAATTGTACCTTCTTTGATTCGTTCTGATTCAAAGAAGAAAGCTAATGTGCCTGAAGGCCTTTGGAAGAAATGTCCCAAGTGTAGTTCGGTGTTGTACCGGCCCGAATTGCAGAAAAATTTAAATGTTTGTCCCAAGTGTAATCATCATATGCGCCTGCGAGCGCGTAATCGGCTTGAGCTTTTCCTGGACGAGGGCAATCGAATTGAAATCGGTGCGGATGTGGAGCCGGTGGATCGCCTGAAATTTAGGGATTCCAAAAAGTATAAAGATCGATTAACTGCAGCTCAAAAACAAACTGAAGAAAAAGATGCCCTCATTGCCATGAAAGGATCAGTGAATGATCTTGAGGTTGTGGCTGTAGCCTTTGACTTTGAGTTTATGGGCGGATCCATGGGGGCGGTTGTTGGCGAGCGATTTGTTCGGGCGGCCAATGTTTGTCTGGAGCAGCGTCTGCCGTTGATCTGTTTTGCTGCCAGTGGTGGTGCAAGAATGCAAGAAGCTCTGTTTTCTTTGATGCAGATGGCGAAGACCAGTGCAGTATTGGAAAAATTAAAAGCAGAAGGTATTCCTTATATTTCCGTGCTGACGGACCCTGTTTTCGGTGGCGTATCTGCGAGTCTCGCTATGTTGGGCGATCTGAATGTTGCAGAACCCAACGCTTTGATAGGTTTTGCCGGGCCAAGAGTTATCGAACAGACTGTTCGTGAGCAATTGCCGGAAGGTTTTCAGCGCAGTGAATTTTTGTTAGACCATGGCGCAGTGGACATGATTATTAATCGTTCAGATATGCGCAATCGTTTATCGTTGATTCTTGGCAAACTAACCAATCAAACAGTTGTCATAGATGTTGTTGAAGAACAGCCTATACAGCAACCTCCGGTGGATGAAGAGGAAGTATCCGAGAGTAAAGAAGCAGGCGACCCCATTGTTGAATCTTGATCAGTGGCTGTCTTTTATTGAGGCAGGGCATCCAGAAGAAATTGACTTGGGGCTGGAGCGCACTCTTAAAGTGGCGCTTGAGCTTGGAGTCAGGGATATGATTCACCCCGTTGTAACGGTGGCGGGTACTAATGGTAAAGGGTCAACGATTGCCTATATGTCGGAGATTCTGAAGCAAGCGGGTGTTCGGGTGGGGTGCTATACCTCACCACATTTTCTGCGCTATAACGAACGAATCACGATTAACGATCAGCCGGTTGAGGATCAGTTGTTATGTGACTCCTTTGCTCGTATTGAGAACGCGCGATCGAAAGCCGATGTTCCATTGACTTACTTTGAATTCGGCACGCTGGTTGCTCTTGATATTTTTAACAGGCAAGCGATCGATGTGGTATTGCTGGAGGTTGGTTTAGGTGGACGGTTGGATGCCGTAAATATTGTCGACCCAGATGTTGCGGTTGTGACAACGGTTGCCTTAGATCATGAAAGCTGGCTTGGGAATGACCGTGAGACTATTGGTCGCGAGAAAGCCGGTATTTTCCGTTCCGGCCGTCCTGCTGTTTTTGGGGAAGCTGATGTACCTCAATCTGTTGTCAAACATGCTGCAGACATCGGTGCTGATTTAATGGTCTGGGGATGTCAATTTGGGCCTGTGCAAACTGACAATACAGTTTGGTCCTGGAGAGGCAGAGACAGAACGGGTGAAGAGATTTGCATAAATAATTTGGTTATGCCCTCGTTGCCTTTTTCAAATGGGAGTACTGCAATTCAGGCGTTAAAAATGCTTGATCTGGCAATATCTGATGATGCATTTCGTAAAGGAATTGAGAAAGCACAGTTAACCGGTCGCTTTCAGCAAGTCGTGAAGAACAACCGTCAGGTTGTTTTGGATGTGGCTCATAACCCTCACGCTGCTGAGAATTTGGCAAAACAGATTTCTTCTCAAGCCTTTATCGCAGAGTATTCTTCTTCTGGGGATGCTGATCGAAATACTGATTGTTCTGAAAAAGTGCAGGTCCATTGTGTTGTCGGTATGTTGGAGGACAAGGATGTACGATCAACCCTGAAGCAGTTAAGTTCAGTTGTTGATCAATGGTATCCAGCGACACTCCATGTGCCAAGGGGCCAGACAGCTGTCCAGTTAAATCAAGCTCTGGAATCTCTGGGATTGGTGAAGCCGGGAGGGCGTTGTTTCAACACCGTTTCCGATGCTTTTAATCATGCACTGGAAAATTCGGGTTCCAGGGCAGTCATTCTAGTGGTCGGATCATTTTATACTGTTGCTGATGTTCTAAAGGGCTGTTTGGAGGCTTAAGTATGAGTCAGCAACGCAAACAGCGTTTAGTGGGCTTTCTATTGTTGCTTTCGTTGGCGGTAATATTTGTACCTTTGGTTTTTGATGGTGAGGGCTATCGGGAAGGCCAGCTTAATGGGGATATTCAGGTACAGGGTAGTATTCCTGCTGAACCTGACTTCCCGGTCATGCAGCCATATAAACCGGAAAACAAACCATTGGACGATAGTGCTGATTTTGCTGATCCAAGGCCTCAGCCAGATGCACCACTAAGTCAATCTGATATGCAGCACAACCCGGTTGCATCCGAGGCCTCTCAAGCCTCACCTACACAAGAAACGGTGTCTAATCGAAAAGCTGATATAAATACTGAAGAGGCTACCAAGCCGAAGGTTGAGGTAAACGTAGCTAAGGCACCCATTTCAATTACCAAAGAAAAGCCAGTGCTGGATAAGCAAGGAGTGCCTGTTGCCTGGACAATTCAACTGGCAAGTTTCAAGGACGCCGGTAACGCTAAGGCACTACGTAAGCGACTTTCTGACAGGGGGTATAAATCATATATACGCCGTAAGCAGGATTTAAGTAAGGTTTTTGTCGGGCCGGATCTGCAGCGATCCGTTGTTGAAGAACTTCGCAAGAAGCTAAAGCGTGAGTTTAAGCTTGATGGTCTTATCCTGCGATTTACAACCAGTTAAGTATCTCAGGATGAATGGGTTGTGGTGTCAGCAGACTCCTGTTCAACCCGGGCTTAGCTGCTAGTGATTAATTAACAAATCAGTAGCTATCTTGGTTGGGACTGGCGGCAGGCTCTGATAGAATTCGGCTGCTTTGTGAATCTCTAAGTGAGTAAAGTATGAATTGGGCAGATTGGGTTATCATTGCCGTAATCGTTGTTTCATCGCTTATCAGCCTTAAGCGCGGATTTGTCAAAGAGGCCCTGTCTCTTGTGACCTGGGTTGCTGCCTTTATAGTGGCGAGACTTTTTACCGACAATATGAGTGCGTTGCTGGCAGGCTATATTGAAACACCCTCGGCCCGGGTCGTTGCCGCGTTTGCGCTTTTATTTATTGCTACCTTATTTGCTGGGGCTCTGATTAATAATTTTATAGGGCTGTTAATCAGAGCTACAGGCCTCAGTGGGACTGATCGAGTTCTTGGGATGGTTTTTGGTATCGCTCGGGGGGGAGTGCTTGTTGTTGTGCTGGTTGCTCTGTTGGGTATGTCTCCGGCTGTGAAAGACCGGTGGTGGCAGCAATCTCTTCTTATTCCCCATTTCGCTGTAATGGAACAGTGGACTCAGAATTTAGCGTCTGAGACGTCGGATCTGATTTTGAACATCGGTCGTTAAGGTGGGCGGCTATAATTTATACTGATCCTTGAGTCGGGCTTTGACTCAAAAAGGGCAATAGACGTTTTCAATGGCGGGCGGCAAGTTGGATCGGCTGTAACCGACTAAGCCAGGGTGTTTTCAAAAAGCGGACTTCGCCGTCTTTTTTCTGAAAATTCCGATTTGAAATATTGATGAGGTACGTCAAATGTGCGGTATTGTAGGCATCGTTGCCAAAAGCAACGTTAATCAAACATTGTTTGACAGCCTGACTGTTTTGCAGCATCGCGGTCAGGATGCTGCGGGAATGGTGACCTGCCAGGGGGGGCGATTTCACCTCCGTAAAGACAATGGTCTTGTCAATGAAGTTTTCCGGACTCGCCATATGCGTCGCCTTATCGGCAATATGGGTATTGGCCATGTTCGTTATCCAACAGCAGGAAGTGCGAGCGCCGCTGAGGCCCAGCCTTTTTATGTAAATTCTCCTTACGGTATTGCTTTGGCACATAATGGTAATCTTACTAATGCCAAAGAGCTTGCTGACGATATATTCAGAACAGATTTAAGACACATTAATACCAATTCTGATTCTGAAGTGTTGTTGAACGTATTTGCTCATGAACTGCAGCAACTGGGTAAGCTACAACCCAGTGCAGAGGATATCTTTACTGCTGTTACTCAGGTCCATAAACGTTGCAGTGGTGGATACGCTGTAGTGGGTATGATTACCGGCTACGGCATTGTAGCTTTCCGTGATCCTAACGGCATTCGGCCGGTGGTCTACGGTAAGCGGGAAACCGAGCAGGGAACTGAATATATGGTAGCGTCTGAGAGCGTTGCTTTGGATATCAGTGGTTATTCGCTGGTAAGAGATCTTGATCCCGGCGAAGCTATTTATATCACTCAGGATGGTGAAGTTCATACACGTCAGTGTGCAGAAAAAACAGCCTTGCATCCTTGCTTGTTTGAATTTGTCTACCTGGCGCGGCCGGATTCCATTATTGATGGGATATCAGTGTATAAGGCACGTTTGCTGCAGGGGGAGCTGCTAGCGAAAAAAATTCTCCGGGAGCGACCTGAGCATGATATCGATGTCGTGATTCCTATTCCTGAGACCAGCCGTACTGCAGCTATGGAAATGGCCAACGTTCTGGGCGTGAAATTCAGGGAAGGGTTTATTAAGAATCGTTATATCGGTCGCACATTTATTATGCCTGGGCAGCAGGAAAGAGAAAAAACAGTTCGTCGTAAGCTAAATCCTATTGAGCTGGAATTTAAGGGAAAAAATGTTCTGTTAGTCGACGATTCTATAGTTCGTGGTACAACCTCTCGTCAAATAGTTGAGATGGCGAGGGAAATGGGAGCCAAGAAAGTCTACTTTGCTTCTGCAGCGCCAGCTGTTCGCTATCCAAATGTATATGGCATAGATATGCCATCCGTTAATGAGCTTATCGCTCACAATCGCACTGACGAAGAAGTCGGTGAGCTGATTGGCGCTGACTGGATGGTGTACCAGGATCTTCCTGATTTAGTGGCTTCAACACAGGGTGGTGAGGCCACCATTGATCTCTTTGATTGCTCGGTCTTTGATGGTCATTATGTAACGGGTGATGTTGATTCTGATTATCTTGAGTCCATTGAGGCTAAGCGGAATGACGCTGCCAAGCAGGATTTGGAGTCCAATGAGAGCGATGAAACTAATAATATGTATCACAAACTGTAGAGATTGATTTGATGAAGTCATCTAAAACTTCTTTTCGTGACGGTTTGGATTCTGATCTGTCTGATGCTGAGTTCAGTACTCTTGCTATTCGTGGCGGTCATCACCGTACCGCAGAGGGGGAGCATAGTGAGGCTATCTTTCCAACCTCGAGTTTTGTTTTTAATAATGCAGCCGAGGCAGCGGCCCGATTTGGAGGTGAGGAGGATGGTAATATCTATTCTCGTTTTACCAACCCGACTGTGCGCATTTTCGAGGAGCGTATTGCCGCTTTAGAAGGAGCAGATAGAGCGGTTGCAACTTCAACAGGAATGGCTGCCATTCTTTCTCTGGGGGTTGGCCTGCTTTCCAACGGTGACCACATAGTTTGTTCTTGCAGCGTGTTTGGGTCCACAGTGTCGCTGTTTGACAAGTACTTTTCTAAAATGGGTATTACCACCACGTTTGTAGATCCTGGTGATCTTGAAGCCTGGCAACAGGCTGTTACCAAAAATACCAAGCTGTTTTTTCTTGAAACGCCTTCAAACCCGTTGGCAGAAATTGCTGATATTAAAGCGGTTTCCGATGTTGCCCATAAGAATGGTTGCTGGCTAGCGGTTGATAATTGTTTCTGTACTCCGGCGCTGCAACAGCCACTGACCCTTGGTGCCGATTTCGTGGTTCATTCGGCGACAAAATTCTTGGATGGACAGGGGCGTTGTATGGGAGGCGCTGTAGTAGGGCCAGAAAAGGAGATGGAGGAGGTTTTTGGCTTCCTTCGTACGGGCGGAGCTTCGATGAGCCCCTTTAACGCCTGGGTCTTTATCAAAGGATTGGAAACCCTGGAGCTTCGTTTAATGGCTCAGAGCGAACGAGCTATGGCACTAGCAAACTGGCTGGAGCAGAAGGAAGGAATTGATAAGGTGTTCTATGCGGGGCTGGAGTCTCATCCTCAGCATTTGCTGGCAGCGAAACAGCAGAAGGCTTTCGGTGCGGTTTTGGCATTTGAAGTCAAAGGCGGCCAGCAACAGGCGTGGAATTTTATAAATGCTACAAGGGTTGTTTCTATCACAGGCAATCTGGGAGATGTGAAAACGACGATTACCCACCCGGCAACTACGACTCATGGACGTTTAAGTCTGGAAGAAAGGGAAAAAGCCGGGATTAACGATAACCTGATTCGATTGTCAGTTGGCTTGGAAAGCCTGGATGACCTGAAAAATGATCTGGCGCGTGGGCTGAATACGCTTTAGATACTTTGAATTTGGTTGCGTTCTGAAAGAAAAGGTTTCTTGTCTGACGAAAGTGAAATCCCGGACACTTTCGGCTATGTTTGTTGTAACAGTGCAAATATGAGCATGAGGAGCGATGGATGCTGGAATCTGAAGATAAAAAGTCTGAAGAGCAAAAATCAGAAGACAAATTCGAAGAGGTTTTTGCTGGACTGAAAGTGTTGGCGGAAGGAGCGTTTCCAAAGGAATGCAGCGGTTGTGGCAGGGTGTATGACACCTTGGAAGATTTTGTCGAAAATACCTCTCCGGTAGATTCTTCTCAGGGGTTAAAGGAAGCGGGCGGCGCTGTTAAACCACTCATCGAAATGTCTCGCTTGTGTGAATGCGGTACTGGCATGACTGCGCAATGTGAAGACCGTCGTGCTCATAGTGCTCTTGGTCTTAAACGCAGAGATCTTTTTGAACACCTATTATCTATACTCTCAGAAGGTGGGATGCCCAGAGGTATGGCGAAATCAGAGATTTTAAAAGTAATGCGTGGAGAAGGCAGTAACCTTTTAAGTAAAGAGCAGTTGCAGCGCTTCTTCTCCTAAGAATATAAATGTGTATATATTGAGCACCGGACGGCGTCTGGTGCATTTACTGTCGGCAATCTGAATTCTTTACTCTGGTTGTATGGCTTTTGTACTTTTAGCCGCAATCAGTGTAGTTGCTTTTGAATGGCATTTTTATTCAGCTAGTCTTGGTCGCATATAGCGCCTGTCGTTTTTTTCATATCTGTCTGTTTTTTATCCTAAGTTTGTGTTTTTCCAGCCCTGAATATCCACATCTTCGTAAGCGATTGAGGAACCCACCTTGATTGGGTGGGTTTGTTATTCTAGGGTAGTCGGTTTTCTGTAAACTAGGACTCAGCTAAAGCCAAGGGTAAGTTGGGTTAGCGCAACGTAACCCAACAACAGCTTTTGATCAGGAGGGCTGATCGTTCCAGGGTA